>NZ_BAAHYV010000007.1:0-1690607 GCF_054657375.1 Desulfotomaculum defluvii | reverse complement strand
GCAATACCCAAAAGTTTACGGGACTATAGCTCAGCCGGTTAGAGCGCACGCCTGATAAGCGTGAGGTCGGTGGTTCGAGTCCACCTAGTCCCACCAAAATGAGAAGTAAGGTTGAAGTTAGAACCTCACCTTAATTTCCCAAACTCTCACATTTCAAAACGTGGGGGCATAGCTCAGCTGGGAGAGCACCTGCCTTGCAAGCAGGGGGTCAGCGGTTCGATCCCGCTTGTCTCCACCATTTTACCCTACAGTTGTAAATGAACTGTAGGGTTTCCTTGTTTTTGATGCCAGAGAATTGATTAACTAAATTTTGAATTGATATAATGTGATGATAAATTAACATTTTATTTATTCATAACCCAGCATAATATAGTTGTTGACGCTTTGAATTAGTGAGGGTAAAGATTCTTTGTTAGGAAATATTAAATAAAACTATAAGGTAATAGTGAAAATATTAATTAATCATTAAATTCCTTGAACATGTTAAAAATAAAGGATAAAATGATATCTGTCTGACAAACAGGTTATATTAATTAGTTTCTTACGCGGGGGAGGGATGACAGTATGGAGAACATCAATTACGAGCCTTTGGCCTTAGAAGAGGAAGAAAAGAATTTAATCAGAGAGTATGGAACAGTTGTTAACTATCCGAAGGGTCAAATAATATTTGCAGCTGGTGATACCGCGGATCGTATTTATTTGATTGAAGAGGGCTTTGTTAAAATATATAGGATAACTGCAGATGGACGTCGGGTTACAGTTGGTAGTATGAGAAGCCCTGGTGAATTAATGGGATTAGCTGAAACATTGTATCATGGTGAAAGAACATGTTTTGCAGGTGCCATAAATGATGCTACTTTAGTGGTTGTAAGAAAAAATCGTTTTGAGGAGTTATTGGAGCAACATCCTGTAATAGCTATAAAGGTTGCCAAAACATTAGGAGTTCGTATGAGGGAAGCAGAGGCAATAATTCATGAGATGGTTTGCTGGCAAGTACCTGGAAGACTAGCAATGCTCCTTTTGAAAATGTCTGAAAGAGCAGGTGTTGAAACGGAAATAGGAACGAAAATAGATTTAAGGCTTACCCATGAAGAAATTGCATGT
Organism: Desulfotomaculum defluvii; assembly: GCF_054657375.1. Taxonomy (NCBI): domain Bacteria; kingdom Bacillati; phylum Bacillota; class Clostridia; order Eubacteriales; family Desulfotomaculaceae; genus Desulfotomaculum; species Desulfotomaculum defluvii. The sequence goes on along the minus strand of NZ_BAAHYV010000007.1, from coordinate 1,689,503 downwards.
ATGATTGGAACATCCAGACAGACGGTTACATCTTTGTTGAATACATTTAAACAGGAAAAAAGCATTGCTATTGAAGGCAGAGAGATGTATATAATAGACTCTGAGAAACTTAACAAGTGGATTGTATAAAGAAGGTTGGTAATATATTACCAACCTTCTTTATACTAATTTATAGAGTGTAATGGGGAAAGTAATAAAAGGATGTACAAAAGACACGAAAACAAAATGTCCGCTGGAATGCAAATATAAAGTAATGCAGTGGACAAAAATAAGGTAATTAATATGACGGTCAAATTGTCATAAGAGTGACATGAAATAACGCCATAGTTTGATAAATTAATAACAAGCAAAGACAATATAATGGAAGGAGGGAAAATTAAAGGGTTAAAGTATCTTCAAAACGAAGGGGGATTGTCATGAATTTATTTTCCAATGTTATCAAATTTTTAAAAGACCCCCATGGTAATAAAATCCAAAATCTCAAAGATCATTATCAAGAGCTTGATGAGTTGTCCAATATTGCTGCTAAGATAGGGGACGCCTCAGCTTACAAATCCCTTCAAGCCGAAATGAGGGAAGTGTTTTTTGATTATCTAACAGCTATTGTAGTTGATTCTATTTATCGCATTGTACCACATATTTTATTAATCTGGTTAGTTAGCTTAATTATACCAACAATTAAAATACCACTGATTAACTGGCAGGTCAATATTTTTGCATTATATTTCGTAGCATATTTTACTTACTATATTGGTGGTTGGGTACTTAGGTATGTGAAAACTGTTATCAATACAAAATCGAGTAATACCATTGTTTCGTCATAAAAAATATAGTCTAATAATGGAGGGAATAGAATATGCATTTTCCAATGGCAGGTGTTGATGCAAGCCCTATTGCACTAATTTTGTGGGGTATTTTTGTAGGATATGTATTTACAACTGTAGGTGCTGCCGGCGGTATTCTAGCTGGTGTTGGTCATATGAGTATTTTTGGATTAAAAGAAGCTAATATGGTAAAGCCCATGAACCAAGTACTGACTTTGGTCAGTCCCGTTGTGGGAACTCCATTGTATTTACGTGAAAAACGAATAGTTGTTCCTACAGCGATTGTGTTGGGACTAGGCGGTATAATCGGTGCTTTAATCGGATCCTATTTTTCCTCTGACTTTTTGAAAGAAATGAAACACTTCCAACCCTACTTTGGTTTCTTTACCCTAGCAATTTCCCTTCGTTTATTCTATGAATGCAGCCAGAAGTTTATCGACAGCCAGAAAAAAGTAAAACAAGCTAATAAGGCTTTTGCTGAAAAAGTGAAAGAATTAAAGGCATCTGGCAAAATAAATGAAATTAAACAAATTGGAGTAAATTTCCAACAAGTTGGAATGCAAAACACTTTTACCTTTGCCGGTCAAGAGTTTAAGTACAATGCTTTAGTACCTTTTATAACTGGTATTGTAGTAGCAATCATATCTGCATCCCTTGGTGTAGGCGGCGGCTTCCTGTTAGTGCCCTTTATGACCAGTGTTATGGGCTTCCCAATGTATATTGTGGCTGGTACCTCTGTATTATCCATTCTAGTTTCTTCTTCTACCAGTATTCTTAACTACCTTTCTATGGGCAGTAAACTAGATTTAACTTTCCTGGCTTTTGAATTAATAGGTGTTGCCATTGGTACTATTATAGCTGCTCAGCTTTCTAAGTTTATCAATGCTCGTAAGCTTAAATACTTCCTGTCCTTTGTACTTCTATATGTTGGTCTGAAGTACCTATTAATTGCATTCGGAATTAAGATTTGATTTTGCTAAAATACACCTGGGGGTTGCCCTATAGGGCAACCCCATAAAAATAATGGTCCGGAGGTAGTGAATATGATACTTATAGATATAGGTGAATTAGCCAATAAAAATGAATTAACTTATGTCGATATGCACAAGGCTTTGCAAGACCTTTATAAATTGGATTATAATCCAATTGCTATTAAATTTTTCTTTGATCAAGAAGAATATCAAAAATTTAAGGCTGAAAAGGTTCCTGGTCCCAAAATGACTTACTGTCAGGTAGCTTTAGCTTCACGTATGGATGATTATATTACTAAATTTGATCAAGAAAAGCTTCTATGTGGCAATGCAAAGACTGTTTTTGGTATGCGCGAAGCTTCCGATGAAGAGGTTGATGGACACGTCAAGTATACCAATGACTGGGATCTTGCAAAGGAGTGCCTAAATGCTAAACCTATGCTTCCACTGGGAGAATTAAAAGGCATTGCAACTGCCCCTCTTTATAAAGCAACCTTTAATCCAGATGTTATTTTTATGATTACAAATGTATTTCAGGCCTATCACATTTTAAATGACTACATTGGTGCAACTAAAATGCCATCACTTAATTTTTCGCATACCATTAATTCCGCAGTATGTGGAGGAACAGTAGGCTGTTATCTAAAACAAACTATTGAAATGAAGACAATGTGTGCAGGTAGCTTTACTTCTGGTAAAACAGAAAAGGGTGAAGTCAATATATTTATACCCGGCACACAAATTGCAGCTCTAACTAAACAATTAATAGACCGAACAGCCAAATATAGCGGATCTTCTATGCTAGGGCCGGGTGGTCAGCATTATCCTGGTGTGGATGCATGTAAGAAGTGCCCGATGATCAAATTCAAAGAATATGAAAAGTAAGTTTACTATAACTGCAGTGTTAGCTGCAGTTTATTTTTTTATCTATAGTACAGCCCCAATAGCCCCAAAATATTACTATTATAATTTAGTGTGTTTTGTTGACTTAATCATAAATAAATTATTATAATACTCAAGGTGATTCAATGATAGATTGGGTAAAAATATATAAGTTATTAGATGAAATTACACCCTTAAAACAAAACTGTGGGGATCTTTGTAATGCAGTGTGTTGTACTGAATGGGACAAGGGAGTAGGTATGTATCTTCTGCCTGGTGAAGATGTGATGTTCACAGGTGAGGAAGATTGGCTAGAATGGGAAGAGCATAGTACTGAGGTATATGAATTTTGTCCTACTTGGTTCGGTAATATTAAATTTCTTCGTTGTAAAGGGTATTGTTTACGAGAACGCAGACCTTTGGCATGTCGAGTCTTTCCACTAATGCCCTATCTCACAGAAGATGGAAAGCTTACCTTAAGATTTGATATTGAACTAGGCAGTAGAATATGTCCATTGGCCCAAAACAATGACATTAATATTTTAGATCCAGAGTTTGTGAGACGGGTTGCCAAAGTTTATCAAATATTATTAGATGATAAGTTAATTCGAGATGACATTGAATGGCAATCAAGACAACTAGATTTGGAATATAATGTCCGACCTGAAGAACTACCCAACAGCATAAGTTTCTGGTGACGATACCGGAGGGGGTACACCTGTTCCCATCCCGAACAAAGTAGTTAAGCGCTCCAGGGAGAGTAGGCCTCGCCAGAGTAATTTTAAAGGGACTGTAGCACTAATCATTGGATTCATTGTGCAACAGTCCCTTTTTGCTATTCCAATCATGACAAAAAGTTGATGATATTCCCTAAGATAAATTAAATTTGGATTTTACCATTACCCAAAGAGAGAATTGCTTATTATTAATGATAATTTGGTTAAGAGATTCACATATTGTGATCAGTAATGTGTTCAAGGTTAAAACTTAGGTGTTATAAGTATTGACCCACATAGGCTGGTGTGATATTTTGTTAAAAAATACATAATCGGATTTTGATTTAAATGAAATTAGCATCCGTATTTAAAGGGGTGATTAATTGACTAACAGTAGCCTAATTATGGCTAAACTTAGATTGCCTTATTTAGGTAAGGAAATTATAGATAGAAGCAGGCTGTTATTAAAAATGGCGAATTTTAGAGAGAGGAAAGCAACCATTGTTGTTGCTCCTGCCGGATATGGCAAGACAGTATTTATCAAGCAATTCGTGGATCGTATGGAAGTGCCTTTTGTATGGTATCAGCTTGATTCCTTTGACAACGATCCTGTAAAGTTTTTTGAATATCTAGTAAAAGGTCTCATGTCAGCTGTACCTGATTTTCAAGTTATTTTACCCGAATTTGACCCGGAAGATATAAATGCCGATAAAAAATATTATAGACTAATGGTATCTATAATTAATGAGTTAGAGAACAAGGTAAAAAATGGACTGATTATTGTTTTTGACGATATGCATTTAGTAAAAGAGCCGGAAATTTTGCAATTTACAGAATACTTTTTAAACTACATTCCCAGCACAGTCCATGTTGTAATTTCCTGTAGGTATCAACCAAAATTTCACCTATTAAAACTCAAGTCAAGTGGAAGTATCGTAGAAATAAATCAGAGTGATCTTGAATTCACCCAGACAGAGGCCACAATACTATTTAAAGTAACAGCTAAATGTTGCTTTAATGAAGAATATATCAAATCGGTTCACAATAAACTTTGCGGATGGGCTTTGGGTTTAAAGCTCTTTAAACTGGCATTCGGGGATTCAATGGACGGATCAATGGATGCTGCATTTTCAAAGGTCAAGAATGAAATATTTGATAATATCTTCTATGAACTATATACGGGTCTTCCACCGGATATTCAAAAATTTTTACGGTACACCTCTGTACTTGAAAACATGGTGCCAAAGGCTTGTAATTATATGCTTGATATACAAGACTCTTCGAAGAAGTTAATCTATATTGCCAAAAAAAACCTATTTATTACAGCTACAGGTTCGGGGGATATGATTTCATATAGGTATCATGATGTTTTTAAAGAGTTTTTAATTAGTTTACTTGATAGTAAAAAAAAAGAAGCCTATGCTAAAGCTGGCAAGTACTATATGCAAAGTGGTTCTAATGAGCAAGCAGTAGAATGTTTTAGATTAGCCAATGATAATGTTATGCTTGTACAATCTATAGAACAGGCAGGACAGCAAATGCTTCAACAAGGGAGATTAAAGACCGTCAAGGCTTGGCTTTCCGCCTTGGAGGAAAGGGATCTTTTGAAAAGTCCAGTACTAATTATGCTAAAAGTAGAACTTCTGTCATATAGCGGAAGCTTCGGTGAGGCAGGGGAGTGGATTGATCAACCCTTTAATTTATTTAAGGAGATTGGTGACAAGGATAGGCTGGTCAGAACTGCAATCCACAAGGCCAGAATTCTGAGGTATAGAGCTTCCTTTACGGAAAGTGCAAAATTTATTGATCAGTTTATAGAAGGTATGGAAGAAATTCCAGACAAATATAAACTTGAAATAGCTGCTGAAAAGGTTTACAGTCAATGGTTGGCGGGAAATATCCCGGCAGCTATTGAAACAGCTAAATTGGCCTTAAGCCATAAGGAAAGCGGGAGAAATAAGAAAGCAGTAGAAAGACTTTCCAAGTATATGACTGTTTTATACACCGTGAGAGGGAGATACTCGGCTGCGCTGGAACTCTATAAACAGATTTTAGATTCCTGTGGTGGTAATGAAGATACTCTAGAGCAGGGTTCTATTCCACTGTATATGTCCTGTATATACAGAGAGCGGGGCGATATTGCAAAGGCACTTGACATGTTGAAACAGTCGTTGAATAGGAAACAACGGATTGGTTTTACTGAGGATTTGCATCTGATTTACTTTAATATTGCCGTGACTTTAATAGGCTATGGGGATCTGCAAGAAATTTACAATTACTGCCGTCTGGCCCAGGATGCTTTTAAGCATATCGGAGGTCAGCTTACATATTACGAAGTGATGCTGAAAGCTTTTCAGAGTGCAATTACAGCTTATATTAAGGGACAAGATTCATTAGAGGCTGAAACTCTGATGGATCAAACTGTTCTTAACCTTAAAAACGAATCGAAGTATCTGCTTGTTTATGTCTCACCTTATTTTATAATTTATTATCTTAAATATAAGCAGTATGAAAAAGCCAATGAGTTATTAAAACTGGCCATATCGATAGGAGAAGCCATTGGACTTAATTTTCAATTATCTATCCTCTTTGGTCTAAAAGCAGCGATCTTAAAAGAAAAAGATGAACAGAAAGGTATGATTTCATTTACTAAGCAAAGTCTTGAGTTGGCCGCGGCTGAGGGATATGAGAGGTTTTTTCTGACCTTTCCCGAGTTGTTTACCTGTATAGAAATTGCTGTAGAAAATGGAATAGAACAGGAATTTGTAGAAAATATAATAACTCGTTTGAATTGGCGGGCCGCGCCCCTGCTTTTAAACTTATTAAGGCACCAGGACACCGGAGTCCGGGGTAAGGTGGTAAAACTTATAAAAAGCGGTAAGTACTGCCCAATACGACAGGAAATAGAATTGCTTTTCTTTGATTCAGATGTTTTTGTAAGGGACACTGGGTTTGAATTATTAAAAGAGATAGCTACTGAGGAGGAACAAACCCAGATAAAACTTTTTATCCGTTGCTTAGGTAACCTAAAAGTATACTTGTACAATGACTGGAATAACCCTCTAATCTGGCGTACATCAAAAGCAAAAGAGCTTTTTGCCTATCTCCTGCACTGGAAAGGTCAACCTGTTTTAACCGAAAGGATCTTGGCTGATTTATGGCCGGATACAAATATAAAAAAAGCCCGCAATCTATTTCATACAAATCTTACTTATGTCAAAAATCTACTAAAACGCTGTGGACTTCAAGAAAACCTGCAGAGGCACCAAACGGGATATGCACTGGCTACACGGGGAATGGCCTGTGATCTTTGGCTTCCCTACGCCGGTGGATACAGGGGTGTATATCTTGAGGATATCTATTCTGACTGGCCGGAGGACAGGCGATCGGAACTAGAGTTAGAATATTCTAGAAAAAAAAGCTTATTCTCTTCTTGAATTTACTTGGGCACTTAAGATGCCCATTTTCTGTTTGGAAAATGTTTGGAGATTTAATGTAATATAATTTTAGACAAAAAGACCTATATTTTGAAATGTTTGAATTTAAGTGTTTTGTTGGTATTGGAGTAGGTGTGTCAGCAGTAAATCCATTTTACCAGATTAAGATTTTTTACCTAAATTGGATGGTGGCAAAAGTTGATCTCCACAAATTCTTCCTCTAGTCAAAGCTATCAAAAAAATAATTATATAGCCCCAACAATATATAAGACCAGAATAAAAGTATTATTGCTAACACTAATCTTACTAGTGGTAAGTATGATGTATACAGGAATCCTGAACTATATGACCTTTGAGGATAATTATAATAAATCCCTGGTAAATACTTATTCTATTGCCGGCAATGAGTTAGTTAGGAAAATAGAGTATGCCTTACATTACGGCAAGTCAATGGAAAACTTTTACGGTATGAGCGATACCCTGGGCGAGTTAAAAGAAATTGTTAAGGATGTTGAGGAAGTAAATATAATTTCGCCCCACGGAGAAATCCTATATGATTTGAACGGTTTTGTAAATAATAAAACATTGCCTAAGGAATTATTAAAAACAGCTGTTTTTCACCAGGGTATGATTGACGAAAATTGCAGTTATCAAGTATTCCAAGGGAAGTACCATATATTCTTAAAGATTTTTGGCCCCGCTTCTAATTCCATCGCTACCTTGGAAATGGTTTTTCCAAGGGATTCTTTTCAAAGTTCTATCGACAAAAACAAAAGGGAATTAGTTGTATATCTGGCTGGGGTAATCATAATAGCATTTTTTTTGCTATACATAATTTTACTAAAGACCAGCCTTTTAACGGCGGATAGTAAAGTAAATAGGAAAAGGATTTTATTTACTTTAATAGCAGTCTTAAGTTCGGTTCAGTTGTTATATTGTGGCATTAACTATCATCTTTTTAAAAACGCTTATGGCCAATTAGCTCTACAAAGTAATAGCTTTGTTGAGAACACGGTGGCCAAAAATCTAGAAAAGGTTTACCGCATGGGAATCAGCCTAGAAGATGTGGACGGCGTAGAAGAATATTTGGAAAACATTAAGGCTGGGTTACCTTTAATTGAAAGAATAGATGTTATTAGGCCTGGAACTGGTGCGGGTGTTGCTGTGATTGATTATGCTAATTCCCGGGAGGTTGCCCTAGTCAAGGCTAGTATTTCATCTACTTATATTGATAAGCTGATGCTCGAAATTTTGCTGGACATGATAACTGTCTTAATAATTTCTTTACTTTTCATGATTGAATTAACCTTTCTAACGACGATTTTAATGAATAGAAGAAGATCCCCGGGAGAACATAAGGTGGTTAACCCACCTTATCGTCATACTCCCGAGTTAATCAGAGGATTAATATTTATTGTTAACATTTGTGTTTTTATGTCCATTACCTTTGTTCCTATAGTAATGCAGAAACTATACCAACCACTTCCAGGCTTGTCCCGGGAAGTGGTGCTGGGATTGCCACTTTCTGCCGAAATGTTTGGAGGTATACTGGCTATATTTGTGGCTGGCCTACTGATAGATAAAAAGGGCTGGAGAAAAATTTTTTATTCTGGTGTGTTATTTATAGCATTGGGAAATTTGTTTTCTGGGCTAAGTTCCAGTGCGATTCTTTTTATTTTTTCTAGAACCATTGCAGGCCTAGGAATTGGTTTTATCTTAATGACTTTGCGCAGTTTAGCGGTCTCCTTGCCAGAAAGAAATTTTGCCATTGCAGAGTTTTCAGCAGGTTCCATAGCTGGTTTAAATTGTGGTGCGGTTATCGGGGGTATGCTGGCTGACAGAATTGGATATCAGCCGGTATTTTGCCTATCGGCAATGACGGTACTTTTTTCCTGTGCTTATGTTCATTGGTTGATGAAGGCTTTAGAAGTTGAGTACAAGAGTGCTGATGAAATTACTGGCTGGAACAAGTTTATCAATTTTATATCCGATAAAAATGTACAGGTATTTTTGTTGTTAATTTTTGCCCCCTTTTTTATTGCCGGGGCATTTTTGGATTATTATTTTCCATTGTTTGCCAAAGGACATGATCTTACCCAAGGCGATATAAGCCGAGTTTTCTTAATAAACGGCTTGTGCATAATTTATCTTAGTCCGATTTTGACCAAATTTGCCACTCGTTGCCTAGGAGATAAAAAAGGAATAGCAGCATCATTATTAGTATGTATTTGTGCACTTGCTGTTTTTACGTTTTTAGGAACCATTCCCGCTGCTATTGTAACGGTTATTTTATTGGGTATTGCCGAGAGCTTTGGGGTGGCCATGCAGACAAGTTATTTTTTAAATTTAAGGTCCGTTAAGGATTTGGAGGTAAGCAAAGCTATTGCATATTTTAGCGTAATGGTCAATGCAAGCAGGATGGTCGGTCCTATTATTTTTGGTCTCACCCTGACCCTTGGCCTGAGAATGGGAGTAGGGTTGATAGCAGGAGTTTTCTTAATATTGCTAATTATATTTATGTTTATCCCTAAAGATTATCTTCAAAAAAGCCTATAAAAAGGGGAAATGAGGTCGGTGCTATGGATAGGGTTGCTAAAATACTGTTTGTTTGCATGCTTTTATTATGTATGTTAACTGGCTGTTTTGATGCTAATTTGGCTAAACAAAGAGAAAAACAGGCTGGTAAAGGGGACAGCATTATCATTGGGGTTCCTGTTCCCCGTGAGTTTACCGAAAAAAATACCGGTTTTTTAAAGGGGATAGCCTTAGCACTTGAGGATATTAATTCAAGGGGTGTAAATGGTAAAAAGATTAAACTAGAGATTGTTGATGACAAAGCCGTTTTTAAAAATGCGGTAGATATAGCTCAAAGATTTTCCCAAAATACCCACATGACGGCAGTAATCGGTCACTTTTATTCGGATATTTGTATTCCGTTAGCAGCTATTTATGAAAAGGCTGGTATGTTGGAAATAGTGCCTACTGTGTCTAACCCTGAGCTAACGGAAAATAATTACAGGTACGTCTTTCAAAACATACCCAGTGATAAAAAAGTGGCTGAGCAAATGTGCCAACATGCTCTGCATGAGGGTTATAAAAAGATGGTTGTTTATTACGAAGATAGCTCCTATGGGCGTAATCTAGCAGATGCCTTTGAAAGTGAAGCAGCAAATAAAGGGATAACAATTATAGATAGATGCTCAGGATTTGTAAATGATAACGACTTTAAAAGGGCCCATGATAAATGGAATGCCTTGGATTTTGATGCTGTCTTCCTCGCCTTGAATATGCCGGAAGGAGCACAGTTCATCAAAGGATTTAGAAAACTTAATTCAAGTATACCTATTTTATCCGGCGATGGTCTAGATGTAAGTAACTTTACTAAGGTCCTAGGAAAGGATTGCGAGGGTGTTGTGATTGCTACGATATCTAACCCCCATAATGTAAAACCTGAATTAATAGAATTTTCAAAGCAGTACAAGCAGAGGTACGGCGAAGAGCCCGATGTATGGGCTGTACAGGGTTACGATTCACTTCAACTAATTGCTCAGGCAATTGAACAAACAGATAGTTGCTCACCGCCGGTATTGGCTGATTACTTGAGGGATATGGAAACTATGAAGCTAGTTTCAGGAGATATTTCTTTTAACGAGCACGGGGAAATCCAAGGAAGAGAAGTATTTATGAAAAAAGTAGTGAAAGGTACGTTTGAATATATTAATGGAAGATAACCACCGTAGGAGGTATTAGCTATGGCTGAAAATAAGGTTTTCCGAAAAGTATCCCTAGACCGCCTGTCTTCACCGGAGGAGTTAGACCAGCGTCTAACAGTAACATCGCCGATGGGTTGGCTGGCCTGCTTGGCTATTATTCTGTTGACTTTAGCAGGACTTATTTGGGGGATATTCGGGAGGATACCAGATAAGGCCATAGGTGAAGGAATTATTATTTCCAGCGGGGGTGTTACCAATGTATTGTCTCATGTCAACGGGCTGGTAACCGATGTCAAGGCCCAGGAAGGGGATTATGTAAAAAAAGGTGATGTAATTGCCAGGGTTGAGCAAACCCAGGTTGTTGAGAAAATAAATCAACTTAAAGAAGATCTGGAAGTTATTAAAAAATTGGACACAGATAACCCTCGGGTAGAAGATAATAAGTTGAATTTTAATGTTTACGGGCAAATTGTGGAACTTGTCCAGGACATAGAATACGCCAGGACAAATCTTGACGTTCAAACAGCAAATTTAACCTCTGCAGATAAAAGCCATGCTATAAATCTGGAGCAGGCTGAATGGGAACTGGAGCAGGCAACACTGCAGTTGGCAAAAGACAAGGACAATTATGAAAGATCTAAATACCTGTTTGATCATGCGGCAATATCTAAACAAGCCTATGAAGATGCTGAGCGCTATTTTATTCTAAGTGAGGCAACTCTTAAAAACAAAAAGGAAACTCTGCAAAATCTAAAAACGGAGGCCAACGTATTAGCGCGGGCACAAGTTATACAGGCTGAGCACAATCTAGATGTGTTGAAACAAAAACTTAAGGATGTCAGGTTACTAAAGGAAAAAGACTTGGAAAACCAAATCGCTAAACAGCAGTTACAGTTAAGAAATAATAGTGAGATCACAGCTGATACTTCTGGGCGTGTTCTGGAGTTACAGATTAAAAAAGGTGCCCTACTGGGCACTGGTAAGAGTGTTTGCAGTATTGCCAAGGAGGAAGAAGAAGCTGAATCACTGACTGTGGTAATGTTTATGCCGGTGGAGCAAGGGAAAAAGGTGCTGCCAGGCATGGCGGTTAACATTTCTCCTAGCACCGTTAAAAAAGAAGAAGATGGCTTTATGCTGGGTAACGTGAAATCAGTTTCTGAATATCCAGCCAGCGCCCAGGGCATGATGCTTACCCTAGGAAGTGCGGAACTGGTAAATCGTTTGACAGGCCGGGGTTCGCCTATAGAGATTAAGGTGGAATTAGTGAGGGATAGCAGTACGGTTAGCGGGTATAAATGGTCCACACCCAATGGGCCAGAAATGATTATTGATAGTGGCACCTTATGTTTGGGAGAAGTTAAGGTAAGTGAACAGCGGCCTATTAGTATGGTTATACCCTTTATTAAAAAGATATTGCCATTTAATTAAGCACTTCAATATGAGGTGATTGCCTTGAAAAAGAAAACTGAGAGAAAAAAGGTTCCGACTATTTTGCAAATGGAAGCAGTGGAGTGTGGTGCTGCATCCCTGGCAATGATTTTTGCTTACTATAAAAAATACATTTCGCTTGAGCAACTTCGAGTTGATTGTGGGGTTACCCGGGACGGTGTAAAAGCAAGCAATATACTCAAGGCGGCCCGGAGACACGGCTTTGAGGCTAAAGGCTTCCGCAAAGAACCAGAAGGGCTGAGGGAAATGACATTGCCTGCCATTATCCACTGGAACTTCAATCATTTTGTTGTTCTAGAGGGGTTTAGTGAGAACAAGGTTTATATTAATGATCCCGGCAGTGGCCCCAAGGTGATTTCCGAAGAAGAGTTTGATCTATCCTTTACCGGAGTAATCTTAACCTTTCAGCCGGGGCCAGATTTTCAAGCCAGCGGTCATAAAAGTAATTTTCTAGTTTCTTTAAAAAACTGGGTTAAAGGTTCTCAAATGACACTGGTTTACCTAGTTATTATTGGATTATTAATGGTTATACCGGGGCTGATCGTTCCTGCCTTTTCCAAGATTTTTATTGACAATATCTTACTGGCCGGAAAGGAAGACTGGCTCAAACCTTTACTTTGGGCTATGGGTACAGTAGTTGTTTTACAGGCTACACTCACCTGGTTGCAGCAGTATTATCTGTTACGGATGGAAACAAAAATAGCCCTGACCAATGCGGGGAAATTTTTCTGGCATATTTTCAGACTGCCAGTACTCTTTTTTCAACAGCGTTCTGCGGGAGATATTTCCAACAGGATGCAAAGCAATGACCAGGTTGCCGCCTTTCTATCAAGGGAATTGGCTGAAACGGTAATTGGTATGATAACTCTGATCTTTTATTTGATTGTTATGTTACAGTACAGTGTGTACTTAACTCTTATTTCCCTAATCATTGGCGGGATAAGTATTGTCTACCTAATTTATTCATCCAATAAGATTGAAACTATGAATAAAAAACTATTGCAGGATAAGGGTAAAGTAATGGGTTTCTCCATTTCTGGCTTATATATTATTGAAACATTAAAGGCAACTGGTTCTGAGTCAGATTTTTTTGCCAAGTGGTCAGGTTACCATGCCAAGGAGATAAATGCCCAGCAGAAGTTAGGCCGAACCACACAAACCTTATTTCACTTACCTAACTTTTTGGCTGAGTTTGCCGATGTGATTATCTTGTTTGTGGGGGGTATTATCATTATTAACGGCAACATGACCATAGGTTCCTTAATTGCTTTCCAGGGTTTACTGGCAAGTTTCATGAAACCTGTTAACAGTTTGACCCAAATGGGAATGCGGATCAAGCAGATTCAGGGGGACATAAATCGATTGGAGGACGTATTTAAATACAAGGTTGACGAGAATGTCACCCGCGAAATAAAAGTTGACAAAGACGAAGACAATTATCAAAAGCTGGAAGGATTCTTAGAAATAAAAGATTTAACCTTTGGCTATAACCCTTGGGATCCTCCTTTAATTCAAAATTTTAACCTTACGCTAAAACCCGGTTCTCGCGTAGCGTTGGTAGGCGGTTCCGGTAGTGGCAAAAGCACAGTGGCCAGATTAATTACTGGTATTTATCAACCCTGGTCGGGAGAAATACTCCTAGACGGGGTGAATAAAGACAAGTTACCACGGAATGTGATAACTAATTCATTAGCGGTTGTAGACCAAGACATCACTATGTTCGATGGGACCATTAGGGAGAACCTTACTATGTGGGATGATACAATACCGGAATTCAATCTCATACGTGCTGCCAAGGATGCCTGTATTCACGATGTTATTACCACTAGGGATAAGGGGTATGAGTACAAGGTACGTGAAGGCGGTGCAAATTTTAGCGGTGGACAGAGACAAAGGTTCGAAATAGCAAGGGCATTAACCGGCAACCCTTCAATTTTGATTATGGATGAAGCAACCAGTGCCCTGGACGTGCAAACGGAAAAGATGGTTGATGAAAATATTCGCCGGCGCGGTTGTACTTGCGTTATTGTTGCCCATCGCTTGAGTACAATCCGGGATTGTGACGAAATAATCGTTCTGGATAAAGGTAAAATTGTTCAGCGCGGTACACACGAGGAAATGAAAAACACTGACGGACCTTACGCTGAGTTAATAAGTGCCAGTTAGTACTACAGAGATTTTTTAAAAGTTCAGAGAGAAATTAGATACAACCTGTAGTATTGGAGTAAATGGGGGTTGGACCGTGGACTTTTTATTGGACTTGGATTTTAACGAGATAAGGGCAGAGGGCAACAACCCTTTAATCCTGGATACCGGTAAAATGTGGCTGGTTAAGGATGGGCAAGTTGATATATTTGTTACCAGAGTTTCAGCCGGTCAAACAACTGGTCGCAGAAAATACTTATTTACCTGTGAAAATGGGAGCATCCTTTTGGGGAGTCAACCTATACTTAGGGATGATGGACAATACGGGTTACTGGCTGTAGGGCGCACGGGAACCGCCTTATTAGAAACTGAATTACAGCAGTTGTATAAATTGACTGTTGGTGAAGATATAAAAATAATAACGGATTTATTGGCAAACTGGGCCATAAATTGGGTCAATACTGGGATTAAGGAAGAACTACAGTTTGACCCGGATGCTGGACTAAACTCCATACTAGATGCCATTGTTGAATTTAATAAAACAGCTTTTAATCAAGTTGTGGAGCTATATATTTCTGAAAAAAATGAAGAGCTTTTAAGAAATAAAGTAAAAAAAGAAAAAGATGATTACTTCATGAGTGCTGGGTTGCTCAAGCTCGTAAACTCAATGAATCGGCAAAAGGGACCTGATGCGGGTGAGCAAGAATCTCTGGTTGATAACTTGCTGTTTAGGTCTTGTGTGGCGGTGGGCAGGGCCAAGAATATTAAGATTGTACCTTCTAACGAGCTAAGAAAAGGAAACGCAGTATCAAAGGACCTATTGGGTGATATAGCTAGGTCGTCTCAAATTAGGATAAGACAAATTATTCTAAAAGATCAATGGTGGAAAGAAGATAACGGTGCCTTGCTAGTATACAAAGAGGAAGATGGGCGACCAGTTGCACTATTACCACTTTCACCGACAAAGTACGAGTTATATGATCCTTCTAATGAGACCAAGCTTGTTGTAGATGACAGTGTGGCTGGTTCTCTTAAACCCCATGCTTATACCTTTTATCGTCCCCTTCCCCCAAAGGTGATCGGTTACAGTGAATTGCTTAAATTTTTGGCTGGTGGAATATGGAAAAGGGATCTTACAATTATTTTTACCATGGGTATTCTAGGTGGATTGTTAGGATTGTTGACACCCGTGGTAACGGGTGAAATTTTTGACAGCGTTATTCCTGATGGTGAAAAGGTACTGTTGACCCAAATTGGTTTTTTACTCATGTCAATTGCGGCAACTACTTTTGCCTTTAATCTGACTCGAGCTTTTGCTATGCACCGCATTGAAGGGAGAACAGAGTCTGATTTGCAGGCGGCTATCTGGGATAGGTTATTGAGCCTCCCCGTACCCTTTTTTAAGGATTTCACCGCTGGTGAACTAGCTGAGCGGGCTATGGGTATAACCCAGATCAGGGCAATTCTATCTGGTGCTGTTGCCAACACGGTTATTTCAAGTATTTTTTCAATTTTTTATCTTTTTCTATTGTTTTATTACAGCTGGAAACTGGCCTTAATTTGCTTGGGTATTGTTACATTCGTTATGGCTGTATCCCTTTTATTCGGCTACTTACAAATCCGCCATGAGCGCCAATTAGTAGATTTAAGAAACAAACTTTCGGGAAAAATTTTTAATTTACTCAGTGGAGTAAGCAAAATAAAAACATCGGGAGCTGAAAAGAGGGCTTTTCATAATTGGTCCCAACAATTTAGTCAGGTTAGGGATATTACTTATAGTAAGGAAACCCTAGGCAATAGTTTAGTTGTTTTTAATTCTACTGTAAATGTTATCGCAACGGGGATAATTTTCTATGCCCTTATAAAAATGCAAAATATAGACTTAGCTGCAGGTAAATTTATCGCTTTTAACTCAGCCTTTTCAAAATTTCTAAGTTCTATGCTGGAAATATCTAACGTTGTGTTACAGCTTAATATTATCAAGCCGTTATATGAAAGAACCAAACCTATTCTGGTAAACCTGCCCGAGTTTGACCTAGAAAAAGCAGATCCCGGAGAACTTCAGGGTAATATAGAGGTTAGCCATGTCAATTTCCGCTATGACAAAGATGGTCCTTTGATATTAGATGATGTTTCACTGGAGATAAAACAAGGGGATTATGTGGGAATTGTAGGGCCATCAGGCAGCGGGAAATCTACCTTGTTTAGGATACTATTGGGCTTTGAGAAGCCGGAATCCGGACAGGTTTATTACGATCAACAGGACCTGGAAAATGTTGATATACGGGCCATTCGCCGTCAATTGGGTGTGGTTCTCCAGGGCGGGCAATTAATGTCTGGGAGTATATTTGATAACATCATTGGAGCAAACCCTGGCTTAACCATTGATGATGCCTGGATAGCGGCCCGCATGGCCGGTATGGAAGAAGACATCAAAAGTATGCCCATGGGTATGCACACCATGGTCAGTGAGAGTGGCGGCACACTATCCGGAGGACAAAAACAGCGGCTTTTAATTGCCCGTGCTATTATTTCCAAGCCTAAGATTGTTTATTTTGATGAAGCTACCAGTGCCCTGGATAATAAAACCCAAAGGATCGTAAGTGAAAGCTTATACAAATTAGATGCTACGCGAGTAGTCATAGCCCACAGATTAAGTACAATTGCCGAATGCAACAAGATCATAGTTTTGGATCAGGGGCGGGTAATTGAATCTGGTACCTACGATGAATTATTTGCACAAAACGGTGTATTTACTCAGTTAGCTAAAAGGCAACTGGCTTAATATATTTTCAAGGGGGATAGGTCATTGCAAGGACAATTGTTATTTCTACTGGAGAATCATTTCAAACATACCAGTAATAAGTCCTGGGAAGAGATACCCCTACCGGATGAACTTTTTGTCAGGGATTGGGAGGAATATATAAGTGATATTTCTCAACAGGGTTTTTTCGCTTCGTTACGTAAAAGATTGGTGCAGCTTAATTTTCCAATAGGAAAAGAAATGAGCCAAAATACCAATTACCAACTGGCAACTAGGAGCGGGATAGTTACCTCTAGTCCTGAAATAAATAAGGTTGAACTGAAAGAGCCCGATAATATTGAAGTATATCTTTATCAAACACTTGCCGGCAAAATACCAGTAATGCAGATTAGAAACAGGAGTGATTTTGAAACCTTAGTACGTGTGTTTGCCCATAAGAATGAGCCGGTATTGATACCACCTTCCATGGGAGCCTGTATGATTAAAGGCTATAACAATTGGGACAGGGTAAATAAGTACAAAGAAAAGTGGCATAGTGATAATGATTATAAAGAAAACTCGGATTTATTGTGGAAGCTTGAATTTGAAAAGATGAAGTCCCATAAAGAGTTTTACAGGGATACATTCTTAATACTAAGTGGCAATGAATACAGTAATGTCCCCGCTGTAATGCTGGGTCTTACCAGTGATGAATGGCAGCGGTTATCCCTAGTTATCCGCCGAGAACATGAGGCCACGCACTATTGTACCTTGCGTTTTTGGGGCTCAGCCCGCAATGATTTACTGGATGAGCTGATTGCAGATTATATGGGTTTAGTTGCTGCAACAGGCAGTTTCAGGGCGCAATGGTTTCTTTGTTTTATGGGGCTGGAAGATTACCCCTCTTTTCGTACCGGAGGAAGGCTGGCTAATTATATTAAGAACAGGGAATTATCGGCTGAAGCTTTTGAGAAATTAAAGTTATATATCAATAGTGCAGCTCGCAATCTAGAAGCATTTAGTAATAAGTATGCCCCGATTATCTATCATGGTGAGGGAAAATATCAGATGCTGTTAGCGATGTCTAAGATGAATTTAATTGAGTTGGCAGCGGAAGATATGGAGAAAAAATTACTCAATAAAGGGTTGGAAGCCTTCCTAAGAGAAGAGGTGCACTAGAATTGAGTTTCAACAGTACCCCTGTGCAAAAAGTACAATCTGATGTACGTGATGTTTTTTCAGAAATATATAGTACATATTTTCCAAGGCTTTATAAATACATCCTTTATAGAGTGGGTGAAATCAACACAGCAGAGGACCTAGTTAGTGAAGTCTTTGAAAAAGCATTGGATAAATTCAATACATACAATCCAGATAAAGGTAAGTTGAGTACGTGGCTGTTTACCATAGCTAACAATACCGTAGTTAATTATTTTAGAAAGAATAATCATTATACAGAGCCAATCGACTTTGAAAAACTGGAATCAAAATACCGGCTGGAGGACTTGATTATTGACAAGGAATTAAAAGAAGTTCTCTTCAAGGCAATTATGTATCTGGATGACAGGCAGAGAAATATAATCGCCCTTAAATTTGGAGCTTGTCTAACCAACCGGCAAATTGCCCAGATGATGAACATAACAGAAAGTAATGTCGGAACAATTATCTTCAGGTCCTTAAAAAAATTAAAGGACGTTTTAAAGGAGCATGAGGTTATTTATTAAGCAAATTGTGATTAGAGGTGTAACCAATGAACGATAAAAATTCCTTGGAGTCATTCATTTCAGATATAGACAAAATTGTATTCGGGGAGTCAAACGTTCTGTTTGAGTGCGAGCATGGTGATGTTGAGTACAAAGAATTATTATTCCTTGCTCAGGTGCTAGTGAAAGCAGATTATTCCCAGGAAAGCCAGGGACTGGTAAAAAAGGTCATATCTAAAATGCAGAAAAACGGCGAAATGGAAGACGATGAACTGGATATGGTTGCTGGTGGGATAAATATAAACATAATATCAGATGAAAAAGGAAAAAAAGCTGGCATATAACTAGAAGAAGTATTTTTCACTTAGAGCTGATGTGTTTTTTGATTAACAAAAAAGATGCAAAAAGAGTGTGATACCTTTTAGTTTTGAGTGTATAAGAAAGTAGTTACTTTAATTAATGGTTTAATGCTGTATGTTTAGTTAATAACTGATTCGTGAACCTGGCAGGAGTTTCTGGATATTTAAAAGTTATGGAATCAACAGTTATGACAACTTACGAGCTTAACCAACTGACCAGGCAAAAGGCCGGTGAGAATGAAGAGTTTTGCTTGGTTCTATTAAAGATCCTATTGTGGCACTGTAGTGTTTTGACAAAATCTTGCAATAGCCATCAACTTCGGTATGATTTGTAAAAATTGACCTAGTTGATGGTTTAAATAGATTAAGTTGCTAGACCTTTGAGGTGGCGGAATGATAGAACAGGGAGAAATAATGAATCATCGTGATTTAAGGTTTCACTCCTTCGTAATCAGGATTCTTGATATTAATGATATACCACAGGTAATGGCTTTACAGGATTTTGTGTTAGGTTTATTGAAAAACAGAAGTTTTTGTGTGCCTTTATCTCCAGAAGAACATTATCAGATAATGAGTGGTAATGGGGAAACTTTAGGATTGTTTATTGGGGAAAAATTATATGCTGTATGTTCGATTTTGTTTCCTGGTCATCGTGTGGATAATATGGCACGGCAACTTGATTTCAGTGAAGAAGAATTGTTTCGTGTGGCACAGCTAGAATTGTCCATAGTTCACCCCGATTTGCGGGGAAATAACTTACAAAAAAAGATGGCAGAAAAGTTAGCCAGTCGAGCACAAAAGAATTACAGATATTTATTTACAACAGTTTCACCCTATAACTATCCTAGCATAAAAACTGTTACATCAATGGGTTTGAATATTGCCAAGTTGTGTAATATGTATTATCAATGGGATAGGTATATTGTGTATAAGGATATTATTAAGCCGTTAGAATTGGAAAAAAGCAACGTTATTCATGTGCCTAACACTTCTTTTAAAGAACAGCAGCAATTATTTGACCAAGGTTATGTTGGATTTTCTCAGTTCAAGGATGAAGAAGGAATTAAAATAATATTTGCTAAAAAATTGAGGGGCTAAATTGAAAAAGGTAGTAATAATTTTTTTAATTGTAATTAGTTTGATAACTATAAATTATAATGGCTTAACTAACCTTAGTCTTTCCTATGCCAAAGGGGGAGACAATGGTCTTACTCCTATTGCCAGCAAAGAGGGCACCAGGTGGCGAGTAGGTTATTGTGAGAGTGAGGAGTTTATTACATACTCTAAAACTCTGGTGGGAATTGTAAATGGTTTATATGAACAGGGTTGGATCACCAATCTTGAAGGGTTTGATCTGGTCAGCAAAAGTAATGATGCCAAGAAAATTTGGCAGTGGCTGGCCACCAGGGATGTTAGTCCATATATTGAATTCGTCAACGATGCCTTTTATAACTTGAAAAGTAGTAATAATGATACAGATATTATTAAACGTTTAAATATGCAGAATGATTTAGATCTTATGGTAGTGATGGGAACGGAGGCGGGTGTTGTATTAGGCAACGAAAGACACAATACCAATATTTTTGTCTTTGCCTCCTCTAATGCTGTGCGGGCTGGAATTATTGATTCAGTGGAAGATTCAGGGCGAGATAACGTGTGGGCCCATATGGATATAAATCGCTTTGAGCGCCAGCTCAATGTATTCTACGATGTCATAAAATTCAAAAAAATGGGTATGGTTTACGAGGATTCAGATATAGCTAGGGTTTACTCTGCGGTAAATGAGGTTGAAGCCCTTGCGGCAGAAAAAGGCTTTGAAATAGTACGTTATTATGTTGATGAACCAAGAACGCCAGAGGATTACCAACGATACTATCAGGAGGTTCAGGAAGCCTATGATAAGCTGGCGAACCAGGTAGATGCAATGTTTGTTACTGTTGCTTCGCTGGAAAGTCAGAAGCTGCCACAGTTATTTACACCCTTTTATGAACAGCAAGTAGCAATTTTCTCCCAGTTAGGAAATGTGGAAGTTGAAAATGGGGCACTGATGACGGTATCAGTAATGGATGAATTAAACGTAGGTCGTTTCGGAGCTGACAATATAATCAAATGTCTTAGGGGGGCCAAACCTCGAGAATTAACCCAGACATTTCAGTCTGCACCAAGAATTGCATTTAATACCAAGGTTGCAGAGAAAATAGGTTTTAAAATACCCTTTGAGTTAATTATGGTGACCGACGAAGTTTACCGGAAAATTCCAGAGCGGGAAAATTAGAATAATATTTTGTAGTATGTGCTATTTTTTTTATTTGATCAGTTATAAAGAGATAATTAACATGCAGGTCAAAAGGCCGAAAGGTCTGTTGATAATAAAAATAAGGGGGTTATGGATATGACGGAGTCAATGAAAAGCTTTATTGAAAAGCTAGGAAAGGATGAGGCTTTGCAGGATAAGCTAAAGGCTTGCAAGAGCCCAGAGGAGGCCTTTGAGGTTGCTAAAGGCGTGGTTGACGGATTAAGCTTTGATGATTTTACAGCTACCATGAAGAAGATCAACGAATCAATTGCGAAAAATCAAGGCGAACTATCCGATGATGACCTGGAGCAAGTGGCAGGAGGCTGGAGCGATAGTGATACAGCCACCATTGTTGCCGCTACAATTGGTGCAGCAGGACCTGCGGCTGCAGCTGCTGTATAGTGAATTAAAGGTAAGTCAGCTTTAAGGTCTGTTGATAAAAAAATAAGGGGGTTATGGATGTGACAGAGGCAATGAAAAGCTTTGTTGAAAAGCTAGGGAAGGATGAGGCATTGCAGGATAAGCTAAAGGCTTGCAAGAGCCCAGAGGAGGCCTTTGAGGTTGCTAAAGGTACGGTTGAAGGATTAAGCTTTGATGATTTTACTGCCACCATGAAAAAGCTGTCCGAGTCAATTTCGAAAACCCCGGGCGAACTTTCCGATACGGACCTAGAGCAAGTGGCAGGTGGCTGGAGTGATAGTGATACGGTCACTGTTGCTACCGCTACTGTTCAGGCGGCAGCACCGGCAGCTGCATCGGCCATATAGTGACGGGGTATTCCTATTTAAAAAGCCGGAATGAAGGGCAGAGTCGGCGAAAGCCGAAACTGCCCACTTCGGGTAGCAATATGGTTACTAATTTAATATCATAAGGCGGATTTTAATATGCTCTGGTCAAAATATTTTCAAAACCCTACTTATATGGAAATGACAAGAAAAACATTATTGAGTGAAGACCTAAGGCCTTTAATTATAAAATATTGCGGGATTAGACAAGGGATGAAACTGTTGGATGTAGGCTGTGGTACAGGCTGTTTTACCCGTTATCTAGCCGAGGGTCTAGAAAACATAAAAATTTCCGGCATCGATAACGATGCTTTATTTATTCAGCAAGCCAGGTTGGCGGCTCAAGACAAAGATATGGCAGATAGGCTTGAATTTATTGTTGGCGATGCCTGTGGACTTCCCTTTTCTGGAAATAGCTTTGATGCGGTGGTAAGTCATACTTTTTTTACAAGTGTAGAAGACCCGAAAAAGGCCTTAGCTGAGATGATGCGGGTAACCAGACCTGGAGGAATAATCATATCCATCACTGCCATGTCCTTTGTTAACCAGACCTGGCATAAGGGCTATTATCCTGTTGAGTGTACCTGGCAAAAAGAATTACTTCAGTTGGAAACAAAAGTATGGCATATGTACCAGTCAATTAATCCTCTGGCAAATTATACTCGGGGGATACCTACATCTGAAATCCCCCACTTCTTTGCTGAAGCAGGTTTGAACAACGTGTGTTTGTATCCTATCGGCAAGGTTTTCTCCCTAAGTAATGCGGCTATGGCTGCAACTGAAAAGCAGGAATATATTATTGGCATGTATGAAGCCGAAAGACAAAAACTGTTGAATTATATGGAGCTTGAGGAGACAGGTAAATATATTAGCAGCGAAGAGTGTGACCAGTATCTGAGTCTTCTGCTTACCAAGCGAGACTATCTGCTCCAGAATATCGGAGAAAACCTGATCTGGGAATGGCACGGAGGAGCAAATGTGTTGGTGACAGGAGAAAAACAACAAGAAAAAATATTACCAAAAGAGTGACAATAAATGGATAATTTGAAATATGACAGGTTCAAAGATGCCTTACCAGTAGATACAGTCCAGAAAATCAGAAATATCCTCTACGGGATGGGTATTCTAACCGTTGACGACTGGATTGACACCGGGATTAAAGGTTGTCATGCCCTAAGAGTTGCAATTGCTGGTACATGCATAGGTACCAATGGTAAAGGTACCGATCCGGCTTATGCAATGGCCAGTGCTTATGCAGAGTTTATTGAACGTATGCAGAATAAGATTCTGTATATTGGTGGCTTAAGTGATACAGCCATAACTCATGCGGGCTTTCTGGTTGCCCCTGATGAAAGATATTTTTCTTATCATGAAATAGCAGAAATGGACAACGCTCTGTTGAATCACGTCCTAGCCATGAGTATAGGTCCCATTCCTGAAATTAAAACTAGCAACAAGCTGGAGTGCATAAAAAGCTGGACCGTGTTTAATCCGCCGGGCCATCCCTCCAGCGCCATTACAGTCCCCTTTTACAGTATTAAAAAAAGAAACACCCAATATCTATTGTATGACATGTATTCTTCTATTTATGGCAGCAATGGGATGTGTGCGGGTAATACCCCCGAGGAAGCCCTAGTACAGGGGCTATCGGAAATTATTGAACGTAATGTAAACAAAAAGCTGATTACAGATCGGATAACTCCGCCAACTATACCAGAGAGTTACCTAATGAACTATCCCCGCTTATACAAAATCCTTCAGGCTATTCAACAAAGTGGACGTTACAAGGTTGTGGTAAAGGATTGTTCCTTAGGGGGAAAATACCCTGTGGTAGGAACCATGATCATAGATAGCCGCAAAGGAACCTTTGGCATGAAGCTCGGAGTCCACCCATCATTCCAGATCGCCCTAGAGAGGACAATTACTGAAGCCTTCCAGGGCCAAAACATTGAGAGTTTTATCCAAAGCTGCGGTATAGGCTTTGAAGATGGCTTCCTTGACAATAGGGAAAATGCTGTTAATATTGCCAAGGTTGGAGTAGGTCAATATCCAGCGGAATTACTTTCAGAAAAATTCAGCTATAAATTTACGCCATATATGGTTGAAACTGTGCAGTTAAACAAAACAATGCTGCAGGGAATGGTTAAGCTTCTGGTTGACCAAGGCTATGACCTGCTGGTCAGAGATGTTTCATTTCTTGGGTTTCCCAGCTATCAGATCATTGTTCCTGGATTCAGTGAATTGTATCCTGTAGACTTACTAAGGACTAAGGAACTTAAAACATACACTGCTGTATCCAAAACTATTGGTAATCTAAACCAAGCTTCAAATGAAGAGTTGGCAAGAATTATAAGATATATTCGCTTTAAAAGATATTCACTGTTGGAAAACCAGATGCACATGATTATAGGGAGACCGCTTGTTAAAGCACTGCCCGGAGGCATTGCCGAAGTTGATTTTCTTATGGCTGTGTGCCTGTACAAACTGGGCAGATGGGATGAGGCCAGTCGGGTTTTCAGGTCGGTGGCAGCTATTCATGCCAGTACCGAAAGTGATCAATATTGCTATTATAACTGCATGGCTGATTATACTAAAGCAAAGTCAACCGGCTTAGGCCAAGAAGAAATAAAGGCTATTCTGCAGCAACTATACCCGTTGGAGATTGCCCAAGGGGTTATCCACCAGTTACATCAGCCGGAGCAGGTATTTGACCGTATTTACCCCAAATTTAGCTGTTGGGATTGCGAAAATTGTCAAGCTAGAGAATACTGTTGCTATAAGGAGATCGAGAAAGTCTACAAGGTGCTGAAGGAAAGGTATGCGGCCAATCCAGTAAAACAGGAGAGTCTGGCTGAAATCTTGAATGACGGAGGTGTATGATGAGCTTTCTATTACAAAACAAGTTCAAAGAAACTCCTCCGTTGGATACAGTTCATAAGATCAGGGATATTTTGCATGGCTTAGGGATCTCTACAATTGATAGGTGGACTGAATCCAAGGTTGACGGGTGTTATTCCTTGAGAGTGGAAATTGCAGGGACAAAAATAGGCCAAAACGGTAAAGGGGCAACGCCTGAGTTCGCCCTGGCCAGTGCGTATGCAGAGTTAATGGAAAGAATTCAAAATGATCTGCTTTATACTGGTGATTATGGCGAAGATGTTTGGAAACACGGTGGTTTTTATTATACACCGGATGAAAGACTTATGAGTATCAAGGAACTGGCAGAAGAGGATAATCCGTGGGTGGATCGACTGCTGGAAATAATCAGGCGAAAGGATGAGCAAATTAAGCCAGGCAGTGGTATGCTCAGCTCACTGACGGCAAGGCTTTTCGACTTTAATGGACCTGCCGATGGAAAATATGAATTACTAAAGCAGTGGAGTTTTTCTCTACCAAAGGGTTGCAGCCATGATTTTGTTGCCATCCCCTTTTACAGCTTGCAGACCGGAGAATTGCTTTATATGCCGATATCTATCCTGCGGGCGGTTTATGGCAGTAACGGGACATGTGCGGGGAATACCCGCGAAGAAGCGTTATTACAGGGGCTGTCAGAACTTTTTGAACGTCATGCCAACATACGTATAATAAATGAAAGATTGACCCCTCCTACCATACCTGAGTGGTATTTGAGTAAATATGAACGTCTTTACAGCATGATACAGCAAATACAAAGTATGGGGCATTACAGGTTGATCATTAAAGACTGCTCACTTGGCAATAAATTGCCAGTCATCGCAGCTATCCTGATTAATCTAGATACTCGCACTTATGTGGTAAAATTTGGTGCTCATCCGGTGTTTGAAATTGCTCTGGAGCGAACCCTTACAGAGATGTTTCAGGGACGGGACATTTCAACTGCAGCTCAAGCGTGCCGTGTTGCTGATGGATTTGAGCATATCGATGGGCCAGATAATTTACATAATATTCTAAAAGTCGCATCGGGACAGTATCCGGAGCAGCTTTTTTATGAAAAGTACAGTTATGAATTCTTTCCCTTTGATGACCATACTGGGAGAACCATTAATGAGCTTCTGGAGTATGTAGTTAACCAATTAGTAAACCAAGGCTATGAAATAATGATCCGTGATGTTTCATATCTGGGCTTTTACAGCTTTCAGATAATTGTGCCGGGCTACAGCGAAATTTATAATTTTGGTAGCCAGAGGTTAAGAGAAAAACGTACTTCGGATGCTATTAAAAGTATTATCAGAAAGCTGCCCGAAGCCTCTGACGAAGACGTGGAAAAGTTGATCAGATATATGTCCTATAAAAGCAATTGGGTTCTTGAAAATAGCCTAGAGTATAGTGCCGGATTGCCGTTAAGGCCGGAATCTCCCGGCAATCAATTGGCCTGGGACTTTTTACTTGCCGCTTGTTATTACAAGTTAGGCAGATTTAATGAAGCGTATAGGGGATTCCGGTACGTTGCAACGAATATGCAGAACATTAAAGATGCTCATGGGGCTTATTATGCCTGCCTGAGGGATTATACTGGTGCGTTAGTAAAGGGCATTAAGCATGAGGAAATTGCGGGTTTTTTAAATAAATTTTATGCCCGCGATATTTTGAATCAGGTAGTTAGTCATGCCGGGGTACCCGACAAAATTCTAAAGTTTCACTATCCATCCCTCGATTGTTTTAATTGCCAAACATGTGATATTAAAAACCGCTGTTCCTATGAGGTGATAAAGAAGATGCGGCTGAGGTTAAAGGAAAAGCAGCTAGAAAATCGGATAGACCAACAAAAACAGGCTGCTGATAATTTTGTCAGGTGTCGGACAAGTTGAACCCACAGAGGATGGCGGTTTACTTAAAGTATATAAGTAAAGGGATAGGGGGATTAAGGTGCCGGATGTATGTATAGTTTCAATGCCGTACGATTTACTGCATATGCCTTCCGTAGGTATTGGGCAGTTGGTTTCGGCAGCAAAGGGAAGGGGAATAGATGCCAAGGCAGTTTATGCAAAGTTTTGGTTTGCAGAAAAAATTGGTGTTAAAAATTATAATATCATTTGTCATTTGTTAAGTCCGGCCAGTCTTTTGGCCGAGTGGACTTTTTCAGGGCCCGCTTTTCCCGACTTTTACGTTGATGATAACCAATATCTTGCCCTAGCAGTATCATCATATCATGAAAAGGATTTTATTGACATTATCCTAAATAAATTTAGTGAACATAAAAATATTGACCAATTCATGCAGGAAATGAGAACAGAAGCCAGCGCTTTTATCAATGAGGCGGCCGCCAGGATACTGGATATGAAGCCCAAAATCGTTGGCTGCAGCTCAATGTTTCAACAGCACTGTTCTTCACTTGCACTGCTGAGGAGACTGAAGGAATTGAACCCGGAAATTGTAACGATTATGGGAGGGGCAAATTGTGAAGGGGTTATGGGACAAACAACATTAAGATGTTTTCCTTGGCTAGATTTTGTCATGTCGGGTGAAGCAGACTTGAGTTTTCCTGACTTTTGCGAGAAGATATTGGCCAACGGAACTGCTGTAAATCAGGAGGATTTGCCCTATGGGATGCTTTCTCGAGAGTATGTGCATACATTAAAGTATAACGATACAACATGTCCTGTGGCGTCGATAGATGATTTGGACCTTGTCCCCGTACCCGATTATGTAGACTACTTTGATGAATTTGAAAAATATTCGGGTAAGGAAAGCTTAACGCCTGCTTTAATGTTTGAGACGTCAAGGGGATGCTGGTGGGGTCAAAGGCATAAGTGTAGTTTTTGCGGACTCAACGGGAAAAATGTTAAGTTCAGAAGGAAATCGGTAGACAGAGTAATTGATGAGATTGCTGTGTTGTCAGAAAAGTATTCGCAGCACAGGTTTTTTGCTTCGGACAACATTTTGGATATGAATCATTTTAAAGAGCTTTTACCCCGCATATCCGAAACCCAGCCGTCAAAAAATACATTTTTCTTTGAAACCAAAGCCAATCTAAATGAACAACAAGTTGTGGCTCTGAAAAGAGCTGGCATTACCTGGATTCAGCCGGGCATTGAAAGTCTTAATGACAATTCGTTGAGACTGATGAACAAGGGTAATTTTGCAGTTGGAAATATTGCTTTGCTGAAATTTGCTATAGAAAATGGCATCAAAGTGTCGTGGAATTACCTTATTGGTATACCGGGGGAGGATGATGCCTGGAATGATGAAACATCCCAGTGGCTTCCGTTGATTTATCATCTTGAACCACCTGGTAGTGTAAGCAAAATAAGATTTGACCGCTTTAGCTCCTATTACAACCATCAGGAGAAGTATGGGCTAAAGTTGTCACCATATAAAACATATGCCTACATTTATCCGATCGACAGTTGTGAAATTGAAAATTTAGCCTGTTTTTTTGAGGACTATAGATTGGAGGAACGAGGTGCAGGACCGGGAGCACAGCGTATCAAGTCCTGTTTTAATAAGTGGAATAAAGTATTCTATTCAGGTTGGGGTTCAGACTTAAGTGGTGGACTACCATCCGCCAATAAGAATGATAGCAGACCGCAGCTAATCATGTCTGAATTGGCAGATATGACCATCATTACAGATACCAGGGATTGTGCCTGCCAAAATCAATACTACCTTGAAGGTCTTGAACACAAAGTGCTTCAATTTTGCAGGCAGCCTAGGCTGGCAGTCAAGTTACTAGAAAGTTTCAACGGATATTACGGCCTGGATATAACAGCCTTGGAATTGGATGATATTATAGATAAACTTAAAAAATGGAAACTGGTATTGGTACTGGGTGGTTGGGTGTTGAGCCTGGTAACTAAAGAAACAGTTTATAATAGAAAAAGGGATAGCAAACCCATTCCAGCCTTTGCTTGGCTTAAGGACATTTGATATGGAGATATATGGGTATGTGCAAGACATAGCTCAGAAGTCTCAAACATTATATGAAAGACTTGGCTTTGCCTCTACAAATAATACACTTTTGATGGACATGGAAAAAGCAGAGCGAAGGCTGAAGCAATGGAGAGATTTTGCGGCTGCCAGTGATAACTTGGTCTTTGCTAAAAGGTTAGCCTGGGATGGCATAGATGAAGAAACGGCGCTACAGCTAATGACAGATAAAATACCTGGGCAAGAGCACCAGGAAAATCCGTGGATGACGCTGCTTAAGGAGGTACTGGGGCAGGTTGGTTGTGTCACTGCCGAAGAACTTCGCAAAAGTCCTCATGCCTTTAACGATCAAAGTCATCCCTTTGCAGAAATACATCTGCTCTTTGTCAATATAGGTATTAGGCAACTTTATTCGCGCTGTATGAAATTAAATGATCTGCTTACCCCTCAAGCTTTAACCAGTCTTGTGCGTTTTCTTATGCTACGGCTTAGCTTTATTTCGGTTGATGTTTTACAGGCAGAGATGGAGCGCAGGAATATCAAATACCCTTCCTTTATTGATGCTCTACTTAAAGGAGAAATATTTATAGTATTCGGGAAATATACTGTAATCGCCAGACTGATGTCTCAATTTACATTATTCTGGATTGAGTCTTCGGCTCAACTCCTGAACGCACTTGCTGACGATATGGAGCTTATCAGTGAGACCTTTGGGGGACAACGACATCTGGGCAGAGTAAATAAAATTGAATGTGGTTTGTCTGATCCCCATAACGGAGGACGAAGCGTAGTTAAACTGGAATTTGAAAACAAACTTAAGCTAATTTTCAAACCGCGGGATCTGGGGATAGAGGAGAGCTTCTTTCAATTTGCCAGGGAAATGAATGTATTAGAGAATGAGGATATGTTTTGGGTATTAAAAATCTTGAACAAAGGAAAGCATGGTTGGGTTGAATACTGCCAACAGCTTCCGTGCAGTAATGAATGCGAAGTAGCCAACTATTATAGGCACAGTGGTATGCTGCTTTGTATTATGTACCTTTTGGCCGGCAGTGATTTTCATCATGAAAATATAATTGCCCAAGGAGAATATCCGATTCCTGTGGACCTTGAAGTAATGCTTCAACCGCCGTCCCAACATGAAAAAATAAACTCTGGAGAGTATAGTGTGCTTAGAACATTACTTTTACCGGTTCAGTTTTTTCAGGGACAAGGTGGTTATTTTTCTCTTGAGGGCCTGGGGTACAGCCATAATGGAGAGCCAGCTAATGCAAGGTCCACCAATAGGGCTTTGGTCTATCTTGATGGCAAGCAGATAAATCCCCAAGATTATTTAAAGGATATCGAGGAGGGCTTTAAAAAGGCTTACACAGCGATATTGCGTCATAGGGATAAGCTTCTTTCGACATCAGGACCATTAAGTGTGTTTGAAAATAAAAAAGTTAGGTATGTATTTAGAAAAACGGAATTATATTTAACTATTCTCTATAATTCACTACGGTCACATTATCTGGAAACTGGTATATTACGAAGTATAAGGCTTGATAAAATTTGTAGACCTTTGGTGGCTTGTGGTGCAAAGCCTGCCCATTGGGGTATTATCCGGTCAGAACACGAAGCCTTTGACAGGGGTGATATCCCTATATTTTATATCAACACCTGCGGTACGCATCTGGAAAATGAAAAAGGCCACGCCTTAGAGGGGTTTTTTACGGAAACTCCCATGGCAAACCTGAGATCTAGAATTTCCGGCATGAGTAATGATGACATGATCAAGCAGTGCGGGCTGATTAGGGAATCTTTTAGGTTGAAGGAAGCAATCACCCAAGACATAAAGAAGCAGGTAAAAGAACCTACAATGGATAGAAAACAGCGTGCTTGTATGATGCACCGGGAACAGTTACTGAGTTTGGTACAGTCCATAGCCAATTACATTTGTGACAGGGCCATAGTAACTGAAGGAAGTATGAACTGGTTGAATCCAGTTGCCGGGTTTAACAGGTGCATAGAATTGAATATTATGAAAGATAACTTGTATAGCGGTAAGGCTGGTATATGCCTTTTTTTATCTGCTTGCCGCAAGATATTGGGTGATAAAGCATATTTTAGATTTACTCAAACAGAGCTTGTTGACGAGATGACAAGAACTGCGGAACGGATACAAAAAGAAGACTCAAGAATCGAGCGTCTAGGAGCGGGAAATGGAATTGGCGGAATTATTTATGCACTTGTCAAGGTGTGGGAATTCACCGCCGATGAATCAATATTGAGCAAGGCATTGCAAATATCCCGTGCTATCAGTGATCAATTGATTGCAAAGGATACTGAGTATGATGTGATTAGCGGTTCCTCAGGTGCCATTCTTGGTCTGTTGGCCCTATATGAGGCATATCCCGCTAAAGAGGTTTTACAGCGTGCCATAAATTGTTCAGAGCACCTGTTGCGATGCAGAATCAAAGGCCTCAATGGTTTAAAGGCCTGGAAGCCAGCGGGCATGTTTACTCTGGACAACCAGCCAGTTCCGGCTTTTTCCAGAGGAACCTCGGGTATCGCAATGGCACTTAGCAGGCTGTATAGGGTTACAGGACAGGAAAGATATATGGAGAGTGCCCGTGAAGCCCTGTGGTATGAAAATGATGTATTGCAGAACAAAGAGTACGTCTGGCCAGGTCTAAATATCCAAAAACCTGAAATTCAGCTTTCCTGGTGTACGGGAGCTGCAGGGATATGTATAAGCAGGCTCGAAGCTAACGACATCATTGGCGTCGAACGGAGGAACTATGATTTGCAAGCTGCCCTTAGCATGATAAGGTGTGCTGGTGACTTGAGTAGGGACGATCTTTGTTGGGGTAACTTCGGGCTGATCGATGTACTGGTTACCGCATCAGGCAGACTTAAGGATGAGGAGCTTTATAACGAAGCTTTAAAAAGAGCAGCCCGGTATTTTGCAGACCTCAAGGACTCCTATGGTGACCTTTCATTTTTCAATGGGCTTTCCGGTATAGGGTATGTCCTGCTAAGACTTGTCGACCGGCAGTTGCCATCTGTACTTGCCTTTCAATGAGACTTAATTTCATTATTTTAATAACCTTACAGTTGGAAATGACTGTAGGGTTTTATTATTTTTCATTACAAGATAAAATTATGTTTGGGAATTAACATCAGCCGATTAGTCCCGGCAGCAATATAATCATCATTGACAACAAGTATTATAAGGCCCAGAAATGGCTAATGGCTAATGTGAGGTGGTAGAATGTTAAGAAAAGCTGGAGATATATTAAAACAATATTTTGGTTACTCATCCTTTAAAAGTGGCCAAGATAAAATCTTAAATAGTATTCTGCAAGGTAAGGATACCTTGGGGATTATGCCTACAGGTGGAGGAAAATCTATTTGTTATCAGATACCAGCACTAATGTTTCAGGGAACTACCCTTGTTATTTCACCCTTAATATCTCTAATGAAAGATCAAGTAGATGCACTAAAAAGCTTAGGCATTGCAGCTACTTTTATTAATAGTTCTTTAGATAGTGATGAAGTAGAAAAAAGAATCTTAGATACTGGTCGTGGGAAGTACAAACTGCTTTATGTGGCGCCTGAAAGACTAGAAGCTAAAAGATTTATTAATAGCATAAAAACCTTATCCCTTAGTATGTTGGCTGTGGATGAAGCACATTGTGTATCTCAATGGGGACACGATTTTAGACCTAGTTATCTGGCAATTAGTACATTAGTTAAGGAATTAACCACAAGGCCAGTTATTACGGCCTTTACAGCTACAGCTACAGAAGAGGTCACCCAGGATATTGTGCGATTACTAACCCTAAAGGACCCTAACATTTATGTGACAGGGTTTAATCGTGAAAACTTAACTTTCTCTGTTATCAGGGGGGAAAATAAAAAGGATTTTATAGCTGATTATCTAGCTAAAAATAAGGAGCAAGCTGGCATTATTTATGCTGCCACCAGAAAAGAAGTGGACAACCTCCAGCAATGGTTATTACGGAAAGGTTATGCTGTGGGCAAATATCACGCCGGGTTAAAGGATGATGAAAGAACTATCAGTCAGGAAAAATTCTTATACGATGACCTTCAGCTTATGGTGGCCACCAATGCTTTTGGTATGGGCATTGATAAATCAAACGTTCGATACGTAATTCATTATAACATGCCCAAAAACATGGAAGCTTATTATCAAGAAGCAGGCCGTGCAGGGCGTGATGGTGAACCTAGCCAATGTATTTTACTTTATAGTTCACAGGATGTACAAATACAAAAATTTTTGATTGAACAAAATCAAGTATCTCCGGAAAGAAAAGCGAACGAATATAAAAAATTACAAGCCATGGTTGATTATTGCCATACTACCCACTGTTTACGGGGCACTATTTTAAAGTACTTTAATGAAGAAAATATTCCAGAAGAATGTGGTAATTGCAGTAATTGTAATGATAACAGTGAGCTAGTGGATAGAACTGTTGAGAGTCAGAAAGTATTTTCTTGCATTTGGCGTATGCAAGAGCAATATGGTGTTTCTCTAGTGGCAAATGTTCTAAAGGGCTCACAAAATAAAAAAGTAATTCAAAACGGATTTAACCATTTGTCTACTTACGGCTTAATGAAGGAGTGTACCATTAAGGAAATTAGTGATCTTATTCATGTTTTGATTGCTGAGGGATATATTTATTTAACTGAAGGACAATATCCAGTGGTTAAGCTCCAACCTAAGGCTATTCCTGTGTTGAAGGGTCAAACAAAGGTTTTTCAAAGGATTAGGAAAAAAGAAATGGTCAAGGAAGTGGATAATTCCCTCTTTGAACAGCTCCGTAGTTTGAGAAAGAAAATATCTCAACTTAATAATGTGCCACCATACATAATATTTTCTGACAGCACCCTAAGGGAAATGTGCAAGTATTGCCCCAAAAATGAAAAAGAGATGCTGCACATAAAAGGTGTTGGACAGGCCAAATTAGAGCATTTTGGTAAGGAGTTTTTAGATATAATTAGAAGTCATGTTCAGGCAAATGAAAATAATGTATCACAATCTCAACAGCCCGTAAAGAAAAAGGAAACACCCAGTCATGTTGTATCCCTTAATATGTTTAACGAAGGGTTTTCGATAGAAGAAATTGCCAAACAAAGGAACATAAAACCTTTAACTGTACAGGATCATATTGTTCGCTGTGGTACGGAAGAGTACAAAGTTAATTGGGACCAGTTCATACCTAAAGAATCTGAGCAATTAATCTTGCAAAAAATAAAAAGTCTAGGTGCTGAAAAATTAAAGCCAATCAAAGAAGAACTGCCAATGGAAATTGATTATATGGCTATTAAAGCTGTAATCTGTAAATATAATCTGTAAATATAAATCAAAATAACCTAGAATTTATTCAACCTAGATAAGGACAGACATTTGTTAGATATCCCAAGCATAATGTAGTAATAGTAGCAAGATTGGGGGGTGCTAACAATAACCCTAGCAAGGATTATCTATCAAGTAACGTTGGAAGGGCCTCTGCAAGTTGAGAGTGGAAATATTTTAACCAGTGAGCAAAGGGATCTTGTGGTGGCCAGTGGATCTAATATACATGTTTATAGCCCAGTAAATGAAACTTATCAAAAAACAGCAGTTGTCAACCTAGAGCAACCAATATTAAGCTTAGAAGTAGGATTTAGTCCATTAGGACAGAACATAATATTCGTAGGAACGGAAGATAGAATAGTAGCTTTTGCTAATGTTAGTGGTGTTCTCACAAGATTGTGGCAAACAGATCCTGAACCTGGATCAAAAATAGTGGGTATGACCTTGACTGATTTAGACGGAGATGGTAGAGAAGAGTTAGCTGCCATTGGTAGTGGCAATGATACATTATATGTGTACTTCTTTACCGGTGAAGACATAATAGCACTAAGGCCGCAACTGCTTTCTATTAGACAATTGCCTGGAACTCCAAGGTATATTTCAGCGTTTTCCCCAGAGCCAAGTAGACCAAAATTATTAGCAATAGCCTATGAATTAAATAATGCGTCGTCCATTGTTACATACTTTTTGACTGAGACTGGCTTCGATGAAGGACCAGGACTTGTTAATCTACCATATGCTATTTTAGGTTTAACAGCTGCCAATTTACTGCCAGATCCAGGGGATGAGCTAGTCACTGCAGGGAATGATGGATTTGTTAGAATTTATTCGGCTAACGACCAATTTAACTTGGGTATTGTTACCAACAACTTAGGAACCGTTGTTTCAGCAGTAGAAGCTCAGTTGGTAACTGAAGATATGTCTTTATTAATAGCTGGTACCCCAGGAAGCTATGTTTTTGGGTTTTACAGCCCTGGCATAACTAAAGAACCTAATTGGGTGTTTAGAGCAGCAGGACCTATTAATGACCTAGGTATTATTAATCAGGGAAGAGTTATGGTAGGGACTGTAAATGGCTTACTTCAGGTGTGGGAAGTAAAATACCCCTTTTAAAGGAAGAAAGATAACCGTCATTTAAGATAGTTTTCGTTAATCTCCTTGTGCCATGAGTCATGGGCTTTGGGCTTTTACTGCATGTTTGCTCAGGTGTCCTTAGCTCATGGCCCACTGTATTAATAGGTATTTGTGCTCATGTAATGGCCGATTATTGTCAAATGTTAATAAATGTTTTGAAGATTAATAGAAGGAGTATATCCCCTAAAGGAGAATTTAATAAAATTGTAGTTTTTTAAATAGTACTATTTAGGAGGCCTACAGTGAGTCTATATTCATTTGACGGACAAGGTTTAAAGATGATGATACTGGGAAGCACAAATTTGCTTGCTCGACATAAATTAGAAATAGATTCCTTAAATGTATTTCCAGTACCTGATGGAGATACCGGAAATAATATGTATTTAACTCTTCTAGCTGCTGCTAAAGAAGTTCAAAATATTGAGACTACTCATATCGGAGATGTTGCAGAGGTCGCTGCTCAAGCATGTTTAATGGGGGCACGGGGCAATTCCGGTGTAATTTTATCGCAGCTTGTACGCGGTTTTGCTAAGGCCTTGGCCGGAAAAGAAAAAGCCAACGCTTTAGAGGTCGTAGAGGCTTTAGAAGAAGGGGCCCACTTAGCTTATCAGGCGGTCATGAATCCCGTTGAAGGTACGATGCTAACGGTGATGAGGCGTAGTGCCGAAGCTGCTAGGAATGCAGTTTTGAGAAATTATGATTTACTCAGAGTTATGATAATAACACTGCGGGAAGCAAGAGTAGCACTGAGTGAGACACCAGAACTCTTACCAGTTTTGAAAGAGGCAGGAGTAGTGGATGCAGGTGGTAGAGGGTATGTCATTATATTAGAAGGAATTATAAGTATCATAAAACGGGCCGAAGACATATCTCTTTTAATGGATTTTGCTGCTCGTCAGGAGGATAAATATGCCAAGGGCGTTGTCCGAGAACTTGATGCAGAAATTCACTTTACCTATTGTACAGAATTTCTTGT
This sequence comes from Desulfotomaculum defluvii, assembly GCF_054657375.1. Lineage (NCBI taxonomy): Bacteria > Bacillati > Bacillota > Clostridia > Eubacteriales > Desulfotomaculaceae > Desulfotomaculum > Desulfotomaculum defluvii. The sequence goes on along the minus strand of NZ_BAAHYV010000007.1, from coordinate 1,653,162 downwards.
AAAAGGCTCAAATATTCCTTTAGACACCCTTCGTCATGAATTGGTTCCCTATGGAGATTGTCTTATGGTTGTGGGATCCGAACAGGTGGCAAAGGTACATATCCATTCCAATCACCCAGGTTTGGTGTTGGAAAGCTGTTTAAACTATGGATCCATTCATGAAGTGGCTATCCATAATATGAAGGAGCAGAGTAAACAGTTTACGAAGGAACCAACTGCTGAAAAAGAGTTTGGCATTGTTACCGTGGGTACCGGGGAAGGCATTATCGATATCATGAACAGCCTTGGAGCTGATGCCGTAGTAGTGGGTGGGCAAACCATGAATCCAAGTACCGAGGAGATTGTCAGAGCAATTCAAGGGGTTAATGCCAAGGGAATTCTTGTTCTTCCAAACAATAAAAATATCATATTAGCTGCTGAACAAGCTTCCAATATGATTAGTAATAAAGAGGTTAGAGTAATACCAACCCGTACCATTCCTCAAGGTTTAAGTGCTTTACTAGTTCAAAACCCAATGGGAAGTTTAGAAGAGAACTATCAACATATGTGTGAGGCTACTGAGTCTATAAAAACCGGTGAAGTTACTAAGGCAGTAAGAGAGACTACAAATAATGGCAAAAAGATTCAACAAGGAGACCTTATTGGACTTGCTGAAGGATCTATTGTTGCCGTAGGAAAAGATCTTGTACAAGTATTAATAGAGATGCTTAATAATATGCTGGAAGAAGATCATTCGCTGGTGACTCTTTATTATGGAGCAGAAATCGCTGATCAAGCAGATAAGATTATGGATGAAGTGCAAAACAATTTTCAGGATGTTGATTTTGAACTCCACTATGGTGGGCAACCACTTTATTATTTCATTTTATCAGTGGAGTAAAAATAGGCAGGTGATGTCATGCCAACGGTAAATATTGTTACAGATTCTACTGCAGATTTAAAGGAAGAGATATATAGTCAATTTAATATAAGTAGAGTACCGTTGAAGGTTATGATAGGTAAAGATGTATATCGGGATGGGGTAGAAATATCACCTGACCAATTTTATAATCGGCTAATGCAGGGTGATTTAGCTACGACATCTCAGCCCTCCCCCGGTGAATTTGCTAGGTTTTTCAAGGACAAAACCACGAATGGAGACAGGGTTATTTGTCTTACATTGTCAAGTAAGTTAAGTGGAACATATCAATCTGCTTGTATTGGCAGTGGTATGGCTACGGGTCAAGTGGAGATTATTGATACTCAATCAGCCTCCTGGGGAGTAGGCTTAATGGCCATTGCAGCTTCAAGGGCTGTATCCGAAGGTAAAACCTATGCAGAGATTACAAAAATTATTAACGAACTAACTAGTAAGATAAAAATTCTATTTCTCGTAGATTCCCTTCAATACTTGGAAAGGGGAGGAAGGATTGGCAAGGCTCAAGCTTTTTTGGGTTCCTTGTTAAATATTAAACCTATCCTATGTATAAGGGATGGTCTGGTATATCCATATGAAAAGGTCCGCGGTAAAGCCAAAGGTTTAGAAAGAATGATTCGAATTGTTGAAAAAGATACAGATGGTGCTGAAATAGTATGTGCAGTTTTAGGTGGAGGTGACCCTAGGGCTAGGGAGACTCTATTGCAAAAGACAAAAGAACGTCTAAATTGTCGTGAAATATGGCAAGGGGATGTTGGGCCTGTGATAGGTTGTCATACTGGGCCCGGAGTTGTTGGAATAATTTATTATACTTTATAAACGAAGCAGCCTGATAAGGCTGTTTTGCCTTTAGATAGTCATTAGTTTTTAGCCATTAGCTGTTAGCGCTAGGTCATGATCGTAGGAACAGATAACTGGTAATAGCTAAAGGCTAAGCTAAGAGCTAACTCATGGATGGAGGCTTTTTATCATAATGAATTTTCTCACGGTTATCAACCGCTTTACCAGGGCTCCGGCCTTGGCTTCCCTACATCACAGAAATTTTAGGTTGTTTTATTTCGGTCAATTAATTTCAGTTATAGGTTTCTGGATGCAAAATATTGCCCAAGCTTGGGTTGTATTGGATCTTACAAATTCACCCTTTCTCCTAGGAATGGTAACGTTTGTTCAGTTTTTACCCAATATAATTTTATCTTTATTTGCCGGTGCCTTTGTAGACCGATTTTCTAGGAAATCCCTAGTAATTGGGGCGCAAACTACATTTATGTTATTGGCCTTAATATTTGCTATTTTAAGTGGCACGAGCGTGCTTCAATATTGGCATATTGTCATCATAAGTGTACTCATGGGGGTAACTCAAGCGGTGGATGTTCCTGCAAGACAGTCTCTACTTGTGGAACTGGTTGGAAGAAAGGATTTAACTAATGCTATTGCCTTGAATTCCTCCATGTTTAACGGGGCAAGGGTAGTGGGACCTGCCCTAGGAGGTATCGTATTAGCTAAATATGGTGCGACCTATTGCTTTATATTAAACTCTATTAGTTATTTGTTTGTTATTCTTGGTTTGTTGTCAATAACAGAAGGACATAAAACCTTTAATAAACAGAAAGAAAATATTTTTAACCAGATTAGAGAGGGTATGCTTTATATTCGTCATACTCCTACTGTGTGGATACCAATGTTTTTACTTGCAACTGTAAGTATTTCGGCCATGAATTTTGGTGTTTTGGTACCAGTTTTTGCTCGAACTAGTTTAGATCAAGGTCCTGAAGGGTTTGGGATTCTTGTGTCCTCCCAAGGGATTGGCTCATTACTTGGTGCCATATTATTGGTAGTGTTAGGTAAAAGGGGTTATCTGTTATGGTTTCTCTGGGGTGGGGCCACTTGCCTTGGTGTTTTTCAGCTAATACTGGGTCAAATGAATTGGTTCTGGCCCTCGGCGATTTTGCTGTTTGGTGCCGGTTGGAGTATGGTCAGTTTGACTGCATCAGTAAATAGCTTGATTCAATTACAGGTACCAGATAGCTTAAGGGGAAGGGTCCTAAGTGTATACTCTATATGTTTTCTTGGCTTATCCTCTGTTGGAGGTATTGTTGCTGGCACAGTGGCCAAATGGTTTGGTGCATCTATAGCCTTTAGTGTAAGCGGGATACTTGCAATTGTGTCAACCCTTTTACTGGGAAGGTATTGGCGTAAAAAAAATATTTCTTTCCAGATTAATCTATAGAGGTTTTTTTTCTCGAATGAAGAATTAATCTTAATAATAATTGTTGGAGGTGTAATATGAAAAGGGTTGCTATATTTACTTGTAAAAAAATTAGAGATATTAGCTGTGTTGCTTGTTTGAAGTGTTTTAAAGCTGCAGACTTAAAAGAGGGAGAATTTGCCCGTCATGAAGACGAGGTAAAAATTGTTGCTATGACAAGCTGTGGGGACTGTCCAGGTCTAGTAATGCCCCGGGCACAATTATTATTGGAACAAGCTGACTATTTAGAAAGTGAAATTGATGCAGTTCATATTGGAACTTGTATGGTGAAGGCAGTTCAAACAGCTGCTTGCCCCATTGACTTAGATGGTCTCAAGAAGAAATTAGAAACAAAGTTTAAAGAGGTAATTATTGGTACTCATAATTATTAAGTTATGTAGAGGAATAAGTCAATAGGTGTAAAACTGCACCTATTGACAATCCTATTACTTTATCTTATATTATGATTAGTTAGAGGGGAGTAGCCCATAGAAACGAGGTCAACAGTACGGTGTTATTTATGCACCTGGCTTCGTTGTTGGATTTCCAATGGCAAGACCTTTAACACAAAGTTCAGTTTTAGATCTTTGTGTTAAGGGTCTTTTTATATTATTTTTTTAGCCATAAATAGGAGGTGGTGGGCAATAATATATTAGACAGAGAATTTTGTGCAGGATTATCCCTTGAAAATTTTATAGAAGGAGGGACTCAAAAATGAATAACATAAAAGCTATCCTTTTAATGGGAATACTCAGTGTGATCTTAATAACCATTGGTCAAGCAGTGGGAGGAACACAAGGTGCCACGTTGTTTCTCTTGATTTCACTGGGGATGAATTTATTTAGCTATTTTTATAGTGATAAAATGGCCATCAAGATGACCCGTTCTCAACCAGTTTCTGAACAAGAAGCACCCGAATTGTATGCTATTATTAGAAACCTTGCCCAACGTGCTCAGCTTCCGATGCCCAAGGTTTATATTACCCCTTCACAGCAACCCAATGCCTTTGCCACTGGTCGTAACCCAGACCATGCCGCCGTAGCTGTAACAGAGGGTCTATTGCACCTTTGCGACCGTGATGAATTAGAGGGCGTACTGGCACACGAATTAGCCCACATAGCCAACAGGGATATTCTTGTAAGTACTATAGCGGCGGCCTTTGCTGGAGCCATTACCTGGATTGCCAATATGATTCAGTGGGGTGCTATTTTTGGCGGTATGAGGGGAGATGACGAGGAAGGCGGTGGTATTGGTGCTTTGGTGTTGGCCATGCTAGCTCCCATTGCAGCAACAATTGTTCAATTGGCCATTTCTCGCTCACGTGAATACGGTGCGGATGAATTAGGGGCAAGAATTGCAGGTAAACCAGATGGTCTAGCTAATGCCTTGTTAAAATTAGAAAATGCTGCCCATCGTATTCCCATGCAAGTGAGTCCTGCGGCATCCCATATGTTTATTACCAATCCACTGTCTGCACAATCCTTTGCTAGAATTTTTAGTACTCACCCGCCTATTCAAGAACGTGTGCAACGACTTCGTCAAATGAGGTAATAGGGCTGAAAACGGGCATTCTGGCTTCAGGGTGCCCGTCTATATTTCTCGCAGAGGAGTGATACCGTTGATTGTCGGCATTATGACTGTAGAACTACATATTAGCGGAGCTACCACTTTAAAGGAAAAAAGGCGAGTTATCAAGAGCATAGTTGATAAAATTCGTAGTAAATATAATGTATCCATTGCTGAGGTTGATAATCAAAATCTCTGGCAGAGAGCAACCCTTGGGGTAGCAGTAGTTAGTAATGAAACCAGTCATGTAAATCAAATGCTGGATACCGTTATACGAACCATAAAATTCAATGGGGAAGCGGATTTAATAGATTATTCAATAGAAATCTTATAAACTTATACCATAGGCTTAATTTGGAAAAGATTGTGGGAGGAAAGAGGATGACAAGGGTAGAAGAATTGGTAAAGCAAATAGAAGACCTAACCTTTGAAGAACAAAAAATACTTTTTAACCTTTTAGCAGATACTCTAGATAATTTGGGATGGATTAAGCTAAACGATGTCTCATTCTATTAATTAGGGTGGTCTTGAGTATGCTGAAAGTATTGGTTTAGGTACCCGAAAGTATGAGCTAATTAAAAAGTTTCATTTAGAAAAGCCCTGAGTTTAGGGGCTTTTTTATATCTATAATCACCTATTGTTATAAAACAATAAATAAATATGAAATTTTATCATACTTTATATAAAAGGAATAATGATATTTTCCAATAATATTAATAATGGTAATCATACTACTGATGGAGGAAAATACATGAGACCTGAAAGCATGAAGATCTTTGATGAACTCCGTAACCTCAATGTTCTTACGGTTCAAAATGCAAAAAGAGAAGGGAAAAACGTTGTAGGGTGTTATTGTACTTACACGCCCCAGGAATTAATTTTGGCTGCTGGAGCCTCTCCGGTGACTCTTTGTGGTACGAAGCAAGATCCAATTCCTGCTGCTGAAAGAGATTTACCAAGGAATCTTTGTCCATTAATTAAATCCAGTTATGGTTTTGCCGTTACTGGCAAGTGTCCATATTTTGAATCTGCTGATGTTTTGGTAGCAGAGACAACCTGCGACGGTAAGAAAAAAATGTACGAATTGATGGGTAAGATTAAACCCATGCATGTAATGAATTTGCCCCAAAGTTCCAAGGGCGAAGAAGCTCTGGTGGCCTGGACAAAGGAAATGGTTATTTTAAAAAATTGGCTGGCCGAAAAATTTGAGGTAGAGATAACCGAAGAAGATATACGTAAGGCAGTTAAGCTGATGAATCGGGAACGGGATGCAATGAGACGCCTCCATGCTACCACAAAAGTAAAACCTTCTCCCATAACCGGGGTTGATTTACTGGTCTCTGTATGGACCAAGGGCTTTAATATTAATAAAGAAGATGGTATTTCACTGGTGGAGCAACTCACAGCAGAAATTGAAGAACTAACTGCTAATGGTATTAGCCCCTTCACCAAGGAAACTCCCAGAATTCTGTTAACTGGTTGTCCAGTTGGTTTTGGTTCTGAAAAAGTTGTACGCTTACTGGAGGAAAGTGGGGCATCAGTTGTTGCCTTTGAAAACTGCTCTGGCTACAAAGCCCTAGATAGATTAGTAGATGAAAGTGAATCAAAGGATGTTATGGTGGCCCTGGCAGAAAAATATTTGAACATTCCTTGCTCTTGCATGACACCCAATGATGGAAGGCTTGATTTAATTAATAAATTGGCTAAGGAATATCAAGCAGATGCCATCGTGGACTTAACCTGGCAAGCTTGTCATACTTACAATATTGAAGCCTTTGTCATTCGGGACTACGTGCAAAATAAACTGAACTTGCCCTATATGCATTTAGAAACTGATTACTCAGAATCGGATGTAGAACAATTGCGAGTTCGTGTGCAAGCTTTTCTGGAATTAGTTCAAGGAGAATAAAAGTATGATTACAGCTGGCATTGACGTGGGTTCAGTTTCCACAAAGGTTGTTCTTTTAATTGATGCAGAGATAAAATATTTGGTTCGTCCCACTGGCTGGAGTCCCCGGGATGCTGGTTTAAACACTTATCAAGAATTATTAAATACTGTAGGTTGTAAAACCGGTGATGTGAGATCTATTGTCGGCACTGGTTATGGCCGGATTTCCCTGGGTATTATCGACAAAGCGGTGACAGAGATTCACTGCCATGCCAGGGGTGCCAATTATCTGGTGGGGCAGGGTGGATTATTAATAGACATTGGTGGTCAGGACAGCAAAGCTATTTTAATGAATGAGCAGGGTAAAGTAATAGACTTTGCCATGAATGATAAGTGTGCCGCCGGAACCGGGCGTTTTCTGCAGGTGATTGCTGCTGCCTTGGGGGTTGATGTCAGTGAACTGGGAGAGTTGGCAGAAGGTAGATCACCCTTGGATATTAATAGTATGTGTACTGTCTTTGCAGAATCGGAAGTAATCAGTCTATTGGCCAAGGGTGCAGATAAACGGGATATTATTGCCGGCATTCATCGGTCCGTAGCTAGGCGGGTTTGGGGCATGGCTAGTCGTTTTGGGCCTAGCCAAAGGGTTATTTTTACCGGAGGGGTAGCCCAGAATCACGATGTACGTAACCGTTTGTCCCAAGAAGCAGGTTGTCCGGTAATTGTACCTGAAATTAGCCAATTGGCCGGAGCACTGGGAGCAGCCCTTTATGCCAGAGAATTAAATAAATAATATAAAGAAATGCCGTAGCATCTTGCCTACGACATTTCTTAGTTTTAAACCTGCAGTCATAAAACGTTGGCCATTACCATAAGTCATTGGTGAGCTAAATAACGATCAACAAAACATGCACAGAAAGCCCAAAGATCATGGCAGAGGGTTGACGGCTAATCTATACATTAAATCTAAAGTGCATAATATCCCCATCTAGTACCACATACTCTTTTCCTTCCAAACGGAGTTTACCATTTTCTTTGGCTTGGGCCATAGAGCCAGCAGCTACTAAATCATTATAAGACACAACTTCAGCCCTGATAAAACCCCGTTCAAAATCAGTGTGAATAACTCCTGCTGCTTGGGGAGCTTTGGTTCCGGCTGATACGGTCCAAGCGCGCACTTCTTGGACCCCTGCAGTGAAGTAAGTCCTTAGGCCCAGCAAGTTATAGGCTGCCCGAATGAGCTTATCTAGGCCAGACTCTTCTAAACCTAATTCCTCCAGGAAGAGCTTCTTTTCGTCCCCTTGCAATTCTGCAATTTCTGATTCCAGTTGGGCAGAGACCGGGACCACAGTGGCATTCTCTAGTCTGGCATACTCTTTGACCTGTTGCACGAAGGTATTCTTTTCCAAACCCTTGATATCATTCTCGCCAACATTGGTGACGTAAATAATTGGCTTAATGGTTAACAGATGAAAGGACTTAACTAGCTTCATTTCTTCTTCGGTAAAATCTAAGCTTCTGGCTGGCTTGCCTTGGGCCAGTGCTTCTTCAATTAATCTTTGAATTAACAGATACTCAATTTTAGCCTGTTTATCCTGGGACTTTAGTTTGCTGGCTAGCCGCTCTTGGCGACGCTCCATACTTTCTAAATCGGCTAATACTAATTCCAGATTAATTACTTCAATGTCATTGATTGGCTCAATTTTACCGGAAACATGAGTGATATCGTCATTAATAAAACAACGCACAACATGGGCGATGGCATCGACTTCTCTGATATGTGATAAAAACTTATTACCTAACCCTTCACCACGGCTGGCACCCTTCACTAATCCAGCTATATCCACAAATTCAAAGGTGGTAGGAATGGTTTTCTTAGGTACTACCAGTTCAGTTAGTTTGTCCAGGCGTATATCAGGAACAGATACTACCCCGACATTGGGCTCAATGGTGCAGAAAGGGTAATTAGCTGACTCGGCCCCTGCTTGGGTGATGGCGTTAAATAAAGTGGACTTCCCCACATTAGGTAATCCAACGATTCCACATTTTAAAGGCATTTGATTACTCCTTGTCATAGATTTTTAAGCATACTCTTAAAAGTATAGTAATAAAATATTTGCGACGCAAGTTGAAAAATTGCATACAGGTAATCTTGATTAACTTGCATGATTTGTATAGATTTGGTGCCTTGGAGAATGATATAGTATGAGGGTAAGTGTTTATTTGGAATTGTAAGCCAGTTTTCTAAGAATTTGAGGTGAAAGTTTTTCAATGCAAGGGACATTAATTAAACACTTAGGAAAATTCGTGGGTGAAGAGGTAATTATTCAAGGATGGCTGTACAATAAACGGTCTTCGGGAAAGATTCAATTTTTGATTGTACGGGATGGTACTGGGATGGTTCAGGGAGTATTAGTAAAGAAGGAAGCTCCAGAAATTTTTGATATGGCTAAAGAACTGACCCAAGAGTCAGCCATAAGATTAAAGGGTATAGTTAGGGAAGAACCTCGTTCAATGGGGGGATATGAGCTTACGGTTACTGGTTTAGAAATTATTAATCTAGCTCAGGAATATCCCATCTCCCATAAGGAACATGGAGTTGACTTCCTAATGGATCGTCGTCATCTATGGATACGCACACCCAGGCAAAATGCCGTTCTACGTATCCGGGCTGAAATAGAACAAGCAGCCAGAGACTTCTTTAATCAAAATGATTTCACTTTGGTTGATAGTCCCATTATTACTCCGGCAGCCTGTGAAGGAACTACTACACTATTTGAATTAGACTACCATGGGGAAAAGGCTTACTTATCACAAAGCGGTCAATTATACAACGAAGCATCTGCCATGGCTGTTGGACGGATGTACTGTTTTGGACCGACCTTCCGTGCTGAGAAATCCAAGACCCGCAGACACCTAATGGAATTTTGGATGATTGAAGCAGAAGCTGCTTTCTTTGATTTTGAGGATAATATCAAAGTACAAGAAGAAATGGTTTACTTTATTGTTCAAAGAGTACTCCAACGCCGTCGGCAGGATCTAGAGTTACTAGGACGTGATATTAGTAAATTAGAAGCCATTAAATTACCTTTTCCGCGTTTGAGCTATTCTGAGGCAGTGGAACTTTTAAAAAGTAAGGGCGAAACCTTTGAGTGGGGTGAGGACTTTGGGGCTCCGCACGAAACAATCATTTCAGAGTGTTTTGATTCACCTGTGTTTATTCACCGTTACCCCGCTGAAATAAAGGCTTTCTATATGAAGCCGGATCCTGAAGATCCACGAGTAGTGCTAGGAGCTGATCTAATTGCCCCGGAGGGATATGGTGAAATGATTGGTGGGGGTCAACGTATCGATGACCTGCAGCTTCTAGAAGAGAGATTGGCAGAACATAAGTTACCGAAGGAAGCCTTCGAATGGTATTTGGATTTACGCCGCTATGGTAGTGTACCGCACTCCGGTTTTGGACTTGGCTTGGAACGCACCGTTGCCTGGATTTGTAAACTGGATCATGTTAGGGAAACCATTCCCTATCCTCGTATGCTCTATCGCGTATATCCATAATTTTTAACATCAGAACCTGGCCTGGGATAAACTCCCAGGCTACATTTATAAAAATCCAAGGCTAACGATTTTAGTTTGAGGAAGATTTGAAAGGAAGTTCTATATGGCAAAAATACTTCAAGCAAAATACATGGCTAAATGTATTGGCTGTTATTCCTGTATGCTTGCTTGTGCACGAACAATCAGGCGCAGTTTTTCCTTACACAAATCAGCCATTCAAATCCATACAGCCGGTGGCTTACAAAGTCGATTCTTGGCAAATATTTGTCGTGGCTGTTTGGATCCAGCCTGTGCCAAGGCTTGCAATTGTGGGGCACTGATTCCCAGGAATGGTGGAGGGGTTAATTTTATACCAGATAAATGCATGGGTTGCCAGGATTGTGTCGAGGCTTGCATTGTAAAAAGTATTCGCTTTGACCATGAAACCAATAAACCCATTGTATGTATTCAATGCGGTACCTGTACCAGATATTGTCCCCACCAGGTGATTACGATGGAGGTAAAAGAGGATGGCCGCTAAGAGAAAAATTAGGGTGTTGTATATTAACTTGACTGAAAGAAAGGTAGAAACTATCCTCCGTGAGGATCTGGTTTCCTATATTGGAGGTATCGGTATTGCTGCAAAACTTTTTTCTGAATTGGTGGACCCAGAAAAGGAACCGCTGCATCCTGATCAACCAATTATTCTAGCCAATGGCCCTATGTCTACCATATTTCCGGTGGTTACTAAGGTGGTAGCGGTATTCCGCTCACCGCTAAGCGGAGAATGGGGAGAGAGTTATGCGGGGATGCGTCTAGCCTTGGCTATGCGTATGAGTGGCTACCAGGCCATTGTTATACGTGGCAAGGCCGTAGGGCCAATATATTTATCCATCGGTCATCAAGGGGTTCGTTTTAAAGATGCCTCAGCCCTTTGGGGGTTGTCAGTTTCCGAAACTGGTAGCATATTAAGGGATTTGGAAAGGGGCAGGGGTCAACGCAGTTGCATTCGTATTGGCCCCGCAGGAGAAATGGGTGTACACTTTGCCAATGTCAATGTAGACACCTATCGACATTTTGGCAGACATGGACTCGGGGCAGTTTTTGGAGCAAAGAATCTCAAGGCAGTGGTCATACACGGTGAAAGAGAAGAAAAAATAGAAGATTACCCTAGCTACAATAGAATTTATAAAGCAATATATGATCGGGCTGTTACCACAGATATTATGGAGAAGTATCATGGGCTAGGAACAGCTATCAATGTTAATGGACTAAATAATTTACACGGCTTGCCAACTCGTAATTTACAGCAGAGTTATTTTGAACAGGCTGAAGCCATTAGTGGAGAAGCCTTTGCAGAAAAAACTTTGATCCGGAAGATGGCCTGTGCAGGTTGTCCAGTGGGATGCATCCATATTGGTTTGCATAGAAGGGAATTTGGTCCTGGGCATGATTATGAGTCGAAAAATCTTTCCTACGATCACGAATTGATTTTTGCCCTGGGATCCTTTTTAGGGATGTCATCCCAGGAGAAAATTTATGAATTAATTGATGCGGTGGAGGAACTAGGGTTAGATGCAATATCTGCGGGGGTCTTATTGGGCTGGGTTACAGAAGCCTGTGCCAAGGGAATTATTTCAGAGGCTGAGTTGGGGGTTCAACCCAAATTTAATCAAACAGCTCCCTATCTTGAGATATTGCAAAGAATCGTAAAACAGCCCAATGAATTATACCAAATAATGGCCCAAGGGGCCTATCAAGCCGCAAAATGCTATGGGGGAACAGAATATGCCCTTACACTAGGAAAAACAGAAATTGCAGGCTATCATACTGGCTATCTCAACATTATTGGTCAAGCAGTGGGGGCGAGGCACAGTCATTTGGATAATGCCGGTTATTCAGTGGACCAAAAATTAAAGGGCAAGTCAGAGGCAGTGAAGGTAGAGACCTTGATCAAAGAGGAGAACTGGCGTAATGTCTTAAACTGTCTTACCATCTGTCTTTTTGCCAGAGAGATATATCAGCAAGATACTGTTATAGAAGCCCTAGCTTCCATTGGTATTACTACCAGTCCAGAGGAACTGGAAAAGTTAGGGCAGGATATTTATGAGATTAAAAACAAGACCAGGCAATTATTAGGATATCACCTGGATAAGCTAGAATTCCCGGACCGATTTTTTGAGACGCCGAGTTTAACAGGACATTTAGAAAAGAATAAATTATACAACTTCTTGGAGATTTACAAAAATCAAGTTAATAGCTAAAAGGCCTTGTGTGAGCCATGGGTTTTATGCATACTATTTTTAGATTTTGCATACAACCCATGGCCGCTGTATTGTTATTAATATTTTGGGATTGGAGATATCTTATTAATTGCAAAATGCTTCTGGGAACGTCTGTTCTGTGTTAAAATAACATTGAAGAATGTATACCTCAACGGGGTGTTTTAATGGAATTATTAGAAAAACTAAAAGTTTTATCCGATGCGGCAAAATATGATGTATCCTGTTCATCCAGCGGCAGCAAACGCAAAAACATTGCCGGTGGGGTAGGTAACGCAGCCCAGAGTGGAATTTGCCATAGTTGGTCAGATGATGGGAGATGTATTTCTCTTTTAAAAATACTTCTCACAAACTATTGTGTGTTTGATTGTGCCTATTGTGTAAATAGGGCTAGTAATGACTTGCCGAGGGCTGCTTTTACACCAGAGGAAGTCGTTGATTTAACCATTAATTTTTACCGAAGGAATTATATAGAAGGGTTATTTCTAAGTTCAGCTATCTGGAATAATCCTAACCATACCATGGAACTTCTGCTGCAAACAGTACGCAAGTTAAGATTAGAAGAGCGCTTTAATGGTTATATTCACCTCAAGGCAATCCCTGGGGCTGATTGGAGACTTATTGCCGAGGCTGGTTCCTTGGTTGATAGAATGAGCGTAAATATTGAACTACCCTCTAACGAGAGCCTTAAGCTATTGGCACCTCAAAAAAGAAAGGAAACCATTCTTAAACCAATGGGTCTTATAGGCTCACATATTTTGGAGAGTAGAGAAGAGAGAAAACGCTCACGAAAGGCTCCTTCCTTTGTGCCAGCAGGACAGAGTACTCAATTAATTATCGGGGCCACACCGGATACAGATCTCAAAATTATTAATCTTTCAGAGAACTTATATCATAATTTTAATTTGAAGAGGGTATATTATTCGGCCTACGTACCTGTATCGAATAAACCTGTACTACCACAGCTAGCTACACCACCCCTTAAGCGTGAGAATCGTTTATATCAGGCTGACTGGCTACTTCGTTTTTATGGATTTAAGGCACAAGAGCTGTTGTCCGAAGACCAGCCAAACTTTCAACTTGATTTAGATCCAAAATCTGATTGGGCTTTACGGAACCTACACTTATTTCCTGTGGAGATTAACAAAGCGGATTATCAATTAATTATTCGTGTTCCAGGTATAGGTGTGAAAAATGCTAAAAAAATTATAGCTGCCCGTAGATTTCATTCCCTAAGTTTTGAAGATTTACGTAAAATGGGTGTTGTACTAAAAAGAGCACGCTACTTTATTATCTGTAAAGGAAAATATTACGGAGAAGTACCATTTAAGGCTGAAACTATCAAAAACCGTTTGATCCCCAGCAATAAAGAAACATTTACACAGTTAGCGTTATTTACGGAACAAAATGTAGGGTACCAACTGGCAGATGTCCAGGGGTGTATTACAGGGGAACTTTAACATGATTTATTTTATTTATGATGGAAGCTTTGAAGGGTTACTTACAGCTATTTACGAAGCCTATTACCGTAATGAAAGGCCGGATTATATTATTACCGACAATGAATTTGAGCAGGACTTATTTAGTCATACTATCACTATTCACACTGATCATAAAAAAAGTAATAAGGTCTACCAGGCAATAGAAGAGAAAATATCCTTTCTAACCCTACAGCATGTATTTTATGTCTATTTGTCGGAACTGCCCGGTAATGGAACACTAATCTACCAATATTTAAGGCTGGGGTTCCGACTAGGACCCCAGATAAATTCTCATATAACTGAGGCTATTGTTAGAAAGGTATTGGATATAAGTCAAAGGGTTAGCCATGAAAGACACCGTATGTTGGGACTAATTCGCTTTCAAAAATTAGCCTGTGATTGTTTTTATGCAGCCATGGAACCTGACCATAATATAGTTGGCCTGGTGTCACCACATTTTGCAAAGAGATTATCAGACCAAAATTGGATTATTCATGACTTAAAAAGGAAAATAGCAACTGTCTATAACAAAAAGGAATGGATTTTAACAAACCTTGATGTTCCCCAAGGGCTTACCTATGATAACAATGAAGAATTTTATCAAGAACTCTGGAAAAGTTATTTTTCCAGCACAACAGTTCGGAATCGAATTAATCAAAAGCTACAAAAACAGTATATGCCCATTAGGTATTGGAAACATCTGGTTGAGAAAAAAACCTGATAATATAAACATAAATTTTGAATCTATCATCAACTTTAGGACCATGAACCATGGGATTTTGTGCATGTTTTGCTAGGGTCTCTAAAGCATAGCTTACGGGTACAGAACCCATGGTCAGCTAAATCTAAAATCCATGGTTTGTAACTTAGGTCATGGCTGGTTAGTAAAAATAAAAGACCGCACTTTAGTGCGGTCTTTTATTTATTTATATTTAATCCTCCCGATCAATATGGAAATGATTATGATGAATCTTAAGTTTGTGCTTAATACCACATTCAGGACAGGATAATGTTTCACCGTCTTTAAAACGAATTTCACCGATGTGTTTACTACAACAGATGATTTCGATGCCGAGCAGGGATCCATCATTCTTTTGGTTGACCCGATAACCATAATTAGGTTTTTGAGTTTCCATGTTAATCATCCCCCTTGTGGTTACTTTATTACTTCTTCTCCGTGAGGAGTAAAAATTCCTGCCGAATAAAGATGTTGAATTGAGTTTTGGTAATATATCGGAAAAATATACATATCATTACCAAAAAAAATGAAAAATTTACTAATTTGTTGGTTAATTAATACTTGTTAATATTAAAACATTTTTCACAAGCGGTTTCAAGGAATATTTTAATGGGTAATTTTCTAAAATGTTTATAGGTTTTAAACTGAATTATTATTACATAGTATGATTTCTATAAAAATAAATACAATATTTTGTGTTATATACTTTATATTCTAGCAACATATCTCTTGATTTATTTCTATAAAGTAGTATAATCTATAAATGTCGCATGAATGCGGCATGTTCAAAGTACAGCGGGTAGTCGCTGTTGTGTATTAGACGCAGCAGAGGAAAGTCGAGACACGCACACATGCTGAGATAGCCAATAGGCAGCAGCTAGTGTAGAATGGTGCCCGGCGTAAGTCGGGGCAGGGCGACCTGACGACGGTGAATTTAACTCTCTGAGTTATTAGTAGCCATAAAGTGCCACAGAAACGATGTCATCGGGCGACCGATGAATGCAAGGGTAAACTCCACCAGCGTGCAACCCAAATAGGCAGGGACTTTGTCACCTGCGGGTAGGGGCACCTCGCATAGCGAGGAAGGGGATTTTCTCCTTAGATAGATGACTACTAAAACAGAATCTCGCTTACGGCTGTATCTTTGGACTGTTTTATTAATATATAATACAAAAAAATAGCTTGCACACTTAGACAAACTATGCTAAAATAACTTTTGTCGGAAAGAGCTGGGGGCGTGGCGCAGCTGGGAGCGCGCTTGAATGGCATTCAAGAGGTCAGGGGTTCGATCCCCCTCGTCTCCACCAATATATTAAAAGAGTTCATAGGTGATTCCTATGAACTCTTTTTTTGCATATGTTACCTACTATCACTATATAAAATTTAAACATACTAACCTCTCATGTAACAAACCACGATGAAAATTATTCCAATGCGGGAGGTGCTGCCGTTTTCCAGTCCTAGGCCCGAAAATAAGTCATAAACTCTAGCCGAAGGTTAATGAGGTACACTTTACCATCTGAAAGAACTTGAAATAGACTATGATTTTTGTTATCATACAACTACCGACGACAATACTAAAAATTAATTTCCTGCTTTGTGCGTTCCTTGTTGATTTTTAAACCACAGTGTGTTTTAGGGAGTTGAGACTTAAATTGCAGATGCCAAACCGTTGCGGACGGAAGGCAGAAACAGTTTAGCTGACACCCACCTGCGAGATGCGGGTATTAAAAACACCAAGTGGACGGCATAGCGGGTAACAAAGCAAAAAATCCTCAGAGAGTGATCTCTGGGGATTTTGTTTCTTTAGCAAACAAATGGGCACCATAAATAATAAGTTAGTCATTAGCTCATGGCCGATGGTACAGGGCCAGTTGTATTCTCATAATGATTTAAAAAAGAAAAGCAAGAATTAAGAATGTTCCTGTATAAACCAAGATAAAATAAGAATGTCAGGTCCCTATATTCACTGTTCCTAGGGCAGTTGTACTAAGGAGGGTTTTATGGCACACAATAGTGAATCGGCAATTAAAGCAGCCCTTTTGGCCAACGGCGTTATAGCTTTAATGAAACTGGTCGGTGCATTACTTAGTGGGAGTGCCTCAATGATGGCTGAATTTAAGCATTCAGTTGGAGACTGGGCAAATGGATTCTTCCTTTTAATCGGCATTCGTCAAGCCCAACGTCCAGTTGATGATCGATACCAGTTTGGACATGGCAAAAGAGTCTTTTTCTGGAGCTTTGTAGCCAGTTTAGGCATGCTCTTTATTGGTGGTGCCCTTTCCATTTATGGTGGTATTCAAAAAATAATACATCCTGAGCATTTAGAATATATTTCTTTAAACTTGATCATTATCAGCATTAGTATTTTATTTGAAATTTACTCCATGACCATGGCCGTTAAAGCTATCATGCATGAGGTGGGTGAAAGGAACTCGGGAGTTAAAATGTTTACCAGAGTAATCCCGGCTTTATCTAAAGCGACACCAGCCACTCGCTTTATTTTTCTAGAAGATTCAGCCGCTTTAATAGGACTTATTATTGCAGGTACTGCTATTATACTTTCGGTAATAACGGGAAATGTTCTCTTTGATGGGCTTGCATCTGTTGTAATTGGACTTATCTTACTATTAATAGGATTGGCTACAGCTAAGGAAAATGTTGCAGCAATTTTAGGTGAAGCTGCAGAGCCTGAATTAATCCGGGATATGGGAAACTATGTCTTAACTTTAGATGGGGTTAAGGATGTTCATAGTGTTAGATCAATGAGTATTGGTCCCAACAGTTATTTAGTGGAATTAATTATCGAAGCTAATGAACAAATCTGCCTTTCCCAGTGTGATGAGATCAATAAACAAGTAAGACATGAAATAAAGCAAAAGTATAATCAATTTGAGCAGGTTATTGTAAGTATCATCAGTGACAATAAGATAAAAAATTGGCAAGTTGGAACAACCAGTGAAGTTTAGCTGTCCAGCTTGCTCTTGGTTATTTATTTGAGACAGTTATTCTAACTATTATAGCTTTAATACTGGAGGTAACCATGAGAAAAAGAAAGCTTGAACAAGCAGTAGTTGCAATAACTAGGGACCCATTGGAAGGACAAGCTGTATGTCGTGCTATTGAAATGCTTCCTGTAAATAGAATTTTTAAATCTGGTGATACAGTGGTTATAACACCCAATTGGGTAAATACCCGACCACCTCAAACAGGTACAGTAGTGGGACCAGAAACCTTACGTGAATTGATTAAATTTATTAAAAAACAGAATCCCGGTAGGATAGTTGTGGCCTGTGGCTCTGGGGGCGACCAAACACCAAAGGTGATGGAACAAACGGGTTATAAAGATGTTTTACAACAGGAGCAGGTGGAATTTGTAGACACAAATTATGGTCCTTATATAGAACTAGAGTTAAATCATCCATATCCGCCCTCCACACCCATTAATAAGTTAATCACAGAGGCTGATGTATTAATTTCTTTTACCCAAATAAAGCAACACGAAGAAGCAACTGTTTCTTTAGGTATTAAAAATATCGCCTTGTCCTGGCCACCGGCAGAAGTTCACGGTTGGCCGAAGACCCAAAGGGGCATTCATGAACGCCTGCATGGTTTTATTGCTGCTATGGGAGAAAAAATCCCCATTGATCTTACTATTTTAAGTGGTAATAAAGGAATGATTGGTACAGGTCCCTCAAAGGGTAAGCCTGTCAATTCAGATATCGTAATAGCTGGTACAGATCCTGTGGCCACTGATGTGGTAGGTGCCAGATTACTTGGCTTTATGCCCCAGGCAGTTCAGTACCTTTATGAATTGGCCCTACGGGGAGTTGGTGAAGGTGATCTTAAAAAAGTTGAGTTAAAAGGTGTACCTTTAAATGAGGCGGAAGAAGTATTTAGCATGGCTGCCTACGGCCATTCTGTGGTGGTTGACCAAGGGAGACTGAAACCATTCCAATTAAAATAATTTTTAGTACCATACTAATGCATATTTGAACTAGACACTTCAAAAGAATTTTGCAGGATATGAATATAAATTTTCACTGATAGCTCTCATCTTTGGGGGAATAATAGCATTAAGCTTATCCCGAAGGAGATGAGAAAATGACTAGGTTTGAAGATAAGGAACTACAGAAAGACATACAATCAATAATTGACAGAACAAATGGACTTAAGGATTATGGTATTAAGGTACAAGTGCAAAAGGGCGAAGTCCATCTCATGGGTTTTGTGGATACTCTACATGAAAGAAGACAGCTGCACGAATTGGTTTCCAGAGTTCAAGGCATAAAAAGTATTGAAAACGGGGTTACCATCAGCACCGATGGCCAAATTAATGATGGTGAAGTAACTGCCGAAGTTTATGAAGAGTTAGAAAATAACGGAGTTAATTTAAAGAATATCGGCGCGGAGAGTATTGGTGGTATTGTTTATCTTCGAGGACGTTCAGATAGTGAGGAAGAAATAAACAACGCCATTGAAGCTGCCACCAGGGCCAGAGGTGTACGGGATGTGATGGTTCAAGTTGAGCGACAAGCAGATTTTAGGGAGAAAGATGTTGAAGAAATGACTTTAAAAGAAATATTCCACAGTCAGGTCAACAATGATAGTGAAGAGGAAAATAATCATGATGGTTTAAGCTAAATACCCCAAGGAAAACCCCCACTTTATGAAAGTGGGGGTTTAAAATTAATCCCGGTTAATGTTATGCTTCATATCTCTAACACCTGTTTTGTAATGCATACCCATTTTAACACTCTTTTGAGTACCATGTTGGTGGACACTTTTTAACTGAGCTTTTTGGGATTTGATTTCCCGGGGTTGTGTATGACCTACTGGACGGTGTAGATAATGTTCAATTTCAGGTAATTCATGTTGGACACCCTTTTTATATTCATCAATTATGGACAAGTGATCACCTCCTTAGTGTTTATTTTGCCCAATTATGAATGACTGATGATGTCATTAATTTCTAATGATGATAGTATAAGAGAAACTAAGGTTTCCACCTGCTTGCCTGTGACCTTTAGGTTATGCCCTTAAGGGTGCGTCTAAATACTTGGCGAAACTCAATTTTTTCTAATTGGCTAGGTAAGTAGGAGATGTTAAGATAAGTTTATTAAACTTATTAAGGTGAATGATTTATGATTAATAAATTTAAAAATCAACTAATGGTGTTAATTGCAATATTACTATTGCTTCCTGTGCTTATTATTGGTGCTATGCTTTATATGGTAAACCATAGTACGCCAGTGATTTTAGATGAACAAAGGGAGAATTTGACCTTGGCAGTTGAAGAGCTTAGCCAAAGGGTGCCCCCCAATATATCTCAACTAATGAATAAACAAGAAGTCCTAAGTAAAAATCGCGTTGAACAAATAAAAACCCTTAATAGGGAATTAGCCGGGGCTGTCATGAAGGTGTTTCAAAAGTATCAGGGGATTGAGTTAGGCTATTATTCTTCTGAGATGAAAGCTGTCTTGGTGCAAATGGGCCAGGATGGTCACTTACCCTATATGGATTTCAAGGACTTTTTTTTGGATGTTTCCGAGGAAGTACAGTGGTCTGAACAGGCTCAATGGAAGGATGCCTTTGATCAAGTTATTCGAACCCAAAAACCCCTAGAGCTGGTTTTAGGTTCTGCAGGGAACCAGAAATTGGTGGTATTTTATCCCCTGGTAGAGAACAACCAGGTTAAAGCGGTAATTTGGGCCGGAGAAAGATTAGGTGGGATCAATAAAGAGATCTTGCAGGCAGAGAGTTTTGCCTATACGGTTATCTTTTTTGGTTTTATGCTAGGTCTTTGTAGTACATTTTTTCTCTTAAAAAACTATTTGGACACAGTGGCAAATATAAAAACAGGCCTACAAAGATTGCAGAATGATCTTACCTATGTTATTCCACCAACTATGGGTGAATTAGGAGAAATATCAAAGGCAATTAATGACTTAGCTTCGCGATTAGTTCGGGCTCATAACTATAATGAAATTATATTGGCCAGTATTAATGCAGGAATTATAGCAGTCAATATGGAGGGCAGAATTGTAAGTGTAAACGCCACAGCACGCAAGATATTCCAATTTTCCAGTGATATCTTGGATAAACACTATACTGAAATTTTTCCTGATAATATTGAGCTTATACATCTGTTTGATAATTGTTTAAAGGGGCAAGAAGGTAAGGAATATAAAACTAAATTTTCAGGACTTCAAGAAATACAGTTGATGGCTAATACATCTGTATTATATGATGCCCATCAGAATGTAGTTGGAGCAGTCCTGAGTTGCCGCGATGTTACCGCTCGCATGCGTATGGAAGAACAAATGAGAAGGCAGGAAAGATTGGCTTCATTGGGGAAACTAGTTACAGGTGTAGCCCATGAAATAAAGAATCCTTTAACCTCTATTAGCGGATATATACAATTTTGGCTGAAAAGTAAAGCTCCCACAACAAAGTCCCTAAATACGATATATCGAGAGGTCAGAAGATTAGACTCGATTGTCAATAAATTACTTTTTTTTGCTAGACCTTCACATTCTGTTCTAAAGGCGATTTCCATTAATCAATTGGTTAGCAGGGTGATAAACTTTTTTGAGGAAACCCACTCAGAAAATATCTGTATCTCATTTAATTCTGAGGGTAATTTGCCAATTGTTTGTATAGATCCTGACCAGATTGAACAAGTATTGATGAATATTATATTTAATGGTGTTCAGGCCATGCCAGAAGGCGGTAAGATAGAAGTAAATACTGGCTTCAGCTTAAGCGATAAAATGGTTTATATTGAGATTAGAGATACGGGATGCGGTATATCGGAGGAATTATTAGAAAAGGTTTTTGATCCCTTCTTTTCAACCCGTGCCAAAGGTACAGGATTAGGATTAACTATTGCTGATGAAATTATTAGGGCACAGGGAGGAAAAATTGAAATAACAAGTCAAATGGGAACGGGTACAAGGGTTCGAATTTTATTACCAATAGAAGTAACAGAAAGACCTCAGAGGGGGTTAGAACATGACACAAAAGATAGTTCTGGTGGTAGATGATGAAGAAAGCGTTAGACAGTTTCTTTATGATGTACTCACAGAGGAAAACTATCAAGTAGATACAGCAGTGAATGGCCAACAGTGCCAGGAAAAATTAATGAATTTAAAACCAGATGTTCTCATTACTGATATTCGGATGCCTGAAAAAGATGGCTTTGCTTTGCTTGATTATATAAAGTCAACAGGATTAAATACGCCGGTTATTTTAATGACAGCCTTTGGTACTACAGATGTAGCCATAAAGGCGATGAAGCTGGGGGCCTTTGATTATATTGTTAAACCCTTTGATTTAGATGAGTTTTTAAACCTTGTCCAAAGGGCTGTGGCCCAATCGGATACAATTGCATCCTTTCCCCAAGTCTTGGAGTCGGTTA
This sequence comes from Desulfotomaculum defluvii, assembly GCF_054657375.1. NCBI lineage: Bacteria > Bacillati > Bacillota > Clostridia > Eubacteriales > Desulfotomaculaceae > Desulfotomaculum > Desulfotomaculum defluvii. The sequence goes on along the minus strand of NZ_BAAHYV010000007.1, from coordinate 1,631,085 downwards.
GTACAAATGGTGTTAACATTATAGGAAATTCCGTTGGCATGAGGCAAGTATACAAGGATATTGGCAGAGTAGCTGATAGTAATGCCACTGTCTTAATCCAAGGTGAGAGTGGCACCGGAAAAGAATTGGTAGCTAGGGCTATTCATTATAATAGCTCCCGGAGAGATAAAGCCTTTATTAAAATAAATTGTGCTAATTTGCCAGATAGTTTATTGGAAAGTGAATTATTTGGCTATGAAAAGGGTGCCTTTACCGGTGCCAATTCTTATAAGATAGGAAAATTTGAGTTGGCCCATGAGGGAACTATATTTTTTGATGAAATAGGTGAGATTAGCCTTTCCACCCAAGCAAAACTCCTAAGGGCTATTCAAGAAAAAGAATTTGATCGGGTGGGTGGAACCAAGACCATTCAAGTGGATGTTAGGATTATTGCAGCTACCAATCGAAAACTTAAACAAAGCGTTCTAGAAGGAGAATTTCGAGAGGATCTTTTTTTTCGCTTAAATGTTGTTAATATAGAAATACCGCCTTTACGGGAACGAAAAGAAGATCTTTTACCACTGATTGCCCACTTTCTTGCCAAATATAATAGAGAATTTAATAAAGATGTTAAGGGATTTTCAACAGAAGCAGTTAAGCTGTTAAAAGATTACGATTGGCCAGGAAATGTTCGTGAATTGGAGAACCTTATTGAACGTTCAATTATTATGGCTAGGGGATCTATCATAATACCAGAGGATATTCAGTTGGGAACCGCTGAGAAAAAAATACTCACTGAAAGCGTATGTATAACTGATTTGAATTTGCCTCTTAAGCAAATTGTAGCCGATGTTGAGCGGAGGATTATTATTAAAGCCTTGGAGGAGAATAATTGGTGCCGCACCACTACAGCCAAGGTATTAGGAATCAATAGAAGATCACTTTATGCAAAGATGAAGGAATTAGGTATTGAATAGGTGAGTGATTTTTGCCCATACGGGTAGATTTGACTCATTGTTGTCATCACAAAAGGTAGCTAAAAAAGATAAAAAACGGCTTAACCTAGCCGTTTTTTATCTTTTTTAGCTAATTAATCAGACGTTTTTAATATGGCATAGAAATTGCTAGTTTATAGCAATAAGAAGATTGCAGAGTAGGAGGCTCAGAAAAATGGATGATATTTTCTTTTCAGGGTCAATTTTATTCATGGTAATTGGCATCCTAGGTGGTGTGTTATATCCGGTGTTAGGTAAGGCAAGTGTTTACACAATTGTTCCACTTTTAATAGTTATGACTGGGTTACCACCTGAAATGGCGATTCCTATTGGTTTAGCCCATTTTGCAGCCCTTATTATCCCAGCCGCAGTAGGACATTGGCAGGCAGGGAACGTTGATTATAAACTACTGTTTCTATTAATTATCGGTTTAATGGTTGGACTTATTTTTACCGGGGAAATTGCTGATTTAAGCTTATTGGTTTTGGTACCCTATTTACTTTTAATAATTGGTGCAGCCATTTATAAAATTCGTCCCTTTGTTTTGCTGCCAAAGCCTAAAAATAAATATAGAAGGAAAATACTTAAAGTACTTTATCGATTGCCTGGCAAAGTAGATTTATCAGCCAGCGGAATCAAGATCTCTTGTCTTGTACCCATTTTATTAGGCTTGTTATTAGCTTATACAGCAAAAATATTTGGTCCCATTGCTGGAATCCTGGTTTGTCCGATACTGATTATTTGCCTGGATATCCCGGTAATGGTGGCGGTGGCAACATCAATGGTATTTAATTTTACTGGCATGTTGTCGGTTGCCATGTGGAATGGGTTTTTAGTAATACCGTTAAATTTACAGATTCTACTTTGGGTATTTCTGGGCTCAACTGTCACTGTATTGGTACTATCCACTGTAATTAGAAAGAAACTTTATCCAATTCCTGTGGCAGCCTTATTAGTAGCTATTACATCCTTTACCCTATGGGCTCTTATGTTAAGTAATCCTAGCCACAGCAGTTTAATACAACAAATTTTTCCACTGGATCTTCTTGGTTGGTTTGGAGGTGCTCAAGGGTGAGAGTATTTGCAATCTTGATGCTAATTATGATGATATTTCCTGGTCAAGGTTTAGCTTCAAGCATTTCCTGTGAGCTTTCTCAGTACCAGTGTGAGGTTGGTCTGGATCCCGCTAAGCAAAAAATTGTAGTCTTTGGCGAGGCGCCAAAGGATGCACCCGTTATCATTCATTTACAAGGACCTAAACGACCGGTTTTGGTCAGTCTCTTTAAGGATCAATCCTTGCTTAAATTTAATGAAGCTGAGGTTCAGGGTTTGCCCGGATATTATCAGATCTTGACCTCCAATATCGACTACGAGGTGGAAGAAAAATATGGTTACAACTTAGGATTAGCATCTGGTTATGCACAAATAAAAACAGATGCATGGGTAAGGATGCGGCAGGATATTCCCGAAGCCTACAATAAGAATCAACAGGATTATATTAAAATAGCCATAGAAAATAAAGAAGCTAATAGTCTCTATGCCATAAGGCAAGGAGTCGTTAAGCGGGAAGGCAGTAAATATCAAGTAGAGATTCCTTTAATTGAGGGAATGCCCCTTGGCTCATTTAAGGTTACAGCCATGACTTTGGTGAATAATCAAATTATAGCTTCTACTCCTCAGATATTAAGTATCAAACCAGCATCTTTACTATCAATTGGATCTCAAGATGTCTCTCTTTCGGCGGTTCTTGTCATAACTTTATTTATGGTACCTATTATTCTTTTGACTGTGGCACAGATACTTGAGTTTATTGAGCAGCGAAGGGAACAGGAAAGACGAGCAAAGCTATTAAAACAAATTTGGCAATAGCAAAACAGCATTGCATGCTGTTGCAATGCTGTTTTGTTATCTAGTTAGACCGAATTTTTTTGCAGCTTCTGCTAGGCCGTCCCGGTGATCTGGGTGAGCAATGGAAATGAGAGCCTCTGCTCTTTGACGATAGGTTTTCCCCCTAAGTCTAGCAACGCCATATTCCGTGACAACATAATCAACATCGTTTTTGCTAAGGCTTACTACTGAACCACTTTCTAGAGCAGGCACAATTTTTGTTCTGCCCTTATGTGTAGAATGAAGAATAACAATACTTTTTCCATTCTGGGCATTCATTGCGCCCCTAGCGAAATCCACTTGCTCACCGGTTCCAGAATATAATTTAGGGCCGATGGGTTCTGAGGCACACTGTCCTAACAGATCGATTTCTTCTACACTATTGATAGCGATCATATTATTATTTTTTGCGATGATCATAGGATCATTTGTATAAGAAACTGCGTGCATTTCAAACATAGGATTGTTATTAATGAACTTATATAAACGTTTTGTACCCACAGCGGAACTACAAATGATTTTGCCTTGATGAATATTTTTCCTGCGGTTAGTTACAGCACCGCATTCTACCAGGTCAACAACGGAATCTGTGATAAAATGACTATGAATTCCAAGGCCTTTCTTAACACTGAGACATTGAGCCACTGAATTAGCCACAGAACCTAAACCTAGTTGGATGGTGGAACCGTCCTCTATAATTTGACACACGTAATCTCCTATTTTAGCATCAATCTTACTCTGTATTGGTTTAGGTACTTCCAATAGAGGCGTATTATCCTCAACAATCAAATCAGCTTGGGAAATATGAATAAAGCTATAACCCATTGTCCTAGGCATATTTGGGTTTACCATTAGAATTACCTTTTTGGCACAACCTGCAGCAGCGATGGTATAGTCAACGGAAACCCCAAAACTAAAATAGCCATGTTCATCCATAGGAGAAACAGTACCTATGAATACATCAACTTCCATGTCTCTGATAAATTGCGGATATTCAAATAGATATCCGGGCATAACCCCGGCACGACCTTCCTTAACACCTCTTTTAACTACACTACTAGTTAACCAAGATACATGGCGAAAATGTTTTTCCATGCCAGGTTTTAGATAACTAGCCTCCCGTAATGGTAGCATCTGATGAATTCTAACGTCCTTTAATTCGCTTTTTCGATTGGCCAGTGCCTCCATTAACAATTCAGGTTCTGCTGCACCTGGTGGAACCACAATATTATCACCAGAGGAAATAATGGAAACAGCCTTGGCTGCCGAAGTGCATTTATCATTATACATTTTGGCTAACTGTTCAGAGTCTTCAAACAATGGACCTGCCTTAAACCAGACCAAGAACATTCACCTCCAACAAGTCATATTTTAGTGAATTATATCACGTTTAGAAATCAATTGAAAGAAATACATTGTCAAATTCTTAATGGTTTTGATAAAAAATATATTAAAGTTATTTATAAAAAGAACTTAAAAATAATATTATTTAACTATGACATGACTAAGAAAAACTTGAAAACAATAGTTAAATATGCTAGCATGGCGGTGAAAAACAAATGTGAAAGTGTTTCTATACTTAACAAAAAGATATAAATTCAAAAGTGAATAAAATCACTAAATTGTCACCACAAATGAATAAAAATGCATTGGGTACATGGATTTCACAAAAAATAGTTGTCACTATCATCATAAAATAATTGAAATTAAAAAAATTAGACATGAGGCAATAAAGATTGATACCAAAATTTGTGATAACCAAAAGTTATTACAAGGACTAAAGAGTTGGTGAATGAGATGATTGATGCAATAAATGAGTATATTATAGCCATTTACCAAATGAATAAAGCACAATATGGGTTAATTGTGGTTACTTTAATGTCTGTGGTTGGTGTTTGGGTAGGGCTCTTTACTGAAATTATTCTTAGGGTATTGGGGATTAAGGGAGAGTAGGAATGGAGGGACTACTTTGTTACATTTGCCCATAGCTAATGCAGATGTTAACGGCTGGGCCTTGTTATTTCTAGGTTTTTTTGTTGGTGTATTGGGGGGGTTTTTTGGTATTGGAGGAGCTTTTATCGTAACTCCTGCTCTAAATATCATTGGCTTTCCTATGGCCTTTGCAATTGGTACGGACATAGCGCATATTTTTGGTAAATCAATTGTAGCGACTTTTAAACATTCCTTGCTTAGGCATGTAGATTTTAAGCTAGGGTTATTTATGGGTCTATTGGGTATGGCTGGTGTTTCCTTAGGAAAACAATCAATTTTGTATTTAGAGAAGCTGGGTCAAGCAGGACCTATTGTTAGAATGGTGTACATTGTGATTCTCTTTGCACTGGGGATTTTTATGATCCGGGAATACTTCTTTTATAGTAGGCTAAACGAAAAACAGCAATGGGAAGCTGAAGCAGCAAGGTCCGAACTTTCTAAATGGATAAGAAAAATTAAGGTAGGACCATTTATTAATTTTCCTACGTCCAATGTTTATGGTATATCCATTTGGGTAGTAGTCTTTTTAAGTATTACCAGTGGGTTTATTTCAGGGTTTTTAGGGGTTGGTGGAGGGTTTATTAGAGTTCCGGTACTTATTTATTTTCTTGGGTTGCCTACAGTAATGGCCGTGGGTACGGATTTGTTTGCTATCTTGATAACCAATTCATGGGGGGCGTATATCTACGCGATGGCGGGGAAAGTAGAAATTATCGGAGCTATGGTAATGGTTGTTGGAGCAGCCGTCGGAGCTCAAATTGGTTCAGTTGCCACGGCTTATGCTACGGGAATGAAAATAAGATTATATTTTGGGGTAACTCTTACCCTCGCTGGAACGGCTGTTATCTTTAAACAGCTTTTACTGCCTACAATAGCGGCGTATCTAATGCTGGGTACTGCAGCTATACTAAGTAGTATCATTATTTTTATGTTGGTAAAAGAGGTGCGGCGACAAAACAACTTTAAAAAAACCATGCATAAAGATTTGTCACGATGTGAAGTGGATTAGCCATTAGCCGTTAGCCATTAGTCAAAGACTAAAGCTAAAAGCTAATGGCTAAAAGCTAATTACTTTTCTCGTTACTAATGTTGGCAGTTTCCAGTAGACGGAAGAAGAGGCTTAAAATCATGCCAACTACTGTTGCTAGGCCCATACCCTTTAGACTAACAGCACCTAGTTGTATCTGTGCACCACTTACGCCGATGATAAGCACAACAGAAGTTAAAATTAGATTAGAGGCTTTACTGTAATCAACCTTTGCTTCTACCAGCATACGAATACCAGAAGCAGCGATAACACCAAAGAGCAGTAAAGAGACACCGCCCATAACCGGAGTAGGAATACTTTGAATGGCTGCAGCTAGCTTTCCGACAAAGGAGAGAATAATGGCTATAATCGCTGCACCGCCAATAACCCAAGTACTATAAACTTTGGTTAGGGCCATAACACCAATGTTTTCTCCGTAGGTTGTGTTGGGGGTGGAGCCAAAGAAACCAGAGAACATAGTAGAGATACCGTTTCCTAAAAGAGAACGATGCAAGCCAGGATCCTTTGATAAATCACGACCGACAATATTACTGGTTACAAATAGGTGACCTATATGTTCAACAATTACCACCAGGGCTGCGGGAACAATAATCATAATGGCATTAATATCAAAAACAGGACGGTAGAAAGTAGGCATGGCAAACCAACTAGCCTGGGCAATGGCTTCAGTATTTACCAGGCCCATGAAGGCAGAGAGGACATATCCAGAAATAATACCAACCAAGATTGGGATGATGGCCAGAAAACCACGGAATACTACATTGCCTAAAATAGTTACACCTAGTGTAAATAATGATACAGTAATTACCTTTGGATCAGCTACATAGTTATTAGGGTCAGCAGAGGCAAGTCCAGCCATTTGAGCGGCAACAGGAGCTAATTCAAGTCCAATTACCGCAACAATTGCCCCCATGGCAGCGGGTGGGAAAAACACGTCAATCCATTTTGTACCTACAGCACCAACTAAAAGAGCAACAGCAGAGAAAATAAAACCTACAACGATAAAACCACCTAGGGCGGTGTTATAGTCATATTTACTTAATACTGCAAAAACAGGTGAAATAAAGGCAAAACTGGAACCTAGATATGCAGGGATACGACCCCTACAAATAAAAAGGTAAAAGAGCGTTCCTATACCATTAAAAAGTAAAATTGTAGCAGGGTTTACTTTGAACAAAATCGGTACCAAAACCGTTGAACCGAACATTGCAAACAAATGCTGCAGACTTAGGGGTAAAGTTTGGAGCAAGGGGAGCTTTTCTTCCACCTGGATTTCGCGTTTTGCCATTGTTTAAATTCCTCCTTAATTTTATGCCTTTAAAAAAATAAGCTCCTTACAGAGTACTGTAAGGAGCTAAATAACTATAGGAATATAATTATCCTGTTAGCCGCAACCTTATTAGTCTCTCTGTACTAATTTAAAGGTGTTAATTATTAACATTATTTTTTTCATTAGAGTAAGTATAACCTGTCTCCGGCATCTCCGCAACCCGGGGATATATATCCAATATTGGTAAGTAATGGATCAATAACTCCTGTCACTACATTAACTTGAGGGTACTTTTGCTCGATTTGTTCTAACCCCTCTTTGACGGCAAAGGCGCAAACTACTTTGATTTTAGAAGTGTCGGCTCCAAACTCTGCTAATACTTCAAGGGCCTTAACACAACTGTTTCCGGTGGCCAGCATCGGATCTAGAACCATAATTTGCTTAAAGTCTCCTAAATTTTTGGGTAGGCTATTAACGTAGAGCTTAGCTTGAAGGGTATCATGGTCCCGAGACATGCCTATATGGGCAACCTTGGCTTTGGGTAAGTAATTAAGAAAACTTTCCACTAGTCCCAGGCCAGCCCGAAGAATAGGTACTAACAGTATTTTTTCGTCTTCTAAAGCTAATGCTGTTGTTTCAACTTCCATTGGAGTGGTTACCCTAACTTCTTTAGTGGGTGAATCTTTGGTGGCCTCAATGGCCAATAAACCACCTAAACGTGTAATGGCGTTTCGAAAAGTTGAAATATCACTTTCTTTATTTCTTATTAACTGAAGCTGTTCATCTGCCAGTGGATGGCGAAGAACTGTTACGGTGCCCATATTTTCACTGCCTCCTTAGTGTTCCAGCAGTACCACTTAGTAAGACTAGATAGGATATGCTAGATCAATTTCCAAATACCCATGATTCGCTAAAAAAATACAAATTCCTTTTTTGTGATAGCTTATTTTTATATTTATTTATAATTATTTAGAGTTGTTTCTTAGGGCTATGGAAATTAACAGGCGGGGAACTTCCCGCCTGTTAAACTAGGTAAGTTCTAAAGGTTCTTCACTAAGTAAGTGATTCCATTTGTTTGGTAAGAATCCTACTACAGTATGTCCATTTGCCATGATAGTAGGAGTGTCAAGGCCGCCAGTTTTTTTAATAAGTTCACCACGGGCACCATGATCCTGTGTGTTTTTCTCTACGTATTGAATTCCTTTGCTTTCTAGAAATTCCTTCGCTTCATCACAACCTGTTTTATTCCAAGGCGATACAAAAAGTGTTACAAGATAGTCACCCATTTTCAATACCTCCTTTAATTTTAGTTTGCCCATGAAAAAGGAAAAACTTCATAAGGAAATAGGACAATGGTCCTATAGAAAATTAGCAAATATTTCCGCATAATAAAAATGTAGTCTATCTATGTAACTTCTGGTACTTATATCATTGGATATGCCGAAAGGAGAGTTTAGGTTGTCTAAGTCATTTCTAGACAAGTTTCTTGGTTTTATTGGATTTGAAGAAGTAGAAGATAGCGAAAAGGCACCTGAACTGTCTTCACCTAAAGAAGTTAAAGCACCAATTCAAAGCCTTAATAAAAGTGCTCGCACTGAATTAACAGCTATTACAGCATCTCCGAATAGCAAAATCATATCTACGCAGCCTCGAACATTTACTGATGTGCAAGTAGTGGCAGATCACTTAAAAAATGGACAACCTGTAATTGTTAACCTTTCTCAGGTTCATCCGGAAGAAGCTCAGCGTATTTTAGATTATGCTAGTGGTGTATCTTCTGCTTTAAACGGTTCTGCCAAAAAGGTGAATGGAGAAATTTTTTTATTTGTTCCCAGCGGAGTTGATATTGTAGGTGCTGGTGATTTGAGAACCTTTACAGAGAATGCCGAACCATTGGAAGAAAAAGTAACATCAAGATGGTTTAATAAAACAGAATCTGCGTAGTTTTTTAAGTGCCAAGGGGCCGGGGGGTATTAACTCCACCGGCCCTTATTATTTTCTTTTACCGGCCACAGATTTTTTGGATCGAAATTATGCAGCGAAGTTAAAAATTTTTGACGAATATCAGGGTATTGTTGAGAAAGACTGTCAATTAAGTTTTTTACTTCTTCCCGTTTAGTATGTTTGTTTGCCGGGCAGGGATTTTGAATAATAGGAATATTCTCCAAGGGTAACAATTTTTTTATTTGGTTTTCCGTGACGTAAACAAAGGGGCGAATTACAGTAAGATCAGTTCGATCAAGATATGTTTTTGGAGAAAAGGTTTTTATGTTTCCATTATAAAGTAAACTCATAAAAAAAGTTTCAATAACATCATCTAGGTGATGGGCTAAGGCTACTTTGTTAAAACCTAAATCTTTAGTTACATTGTGAAGAGCACCCCGGCGTAGATTTGCGCATAGGGAACAAGGGTTAGTTTCTTTTCGAATATCAAACAATATTGTTCCAATATCAGTATGCTTAACGGTTAAAGGGATATTTAATCTTTTACATAGCTCATTCATTGGTACTAAATCTGCACCTAACCCCATGTCCAAATGTACGGCATGCAGTTCAAAGGGTATCTTTTTTAAATATCTGTGTTGGTAAAGACTAAGACAATAGAGGAGAGAATGACTGTCTTTTCCCCCCGAGACCCCTACGACTACCTTATCTCCCGGTTCAATTAAATTAAAATGAGTGATTGCCCGTGTGACCTGAACTAACAATATTTTTTGCAAATTTTTCTTATTCATTAAAACTTTCACCTTTTCTAGTATTAGTTAAGTAATAAAAAAATATTTTCACCCCGTATAGTATAACTGCGTTTGGGCTAAATTAGCAATAAGGGAGGGGTAAGACATGGCTAAATACATGAGTGATGCCCTGAAATATGAGCTTGCCCAGGAAATGGGCGCAGCAGACCGTATCCAAGGCAATGACTACGGTAACCTGACCTCGAGAGAGTGTGGTAACTTTGTTAAGCTGGCGATACAGAGGGCCGAACGAAGCATGTTGTAACTTCCCTAGAACTGGTTCACGTAAAGTGAACCAGTTTTTTATTTGCTTAGGAAAGTATTGGATTTTTACTATGCAAAAAAGCAAACAAAGGCTGACATCTGCTTTTTTGATAAGCTTGTACCATATGTTACAAGCGTGTCTTATGAAAAATCCGTATGTTTTTTCGCTGGTAATAACGCATGAGTATGAATGTTAAAAAATAATAGTAAAAATATACAAAAAATAATTATATTAAACCTACCAATGGTATTTGAATTACGCTATTGTTATGATAAACTGAAATCAGGTATAGGATAATCGAAAAATAATTCTTGGCTGGAGGTGTTGCATGAGACAATTTCCACAATCAAAACAATTTGCATGATGCGTGCATTGTTTGAAGGAGGTTAGTTAGTTGATGAGTGAACAAGATGGATTGATAAATCAAATGACTGGTTCGGTAATGGTGGTAGGTGGGGGCATATCGGGGATGCAATCTGCCCTTGATCTTGCTGAATCTGGGTTTAAAGTTTATTTATTGGAGGAGAAGCCTGCTATTGGTGGTACCATGGCTCGCCTAGATAAAACATTTCCCACTAACGATTGTGCAATGTGTATCATGTCCCCAAAATTAGTTGATACGGGTCGTCATAAGAACATTCAAATTATTACCGGTGCTAAGATTGCTAATGTTGCCGGTGAAGCAGGTAATTTTAAGGTAAAGGTAAATCAAAAGGCCCGTTATATTGACACAACAAAATGTACCGGATGTGGTGATTGTGCTAAAGTTTGCCCAGTTGAACTACCAAACCAGTTTAATGGTAATATAGATATTCGGAAAGCCACATACAAACTTTATGCCCAGGCTACACCAAATGCCTTTGCCATTGAAAAGAGAGGGGTTGCTCCCTGTAAGGCTGCCTGCCCTGCAGGAGTGAACGTTCAAGGCTATGTGCAACTGGTAAAGTCCGGCAAGCCAGTGGATGCCTGGAAAATGATTTATAAGGATATGCCCTTTCCTGCAGTTTTGGGAAGAATTTGTGCCCACCCCTGTCAAACAGCTTGTAATAGATCAAAAATCGACGACCCAGTGCAAATCAAAAACTTAAAGCGTTTTGCTGCAGATGTGGCTTATTCTAATATGGCGGAACTTCCTTTACCGGAACGAGTAGATCAACTTGATGAAAAGGTGGCAGTCATAGGTGCTGGCCCATCAGGCTTATCCTGTGCTCATTTCCTAGCCCTAAATGGCTATCAAGTTACTGTCTTTGAAGCCTTACCTGTTACCGGTGGTATGATGCGTGTGGGGATTCCTGAATATAGATTACCTAAAAAATGGGTAGATTTAGAGGTGGACTTAGTTAAACGGCTGGGTGTGGAAATTAGACTTAACACTGCCCTAGGTAAAGATATTTTCATTGATGAACTATTTAACCAAGGCTATAAGGCTATCTTTTTGGGGATAGGTGCTCAGAAAGGTCTTAATCTTAAGGTGCCTGGCAGCAATTTGGACGGTGTTACTACTGCTGTAGAGTTGCTGCGTAAAGTGGGACTTGGTGAAACAGTCACCATAGGAAAGAAGATTGCCGTTATTGGCGGTGGCAATGTGGCCATGGATGCTGCTCGCGTATCCCGTCGTCTGGGTGCTGAAGTCCATGTTCTTAGTCTAGAATCCGAGGGAGAATTACCAGCTGATCCCGAAGAAATTCAAGAAGCAACAGAGGAAGGGATTTACTTCCACTATGCCCATAGCGTCAAGGAAATCAAAGGAGATAATGGAACGGTAAAGGGTTTAATAACAGCTAATGTTACCAGTCTCTTTGATGCTGCAGGACGTTTTGCTCCCCAATGCGGCGAAGTAATAACCCATTGGGATGATTTTGATGGTGTACTGGTAGCCATCGGTCAAACTGTGGATTTATCCTTTACTGAAGATAAGCCTCTGGCCAACCAGCAGGGCAACCGACTGATGGCCGATCCGGAAACCTTGGCCACCAATGTGCCAGGAATATTTGCAGGGGGAGATGCCTTCACTGGTCCCAAATTGTTGATTGATGCAGTAGGCGCAGGTAAAAGGGCTGCGGAGAGTATCCATCGTTATATACAGGGTGAAGATTTAAATATTGGTCGCGCTTTTAAAATACCAGAAGAGGAAATATCTCCCCTTCGCCAACAAGAAAACGAAGTAAAAACTCAACCAGCATTTGTACAGAATTATACTGCCCCTGATATCAGGAAAGATAATTTTGTTGAGGTAGCACTTGGCTATGATGAGTCACAGGCTAAATCCGAAGCAGAGCGTTGCTTAAACTGTGCAGTTTGTTCCGAATGTCTGCAATGTGTGGATGCTTGCTTACCAAAGGCAATTAACCATGATATGCAAGACCAAGAATTAGAAATTAATGTGGGAGCACTTATTCTTAATCCAGGATTTAAACCCTATGACCCTAAAAATCTAAAACTATACGGTTATGGGAAATACCCCAATGTAGTAACCAGTATCCAATTTGAAAGAATTTTGTCGGCCAGTGGCCCCTTTGCTGGTCATATGGTTCGTCCATCTGATCACAAGGAACCAACCAAAATTGCTTGGATTCAATGTGTAGGATCCCGTAATGAAAGAATTGGTAAGGGCTATTGTTCATCGGTGTGTTGTATGTATTCTATTAAACAAGCCATCATTGCCAAGGAACATAGTCACACACCAATTGACACAACTTTGTTTTATATGGATATGCGGACTCCTGGTAAAGATTTTGAACGATATCAAAACCGTGCTATAGAAGAACATGGAATCAAGTTTATGCGATCCCGCATTTATCAAATAGATTCATCACCTGACGGTAACGATGATCTAATGATTCGCTATGCCGATGAAAAAGGGTTACTGCATCAGGAAAACTTTGATTTAGTTATACTGTCCGTTGGCATCTCACCCCCTGAGGGAGCTGAAGAGCTTGGGACAGCAGCCAATATTGAATTAGACCAATATGGTTTTTGTCGCAGTAAAGATTTAACTCCTGGATGCACTTCCAGAGATGGTATTTTTGTCAGTGGAGCCTTTAGGGAACCCAAGGATATTCCTGAAACAGTAGTAGATGCCAGCGCTGCAGCAGCCCTTGCATCACGACTCCTGGCTCCGGCCCGGGGAACCTTAACCATCACACAGGAGTTTCCTCCAGAAAAAAATGTAGTCAATCAGGCACCCAGGGTAGGTGTGTTTGTTTGCAATTGCGGTATTAATATTGGTGCTGTTGTTAAAGTTTCAGAGGTTGTAGAATATGCTAAGGGCTTGTCAGGTGTTGTGCATACGGAGGAATTTTTGTTTACTTGTTCTGCTGATAACATTATAAAGATTAAAGAACGAATTCTTGAGCATGACCTCAACAGAGTTGTGGTGGCCTCTTGTACTCCGCGAACCCATGCTCCTCTGTTTCAGAGTAGTATGAAAGAAGTTGGGCTTAACCCATATCTCTATGAACATGCCAATATCAGGGAACAATCTTCCTGGGTACATCGCAATAGACCTGAGGATGCCACTGAAAAGGCAAAAGACTTGGTAAGAATGGCTGTGGCCAAGGTGCGTCTGCTCAAGCCAGTACAACCTGCATTTGTTGATCTGGATCAACGAACCCTAGTGGTGGGTGGTGGCGTAGCTGGATTGACCAATGCTTTGTCCTTGGCTGAGCAGGGTTACCCTGTCACTCTGGTAGAAAAGAGTGCTACCTTAGGTGGTCACGCCGTAGAATTACGCTATAGCCTTACGGGAGAAAATATTTTAGAATCTATAACAAAACTCATAAATGACGTAGAGGCTAACCCATTGGTAGATGTTATTCTCAATGCCCAGGTAGATAAGGTTTCTGGATATCTGGGAAACTATCAGACCACCTTATTAAACCAGGATGGTTCTAGAATTGAGGTAAAACACGGTGCAGTGGTTGTGGCGACTGGCGCAGATCCCATAGAACCCACTGAGTATCTGTATGGGGGCGACAAGGCAGTATTGACCCAAACTGAATTAGAGCAAAGGTTGTTCGATGACGGTCTTGGCCAAGCCAATACAGTGGTCATGATTAACTGTGTGGGTTCCAGAGAACCCAATAGGCCTTACTGTAGTAGGGTTTGTTGTACACAATCCATTAAGAATGCCTTAAAAATTAAGGAACAAAAGCCCGAGGCCAATGTAATTATCCTGTATAGGGATATTCGAACCTATGGTTTTAAAGAAGAGTATTATACTAAGGCCAGACGCCAGGGAGTTATTTTTATCCGTTATAATGTTGATAACAAACCGGAGGTTACTGCTAAGGGCGATAAAGTAATAGTAACCGTAACGGATCATATACTTGACCAAAAAATTCAAATTGAAGCTGATATCTTGGCTTTATCTAATGGAATACAACCCCGTTCCGATACAGAACGATTAAGTCAATTATTTAAGGTACCCTTGAATAGCGACGGCTATTTTCTCGAGGCCCATATGAAACTACGGCCAGTTGATTTTGCTGCAGATGGTTTATATCTATGTGGGTTAGCACACGGACCGAAGGATATTAGTGAAACCATCGCCCAGGCCAATGCTGCCTCTATCCGAGCGGTGACACTCCTGTCCAAGGGAAAATTGGAATCATTGGGTATCACCGCTGAAGTGGATACCGAACTGTGTAAAGGATGTGGCATTTGTGTTAGTGTCTGTCCCTACGGTGCCAGAATACTTGATGAGCGTAGAAGAGTTGCCATTGTACGGGAAGTACTTTGTCAGGGTTGTGGTGCCTGTGCTGCAGCCTGTCCCAGTGGCGCCACTAAGCAAAGGGGTTTTGAACAAGGTCAGATGCTGGCCATGATAGACGCTGTACTGGACATTTAGACATTAACCATCCCGCCTATAGCTTTTATGCATGTTTTCTGAGGGGCCCTTTGTGGCCCCAATAGAAAGCTGATGGCAGGCTAATAATTTATAATCGCTATGGACCCAGTGTTTTTATGAAACTCCGGGTCCTTTTTTATTAATACCCTCCATTTTTCAAGAGTCATTACTGGTGCTCCATCAAAGTTACTTAGGTGGACAACGATAACACGACCTTACAACTAGGTTTTTTATTTGTATGTTTTTTTTGGGGGGGTCATGTACCAAGCTTTTGACGTTAAACACAAAATACCTAGGGGAGATTTATTGACATATTCTCATAATAAGTATAATATGGTTATGAACGGATGTTCATAAAGGACTTATAAAACAGAATGTAATAGTACACTAATAACACTTTATTTTTTTGGAACAAGGAGTGAGCCAAAATGAAAATTGCTTTTTCGTCCTATGGTAAGTCAATGCATGATGAATTAAATCCTCGTCTGGGTAGATGTGAATATTTTATAATCTATGATACGGAAAGCGGTTCTGTCGATTCCCTAGATAATACTGGTAGACTTGCAACCGGAGCAGCGGGTATAGCTACAGCTAGACTTTTAAATGATCAGGGCATTGAAGTTATCATTACAGGGAATGTAGGACCAAATGCCTTTACTGCTTTAGAGGCTGCAGGTATAAAGGTTTACATAGGTGCATCAGGAAAAGTAGGGGATGTATTACTTAATTACCAAAAGGGTGAACTGACAGAGGCTAATGGCCCTAGTGTCGGACCCAATGGACGTTAGGTGGTGAAGTAATGAAAATTTCTGTTGCCAGCGGTAAAGGTGGCACTGGTAAGACCATGGTGGCAACAAACCTAGCCTTATCCTTATTGGCTAAAGATAAGTCAGTTCAATTATTAGACTGCGACGTAGAGGAACCCAATCTTCATGTGTTTCTTAAATGTAACCCTATTGAAAGCCATGAGGTATCACTGCCTATCCCTAAAGTAGATTATGACAAATGCAGTTATTGTGGTAAATGCTCAGAAGTCTGTCAATTTAATGCCATTGCCTTGCTGAAAAGAACTTTGGTGATTTTCCCAGATGTCTGTCATAGTTGTGGTGGTTGCTGGTACCTTTGCCCCAATGGCGCATTGGAACCTAAACCCAAAAAAATTGGAACCGTAACTATAAGCCAAGCTGGTTCCCTTCAGTTAGTGAGCGGGAAATTAAAACTAGGTACACACATCAGTCCACCAGTGGTAAAGGCTGTGCGGGATAGGGAGGACGATCAAGGGAAAATTGTCATTATAGATGGACCTCCAGGAAGTTCTTGTCCAGTGATGGCTGCGGTGGAAAAAACAGACTATTGTGTTTTGGTTACTGAGCCAACTCCTTTTGGTTTAAATGATCTGGCCTTGGCAGCGGAAATGCTAAAGGTACTGGGAGTACCTTGCGGGGTTGTGATTAACCGTGATGTACCCCATAACGATATTATTGATCAATACTGTATGGAAAAGGGTTTGCAAATATTACTACGCATTCCCTATGAGTTGGAAATAGCCAAGGCCTATGCTAAGGGGATACCCTTGGTGGAAATGAGTCCCCAATATAAGGATAAATTTTATCTTCTTTACCAACAGTTGTACCAGGAGGTGCAGCAATGAAAGAGTTAACTATAGTCAGTGGTAAAGGTGGAACTGGGAAGACCAGCATATTGGGTGCTTTTGCCACCCTAACAGGGCATGCTGTAATTTGTGACTGTGATGTTGATGCAGCTAATCTTCATATTTTACTCCAGCCCAAGGTATTAGAAACCTATGAGTATTATGGCGAAAAAAAGGCTGAGATAAATTCGGAACTATGTAATCGTTGCGGAGTATGCGAAGAACTTTGCAGATTTAAGGCAATCAATGGAGGAGTAGTGAATTCCTATACCTGTGAAGGATGCTCCCTATGCTTCCATGTTTGCGATCAGGGAGCAGTCAGACTAAATCAACAGCTTTCGGGTCATTGGTATATATCGGACACAAAATGGGGTCCTATGGTTCATGCAAAACTGGGGATTGCCCAAGGAAACTCAGGTCTCTTAGTTAATGTAGTAAGGAAAAAAGCCCGGGAAACTGCCAAATCACAAAATATCCCCTTAATAATTAGCGACGGGCCTCCGGGAGTGGGTTGTCCAGTAATCTCTTCGTTGGCTGGTACCGATATGGCATTAATTGTTACTGAACCAACGCTTTCTGGAATTCATGACTTGGAAAGAATCGTGAGGGTAACTGCGAATTTTGGCTGTATAACAGCAGTTTGTATTAACAAATATGATTTAGATAAAAATAATTGCAAATATATCGAAGATTTGGCCGCAAAATTAAATATACCGATTCTGGGTAAAATTCCCTATGACCAAAAGATGATTGATGCAGTCCTTCAAGGAACCCCCATTACTACCTTAGGTAAAGGAGAAGCACAAACAGCCATACAAGAGCTTTGGCAGCAGACCAGTAAATTGTTAGAAATAGGTTAGGTTTACCGTCAACCATTGGTTTTACTAATTCTACATTCCGTTCAAGGTTCCACAAGGGGTCTGGCTCACCAGATGAAAGTCCCTAAGAGGGCCAGACCCCTTCTAATTTAATACCAAAACTAAAGAATGACTTAGATAAAATAGAAAATATAGGGTAGCACCGTTCGAGTATGTGAAAAATGGAACTTTACTATCCAAACATATTAAAGTAAACTATGTATACAGGATACAATAGTAGGGAGGGGTGCCCTATGATAGGTAGAGAATATGAACAGTACCTAATTTCAGAGGCATCGTCTAAACAAGAAAGTTTTAGTTTTGGTTTCTTGTTTGTCATAATGGGGATAGGGTTTATTTTTCCACTAATTGGTTTCATACTCAACAATTAAAGATGTGCTCAAACTCGTTCAAAAGGGGACTAGGTTACGACCTAATCCCCTTATTTTATTGCCCTGGCTTAGTTTTGTTCTATCTCAAAATCCTAATCTTAAGCTAACAGTTAATCCAGGTTACTATTTCAAACAGGAAATTAACTACACATAACCTTGATAAGATTAAAAAGTAAAACTATTTTCGCAACTAATAATTATGCCAGCGAAAATAGTTTTAGCGAAAAAACAATAATTTTCCAATATAAAGTAGTATAATAGAAGGAATTAAACGATGCAATGTAGAACAAGAAATCCTTATAAATCAAGGGATTACCCAAATAAGTCATGCCCATAATTAAGCTGACTAAAGTAATGGCGTGAAATAAAATGAATCATAGCGAAACAAGTCGAGAAATGAAGATATTCCCAATAATTTGTCGATTTTGGGACTTGGTCGAAAAATGCAGTAGTTTATTCTAACTATAGCCTATGATAAACTAAACTAAAGTAAAATCGTAATACCAAGGGGGTGGACCTGTGTATATTATAACCGATGATGGTCCGAAGGCACTAGACCTAAATTTCACAAATGAAATAAGTGAGAAAAGTGGTCAAGATATTAAGGCTTGTTTTCAGTGCCAAAAATGTGCCTCGGGTTGTCCCATTGCTGAGTACGGAGAGATGGATACCAACCAGATACTCCGGATGATTCAGTTTGGATTAAAGGATGAATTACTAAAGAGTAAGGCCATCTGGATATGTGTAGGATGCGAGACCTGTGGTGCTCGTTGTCCCAATGGTATTCGTATAGCTGCTGTCACGGATGCCTTAAGGGAGATGGCTATTGAAGAGGGAGTAGCACCGGCTGAAAAAGATGTTTATTTATTCCACCAGTGCTTTTTGGAATCTGCAAAATCCCTTGGTAGAGTACATGAAGCAACTATGTTAATGAAGTACAAGCTAAAAAGTGGTCACTTAATGGATGATATGGGAGTAGGTCTTAAAATGTTCCTTAAAGGAAAGCTAGCCTTATTCCCACATAGTGTTTCAAGCAAAACGGAAGTTCGGAAAATTTTCGAATGGTCTAAGGAAAAAAGAAATGGACATTAGGATATGGTTTAACGGAAAGTAGGGGATAATTTTGAAAGTGTCATATTACCCTGGATGTTCTTTAGAAGCGACAGCCAAAGAGTTCGATAGCTCAGTTCGGGCAGTAAGTAAAGCGTTGGATCTTGAGTTGGTAGAAATACCTGATTGGACCTGTTGTGGTGCTACTTCGGCCCATGCCACTAATCATAGACTTTCAGTTGGTCTGCCGGCTCTAACCATTAAACAAATACAAAAAATGGGTCTGGATTGCGTAGTCCCCTGTTCTGCATGTTTCAATCGTCTTAAAACAACAGAGTATCAAATGATACATAATGCTGAGATGCGTCAGGAAATGGAAAAAACATTAGCTTTTCAATTTGATCAACAACCTAGAGTTTATGACTTGTTGGCCTATATGGTTGAAAAAATTGGCTTAAAAGCTATTAGCCAAAAGGTTCAGAAACCTCTAAAAAATCTGAAGCTTGCCTGCTACTATGGTTGCCTATCTGTGCGGCCTGCTGAGATAACTGGCATTGACAGCACTGAAAACCCTATGCAGTTGGATAATTTAATGAAAACTTTAGGGGCTACACCAGTTAGTTGGTCATATAAAGTTGATTGCTGTGGAGCGGGTCATTCAATAGCTAAATCAGCCATGGTAACGAACTTATCCGGGAAGATATTAGCCAAGGCCCGGGAAGCTGGTGCAGATGCTGTGGTCAATTCTTGCCCCCTATGTCAGACGAACCTTGAAATGCGTCGTCCTCAGGGTGAAGATATCCCAGTATTTTTCTTCACTGAACTAATGGGTCTAGCTTTAGGTATTGCAGAAGCTCGTGAATGGTGGAATAAGCATTTAGTCGATCCTGAAAAAATTGTTAATTCCATTCAAGCTGAGTAATCGTAAAGGGATGGAGGTTTAGTTAAATGAGCAACGTCCAAACCGATAAGAAATTAACCGGTGCGGCAATGGTGGTGGGTGGCGGAATATCCGGCATGCAATCTGCCCTAGATCTGGCTGAGTCAGGTTTTAAAGTTTATTTGTTGGATGAAAAGCCTGCTATCGGTGGTACTATGGCAAGGTTGGATAAAACCTTTCCCACCAATGACTGTGCTATGTGTATTATGTCCCCCAAGTTGGTAGATACTGGACGTCATAAAAACATCGAAATTATTACCGGTGCTAAGGTAAAAGAAGTTACCGGTGAACCTGGTAATTTTAAAGTCAAGGTACACCAAAGTGCTCGCTATATTGATATTGCTAAATGTACAGGTTGTGGAGATTGTGCTAGGGTTTGTCCAGTAGAATTACCAAATGAGTTTAACGGTGAAATTGACACCCGTAAGGCAACCTATAAATTGTATGCCCAAGCTACCCCAAATGCCTTTGCTATTGATAAAAGAGGTGTTGCACCTTGTAAAGCAACCTGTCCGGCTGGCATCAATGTACAGGGGTATGTTCAATTAATAAAGTCAGGCAAATTTATCGATGCTTGGAAAATGATTTACGAGGAAATGCCTTTTCCTGCAATCTGTGGTCGTATATGTGCCCATCCCTGTCAAACTGCTTGCAATAGAGCTAAAGTAGATGAGCCTATTCAAATTGCCACCTTGAAACGACTTGCTGCGGATATAGCTTATCAGAAAGATATTAATGAATTACCACTACCTGAAAAAGAAGTAGAGAGGGATGAAAGGGTTGCAGTTATCGGCTCTGGTCCCGCAGGTCTAGCCTGTGCACACTTTTTAGCCCTAAAGGGGTATAAAGTTACAATATTTGAAGCACTGCCGGTTACTGGCGGTATGATGCGTGTAGGTATTCCCGAATACCGTTTACCTAAAAAATGGGTAGATTTTGAAATTGAATTAATCAAGCGTCTTGGCGTTGAAATTAAAGTTAATACTGCCTTAGGAAAAGATATCACCATCGATGGTTTATTTAAGGAAGGATACAAATCCATTTTTCTGGGTGTTGGTTGCCAAAAGGGTACCAGCATGAGAACTCCTGGGGAAAATTTAGATGGAGTTATTTCTGCCGTAGACATGCTGCGTAAAATTGGTTTAGGGGAAAAAGTAGATGTAGGTCAGAAAGTTCTGGTTGTCGGTGGCGGTAACGTAGCTATGGATGCTGCCCGCAGTGCCCGTCGTGCCGGGGCAGAAGTACATGTATTGTATCGTCGTACCCGGGGTGAAATGCCTGCTGCCCCTGAAGAAGTCGAAGAAGCCATTGAAGAAGGTGTAAAATTCCATTTTAGAACCCTTATTAAAGAAATAAAGGATAACAAAGGAAAAGTTGGTATTGTTGATACCATAGAAGTTGTTAGGATGGAAAAGGATGAGAAGGGTAAATGGATACCTGTATATGGTGATAAGGTGACCCAGTGGCAGGATGTTGACACAGTTATTTCAGCCATCGGGCAAACGGCTGATTTGTCTTTTACGGGTGACAAGCCTCTGACTAATCAGTGGGGCGACCGTATTGTAGCAGATCCAGATACCTTAGCCACCAACGTGCCTGGTATTTTTACCGGTGGTGATGTGTTTACAGGACCGGCCCTACTTATCGATGCAGTTGGAGCTGGTAAACGTGCTGCCGAAAGTATTCATCGTTACATACAGGGTGAGGACATGAAGGCGGGTCGTCAATTTAAGGTGCCAGAAGAGAAAGTCTCACCGATTCCTCGCAAGGTTGAGTCCTATACTCAACAAGCAAAGGTAAAACAGTCCCATGCACCTGCTGAAAGAAGGGCCACCAATACGGAAGAGGTGTGTTTGGGCTTTACACCGGAACAAGCTCAGGAAGAGGCAGCCCGCTGCTTAAATTGTGCCATCTGCTCTGAATGTATGCAATGTGTGGATGCCTGCTTGCCAAAGGCCATTGATCATCAGATGCAGGACCGGGAATTTGAGCTTGAAGTGGGTGCCATGGTGATGAACCCTGGCTTTAAACCCTATGATCCGGAAGATCTAAAACTTTATGGTTATGGTAAGCTACCCAACGTAGTTACCAGTATTCAGTTTGAACGTATCCTCTCAGCCAGTGGTCCCTATGCGGGGCATATGGTTCGCCCTTCTGACCATAAAGAACCAACCAAGATTGCCTGGATTCAGTGTGTAGGATCTCGAAACGAAAGAATAGGTAAAGGTTATTGCTCGTCGGTATGCTGCATGTACGCCATTAAGCAAGCCATTATTGCCAAGGAACATAGTCACGATCCATTGTCTGCTAAGCTATTCTATATGGATATGCGGACACCGGGTAAGGACTTTGAACGGTACCTTAACCGGGCTAAGGACGAGCAAGGAGTAGAGTTTATCCGCTCCCGTATCTATGGAATTGACCCGGCCAAGGATGGCAGTGATGATGTGATGATTCGTTATGCCGACGAAGATGGAAATGTATATACAGAAAACTTTGACATGGTAGTTTTATCCGTAGGTCTTTCGGCACCGGATAGTGCTAAAGAACTGGGGCAAGCCTGTGGTATTGACCTTGATAAATATGGTTTTTGTCGTACCGAGACATTTACCCCAGGCTGTAGCTCCAAAGAGGGTATTTATGTCAGTGGTGCCTTCGGTGAACCAAAGGACATCCCAGATACAGCCGTCGATGCCAGTGCTGCTGCAGCCATGGTTTCTCGTCTGTTAGCACCTGCCCGTGGCACCATGACCGAAGTTCAGGAATTTCCACCTGAAAAGGATATTACCAATCAAATACCCAGAGTAGGTGTGTTTGTTTGTAACTGTGGTATTAATATTGGCAGTATTGTCAGAGTGCCTGAAGTTGCAGAATTTGCCAAGACACTACCTGGCGTTGTTCATACAGAAGAATTCCTGTTTAGTTGTTCTCAGGATAATATTATTAAAATTAAAAACCGCATTCAGGAGCACAGTCTCAACAGGGTGGTAGTGGCCTCCTGTACACCCAGAACTCACGCCCCACTGTTCCAGAGCAGCTTGAAGGAAGCTGGGTTAAATCCCTATCTTTATGAGCATGCCAACATCCGTGAACAGTCCTCTTGGGTACACAGAGAACAACCAGAAGATGCTACGGAAAAGGCCAAGGATCTGGTAAAAATGGCAGTAGCCAAAGTAAGACTGCTGAAACCTGTACAAACATCCTTTATTGATGTCAATCAGAGAACCCTTGTGGTGGGTGGCGGTGTAGCAGGTATGACCAATGCACTGTCCCTGGCGGAACAGGGCTATCCAGTTACTCTGGTAGAAAAATCAGACCAAATGGGTGGCAGAGCCACAGAGTTGCGTTACAGCCTGAAAGGGGAAGATATCCCTAGCTTTATTGCCAAACTTAAGGCTGATATCGAAGCTAACCCCTTGATTGAAGTTGTTCTAACTGCGCGGGTGGAACAAGTTTCTGGCTACCTAGGTAATTACAGAACCACCCTTGTTAAAGCTGATGCAAATAAACTAGAAATAGATCATGGTGCGGTAGTGATTGCCACTGGTGCTGACGAAACTTCACCAACTGAATATTTGTATGGCAGTCATCCTGCAGTACTTACCCAGACTCAACTGGAGCAAAAAATTGCCGATCATGGAATGGGTGACGCTAAAAACTATGTCATGATTAACTGTGTGGGTTCCCGTATTCCTGAAAGACCCTACTGTAGTAGAGTTTGTTGTACCCATGCCATAAAAAATGCCCTGAAGGTAAAAGAAATGAATCCCGCTGCCAATGTAATTATCCTTTATCGAGATATTCGTACTTACGGCTTTAAAGAGGAATATTACACCGAGGCAAGACGTAAGGGTGTTATTTTTATCCGTTATAGCGTGGATGATAAACCACAAGTAGTGGCCAATGGAGATAAGGTCACAGTAACAGTCACTGACCATGTGTTAAAACAACCGATAAAAATCGATGCAGATATATTGGCCTTGGCCAACGGCATTAAGCCCAGACCAGATACTGAAGCTCTTAGCCAACTCTTTAAGGTACCTCTAAATGCTGATGGCTTCTACCTGGAAGCCCATATGAAGCTGAGACCCGTTGATTTTGCAGCGGATGGACTATATCTCTGCGGATTGGCCCATGGACCTAAGAATATCACTGAAACCATTGCCCAGGCCAATGCAGCTTCGGTTCGTGCAGTTACCCTTCTTTCTAAAGGAAGATTAGAGTCTTTGGGTAATACTGCTGAGGTAGACCTGGAACTTTGTAAGGGTTGTGGAATCTGCGTAAGTGCCTGTGCCTATGGGGCTAGGGTTTTTGACGAACGCAGAGGAGTAGCCTATGTTCGGGAAGTGCTCTGTCAGGGTTGTGGTGCTTGTGTGGCCGCATGCCCCAGCGGTGCTACTCAACAGAAGGGTTTCGAGAAAGAACAGCTGCTGGCCATGATGGATGCGGCTCTGGGATAGGAGGTTGGAAAACCTATGACGGATAAAAAACAAATTGGAGCTGTTTTGGTTGTGGGTGGTGGCATCTCAGGGATGCAGTCTGCCCTGGACTTGGCCGAGTCCGGCTACCGGGTCTATTTGGTGGAGAAGAAACCCGCCATCGGTGGTACTATGGCCAGACTGGACAAAACTTTTCCCACTAATGACTGTGCTATGTGTACCATGTCCCCAAAATTGGTAGATGTGGGCCGCCACCTGAACATTGAAATAATTACAGGCGCAGAGCTCATTGATTTGGTAGGGGAGCCGGGTAATTTTAAGGCAAAAGTGCTGCAACATGCTAGATATGTTAGCCTGGAAAAATGTATTGGTTGTGGTGCCTGTGCTGAACAATGCCCGGTGAAAGTGGATGATGAGTTTAATGGTGGTTTAGGGAAAAGAAAGGCTGTTTACAAGCTATACGCCCAGGCAACTCCTAATGCCTACGCCATAGACAAGGACAAGTGTTTAAAACTTAAAAATCCTAAGGCCTGCGGCAAATGCCTCAAGGCTTGCCCGGCTGGTGCCATAGATCACAGTATGCCTGATACCACCTTGGAATTAGAGGTGGGAGCAGTGGTATTGAGTCCCGGCTTTGAGCCTATGGAGGGTAATCTAAGAGAAGAATTTGGCTGGGGACGTTATCAAAACGTGGTAACTAGTTTGCAATTTGAACGACTTTTGTCTGCCAGTGGACCCACCATGGGTCATCTGGTACGCCCTTCGGATCATGTTGAACCAAAGAAAATCGCCTTTATCCAATGTGCCGGGTCCCGGGACAGTGCCAAAGGAAATCCTTATTGTTCAGCAGTATGTTGCATGTATGCAACAAAACATGCCATCATTGCCCAGGAACACGAACCAGGTCTGGAGACGAAAATATTCTACATGGATATTAGGGCCTATGGTAAAGACTTTGAAAAGTATTATGACCGGGCCAGAATTCAACATGGTGTAAAATACGAAAAAGCTATGGTATCTTCTGTGAAAGAAGATCCCGAAACGAAAAATATAATTGTTCGCTATCGCAATACAGATGGCTCCTTTAATGAAGAAGAATATGAAATGTTAATCCTCTCCGTTGGTTTAAAACCATCCTCGGGTAATGCAGACCTTGCCAAGGCTACGGGGATTGAATTAGATCAGTTTGGGTTTTGTAAGACTTCTGAATTTATTCCTGGTCAGACCACCAGAGAGGGAGTCTTTGCTGGCGGTGCCTTCTGTGGACCTAAGGATATTCCTGAAACTGTCATGGATGCCAGTGCAGCAGCAGCCAACGCTGCACGGTTCTTGAGTGATGTTAGGGGCACCATGAGTAAGGTTAAAGAATTTCCGCCGGAAAGGGATATTACCCAGGAAGAACCAAGAGTTGGCGTATTTGTTTGTAACTGCGGAATTAATATCGGTAGCGTAGTTCGGGTGCCAGAAGTGGCCGAATTTGCCAGAACAATTCCTGGTGTTGTTCACTCTGAGGAATTCCTCTTTAGTTGTTCCCAGGATAGCATTGAGAAAATAAAGGAACGTATTAATGAGCATCAACTAAACAGGGTGGTAGTGGCCTCATGTACACCGAGAACTCACGCACCTTTATTCCAGAGTAGTTTAAAGGAAGCGGGATTAAACCCCTATCTCTTTGAACAAGCCAACATCCGTGAACATTCATCCTGGGTACATAGAGATTACCCCGATGCTGCAACAGAAAAAGCTAAAGACCTGGTAAGCATGGCAGTTGCTAAGGTTAAGTTGTTAAAACCAGTTTACACCTCCTTTATGGATATCAATCGGCAGGCACTGGTTATTGGCGGTGGTGTCGCTGGTATGACTAATGCTCTAAACCTGGCAGGTCAAGGCTTTAAAGTAATCTTGGTGGAACGGACTGAAAAACTTGGCGGTAATGCCCTGGAAATTAAATATACCATGAAGGGTAATAATCCTGCTGAGTTAGTTGATCAACTTATCAATGATGTCAATAATAACCCTAATATTGACCTGAATTTAAATTCCTCAGTGAAAGAAGTTGCTGGTTACCTGGGCAATTACAAAACTACCTTGACTACCCCTGGGGGGGATAAAAAGATAGAGCATGGTGTAGTAATTATTGCCACCGGTGCTGAGGCAGCCACTACCACAGAGTATTTGTATGGACAGCATAGTGCGGTATTAACCCAAAGGGAACTTGAGAATAAATTAGCTGGACCAGGACTGGGTACTGCCCAAAACATTGTCATGATCCAGTGTGTGGGCTCTCGCAATAGTGAGCGTCCTTACTGTAGTAGAATTTGCTGTTATAGTGCGGTGAAAAATGCTCTCAAAATTAAAGAGCAAAATCCTGAGGCCAATGTGTTTATTATCTACCGCGACATTCGCACCTATGGCTTCTATGAAACCTACTATGCTGAGGCCAGAAGAAAAGGTGTTATCTTTGTCCGGTATACCTTAGATGAAAAACCCCAGGTGGAAGCTGCTGGAGACAAGATCACCGTTAAGGTAAAAGATCCCATCTTAAACAAGTACTTGCAATTAGATGCAGATCTACTGGTATTAAGTACCGGTATCATTCCCGCTGCGGGAACAGATGCCCTTAGTCAAACCTTTAAGGTCTCACTAAACGCAGATGGGTATTACTTGGAAGCCCATATGAAACTACGCCCGGTGGATTTTGCTGCGGATGGTTTATATCTTGCTGGCTTAGCTCACTCGCCTAAGTTGATTGAGGAATCCATTGCTCAGGCCAATGCCGCTGCGGTTCGTGCTGTAACCATGTTGTCCAAGGATAAATTAGAGTCCCTTGGTAACGTGGCTCAGGTTAATCCCAAGTGGTGTAAAGGCTGTGGCTTGTGCGTAGAAGCCTGTGCCTACGGTGCCCGGGTTATGAATGAAAACACCAGGGTAGCAGAGGTATTGGATGTACTTTGCCAAGGTTGTGGTGCCTGTGTGGCTGCTTGTCCCAGTGGTGCCAGCCAGCAAAAGGGATTCGAAAAGGCTCAAATTCTGGCCATGTTGGATGCCAGTAACAGTTAAGCTGAAAAGGAGGGTTATGGAATGAGTGTTCCTGAAGAAAAAGTAAACAGCAACAGTGAATATGAACCCAAGATCATCGCCATACTCTGTAACTGGTGTTCCTACACGGGTGCGGATTTGGCTGGTACTAACCGTGTACAGTATCCCCCTAACGTACGGATTATTCGGGTAATGTGCAGCGGTTCCGTGGATCCCCTGTATATGATTAAACCCATCCTTGACGGCGGCGACGCTGTTCTGGTGGGTGGCTGACACGAAGGTGACTGCCACTATGGTAGTGGCAATTACAAGGCACGTCGTAAAGTGGCCGTTGCTAGAAACGTACTCCAACAACTAGGTGTACCGGAAGAACGGTTATGGTTACGTTTCATCAGTGCTTCTCAGGGTGCTTATTTTGGTGAAGTTATTACTGAAATGACACAAAAGCTCAAAGAGTTAGGACCTAACCCGCTGCGTAAGAACTGGGAAATCTAAGGTGGGAGGCGTTAGCGCATGAAAACTTACATGATAAAATCCGGCGACACCCTGAATGCCGCCCGGGGATTTTTAAAATCTCTAATTACTTCGGGGAAAGTAGGGGCCGTTTTGGTTCCTCAGGAAGTTACGGCAAAAACCAACGTAGTTCCTACCTTAATTAAAGACCCTGAAAAGTTTGGGGCAGTGAATCCCTTTGCACCGGTTAACGGTCTTAATGCTGCCAGACTGGTGGCTAATCTTTCTCGAAACTTGCCAGAAAAGGTTGCCGTAGTGCTTCGTTCCTGTGAAGTACGTGCTTTAATTGAGTTAGTTAAACTACAGCAAGCAAAATTAGATAACCTGTTGATCATTGGTGTTGATTGTGTTGGTACATTTCCTGCCAGTGATTATGCAGAGATGATTAAACAAAATAAAATAGATGCTGACAAATGGGTAAACCAAGCTGCTGATGGTAATAATCCCACCGGCATGCAACTGCGAAGGGCTTGCACAGTGTGTGCTTATCCCGAAGCTAATAATGCAGACATTGTTCTGGGTTGGTTAGGTATGGCTGGTGGTTTACTGATATCCACTAAGGATGATGTGGATTTAGCTGGTATTGATGGTTTAGAAACTGCTGCAGTACCAGAGACTCGCTCCAAATTGATAACAAATATTAGCGCAGAAAAGACCCAGGCTAAAGCTCAAGCCCTAGCCGAATTTAAGGGTTCCGTCAGTTCTATGGAAAAGCTGGCAGAAGTCTTGGCTACCTGTATTAAATGTCAGAACTGCCGTCAGGCTTGTCCCATCTGCTTCTGCCGTGAATGTGTATCGGCTGGTCCGATATTTGATCATAACGGCGATAGATATATGCAATATGCCCAGAGAAAGGGCAGCATTGAGTTACCCACCGATACAATGCTATTCCATTTGACAAGGGTTAACCATATGGGCTTATCCTGCGTCGGGTGTGGCCAGTGTGAAAATGCTTGTCCCATGAACATTCCTGTTGGTTTGATGTTCCAAGCCCTTTCCCAAGCCAACCAAGATCGTTTTGAGTATGAACCAGGACGTTCCTTAGATGAGCCTATTCCTTTGACTGTATATAAGGAACACGAGCTGGAAGAACTAAATACTGGTAAACACTAGTATAAGAGGGAGTGCCGCAACTACGTTATAGTAGCCAGCGCACTCCCTTTTTCATAGGGCCGTGGGCCATGAGTCATTAGCTATTAGCTTTTAGCCATTGGCCATTAGCAAACTAACCTTAACGAATTAGTAAGTGCTATCTATATCCCTCTGAGCGACTTTGGCGGAGCGCCGTTAATAACCCTTAATAACGATAGCACCCCCCGCTGATGCAATACCCCCCTATACAACCCTTGAATTTTACCAGTGATTTGTAAGTGATGGTTAGGGGCTATTAATAGTGTTAATTATTTGGGGGATTTTTTCTTCTGGCTGTAATTTTATAGGTTTTACCGTCATGACTGCCAATGGGTTGAAAATCAAAATCCTTTTTTGCAAGAAAGTCCGAAATCTCATCAGAATGATGGGCATCAATGGCATCCATGGTAATATTTAGCTCTTCACCGAAACCTACCCCATGCATAGCCTGTTCTATCTTCTCCAAGGCATTTGCTCCATCCACCCGATCTAAATGTAGTGAAACTTCAGCCATTAAAACTCCTCCTTACTTTTTATTGGTAAGTTATCCTAATTCCATCCTAAATATTCAAAGGGTGACAAATGGTAATCTATCCACCTTTTGTGTGTTTATTGTTAGGGTAAATTATGATACTTTTATAAGCGTATCTCCCTAGGTATAAATTTTGAAATTTTGAGGTGAACTCCAGACAATACATTGCCAAATGAAATTGTTGAAAGGAGTGTTTACCATTGAAAAGTAAGAAGGCTTTGACCAGGTTATTAGCGTTTTCTCTAATTGTATTAATGTTGTTGCCCATTTCTCAATTAATTATCAGCGAACACCAAAGGAATCAATTAATTAGCGAGAAAAAAATTACTGAAAATATGATTTTAAATAATAACAAAGTAGCATATTCTGGAGCAAAAAAACTGGATATTTCACCTCAAAAAAATAGGCCGGCGGATTTCCAAGTGTCCCGTGGCAATGTGGATAGAGATGAACTAGCCCTGATGGCTAGCATTATTGAAGCTGAAGCAGCCAATGAACCCTATGATGGGAAAGTAGCAGTGGGGGCGGTTATTCTTAATCGTGTAGAAAATAGTGAGTTTCCAAACACCTTGTCAGATGTTATTTATCAAGAAAGTGCCTTTGAATCCGTTGCAAATAACCATTATAAACGACCCTTTAGTGATGCATCCCTAGAAGCTGCCCAGGCCGCCCTTGCAGGTCAGGATCCAACCAAGGGAGCACTGTATTTTTGGAATCCAGCGGTAGCAACCAGCGGCTGGATTTGGTCGAGACCAGTTACTGGGCAAATTGGTCGACATGTTTTTGCTAAATAATTCATAAAAAGAGTTTCAATAGACATAATAAAGGCTTTCGCATAGTTTTATTTTGCGAAAGCCAATTTTATAAATTAAATTACCCAAACAACAAATATCACCTGTATAACTCCTATGATAGGGATACCTAGAAAGAAAATAGTTTTTCTAGTTTTATGATGAGCGTATTTCATACCTAAATACCCACCAAGAGCACCACCGGCAAGGCAGAACAACAAAAGAGTTCTTTCGGATATTCGCCATCCTCCAGTGCTGGCATACCACTTGTCGAGGTTAAACATAATGAATGTAAGGATATTAACTGCAAAAAGGTAGCTAATTAATACTGCCATCATAATAGCCCTCCTCACTTATCCATTAATTAACTGTTAATTATAGTATAAAGGAATACCGTTAAATTTGTCTAATAAATTTTAATAAAGTAAAATATAGGCCTTGAAAGGGTGAAAAAATTGAAACGTCTATTTAGATCTCGTTCCCAAAGAATGATAGCTGGTGTTTGTGGAGGAATTGCAGAATATTTTAATGCTGATCCTACAATCGTAAGAGTTATATATATACTAGGTTCGCTTTTATCAGTGGCCTTCCCAGGAATTATTATTTACATAATTTTGATGATTATTATTCCATCTGAATATTAGACGATAAAATACCACATATTGTTCTATAATTTAACAAGTTTATAGTTTCCAAATGTTTATCAACAAAAATTTGTTTGACATATGTTCATAACAAGGTATAAAATGGTAATGAACGGATGTCAATAAAGGGTGGGTTTTATGGCAAGACCTCCAAAATGTAGGCAGGTTGAAAGGTTACCAATAGTTACGTATTTTAAGCCTCAGGGTATTCCTATGAGTCAGCTCTCTGAAGTGATAATAACAGTTGAGGAACTGGAAGCAGTACGTTTATGTGATCTTGAAGGAATGGAACAAGAAAACTGTGCAGAGAAAATGGCAGTTTCAAGGCCAACATTTCATAGAATTATATCCGCTGCCAGAGGAAAAATTGCAGACGCCCTGATAAATGGTTTGGCAATCCGTGTTGAGGGAGGTAACTACCAAGTTACCCTATCCAAGTTGAAATGTAAAGAGTGTGGCTTAAAATGGGAAGGTACCTTTTGTAAGCGTCATACCAAATGCCCCAATTGCAGCTCAAAGGACTGGTATAGTCTAGAATGATTACATAAGAGTATGGAGGGAAAAACATGAAAATTGCAATGCCTGCAAGAAATGGCCAAGTAAACGAACACTTCGGAACAACCCAGGAATTTGCTATTATTGAGTTGGAAAATGGCAAGGTTAAGGAAACTCGTATTTTATCAAATGAAGGGTTGCAACACAATCATGGTGGAATTGCTAATATGTTAAAGAATGAAAAAATTGAAGTGATTATATGTGGTGGAATTGGTGGGCACATGATCACAGCATTGGAACAATTAGGCTTAAAAGTTGTGAATGGTGCCTCTGGTCCACTTGAAAGTGTAGCAGAAGCCTATGCAGCAGGTACTTTAGTAACCCGTCCAGTAAGTTGTG
This sequence comes from Desulfotomaculum defluvii, assembly GCF_054657375.1. NCBI lineage: Bacteria > Bacillati > Bacillota > Clostridia > Eubacteriales > Desulfotomaculaceae > Desulfotomaculum > Desulfotomaculum defluvii. Next base: position 1,599,192 of record NZ_BAAHYV010000007.1, on the reverse strand, counting down.
GTTGTGGTGGCGGCGGTCACCATCATCACCATCATGGCGGTGGTTGTGCCCATTAAAATAGTTTTTACTATTTTTTCACATCATAGAAGAAAAGCATCCTCTTGTGAGGGTGCTTTTATATTTATATACATAAATTTTAGTGTAAATAGGCAAATTGAATACTAAAAATACCGTATCTTACGATCAAAAACTACTGATGAAAATACCGTGGGCCATGGGCTGTACCCTTAAGCAAAACATTCACCCTAAAGTCCAAGGCTCATGGCACAAGTCCTTTCTCCAGCTATCTTAAAGCTTAATGCAAAGATATTCTAATCAAGAAAGGTGATAATTAAATGCCCTGGTTTATAACAGCCATTGTTTCCTGGATAATTTTTTATTTCTTAGTGGACGTTCGATATCTCAAAAGAACAATTTTGGGGGGATTATTTGCCTTAGCCTTAGGGTCATTGGTAGACTGGGGAGGACAACAACTTAATTTCTATAAATTTTATGATGTTATTATACCCTGGGCAGGATGCTCAATCTTTTATAAGTTTGGACCCATATTTATCATGGGGACACTTTTTATACAATATTTGCCCCGAAAAAGATACTTACAGATATTAAACATCTTTGTCATGTCACTTTTATATTTAGCCATGGAAATCCTAATTCTACAAACCCATGCTGCCGAATATATACACTGGCATTTATTAGCTAGCTTTACAGTGGATCTCGGTGCATTCACAGCCATAACCTGGCTAGGTCAGACCTTTCATTTAGCACCTGCTTATCGAAGAATCGCTTAGCGCAAGTAGCTATTGGCTAAGTATATACTAATAGACCTACATACCGTTAACGGCACCATCAAGGAATAAAAATACAGGGCCAACTCCCCCTGTCACTATCGTGACGTTCCCCTCAAAGAAGGGGATTTATTCAAAAAACTATCTTCCCAGAGGAGTGTAGCAGCGAAGCTGATAGGGGAGTCTTCCTAAACATGCCACTAATAACTACCCTAAGATACTATTTTCGGGGTAACTAATGCCTAACCGCTAAAAGCTAATGGCTAATAAATTGACAGTGGATCAATCTCATTGATAGAATAGCTTTGTTAATCAAATTTCGGAGGTATCTGTATGCAAGATTATTTGGTCAGAGGAGTTGCTTCGGATGGCAGCTTTCGCATATTTGCCGCTAGAACCACTAACACCGTGGAAGAGGCAAGAATCCGTCACAATTGTTGGCCGGTGGCCACGGCTGCACTGGGAAGAACAATGACAGCTGCTTTGTTAATGGGAGCTAACTTGAAAGGGGAAGATATTCTCAGTATCAGAGTACTTGGGGATGGTCCTTTGGGTGCTGTGCTTGTAACTGCCAACGCAAAGGGACAGGTAAGAGGCTATGTTCAAGAACCCCAAATTCACCTGCCTAGCACCCCGGAGGGGAAATTACCTGTGGGTGCTGCTGTTGGCAAAGGACACCTTCATATAACCAGGGACTTGGGACTTAAGGAACCCTTTACTGGTAGTGTAGAATTAGTATCTGGTGAAATTGCAGAGGATATCGCCCACTATTTAACTACTTCAGAGCAAACTCCTTCAGCGGTATCTTTAGGGGTCTTAGTTGACACAGATAATTCTGTTTTAGCTGCCGGAGGACTCTGGCTTCAATTATTGCCCGGTACCAGTGATGAAGTACTAGATATATTGGAACGTAATCTAAGCCAATTACCACACCTCAGCTCACTGATTAAAGATGGGAAAACACCGGAAGATATTATCCAGCGTGTTACCCAAGATATTGAAATTAAAATTTTAGAGAGTATGCCCGTCGGTTTCTCCTGTCAATGCTCCAGAGAAAGACTAGAAAATTTATTGATTGGTATTGGCAAAGAAGAAGTTTCTGCTATGTTAGAAGAAGAGGGACAAGCTGAGATTAACTGTCATTTTTGTGCCGAGCAATATCATTTTAACAAAGAGGATTTGCAAGAAATATTAAAAAGAATAGATCAAAAGCAAGCTTAAGTTAATAAACCTTAAGTTAATAAACATAGAAAAAAAGGAGCAGTGAACATGATCACCCATATAGTTTGTTTTAAATTTAAAGATCCCGCCAGTAGTCAGATAGTAAGGGAAAAACTAATGGCCTTAAAGGGTAAAATTCCTGAGTTGCGTCACTTGGAAGTTGGCGTTGATGTAATTAGATCCCAAAGATCCTATGATCTGGCATTGATAGCCAGGTTTGATAATTTAGATGATTTGAATACTTATCAAGTACATCCAGATCATCAGGAAGTGGTAAAATACATAGGCACTGTTGTAGAATCAAGCGTGGCAGTAGACTACGAATGCTAAACTAAAAAAGGAGCAGTAACTTTTGAAAGTTACTGCTCCTTTTTTAGTTTAGCATAGGTTAGATAAGAATATATCATAGTAAAGACCATAGGTAAAAAGATGCCTAGCATAAATATTACAGCTCCCAGGGTTCCAGAGATAAATACGGCAAGAAGTGATACACAACCCCCAATAACCATAAGTTTACCGCCCAATCTGTGGGTTTTATTCCAGACAGTTTCATTGGCTAAGGTCCAGGGAAGACGAAAACCGACTAAATAATTATATTTTATTTTACTCATGTAATTTCCCATGACGATGATCAATAACGAAACTGCCATTTTAACAATGAATTCAACATTTACCTGATAGCCCAGTGCTGACAAGATAGGTAAAAAGGTTACTACCATCATAACTCCTACGGTAGCTAACCGCATTTTTTCATAGCTAGGGGCAAATTTAATATAGTTTTGTTTTTTAGGATCAATTTTGGGCACAAAGGTCATTAAGAGATAAATTCCCAATGGAATCAGGGGCATTATCATTGTAGCAGTTAATTTGTGAGAATAACCATCTACTTCTCCATGGATGTTCCAGTGGGTTGGTACTTGCTCAGGTAAGGATGGGTAGAAAGAGGCACATAGGCCCCAAAAGGCCACTAGGATTAAGCTGGTAATCCAGCTAAACTTAATATCAGGGTTTTTATTCATTATTTATCACCTTCTTTATTAATAAAAGCTGCAAACCAAGACATTACGTCCTCTAATACCGAGGTGTTTAAAGAGTAATAAATGAACTGACCCTTACGTTCATCCAACACCAAGTCGGCATTCTTTAAAATATTTAAATGATGAGAGATACTGGGTTTTGAGATATTAAAATGATTGGCAATATCACCGGCTGTAAGGTCGTTTTCACGCAGCATTTTTAATATCTCTCTTCTGGTAGGGTCTGATAATGCTTGAAAGGTACGATTAATGCCTGCCATAAAGTTTCCTTTCTTAGATATTTATAAATTTATCTAACTATCTACAATATAACTTTTTTATAGATTAAAGTCAACGAAAAATCACCTAGGAATAAAAACAGCACCGTACTCTAAGAAGTAGGGTGCTGACCAGGTGTAAATTGCCTGCAGGGCAATTTGTGCTTTAACAGGGATCAATACGACATAGGCAATCATAATAAGGGGTTCCTAAACCCATATCTGGGATGTACTGGGGAGTAAGAGTATTTACGTTGTTACCATGGCTTGACCAGAAACCTTGATATATCAAAACTGTATCTCGTCGTAATTTATTGCTTAAAACAGTGGTAAATTTAGCTTGTCCCCTTTGGGTGGCTACAGTAACTTTTTGGCTTTCTTTAATTCCCAGCAGGCCAGCTGTTTCTGGGTGTAGATAAACTGGCTGAATTAGCTTACTTTTCTCTGAAAGATTCCAAAATTGTGAGTGTAAGTATTCCGGGTGATGTGCTGTGATTAGATGAAACGGGTAAACCTTTGCTAAATTGGGATCATTCAGGGGGCTTTCAGTGTTTTCCACATACTCTGGTAGGGGGTTAACTCCATCTGCTGCCGCCAATTGTGAATACAGCTCAAATTTGCCACTGGGGGTAGAAAAACCTCCCCCCTGCCAGGGTACATCAGGAGACAAAGGATGCCTAACAGGGCCATCCTTTAGTTTTTCCAGGGTGATACCAAATTCACCCAAGGGACTTAAGGATTTTTTCAACCATTGCTCAGCAGTCAGATTAGGAAAACCAGCTAAGCCCATATATTGCGCCAACCTGGAAAAAATATGATGGTCGGAGCGACACTGGCCTAGGGGTTCAATAATCTGGGGCGAATAGGACAAATAATGATTCCAGGAGGAATATATTACATCTTCTTCTTCCAGAAAGGTCGTACAAGGTAAAAATAAATTAGAATATTGAGCAGTATCGGTGAGAAACATATCAACCACAACTGTAAATCGAGATTGGGAAAAGGCCTTGCGAACTTCCGTGATATCTGGTAACTGGGTCAAGGGATTAGAACGGGTTACAAAGATACCTTTAACAGGTGGAGAGTCAGCCTCCGACAGTGCTTTACCTAAAATTGGCCAGGGCAAAGAACGACTCCTGTGGGGGAGTTCATTACCGGAAATGGAATTAAAAAAGCCTTTCCAATGTCCACCGGCATAATTGGCCCCACCGCCAGATTTACCAATGTTTCCTGTAATGGCAGCTAAAGCATCGATGGAGCGAATGGTTTGGCCCCCATTGGTATAACGTTGTAATCCGTAGCCAAAGAAGATACTGGCAGGTTTAGTGGTAGCATACATCTGGGCTAACTGGCGAATTGTCTCAGCTTCTACCCCTGTAATGGTAGCAACCAATTCCGGCGTGTAGTTCTGAACCATTTGGCTAAATTTACCATAACCATAAACATGCTTATGAATGTATTCTTGGTCAACCCAGTGGTTATTGATAATTTCCCTAGCCAATGCAAGGGCCAGGGCTCCGTCTGTACCCGGGCGAGGGGCAATATGAAAATCGGCTAAGGCACAGGAGGCAACTTTGATCGGATTAATTACAACAATCCTACAGCCATTTCTTTTAGCTTCCTTTAATAGAGGTAGCATTTGAATGTTGGTGGCAGCAGGATCACGACCCCAGAGAAGGATCAAACGAGAATGCACCATATCCTCCCAACTGTGTAACTGCAGATGCCCAAAATCATATTTTTGGGCCTGATGACCACTTCCCCAACAAATACTACCGGCAGGCTGGGTACAGCCGCCGAGGGCATTAAAAAAGCGTTGTGAGAGTGTCTTTAAGATCCCCTCAGAACCGCCGCTATCATGGTGCAGTAAGGCCAGTGGTCCGTAGCTATTGATGATTTTTGTCACTTCAGTTGAGATTATTTCGTAGGCATTTTCCCAGGTTATTGGTTGCCACCCACCGTCAGTTTTTCGTAATGGCGTAGTAATACGTTCTGGGCTATAAAGTCGCTGAAGATGTTTGTGGCGTCCCTTGCTACAAATTAAGCCCTTATTAACAGGGTGATTTTCGTCACCGGAGATATTAACTATCTTACCGTTTTCAACACTTGCCACTAGGCCGCAATGGGCGAAACAATCCAGTGGGCAATTTGTTTTTATCTGCATAGGCTGCTCCCTCCCTAAGCCATTTTAACATAAATATACAGTTTTCTACGACAGCCAAAAATGCGACACTGGGGACGGTTCTCGCTGTCGCAAAAAATGCGACAGCGAGAACCGTCCCCAGTGTCGCATATAAGAAAGACCCCGGTCAGTAAGACCGGGGTGATATAGAAGTCTTATTCGTAAGTTAATTTTTGTAATTCCTCTGTTAAACGTTTAAATTCTTGCATGTTTTTATCATCTAAGGATTGGTCGATTTTCAATAAAAGTGCTTTCCTTTTAGCTTCTTTTCGATTGACACTTTTTATGGCTTCAACCAACATTTTGTGGGCAATGGAAGCAGGGCTAGGTTTTGCCTTTATCTGTCTTTTGCTTTTTCGGAAGCAAAGATGACAGCCTGGAGGACTTGCGAAAGATAACCACATAAAAAGCTTTTGAGGAGGGTTATTTTTTAACTGGTAAATAACCTCATCTATGGAACCATAAGTGATATTATTAAGGCGGAAGTCCAAGGGGAAAGTATTGGTATATACCGCGGAAACTAGTAGAGCATCTTTTTTGTCGTGCAGTTTGTTGGTAAACTCAATTCTGGACAACAGACTCTTATTATCCTTGATTAACTCAAGAATTCGGGCTGCTTCAGGCTTTTTTAACCGGTTGGTACGTAGAAACCAGACGATCATTTCCCTTTTTTCGGCCAGATTATTGACTAGCATGGCGGTCCCCCCTTATTAAATTTTTTATGATGCAAACAATAATTAATTTGACTTTAAGGCCCTTAAATCCTGCTTTTGCGTTTTCGGTAAAATGTGTTATTTTACTTGCATAGGGGTATCTGTTTTATCATATTTAAGTTAGAAAAGATTATTGCTTAAATTGTATTTGGCAATTTTAACATAATGGGTTTTTGTGAAATAGGAGGACAATATTGATGGAGGGCAAATCAATTCCTTTAGGGAAGATAAATATCGTGATATCGAATTCTATGGCAGGGTGGACCGTTCAAAAGGTATTAAGACAGGAATTGAGAGTTTCCCGTACTCTTCTACGTGCCGCCAAAAGAAATGGGGATATTTTATTAGATCGCTTACCCGTTAAAACCAATGTGCTAGTTAAAACAGGCCAGGTTTTGGAACTCCGTATGAGAAACCAAGAAACCAAAGTTATACCAGAAAGGATGGAGCTTAATCTGCTTTTCGAAGATACTCATTTGCTGGCGGTTAACAAACCACCTGGTATGCTGGTTCATCCTTTAACCACTGAACCTACGGGAACCCTAGCTAATGGAGTTATCTACCACTGGCAACAGCAGGGCATCACGGATCATTTTAGACCTGTACATCGCTTAGACCGGGATACTTCAGGAATAATTTTAATAGCTAAAAATCCCTATATGCATCAACAACTACAGCAGCAAATGATGCAGGGGAAATTTGTTCGGCGTTACCTGGCATTGGTAGGAGGAGAAGTATGCCCGAGGCAAGGTGTTATTAATGCACCCATCGATTTGGCTGCTGGCAGTTATATAAAGAGAGTTATTACCCCCAGAGGAAAGCATGCTGTTAGTCATTACAAGGTTCTTCGCTGTGTCAAAGGAGCGAGTCTAGTATGTGTTGAATTGGAGACTGGCCGAACACACCAGGTGAGGGTACATCTGGCCCATTTGGGATATCCTTTGCTAGGAGATTCTCTTTATGGAGGAGATACTGTGAAAATAAAACGCCAAGCATTGCATTGTGCATACCTGGCTTTCATTCATCCCGTAAAAGGAACCTTAACCAAGATTGTCTGTCCAATTCCTGAAGACTTTAAAGATATTCTATGGGGCCGAGCTATTAGTCGTTAGCTATTAGCCATTAGCTATCCTGAAAGAACTTGTGTTTAGGTAGCTGTTAGTGACTAGTGACATGGGTGGGAAGATTCCCCCCGTTAGCTTCGCTGCCACCCCCTCCCAGAGGTGATGTCACGATAGCTGAACTAAAGGCTAAAAGCTAACAGCTAGTGGCTTAAGGAAGTTTGAGCTGGGGACTCTTTAATGGTATTAATCCGAAGGGCTATCACAAGATTTAATAGGGCAATGACCGCTGCGGCAAGGAAAACATATTCGTAGCCGAATTTCATCCACAATAGACCGCCAAAAAAAGGTATGGTCATAGATACAAGATGGTCTATGGTTAATCCCATGGACAGAGTGGGTGTTAAGTCTGCGGGAGTGTCAACAATCTTGTTAAGATAAGTTGCCCGGGCCATGTTGCAGGCAAATAGAAGTTGGTCGCCGACATAGCATAAGAATACTAACCAGATGGCATAATCACCTAAACCAAAATGTTCAGCATAGCCATAACCAATACATACTAGTATCAAAAAAATGGACTCTGCAGCAATAATAATCCTTTCACCAAAGATGTCGATGGCTTTTCCTAGCAGTGCACGGAAAGGAATACCAGCCACTGTACCAACAAGGCCGAGTACAGCAAAGGTTGTTACTGGTTGTTGAAATATTTTAATTAAAACCCAAGGGGCAAAGGTCAGAAAAATTTGCTTACGAGCCCCAAAAAGTATATTTAAAACATAAAATAAAAAATATTTCCTTTTAAAAACTATTTTTTCCCTTTTCACACTACTTTTGCGAGGCTCCATCAGCAGTAGGCAGATGGAGGCAACAATTACACTTAATCCAGCCAGTGCAAAGATAGCAGTATAGCTTAGATGAAAATAACGTATGCCAAGGTACACCACTAAAAATCCAACTAGGGATGCAGCTGTTTTAATGGCGCCAAGCTGTCCTAAACATTTTCCTTCTTCACCTGGTTTTGCCAGGGCCACACCAATACTAGATTCCACAGGCATATATAGGTGAGCTCCAATACTCCATGTTATCATCCAGACAACTGCCCAACTAAAACTAGGTGAAACAAAACCAAGTCCCAATAACCCTAATGCCAAAATGAGGTTGGCCACCAAGGCTATGCGAACATCTGGAAGAAATATTAAAAGTCCGGTGGTAAAAACCACTAAGAATCCCGGTAACTCCCTAGGGAATTCCAGACCACCCCTGGCTACTTCACCTATATGAAATACATCATTTAAAAAGTTATTAAAGGATGGGTCATACAGCCCCGAATAAAGACCAAGAAAAGCACCTGCTAAAATAAAAAGAAAAAAGTCCCGCTTCCTACGGGCCTCATGCTTGTCCATAAGTAAAACCTCACTTTTGAGCTATTAGCTTTTAGTCTTTAGCTATTAGCCATTAATTTTCTTGTAAATTCTGAACATATTACAAACTCCAAAGCCTCTACACAACCCTAAACCAAAATATGCACAAAGCTCAAAGCTGACGAGAGCTAACAGCTAATGGCTAATGATTAATAGCTAACTATCATTTTAACACCTACGTCTAAAAAGGCAATAAAAAAAGGCCCCTTAAGCCTGTTGTAAGGTTCGGATTGCCTTTTGCAAATCCTTGTTTAATCTTGTAAACCAATCCCTTAATTCGCCCTGCTTTTGCAATCGGTCTTCGTTTTGTTTAATCATTTCTGATAAAGCCTTGACTGCTTTTTCCTTTTCAGACATAGATTTAATCCTCCTTCCTAAGACTATTGTACCAAACAATGATTAAAGTTATGTTAATGTTGTATTAAGTTTAAAAATTATGGGTATTTGTGTCAAGTGTAAAAAAAGTCATACATTGGTTAAACAGAGTGCTATAATAATAGTAATAGGTAAGTGTTTATTTCTAAGGAGGTCTTTGGTTGTGGAAAGAGAACTGGCTCTAGAAATTGTGCGGGTTACAGAGGTGGCAGCCCTGGCATCTTCCCGGTGGATGGGCAGAGGTAAAAAGAATGAGGCAGATCAGGCGGCTACAAGTGCCATGCGGGCAATGTTTGATTCAGTTAATATAGATGGTACAGTTGTAATAGGCGAAGGTGAAATGGACGAAGCCCCGATGCTGTATATTGGCGAAAAGGTAGGCAGCGGACACGGTCCTGAGGTGGATGTAGCCGTTGATCCCCTTGAGGGAACCAATATTGTGGCTAAGGGCTTAACTAATGCTCTGGCTGTGGTTGCAATATCGGACAAAGGAAATTTACTTCATGCACCGGATATGTATATGGAAAAGATTGCTGTGGGTCCCAAAGCTGCAGGTCTTATTCATATTGATGATCCCATTCCCAGAACCTTAGAAATTGTCGCCCGTGCAAATCGAAAAAGAATCCAGGATTGTACGGTTATGATTTTGGAACGAGAAAGACATAATCAAATAATTGAGGCTGTTCGCCGTACTGGTGCTAGGGTAAGATTATTTAGTGATGGTGACGTAGGAGCAGCCATTGCTACCTGTTTTGAAGATACAGGTATTGATCTTTATATTGGAACAGGTGGTGCACCGGAAGGGGTTATCTCTGCTGCTGCTATTAAGGCTTTGGGCGGAGAAATGCAGGGACGTTTGGTACCTGATAATCAGGAAGAATATGACCGTTGTGTAAAAATGGGTCTTAAGAATCCTAGGCAAATCCTACTAATGGATGATATGGTTCGGGGGGAAGATGCAATCTTTGCTGCCACTGGAGTTACCGATGGTGAACTGTTGCGTGGGGTTCGTTTTGTTGGTAATGACCGAGCAGAGACTCACTCTCTAGTTATGAGAGCCCATACCAAGACCGTTCGTTGGATAAAAGCTTTACACAGTATTCCCAATAAACCTCATCTGGTGATGGAATAAGTTTGCGCTGTATTTTCATTGATTACCAAATATTAACTAATAGGAAGTCCGCCCCAATATTTGAGGCGGACTTTTTCTGTATTTTACGTTACATAAAACCATAAGAAGACGTCTTTAAATATGAGTACTCTAAATTGTGTGTTTGAAATGAGGTAGTAGAATGACTCCGGCAACCCATAATCGTCACCCAGATGGTGACTTGCCCTTTGAAGAACTTTACGATCGTTATTTTGAGCCAGTTAACAGGTATTTGCGGTACCGAGTTGATACAGCTTGGGACGCAGATGATCTGACGACTACGGTTTTTATGAAGGCATTAGAGAACTTTAGCAAATACAGAGCGGAAGGTCCATTTTCTGCTTGGCTTTTTCGTATCGCCCACAATGTATATGTGGATTATATACGAGGCCGACGTGAATATGTAACCAATGATGGTTTTCTGGAGTCAGCCGTAGGATCTGATGATGGGCCAGAACAGGCGGTATTGCAGGGAGAAGAAATAATTAGACTCCGTAAACTCCTTATTGAACTGGCTCCCGACTATCGTGATGTTGTGGCACTTCGTTATGCTGCGGAGCTTCGGTTTGCACAAATAGCTGAAGTGCTTGGGAAATCCGAGTCAGCAGTTCGGATGCTTCATCACAGGGCTCTCAAGCAGTTAAGGCAAAGGTATGTTTGTGAAGGGGGGAATGTCCGATGACAGAAGAAAGATATGATAACCATGAAAACAATGTTCTTCCCATTGAAAATTTCCTAAAGGCCAAAGAAGAAGAAGAAAATGAAATATCTCAACTGCTAATACATATGAGACAGGTAAGAGAAGCTGTTCCAGTAAATCGGCGGCTGCAAGTGGAATTACGGAAAAAACTCCTTGAAAGACAGAAAGAACTAATGAACCCAAACATGGTGAAGCATTCTTTGCCAGAAGTCAGCAAAGCCAAAAAGCATTCGCAGTACCGCTGGCATCCTAAGTCAGTAGCAATAATAGGAGTTGCGGTAGTAATATTAATGGTCTTTATCTTTGGGTTAGGTCAAATCACCAAGGACCAATACCATCTAGAAGCAGCAGGTTCCCCGCAGGAACTTACCCGTTTTTGGACTGAAGATGTTCCACTGCAGCCCGCCATTAGTCCAGATGGCTCAAAGATATTAGTTGTAAGAGGTGGTGGATTAGTTCTTCTTTCCAATACAGGGACCCAACTGGCTTCATTAGAACCCCCAGTAGGAGCAACGTTCCGATCTCCTGCCTGGTCACCAAATGGAACCCAGGTATCCTTTGTTTTGAGTTACCAGGGTAGTGAAGAAATTAAACATATTGCAGCAGCGGAGTTGACCTCCTCTAGTAATATAAATAGGACCTATTCGGAACCAGAAGCCCTTAAGCAGAGAACAATGGTTTCCTTGGATGGTGCATCACTTAAGGAAGCTAAGGGCACTGAACAGCAAAAAAATTTACACTATTCAAACTTGGTTTACTCCCCGGATGGGCAAAGCTTAGCCTATGTAGTTAATAAACTAGGAGAACCAACTGAGGTTTGGGTCAGGTCTGCCGATGGACATGAAAAAAAGATTATCAATGGAGATGCTCCTACCTGGTCACCAAATGGTAAATTTTTAGTTGTACAACGACCGGGCAGATCTAAAATATATGATCTTTGGCTGGTCAATGTGGAAAGTGAAGATGCAGATCTCCTAGGCCCCGGTGAAAATCCGGTCTGGGGCAAATCTGGCTATCTAGCCTTTTGTACCGAAACCATTCAAGAACGGGTATTAACTTTCCTGCCCAATGGAGAACCCCAATATAAAGTTCGTCAACAGATGGCTGAGATGCGTTCAATATATTTGGGGAAGGATGGCTCTCCAATGTTGAAAAAATTACAAGCAGGTGAAGGTTGGTTAGCCAACAGCCATTTATTGGTTGCACCAGAAACTCGAATCTCTGGAATTGAGATTAACTGGTTAAGGCAGCAAGAAATGAATGGCTCCTATGAACCGAAGACACTGATACTGAATGAGATTTTCAAATGTGAAGGGCAGGTCTTTGGGCCGGAGGATCAATGGTTATTATATGCCCGTCGAGACGGTGACACCGTTGCTTTGCTAAAAGTTATGGTCGAGAAACAGTGGGAGAAAGAGAGGAACTAAGGTATGAGGAGCATACTCAAGGGCTGGTCGAAGTATAGGATCTTCTATCTCTTTTTTATATTTATTTTTTTAATAGCTCTGCCACTGCCTAATTTGGCAGTGGCTAATGATAAGGGGTCCTTCCGTTTGGCCGTGCAGCCTGGTTTAGGCGGTATATACAAAATGGGTTTTTCCACAGGTCTTACAATTAGTGTCTCCAATCAAGGCCAAGCATGCCAAGGCTTGTTAGTCATTGTACCAGACAAAAATTCCCTTCAATTTAAAGAAGCGGAAAATTTACCAGCGCGTTATCAGAAGACCGTTAATATTCCCGCCAAGGGCTTGGTCAAGACAACCCTTATGGTACCTAGCGAATTGATTAATAAGGGTTCTTTGGTAGTACTTCAGGTTGATGGTAAAACTGTGACTGCTGCTCCAATCCAAGGGACAGTTGTTAACGGTGGATTAATAGCTCTAACACTGGGAGAGAAGCCTCTTCAAGGTGGTTTATCTACTTGGTTAGATCAAACCTTTGGTGGTCAAACTGCCATCAAATATATCAAACCAGCCTATTTACCCAATGATGCTATGGAACTTTTGCAAGGGGACCTAATCATTGTGGATGATGTTGCAGTAAAGGAATTAACAGAAAAACAAATTACTATCTTGAAGGACTGGGTATCCTTGGGTGGTATTTTGCTGATTTCTGGCGGGGCAGGTACTTCTCCTGGTGAATTATTGGCCGATATATCACCTGTCATGGCTGAAAAACAAACAGTTATATCTTCTGATCTAGGTGGTCTACAAGTTGTCAATGGGGACATGACTGTTACCACTGGTAGACTACAGGATGGTGAAGTTTTGGCCAAGATAAATGATACAATCCTGGTCGCAGCAAAGGAAATTGGTAAGGGAAGAGTTATATACAGCGGCATACCTCTAGAAAAGTTGACATCAGAATCCGCTAAGGTTTGGCCTTTGATTTTTAGCATGGCTGATGGTTCAAATAGAGCAGATATGAAAGTGCAAATGGCAAGGGAAAAAAGAACTATGGGTAGTGATATGCTGGTTCATGCATCAACATATCTGCCCCAGATAAAAACCCCTCCGGTACCCCAAGTAGCCTTTGCCTGGGGTGTATATGTCATTATCATAGGACCGGCGCTTTATTTCATTTTAAAACGTTATGATCGGCGAGACTGGATGTGGTGGATAATACCCCTCTGTGCAATGGTTACTACTGCTGCAGTTTATTTCATGTCACCGGCCCAAAGGATAAATACTCCTATCAGCCAAACTTTGTCAATAGTTGAAATACTAGATAATCAAAGAGCTGAAATTAATTCTACTGCATCTTTTATTACTCCCTACGGGGGGGATTTAAAAGTAGAGGGGGCCAGTGGAGCTGTCATATTACCAACAAACTACTATCAGGGATATTCACAAAAATCCCCCATCATTCAATACCATATGGATGCAGCTCCAAAGATCACCTTTCCTAATGTAGAATATTGGTCCATGCGTCAGGCTAAAACAACTGTGTTTAAAAAGAACGTAGGAAGTATTGAGGGAAACTTAACCCTAGAAAATGGCTATCTTACAGGTAAAATTGAAAACAAGACAGAAATGGCCCTGAGGGATTGCAGAATATTATTGGGAGGACGTTCCTTATCATTAGAAGATATTCCGGCAGGTGGATATATTACAGTTAAGCAGTCACTGAGCAAATGGCCTAATAGTCTTGGACCTAATGAATTCAGAGACTTGCTTGTGGCTCCCAGTAAGCCAGGCCAAGAAGATAATTTTATCAGGGAGCGACAGATGGTAGATGCCATTCTTGGAACTTCAATGTCTGGACGTAGTAATCAACCTGTGTTTTTTGGTTGGACTGATCAATCCTTAGACATGTTCAAGATTGTATCTAAGGAGGGAGATACTAGAAGTTATAATCTAGCATTGGTCACACAACAACTTAATTTAAATATTTTGGAAAACGGAAAAATCCAACTACCATCCGGTATGTATAGACCGAAAATGATCGAGGGCAGAGGTGCCTATAATGAAACACCTCTAGGCTTTACTCTATATGAAGGAAAAATTGTTTTGGGAATCGACTTAGTATGGCCGTTAAATGGACAAAAACTTCAGGTAATAGAAATTTCCTTGCCTGCACAAAGCAATAAGAACTTTGTCACCCAAATATACGACCAGCGGGATAACAAATGGGTCGAGGTACCCACCAATGGACTTAAGCTTGAAGCAAACCAATTTACACGTTATGCAACTTCTGGTCAAATCCGTGTGCAGATAGAGAAAATCTCTAGCCTGGGGCAGCCTGACCGTGTTGATCTACCTGCAATTTCGGTAATAGGAGGGGAGTCTCGATGAATTCAGTGGAAATAAAGGGTCTCACCAAAATCTATGGCAGTAATCATGCCCTGCGAGACTTCTCTTTAAATATCCCAAAGGGTCAGGTCTGCGGCCTAATTGGACCCAATGGAGCAGGGAAAACCACGGCCATGTCTATCCTAGCTACGCTGCTGGCACCGGATGGGGGATCAGCCACTGTAAATGGCTATGATGTAATGAGTGAGCAAGCTCGGGTACGTCGGCAAATTGGTTATATGCCAGATTTTTTTGGTGTGTATGATAATCTCAAAACTACAGAGTATCTGGAGTTTTATGCTGCAGCCTACCGGATTCCTGTGTCAGAACGATCTCGTTTAATAGGGGATCTGCTAGAACTGGTTAATCTTGCTGACAAGTTCAATAGCTATGTCGATTTACTATCCCGCGGCATGAAGCAAAGACTAGCCTTGGCCCGTTGTCTAGTGCATAATCCTGAAGTATTAATCCTAGATGAACCCGCTTCGGGCCTCGATCCAAGGGCCAGGGCTGAAATGAAAGAAATTATTCGTCATTTACGTCGTATGAATAAAACAATCTTAATTAGCTCCCACATTCTACCTGAATTGGCAGAGATGTGCGATAGTATTGCCATATTAGAACAGGGAAGACTGGTAACCTATGGTCCAGTTGAAGAAGTTACCGCTGCCCGTCAAGGAACAAGGATACTGAAGGTTGACGTAACTGATAAACTCAGCGAACTGCTTGAATTTATTAACCCCAAGCCCGGGGTTGTTAGTGTTGATGGCGAGGCTGGTTGGGCCAGAGTAACCTTTCAGGGTAACAAGAACGACCAGAGTCAACTACTGAAAGAGATTATTGAAAAGGGTTGGTATGTGATAGAATTTGCCGAAATTAAAGGTAATTTAGAAGATGCCTTTATGGCCATGACCGGGGAGGGTGAATAATATGAGAGAGTTAAACCCGGTGCTGTTGAAAGAATTGCGTCAACGATTTCGCACCTACCGATCACCTTTGGTGGTAGTACTGTATTTGCTGGTACTTGGTGGTTTTTCCTTAGGTTTTATTTATTTAGAGTGGCGAAATGCTGCCTATTTCCAGCCGGGGAGCAGCAAAGGTATTTTTACTGTAATTAGTATGGCTCAACTGGGCCTCTTGGCCTTTGTGGTGCCCGGTTTAACGGCCGGAGTTATTAGCGGGGAAAGGGAGCGACAAACATTAAATGTCCTTTTAACAACGGAACTAAGTCCCCTAGGCATTGTAACAAGTAAGTTAATTTCAGCTTGTTCCTTTACGGCATTACTACTGGTTTCAACACTACCACTTTACAGCCTAGTGTTTATGTTCGGTGGTTTGGCCCCAGTACAAATAATTGGTGTACTCAGCTTCTTTTTAGTTTCTATGTTTTTATTTGCAGCCATTGGTGTAACCTGTTCAACATACTTTAAAAGAACCGGCGTGAGCACCATTACGACCTATGGTATTGTCTTTTTCTTGGTTGCCGGAACTGGCTTTTTGGCAGCATTTTTCTACGCACTATTCCAACAACAAGCCCGTATAGCCATGGTTAATTTACATGAAACACCTTTAATAGTACAACTGCTGCAAGATACCAACCCCGTGATCGTCATGCTGAGAATATTGGGTGAAAGTGCCACCATTGGTCCGGGACGAGAGATGTGGTTGCCTTACTGGGGGACCTTTGCCCTGACCTATCTTGTTTTAGGTCTTGTTTTAATACTGTGGAGCGGCTGGAAGTTAAACCCAATTAATCAAAAACGCAAACTGTTTCGCTAACAAAACAGGCACTGGAGGATTATTCCAGTGCCTGTTGTATTGCCAGGTCACAAACCACTGTCTGAAGAATCTAGTAGTTATTAGCCCTCAGCCTTTTTGCATGTTTTGCTTAGGGGGTACTTTAGGACAATGGCTCAGGGCACACGGCCAGCCTCTAAGTCTATCCCATAAGCTGATGGCAGAGGGCTAGAATTTAAGTGCTTTACCATTTAGATAATTGCATTTTTTACCCTGCCAGGTGTCTCTTTCTGCCAATGTCTGTTCTATGGAATGTTTAATCTTCCACCAACTGGTGCTCCAATTAGAAAACAATTGGTTATTTTGAGGACCTTTACCTACCAAGCGTTGAACTACAACTTTGGGGTCTAAATACTCCAGAAAAGTCACAACCCGTGCGATGTATTCCTCGAGGGGGATAATGCTAAATTCCCCGCGCTCATACATGTTAGCTAGTACGGTACCCTTTACTACATAAAGTGAATGTAGTTTTACGTAATGAATACCAAGGGCGGAAAGGATTTTTGCATTTTCAATGACATCAAGAAGATTATCCCAAGGTAAGTTTAAGATAATATGTACGCAGATTTCAAAATTTCTTTGTTTAATTCGCTGAACTGCATCTATAAATTCTGCCAGGGTATGTCCTCGGTTGACCTTTGCTAGGGTGTGATAATTAACTGTTTGCAGTCCCAGTTCAATATTAATATCCAAGCCCCGCTGGAGTTTTACTTCATTTAAAAAATCTAAATAAGCATCATTAATACAATCAGGACGTGTAGAAATGGATATACCCACAATATCTTCCTCATCTACGGCTGCTAGTATGTTTTCCTTAAATTGGGCCAAAGGCAGATAAGTATTTGTGAAGGCTTGAAAATAAACAATAAACTTCTTTGCATTAAAACGTCGAATAAAAAACCCTTTGTTTTCATGTATTTGTTGTTTAATACTCATAGTATTAGGTAGGCATTCAAAACCAGCACCTTTCTCATCACAGAAGATACAACCTCCACGGCCTACGCTGCCATCCCGATTTGGGCAAGTGCCGGGAAGATTTACTGGTAATTTGTATACCTTTTGACCAAACTTTTTAATCAAGTGATCTGAATATTGCCGGTAGCGAATTGATTTTTCTATCATGTTCTAACCTCAAATCCATATTATAGATTAGCTGTCAACCGTCAGCCTTCGGATAGCCTTAGAAAGGCCTGTGCCCCAAGGGTCTTTAGCTCAGGGCCCATGGCTGGTTGTATCTGCCAGATAGTATATCACAGTAATTGTAGTATTAAAATAATTTAGCTCATGCCATCGGCTTTATGATAAATCCATGGGCCATTGCATTTGATACTTCAGGACGGACAATGTATTACTGTGGTTACTCCAGTGACAGGGGGATAACCTGTGTCACCACCAGCTGTCAGCTTTCGACTGCCAGCTTGGAGAGAGGTCTTGTGTCATGCATTGGGCTTTTTTACATGGTTTTAAAGGGGGTTTTTAGCCCCTTGCCTACCGACTATGGTATAGTGTTTATTCAATTGTTAGTGACGCCTTCAGTGTTGAAGAAAAAGTTGAATAAAAAAACTTGGCTTAGGCCAAGTTTTTTTAATGAGTTATTTTACTTTAACATATGAAATACTTGCTCTACATCCTTATCCCCACGACCGGAGATGTTTACGATAATAATTTGGTTAGGTGTAAGGGTAGGGGCAATTTTAATAGCATGGGCTACAGCATGAGCACTTTCCAGGGCTGGAATAATACCTTCAGTTTTGGATAATACCTGAAAAGCATCTAACGCCTCGTTGTCATTAATGGCCACATATTTAGCTCTACCAGTAGCTTTCAAATTACTGTGTTCCGGGCCTACACCGGGGTAATCTAAACCAGCAGAGATAGAATGTGTCATTAAGGGTTCCCCATTTTCATCCTGCATAACGTAGCATTTAAAACCATGTATTATTCCCGGTTTACCTGCACATAATGGTGCGGCGTGTTGGCCTGTTGCTAAACCTTTACCGCCTGGCTCTACACCAATAATATTAACTTCTTTATCTTCCACAAAGGGATAAAATAAGCCTATGGCATTGCTACCACCGCCTACGCAAGCCATTATATAGTCTGGTAAACGCCCTTCGATTTTTCTAATTTGGTCTTTGGCTTCAATACCAATTATCGACTGAAAGTATCTAACAATCAGTGGATAAGGATGTGGGCCTACGGCAGAGCCTAACATATAATAGGTATTATCACAATTTTCTACCAAGTCTTGTAGAGCTACATCAACGGCGTCTTTAAGGGTTTTTGTGCCAGTGGTAACAGAAACTACCTTAGCACCAAGGAGTTCCATACGAAAAACATTAAGGGCTTGGCGTTTAGTATCTTCTTCACCCATATATACTGTGCATTCCATATTAAACATGGCGCAGGCCGTAGCTGTGGCTACGCCGTGCTGGCCGGCACCAGTTTCGGCAATGACTCTTTTAACACCCATTCTTTTAGCCAATAAGACTTGACCAAGTACATTGTTTATTTTGTGGGATCCGGTATGATTAAGGTCTTCCCTTTTTAAATAAATCTTGGCTCCGCCTAATTTCTTTGTTAACCTTTCAGCAAAATACAGAGGGTTAGGTCGTCCTACATATTGCTGATTGTAGTAATTAAGCTCAGAAATAAAATCAGGATCATCCTTATAGCGAATAAAAGCCGCCTCTAGATCATCCAATACTCTATTA
Source organism: Desulfotomaculum defluvii (assembly GCF_054657375.1). Classification (NCBI taxonomy): domain Bacteria; kingdom Bacillati; phylum Bacillota; class Clostridia; order Eubacteriales; family Desulfotomaculaceae; genus Desulfotomaculum; species Desulfotomaculum defluvii. The sequence continues at coordinate 1,579,985 of NZ_BAAHYV010000007.1, read as the reverse complement.
AGTGAATCAGGGACAAAGGCTCCCCCAAATTCACCATAAAAACCTGTTAAATTACTCATCTCTTCTCCTCCTCATATTTAAAACTAAGCTCAGCTAATCTTATAAACTGAATCTATATTAACATGTATATGATTTCTATACAACCATTATTAGCTAATTAGAACATTTTTAATGTTTGATTGGTATTATTGCACTTTGAAATATCAGGTAATATAATACAATAAAAAACGGAGGGTATTATTTTGTCCGCAAAAACTTGTCCATCTGTTTTAGAAGCCATTGGTGATACACCATTAATAGAACTAGCCCGGCTTGGAGTTGATTTACCAGGAAAACTATACGCTAAAGCAGAGTTTATGAATCCCACCGGAAGTATGAAAGACAGGGTAGCCCTAAAAATGATTGAAGATGCTGAGAGAGAAGGTAAACTTCAACCTGGTAGCATTGTCGTTGAAGAAACCAGTGGTAATACTGGAATTGGCTTGGCTATGGTCTGTGCTATCAAAGGATATAAATTTATCGCGGTTATGTCAGAGGGAAATAGCCCTGAGAGAAGGCAGATATTGCAAGCTATGGGAGCTAAGGTTGAATTGGTACCGCAAGTACCTGGTGGTAAACCAGGTAAGGTAACCGGTGAGGATTTGGCTCTGGTGGAGAAAAGAGCAGAAGAATTAACGACAGAACTTAAGGCTTTTTGGGTTAATCAGTTTCACAATCCTAGCAACTGCAAGGCCCACTACGAAACAACTGCCCAAGAAATTTGGCAGCAGATGGATGGGAAAATTGATTATTTTTTAGATGTGGTAGGCACTTCTGGTACCTTTACAGGAATTGCCAGTGCACTTAAAGATAAGGATCCTAAAATTCAATGTTGGGCTGTGGAGCCTGCCACTGCACCGGTGCTGGCAGGAAAGCCCATAACTAGTCCGCAGCATGTGCTTCAAGGTTCTAGCTATGCTAAAGTTCCGGATCTCTGGGATCCAAAAATTTGTGACGGGTATATTACAGTAACAGATGGAGAGGCTATACGTGCAGCAAGGCGTCTTGCCACTGAAGAAGGTTTGTTCTGTGGCTTCACAGCGGGGGGCAATGTTGCAGCGGCCTTACGTATGGCAGGTTGGTGTGATCCCGGTGTAAGAATTGTGACCATTCTTTGTGACAGTGGCATGAAATACCTTAGTACGGATTTGTATAAATAAATAGCCATCAGCCTTCAGCTTAAGGATGACATTTATAGTAATACAAAGGACCCCTAAGTTAAGTCCTGCATAAAAACTGAAGGTTGATGGCTAATTCTACGTTATAATATTGTAAAAATATATTTTAGGGGGATTGTCATGGAACAAATCAAATTATCCATTGAGTACTGTACTTCTTGAGGTTATTTACCAAAGGCAGCCGGTCTGGCTGAAATACTATTACGCATGTATAAAAATAAGATATCTTCCTTTGAGTTAATACCTTCCAGTGGAGGTGTATTTGAAGTCAGATTGAATGGGGAACTAATTTTCTCAAAAAAGACCGAAGGGAGATTTCCAGAAAAAATCGAAATCACTTCAAAGTTAGGGATATAATTCTCGGCAGATATGTCGGGAATTTTTTTTGTTAGATAGGAAAATATAAACTTAGTCATGTCTATTTACAAGTTTAAATAATAGTTGCTTAGGCTTAGGGGGGAGAATATGTATTTTTTTCGCACAATAACAGTCAACCCGACAATTCCTGCTCGAATTGAAAGGTTAAAAGAGTTATCCTATAATTTATGGTTTAGCTGGAACGCTGAAGTAATGGAACTTTTCAGGAAGATTGATGAAGAAAAATGGCAAGCCTTAAACCATAATCCAGTAAAGTTCTTGTTGGAAGTTAAACAGGAAAATTTACTCAGGGTAGCAGAAGACCCTAATTACCTTACTTTATATGATAAAGTAATGGCAGACTTTGATAGTTATATGAAGGGTGATTCTTGGTACAAGGAGAAATTTCCTGATTTTATGGATCGGACTGTAGCATATTTTTCCGCCGAATTCGGTCTTCATGAGTCTTTACCAATCTATTCTGGTGGCCTTGGGGTCCTAGCGGGAGATCATTGTAAAGCTGCCAGCGATATAGGATTGCCTCTGGTTGGAGTAGGACTTTTGTACAAACAAGGATATTTTACACAAAAAATAAATCGGGAAGGATGGCAAGAAGCTCACTATCCCTATCAAAATTACAACCAGATGCCGGTCAAACCCGCCTTAGATCAAGAGGGAAGAGAAATTATTATTCCAGTTCAACTACCAGAAAGAGTTGTCCACCTTAAAATTTGGCAAATTCAGGTGGGTCGTATTAATATTTACCTAATGGATGCTGATATTACCCTAAACAATAATGATGACCGTCAGTTAACAGCACAGCTCTATGGTGGTGATAAGGATACACGGATATCACAGGAAATGCTGCTAGGAATTGGTGGGGTAAAGGCACTAAGGCAGCTTGGTATCAGTCCAGCAGCCTGGCATATCAATGAGGGACATGCGGCTTTCTTATGTATAGAAAGATTACGTGAATTGGTGGAAGGTGGCGTACCACTTGCTACAGCAAAGGAGGTTGTTAGGGCAAGCACGCTCTTCACCACGCACACACCAGTGCCCGCAGGCCATGATGTCTTTGATTCTGATAAGGTAAACCACTATCTAAGTCAATACTACGGACTTTTAGGTGTTGATCGGAACAGTTTTATATCTTTAGGTTGGGATGCTAAACGCAATAATTTTAATATGACGATATTAGCTATGAATTTTGCGTCGTACTGCAATGGTGTTAGTATGTTGCATGGTGATGTCACAAGAAAAATGTTTCATTATCATTACGATAACATACCTGAAGAAGAAGTACCAATCTATTCAGTAACGAACGGTATTCATACACTAACGTGGCTTTCAGATGATTTAAGGGATTTATTCAGTGCTTACCTTGAACCAACCTGGGATAACAACATTTGTGACCAGAATTTATGGCAAGCCATCGATAAAATACCGGATCAACAGCTTTGGGATTTGCATAGAGATTTAAAAAAGAAGGCCATTCAGTTTATGCGAGAAACACTCAAAAACCAAAAGTATCGCAATCAGGAAGCTGCTGAGAGCATTGATGAAGTGGAGGAGTATTTAAATCCTGAGGCCTTTACCATTGGTTTTGCCAGACGTTTTGCTACCTATAAAAGGGCAACTCTATTATTTAGAGACCCGGAAAAGCTTTCTAAGTTATTAAGTGATCCGGAAAGACCAGTACAAATTATTTTTGCTGGAAAAGCACATCCAGCTGACCGACCGGGTCAAGAACTAATTAAAGAAATTTATGAAATGTCACAGCAATACCCATTCAAGGGCAAAATTGTATTTGTAGAAAATTATGATATGAATGTGGCGAGGCACATGGTTCAAGGCGTGGATATGTGGTTAAATACACCTCGTTGGCCTATGGAAGCCAGTGGTACAAGCGGCATGAAAGCAGCAGTAAACGGTGTTATCAACTGTAGTGTTTTAGACGGCTGGTGGCCAGAAGCATATAACGAACAGAATGGATATGCTATTGGTAAACAAACAGGTTACCGTACTGAAGAAGAACAGGATAGCGATGATGCTTATCATTTGTATTCATTACTAGAGAATCAAATTATCCCGACATATTATAATCACAAAGATGGTTGCCCTCTAGGTTGGATTAAAATAATGAAAAATTGTATCAAGACTATAGCACCAAAGTTTAGTACTGAAAGAATGGTTAAAGAATATACCGAACGTTTTTATAGTCAAGCTATTCTTAGGGAGGAAAAGTTTTCTAACAACAATTATCAAGCAGCTTTCGAAATTCAAAATTTTAAGCGTTTCATAAAAGAAAATTGGCATCATGTAGCAGTAAAATCTGTTAAAACTGAAGGTGTTTCTGAAGGACATCTGAAAGTTGGTGATGAGCTTAATTTAACAGTTGATATTTACTTGGGACCAATAAAACCAGAGGATGTGGTGGTGGAAATTGTCCATGGCTGTGAGAGTGGCCGTTCTTTGATAAATATAAAAACAACTCCTCTTCAGGTTCAAACTAAAGGAACAGAAGGGATTTACCATTATGAGGGTAGATTTAATCTAGAACAAGGAAGTTATGGATTTTCTGTAAGAATAAGACCGCATCACTCTCTTTTTGCTACGAATTTTGAACTTCCCTTAGCCAGCTGGGCAAAGAATTTTTAAATAACCAAAGCAAAGCCCGCCATTGGATATGGCGGGCTTTGCTTCAGCCCTAGCCAGGAGCTAAGGACTAAGGGTAAAACTGTTTTTATATTATCTGATTACCTCCAAATTGGGATTGCCGCAGCTTTTTCTTCCAATCTTGGCCATGGGGTACCAATGACCACCTATGGAAATCCGAACTATGTCAGCCGTAAAATCATTGCTCGTGCCGTGGTAACTACAATTTTCTAGCAGAGAGGAACCAACACCATAGATGTCCACGGGAACCTGGAGTTTCTCAAACTTTTTGATTTTCTCTACATTAAAACCGCCAGTAACGACTATTTTAACATCCTTACACCATTGTATAGCAAGTTTTCTAGCTTTATCCGGAATGTTCCAGTGGAAGTAAGCATTATTGATAGCCTTACGCATGTTCCATACCAGTCTGGGGTTAACACCAAGGTCAAGGTTTTCATCCCCTAGGGGTTCAACGGAGACATCTCTCATGCTACTCGATGTATCCGTTCTTACAGCGAAAAGTTTATATTTTCTGGCTTCATCAAGGTTCCCCGCTGAGTAATGTTCCCAGTATTTTTCAAACATCTTTTCCATAGTTTTCAAGGTGTCACTAACACAGTTATTGTGAAAATCAACCAAAGCTATTCTTGGGACTTCAACGGGAATAATTCTAGAAAACTGGATCATTGTTTCAGCTGTGTCGCCTAAAAAACAAGCGATGGATGAGTGGGCAATGGTTCCGCCTCCTTTGCCACCCCACCAATCCCCTTGATCATCCGTTGAAACAAAGGTAGAAGAATTTTTATTATGTTTGTGATTGTAGGCTTGTACAGCTAGGGAATAGGCATAACCGTGTAAAGCCTGGAGTTTATAGTGGGCAAACCTAGCAGGGAAAAACAAAACGTCTTTACCTTTGGTAGCTTCCAGCACATTGTAAACATTCGTTGCCACCCTTGAGGCTTCCGTTAGGGCACCTAAAATAGGAGTTTCTAATTTAGCAATATCTCGGTAACGTCCTCTTACCTTTATTACAGGTTGTACATTTTGTGGATCACCGTCATAGAAGGCAAAGGTACCGTCTTGGACCGCTTCAACTTCTAATTGATCGTAAGTATTTATAAACTGATTGTTTTCATTAAAGTAGCCTGTACACTCTTCAAGAATGGCCAATGATTCGTCAACACCGGCTATAAGACTAAAGGGTTTTCTACGGGTGAAAAATTGCATTTCTACCACTAAGTCTCCGGTTTGAACTAACTGTTCGTTAATTTCTTTAATATCACTGATCCCTTTAAAGGTATAATTTTCTCGAGATAAAACCTCGAGTATTTTAAAGATATTTATAAAATAAGCATCTGAATACCAACCCAATCGCATTCTATCTACGTCGATGGCAAATAATTTTTTGTCCAATCTTTTATTGTTAAATAAGGTCATTATGAATTCACCTAGCCTGTTATATTTTTAATTTTATTTTAACACATATAGTTAAGAAAATTTAAAATATAGCAATATATTTTATGTTCATCGGAATAACTCTCTATTTACTTTACTAAAGTAACAGGACAATGAGATAAGTGCAGAATCTTATGACTAACACTACCTAAAACAATACCTTGTAAATCATTCAGACCCCTGGAACCTAATACAATATGGTTAAAATTATTTAGTTTGGCAAATTCCGTAATCATAACAGCTGGGTCTCCGTTAACCAACTGTTTTTTTACCTGAAAGCCTATTTTATTAAATTCTGCTACCTGTTCATTGAGAATTTGCCACCCACGATCAATGGACTCTTTTTCTATTATGGAAATGTCCGTTGAATTATTGGAAAACCTGTTAACTTCTTTTCTTATATTTATGGCATGAATAACTGTGATATCCAAGTTGTTTCTTAATTGAGTAAGGTTAGCCAAGTACTCTGCTGCTCGTTTGGCATTATCCGATCCATCAACTGCTAATAAATATTTATTCATAAAGCTCCTCCTATCAGTAAGTTATAGTAGTTTAGTCTTCTATAATACTATTTTATTTTAACTAATATTTATCTGATGTGATATCTATCACCGGTAGCATAAGGAAAAAATGGGGAATGGAAAAAGAAATATGTGAAAAAATTCTTAAGTTTATATCATAAAAAGAAGGTAAGGCAGGAATGGTGTCGAATCTTTATTTTCAAATAGATAATCCTTTCTGGAAAAAACGAGGTTATACAAGCCTAATTCCAAGTGGAGGTAATTATGATGAGCGAGGAAGGTAAAGATATTCACCCTAACCTGCAAGTATTAATTCCAGTTGCTCGAGGACTGGCAAAGATGCTGGGGAAATACTGTGAAGTTGCAGTACATAACCTTTGTTCTTCACCAGAAACCTCTTTGATTTTTTTAGCTGGCAACATTACCAAACGACCGCTCGGCGCACCTATAACAAATATTGTATTAGAAAGTATTCGTAAACATGGTGACTATTGTCCAGATATTATAGGATATAAAAACGTTACAAAGGATGGGCGGACATTAAAATCATCGACTATATTTGTTAGAAATGCCGATGGTAAAATTATAGGTTGTCTATGTATTAATTATGATATTACAGAATTAATTACCTGTAATAATCATATTGAAGAATTTATATCTATAGGTGACAAACAAAACTTAAACGATAGAAGCACTGAACTTTTTGCCTCTGATATAACAGAAGTTCTTAGTGGGATGATTGATCTAGTCATTAATAATCTTAATATTCCTGTAGTTATGATGCAAAAAGAAAATAAAATGCAGGTTGTTCGTGAATTAGATTTAAAAGGTGCATTTATGATTAAAGGATCAGTTGATAAAGTGGCTGCAGTACTTGGTGTATCACGCTATACAATATATAACTATCTTGAAGAAGATCGTGCCAACAGAAGCAACAACGTTATCTAATCAGGGCCTACGGGGTCCTGTTTTTATTTCTAATTGTACATTTTATCAAATAATGCTTTTAAACGAAAGGTTTTCATCAATGGTTTGTGCCTGATGGGCATTGGGGTTAATATAAATAACAGTGAGGTTTGATTTGCATAAATATTATACGAGGAGTACTAATATATGAAGGTAATCATCGATGCTGATGCTTGTCCAAAGGAAGTATTGTCCATTGCCCGAAGGGTTTGTTTAGACTATAATTTAGAATTGTGGACAGTTGCTAACTTTAACCACAATATAAAATCAGAACATCATATAACCGTAGGCAACTCATCTCAGGAAGCGGATATTCAAATTATTAACACTACAAAATCTGGTGATATAGTGGTAACACAAGACTGGGGATTAGCTGCCATGGTCCTTGGAAAGGAAGCTGGTGCCATATCTCCAACTGGAAGAGTATTTCGAGCCGAATCTATTGATTTTTTATTGGAAGAGCGAGAAATAAAGGCCAGATATCGCCGAGGGGGAGGACGCACCAAAGGTCCTCAAAAAAGAACCCATTTGGATGACTTACAGTTTCAAAGGGAGTTTGTCAGACTAATTGAAGAGTTTAGGGGAAAATAAAAAATTTTCTCATAAAGAAGGAAATATGTTGGATTTTGTCGAAATAATTTGGCATATTGGAGAATTCGTTTTTTTGTGTATTCTGAGTGGTCAGACCAACCTACCATCAAATAAACAAATGGTCTGCTAAGTCGACTGGTCATCCCATGCCCCATCTTTCTCTACCTTAAAGTTAAGCCAAGCTGAAGGCTAAAAGGATGACGGCTAACAATTGACATACGGAGGCGATAATGAATGTCTAAGGCAGAAGCAATTGAAGCATTAGTTAAGGCACTGGGTAAAGAAAATGTAACAACTGAACACGAAGAACTAGTATGTTATTCCTTTGATGCTACCGCAGATATGCCAAGCCAAATGCCTGATGTAGTAGTTACACCCACCAGTACCAAGGATGTAGTGGAGATTTTAAAGATTGCCAGCCAGTATAAGATGCCTGTCTACCCCAGGGGTTCCGGAACTAACCTGTGCGGCGATACCATACCTCTTAGGGGTGGTATTATTTTAAGAATGCAGAAGATGAATAAAATTATTGAGGTTGATGCAGACAATTTAGTTGCAGTGGTACAACCAGGCGTTGTTATAAATGAACTAAATATTGCCGTAGCTCCCTTTGGTTTAATCTACCCTCCGGATCCCGGTACCGTAGCCACCGCAACCATGGGGGGTAGTGTTTCTGAGTGCTCCGGTGGTTTAAGGGGTTTAAAGTATGGAGTGACCAAAAACTATGTCATGGGACTGGAAGTTGTTATGATTGATGGAACTGTTGCTAAATTTGGTGGCAAAACCGTTAAGAATGTAACTGCCTATGACATGGTGAAATTGTTTACCGGTGCTGAAGGCACTTTGGGTGTGATTACAGAAATTACTGTAAAATTAATTCCTGCACCGGAAACAAAGAAATCTATGTTAGCACATTTTGAAAAATTAGAGGATGCTGGTAATACTGTAACAGAAATTGTACGTAGTAAGGTAATTCCTGCTACCATGGAAATCATGGACCAGGTAACCATTCGTACTGTGGAGAATTTTGCTAAGGTGGGTTTGCCTACGGATTGTGAAGCTCTGCTATTGATAGAAGTTGATGGTATTCCTGAGGTAGTTGAGCGTGAAGCCGCAACCGTTGTTAATGTGGTAAAGAAAAACAAAGGTAAAATTAAAGTAGCCAAAGATGATAAGGAACGTGATAACCTGTGGGCTGCTCGCCGTGCAGCATTACCTGCTCTGGCACAGATGAAACCCACCACAGTTTTGGAAGATGCTACTGTGCCCCGAAGTAAATTGACCGAGATGCTGGTGGCCTTGCAAAAAATTGCTAAAAAATACAACTTGCATATTGGCACCTTTGGTCATGCTGGGGATGGAAATTTGCATCCTACTATCCTAACTGATGAGCGTGATACAGAGGAAATGAAGAGAGTTCATCAGGCCGTTGATGAAATATTTAAGGTTGCCTTAGAACTGGGAGGGACCATCAGTGGTGAGCATGGCATTGGCATGGCCAAAGCCAAATACCTGCCCATGGAATTTGGTGAACAGGGTGTAGAGATCATGCGTAAGGTTAAAGGGGCACTGGATCCTGAGAATTTACTGAACCCAGGAAAAATGATGGGCTAAGGGAGGGCAGTTAATGGCTATCTATGATAATATCAAGGAAATTGAAGAAGAGATTATCAAATGTATGAAATGCGGCAACTGCCAGGCTGTGTGTCCTGTATATAAAGAAATTCTTTCAGAATCAGGAGTTGCCAGAGGTAAAATTCAATTAGCGGCAAAAATTTTAAAGGGGCAGGCAAGATTTAGTCATGAACTTTATAAAAAGTTTGATCTGTGTTTACAATGTCAAGCATGTTCTGCCAACTGTCCCTGCGGTGTCAAGGCCCATAAAATTATTATGGCTGCTAGGGCCGAATTGGCTAGGCAGAATGTTATGCCCTTTGCTAAAAAGGCCGCATTTAGTGTAATTAAAAAACCTGCCTTATTTGATTTTGGTCTTCGTTTGGGTAGTACCATCCAGGGCCTGGCCTTTCGAAAAAATGCTACTGGGATGAGTCCAAGGTTTCCTATTGGTTTAGAAATGCGTCGAGTTATTCCTTCTTTAGCTAGTCGGCCCCTGCGTTCGGAACTGCCAGAAGAAAATAAAGCACCGAACTCCCAGAGGAAGGTTGCATTCTTTACAGGTTGTGTAACCAACTATATATATACTAACGTTGGTAAAGCCGTGGTAGATGTATTAAATCGTAATGGTGTTGATGTTATTATCCCCAAGGAGCAGCATTGTTGTGGAGCACCAGCTGCCATTAATGGTGATATTGAAACAGGTAAAGCCATGGCTAAATCCCATGTTGATCTTTTTAGCAAATTGGATGTGGAAGCCATTATAACCGTCTGCGGCACCTGCGGTGGTACTTTTGAGCAAAAGTACGTTGAAATGTTGGCAGACGACCCTGTCTATGCAACAAAGGCAAAGGCAGTTGCTGTAAAAATACGAGATATTTCTGAGTATCTAGTTGATGAATTAAAAATTGATTTCAGTAAGTTAGGTAAGGTGGATATGACCTTCACTTATCATGAGCCCTGTCACATCGGTCGGGGTATGGGTCTAACACGTCAACCCCTAGAAATGCTAACCAAGATTCCTGGCATTACCTATAAAGCCATGCGAGAGCCTAATCGTTGTTGTGGTGGAGCGGGTTCATTTAGTTTAACTAATTATCCTGTATCTTTTCAAATTCTTAAAAAGAAATTAGCTGACATTAAGGGTACTGCTAGCTCAGTTGTGGTTACAGGTTGTGGCTCCTGTCGTATGCAAATAGAGGACGGCCTGATCCAGGAAAAAATGCCTCATAATGTGATGCATGTCATTGAAGTGTTACAAAGGGCTTATCAAAACGGGAAATAAGTACTTTGTATATGTGATATAAAACATTGACAAAATTTAAATTGAAATTGACAGTGCACGTAGGTTTCATAATTGTAGATCTTATGGTTTAAAATAAATGACATAAAGTAGCTTTGGCTTGATATATGACAAATTATTATTTTTATATCAAGCCAAAGCGTTGTAAATTATGCATTTAACCATTTAACAATGATGACAAATAATTAATATCCTTACTAACAAAGCCCATCTGTTGATGGGCTTTTTGTTTTGCAATTAATATTTATTTGTATTAAGTATGTTATATATATATTAAAATTATATGATATAAGAAATATTTAGGTTAAAATATTATAAACTGTTGACCAAATTATTTGCCTTTGCTAGCCTCCAAAGTATAAAGCTTCTGAACATATAAACCTACATAAAGGACATGGTAAATTTTCACTAAATGAGGTGATGGACGTGGAATTTATCCCCAATGTCAGGAAGAATACCTTTCTTATAATTACTACTCTAATCATGGGATTACTATTGTTATTTGTGATCCAAGCTGCAACCAATTACTTTATTCAAAGGGATGTATTGGAAAGAATTGAAGAACGTCGTCAAAAAATTAACGAAATTAACGAGGCAGTTAAACTTTCAGAGCAAATATTTAAAGATGGGCAGGCTTCTCATAAATCAATTAATGAACTTGAACAAATTGTTAAGCAACTATTACCCATAATGCATACTTCAGAGGGGAAAAGATTAGTACAAAATTTGCAATTAACCATTGAGAGTATAGAAAAAGGTGGGGAACCAGCAAAATTAGTCTTAGCCTGCAAGAAACTAAGTGCTTTTCAACAAACTCGTTTAGGTGATGACTTGCTTATTCTACAAAATGAGATTATTAGCCGGGGAGTTAATAACCTTATAAGTTCCATAATTATTACTGTTATACTGGGTATTGCCATGTCCTGGGGTTTACACAGGTTAGCTAGGGAATATTTACTGACAAAGGTAATACTGCAAGGCACCACTAATGGGATTATTGTTGGGAGCCATAAAGGACGGGTTTCCATACTAAATGATAGTTTTTGTAGGCTACTGGGGGGCTGTAAGAGTAAGGATATGGTTGGTGTACCTTTGGCTGAAGTAGGTGAACCTGGTAGGTTGTTGGCCATGGCCATTGAAGAAAATAATTTTAAACAGGGGCAAGAAGTATGTTTCCTCGATGCCAATAACAACCAAATTTGTATACTAATTGATACGATTCCTTGGCAGGATGAGCATGGAAAAATCCTTGGTGGAATGGCCATTATTCGAGATTATACCAAACAATGGATGGAAAAGCTAAGAGCCAACACAGAAAATGAAGAACTGCGGCAAAAAGCAGAAAGGGACTCAATGACTGGCCTTTACAATTATAGAGCCTTTATAGGTCATATGCAGCACTTGGTGATGCAAAATGATCAACGGCGTTTTTCATTATTAATGATCGATTTAGATAATTTTAAGGTCTACAATGATACTTTAGGTCATTTGGCAGGGGATCGTTTGTTGAGTGAGTTAGCTAACATTATGACTGAAACTGTTAGAGATGACGATATGGTAGCTAGATACGGCGGAGACGAGTTCGTCATCGTGCTTCTGGGGGCCAATCTAAATAGGGCCATTGACGTGGGTGAAAGGCTCAGGCTTAATATAGCTAATCATCCTTTTCCCAATCAAGAATGCTTACCTGGAGGAAGAGTAACTGTATCAATAGGTGTTTCTGTGTACCCAGAAAATAGCTTAAATGTTGAAGGGTTAATCTGGTGTGCCGATTCAGCACTATATCAGGCCAAAAGATCATCTCGTAACAGGTTGGAGTACTACCAACAGTGAGGTGCAGATAAGAAAATTGCCAGAGATATATTTAGTTAATGTTTGGTGGTGTATATTATGAAATTGCCTGTCCGTTACCTGCTACCCGGGATGGTGCTTGTCAGTCCTATTTTCAGCAATAATAAACAACTACTCCTAGGTAGGGGAACAATATTAACTACTAAACTTATTTCATCCCTGAAAAAGTATGGTATTATCGTTGCTGATGTTAATATTTTGGGTAAGGAATTTGCCCAACAAAAGAATGAAATTGACTATGGTGTAAGCCTAAATGCTGTAAATATAGTGGAAGAACTGGTGAAAGGTGGTGGGTCAGTCGATTATAAGAGTATCCTGTGCACCGTGGATTCGATAATTGAGGAAATACTTGAGGGAAAAGCAATTATTGGAAATTTAACTAACCTATGTTCAGTTGATATGTATACCTTTGCCCATTGTGTAGACGTTTGTATTCTTGCCATAGCAGCCGGTGCTCTGCTTAATTATGATAGAAAAAAGCTTTTAATCCTTGGTATAGGAAGCCTGCTACATGACATTGGTAAAATCAAGGTACCCCAAAGTATATTAAATAAACCGGATAAACTGACACCCGAAGAATTTGAAGAGATGAAAAGGCATTCATGTTACGGTTATAAGATGGCTAAAGGAATATATGATATTACTGCCCTAAGCAAAGAAATTATCCTTAACCACCATGAAAAATATGACGGATCCGGTTACCCCCATGGCCTTAAGGGTGAAAGAATATCAGATATGGCTGCCATATGTTCGGTGGCAGATGTTTACAATGCCATAACAACAGACCGTATTTATAGAAAAGCACTGCCGCCCCACGAAGCCTATGAGATGATTATGGCTGCGGGAGACCTTATGTTTAAAAATGATATAGCCATGGCCTTTCTCAAGCTTATCAAACCCTACCCGGTGGGATCTGCAGTAACCTTAAGCAATGGATATAAAGGGATTATCATTGATTTAAAAGAGGAATTAATCTTTAGACCTGTTATCAAGATTATCGAAACAGAAGAAATTATTGATTTAAAAAATCATCATAACTTAGTTATTACAGGCCTACTTAACCACGAGGAGGTACAGAAACTGGCCTTACAATAGTAGGTACGGTTTTAAGAAATGGGGAGTCAAATAAGGCAAGCCCGTTTGGGCTTGCTTTTTATCTTTATCTTGTCATTTAAGTATAGCGTAAATAGACTTGTACTATATGAAACATCAAAGGCTTAAAAAGGAAGAAAAACCAAAAAGCCAGCAAAACAAAGGAATTTCAAGCAATCCAGCATATATATTTTATTTTTATAAAAAATGAAAAGTATATTGACTTATAAGCTAAAAAATCTTAAAATTTTATCGTTCTGCGTATATTTTACACAATTTCAGTTGCAAACGACACGAAAGGTAAAAGGGCAGAAGTCCCGTCCTACGATGGGAATAAATTCGGGGGTGTTATAACGAAACACATTTGCCTGATATAGCTGTCAGGTACGGAAGGAGAAATGAGAAGTAATGGAAAAAGAGGAATTAAAACCTGGAGGGGTGACCAAAGAAGATGGGTTGCAAAGGGGTCTTAAATCTAGACACCTGCAATTAATTGCTTTGGGGGGCATTATTGGCAGCGGCTATTTTCTTGGTACTGGTTACGTAATTGATTCGGCTGGTCCGGCAGCTTTTCTTGCCTATTTACTTGGTGGACTTATTGTCCTCTGTGTTATGCTCTGCATGGGAGAGTTAGCAGTAGCGATACCCATTTCCGGTTCATTTGTAACCTATGCTAACGATTTTATTTCACCGTCATGGGCCTGTGGAGTAGGGTGGTCCTACTGGCTGACTTGGGTATTTTATGTACCGGCAGAAATGATAGCAGCGGGAATTATTATGAATAACTTTTTCCCGGGTATTGACACAATTTATTGGGCCATTGCTTTTGGTCTTATTATAACTTATATTAATTTATCTTACGTGGGTTCCTTTGGTGAAATGGAATTTTGGTTGGCAATTATAAAAATTATTGCCATTATAATGTTTATCGTAATGGCAGTGTTGATCTTCTTTGGAGTAATTGGTGGAGAAGGCATTAAAGGCACCCGCATTCTACTAGGTGATGGTGGTTTTACTCCCAAGGGGTCCTGGGCTATCCTTTTGACTATGGTCATTATTTTAGTTAATTTCCAGGGATCAGAAATTATTGGTCTGGCCGCCGGAGAAAGCAAAGAACCGGAAAAGACAATACCTGTTGCTATTAAAAGTGTTACATGGCGGATCATAGCACTTTATATAGTGCCCTTGTTCTTACTGGTAAGTATCTTTCCTTGGCAAGAGGCTGGTCTGCAGGAAAGTGTATTTGCTGCAGCTCTTAATTCCTACGGTTTTCAATGGGCTGGTGGACTATTCTCCTTTGTAGTACTGACAGCAGCCATATCCTGTTCTAACTCTGGCCTTTATGGCTGTACCAGAGCTCTATACGCACTGGCTAGGGAGGGCATGGCACCGGAATTTTTGGGGAGAGTAAATAAAAATGGTGTACCTCAGAATGCAACATTGCTCTCCATTGCTGGATGCTGGATTTGTGTTTTAGCTTATACCTTTGATACTAGTGAGATTGTATTCACCTACTTGTTAGCTTTATCTGGTTTTGCTGGGGCCATTGCTTGGATTTCTATATGCTGGTCTCAGCTAAATTTCCGTCGTAAGTTGGAAAGGGAGGGGTTTGATATTAGTACTCTAAAATACCGTACACCTTTATTCCCTTATCTAACTCATTTTGCCATCTGGGTTCAGGTGGCCTGTCTAGGAATTATTGCTTTTAACGAGGACCTTAGAGTATCTTTGTATATCGGTATACCATTATTATTACTACCGATTGTTTGGTATAAAATATGGGGTCATAAGATAAAACCTGGTGAAATATCCAGAGCTAAGTTTGAAGATGTCTTTGTAAAATAATTAAATGAGAAGCAGCTGCGTTAATTAGCAGCTGCTTTTTCTAATTTATTGTAGGTATAGGTGATCTTTTATTACATAATATGTTATTCTACTGTTATTTTAAGTATAGGGTAAATATCTTCATTATATACATTGTGCTTTAGGTACTTATTAAAATATATAGTATAAATGTAGTTGTTTAATAAATAAAAAAATATTACTATAAGTAGCGTAACAGATGTCAGAGCCTAATCTTGAAAGGAGTAAAATAATGAAAAAAATTCTAAAAGCGTTCACAGGACTCACAGTGGGAGCCTTTGCTATGTTAGTAGCAATGACTATGCCAGGTGCTGGTACTGCAGAAGCCTACACTTCATACAACTATACCAGTAAAAGTAATTACACCAGCTACAACAATTATAGTGGTTATAACTACAGCAATTATCAAAAACCACAAACAACTCAGCCTGCACCAGTACAACAGACACCTACAACTACTCAACCAACTACACAACCTACTACTCAACAAATGAATGTAAGTGTTGAAGATGAACAGGCTATGTTAAATCTTATTAATAAAGAACGTGTTGCTGCTGGACTGAAGCCCTTGGCTTATGATGCCAAGCTTACTGAACTGGCAAGAATGAAGGCACAGGATATGATTACCAATAATTACTTTAGCCATACTTCTCCTACCTATGGTTCTCCCTTTGATATGATGAAGAAATATGGTGTAGTATACCATTATGCTGGGGAAAACTTGGCGGGAGCAGCAGATGTTAATACTGCCCATGTGAATCTCATGAACTCCCCCGGACACAAAGCCAATATTCTAAAAGCAGAATATACCAAAGTAGGTATTGGTGTTGTAAAGGGTGGAAAATACAGTAAGATCTTTGTACAGTTATTTAACGGCTAAATTCTAGATACTATCAAACAATGCGACAGCGGGGACGGTTCTCGCTGTCGCATTGTTTATAAAAAAACTATGCAAGAATAGGATTAAAACAAAGGGCCAGGGTATTCCTGGCCTTTTTCTGTTTAGGATCTCTTTGTAGTTGTTTTAGTAGTAGTAGTTGTTGTTGCAGTTCTGTTAGCCTTGGGGGTTGTAACTTGTGAAGTCACGCCCAGTTCGGAACCCATTTCTTGCATATACTTGGAGCTAGCTTGTTTGTTCATCTTTGATTTCATAATGTAACCTCCTTGTATAATTATATTTGGTTCCCATAATAATTTACCCGGTAAAAGCAGAATTATAGCCTGAATTATATGTGAAAAATGACAAATTATTAAGTCTAATAATTTATAATGCGACACTGGGGACGGTTCTCGCTGTCGCATTTTTTACCTAGGTTATAAGATTTTTTGCGACAGGAAGAACCGTCCCCAGTGTCGCACATGAAAAAAGCACCCTATCCTACTTGTGGATAGGGTGCTTTTTCATAACCCCTTATTACACTACTTAGAAACTCTTTGGTTCTTGGATGACGTGGTGTTGAGAAAATTTGCTCTGGGCTACCCATCTCTACAATTTTTCCTTCATCCATAAAGATAACCCGGTCTGCAACTTCACGGGCAAAGGCCATTTCATGTGTTACGATGAGCATGGTCATTCCTTCAGTAACCAATTTTTTAATAACTGAGAGAACTTCACCAACCAACTCTGGGTCTAGGGCACTGGTAGGTTCATCAAAGAGCATTAATTTAGGCTGCATAGCCAGTGCTCTAGCGATAGCAACCCTTTGTTGTTGACCGCCTGAAAGTTGGCTTGGGAAGTTTTCCGCTTTATTTGCTAAGCCTACCTTACCCAGAAGTTCAAGGGCTAGGTCACGGGCTTCTGGCTTTGATTTACCCAGTACCGTTAAAGGACCTTCCATGACATTGTTTAGGGCAGTCATATGAGGAAACAGGTTAAATCTTTGAAAAACCATGCCCATCTGGCTACGTAGTCTACATAAGTCCTTTCCCTTAACAGGCACCATTTTACCATCTGAGGTTTGATTAAAACCAACTGGTTGATCCTCGAAGAGAATGTTACCGCTGTTGATAGATTCTAGGTGGTTTAGGCAACGTAGAAAGGTACTTTTTCCGGAACCGCTGGGCCCAATGATGACTACAACTTCACCTTTTTTGACTTCCAGGTTAATTCCCTTTAGTACTTTCAGTTTACCAAACTCTTTGGTAATGTTTTGTACCTTAATCATTTTGTACCCCTCCTAATTACCCTCAGAAACCGCCAATATTTTCTCTAGACGGTTTACCACCATGGTAAAGAATGTTGTCATTATTAAATAAAGAAGTCCCGCAGTAACATAGATCTCTATTGGACGGAAAGTTGCATTTTGAAGTAGGTTGGCCGCCCTTAATAATTCAGTCATACAGATTACGGAAACCAGTGCACTGTCTTTCATTAGTGTTATAAATTCGTTTCCCATGGGAGGTAGCAGTCTTTTATATGCTTGGGGCAATATTACCCGTCGCATCGCCTGCGTGTAGGTCATTCCCATGGAGAGGGCGGCTTCCATCTGCCCTTTATCAATGGACTGAATACCAGCACGAATAATCTCGGCGATGTAAGCACCACCACAAATGGACATGCCGATTACTGCCACGGTAAACTCATTTAGAGTAAGTCCCATAAATGGTAGACCGTAATATAAAAACATTAATTGAAGGAGAAGGGGGATACCCCGGATAACCCAGGTGTATAGCCCCCCAAACCACTTTAAAATCTTAAAGCTAGATATTTTGGCCAGGGCGACAAGCAAGCCAATTAGAGTCCCAAAGGTAATGGCAAAAAAAGTTAATTTAATTGTCATTACGGCACCTAGTAATAAATTGGGAAGAATTTTTATGACGAAGTCTATGTCCAGTGGGCCTAAATACATGTTGTCACCAACCTAACCAGTTTTTTATTCAGCCGGAACGGTAATATCTCTGTTAAACCATTTCATAGAAATTTCGGTTAGAGTACCGTCTTTTTTCATTTCATCGAGAACCTTATCAATCTCTGCTTTTAGTTCGGGATCAGATTTACGAATACCGATGGCCAATGGTTCTTTAGTAAGCTGTTCTCCGACAATTTCAAAGGTATCAGTACGCTTACTGATGTAGTAGCTGGCTGTAATGCGGTCACAGACAACTACTGGGATACGGCCAATTTGCAAATCTGTGAAGGCTTCAGGGTAAGTTTTATAGAGTTTAACTTCTTTAGTACCTTCAATTTTTTTAGCAGCTTCTTCACCAGAACTACCTGCCTGGGTTCCCACAACTTGATCCTTTAGATCTGCCGCAGTGTTGAAACCAGTTGCTCCTTTTTTAACAACCATTATCTGACCGTCACCAACATAGGGAACAGAGAAATTTATTGATTTTTGACGTTCTTCTGTAACGGTCATACCTGAAAGAATGATATCAAAGCGTTTGGATTCCAAGGCCATAATAACCCCATCCCACTGGGTAGGCTGCCATTCAATTTTAATACCTAAGCGCTTAGCAATTTCTTCACCCATATCAATATCAAAGCCGACCAATTTATTATTTTCATCGCGATATCCCATTGGAGCAAAGGTGTCATCCAAACCAGCCACGATTACACCCTTTTCTTTAATCTGCTCAAAGGTGTTTTTCTCTGTTTGTGCTGCAGGTTCCTGATTTGTGGCCTGTTCTTTCTCGCCACCGCCACAGCCTACTGCTACCAGAGCTAAGGCTAGGACCATAATTAAAAACCATAAACTCCTCTTTTTCACAGCAATAATCTCCTCCCATTATGTATTAAATAGTTCTACTACTTTGATATTTTAACTAACTAAAGCAAAAAGGTCAATATGGATTACTTAAATAGAAAATAAATATATCAGATAGCTGTTAGTCATTAGCTATTAGCATTTAGGCAAAAGTCATACTCTAAAAGACTCACATGCCGCTGACGTACTATTCAAGAATGAAAAAAGTGTCCTTACGTATTTACCTATTTTTTAGAAGCTAAGGTAAATAACACTTGTATTAATTATATATATTACATATTCTTATGTATATTAATATTTAACCTGTGATTCGAAGTAGAGGTGATGGTAATGCAATGGCAAAATTCATTGCTTAATATGATTGGTGGAGTCGGGTTATTGTTGTATGGTATGTCTTTGATGAAAGATAACCTACAAAAAGTTGCAGGAAAACGGTTTCGTGATATTTTAACTTTACTCACTAAGAACAGGTTAGTTGGTTTAGGATTAGGTGCCTTTATTACTTTGCTCTTTCAAAGCAGCACAGCCACCACTGTGCTACTAATCGGATTAACTAGTGCATCTATATTAACACTTCGTGAAACTCTGGCAGTGGTTTTAGGGGCAGACATTGGTAGCACTATTACGGCTCAACTGATTGCACTTAAAGCAACTGAAATAGCGTTGCCGGTGATCTTTCTAGGATCATTTATTTTTCTGTTTTCCAAAACTAATCGAAGAAAACGTATGGCCTTGGTCCTAGTAGGTTTTGGCATTTTGTTTTTAGGGCTAAAGATGATGGCTGATACCATGTACCCTTTAAAGAATGATCCCTCCGTTGGGAGAATTCTGACGCAAATTAGTAGTAACCCCTTGTTGGATATACTTGTGGCTGCTGTCTTTACTTTTTTAATTTCCAGCAGTGCTGCTTCCATAGGTATTATCATGCTCTTAGCAATGCAGCACATGATAGAAATAAGGCCAGCCATCTATATGCTCCTAGGGGCCAACATCGGAACTACTTTTACACCAATTCTTTCTAGTATAGGTTCATCCCGTGAATCACAAAGGGTGGCAATGGCCCATTTTCTTTTTAAAACTATGGGAGTACTATTGGCCTTTCCAATGGTAGATTATATAGTTGAATTTATCAAACAGGTAACTAATTCACCAGGTTTCCAAGTTGCCCATACCCATACCCTATTTAATATAGTCTTGGCCCTTTTGTTTTTGCCCATTATTAAACATGTGGCTCATTTTTTAGAGATACTACTACCAAATAAAAAGGATCCTGCCGGTGAGTTAAAACCTAAATATCTGGATGAAAACTTGCTAACTAGTCCCGATCTTGCTATGGGAATGGCAACTAAGGAAATTATTGTTATATCAGATTATATTCATGAGATGGTAAAATCAACAGCCACCTTGTTTGCCAATTATAATCAAGATAAGGCAGATAAAATCCTTGAAAAAGAGGAAAAGGTAGATTTGTTGTCCATTGCTACTAATCAATATCTTACAAAACTTTTAAGGCATAGGTTGACAAAAGATGAGTTCAAACGGGCAATGGGTTTGATAACTATTATTAGGGAATATGAGTTTGTTGGTGATGTGGTAGAAAGTAATATGCTTGGTAAAGCTGAGAATATGAATATTCGTAATCAAAGTTTTTCCGCTGAGGGCTTGCGAGAAATACAAACCCTAAATGATCGAATAGTTTATCTATTACATTTAGTCAATACATCCTTTGCCACCAACAATTGTGTCTTGGCCGAACAGTCAAAGGCCCTCTATGAAGAAATTGTAGATTTACTATTTCGCATGCAGATGAGTCATATTATTAGATTAAAGGAAGGAGCCCGTGAAACAGAAGAAACTACCTTTGCTCATATGGAATTAATCAACTGCTACGGTCGAATTAGTGAACATTTAAAAAATATAGTTATGGTTTTGACAGATGATTTACCCTACCTTTGGCAGCAGGAAAACATGCAGTTAGAGGTTCCAGTTAGCAATTAGTCATTAGCAATTAGCAAAAACAAATAAAAATCCCCCAGCAGGACTTGATGCTGGGGGATTTATCTTTAACCAAGTAAAATTTCTTTGACTGCCTTACCAATTTCATCTTTACCAATAACCCTTTGGTGCAGCACTTTAAGGTGATTCAAATCCCTTAGGCCTTCGGGAATAGGCCAGTTTGTATAGAAAGATAATTCTTTCAGTAATTCAAACTCACTTTTTTCTGCTACTATTTTCTCATCAAGGATCGCTTGTGCTACGCTGCCGTTAAACTTAAAGGGGCTGGCAGTGGATACAACCACGGTATAGGAATTATCGCCAGTGGTATTCCTGTATTTTTCCAGGACATTCATAGCCACTGCAGTATGGGTGTCCATTAAATAATTAAGATCACCCCAAACCTTTTGAATGGTTTGAAGAGTTTCTTCATTCGTGGCAAAGTCAGACCAGAAATGCTCTTGAATAAAACCCACTAGCTCTGCATCAACAGTATAGGACCCATTATTCTTTAGTTCAGTCATCCATTGGCTGATTTTTTCAGCTTGGTGACCGGTCAATTCAGCTAACAAACGTTCCAAATTGCTGGAAATTAATATATCCATGGAAGGTGAATTTGTTTTATAAAATTCACGATTACGGCTATAGGTACCGGTTTTAATAAAATCTGTTAGAACATTATTGGCGTTAGAGGCACAAATCAATCGATTTATCGGTAATCCCATCAATTTAGCGTAATAGCCAGCCAAGATATTGCCAAAGTTGCCAGTGGGTACCACAAAATTAATGGATTGACCGTTTTTTACCCGACCGTCCTTAACAAGATCTGCATAGGCAGAGAAATAATAAACGATTTGTGGAACCAGGCGACCCCAGTTGATGGAGTTGGCTGAAGAAAGTTGAAAATTATTTTTGGCCAGTAGGGCAGAAAAAACTTCATCACTAAATACTTCCTTAACCCCGCTTTGGGCATCATCGAAATTACCTTGTACTCCCACAACCTGAACATTTTTTCCTACTTGTGTGACCATCTGCAATCTTTGAACTTCGCTAACACCTTTTTCTGGGAAAAAGACAATTATTTTTGTACCCGGAACATCTGCAAAACCTTCCAGGGCGGCTTTACCTGTATCACCTGAGGTAGCAACCAGAATAACAATTTCAGAAGTTTCACCTGTCTTAGTAAGGGATCGCACTAGAAATTGGGGTAGAATTTGTAGGGCCATATCTTTAAAGGCACAGGTTGGTCCATGCCAGAGCTCAAGTACTGCCAAGTTCCTAGTCAATTGTTTAACCGGTGCAACCTCCAGGGATGAAAATTTTCCACCACCATAGGCCTTTGCTACACAATCTGTTATTTCTGCTTCATTAAAATCAGTTAGGAAGTATTTTAATATGTAGGCAGCCCTTTCAAGATAGGATAATGAGCATAGGTTTTCAATTTCTGCAGAACTCAAATAGATTTTTTCAGTGGGTATAAATAAACCACCGTCAGGGGCGATTCCTTTTTTAATTGCTTCAGCAGCTGTAACAATGGGTGATTGACCACGTGTGCTTTCGTATCTCATACATTTGCCTCCTACCAGTGTACATGGTTAATTATATCATACATTAAACACTAAAATAATCACCAAGTAAAGATGCTTTATTCACAGGAACAGTATTTTCACATTTTTTATATACATTTAGGGAAAATAACAATAGCAATTTCTGAAAGAGGGTGTTTCAATGGTAGCTCAAAGAAATCAAGAAAAGAAAATTACCAAAGCCTATCGAGATGAGGCTGGCACTATATATGGTTTTGAGATTAATGGGAACACAAGAATAAAGTATAAATATGCTGTAGAAAAAGGGAGGAAAGGGGAACTGGTAGGCATAAACCTATATCCCGAATTGGTTAATGATATTACGAGAGAACATAAAATAACGGGATTTTGGAACAAATTATTGTGGTATGTACGAAAAAGAATTAAAAAATAATTTCTAATCCGATCCATTCTTCTTGTATAATACGTCTATAGTTATAATATTTGTCCATTCAGAATGAGAAGGGAAGATAAAAGTTGATTAGTTTTTTAAAAGCACTCATTGAAAAGATAAAGGCTAAACTACAGAGGCGTTATGAAAAGAGAATGATCAAAGAAATTTCCGAAAATATGACCCCCGTCAGTGGGACTATTGTTTTCATTGAACCCTTTAAGAAGGGTAAGTTTAAGTATAAGATTCTGGTGAAGGCCGGAGCCAATCAGACTGTTATGCTTAAAGTAAAGAACAAGATCAGACTTAAACAGGGTGATCGAGTACACGGATACTACGATAAAGATCGAATTGCACTCATTGAAGTTGCATAGTTATTAATTAATAGCAAAGTGGAGCTATTGCACAAAAACCTAATGGTTCTAGTGCAATAGCTCCATTTTTTTATTCTCTGGGTCTGATAGTGGTGGTACAAAATACCAAGATCCAGGCTCATGCTTGATGGGTCAAATATTGGAAATGTCCTAGCAGTCACCTATTTTCTATCTTTCAATAGAATATAACAGGAGTTCTATTATGCTTTCCCTGGGAGGTGATTATTTTGAGAGGAACAATTGACGATATCTGGGACGCCATTGAAGAGGTTGTGGATGAAAATATTGATATACTCTTGGAAAATGTTAACGATGAAGAACAAGCTGAACCAGTGGAGGAGTTAATGCCCGAGGAAGAAATACAACAGGATGATTTAAATTCAGATGAAATGGATTCAACTAAAGAAAACTTAAGTCGAGAAAACCCTGAACAATTAGACTACTGGATGCAGGAGTTTGAAAACATGTTAAAGGGCTATAGTCCCAGCCCAAAAACAATGGAGAAATTCAGCAAATCCAGCAAAATCGCTATATCTAGTAAGTCTAACAAGGGTATTTCACCCCTGTTACTTGGCTGTGGGGGAATCTTTTTACTGGGTTTGCTAACAAGCGCTGCAGTTTTAGTCAAAATAAAACGTAGCAATCGGAGACTATCTACAATGCCTGTACCTCAGGCTATTGAGGTAGAGAAAATACCCATAGAGGAACCACCACCGGAAGTGAAAAACATTCCTAAAGCAGAAAAGTGGCCATTTATACGATTACCAGGTCTTTTCCCTCAATACTAAACCGGAGGTTTCTTTATGATTAATGGACAAATCATTGCCTTGGACTATCCAGTCAATCCTGTGCCCCGGTATGGATTTGGTAAGGCACCTCATCCGGAATTGACAAAGATTCTTGAGCAAAATAGTGCCCTCTATGAGGAGAATTTATTAAAATTTTTGCAGTTCAGGGAAGATTATATAGAAATTCCCGTAGGTCAAAATACAGAGCATTTGGCTCAACCAGCGTGGTATAACGGGTGGTTGCCGGGTTTGGACTCTGTTGCTCTTTATGGATTTCTGGCCATAAACCAGCCAAAACGTTATTTCGAAATTGGTTCTGGTAACTCTACAAAATTTGCCCGTAGAGCCATAATTGATCACAATCTAATTACTCAAATTACTTCCTTTGACCCTCAGCCTAGGGCAGAAATCGATACTATCTGTGACAGGGTAATTCGACAACCAGTGGAGGAAGTAGAGCTGACAATTTTTCAAGAACTGGAAGCAGGGGATATTCTTTTTGTTGATCATTCACACCGCTCTTTTATGAACTCTGATGCAACAGTTGTTTTTCTTGAGATCCTACCGAGGCTAAAGCCGGGTGTTTTGGTGGAATTTCACGATATTTTACTTCCCTTCGATTATCCACCGGAGTGGGGTAACAGATTTTATAATGAGCAGTATTTACTTGCCTGTTACCTACTGGCTGAAGGTAAAAAATTTGAGATTATCCTGCCCAATTTCTTTATCAGCCGACACTACCATTTAAGTAAGGTGCTTTCTCCGCTATGGAATGCACCGGAAATGAAGGGTGTAGAAACCCACGGTGGGTCTTTTTGGATAAGAATGCAGTAGGGCTGTTGGCCATTAGCTTTTAGTTTTGACCTTAATGGGCTAACAACTAATAGCTAATGGCTAATGGCTATAAATTTGGTTAAAAGAGGAGCTAGAGAATGAACAAGACAGCCTTGATAACTGGCATAACCGGTCAAGATGGAGCGTATCTGGCTGAATTTTTACTAAAAAAGGGTTATGTAGTACACGGGATAAAGAGAAGGTCTTCGCTTTTTAACACCACCAGGGTGGATCACCTTTATAAGGACCCCTACGAGGAAAATGTTAAGTTCTTTATGCACTATGGAGATCTCACGGACTCAACCAATTTAATTAGGATTATTAAAGAAGTGCAACCGGATGAAATATACAACCTAGCTGCCCAGAGCCATGTTAAGGTATCCTTTGAAACTCCGGAATACACCGCAAACGCCGATGCCTTGGGAACACTGCGGTTGCTAGAAGCCCTTCGTATTTTTCAACTTAGCGATAAAACTAGGTTTTATCAAGCATCCACCAGTGAGTTATATGGCAAGGTGCAGGAAATCCCCCAAAGTGAAACCACTCCCTTTTACCCCCGCAGTCCCTATGCAGCTGCCAAATTGTATTCCTACTGGATTACAGTAAATTATCGGGAGGCCTATGGGCTTTTTGCCTGCAATGGCATTTTATTTAATCATGAGTCTCCTATTCGTGGGGAAACCTTTGTTACCAGAAAGATTACCCGGGCCGTGGCCAGAATTAAACTAGGACTACAGGAAAAAATCCATTTAGGAAACTTGAATGCCAAAAGGGATTGGGGACATGCTAGAGACTATGTCAAAGCCATGTGGCTGATACTGCAGCAAGATCAACCAGATGACTATGTTATCGCCACGGGTGAAACCCACTCTGTACGGGAATTTGTAGAGCTGGCCTTCCAGGAAGTAGGGATAAATATCCAGTGGCAGGGTGAGGGCTTATTAGAAAAGGGATTTGACAAAGCCACAGGTAAGATTTTGGTAGAAGTGGAACCTCGCTACTTCCGGCCAACTGAAGTGGATATATTGCTAGGAAATCCGGCTAAGGCAAAAAGTAAACTAGGTTGGCAGCCTTCTGTTAATTTTAACCAGTTAGTGAGAGAGATGGTGGCCTACGATTTAAAAGAAACTGAACGCGACTTATTTTGCCAAAAAGAAGGTTTTAAGGTGAATCAGTATTATGAATAAAGATGCTAAAATCTACATTGCAGGACATAGAGGTTTAGTGGGCTCCGCCATAAAAAGAAAACTAGAACAAAATGGCTACCAAAGGCTTGTATACCGCACCAGCAAGGAATTAGACCTACGTAACCAACAGGCAGTGGAGGATTTCTTTCAGACAGAAAACCCTGAGTATGTTTTTCTGGCTGCGGCCAAAGTAGGAGGTATCCATGCTAATAATAGCTACCCGGCCAATTTTATTTATGACAACCTCATTATGCAAACTAACGTCATTCATGCTGCCTTCCGCCATGGCGTAAAAAAGTTGCTTTTTCTAGGTAGTTCCTGTATTTACCCGAAGTTTGCGCCTCAACCCATGAAGGAAGATGACCTCCTTACAGGGATTTTAGAACCCACCAACGAATCCTATGCCATTGCTAAAATTGCAGGAATAAAAATGTGTCAAGCCTATAATCGGCAGTATGGCACAAATTTTATCTGTGCTATGCCTACAAATTTGTATGGACCCTATGACAATTTTGACTTAGAAAACTCCCATGTAGTACCAGCACTATTACGCAAATTTCACGAAGCTAAGGTGCAGATCAAGGCCACTGTTACAGTTTGGGGGACCGGTAAGCCCAAGAGAGAATTTCTTCACGTTAATGATCTAGCAGATGCTTGTCATTTTCTTATGCAGCACTATCAAGATAATGAAATTATCAATATAGGCACCGGTAAGGAACTTAGTATTAGAGAATTGGCCCAAATGGTTAAAGAAGTTGTGAACTATCAAGGGGAAATTGTTTTTGATACCTCGATGCCGGATGGTACGCCAAGAAAACTGCTGGAAGTTTTCAAGATTAACCGCTTGGGCTGGCAGTCAAAGATATCCCTAAAAGAAGGAATAAAGCAAACCTATCAATGGTACATTTCCCAAATGAATTTCTAAAGCTGTGCGGATTATTCGTACAGCTTTTATTCTTTTCACCCATTGCCATCCCTTTACATAGTTTAAAGAATAGGAATTTAAGCTATTGATATGGAGGCAGGAAATGTGAAGACCATTATTCTAGCCGGTGGAACCGGTACCCGGTTGTGGCCCTTAAGTCGCACCCATTACCCAAAACAATTTCTCAAGCTAAAGGGAATGGGTAAATCTATTTTTCAAATGACCTTTGAAAGATGCCTAAAACTTTCAGCCCCACACCACATTTTCATTGTCACCAATGATGATTATAAATTTTTAGTTTCGGGGCAAATCGAAGAATTGGGTTACCAGGTCAAGGAAGGACAAATACTTATAGAACCAGTGGGAAAGAATACCTTGCCAGCCATCTATTTTGGGGTTAAGGAGATTCAAAAACAGGATGAAGATATTGTTGTTGTGTTACCTTCTGATCATCTGATTGAAGATGAAGAGAGTTTTATCAGGACCATAAAGAAAGGTATGAAGTTAGCTGAGGAATTCATTATTACCTTCGGTGTTTACCCCTCAAAGCCCTATACAGGCTATGGCTATATTAAACCAAAACAACCACTGAGCATTGGCTATCAAGTGGACCAATTTAAGGAAAAACCTGACATAGAAACGGCAAAAAACTATATTGAGATGGGGTACTTTTGGAACAGTGGCATTTTTATGTTTGAAACCAAACTATTTTGCCAGGAAGTATCCCAACACTATCTGGAGATCCATCAAGCCTTTAATAATAAAGACATTGAGGAAATTTACGAGCAAGTTCCAGCCATATCAATTGATCATGGCTTAATGGAAAAATCCCAAAAAGTAGCGGTGATTCCCATGGATGTTCAGTGGAATGATCTAGGTAGCTTTGATAGTTTTTATGATCACTTTCCAACGGATAAGAGGGGTAACCTCTATTTTGAAGATGAAATATTAGTGGATGCCCAAAACAACTTGATTTATACCGATGGAGATAAAGCAGTGGCACTAATAGGGGTAAAAGATTTAATTATTGTTGATCAAAGGGATGCTATGCTGATCTGTCAAAGGGATCAGTCGCAAAGGGTGAAGGAAATTGTAGATATTTTAAAAAGAGAAAATAACCCCACTGCGGATTTTCACCTAACAACTTACAGACCTTGGGGCTCCTACACAATTTTAGAAGAAGGTTTATTTTATAAAATAAAACGCATAACTGTTCTTCCTGGTAAAAAACTTAGCTATCAAATGCATCATCACCGCAGCGAGCACTGGGTAGTGGTAAAGGGTACTGCAAAAGTAACTATAGAAGGTGTAGAAAATATTATTCGCAGCGGTGAAAGTACCTTCGTTCAAACTGGTTACAAACATAGATTAGAAAACCCCGGAAAAGTACTCCTGGAAGTAATCGAGGTGCAGTTGGGGGAATATTTAGCGGAAGATGATATTGTAAGATTAAGAGATGATTTTGGTCGTTTAAATGAGAAATCGGATCAATAGAGGTGTTTTGTAGTGACAAAAATAAAAGTTAATCCCTTTATTTTCCGTGAATATGATATCCGGGGCAAAGCCAATAGTGATTTCCCCGATAAAACAGTAGAATTATTGGGATTAAGCCTAGGAACATATTTCCAACAAAGGGCTGAGAGAGATGTGGTAGTTTGTCATGATAACCGTGCCAGTTCTCCTAGGCTAAATTTAGCTTTAAATAAGGGATTATTAGCATCTGGTTGTAATGTTATTGATATTGGCGAGAACCCTACGCCAGTTAGTTATTTTGCCCTCAAAAACCTAGGGAAGACAGCGGGCGTGATGATTACCGGAAGCCATAATCCACCGGAAGATAACGGCTTTAAGATTTCTTCCGGTGGCAATACCATCTATGGTGAAGAAATTCAAAAGATCAAAGGAATTATGGAGGCAGGCCCGTATACCAAGGGTCTTAGCCAGTTGGTTAGTCAGCGGATAAAGGAATCCTATGTCAGGTATATTGCAGACCAGATCAAGCTAAAGCGTCCCCTTAAGCTAGTAGTGGACGCCGGTAACGGCACCACTGGATCCCTGGCCCTGGATCTTTATCGAAGATTAGGCTGCCAAGTGATTGGCTTGTACTGTGAATCGGACAACACCTTTCCTGTCCATCATCCGGACCCAACTGTGCCTGAGAATTTACGTGATTTACAACAGTTAGTTTTACAAGAAAGATACGATCTGGGTCTGGCCTTTGATGGAGATGGAGACCGGCTGGGTGTGGTGGATGAAAGGGGTAACATTATCTGGGGAGATATTCTACAAATTCTTTTTTGGCGGGAGATTTTGCCTCAAAATCCTGGTACTCCGGTAATTGTAGAGGTCAAATGCAGTCAAGCTTTGGTGGAAGAGGCGAAGCGTTTAGGTGGCAAGCCTTTCTTTTATAAAACCGGACACTCATTAATAAAAGCCAAAATGAAAGAAGTGGGGGCATTATTTACGGGTGAGATGAGTGGTCATTTATTCTTTGCAGATGAATACTTTGGCTATGATGATGCTCTTTATGCGGGGGCAAGACTGCTAAGACTGATCAGTCAGTCGAAACAATCCCTCAGCCAACTACTCAGTGATATTCCTAACTATGTATCAACTCCAGAAATTCGCATGGTATGTCCAGACAATGTAAAAAAGGAATTAATACAACAGGTAAAATTGAAAATGGTTAATGAAGGTTATAAGGTAATTGATGTAGATGGAGTTAGGGTACTCCTGCCAGATGGTTGGGGACTTCTAAGATGTTCCAATACCCAACCGGTGGTGGTAATGCGTGCAGAAGCAAGGGATGAACAATCCCTGGACCACATTGTAAAGTTACTCAAGTCAGCCTTTCATGAAACCCTAGCTAAATTCGTTTGCTAATAAGCCCTCTCAAATTAAACAGTCTAAAGGCTGATGTCGTATATTAAAAGTAGGGAACGACACGGGGGGCGTTCCCTACAACCTATAAGAGAAACTAAGGTTTGCACCAAAGTCTCTTGTGCCCTTTAGGGTAGGTCGCAAGCCAAGTTTTTCTAAGAAAACTTAGTCCAGGAACCATTAATATAGCTTAGTCCTTTGACCCAACCAATGGCCTTTAAGTTATCCAATGGTTCCTCGTACTTTGGGTTCATCTGTAATGCCCTGAGAAAGTTTTCATAGGCCTTATTTAGATTCCCTTGCAAGGCATAGCTTTCTCCCAGGTAATTTATTGTCACTGCATCTTGTACAGGGTAAGACTCTAAATTAGAAATGGCCTCCCCATAGTTTCCGGCAAGCATATGACCGATGGCATAAACAAATTTTTCATTGGTAGAGTTTATTAATTGACCAGCTTCGTAATACCACCTTTGACAATCATGAACCATTCCCCGGCGCAATAAAAAAAGGGCAATAATGGCTTTGGCTCTAGCCTGGTTGTTGGTATTATCACCTTTCTCCCAATTTAATTCTGGAATAAGTTTCTCAAGACTATGACTGTCTAAATACTTTTGTACATGTAAAAATAAAGTGGCATAATCTTTGGTATGTGACAAACTATCTGCATGGCGACGGTAAAGTAACAAAGGTTGAGGGACATGAACAGTGGCCCAACTTGTAGTGGTACGGAAAACCATATCTGTATCGTTGCCCAAGCGCAATGTCGTATCGTATTGGAAGCCTTGTAATACTTCACGCCTTACCATCATGCTGGGATTGTTAAAAGGGGTTCCGTGCTTAAGGAAAAAACGGGGTAAACGTACAGGTTCAATATTTTCAGATGACCAGTAACCTAAGGGCTCATTAAACTCATTTATCAATAGAAAATCTGAATGAACAAACCCAATAGAAGAGATTGTAAAATGACGTTTTAAAACCTCCAAACGCATAGGCAGAGAAATATCATCTGCATCCTGAAAGGTGACATAATCTCCACTAATATGTTTCAGTGCAGTATTTCTTGCCACAGCTTCTCCACCATTGTCTTGTTTTAGATAGATAATTCGAGGGTCTTTGATGGATAAAATAATATTCTCGCTTTTATCGGTGGAACCATCATTTACAATAACTAATTCCAGATCCTTTTCCGTCTGGTTCAATATGCTTTCTATGGATTTTTTTATATACTTCTCTGCATTATAGACTGGCATCATCACACTGATCATTCTTGATTAATCCCCCTTATTAAACATCTTTGTTAAATCCTATGAAAACATGGAAAAAAAATAACCTTTATGTGGTTTTATAACGATAACCGTCAACTAATCACTGAATATCACATATGTTATCTATGAAAAATAATCTTTGCCATCAACTTTAGGAGTCTTGGACGTGCGCTTGTCGCTAGGGGGCTAAGGGCTAATGGCAATTTTAGGGGGGGTAGAATGAACATACTGGTGTGCGGTGGGGCGGGTTACATAGGAAGCCATACTGTTCGGAAACTACAAAGGTCCGGCTATGAAGTGTTAGTACTGGATAATCTTAGTCGAGGTCATAGGCTTTCCATTGGGCAAAGTCCTTTAATTGTGGCCGATATTAATGAACCATTGACTTTGCAGCAAATATTTAATGAGAAAAAGATTGATGCGGTTATGCATTTTGCTGCCCATAGCCAGGTGGGAGAATCAGTTGAACACCCGGATATTTACTATCGGAATAATGTAGCCGGAACACTCAATGTTTTGGATGCAATGCTTCGGGCTGGGGTGGAGACTTTTATTTTTTCTTCTACAGCAGCAGTTTATGGGGAACCTCATTCCATACCCGTTACTGAGGACCACCCTACGATTCCCATAAACCCCTATGGTAACAGCAAATTGGTTGTGGAGGATATGCTGCACTGGTTTAATCGCGCCT
Organism: Desulfotomaculum defluvii; assembly: GCF_054657375.1. Classification (NCBI taxonomy): domain Bacteria; kingdom Bacillati; phylum Bacillota; class Clostridia; order Eubacteriales; family Desulfotomaculaceae; genus Desulfotomaculum; species Desulfotomaculum defluvii. The sequence continues at coordinate 1,547,874 of NZ_BAAHYV010000007.1, read as the reverse complement.
TTGGTTTAAAATATGTTTCCCTGCGTTACTTCAATGCTGCCGGTGCTGATTCAATCGGTGATATTGGTGAAGATCATAGCCCGGAAACACACTTAATACCTCTGGTACTGCAGACGGCCCTGGGCCAGTTGCCCATGATGCAAGTGTTTGGCTCGGACTATCCCACACCTGACGGAACTTGTATTCGCGATTATATTCATGTTAACGATTTAGCAAATGCCCACCTATTGGCACTAGAATACCTCATGGACGGCGGTGCTAGCACTGTGTTTAATCTAGGAAACAGCAAAGGGTTTTCTATTTTGGAAGTAATCAAAATGGCGGAGACTGTTACTAACAGTAACATTAAGTACAAGATGGTTCCCCGGCGTCCTGGGGATCCAGCAGTGTTGGTGGCCTCTTCAGAAAAAATTCAAAGAGTACTAGGCTGGCAACCACAACTTAATCAACTGGAGGATATTTTAAAAACAGCATGGTTGTGGCACAAATCCAATCCAAGGGGATATAAACAGTGAACTGACAGTACATGGAAAGGAAGAGTAAGGTTATGAATAAAAGTGTAGAAAATCAGGCAGCAGTAAAACTCTACCTTGATCAGGTTTTGCAAGAAATAAGGGCCTTTGAGGATTCAATGCCAGCGGGAAGTAATCAAGTAGAACTTAATACCCTCTTGTCCATCATGCAAAGTTTAACCAGATTTACTGTAACACTAAGGGAATTAAAGAAAGAGGGACTATTTTCACAATTAACTCGCCAAGAACTTTTTAATCCGGTAGCAGATATAATGGAAAGCCTTAATCAGGGGGATTTCAACCAAGCATCACAAATAGTATTGACCAGAGTAAAGCCTTTACTAATAGCATGGCAGCCAATGTTTATACAAAACAAGATTGTTGGTGTGATTTTTAGCAAAGATAGGGCGATGCAGTTGGATGCCACCCTACGTTCCTTCTATTTGCATTGTCAGGATCTACAAAGGGTGGAACTTAACGTTATCTATCTGACATCAAATGACCAGTACCAAGAACAATATCAAACATTAATACAAGAATACCCAGAGGTTGTATTCATACAGGAGACACACTTTAAAGAACAACTACTAAAATTAGTAAAACCCCAAGATTATATCCTGTTCCTGGTGGATGATAATCTCTTTGTGAGAAATTTTTCTCTTCAGCAATTTATTGATTGTTTAGAAGACTATCCCGATGCTTTAGGTTACTCTCTCCGCTTAGGTTGGAATTCAGTATATTGCTATACCTATAATTGCCCCCAAAGAGTGCCTAATTTTCAGGAAATTCAAGACAAAGTTCTTCTTTATGACTGGATCGCGGCTGACCATGATTTTGCCTATTCCCTGGAGATTTCCAGTTCTCTTTATCGTACTTCAGATTTATTTCCTCTGTTGCAGATGCTCCCCTTTAACAATCCCAATACCTTGGAAGCACTACTGGTTACCCAAAGACAGAAGTTTAGAAATAAAAACAAATTACTATGCTCCCAATATAGTTTGACTTTTTGTAATCCCATCAATAAGGTACAGCAAGTATTTGAAAATAGAGTAGGTAATTTATTTTCCTATTCAGTTGAGGAGTTAAGCAAATTATTTGATGATGGTTACCGTGTGGATGTTGAAAAGTACAAGGGCTATTTGCCTATGGCCTGCCATGAAGAAGTTAAATTATTTTTCACCAGGAATGAAGGGGCTGAGACTACGGAACAGACTTCTGCCACAGTGTCCTCGGTCAAGATAGGCGTAGTAAAGGTAGAAGAAACAACTGCTAAACAAGCTGCCCAAGCAATTAGCTTTTTCATACCAGCCTTCAATTGTGAAAGAACCCTGGAAGAAGCTGTTCAATCCATATTAAACGATAATATATCTTATGGCGATGAGATTATCATTGTCAACGACGGTTCCAGTGATGGCACCGAGGAACTAATAGATCGTTTGGCAGCTCGTTATTCTTATATTCGTAAGATTAATCACCCACGTAATAAAGGTGGTGCAGCAGCCAGAAATACTGCAGTGGAACATGCCAGAAATAATCTTCTTTTTTGCTTGGATGCCGATAATATCTTAGTACCAGACACTATTCCTAAATTAAAGAACTTTATGTTAGAGAACCATGCAGATGTGGCTGTACTTGGGGAAGTTCATTATTTTCAAACTGCGCCGGATCAGGTAACCCATAAATGGATCTTTACCCCTAAAACAACCTTGGCAGATTGTCTAAGCAGCAATATTGTACCTGGATCCAGTGGTAACTATCTATTTACCCGTGAGAGCTGGCTTAAGGCGGGGGGGTATCCAGAGTATGCTGATGCTAATGATACTTGGGGCTTTGCCTTCCGTCAGCTTGCAGCTGGAGCCAACATGCTTTCTATGTCGGATAGCCATTACTATCATCGTTATGGTCATAACTCCTATTGGATTCGGGAATCAAGAAAAGGGAAAATGGCTTTGGTGGTCCTTCAGATTCTGTTGCCTTATCTAGATTTAATAGAAGATGAAGATGTTGATTATATCATGGGCAGGGAAGGGCGTTTGGTTTGGTATTATCATTTGAGCACACGTCCCCTCCGACTGAAATCCGGTGTAGTAGGGAGTGGAGGAAAGGTTATTTATTAAGAAAGGAAGAGTATTTTGGCTGAAAAAAAGGCTATTGTTACCTTAGCACTGGGAGAAAAATACGTTCATATTTGGGATCAATTGTGTAAAGAAAACTGGCAGATTTATGCGGAGAAATATGGATATGATCTAATTTGTCTGAAGCAGCCCCTAGACCAATCACCTAGGGCACAAAAAAGGTCACCTGCCTGGCAAAAGTGTCTAGTATTAAACCAACCCTGGGCCGAAAGCTATGATAGGATTGTTTGGGTAGATGCGGACATATTAATTAACGTGAATGCACCGGATATTACCCAAGGGGTTCCGCTGGAAAAGGTGGGCGTGGTGGATGAGTGGGCTTGGCCTACCCCGGAAATATACAGAAGTACTACCCATAGAAGGGCTTTTCAATATTGGACAGAGATTGGAGCCAACCCCATTATAAACCATACCCCGGAAGAGTGGTATGCCAATTACGGTTTGCCACCGAAATACAGCCAGGTTGTGCAGACTGGTGTAATGGTGATGAGCCCCAAATACCACAATGAAGTTCTTAAAATGGTTTACGACCAATATGAGGATAAACCTTATTTACTATATGAGATGAGACCCCTTTCCTTTGAGTTACTGGAAAATAACTTGGTACATTGGCTAGATATTCGCTTTAATGTGCTCTGGTTCTTTTACAAAACAGTTTACTACCCCTTCTTTTTAGCTAACCCGTTGGTACCATCAATTTTTAATCACCAAGGGCTTAAAGCATTTATGTCTAAAATATGTTTAGAAGCTGCTTATATAAATAGTTATTTTATTCACTTTGCTGGAGACAGACAGGAAATGTCTCTGCTGAATTGGCGAAATTTAGACTTTGATACCTTAAGAGGACGTTTGTATCAATAGGTTTTAATGAAAAGGGGTAAAGTTTTGAAAATTTATCTTTTGCCTGTAAATAACAAATTGCAACCGACATCCCAGCCCTTTATGTATCCACACCATAATGAAGATTACGGCGTGGAACAGGATTTTCATAGGTACTTAGCCCTGCATTCAGATATGATTGTGGAGAATCCGGATTTGGCAGATTGGCACTATCTACCCGTATACTGGACTCGCTGGCACCTTAATCATCATCATGGACGAGTAGGCTTACAGGAATTGAAGGAAGAAGTAAGCAAAGTAATGTTAAATGATGCAAAGACTTTTACCATTTGTCAGTATGATGATGGGCCTATGGTCAATTTAGGCCGTACTACGGTTTTCCTGGCCTCTCGACCGAGTAACCTAGGAGTAGATATTCCTCTGCTATGTTCCTCACATCCAATACCTGCAGAAATGCCTCCAAAACGTTACTTGGCCTCCTTTGTGGGCCTCATGTCTAACCACGTCATTAGAAAACATATGGCTCAAGTATTAAAGGGGAGAAACGATATTTACTTACATGACGGTGATCTAGGTACCCAGTTCTTCATTCATAATTTATTGGAGTCCTATATTTCCCTTTGTCCAAGGGGCTATGGTGGAAGCTCCTTCCGTTTTTTCGAGGCCATGCAACTGGGGGTTGTTCCTTTTCTCATTGGAGATCAGGACACGCGACCTTTTAAAAGATTTATCAAGTGGGAGCAGATCAGTTTATTTACCAATTCCATATCGGATATTGATGTCCTACTCAATGCCTTTGAACCTACTACTTTATTGACAATGGGGGAAAGAGCCAAAGAGGTTTGGCAAAATGATTTAACTTTTCAAAAGTGGTGTCCTTATGTGATTGAAGAACTAAAGTATCGTTAAATTTATAAATATGAAAGAGAAAACCCTGGTGCTCGCCAGGGTTTTTGTCTTAGATCATAGTCTTAAAATATTCAATTGTTTTCTTTAAACCTTCCTCCAGTTGAACTGACGGGTTCCAGTTAAGTTTTTCCGTAGCTATAGAAATATCCGGACGGCGTTGCACTGGGTCATCCTGGGGCAGTGGCCTAAAGGTAATCTTAGACTTGGAACTGGTCATCTCTATAACTTTGTTGGCTAATTCAAGTATGGTAAATTCTCCAGGGTTTCCTAAATTTACTGGTCCAGTAAAATCAGCAGATTGATCCATCATCTGCACCAATCCCATTACCAGGTCATCAACATAACAGAAAGAGCGGGTCTGTAGGCCATTGCCATAGACGGTAATATCTTGCCCGGTCAAGGCCTGCATAATAAAATTACTTACTACACGGCCATCCTGGGGATGCATTCTGGGACCATAGGTATTAAAGATGCGAACCACTTTTATATTTAAAGCATGCTGCCGATGATAATCAAAAAACAAGGTTTCGGCACAACGCTTTCCTTCATCATAACAGGATCGCAACCCGTTGGGGTTAACATTACCCCAATAATCCTCTCGCTGAGGATGGATCAAGGGGTCACCGTAAACTTCACTGGTAGAAGCTTGAAGAATCGTAGCCTTAACCCGTTTAGCCAGTCCCAACATGTTCAGGGCCCCTAAGATACTGGTTTTAGCAGTCTTGATGGAATTATATTGGTAGTGGACAGGGGAGGCGGGGCAGGCCAAATTATAGATTTGATCCACTTCCAAAAGGATTGGTTCCACCACATCATGACGAATCAACTCAAATTTGGGGTGTTTCATTAAATGCTTTACATTGTCTTTACTGCCAGTGAAGAAGTTGTCAAGACAAAGTATTTCCTCACCTTGCTTGAGCAGATACTCACACAGGTGAGAACCAATAAAGCCAGCACCGCCAGTTACCAAAATACGTTTATTTGCCATACCGATTTCTCCCCACACAGAAATATTCAAAGCCTAGTTGCTGTAGTTGCTCAGGATTATATTGATTACGTCCGTCAAAGATGATGGGTTGCCGCATTACTTGCTTCAAATCGGTAAAATTAGGCTGGCGGAATTGATGCCACTCTGTCAGTAACATCAACGAATCAACACCCTGTACGGCATCTAGCATATTACTGGAAAACTGAATCTTATCACCATGACAATAAAAAATTTTTTTAGCTTCTTCAAATGCCTCGGGGTCGAAGGCTTTGATAGTTGCTCCTCGGTTAACTAATTCATTAATAATAATAATCGAAGGTGCTTCGCGCATATCGTCAGTTTGTGGCTTAAAGGCCAAGCCCCAGATGCCAAAGACCTTATCCGAAAGATCTTCCCCCCAACGCTTGTCAATCAGTCCTAGGAGATAGCGTTTTTGACGTTCATTTACATGGTGAGCCATTTCCACCAAATTCATTGGGACTCCATGACGATGTCCACAGGTTACCAATTCCCGGACATCCTTAGGAAAACAGGAACCGCCATACCCGATGCCAGCATAAAGAAAGGGCATACCAATACGGCTGTCGGTACCAATCCCAAGGCGTACCTTTGCTACATCTCCACCCACTGCATCACAGAGGCCTGCTATTTCATTAATAAAACTAATCCGCAGAGCAAGCATAGCATTGGCAGCATATTTGGTGATTTCTGCCGACCGAATATCCATTCCTATAATTGGATTTTGATTACGTACAAAGGGTTCGTAGAGTCGTTTCATCAATTCCAGGGTTCGAACATTATCTGAACCGATGACCACCCTGTCCGGGCGAAGGAAATCTTCAATGGCAGCCCCTTCCTTAAGAAACTCAGGGTTAGAAACCACATCAACCTCCAATGATTCCATGCCCCGTGCTTTTAACTCTTGTCTAATAATACTTTTCACCAGATCCGCAGTGCCGACTGGTACAGTTGATTTATTAACAACAATAAGGTATTGATCTACGATTTTTCCAATGGCCTGGGCTACGGCCTGCACTGCTGAAAGGTCTGCGGCGCCATCCTCTTGGGGGGGAGTACCCACTGCAATAAAACAAAACAATGCATCTGACAGTCCCTCTTTTAGACTGGAGGTAAAGAAAAGGCGACCTTCTTGACTATTGCGTATAACCATTTCCTTAAGACCAGGTTCGTAAATGGGCATTACACCGGCCTTAAGTCCAGCGATTTTTTCCGTGTCTAAATCAACGCACCATACATGATTTCCCATCTCGGCAAAACAAGCTCCGGTTACCAGACCAACGTAACCGGTCCCAACAATACAAATATTCATCCTACACCTCACCCAACTTATAAATCTAGACCACTCTTTTTCATAGTATTGGGCAGGGGTTAATTTGGTTACATGTTTGCTAGTATGCTGGCATTAATGAACGCTTCTGGCAACCAAAGCATCATGCTCCCAAGGGGAAACGTGTGTTAGTGTATTGGAAAACAGAGCCGGAAGAATTTATCTGTGAGATTGAAGACAAATTGAAACAACACGGTTGGCAGCCTATTCGACTGCTTTATGGCCAATACAAGACAGAGGATTATAAAAAACTTCTGACCAGAAGTGCCTTTGGTGTTTTCATCAGTATCAGTGAAAGTCAAGGGCTGGCCCTGGCTGAGGCCTGGTCCATGGATGTACCCACAGTGGTATGGAACCCCCAGAGGCTAAAGAAGCACTATCAGGATGTGGACTATTATTCAACTGTTTCCTCTTGCCCCTACCTAAATCCCTTGGTAGGGGTTGAATGGAAAGAGCTGGAGCAGTTTGAGGCCTTTCTTACACGTGCTCCGGAAATTTTACCTAGCTTTCAACCTAGAAAGTGGATATTAGAAAATATGACTGATAACATTGCTGCCCAAAGGATGGTTAAATTGTTTCTTAGCTATTAGTCGTTGGTCATTAGCCATTAGCAAATAAAATGACATCCCTTACGCAATGTAATGGATGTCATTTTATTGTTGCCTTTTGATAATAGCTAACAGCTAAAGCTAATGAGCAAAGGCTAGTTCTAAAGGAGAGTATAAACATCTTTAATGTACTCAGGAAAACCTACTGCATCTCCAAGGAGTGTTAAGTTATGTCTGATTATTGTTAACTCTTGGTCATTGCCAGATAATTTTACAAGGAGGCCGTATAGATAATATAGATCAGCAAATCCTGGGTGGTTTTTAAATCCTTTATTTAACAGAGATTGCGCTTCGGAATAAAGTTTTGCTTTGATGAGACACCAAATCAACCATCTTAATAAAACAGCTACCTCCTGAGGGTTGTTATTTGTATCTAGATGTTTTTTAAAATATTGAAAGGCTTCTGTGTAATTTTCTGCAACAAAGACAGAGATAGCCTCGTAATAAGGGTGATCCTCCAGGGGGAGCACCTGAAATGACAGGTAAAGATGATCCACCTGACCACTGAGGGCTAATTTTCTTTGAAATATTGGGTGCCAGCGGGTTAGTTTGCAGTGCTCATTTAGCTCATAAACAAAGGGTAGATAGATTAAGTCGGCGGCTGTATGCCCCAAAAACTGAGCAATGGTCCTTTGATCCTCCGGGCTAAATGATATAGGCATTAGCTTTACCCAATCAGTTTCTTGATGGATGGGAATTGCTTGATGTTGAGCTGCTTCTTCGTAAAAAGTTTTAAGTTGGGAAATAATTTCTTGCCATTGAAACCGTGAGGCAGTTTTATAGCCGTTTTGTTGTAAGTGATTGTATAGCCCTTGATCCTCCAAAAGAGTTATGATTTTATTTGCCAGTTGGTCTGTATCACCACATGTAAAATATAAACAGTTTTCTCTATCTACGGCATAGGCTAGCGCACCGTCATTGGCTGTTGTAATGACTGGCGTACCGCAAGCCATTGCTTCCAGGGGAGGCAATGGAAAGGTCTCGTATTCCGAAGCACAAATATAAATTTGGGCCTGGCGGTAGATGTCGCCCAAAATAGGTTGAGGTGGGTTGACAACTACTGTTCCTAGAGGTTTAGTGGGGTTGCTCTGGGTTACCCATTTAAAATGTATGTCATACCCTTTACTCTGGACAATTTGGCAGGCCTGCCAAATGTCAGGGATACGCTTAAATTTCGTGTGCTCACTACCCACACCTAAAATCCATTTTTCCTTAGACAGCTCTTTTTTAGGAAAGAACACCTCGTTATTAAGGGCGTTATGAAAAACCAGCGCATCCCGCTGAAAGACTTCCTTAATTTTTTTTGCTCCGGTATGGGAGCAGGTAATGATATAGGAGGGCAGTTGATAGAGATGATAAATAAGTTTTTGTTTATCTTCACTTACTCTTTCCCAATCCCATAAATGAAAGTCTCCCTGTTCAAAATACACTACGGGGGCCGCACAGGCTTCCACACAGGCGGCTAACTGGTCCCAATATGTGGCAACCACCAAATCACAATCAGCTGGAATGCCCCGGGCAAGTTCAAGGCCAAAGGGAATCTGAATATAATCAGCTTTTATGTCAAACCAATCTGGCCTAGGAAAATGAGACAAAAGACTTACCTGTGCCCCAACCTTAAACAGTTCATTGGCATGCTCCAGAATAACTTTCACACCACCACATACACTTACATGGCCCAATAGATATACCACATGAAGAATATTATTGAATTTATGAGGCTGTTTTTGCAATTGCTGTCTTGTTATATATTTTTGGCGAACTACTCGCAGTTGAAATTCCCGAGCTCTAAAGAAGTTAACTAAAGTCAAAACGTAATACCTCCCTGAATTTATACTGATTATCTATACTGATAATCTATACACGTAAAAATTATGGTTCGGCAAACAGATTAGCCTTCAGCCATCAGCCGTCAGTTTTTTATATAGGGATTTTTAATGGAGTCTATTTGGTCGTGTGCCACGAGCCCTGAGCTTTTTTCCTTGTCTTTGCACATAGCTATCTTTATTCACTATATGTTTATTTAGGAAGAAAAGTGTTTTAGTTAGTTGGACAGTTGGTAAGTTGGTAAGGTTATACAGTCATGAACCTGAATTAACGAAGTGAGATATGAAAAAAGCTTAGGGCCGTGGTCCCAAGCTGATAACTGAAAGCTGAGGACTGAAGGCTAAAAATATTAGCACCTATCTTTCCTATTACATATAATGTACAGATGGAAAAATAGGCCTGTTACAGTTATCTATGAGTGCTAATCAGGCTGAAATAAGTGAGGTCATGTATGTGAAAGCGTTAATACCCTGTGGTGGAAAGGGAACCCGCTTACGCCCTTTGACTCATACCATAGCGAAACCACTGGTTCCTGTGGCTAATAAACCAATATTGCACTATATTTTGGAGCAAATTGTAGAAGCGGGTATTTTTGATATTGGAATTGTTGTTAGCCCAGAAAACATGCATTATTTTAGTGAGGCACTGGAAGACGGAGCCAGGTTTGGTTGCCAGATATCCTACATCTTGCAGAGAGAGCAGAGAGGTCTAGCAGATACGGTTATACAGGCTAGGGACTTTTTGGGGGAAGCTTCTTTTTTAATGTTTTTAGGGGATAATCTCATTCAAAAGGGTATAAAGGAGATTGTAACTGAATTTAAAAATTCCCAAGCAGAGGCTATTATTCAGTTAAAGCAAGTAAGGGATCCCAGTAGATTCGGGGTAGCTGTCATAGATGAAAATAATCTAATTGTTAATTTGGTGGAGAAACCCCAGATACCACCCAGTGACCTAGCTGTTGTAGGAGTTTACCTATTTAAATCTGTCATTCATCAAGCAGTTAACTGTATTAGTCCATCGAAACGTGGGGAACTAGAAATAACTGATGCTATACAAAAACTGATAGATCTGAACTACCGGGTGGAAGCCCGAGTCATGGACGGTTGGTGGCTGGATACAGGCAGAAAAGAGGAGCTATTAGAAGCTAATCGCATTATTCTGGAAGAACAAACGGAGTTAAACATTGAGGGAGAAGTTGATAAAGAGAGTATGCTTAAGGGTCAGGTGGAGTTAGGTAAGGGTTCAAAGGTTAGACAAAGCATAATCTGTGGGCCGGTTAGAATTGGAGAAAATGTTATTATCAATAACTCTTATATCGGTCCCCATACAGCTATCGGTTCTGGTACTAACATTGATCATGTAAGCTTACAGTACTCTGTGGTGATGGAAGACTGCCAGCTGGCCAATATTGATCAACTAAGGGCTAGCATAATTGGTTATAATTGCAAAATTCACCGTTCAAAAAATGTGGCAGAAGCTTTAAACCTGCTAATTGGTGATAACTGTGAAGTTGTTTTATAACTATTTAGGTCTTATTTTTGAAGAGGAAAGTGGGTCGCAACAACGGATTAGCTACCCACTTTCCTCTTTTTTACCTACTTGACATCTATAAACAAAGTCCCAAAATCAGCCAACAGCTAACAGCTAACACAAGAAGAAGGAGCAATCCTGGGGAAACTGCTCCTTCTTCTTGTTTGGTTTATTGGGCACCTGTAAACTTATTTATCATTATTTGTATCATTTTATTATAAGTGTCTTCAAATGGTGTCTCTTTTAACTGAGTAAATACACTATTTAGCACTGTAAATGCTTGGCTGGGTTTCCTCTGATTTACTAGTTCCTGAGCTTCTTGAAGCAGCTTATCCATAAGTTCAGAGATTATCTCTTTAGGTTTTTCATCAGCTATACCCTGTACCGAAAAGAGTTGTATGGGAGGGGCTCCCATAGCTAGACACTGATTCATACAAGTTAGACATTCATATGTTTTGCCAAGATTATAGTAGAGTATCCCTTTTAGGAAAACTAAATCAGTATAATTAGGGTAAATCTTTAAGTATTTATCGGCAAAAACTAGGCCTCCCTGATATTGTCCCAGATTTAAGTAACAGTTTACCATGCTTCGAATCATTGCTGGAGCGTAGGACTCTTTTAAATCGGTTCTTTTTAGAGATATCTCATAATATTCTAGGGCTTTTTGAAAATTGCCTAGCTTTTGCTGCTCAACAGCAATATAAAAAGGAATAAAGCCTGTATTGCCGTAGTCTTTCATGGCCTTTTGCAGGATACGGAGGTTTCGTTCAATTTTGTTTCGATGGGCGGTCTCGTCATTTTCGTAACCATAATGGTAAATTGTTATATTAGACTTTCCTATTTTTTCTGGGGAAGAGTTACGGATGACCGAGGGTAGTACCTGCTCATGGATAGGGCATTCAAAACGATGTAGAGGATTGTTACGAAACAATCGAAAACCCTGAAAAAGTGTGCTTGGCTTGTTATTGAACAGATTTACCATATCCACCCAGTAACCATCATAATTATCACTTTTCACCACTTCTCTCAGAAGAGGTGCGGTCTTTGGATCTAACTCTTCATCGCAGTCTAAAAATAAAATCCACTCTCCGGTGGCTTTTTCCAAGGATTTATTACGGGCTAGGGCAAAGTCATCCTGCCAGAGGTGATGATAAACCTCTGCTCCCATTTCCTCAGCGATTTCTACGGTGAAATCTGTGGAACCAGTATCCACTACCACAATTTGATCCACAAAGGGCTTAGCACTTTTAAGGCAGCGCCCGATGGTGTGTTCTTCATTTTTGGCGATGAGACATAGGCTTATGGTAGGCACTTAATGCACCCCCTTGAGCCGTGTAGTGTGGTTTGCCTGTATTTGAAGTTTAATTAATTGGCCTAAAAATTCTGCATTATCAGGATAATGCTTTAGAGCCTCCTGTACCATGTTAAGGGATTGTTTTATATGAATATCCTGTAATAGATTCTCATAGGCCCCTTGATTAGAAAGCAGAGCCCTAGCTTTGTGGACCATAGCTTGGGCGGACTCATATTCCTGGTGATTATAAAAATATCTACCCAAGGCATAGTACTTTTCTGGACTACGTTGGTTAATTTTTAATTCCTGTATTGCTAGGCGTGCAGCCATCTCAAATCGCCCTTCATAGGGAGGATCTGCAATAAGAAAGTTAATTATATCGGTGGTATCAAAACCACATAAACTCAATATACTTAAAACTACGGTATATGCTTTATGTTCTAATAATTGATTGATAATCTCGTTGAAGTAATAGTTATGGGGATTAAGTTTCATTTCCGGTGTTCGTTTAAATAACAAATCATTGATAGCTTTAAGATATTGAAACAACTCATCCTCCAGGGAGGGATGATTTTCTAAATAGTGTATTAGGTCCATTGGGGGAGACGCGGCCCAAAGTCCTGAAACCAACTCCAGGAATATCTTCTGTCTCTGGCTAGAGTCTTTTATTTCAGGTAATAATGAAAGGGCTTGCTGATAGCGGCCAATCTTTATCAGAGACCTACTCATATAGTAAGTAACTTCAGATTTTATTTCGGGTAATTGCTCAAGGAGCCCGATTGCCAGTTCATATTCTTCAATTTCGTAAAGCATCCGGGACAGCATTAATTTCTCTGTGTTTTTATCTGCATGCTTTACATTTTCATTTAAAATCTTATTAACTTGCTTACCATCCTTAAGAGCGACTTTTAATAGTTTTGCCAGATTAACGAATTGCTGTATATCATTGTTTTTAATTCTTAGACCCTGTAATTGATAATGGAGGGCCCTTTGATAATTCTCCATTTTTTTATATATTTCGGCCAGCTTAAAATGGGCTAAAAAACTGCCTACGCCTGTTCTGGAGGTGTACCTCCCCTGGCACTGTTCACCTAGCTCCAAGCATTTTTCAAAGGAATTGATAGCCCTCTTGATATGACCTAACTGATAAAAAAGCTCCCCGTCTATATAGTGAATATCAACATAGTCTGGATAATTAGCTTTGCATTTTTCAATATACCCTACTGCTTCATCAATTTTACCCAGCTTCAGCAGGCAGGAGATCAAAGAAACAAAGATACTTGAGGCATACATTGCCCTGAGGTTAACATGCTGTAAGGCTTTACGATAATTAGCCACAGCTTCTTCCAAGTTGTTTAGGTTAACACAAGAACCACCCAGACTAAAAAGGTAAAAGGGATTGTTAGGGTCCTGTTCCACCAGTTTCATATTGATTCGGTGGTTGCGTTGGGCTTTGTTTTTAGCAATGAATTCAGAGGCCAGGTAACCATAGTGAAGAATATTAATCCCTGAGTTAATCACAGGGCTACCGTTGGATTGGGAAGAGATGGCGCTGATAATTTGTTCATGCAGTTTACCCTCAAAACGGTATGCAGGTTTATTTCTAAACATACGAACGTTAACATGTTTTAATGGGTCATTGTTGTCGGTTAGATTAATAATTTGAAAGATATAGGCTTCTATATCAGAGCGTTCTGTAAGGGACTTAAGCCGCTCAGAACAATTAGGCTCCAATTCCTCATCGGCGTCTAGATAAAGAATCCAATCACCCTTGGCTTGGTCGAGACTAAAATTACGGGCAGCGGCAAAATCTTCATTCCATTGATAATGGAAGATTTTTGCGCCAAACTGTTGTGCAATGGATACAGTAGTATCCTCGGAACCAGTATCTACAATGATCATCTCATCCACACAATCCTTGGCACTTTTTAAGCATCGGGCTAAATTTTGCTCCTCATTTTTAACGATCATACAAAGTGAAATCATGAGAATCCTCCTAAGACGGTTATATGCCATTATATGTAGGAGGAACAAAGAGGTGAAAATTAAGGACCAGCAACTGAAGTTTGCCGGTCCTTAAGGTGGTTTAAAATACAGGGTCACACACAGTCAGACAGAAGGTGGGAACAGGAACAAAGTCTGAGTGTTTAAAATTAGTTACCTTTCTGCCGGAACAAGTGGTGGTTGCTGCATAAATAAGAACTCCCATATTAGAACGAATGGCCCTAATTTCAACATTTAGTGGTACTTCTGTAAGATCCAGAACCTCTTCTGCAGAGGAGCATGGTTCAAGGTCAAAGGTTACGGTGGCAAAGGGTGGGCAGAGAGGTGGAGCAAAGCCAAGGGGACGTACGACAAAGGTAACAGTTTGTGGTTCAGTGGTATTGTTTAGGGCTTTAACAACGATGTTTTCCTCTTCACACTCTCTCAGGTAAGGACCGCTGGTTAGGAAGAGGGAGGGGCTTTCCATCTGATTAGCGAGAATTTGGCTAACTTCTGATTTGATTTCCAGTAAACCGAAGGTAGCATTAAATACAGCACTTTCAATGGCCGATACTTCTGCTTTTATTTCAGCTAAACCGAAGGTGGGATTAAAAATAGCAGACTCGATGGCAGAAATCTCTGATTTAATATCATTAAGCAGGGTAATAGGGATTTCAATATCCACATTGAGGTTACTTACGATGGAGAGAATTTCGGAAACTTCGGATTTGATTTCTGCTAAGCCAAAGGTTTCACTAAGCACAGCATTTTCGATGGTAGATACTTCTGCTTTTATTTCACTGATACCAAAGACAGGGTTTAATACGATATCAGTAACAATGGCCAGGATTTCAGAAACTTCTGATTTGATTTCAACAAGGCCAAAGGTACCGTTATCAAGCATATCCTGAATGCCGCCCACTATGGTTTCAACCGCGGATACCTCAGATTTAATTTCTAGCAGACCAAAGGTGGGGTTAAATACAGCAGACTCAATATTTGAGACTTCAGCTTTAATATCATTTAACAGAGTAATTGGGAATTCAATATCCAGATCATTAACAATGTCTAAAATTTCAGAGACCTCTGCTTTTATCTCAGGCAAACCAAAAGTAGGACTAAAGACTCCCCGTTCGATATTTCTTACCTCTCGCTTAATTTCCTTTAAACCAAATCTGGGATCACAAAGTATTTTTTCACATTTGTCAATTTCTCTTTTTAAAATACAAATTGCTTTGATGATTTTGTGTAACAGCTCAGGATCGGGCCCACAATCGAAATCGTTGCAGTAATGATCCTGTTCATACTCGTCATCATCAAAGGGATCATGATGGCATTGATCCTTATCATGATGCTGTTTTTTGCCCCATTTGCTCCAGGGATTGCTTTCATCCCAATTCCACATAGAAAGTTCCTCCTTTATATTGGTTCTTTTACATAATATGACAAGGAATGATAAATGTTACTTGACTGGGATTTTGAGAAAGGATTTACATAAAAAAACTAGCCGGTAACCAAGGTTACCGGCATGTTGAATATTCTATACACAGAATGTTCCTAAGGGGAGGAAGTCAGCAGAGAAGAACTCTGTGAACTTGGTACCATCTGATCTCGTTACAGCATATGGGAAAAGACCAAAGGTGGCACTTAATTCTAGATTAACTATAATGTTTCTATCGGTGCCAGCTATATTAAGTTGTGAACTAGCTGCACAACAAGGTGTAATGTTAAAGAAGGCAACAGTATTAATTAATGATACTGGACATAGGTCTACGTTTAGGACATCAAAGGTTGCGCTCTGGAACGTACCCGATGCGTTATAAAGTTTTACTTCAAGTTGGTTTTCTCCGCTGGTTTGTAGGAAAGGACCAGAGGTAAGGTTTTGTGCTGGGCCACGAGATTCCAAGAATCCTTCGAATTCAAATAACAGTGTTGATACTTCAGATTTAATTTCGATCAGACCAAAGGTCTCGTTGAAGACAGCAGATTCAATATTAGAAACTTCCGCTTTAATTTCACTGAGGCCGAAGGTTTCGCTGAAGACCGCAGACTCAATGGCTGAGATTTCAGACTTGATATCGGACAGTAAAGTGGTCGGGAATTCGATATCCAGGTTGCTGACGATGGCAAGGATCTCTGATACTTCAGATTTAATTTCGATCAGACCAAAGGTCTCGTTGAAGACAGCAGACTCAATATTAGAGACTTCTGCTTTAATCTCACTGAGGCCGAAGGTTTCGCTGAAGACTGCAGACTCAATGGCTGAGATTTCAGACTTGATATCGGACAGTAAAGTGGTCGGGAATTCGATATCCAGGTTGCTGACGATGGCAAGGATCTCTGATACTTCAGATTTAATTTCGATCAGACCAAAGGTCTCGTTGAAGACAGCAGATTCAATATTAGAAACTTCCGCTTTAATTTCACTGAGGCCAAAGGTTTCACTGAAGACCGCAGACTCAATGGCTGAGATTTCAGACTTGATATCAGACAGCAGAGTGGTGGGGAATTCGATATCAAGGTTGCTGATGATAGATAGGATTTCAGATACTTCGGACTTAATTTCGATCAGACCAAAGGTCTCGTTGAAGACAGCAGATTCAATATTAGAAACTTCCGCTTTAATTTCACTGAGGCCAAAGGTTTCACTGAAGACCGCAGACTCAATGGCTGAGATTTCAGACTTGATATCAGACAGCAGGGTGGTGGGGAATTCGATATCAAGGTTGCTGATGATAGATAGGATTTCAGATACTTCGGACTTAATTTCAATCAAACCAAAGGTCTCGTTGAAGACAGCAGATTCAATATTAGAAACTTCCGCTTTAATTTCACTGAGGCCAAAGGTTTCACTGAAGACCGCAGACTCAATGGCTGAGATTTCAGACTTGATATCGGACAGTAAAGTGGTCGGGAATTCGATATCCAGGTTGCTGACGATGGCCAGGATTTCGGAAACCTCAGACTTGATTTCGATTAGACCAAAGGTCTCGTTGAAGACAGCAGACTCAATATTAGAGACTTCTGCTTTAATCTCACTGAGGCCGAAGGTTTCGCTGAAGACAGCAGACTCAATGGCTGAGATTTCAGACTTGATATCGGACAGTAAAGTGGTCGGGAATTCGATATCCAGGTTGCTGACGATGGCAAGGATCTCTGATACTTCAGATTTAATTTCGATCAGACCAAAGGTCTCATTGAAGACAGCAGATTCAATATTAGAAACTTCCGCTTTAATTTCACTGAGGCCGAAGGTTTCGCTGAAGACCGCAGACTCAATGGCTGAGATTTCAGACTTGATATCGGACAGTAAAGTGGTCGGGAATTCGATATCCAGGTTGCTGACGATGGCAAGGATCTCTGATACTTCAGACTTGATTTCGATTAGACCAAAGGTCTCGTTGAAGACAGCAGATTCAATATTAGAAACTTCCGCTTTAATTTCACTGAGGCCGAAGGTTTCGCTGAAGACTGCAGACTCAATGGCTGAGATTTCAGACTTGATATCTGAGAGTAAAGTGGTCGGGAATTCGATATCCAGGTTGCTGACGATTGACAGAATTTCAGATACCTCGGACTTAATTTCGATCAAACCAAAGGTCTCGTTGAAGACAGCAGATTCAATATTGGAAACTTCTGCTTTGATCTCACTGAGTCCAAAGGTTTCACTAAATACCGCAGATTGAATGGCCGATACTTCGGACTTAATCTCTGGTAGACCAAAGGTAGGATTATTAATCTCTGTCATGATACCACCGACAATGGTTTCAATCATGGAGATTTCAGATTTAATTTCAATTAGACCGAAGGTTTCATTGAAGACAGCGGATTCGATATTGGAGATTTCAGCTTTGATCTCACTGAGGCCGAAGGTTTCGCTAAATACTGCAGACTCAATGGCTGAGATTTCGGACTTGATATCGGACAGCAAAGTGGTTGGGAATTCGATGTCCAGGTTGCTGATGATGGAAAGGATTTCCGATACTTCAGATTTAATTTCAATCAAACCGAAGGTCTCGTTGAAGACAGCAGATTCAATATTAGAAACTTCAGCTTTGATCTCACTGAGACCGAAGGTTTCACTGAATACAGCAGATTCTATGGCCGATACTTCGGACTTAATTTCTGGTAGACCAAAGGTAGAATTATTAATCTCTGTCATGATACCACCAACAATGGTTTCAATCATGGAGATTTCAGATTTAATTTCAATCAAACCAAAGGTCTCATTGAAGACAGCAGATTCAATATTGGAGACTTCCGATTTAATTTCACTGAGACCAAAGATGGGATTTAGTACAATATCTACTACGATGGCAAGAATTTCGGAAACTTCAGATTTTATTTCTTGAAGACCGAAAGTTTCACTGAATACCGCAGATTGAATAGCCGATACTTCGGACTTAATCTCTGGTAGACCAAAGGTAGGATTATTAATTTCTGTCATAATGCCGCCGACAATGGTTTCAATCATTGAAATTTCTGACTTAATTTCTTGAAGACCGAAGGTCGGGTTGAAGACAGCAGACTCAATGGAAGAAACTTCTGATTTTATATCGATTAGCAATGTAGCAGGGATATCAATGTCCAGATTACTAATAATACTCAAGATTTCTGATACTTCAGATTTTATTTCTGGTAAACCAAAGGTGGGGTTGAAGACACTATTCTCTATGTTTCTTACCTCACGCTTAATTTCTGGTAAACCAAAGGTCGGACTAAATACGCCTCTTTCGATGTTCCGTACTTCTCGTTTTATTTCCTTTAAGCCAAAGGTAGGACTGAAGATAGCCTTTTCAATCAGGGCAATTTCCCTTTTGATTTCTTTCAAACCAAATTTCCTATGCTTCAGCAAGCAGAAAATAAGTTTAAGCTTAATACAAGTAAAAATGAAGCATTTTAATAATTTGTCATCATGACAGTGTGTATTGTGTTGTGGTTTAAATGGCTTATGAGGCTTACAGAGATCGTGTGGGGTACAGGAATCGTTCCAGGAACCATCATTACAGCCGCAGTGTTTGTCAAAATCATCAAAGTCATTAAAATCATCAGATTCAGCCCAATCCAGCACATTTTCCCAGTCATTGGCTTTACCCCAGCTATTCCCAAAGCCTAATGAATTTTCTAAATCACTCAGATTACCCGATAAATCCTCAATGATTTGGTCAGCAATATCATCAGGTAAACCATCCGGGTATGCCTCAAGCAAATCATCAGGAATATCAGATGTTAGATCTGGTTCATAGTAGTTTGGTACTTTATCAAGCATGGATTTAACCATGTTTTTGACGTATTGCTTGAACTCATTTTGGTTCATCTAAAAAGTACCTCCTTTATTTATTTCATGTTAATTTATTCCACTGACCATAAATCCGTTACACAAAAGGGAAAAAAACACCCTGAGTCTGGGTGTTTTTTAAGCATTATTATTTAGCCGCCTAGAAAAGGTGCAATTGGAACCTGTTGATTCTGTAAAATCTTTAATACTATTGTGACCGTCATTTTTTCTTCCACTTCTTTAAAGAACTTCTCCTCGAAGGGGAGATCTATGACGTGGGGACGTTGGCGATTAAGATATTCAGTATAATCTAGAACCCTTGCACTAATCAGTTCGCAAAAAGGAAGTTCATTAAAGAATTCCTGGCTAACTTGGTTATATTCAGAAAGATCGCCGGAAAGTAAATGATCCTTTTCAGCAAAGCCTGGGCCAAATAACTTTTGTTTGCGGAAAAATTCAAATTCTTCTACCGTATTGGTTAGTAAGGTAGCTGGAGGGGTGGTGAAGGATACTGGTGTCATACAACTGAAGGGTACATCCACGGTGCAGTGGCGAATGTCACCACAAACACCTTCACTATTAGAACAAAGACGGGTAGAATAATCAATGTTTTTGCGTACAAATCCTTTAATGGAAAGCATGGTGGTGCCATTGGTCCCGCCATTATCATTAGGATCTTGTAGCAGCAAACATTGGGTAACTTTAACCTTGTGTTTGATAAATTTTACTTCCAGTGCCCTTTCTGGTAATTTTATGAATGAGTTTACTGGAATATTAATTTGTAGTTGGGATAGAACCACAGGGATTTTAACGGTGGCACCTGTTGTAATGCCTGTGATGGGAAGTGTTGTACTGTTACATTCACACTGTACTCCGCCAGAAACAATTTTATTTGGTTTAAAGGGTGGGCAGCATCCTGACATATTATCAATCCTCCTTTATATGTTACTGCATGCTATTCAATTTTGATAATATTTGATACATAAAAATGGAAAATAAGCCAAAAAAACTATCTAAAGGAAGATGATCTCTTTAGTGCCAATATCTATTACGTTAATATCAATTTGCCTTTAGCCTTCAGTCGTCAGCTTTAAAACTTTGGAAAAGCCCATGGGCCTTGGGCTTATTAGGGAACAAACCTTAACAATAGCACCCCCCACTGATGCACTATACGATACATAGGTTCCATGAATCGCTGTATTTTCAGTAGTGGTTTGTGAGGGTTATAGGAGGTTAGTATAAAATAAATTTATAACATTTTTGGTAACATATTCCTTTGTGACTGTATATGATATGGTAACAAATAGAAAAGAAGCAACCAGAGGGATTTCTGATTGCTTCACAAAAAGTATTGATTTAAACTTTTGTATTAGTTAGCCAGCACCGTTGATGGGTACTTGTTGGTTCTGCAGAACTTTAAGGGTAATAAAGAGAACCATCTTTTCTTCTACTTGGGTAAATTCTTTTTCTTCAAAGGGAATAGTGGTATTAGGTCTGGTGCGGTTGAGATATTCATCATACTCAACTATTCTTGCACTAATAAGCTCACAATAGGGTAATTCCGTAAAGAATTCTTCACTTACTTGGTTAAATTCTGAGAAATCACCGGAAAGTAGGCTATCTTTTTCGGCAAAGCCTGCGCCACGGGGTAGTTTTTGTCTACGGAAAAATTCAAATTCTTCCCGCGTGTTTACAATGGGAGCTTGGGGTGGTGTAGCAAAAGGAATTGTTGTTGTGCAACTATAGGGAACATCAACTGTACAATGACGTATATCGCCACAAACTCCTTCAGTATTGGAGCAAGCCCGTGTTGCATAATCAATATTCTTGCGTACAAAACCCTTTAGGAACAAGGTTCCTGTCATGCCATTACTAACCACGTCACCATTTGTGGGTTCCTGAAGGAGCAGGCATTGGGTAACCTTTACCCGTTTTTTGATATTTTTAATTTCCAGTGCAGGTTCCGGTAAAGTAATAATTGAATCCAGATTTACCTGTACAGTTATCTCCGATAGAACCACAGGAATTTTTACGGTAACAGGTAATGTTGCAACTGGTGTAGTTACAGCCGGAAATGTGCTGGAGCAAGTTGGCTGAGAACCTCCACCAGTAACTTTAACACATGCTTGCTTACAAAAAGCATCATTGTTGGACATATCTCTAATCCTCCTTGAATGTTTTATAGTGCATGGTATTCAAATCAACCCAGCGGTGTTACATAATGGGAAAAAAACAAGAAAAATTTGTTCTAATATCTACTTTCTGTTAAGAACCTGTCACATTATAATTATTGATTTAAGAAGATTCAACGTCATCTTTATCTAAAAAATTTTCCATTGATTGCTGTAATTTCGCAATATTAATTAATTCAATATTAATGTCCTCTTCAATGTCCCCCACTTGAACCGAGGTTTCTTCAACTATAGAGATTTTCTCTTTTACAGCCACTTGAGATTCTACTATAACTTTTTCATCTAAAGTTTGGTCAGGTGCTGACTTTGAAAATACCTCAGGAATTTGTGGGGCAGGAGTTATCAAAACCTGCTGATTTTGCAGTAGTTTAAGGGTAAGGTGAAGAACTACTTTTTCCTCAATTTTTCTAAACTTCTTCTCACCAACGGGGAGTTCCTCACTATTTAGATGGCTTCTATCAATAAACTCATCGTATTCCAAAATCTTGGCATTAACCATTTCACAATAGGGTAACTCGTTAAAATATTCCATACTTACTTGATTGAACTCAGTCATATCTCCCGATAACAGTTGATCCTTTTCAGCAAAACCTGGGCCACTCAATCTTTCTTTGCGGCTGAATTGGAATTGGGTAACACTATTTTCCATTATCGGCAAGGGTAAGGTTTGGTAGGTAACGGTAGTTACACAACTGAAAGGGACATCCACGGTACAGTGACGGATATCACCACAAATACCTTCGGAGTTGGTACATTGAGGGGTTGCATAATCAATATTTTTTCGGAGGAAACCTTTAATGAATAGGTTTCCTGGATTGGTAACGGCACCTGGTTCCTGTAAAAGTAAACATTGGGCCAGCTTAACATTTTTCTTGATTTCTTTAATTTCCAAGGCTGGCTCAGGAAGGTTGATGGTAGAATTTAAAAACAATTGTACTTGAAATTCTGCTAGAACCACAGGGATTTTAGCTACAACTGGCTCAACAATTATGGGTAAGAGGTTGGTTGCCTCCTCACTTAGACAACTTTCTAAAACTTTGCTTTTTATTTCAGCACAATTTTTAGAAATAAAGGATCCCTTTTTATGTGAAATAATATCTGTTTTAGTAACCTTAGATTCACCCTGGGGAAGAAAACCTTCCTCATCGCTTATTTCAATGGCGTCCACTTCTTGGATTATTTCTGGAAGTTCTTCCTTATGTTCTTTAAAAGAGTCATCATCTTTAGGCAGAATCTCTTTGATTTTGTCAAAGGCCTCTGTCTTTATCCATTTTGCCTTTACAATATCAGATTCATCAGGTGTATCTTCCAGAATATTGTCAAGGATCTCTTGATCAATTATTTGATAAATATCATCTTCAGGAATAAAGGATTGAGAAACCTGTATATCATGATTTGTATCTTCTGCGATTTCTTCCTCTTCAGTTTCTTCTGCAATGTTTTCTAGGTATTGAGGGTTTTGCTTATTGTGGAATGCTATTTCTTCTTGAACAGTTTCACTTTCCTTTGTGGCAATAGTTAGAGAGGAATTATTTTGTATATTTGGATTTATTTTGGTTAAAAATTTCTCAAATTCCTTTAGTATCTCTTTGTTTGTATATACACCTCTGCCCGGTGGGAAGAAGTTTTTATGTTTAGACATGTCTTTCCTCCTCCTATAATTTTTTTATTACATGCTATTCAAAACACTTTGAACAGGTTATCGAAATCTTTAAAAATTAAGAACATATTCTATTATCTTCTGCATGCTCCTGAATTTATGGTAATTTAAGGCTTCTGAGGTAAAAAATTAAAAAACCTTTAGGGAAAATAAAAAAGCGGCAGGTGCCGCTTTATTTTTCTGTTGCTTTCTCCAGTGCATCATAATGTTGTTGTACATAACTTTGGGATACTCCACTGCCGTGGGGCTTGCTGTTGTGCAAATACATATCAAAATGCCCGGTAACTTCATTATCTTTTATGTTTTCTATGGTTGTATGGGGCATGCCCGAGAGGGAAGCTGCAATATCTTTGCCATCTATATGAATGCAAACTGGCCTTGGGGTCCAAGTCCAAGAGTTAAAAAGGCTTAACATTGTATCAGTGTCCTCTTTAGTCAGGGGCTCCACATCACAGTGGTTGCTCCCTCCTAGCACTTGCAACCTTAATGTTTTACCTGATGCAGTATCGGTGACAGTAAAGCTACGATTGGGTTTTAGTATATTGATTCCTTCATCAAACCAATCAACTGATTGGCCATAACGGGTTGAGGAGTTGTCTAATAAGGAATCGGAACGGTTAACATCCCCACCCCGGGAAACGCTATCTCTTAACATTATCGTTTGCCCTGCATAGATAAGATCTCCCTCCAGGTTATTCAACTGACGCAGGTTTTCAATGCTAAGACCATGTATTTGTGCGATAGTGCCTAAGGTATCACCTGGCTGTACCTTATATATGGTGTTATTAGGCCGATATGCTGTAGTAGAGGGAAGTTTTTCCTGGCTAACCACCGTAGATGCTGTAGATTCTGTAGGAAGCCAGCTAATAGTTTGGGTTGTTTTTAGATTCTGGGTGGGTTGTTGCTGAATGTTTGAAGTTTCACCGATACTAAGGACTTGTCCCACTGAAAGGAGGTCATTGTTTAAATTGTTTATAGATTTTATTTTCTCTACACTTATATTATATTTCTTAGATATTTGCCAAAGGGAATCCCCTTCTTTTACGGTATAATCAGATGCAAAGGCAGGGCCGGCACTTAACAATAGGGAAATTAATAATCCTGGCAATAGATGTTTTCTTGACATTTTTGCGATCTCCTTAAGCTAATAATTCTACATAAACAATCCAATTTTATCAATTACTACCATTTTACCTGTAATAACTTGTTAGTTCAATAAGAAAAAAGTATGATTCTGCATTATTATTAGTAAAAGGATATATTGCTCTTAACAGGATTTTCTTTGCCGGGGTTAGAAATATTATTGATAAGCAAAAAGGGGCTAAAGCTCTGCCATCAGCTTTGGGAGCCTGACAGAGGGTCATAGTATAGGTTTTTAGTGCAAGTTTTGCTTAGGGGTTTATAACTTACCTAGGCCTTGATCTTTTTTGAAAAACTAAACCCACCGAATTAGCACCCTTCGCTGATGCAATATCCCCTACACACACCTTGTGTTTCATCACTGGTTTGTGACGTAGGTTATGCGTTTAATACAAAAAATTAATAAGACAGGTGATTAACAATGAGTAAAAATAAAATTCGTAAAAACCTCACGGATGAGGAGATGTTTGCTGGTTACAAGGAAGAAGTTACTTTTGAAAATACCTGGGAGGATACGGTTGTTCATAGGCCCAAAATCAAATCAGTTAAGAAAGAATCCGAAAATGAAGGCTTTTGTTCATTTTTTACGCCTGAACTTCAGGAACAGATAGGCAAAGCCCTGTTGGAACTTAAGGTTGAACTTTATAAACAGGGAATAATTGATTACCGCTTAGAAGTAAGTCGGGAAGGCAACTCGGTGATACTTACGGCGGTAAATGCAGTGGGGAAAAAGAAAAAAACCGATAAGGGTAATACAAAGGGAAAATAAGAATGGCTGCTGGCTTAGGCTGGCAGTTATTTTTCTTCTGCTAAGACACTTTTTAACAGCAAGGCCAATCTACAAAGGAAAAGGGATTTATTCAAACAGGCACGAATTTGAAAAGAGAGAGTTTTACGAAGGAGGAACCTGTTGTGAGCCTTCGCTTTATCATTGGCAGAGCAGGCAGTGGCAAGAGTCACAGTTGTTTGACAGAGGTGCGGCAGAAGTTAAGAGAAAACCAAGGGGAAAGTCCCATTATTCTGTTGGTACCAGAGCAAGCCACTTTTCAATATGAGTATATGTTAGCAACGACCCCGGAACTGAAGGGGATGATACGGGCTCAGGTATTGAGTTTTCGCCGCTTGGCTTATCGGGTAATGCAGGAAATGGGTGGTGCTGCTAGGGCCCATATTGGTGAGTTAGGCAAAAAAATGGCACTTCGACGGATTCTCGAGCAGCGTAAATCGGAGTTGAAAATATTTCATCGGTCAGCTAAACAGCCTGGCTTTGCAGATAGTTTAGCCAGTACTTTATCTGAGTTAAAGCTCTATCGTATTGAACCACGGGACTTGAAAAAGGGAATACAACAGATGGAGTCGGATAAAGGCAATGCTATTTTAGATAAACTCCAGGATCTTAATCTGTTATATAACGATCTAGAAGAATTTTTAATGGGACGTTTTATAGATCCAGATGATTATTTGAACCTGCTGGCCCAACGACTTCAGGGTTCCCCTACGGTTCATGGGGCAGAAGTATACATAGACGGTTTTACTGGTTTTACACCTCAGGAATACAGAGTTATTGAGCAAATGTTAGGTACTGCAGCTAGAGTACATGTGGCACTTTGCTTTGATCCGATCTATCTGCAAGAAACCTGTGATGAATTAGAGTTATTTTATCCCACTGTGGAAACCTATCACATCCTTGGGGATATGGCCGCAGCTTTAAAAGTACCCATTGAAGCACCGGTCCTATGCAAAGGGGATACGCCAGTTCGTTTTGCTCAGAAACTAGCCATTGCCCATTTGGAAAAAAATTATTTTCGTCACCCACTGCAAGCAGGAGAAATATCTCAGGGAGTAAAACTGGTGGCCTGTGCCAACCGCCGGGCTGAGGTGGAGGCTGCGGCCAGGGAGATATTGCGACTGTGCCAGGAAGAGGGAATGAATTGGCGAGATATTGTGGTTATTCTTAGGGACTTAACCAATTACGGTGATCTCATAAATACAATTTTTAATGATCATGGCATACCGGTTTTCATTGATCAAAAGAGACAGGTACTTCATCATCCACTGGTAGAACTGATACGCAGCGCCCTAGAAGTAATTTATCAACAGTGGACCTATGATCCCATATTTCGATATTTAAAAACAGATCTGGTCCCAGTAAAAAGAAATGAATTGGACAGGCTGGAGAACTACGTTTTGTCCCACGGTATCCGGGGAAATCGTTGGATTGATAAACGAGATTGGACTTACCGCAAATACTATACCTTGGGTGAGGACCAGGATTTAAATGACCGTGAGGCAGAGGAACTGGCCCAGATTAATAGGATTCGTTATACAGCCATTGACCAGCTAAACTCTTTTCATCATAAAGTTACAAAATGCCGGAATGTAAGGGATATAACCACTGCCCTTTTTGAACTATTGGAATCACTGGCTGTGGCCGATCGCATGGAACGCTGGGCGGTAGAAGCAGAAAAAGAAGGTCGACTGATTGAAGCCAGAGAACATGCCCAGATTTGGAACAACGTGTCCCTGTTGTTGGATGAGGTTGTGGAGGCCATGGGGGATGAGGAACTCAGTCTAGAAGAATACTCTCAGGTATTGGAGGCAGGACTGGAGAGTTTAAAACTGGGGCTGATTCCACCTGGGCTAGATCAGGTTGTTGTAGGGACTTTGGAGCGTTCCAGGAACCCTAATGTAAAGGCTGCTCTGGTTCTGGGTATCAATGATGGTGTGTTACCGGCTAGGCCAGGGGAAGAGGGTCTATTTAATGATTATGAACGGGAAGCATTAAGGGAAATCGGCTTAAAATTAGCTCCCGGAGCTAAAAGAAAACTTTTTGATGAGCAATACTTGATCTATGTGGCCCTGACCCGGGCCAGTGATCAATTGTGGTTGAGTTATCCCCACGCCGATGACGAAGGGAAGGCCCTAAGGCCGTCCCAGGTCATCCAGCGAGTTAAAGAATTGTTGCCCCTATTACAGGAACATATTGTACCAGTGGAACCACCAGCCACAGGGGGGGATATGATTTTTATAGCCAGTCCTGGTAGGACCCTGTCTTATTTAGTGGCAATGTTAAGAGAAACTGTGGCAGGGCGTCAAGTGGATCCTGTGTGGCTGGATGTATATTCATGGTTTGTCCAACAACCCAAGTACAAGGATTTTTGTGGTAGGAGCTTGGCTGGTCTTTATCATGTAAATCAAGAAACTTCTCTGGCAGCGGGGCTTGGACGGAGATTGTATGGGAGTCGTTTAAGGGCCAGTGTCTCCCGTTTGGAACGGTTTACAACTTGTCCCTTTTCTCATTTTCTTTCCCATGGTTTAAAACTTGAGGAACGTGGACAGTTTAAGTTGGCTGCACCAGACTTAGGGCAGTTTTTCCATGCAGCCCTTAAACTATTTGCAGATCGGATAAAAGCATTGAATTTGGATTGGGGCCAATTATCTCGTAACCAGATTGTCACAATCACTGGTGAAATTGTTAATGAACTGGCACCTCAATTGCAAAATGAAATTCTTCTTAGTACCGCTCGGCATCGTTATTTAATTAAGAAGTTGAGAAGAACCCTGGAAAGGGCTGTGTATACCCTGACGGAACATGCCAGGAGAGGTATATTTAGGCCAATTGCAGTGGAAATTGGATTTGGCGAGAACGGTGAATTACCGGCAGTGCAATTGGAATTGGCCGACAATTGTAAAATGGAAATGGCAGGGCGCATTGACCGAATTGATAGCGCTTATGAAGGCGGACAGCACTATTTTTCCATTATTGATTACAAATCTGGTCAAACAGATATCAAACTGACGGATATTGTACATGGCTTAAAGCTACAGCTTCTTACCTATCTGGATGTGGCCCTTAGGCATGCCAAGCAACTGACTGAACATGATGCTTTGCCTGCTGGAATGCTTTACTTTAGTGTCCGAGATCCCTTTGTGATCACCTCTGGGCCCCTAACCGAAGAGGAAGCCGAAAAAAATCTTTTAAAACAACTTAAAATGAAAGGTTTGCTTTTGGCTGACCCGTTGGTGATTACCCAAATGGACCAAAGTATCAGTGGACAGTCGGATCTATTACCTGTGGGTTTGAAGAAAAATGGGGACTTTTATGCCAATTCTAAGGTTCTTACGACAGAGCAATTCAGTCTATTAAGAAATTACTTGGAGTATAAACTAAAGTCCATTGGTCTACAGATGGTTAACGGAGATATTAGCATAAGCCCCTACCAGAGGGGGAAAGAAAAGGCTTGCCGCTACTGTATCTTTAAAGCAGTATGTCAGTTTGATCCATTGCTGAAAGATAACCTGTTTCGACTGTTGGCGGATCACGAAGAGCAGGTTCTCTGGTCGCTGATAAAAGAAAGTCTGGGTGATAAGCATGAGTGATAAGAGATGGACCGATGAACAATTGGCGGCCATTACTACCCGTGATACTAACTTACTGGTGGCTGCAGCCGCTGGGGCTGGAAAAACGGCGGTTCTGGTGGAAAGAATTATACAGCTAATTACCGACACGCAAAGGCCAGTGGATGTGGACCAGCTTTTGATTGTTACCTTTACCAATGCTGCAGCGGCTGAAATGCGTGAACGAATTGGTCATGCTTTAAGCAAGGCACTAGAAGAAAATCCCTTTTCCAAACGATTGGCTAGGCAGTTAACCATGCTAAATCATGCGTCCATTACCACCCTGCACTCCTTCTGTCTAGATTTGTTACGTCGCTACTTCTACAAACTGGATTTAGACCCGGGTTTTCGGGTAGCCGATGAGGTGGAGGCAGAACTCCTACGATTGGATGTGTTGGAGGAACTATTGGAGGCCCGTTATAATCAAGAAGAGGCTGAAGCATTTGGGCTTCTGGTTGATAGTTACGGTGGACAGAGGGATGATGCTAGACTACAGGACTTAATCCTAGAATTGTATCGTTTTTCCAGCAGTCACCCCATGCCAGTACAATGGTTGAAGGGGCTGGCAGAAAACTATAGCATTGCCGAAGATAAGACCCTAGATGATTTACCTTGGGTAAATCATATCAAAAAATCAATTATTCAGGAGCTTAGGGGAGTATTAGGTCTGCTTAAGCAGGCTGACTGGTTGGCCAGACAGCCCGGAGGACCAGAACCCTATAGTAAAACCTTGGCGGCGGACATTATTAATATCGAACCTTTGGCCAATAGCTCTGCGTCTGTAAGTTGGGATAAGTTATATTGTTCTTTTATGAGTATTAAGTGGAGTAAGTTGAGTCCATGTCGGGGAGAAATTGATGATAACCTTAAAAACAAGTCCCAGGGTCTAAGAAATAAAGCCAAGGATAAATTTAACGACCTGTTAAATACTTATTTCTGTGCGGAGCCCTTAGTGATTTTAAAGGATTTACGTTCATTACAACCTCTCATTACGGAGTTAGCCAACCTAACCATTGAGTTCATGGAGCTTTACCGACAGAAAAAGCTGGCCAAGGGATTAGTTGATTTTGGAGATTTAGAGCATTACTGTCTGTCCATTCTACTTGACCCAAATAGCCCTGGGGGAGAACTTATACCCTCAGCGGTGGCCAGGGAACTACAACAACAATATGCCGAGGTGCTTGTGGATGAGTACCAAGATATTAACGCTGTTCAAGAGACTATTCTAAAACTGGTGTCCCAAATAGATAACCGGTTTATGGTGGGGGACGTTAAACAAAGTATCTACCGTTTTCGACTGGCAGAACCGAATTTGTTCCTCAGTAAGTCTGAGTTGTACGCCCACAGGGAGAGTACTGAGGGAACCAGAATAGGACTCAGTAAAAACTTTCGTAGTCGACTAGAGATTGTTCAGGCAGTAAACTTTATTTTCCGGCAAATTATGACCAAGGCTGCTGGTGAAATAGTTTATGATGAATTAGAGGAACTTCGTTGTGGTGCTGATTACCCACAGCAGGAGGGGTTAAATACAGCGGGTGGACCAGTGGAGGTTTATGTAATTGACCGTAAGCAAACACAAGAGGAAATGATTAGTACTGAATCACCTGAGGAAACAGAAGACGAGCAGGAGGATCTGGATAGCGATCAGGCTGAGGCAAGACTGATTGGTATGAGAATTTTAGATATGGTCAAGGGAAAGGATTTGGTGGGTCCAGAGTTTATGATCTGGGATAACGGGTTGGGTCAATATCGTCCGGTAAGCTATCGTGATATCGTAATTTTGCTTAGGGCCACAACAGGTCGTGCCAATACCTTTCTAGAGGAACTTAGGGTCATGGGTATTCCTACCTATGCCGAGTTGGGTACAGGTTATTTTGAAGCCGTGGAAATAGAAACCTTTCTGTCCTTGTTAAAAATCATTGACAACCCCAGGCAGGATGTTCCTTTGGCTGGAGTACTAAGATCTCCTATGGTGGGTCTTAGGGCAAGCGATCTGGCAGAAATACGCCTTTGCAGCAAGGAAGGAGATTTTTATGATGCTGTGCTGGCAGCAGCCAAGGGGGAGTTTGGTAATATATCAGTTACTTTAAGGAGATTCCTTGACCAACTGGAAGAGTGGCGCTCCCGGGCCAGACGGGGGTCACTGGCTGATTTAATTTGGCTGTTGTATCGGGAAACCGGCTACTATGATTATGTGGGAGGTATGATTGGAGGTACCCAACGTCAAGCAAATTTACGGGTGCTCTACCACCGAGCGCAGCAGTATGAAACTACCTCCTTCCGGGGACTGTTCCGTTTTCTACGTTTTGTGGAACGGCTTAAAGATGCAGGAAATGATTTAGGCTCTGCCAGATCATTGGGAGAGAATGAAGACGTAGTACGCATCATGAGTATACACAAAAGTAAAGGTCTAGAGTTTCCAGTTGTATTTATAGCAGGCCTGGGCAAACAATTTAACTTGATGGATTTAAATAAAGATATGCTCATGCATAAAGAACTTGGCCTAGGACCTCAGATTGTTCAACTGAGCCAGCGGGTTTCCTATCCTAGTTTACCAAAACTTCTGCTCAAACAGCAGATTCGTAAGGAGTCTGTGGCTGAGGAAATGAGGGTGCTGTATGTTGCTTTAACCAGGGCGAGGGAAAAATTAATTCTCGTGGGATCTGTGAGAGATTTGGACAAATCCTTAGAAAAATGGTGTGCTTCAGTAACTCAAGTTGGCTGGCCCTTACCAGATACCGAACTAATGGCTGCTAAAAGTTATTTAGATTGGCTTTGTCCGTCCATTGCCCGACACAGAAATGGGGATGGAATGAGGCAGTTAGTGCAGGTAGAAACACAGCCTCACCCTGAAGTAGCTGCAGATCCATCGGCTTGG
Organism: Desulfotomaculum defluvii; assembly: GCF_054657375.1. NCBI lineage: Bacteria > Bacillati > Bacillota > Clostridia > Eubacteriales > Desulfotomaculaceae > Desulfotomaculum > Desulfotomaculum defluvii. The sequence goes on along the minus strand of NZ_BAAHYV010000007.1, from coordinate 1,516,354 downwards.
AATTTAACCTTCCACTTAATGAAAGATATGCAAAAAAAACCCCAAGAAAATAGCGGGCCTGCCAATGAGTTTTTAGAAAGTATAAAAAATCTAAGGCCCTTTGAGAATAGGGGGTTTTCAGCAGAAATTGAGAGAAGGTTAAACTGGACTTATCCAAGGGCTTTGATCACCACTCGGCCAGCTAAAGCAGCTGTAACTGAGGTGAAACACAAGTTTGATGAATTGGCCAGGCAGGAAGAAGGAATTATGCCTTATAGACCCAAGATTACTGGGCGTCCCCGGTTTTTACAACAAGATAAAGGTCTAACGCCTGCCGAAAGGGGCTCAGCTATTCACTTGGTTATGCAACATGTTCCGTTAAATCAAGTACCAGATGAAAAGACCATTCAAGTACTGATACAAAACCTTATACAAAGAGAAATCCTTCTACCGGAGCAGGCTGCAGTAATTAACCCCTCTCATATTACCAGTTTTTTTGCCAGCACCGTTGGTCAAAGGGTATTGCAAGCCCCCAGGGTAGAACGAGAACTGCCCTTCAGTCTTGCTTTGCCAGCCACAGAGGTCTATCAAGAATTACCTACGGAGTATGCCCAAGAAATGGTGTTGGTACAGGGGGTAATTGATTGCCTGGTGGATGAAGGAGATGGTTTTTTACTGATTGATTATAAGTCCGATGCGGTATATCCAGGCCAAGATTCTCCGGTGAAGCGATACCAGGGACAAATCAACCTTTATACCCGGGCAGTGCAAGATATTTTGAAAAAACCAGTGAAGGATCGGGTAATCTATCTTTTTGACAATGGGGAAATTGTTTATTTATAGAGAGGGCCATCAGCCATGAGCCATGGGCCTTGAGCTTTATTTGCATGTTGTGCTTTAAGGGATTTTATCTCATGGCCCATGGCGCACGGCCCATGGCTCTTTTTACGTTATTGTCAAAAGGCCCTGGAAAAAAAGAATTTCCAGCATGAATCTCTTCTCGATGAGCATTACTAAATAAGGAGCATTACTAAATTGGGAGGTGATTCAGTTGCAAGACTTTGAAGATCTTGTTATACCAAAGTCCGACACTCTAGCCGGTCCCGGGTTGGTTCGTTTAAAGGATGTGCTGGATGATCAAACAAATCCGTTAGCAACTTTTAACGAAGAAGATTAAAATTTGTCAATTTTACGACAGGATTTATTCTATTTATAGCGAATATTCTTTATTGAACTTTTCCGGTTTAGCCAGTTATCACCTTTAATGAGGGAGACTGGCATTTTTTTGTTTTTCAAAACCATAAAATGCCAAGAAGATATCGGGGTTTTACACCTGTTTTTTTTGATACAAAAGTGATATCATATTAGTATCAAAACAATATATTTGGAGGCGATTAAATGACCGAAAAGAATGCTTTAAAAGTAAATGGATTTCTGGCTATTATAACTTTACTTGTTTTATTAGCAGGCGCCGTGTATTTCTTCCTAAATTTTCACTTTGTTATAGGAGCCTTTGTAATTTTTGCTTTCGTAATTTTAGCCAGTGGTATCCTTATCGTACAACCCAATCAGGCTAGGGCAGTCACCTTTTTTGGGCGCTATATGGGTAGTATTCGAGAGAATGGTATCTGGTTGACCATCCCCTTTTCCATTAATAAAAAGGTTTCCTTAAGGGTTAGAAACTTTAACAGTACAAAATTAAAGGTAAACGATGTAGAAGGTAACCCTATTGAAATTGCGGCTGTGGTGGTTTTTAAGGTAGTGGACTCAGCCAAAGCTTTGTTTGATGTTGAAAACTACGAACAATTTGTGGAGATACAAAGCGAAACTGCTTTGCGCCATGTGGCAACTAAATATCCCTATGACAATTTTGAAAATCAAGGCTATTCACTGCGTGGCAATACAGAAGAGATTGCTGCCGAATTAAGCAAAGAGTTACAAACGCGTCTGGACGTAGCAGGGGTTGAAGTCATGGAAGCCCGTTTGACACATCTGGCCTACGCTACTGAAATCGCCAGTGCAATGTTGCAGCGTCAGCAGGCCTCTGCCATAATCGCGGCCCGTCAAAAGATTGTAGAAGGGGCAGTGGGAATGGCACAAATGGCCATTGATAAGCTGCTTCAGGAAGGCACCGTAGAACTTGATGATGAACGTAAAGTTACCATGATAAACAATTTAATGGTGGCCATTGTTTCAGAAAAGTCAGCACAACCGGTTATTAATGCAGGAAGCCTATACTAGAAGGTGATAATGTGCCACCAAGAAAAAGTTTTCCCCTAAGAATTGATCCAAGACTACATGAGGCACTGGAAAAATGGGCTGCCGATGAACTGCGTAGTGTCAATGCACATATCGAATATCTGCTTAGAGAAGCAGTTAAGAAAGCTGGCAGACTACCAAAGAAAGAACCTAGAGCTAAAGATGAATCATAAAGAAGTGTCGCAAACTACTTTTCAGTAGTTTGCGACACTTCTTTTTATCAATGTAGGGAACGACCCGGGGGGGCGTTCCCTACATTATATCTACACAAGAACAGAATAATTATGCAACAGCCCCTTTTTCTATAACATTCCACCATGTTTCTCGATGATTTTTACGGCCAGCTCCAATTGATCTTGGTTTTTGGGCAAAATAAAAGGAACCGAATAATTATATTCCAAATCAGATAAGGTACCACCACTAAGATCAGGATGGATGGATTGGTCTAATAGCGCTGTGGGAAAGTTAGCATTTAATTCATTGATATAAGGAAGTTCAAATCCAGCTTGTTGTAGCTCCTGAGTTGCCTGTTCAGCGTTATTGATGGAAGCAAAGTAGCTCATAAGGTATCTTTCTGAAGTTCTAGCCATTTGCCTAACCTCCTGCTTAAATTTACTATATTATCTTCTTTTCAACCAGAGAATATGACAGGAATCCTAAATATCCCGATTATGATAAAACTTTAAGGATAGGGCAAGGGATACAGTTTGCATTAGCAAGATGAAACCCATGATTAGAGCAAAGATCTGGGGGTCTGATTTAGTTTGAAAAAAGTCTGCTATAACTTGGAACCAAGGAAGTTCTTGATGCTTATAAAGGAAATTAATAATGTTAGATATACCAAAGAAGATAGAAAAGAACAAGATTAGGTTAAGTAAGCGGGACTTAATATAGCCAAACTTAAAGTAAACCGGAAAGTAAATACTACTTAACAACCCGATAGCAAATAATCCGCCGGCTAAACCTTCTAAGGAAATTGGGTAAATTTTCATAGGTATACCTGTGAATGAAATAATAGGGGTAGTTAAACAATAGGCCACTGTTCCGATGGTGATATAAACAAGGATGGAGCAATATTTTGCCAGTACAATAGTTGATCTTTTAAGGGGTAGGCTGTTTAACATAACATCAGCTTTATTTTTTTCATCGTAGGCACAGGAGGTTAAAATGAACATATAGGTTAGGGCAGTTAGGGCTGTGGGAAACACAACCACTTCCGCTCCTTGCATAATTAGGGAAAAGAAGATAATGTAGATAAAACCTAAAAGGATAATTTTCTTCTGGATCAGTAGATCCTTTAAGATTAAGTTAATCATTTTCTAGCCCCCTTGTATAGTAGAGTAAAATATCTTCTAAGGTAGGTTTCTCCATGAGAACATAATCTCCAAAAAGTTTTATTGCTTGCTGGCGATCCCTAACTAAACCTTCAAATCCGAATTGGTTTTCTTTTATGCCAATAAAAAGCTTCCGCGTGTCATTATCCAATAATTCCTGGCCACCTTTGATAAGTCCATGGCTATCAAGGAGATTGTCTTTAGAAGTACTTAAAATAATTTGTCCATGATGGATAAGTGTAATATAATCAGCTATTTTGTCTAAATCGGAAGTTATGTGGGTAGAAAGAAAAACACCCTTATTTTCATCCTGAATAATATCTGTTAAGATTTCCAGAAGTTCATTGCGAACCACAGGATCCAAACCAGAGGTGGGTTCATCCATGATCAGAAGGTCGGCCTGATGGGATAAGGCAACTGCCAAGGAAAACTTCATTTTCATTCCTTTGGATAAATCTTTAATCTTTTGTTTTGGTGGTAAATTAAAATCAACTAGATATTTAGCAAAGGTACGGTCATCCCATTTTTTATATAAAGGGGCAATGATCTTTTTCATTTCTTGGATAGTCAGTTCCTCATAAAAATAATTTTCGTCAAATACAAAGCCAATTCTGTTTTTGATTTCTAGCTCATGCTGGATATTATCTAATCCAAATACTTTGATTTGGCCACTGTCTTTTCTAAGTAAATTCAAAATTAATTTAATAGTTGTACTTTTGCCAGCACCGTTAGGGCCAATGAAGCCCATGATATAACCTTTCTGCATAGAAAAATTGATGTTTTCTAAACGAAAACCTTGGAAGCTTTTGCTAAGATCTTTTACTTCTAAAATGGACTCCATCTACACTTCCCCCTCATAAAACAAACTAAGCATTTCCTGTAATTGATCAAGTGACAAAGGGATTGATTTTGCTGCAAGCACTGCTTCAATTAATTTTTCTTCGACAATCCTTAGCCGTTTTTCTTGTAGCAGTTCCTTATTCTCTGCAGCCACATAGGAACCTTTGCCCGGGACCGTTACAATATAACCTTCTTTTTCTAGCTCATCATAAGCTCGCTTGGTGGTAATGACACTAATCTGTAGCTCTTTGGCTAGGTTTCTGATGGAGGGCAAAGGTTCTGCCTCCACAAGTTTTCCTTTTATAATTAATTCTTTGATTTGTAAAACAATCTGTTCATAAATGGGTTGGTTAGAAGAATTCGATATAATAATCTTCATTTTGGACATCCCTTCAATGACTAATTGCACTGTATATATACACTATATACGGTATGCACAAAACTGTCAATAGAAGCAAAGGGAGGTTCTGCTGAAGTTTTGGGTTAAACTATACCTTAGACAAGAGGTGGTATTATGGGAAAAAATATAGATAAAGCAAAATTAAAACATGGAGCAATAATAATTACTAAAAAACTTTTAGGAGTAACCACAGGTGCTGTTATCATGGCAATAGCCTTTAATGCCTTGCTTATTCCTTACGGGTTGTTATCAGGGGGAGTAGGTGGGCTCGCTTTGATGGGGGAATATTTAATTAATTTACCTGTTTCCCTGGGCATATTTGTATTAAATATTCCTATTTTCCTTTGGGGATTAAGGGAGTTAAACAAAAAATTAATTATTTATAGCTTAGTAGGGACCTTTATTATGATTTTAGCCCTTCCCTTAACTAGACCATATATTAAAGCTCCACAAATAGATTTGTTTCTGGCAGCTATTTATGCAGGTGTGGTTGGTGGCCTAGGTGCAGGACTGGTCTTTCGGTTTGGTGCATCTACTGGTGGTGCTGATATTATCTCAATGGTCATGAAAAAAAAGAAAAATATTGGTGTAGGAACCTTTCTGTTCTATACCAATATTTCTGTATTAGCCTTTTTTATTTTTTTCTTTAGTCTAAAAATAGTAATGTATACCGCTATTTCTATGTGGGTAAGCGGTAAGATTACTGATTTTGTAATTGAAGGGATTAACCGTAATAAGTCGGTAACTATCATCTCTGATAAAAATGAAGATATCGCTAAGCGGATTATCGTAGAATTAAATCGGGGTGTTACCTTGTTAGATGGTCATGGTGGCTTTTCGGGAAGTTCTAAAAAGGTCATTACCTGTGTAGTTAACAATTTTGAGATTGGTAGGCTAAAGGAGATAGTAATCAATATTGATGAACTTGCCTTTATGTTCGTTACCGAAACAGCCGAAGTGACTGGCAAAGGATTTAGCGGCTTTAAGGGGTAATCATGCGACAGCGGGGACGGTTCTCGCTGTCGCAAAATATCTATTGATAAAAAAATGCGACAGCGAGAACCGTCCCCGCTGTCGCGTAAAGAGTTACTCTGGCCAGGATGCTTGAGGTGATTTGCTGAATTTTGCATCCCATATGACATGGAACTTTAGAGTATCATCTTCGCCAATTTCACCAGTAAATTTTTTGTTAGAAATCATGATGTCAAAGGAGTTATTTACATATTCATCAAAGAGTAGCTTACCTGCATCTTCCTTCCGAAAGGCAATGGGTAGACGTACACCGTTTTGCCATTTTACCAGCAGCAGGTACATATCAGATTCTGGATCGTAGGCCCAGCTCGGCGGGGAGTATTCACCGCCAGCTGCCTCCAGGGGATCTGTCCAAGCGGGGTGAACTAAGACCATAGTGGTACGGGCATACTCTTTACCATCATCTTCATAATTAAGATCTGCCCAAGCTCCGAAATCTGGACTGTAAGCTGCTCCGCCATATTCTTTAATAACATCAAACTTTTGTTCTTCCTGTGTCATAATTGACTCCTCCCAACTATCTTATACAAATATAGTCCTTTGGACATTATTCCCACCTTAAAATAATTCAATCTGTTCTGGCTTAGTTTTTGTTTTTTCCTCAAGTATTTCTTTGAGGTTAGGTCTTCCTTCCCTTAACCATAGATTATAGCCTTGGGATCGTAAAATTGTTTCCGGTTGTTTACCAGTTGTCATGCAGATAAACGTACCATCCAAGTGCCAGATATATAAAAATATCTTGTCAGCTGCTGCATTGACCTGAACTTTGGCCACGCACCACTGGCTTTTATATTTCCAATAGATGTATTGCTGGTCAATGCTTGCTATATCCACCCAGGTACCTCCAAAAAAGCAGTTCATAAACTCTTTCGCCAAAAACATAAAAAATCCTGTTTTTAGATAAACCTTGCATTTTTCTTACACTGAAGGGTATGTCTATAATATGTCGAAGCTAAATTAAACAAATAATTAGCTGGAGGGTTGGTAATGACAGCAGAACAGACATCTAAAGAACAATGGGGTATCAATATACAATTTTTACCTGATTTTTGGGTTGATACGGAGAAATTATCGGTTATTCAAGATCTGATGTTTTCGGGAATAAATGTTATGCTTACTGGGGATCCAGGTACTGGTAAAACCGAGCTTACTAAACGTTTGGCCCAGGCTCATAACCTGCCATTTCACCGGGTCAATGTAGGGGCCATTAGGACTCCCAGGGATTGGTTTGGTCATTGGGAGTTTATCGGTGGTCAAACGGTCTTTATTCAATCCGAATTTGTCAATGCCATTCAAAGACCTGGTGTGATTGCGCTAGATGAATTTAACCGAGTTACCCCAGATATTCATAATTCGATCTATACAATACTTGACCACAACCGGGAAGTTTATATTGAAGAAACCAAACAATACGTTGCTGTACATCCTATGTGTATTTTTGTGGCAACTGAAAACCGTGGCCGCAGCCATACAGGTACTTTTATGGAAGATACTGCGGTGGAAGATCGCTTTGAAACCATCAAATTAGAATTACCACCGATAGAGATTATGGCCGAATTACTGGTGAAGGTTTACGGAGTTAATGAAGAACAGGCTCTCTTGTTGGCTAGAATAACTCATAAACTAAACAGTCTTTACCATGAGGAAAGCCTTAGCCGTCCCACTGGATTTCGGCCGTCCATTGCAGCCGCTGCACTAATAAAAAGAGGCCAACCCCTTAATACTGCTCTCAAATATACCTTTGTCAATCGGTTCTCACCAGAGGGCGGTGTGGACAGTGAGCAAACTACGGTCTTACAAGTTATTCAAGCTTACCTGGGATAAAAAAACCAGCATAACCTCAAACTGGAGGTGATTAGGTGCAATATGAACATAATGTAGAACTCTGGCGTAACAAAAGTCTTTCAGATTTTTGGTTAACCGGCAGGGGATTAGATAATGACAAAAAGGGTAAGGGACAGACCTATGCCATGTTTAGCCATAAGCTGCTGGGATCAGAAGACATGGATGCACAAGCCATGGCTATGACCGCCATCCTAGGGGCAGTTTCCCGGGTAATTGATATTGTTCATGGTAAAAATAAATTTACCGTGAACTTTAGCTCCAAGGAATCTAGAACAGATTTTGCAGCAAAGAAAATTGCTTTAAGTGGGGAACCTCTATTTAATCCACCTCCAGGCTACATGATGCCGGATATCGTGGATGTTCTTACAGGCATGGCCCTTCATGAAGCGGCCCACGCCCAATTTAGTAAAACTGAGTACTATACAGAGATGCCTGGCAATTCCTTTATGGCAGTGATTCGCAATGTAGTTGAGGATGTTTATATCGAACAACTTACTTCCCTTTATTATCCAGGGTATGCAGGATACTTTTGGAAATACCGTCGTTATGAATTTGATCTGGATCGAACCAAATGGGAACACCAACCCCGTAAAAATTTAATGGAAAATGAATTAAACCTTCGGACAACTGAATTTTTGCTGGTTATGCGTTCCACTGGTAATTACGTCTCTAAGATAGCAAGAGTAAACCAAGTAGCAGATCTTCTAAAAAAATATATTTATATTGATAATCCTGCCAGATTAGAGAAATTAAATACCCGAACGGTAGCTAAAAGAATTTATGAAGAATTATTTGGTAACCTGATACAACATGATATTGCTTACTCTTTACCCAGTTCACTGTTGGATTACAACAATAAAGGAAAGCATCAGGCTGAACCAGGAAATAGCAATAATAGTAATAAAACAAATATACCCAGTGATTTACAAAATTTAATACAAAACATGCGTCAGGAGCAGTTACAGGTTGCCAACATGAGCGAACTCATGGAAGCTGGCTTGGATCCTGACTATCCGCCACCCCCTCCGCCAATGGTTGTTTTTAGAAGGCCTTTGTTAGATGAGGGAGCTGTTGAGAGATATGAACAAGCTAGGAGTGTTGTTAAACCTTTTGTAATCAGGTTAAGAAACCGTTTAAGCTGGGCCAACACGCGTCAGATTATCAACCAATATCAATTGCCCAGTGGAGAACTGGATGAAGATAGCCTTTATCAAGCTAGTTTTTCTAATCGAATATTTCGTCGTACAGAGGTTATTGACACCAGAACAAGGGATCTTGATATATGTCTTCTGGTGGATACCAGTGCTTCAATGGTCTATCCAGCCGGAGAAGGAATCTCAAGGGTTCAGTTGGCTCGGAATTTAGCAGCTCTTTTTTTAGAAGCTTTGGAACCTGTAAAGTCTGTTAAAACATGGGTTTTTGGATTTAATTTAAAAGGGGCTGTAAATCTTTATGAGCTATACTCTCCTAGCCTATCAAACAAAGTCAGATTAGGTGTTACCGGTGCTGAAGGTACCACGCCTGAGGGAACTGCGGTAAAATACGCTGCTCTAAGGATGATGTCTGAGGGACGACCCTTTGTGCAAAAGGTTTTAATCGTTATTGCCGACGGCAATCCAAATCCCGGTCCGGAAACTAGGTTGGTCAAAGAACAAGTTAAGAGGTTAAAGGCCTTAGGATGCAAAACTATCAGCATATTATTGGGGGACCGACCACCGGAGTATGGATATGAAAATATTATTCCCTGGACCGATTATTTTTCAGTTACCACTGAATTCGGTCGATTACTTAAAAAACTTGTGGAAGAAAATTAAAAACAGGCCTGTAGGAAATTACATTCCTGCAGGTCTGTTTTTGCTTCCTAAAAAAATGGTTTGTCAAACTTATTAAATAAAAGTTATCTTTCTAAACATTTATATCTCGATGATAATTTTGTTAATCTATCGGCTATTTTTACTTTACTTTACGTAATGACAAAAGAAAAATGTCATAGTACATTTAATCTAGGATTAAACGTTTTTTGCCGTGAAAAATCCACAAAACCAAAAAATTAATTCAAATTATTTATTAAAAAACACTTGAAATAAAAAAAACCTTTTGATAGCATAACCGCAAATAGAGTATGACAAGAGTAGCACACTTTACAAACTAAACTTTTACAAAACTAAAAAAAAGACCTGTAACACAGGGGGTGAAGTTTATGTTTTTTCGTAAAATTACCACCAGAAAAAATGGCAGGGAGTACGTATATGTAAAACTCATTGAAAATTACCGTCAAGAAGGTAAAGTAAAGCAGAGGGTTATTGCAAATTTTGGTAGTATGGAAAACCTATCTTCTGAACGGATTAATTATTTAATCGCTAGCCTTAGAAAACTACACAACGAAGTAAAGCAACCAGCCAATGTAGAGGTGCCTGTAAGACTTTCATCCAAAGTTAATGAGATTAAGGGGGTAATCGATCGATATAACATCAGGGAGCTAATGGTGCCTCTACTAGGTAGCAAAATGTATCAAATAGCTGAGTCAATACTAATAAAGACAATTATGGCTGGTGAAGCGAGGAAGCCTGTTCATGAGGTATGCAAAGGTTTAGGACTCGTAGATTCCACTAGCCTACAATTTTACAACACCATAAAAAGAATAGGGCATGATGATCTTAAAGATGCTTTTCTAAAACATAGGCTATTTATTACCAACGAAAATGAAAGTATTCACAATCCCATTGCCATTCATGTTTTTAAGAGTCAATTTGAAGGCCATTCCTTCGACGTTGACACTACCAATAACGTCTACCTTCCAGAGAACTATTGTAAAAATATTTACCTCTTGATGGCCATAGATTTCAGAGGGAATTTATTAGATTTTGAGTATGCTGAAGATAAAAAGGAATTATCTGAGTTGATATGTTCTTTAATTCACAGATTCAGAAAGAATATGTATGAGCAGATTATAGTTTTAGATGAGGAAGATTGTATAAATAGCTCTGCGGATTATATATTAGCGAAAAGAATTATGGAGAGTCCTGAACAATTGCCTGACAACAACAATGGGGTTAATATTATCAGATATAGCCAAATAAGTAACAGTAAAATTAAAGAAATAAAGGCAAAATTAGCTAAGGTAGCTGCAGGCCTAGAAAATATAAAGGCAGATGTCCTATTAGGAAAATTGTTAAAGGAGTCTGGAGTAAGGAAAAAAGCTGAGCAGATTATTAAAAGTAATCAAAGTGAAGAGTTAGTGTCCTATACCTTTAATGAAAGTACTCAGACATTTAACTATGAAATCAATGAGGAATTACTTATGCAGAAAAAAATATCAAAACAAAATGAACTTTGGGCCATTACCAATTTAGATTCTGTAATGACTCGTAGTTTTAATGAAATCCACCTTAAAACTAACCAGTTATATCAAATAACTGATCAGTTAAACATTCCACCCATTAACTTATACGTAGATTACCATTACTCACCAGAAATCATCTCAGGCCATATCCAGCTTGAGATAATAAAATCCCAAGTACAAAGCGCACTAGACGAAACTGTTCAGGGAGGTGATGATGTAAATTAATTTTGTCAATAAAAATCTACTTTATCAAGCTAATCTTATCATCTTTCGGAACAACAATCAATACTTAACGTAAAAAAATTGTCACTACGGTTTTGTTTTTTAAACACAAAATTTTTACAAAAACAATAACAAGGGGGTTACCAATTATGCGGGGTTTGTATGAAGCGTTAATGTCCGCATCCAGAGCCCATGCAAAATGGGAACTGGAAATGTCCAATAATATTATAAGGAACCGAAGACATTTACTAGTTTTAGCACTCATGATGCTTCCACTAATTATTCCTGCCATTGGTTTTGCTGCAGATTTACCCAGTTTTATCGGAGGCAAGAGTGCCTATGGGCCGTCCCACTATAACCCGATGATGTTCTACGGATCTATGGCAGTTGGTGTTTGCGCAGGCTTAATTACTGGCTGCATTGGTGCCGGCGGCGGATTTGTAATTACACCAGCCCTAATGAGTCTTGGTGTAAAGGGAATTCTGGCAGTTGGAACTGACCAGTTTCACATTTTTGCCAAGGCCATTATGGGTACTGTTATTCACAAAAAACTGGGTAACGTAAACGTACCCTTAGCCATTGCCTTTCTGGTGGGCTCCGGCCTAGGTGTTACCGCAGGGGGTACATTAAACCGCGCATTGTTTAATGCCAACCCTGTATTGAGTGATTTTATTATTAGTTTAATTTACGTAATCATGCTGGGCTTCCTAGGATTCTACTCAATGTATGATTTTATTAAAAATAAAGATACCAGTGGAGATGTACATGGTGGCCCAACTGGTACTACAAAATTAGCACAAAAGCTACAAAGTGTTAATCTTGCACCTATGGTTAAGTTTGACGAAGATCTTTGCCCAGGTGGTCGGAAAATTTCCGGTTGGTTTGTAGCTTTCTGTGGTGCCGTGGTTGGTTTTGCAGCTGCCATTATGGGTGTCGGCGGTGGTTTCCTGACCTTTCCTATGTTTGTATACGGCTTAGGTGTTTCTTCCTTTACCGCAGTGGGTACTGATATTCTACAAATTATCTTTACCGCTGGATATAGTTCCATCGCCCAGTACGCCATATACGGCTATATCTTCTATACCCTGGCAATGGGTATGCTGGTAGGTTCCTTATTGGGTATTCAGATTGGTGCAGCTACCACAAAGGTTGTTTCAGGTGTTTACATCCGTGCTTTCTATGCCATTGCCATCTTAGCTGGCTTTGTAAACAGAGCCTTTGCACTTCCTGAAAAAATGACTCAGATGGGGTATATCTCCATGAGTGCTGAAACCGGTAAGTTACTTTCTAATATCGGTGCTTGGATATTCTTTGGGCTAGTTCTGATCTTTGCCGGATGGATTATCTTAAACTTTATCCGTGGTCTCCCCACACTGAGGGCTGAAACTGCTAAAGCATCTTATGCTGATGGGAAAGGAGTGAGTCATTAATGATTAGAGATACAAAAGCATTTCTTATCGGGATTATTATGCTAGTATCTTTCATGGGGATATATGCCTACATGATGAGTCCGTCCTTTGGCAACGGCAGAAACGGTTTGGAATTTGCCGATGATATGTTTAATTCAATATCCAAAGGATCAGTTTATGATGTAATTCAGAGTGAAATTAGTAAAGATAAGCAGTGGAATGGTAACGTGATTGATGTAACATTAACATGTGCCGATGAGGCCCAGGCTGACAGTTGGTCCTCAGCCCTACAGATGGTAGTTGGAGCCGAAGTTAATAGAGACAAGGAAAAGATCACCTTTAAGGGAGACTTCGGGGCATTGCTGGCCAATATTTCAGAAGACTGTACCAACATGTTCAATAATAACGGCGATGTGGTAAAACAAAAGTATAAAGCAGATCCAAGGGAAGTTACTAACCAATGGTATAACATTACCAAAGCAATGGTTAAAAACTTGGAAAAACAAGAAAGATTTAAAGAATCCATTGCCATACAACAATACCAGAAAAAAGTTATTGAGCCAGCCTATAATTATTACGGAGTAGATGCCAAACAAGTGGCCGATAACAAGGGTATTATGACCTTTATGATGTTATTCTATCTGGTATACACGATTTGGTATGGCTTCTCCATCTACTTTCTCTGCCAGGGCTTTGGCATTACCATGAGTAAATCTGCTAATAAGCAAGAAGGATAGTATTAAGCAAAAACCACACTCTGATGAAGGGTGTGGTTTTTGCTGTGCATATTTTTTAAAATAACTTTGGCATTAAAAAAGCTCAATTATATAGAGTGTTAAACAGTTTTTTGTCAATACTTTTTTGCGTTTTTACATAAAACAATGTTAATTTACCCTGTGAAAGATTTATAAAAGAAGATCAAATAAAAATTACCCCCGGTTTATCCTTATTTAGAAATGACAAAAAAATTTTGTCGTCTCACTGTAATCAATATTACAAGTAAATTTTGTAGGGATAAACCTAAAATATTCTTTATTTTGTGCAAAAAAGATCTTGCGTTTAAAAAACCTATTTGTTACTATTTGCACAAGTTAAAAGACAAAAATTAGTTAGTTAGAAAAATGCTTTTAAACTTATAAAAGGCTTTTGGATAAGTAACATCAAGTGGGAGGTGAGAGTGTGTTTTTTCGAAAAATTACTACCAAGAAAAACGGTAAGGAATATGTGTATATAAAGCTAATAGAAAACTACCGTAGCAACGGGAAAATTAAACAACGAGTTGTGGCCAATTTTGGTAGTGTAGATAACCTTACACCCGACAGAATAAATGATTTAATTATAAGTTTAAAAAAGCTTCATAAAGATGTAGAGCCCCAGGATCAAAATAAAAGGTTGTTTAACGAAGTAAATAAAAAAATCCCTGCAGCTTTAGAACAGATTACAAACTCTCAATTGATGAAAACCCTAGGCAAAAGCCTAAACCCTAAGCAATATCAACTGGTAGAAGCCATGGTTACGAAAATAATGGTGGCATCGGAAATCAATATTTCTATTCAGGATTTTTGTAAGGAAATGGGGTTAATTAAAGCAAATGGCATTGAATTTTATAATGCACTAAAAATCCTTAGCCAAGATAGTACCAAGGAAACAATATTCTTAATGACTTCCCCTAAAAATAAAGCAATTTTTATTCATCTAGTACAGAGTGTTTTTAATGGAACATCCTTTGAAATGGATATAGAAGGTAGCATGTTATTACGCCAAAACTATAAAAAGCCATTTATTCTACTGCTTGTATGTGACGAAGATAGCAAGCCTCTAAGCTTTGAAGTTGTCGAAGATGTGACAAAGTTAACAGAACACTTATCAATATTAGTTAAACATTTGAAGAATGTTACGGAGAGGGATATTGTTGTTCTAGATTTAGAGAGGCAACTTTCTGATGAAGGAACTGATTATGTAGTAGCAAGACCAATCCAGGATACAAACAGTAATACAGCTAGTAGTGACAAGATTTACTTTGAAACAACCAGGTCCGAACCCCAAAATGAAGAGAGAGTTAAGGAGATTAGAGCCAATTTGGCTAAAGTTACTGCAGGATTAGAGAATATAAAAGCAGATATTTTATTAGGTAAACTTAGTAGAGAATCGGCTGTAAGAAAAAGAGTAGATTCTGTTATAAAAACAAATGGATTTTACGACATGGTAAATTACCAATATCATGAGGCAACTCATTCATTTGAATACCAGATTAAGCATGCTGTATTGAAGGAAAAAACAATTTCCATTATCACGAACAACTGGGCAGCAGACAAGAATAAGTTTAACAAGGGTTTGGGAGTCAAAAAGATAAACATTAAAACAGAACCGTTTCAGACCTTTAATGATCAATTAGTTATGCCACCCATTAATATGTATGTAGAGTACCATTACTCAACGGAAATAATCTCCAGCCATGTGGCACTGGAGATTATAAAGAATCATATAAGCATGCTTTAAAAAAGCAAATTAGTTGGGGGGTGATACCAAAAAACAAAAAAGTTTTATTAGCACATTTTCATTTCAAATTGAATTTTAGCACATTATTTTGAACTGATCAATACTTCGTAGGCAGAATCTGCTGAAAATTTGTCATCACAAATTAGTGTACTGAAGCACCTTTTCACTCTAAAAAATTATGTTTGAAGGGAGTTGTCTACATGAGGGGATTATACGAGGCTCTAATGAGTGCCTCCAGGGCCCATGCAAGATGGGAAATCGAAATGTCTAATAACATAATTCGAAGCAGAAAACATTTATTAATTTTACTTTTAATGACTTTGCCTATAATTATTCCAGCCATTGGTCATGCAGCAGATTTACCTTCCTTTTTAGGTGGAAAAAGCTCCTATGGACCATCTTATTTTACTCCGACAATGTTTTATGGTTCTATGGCGGTGGGAGTTTGTGCTGGTCTGATTACTGGTTGTATCGGTGCTGGTGGTGGCTTTGTTATCACGCCTGCCCTAATGAGTTTAGGTGTAAAGGGTATTCTGGCTGTAGGTACCGACCAGTTCCACATATTTGCCAAGGCGATTATGGGTACGGTTATTCATAATAAATTAGGCAATGTTAACGTAAAGCTGGCCATTGCTTTCTTAGTTGGTTCTGGTATCGGTGTTACCGGAGGAGGTACTCTCAACCGTGCATTATTTAATGCGAACCCGGTAATGAGCGATTTTATTATCAGTACCATTTATGCGATTATCTTAGGCTTCTTGGGCTGCTACTCCATGTATGATTTTCTTAAATCCAGAGGCCAAGCAAATCAAGCAAAGAACGATGATGTACACGGTGGTCCGACAGGATTAACAGCTTTAGCAAAAAAATTGCAGAGTATAAATCTTGCCCCAATGATTAAATTTGATGAAGACATTACTCCGGGAGGTCGAAGGATTTCTGGTTGGTTTGTAGGACTGTGTGGCCTCGTCACTGGTTTTCTAGCATCTATTATGGGTGTAGGCGGCGGATTTGTTACCTTCCCAATGTTTGTATATGGTCTCGGTGTTTCCTCCTTTACCACAGTAGGAACAGACATTTTACAGATTATTTTTACTGCTGGTTATAGTTCCATTACTCAATATGCTATCTATGGTTATATCTTCTATACCTTGGCGATGGGTATGCTGGTTGGTTCCTTACTAGGCATTCAAATCGGGGCGGTTACCACTAAAGTAGTTCCCGGTATGCACATCAGAGCCTTCTACGCCATCGCAATTATGGCTGGTTTTGTCAACAGAGCCTTTGCCATGCCAGAGAAAATGGGCCAAATGGGTTATATCGGCATCTCCAAGGAAACAGGTGCATTAATTAATAACATTGGAAGTTGGATCTTTTTCGGATTGCTTATACTCTTTGCTGGCTGGATTATCATAAGCTTTATTAAAGGACTTCCTACTTTACGTGCTGAGACTGCTAAAGCCTCTTTATCCGATGGGAAAGGAGTGAGCCAATAATATGATAAGAGATAGCAAATCATTTATAATTGGGATTATCATGTTACTATCCTTCATGGGTGTTTATGCCTATATGATGAGTCCCTCCTTTGGTAACGGTAGAAATGGTTTGGAATTTGCCGATGACTTGTTTAACTCCATTTCTAAAGGATCTGCCCAAGAAGTTGTCCAGGGTGAAGTGAAAAAAGCCGAAAAATGGAATGGTACAAATATTGAGATAAACCTTACCTGTAAGGATGAAAATCAGGCCGCAAGATGGTCCGATGCCTTGCAAAAGGTAGATGGCACAGTAGTTACGGTGGATAAAGAAAAACTTTCTTTAAAAACTGATTTGGGGAAACTGTTGGCTAACATTTCTGAAGACTGCTTAGCAATGTATGATAACAAAGGTGATGTTGTGCAGCAGAAATACAATACTGATCCTAGGGATGCAACTAACCGTTGGTACAGTATTAGTAAAGCCATTGCCAAGGAGCTTGAAAAACAGGAGAATTTCAAAGAATCTATTTACCTGCAAACCTACCAGAAGAAAGTTATCGAACCTGCTTATAACTACTATGGGGTAGAAACCAAATTTGTTAAAGATAATAAAGGTGTTATGACCTTCATGTTAATCTTCTATATGATTTATACCATCTGGTATGGTTTTGCAATCTACTACATCTGTGGCGGCTTTGGCATTACAATGACCAAGAGTGCCAAAAAAGAAGCGTAACCATGAAAACACCCTGCCTGCCAGGGTGTTTTTTTTATTTTGCATATTAACCCCCTATGACCCAGTCACAAACCATTGATGAAAATATAGCGATCCATAGGTGATAGTGCATCAGTGGGGGGATAATGATAGCACTTGCTAATTCTTAAGGTTAGTGCCCTAATAAGCCCAAGGCCCATGGCCTTTTCCAAGGTATTAAACTGAAGGCTGACG
Source organism: Desulfotomaculum defluvii (assembly GCF_054657375.1). Classification (NCBI taxonomy): domain Bacteria; kingdom Bacillati; phylum Bacillota; class Clostridia; order Eubacteriales; family Desulfotomaculaceae; genus Desulfotomaculum; species Desulfotomaculum defluvii. The sequence continues at coordinate 1,498,768 of NZ_BAAHYV010000007.1, read as the reverse complement.
GCTGTTTCATACTAGCAATAAATCTTAGATGTTTAACTTCCAAGGAGTCTGATAAAGCTAAAACAGATTATTATTTAGGAGTGGTCTTGGTGATCGTTCGCTTTGGTTATGTAGCTATGTCAATGGAACTGGAAAACTGTTCACCTTCGAAAACAGTCACTTTAAAGAATTTTACCCAACTGGCAGCGGTGGATAGGGAAGTAGCCAAAGCCAAGTTAACCAAGGTTTCTCAACAAAACCTCCGAAATACTTTGAGATTACTTAAAAATAACAAAGCAAATAAGGTAATGATTTACCGTTTTTCCAGTAAGTTAATACCGTTGGCTACTCACCCCGATTTAAGTGATTGGGATTATCTTGTGAATTTGGATAGTTATTTTAAAGAAATAGGGGATTATGTAAGGCAAAACCATTTTCGAGTATCCTTCCATCCAGATCATTATACATTAATTAATTCGCCTAAAGCAGAAGTGGTGGAGGCTTCATTGATCGACCTGAATCATCATCATAACATGCTGAGTCAAATGGGATTGGGGAATCAAGCAAAACTTGTTACCCATGTAGGAGGTGCCTATGGAGAGAAGAAACTATCTTTACGCAGGTTTGTGGAGAACTGGACTAAGGTTTCTAAGGCCATACGAGATAGAATAACAGTCGAAAATGATGATAAAACCTACACGGTTTCAGAGGTGTTGGAACTATGCGAGGAACTATCTTTGCCAATGGTACTGGATTTGCACCACTTTATATGCAATCATGAACCAGAGGAAGACATTATTCTGTTATTCCCACGCATTAGTGCAACTTGGCAGGGAACTGGATTAAATCCTAAAATTCATATTTCCAGTCCAAAGAGTGAAAAAGACTTCCGCAGCCATCATGATTATGTCAACCCTGATGACATCAGGCTTTTTTTGTTGGGAATAAAGGATCTAACTTCGCACTTAGATGTTATGGTGGAGGCTAAACAAAAGGATAAAGCTATGCTTAAACTAGTCGAAGATTTGGGCACCTTTGCTGGGATAAGAAAGTTAAATGCTAGCTCCGTTGAGGTGTAGTTGGTAGAGCTGAGTCAAAAGGCTGATGTTTTCTGTTGAATAATGATCTGATAAAATAAATGTGACTAATCGTTAATTATATACTCCGCCGAAATGGTACCTCACAATCATGAATGGTTATTAGTAACGTAAGTTAAGAAGGTGATTATATGGATTTATTTAGTTCATCCAGAAGTAGCTTACAGGCTGCTCCTTTGGCAGAAAGAATGCGTCCACGGAACCTGGATGACTTTATTGGTCAGGAACATATAGTAGGCAAGGGTAAGTTGTTACGTCGTGCCATTGAAGCTGATAAACTGGGTTCCATAATATTATATGGTCCTCCAGGAAGCGGCAAAACAACACTTGCATCTATTGTCTCAGAAATGACAAAAGCCAACTTTGTTAAAATAAATGCCGTATCTGCAGGGGTGGCTGAAATTCGGACAGAAATAAAAAAAGCCAGAGATAATTTAAATTTTTATGGCAAGCGATCTATTTTTTTTATTGACGAGATACATTCGTTAAAAAGAGGGGCACAACAGGATTGCCTACTGGAAGCAGTGGAAAAAGGGGAAGTTATTCTGATCGGAGCAACCACAGAGAATCCTTATTTTGAGATTAATAGTGCTTTGTTAAGTCGTTCAAGGATATTTGAATTTGCGGAGCATACTGAAGATGATTTAAAAAAACTTGTATTTCGGGCCCTTAAGGATGAAGAACATGGCCTGGGTTTATACAAAGTGAAACTTACCGAAGAAGCCATAACACACTTCATTGAGATGTCTGGTGGCGATGCTAGAAATGTATTAAATGCCTTGGAATTAGCAGTATTATCCACAGCACCAGCCAATGATAACTATCGCCATATCACCCTTGAGGCGGCCGAGGATTCCACACAACAGCGTTATATTCGCTATGACAAGTCAGGTGATAACCACTATGATGTGATTTCTGCCTTTATTAAGAGTATTCGAGGCTCAGCACCAGATGCGGCCCTGCACTATTATGCAAGAATGACAGCAGCAGGAGAAGACCAGCGGTTCATTGTTCGTCGCTTAATTGTCCATGCCTCAGAAGATATCGGTATGGCTGATCCCCAGGCGATGTTAATGGCTCACGCAGCATGGAATGCGCTGGAAACCGTGGGCATGCCCGAGGCCCGCATTCCCATTGCCCAATGTATTATTTATTTAGCTACGGCACCCAAAAGCAATAGTGTCATAGCAGCCATTGATGAAGCTATGAAGGATATTAAGAATAAGGCAGTTGGCAGAGTGCCACTTCACTTAAGGGATACCCACTATAGAGGAGCTGAGGAACTGGGGAATAGGGGATATAAATACCCCCATAGCTACCCTGGTCATTATGTGGAACAGCAGTATATGCCAGATGTTTTACAGGGAGCAAGCTATTACAGGCCCACTGAGCAGGGCCGAGAAGTAATAATAAAAAGGCGGCTGTCCCTAAAAAAACAAAATAAAGACATATAATAAAGGGAACGACACGGGGGTCGTTCCCTTACAATCTGATCATTGCGTTATATCTGTTAAATTTGAATGTCAAGAAGTGTCGCAGCTACTAAAAAGTAGTTTTGCGACACCTCCATGGGTTGGTTATTATTTTACAAACTCCACAGAACCACCGGCGCTGCGGATGGCGTCAAACATATCCTTCAAGGAATTGTTTTTATGTTTACCCAGAATGGGTAGACGCACGATTAAGCAAATACCAGAAGGAGAAGCTACCTCAATTAGATTAAGGAGATTAATGACTGCTCCTGCAGGAATATTAATACGGATCAGTGTACCTGGTAATTGGGGGCATCCATCAACTGGTGGAAAAGTCTTTCTGTCTTCAAAGAAATCTTCATGGTCAAAGAAATCGGGCTTTTTAACATCATACTTTCTGTCACTCATAAAAAATCCCTCCATTTACTTTTTATACCACATAATATGATTTGGATGGGATAGTGTGACAATATATCCAATTTTTATATAAAATTTGAAACTTGTGTAAAAAATGAAAAAGAATAACCACCCCTTGGGTGGTTATTCTGCACTTTCAGTTAGTGCCATCCATTCTTCAAGTAGATTATCAATTGTAGTTTTTTTTCGGTTGAGATCTTCGCTTAACTCCAGGCAGGCTGTATAATCCTTGGCGATTCCAGGGTCTGCTAATTTTGCTTCAATTTGTGCAATGTCTGCCTCATTTTGTGCAATTAACTGTTCCAATTCCTCAATTCTTTTTAACCTTTTTCTTTCAACCCGTTGCAATTCCTTGCTTTCTAAATAACTTTGCTTACTAGCCGGGGTTTTAACAGATATAACCTTGTTATCCTGAACTGTAACCCTTTCAGCTTTTTTTTCAAGATAATAATCATAATTACCTAAAAAACTTTCAACTCCAGTGGGGGTTAACTCGACAATTCGGCTGGCCATTTTATTTAGAAAATAGCGGTCGTGGGAAACAAATAAAATGGTTCCAGGATAGTCTATAAGGGCACTTTCCAGGACTTCACGACTTAATATATCAAGGTGGTTAGTGGGTTCATCTAGGATCAATAGGTTTGCTTTTTCCAACATTAATTTGGCCAAAGAAAGCCTAGCCTTTTCACCGCCACTGAGGTCACCTACATTTTTATAAACATCATCCTCCCGAAAGAGAAAATTACCGAGAACGGTTCTTACGTCCTTTTCATCCATGAGCTTATAATCATCCCATAATTCATCAAGCACTGTCTTATCTGGGCGGAGTTTTTCCTGCTGTTGAGCATAATAACCAATACTTACATGGGTACCTATTTGAATAGTTCCTTCCTTAGGGGTGAGTTGACCTATGATGGTTTTCAACAAAGTAGATTTGCCGATGCCGTTAGGCCCTAGAAGGGCAACACTTTCACCGCGTTCTAAAGAAAAATTAATATTCTTAGCCAATTGGCTGTTAGGGTAACCAATGCCTAAATTAGAAACAGACAAGACATTTTTGCCACTGGGACGCTTAATCTCAAAGGAAAAATAAACTTGCTTTTGTTTACTTATGGGAGCTTCAATAAGCTCCATTTTGTCTAGTAACTTTAAGCGGCTCTGGGCCCTTCGGGTGGTGGATGCCCTTACCATATTACGCTGGATGAAGTCCTTTGCTTTGGCGATTACTTCCTGTTGATGTTCAAATTGTTTAAGTTGTGTTTCCTGTTGCTGAGCCTTAAGATCAATAAAACCGGAATAATTTGTATGATATGTGGTGGCATTTCCATACTCCAACTCAATAATCCGGTTTACCACTTTATCTAGAAAATAACGGTCGTGGGAAACAACCAATACAGCCCCGTCATAGGTTTGTAAATGCTGTTCCAACCAGGATAAGGTCTGAATATCAAGATAGTTTGTGGGTTCATCCAGAATTAGTAAATTTGGTTTAGATAAGAGATTTTTCGCCAAAGCTAACCGGGTTTTTTGACCACCACTTAATAACGATATTGGCGCATTATAGTCTATATCAGAAAAATTAAGTCCTTGTAAAACACCACGAATTAATGAGTGATAACTGTAACCCCCTAAATCACGGAAAGCATCCGAGAGGTGGGCATACTCTTCCATAATTTGTTGATAGGTTATAGAGTTATTATTCTGGTCCTGACCCATTTTCTCTTCCAGTTGCCGAAGTTGTTGCTCCATAGCTATAAGATTCTGGAAGGCCAATAGCATTTCATCATAGATAGATCTTTGAGAGTTTAGACCGCTATCCTGGGCTAAGTAGCCAATGGTTAAATTGGATTGTTTGAAAACCTCTCCACTATCGGGAGTTAGTTGAGAGGTTAAAATTTTTAACAGAGTTGATTTTCCAGCACCATTTATACCTACTAGCCCAAGTTTCTCATTGTCCTGAATGGAGACAGTTATGTCTTTGAGGACTTGTTTTACACCAAAGTATTTAGAAACATTATTTGTCTGTAGTAGAATCATTTTATATTCCTCCAGTATAAAAGTTTATCCTAACTGGAGGGGTGTGACAAGAAGAGTATTCACTCTTCTTGTGAAGAGAAAGGTTTTTTTCTGTTATATCATTAAAAGATTCTGGATGAGAATTTACCTTAGTTATCTAGCTTCGAAATGTTGAATCTATGTTTCTTATCAGCCTTTGAACCTCAGTTTTAATCTCGGTAATGATTTTTGGCATTGTGTTTTTAACCACCATTGATAATTCCTTGCCAAAATCTAACTGTTCAGGCTCCACCCCGTAAATAGTTATTCCTTCTGGTAACCCGGTAATACCTCTAGTCCACTTAATAATGGTTGGTAGTGACATGTCGTGAGCATCCTGGTTAGGATAATCCATAACATCTTCCATATCCAGTCGGTAAACACATCCCGGAGGGCCCCCTGCCCCAAGGGCGTCAATGATTATAACTTGCCTGGCTTGACTAATTTCCCAAAGGTAATTGATAATTGACGTTCCCACGTCAATTATCCGTACATCGTGAGGCCACTCCATTTTTTCTAATTCCTCTACCACAAAAATGCCAATTCCGTCATCGCCCATGAAGGGGTTACCCAATCCCAGTATTAGGATTTGATAAGTTAGGTTCTTTTGAATGTTATTCATAATACATATATATAAGGGATTATTAATTTTAGGAGTAGAATTATGCAAAAAGAAGATTTTATAAAGGGCTGTCGGGAATTGACTGCAGGACCAAGCTATCAGCTATCTGAATATGTACTTGCCGCAGTTAAAGATCATAGAACGAGTAAAACCAACAAGAAATTACCTGTGATTTGGCTTGAAACCAACGACAGCGGTGATAATAACATAGCCTTCATGAACACAACTTACCCTTATTTGGGGCAAGTTTTTACAGACCTAATCGATCTTTTATATAGTAATACATTTATGGCAGCTCAGGGAAAGGATGCCCTTAATATTCTGGAGCAAACTGCTGTTAAACTCCAAGGTAAATTTACTCTAGTTGTGGAAGGTGCGGTTCCCCTAAAGGATAATGGTCTTTACACAATTATTGCCTGTACAGATGACCGCAAACTTACAGCACTTGACGTAGTGACTTGGTTAGGCCCACTGGCGGAGCACGTAATTGCTTTAGGAACCTGCGCCAGTTTTGGTGGTGTTTCAGCTGCCAGGCCTAATATCACAGGCAGTGTAGGAGTTCGTAAGGTTTTAAATAGAGAGGTTATTAATGTCAGTGGGTGTCCTATTAACCCCGATTGGTTCGTGGGCACTTTGGCCCATCTGCTGTTATTTGGTAAACCAGAATTAGATGACTTAGGGCGTCCAACACTTTTCTATGGGTTTACGGTACACCGTCATTGCCAGCGACGTTCCTACTTTGACCAAGATCAATTTGCCAAGAAATTGGGGGATATTGAATGTATGTTTTCCCAAGGGTGCGTAGGGCCTAAGACTGGTGCTGATTGTCCTTACCGGCTATGGACAAATCATGTAAATTGGCCTGTTAAGGCTAATACCCCCTGCATTGGTTGTACTAATGAAGATTTTCCAGATGGTTCCACTCCTTTTTTTACCCCTCTACCGAAGAAAAATAAGAATAAAGAAGAGTAAGTAACTCCTCGGGTACCGGAAGGAGATAAAAATGACTAAAAAGAGAATCATGTTTAGTCCTGTAACCAGATTAAGTGGTTTGTTATCTGTTGAGATAGTGATGGATCGGGGCAGGGTGTCGAATGCCAATGCCAGTGGAACAATGTATAGGGGCATTGAGTATGTAATGAAGGACCGGCATGTGACCGATGCAGTATACATGACCCAGAGGGTTTGTGGCATTTGCTCACTGGCCCACGGTGCAGTGGCCAGTTACCTGCTTGATGAGCTTTATGACAATGAGCTTTCAGAGAATGCTCAATATTTAAGAAATATCATGCTGGCAGCAGATTTTTTACAAAACCATATTCGCCACTTTTATTTTTTTAGTTTACCTGATTATGCAAAAATGCCAGACCAGCCGCCTTTTCAGGGTCAGAACTTAAAGGATGGACGCTTATCTGTTCAAGATAATGCCCGCCTGGTGGAACATTACTTTCGCTCTGTGTTAGCTTCCCAGGAATGTCATCAATTACTAACGTTATTTGGTGGCAAGGCACCAAATCAACATAGCTTTGTTCACGGTGGAGTGGCAGTTGCCCCTACTGCCGATAAAATTAATCAAGCAATGGCTTTAATAGGAAATGTGCATCGCTTTGTTAAAGAATGTATCATACCGGATACTGAGTTGATTTCCAGGGTCTATAGCGACTACTTCAAACTAGGGCAGACACCAAAAAGATTGCTATCCTTTGGTATGTTTCGTTTGGGTTCAAAAAACCAGCAAAATCTTTGGCAGGGAGGTGTATTAACAGGCAATCAGATTAGTATACCTAATCTTCAATTAATTAGTGAGGATGTTACTAATTCCTGGTATCTTCCGGTAGATGGAGAAACACTACCTGCTCCCCACAAGCCCGGAGCTTATACCTATATTAAAGCTATGCAGTATGCAGGACAGCCCATTGAAGTGGGTCCTCTGGCCAGAATGTTGATTAACGGCTTCTACCGTGGGGGAACCTCAACTATGGATCGTATTAATGCCCGCTCCCTTGAAACACTCCTTATTACAGAGTTGGTAATTGAGTGGTTAGGGAAATTGGTTTCCGGTCCACCACCTATCCAGCAAAAAGAGAGGCTTGTAAGGGAACAAGCTGTGGCGGCCACAGACGTTATGCGTGGTACCCTGCTACATGGAGTTAACTTGAGGGGTGAAAATGTGGAGAAATACAAAATTATCACACCCAGTAACTGGAACTTTTCTCCCAAGGATAATAAAGGACAACTGGGGCCTGTTGAAGCTGCCTTGATTGGCACAGTAATTCCGAATCCTGATTTAGTTAATACAGTATTGGGAAGAATAATTCGTTCCTTTGATCCCTGCATCAATTGTGGCACCCATGTTATGAATGCAAAGGGTGACGTAACCCATAAGATTATTATTTGAGGTTGTTAAAAAATGCATGAAGTTTCTCTTATCCATGGTTTGATTGAGCTAATTACAACCAGTGCCTCAGAACATGGTATCAAACAAATATCCCTAATTAGGTTGGTTGTAGGAGAGTGTCATGGAGCCTTACCGAAGGCATTGGATTTTGCCTTCCAAGCTTTAACCCGTGATACAATTTGTCAGGGAGCGATCTTGGAACTGGAGATAACTCCAGGTTGGGAGTTATATGTAGATTATTATGAAGGAGAATGTTGAGATAAGGAGTGGACTCCCATGAAAGTTATTTTAGCTAAATCCTTACTAAAAGCTAATAGTGATGTGGCTAAATTAAATAAAGATAGGCTAGATGGATGTAAAGTAAAGGCCATAAACCTTATCAGTTCCCCGGGCACCGGCAAAACCACACTACTCGAAAAGGTTTTAGAATTGTACCCAGGGAAAATGTCGGTAGGGGTTATAGAAGGGGATATTGCCACTATTCGGGATGCCGAAAGAATTGCTACCAAGGGAGTGCCAGTTGTCCAAATTAATACCCAGGGCATCTGCCACTTAGATGCCAGGATGATAGAGAAAGCACTGGGAGAATTACCACTGGATCAATTGGAGCTAGTGATTATAGAAAATGTAGGCAATCTTGTTTGTCCTGCAGCCTTTGACTTAGGTGAACATGAAAAAATAGCACTCTTAAGTGTTACTGAAGGGGATGATAAGGCTGCTAAATACCCCCGTGTTTTTGAAGCAGCAACAGCAGTAATAATAACCAAAGCAGATTTACTTCCCTATATAGATTTTGACCTTAATGCCTGCCTTAAGGAACTGCTTCAAATAAACCCTCGGCTTAAAATATTTGTTACCTCAGCAAAAACAGGCTCGGGTTTAGCTGAATTTGTGAGCTGGCTTTTTGACGAATAAAGAGTTAATAATGGGGGATTAACATATGTGCCTAGCAGTACCGGGAAGGGTGGTTAAAGTTAGAATTGGAGAACCTTGGGCCGTGATCGAGGCCTTCGGGGTAAAACAAAAAGTTGGTACGCAGCTAGTTGGTGAAGTGGCTGAGGGTGATTATTTAATGATTCATGCAGGTTATGCCATTGAAAAACTTGATATGGAGATAGCCCAAGAGCAAATTCGCTTTTTGAAGGAACTATTGAGATGAAAATTGAGTATATAAACAATCTGGATATTGCAAGGCAGTTGGTCCAACGTGTTATTTTTTTGGGACAAGAACTTAGGGAACTACTGGGCAGGCCTCCTATACTGATGGAAGTCTGTGGTACACATACAGAGGCATTTTCACGTTTCGGACTTCGTAGTCTACTAAAGGATGTCCTAGAACTGAGAAGTGGCCCAGGCTGCCCGGTTTGTGTAACTGCTCAGGAAGATATAGATTTTATACTCGCCCTTACTAAAATCCCAGGGGTAACAGTAGCTGTATTCGGAGATATGATGAGAGTACCAGGCAGTTTTTCAAGTTTAGAGCAGGAACGGGCCTGTGGTGCCCAGGTGAAGATTATTTTTTCACCTAGGGAAGCTTTAAAACTAGCTCGGGTAAATCCCGGGAGGCAGGTGATTTTAATAGCAGTTGGCTTTGAGACTACTGCCCCCCTAATATCACTAACCCTTGAGGAAGCTTCTGTTGAAGGGTTCACTAATTTTAGTATTTTATCTCTACATAAGTCAGTGGAACCAGTATTACACATATTATTAAATGATGCTGAACTTGCAATAGACGGATTTCTATTACCTGGCCATGTGGCTGCCATTACAGGTAGCCAAGTTTTTAATTTTTTAGCAGAACAATATGATAAGCCAGCAGTGGTAGCAGGTTTTGAAATACTGGATATCTTGGGGGGTGTCTACAGCCTGCTTAATATGTTGCGGTCAAGCAGTCCGAGAGTCGTCAATGATTATGCTAGGGTGGTACGTGATCAGGGAAATCTTAAGGCTCAGGGTTTCATTAATAAGTACTTCTATTTAGAAACTGCAATTTGGAGGGGCTTTGGCAGTATTCCTGCCAGCGGCCTGCATTTACGTCGCAATTATGAACAGTTCGATGCCAGAAAGAAATTTAAGTTAAACCCAGTACATTCAGTGATCAGGAATACCTGCCGCTGCGGCGAAATATTAAAAGGTAAAATAATGCCTAGTGAATGCTCATTGTTTGCCAAAGACTGTACACCTACTGCTCCAGTAGGGCCATGTATGGTTTCCTCAGAGGGCACCTGTGCTAATTACTATCGTTATGAACGGTTATAAATATGGAGTGATGTTATGAATCAAACAACTTCGGAGGTAATTTTATTATCCCACGGCGATGGTGGTGCCCTTACAGCAAAACTCATAGATCAGCTCTTCCATAAATATTTTACCAGTACAACCTTGAAGAACCAGGGGGATGCAGCGATTGTAGCAGGGAAACAGGGGCGTCTAGCCATAACCACCGATTCCTTTGTAGTGACTCCGGTTTTCTTTCCCGGTGGAGATTTAGGTAAGCTTTCTGTCTATGGAACTATCAATGATTTGGCGGTCAGCGGTGCTAAACCCAAGTACCTAACTGCCGCCTTTGTTTTAGAAGAAGGTTTACCAATGGCTACCCTGGAAAGAATAATATCCTCAATGGCTGAAGCTTGTTGTGAATGTGGTGTGGAGATTATTGCTGGGGATACAAAAGTTGTTGAACGTGGTCAGGTTGATAAAATATTTATTACAACAACAGGTGTTGGCTGGATTAATGAGAGTACCAACTTAGGTTATCACCGTGTTGCTCCGGGTGACTCGATAATTGTTAACGGTACCCTAGGAGACCATGGTATAGCAATCCTTACGCAAAGACTTGATTTAAATCTTGAGAATCAAATATTCAGCGATTGTGCGCCTTTAGAGGGTGTCGTTGGTGAACTATTACAAGCTTTCTCCGGTATCAAAATTATGAGGGATCTAACTAGAGGAGGTTTGGCCACTGGACTTAAGGAAATTGCTTTAGCCTGTGGTGTAGATGTTTGGCTGGAAGAAGGTAAAATACCTATTTCAACCCAAACGCAAGGAATTTCTAACTTCCTAGGTCTCAACCCGCTTTATATAGCTAACGAAGGTAAATTTACCATGTTCGTTGCTTCTGGTCAAGCGAATTCAGCACTCAAGCTATTACAGCAACATCCTTTGGGAAAGGGTGCCAGCATAATAGGTGAGGTAAAGGCTGGTAAAGGTAATGTATATCTAAAAACAATCCTGGGTGGAACCAAAGTTCTTGATTTAATGGCTGGTACCCCTTTGCCAAGAATCTGTTGATAGAGAAAAGGTGATTTTGTGCACCAGTTACAAAGGTACAAAATAAGAGTTAGCGGCATTGTCCAAGGTGTTGGTTTTAGGCCCTTCGTGTATAGACTTGCAACCAAGTACGGTTTGTCAGGAACGGTTAATAACGATAAGATTGGTGTAGTTATAGAGGTAGAGGGGGAACTTAAAGAAATAGATAGATTCTTAAATGATTTAAAAATGAACCCTCCATTTCTAGCCAGGATTGAAAATATAACAAAAGAAACCTTAGCACCTAGGTATGATCATGAATTTATTATAAATAAAAGTCAGACAGGAAAAACTGAAAAATTAATGGTACCACCGGATATGGCAACCTGTAAGGATTGTATGCATGAAATCTTAAACCCCGATGACCGTCATTATCGGTATGCCTTTACTAATTGTACAAACTGTGGTCCTAGGTTTACAATCTTGTTCAAACAACCCTATGATCGTAAAGTAACCTCCATGAAAGTTTTTCCTATGTGTTACCATTGTTCTAAGGAATATGCTAATCCCTTGGATCGTCGTTTTCATGCCCAACCGGTGGCTTGTCCAAACTGCGGGCCGCAAATGAAATTGGTTGATAGCTTTGGTAATGCTGTTGAAGGTGATTGGCTGGAGGTTTCCTGCGAGTTACTTAGACTAGGTAATATCCTAGCTATTAAAGGCTTAGGAGGCTTTCATCTTGCCTGCAATGCTCAAAATGAAAAAGCAATTAGGGAACTGCGCCTGCGTAAAAATAGACCAGCTAAACCCTTTGCTGTTATGTGCAGGGACCTTGAAACTATAAAGAAATATTGTTATGTTAGTGAACAGGAAGCAAAGATATTAACATCGCCATCAGCACCTATCGTACTCCTAAGAAAAAAAGATAAAGTTCTGCCATATTCTTTGGCCCCTGGGCTTACTAACCTTGGATGTATGTTGCCCTATACCCCCTTACATTATCTTTTACTACAAAATGGACCTGCACTACTGGTGATGACCAGTGGCAATAGTTCTAATTTACCTCAAGTTATTGATAACCAGTTTGCTTTTGAAGAACTAATCGATATAGCAGATTTTTTTCTCTTCCATGATCGGGAAATTCTTAACCGCTGCGATGATTCCGTAATCCAAGTAGTGAATAAAAAAATTCAGTTTATACGACGTTCTCGTGGTTATGTACCTAGTCCCATTAATTTGTCTATGAACACAAAACGCACAGTTCTAGCTATGGGTGGAGAAAAGAAGAACACCTTTTGTTTACTTCACCAAGGAAAGGCCTACCTTAGTCCACACATTGGGGATATCAGCACGTTGGAGGGTATGGAAAACCTTAAAATAGCTATTAAAAAATACTGTGATTTATTAGATGTTAAACCGCAAGTTGTTGCGATAGACATTCATCCTAACTATCATTCATCTAGTATAGGTAAAGATATCGTCAGGGATATGGGCCTAGACCAATATATAAAAATCCAACACCACCATGCTCATCTGGCCTCTTGTCTTGCAGAAAACAACATCAATGAAGAAGTGATAGGCATTATACTGGACGGCACTGGTTATGGTGCTGACGGTCATCTCTGGGGATTTGAAGTTTTAAGAGGGAGTTATCTTGATTTTAACAGGGAATATTATCTAGATTATGTACCCTTACCCGGTGGGGAACAAGCTATTAGTAATCCCTGGTTAACAGCCAGTGCTTATTTGATAACCTTTCTAGGTGAGAAAGGGGCTAAAATAGCAATGGGTCTTTTTCCGAACTACCAGGTGGAGATAGAAATGGCAAAGCAGATGCTTGATAAGGGTTTTAATGTTCCCCTATCCTCCAGTTGCGGGCGGATATTTGATGCTGTGGCTGCCCTTACGGGAGTCTGCTACAAGAATACCTACGAGGGGGAAGCAGCGGTAAGGCTTGGTAATATGATGTCTAAGGAGACCTACTATGATTTAGAGTCCTACCCATATTACAATCACGGGAAAGTAATAGATCCTACCCTGGTTTTGGAACAAGTTATTAGAGATGTTACAGCTAAGGTTCCAAGAAGAGTGATTGTGAGAAGATTTCATCATACTATAATAGATATTGTAATAAATTCAGCTCTAAAAGTAAGAGAGCAAGCTGGACTTTCAACAGTCGCCCTCAGCGGAGGCTCTTGGCAAAACCATTATTTATTAACTCTAACCTATCAATTACTTCAAGAAAGAGGCTTTAAGGTGTTAACGCAGAATCAAGTTCCTCCCAATGATGGGGGGATATCCTTGGGGCAGGCCATAATTGCTTCCTTAGGGAAGCAAATACGGTAACTAATTTTTTTTTACTGCTACGAATACAGAATGTATTTCTGCTTTTGTTCTATTCATACAAGCGAGGTGTTATTATGGAAAAAGAGTTAAGAGTTACAGTTGTATCCGAAAATTCCGCAAACAAAAAGAATTTAATGGCAGAACACGGATTATCACTATTGGTAGAGACCTCTGACTATTCATTACTTTTTGATACAGGACAAGGTCTTACCATTGAATCTAATGTACGAGCATTGCAAATGGATCTTAGACAAATAAATGCCATAGCCTTGAGTCATGGTCACTATGATCATACAGGTGGAATTAAAAGGGCATTGGCCTTAAGTGGATCTAAACCCGTGTACGCTCACCCTGGTATCTTTGATGAAAAGTTTTCCAGAAACAAAGAGGGTGAGTATCATGGAGTAGGTATTCCTTTTAACAAAGATGAATTAGAAAAGGCTGGAGCTCAGTTTCATCTAGAAACGGAACCGATCTTTTTAAGCAGCAATATTATCCTATCTGGTCAGATTCCCAGGGTTACTGATTTTGAGGTGGCAAATCCTCACTTTTCAATAAAAAAAGGGGGGGAATATATTCATGACCCCTTACTGGATGATCAAGCACTTTTTGTAAAGACTTCCAAGGGGATTGTTGTCATAGTTGGCTGTAGTCACTCTGGTATCGTTAATATATTACGTTATGCCAGGCAAGTAATCGGCGAGGAGGATATTTATGCTGTGGTGGGTGGCACACATTTAATTGAAGCAAATGAAGAAAGGCTACTACAAACCATTGAGGTATTAAAAGAGATGAAAGTAGAAAAGTTAGCAGTCTCCCATTGTACTGGTTTTCATGCTCAAATGAAACTAAAAGAAGTATGGAAAGATGGTTTTATCTTAAACAATGTCGGTCATAGTATTAATATTTAGATATTATTTTCTTCTGCATGTTTGATTAACAGTATTTTTTGGGGACGGCTTAATTTTTTAATTTCATTCTCCCTTGAAAGAGCCTTACCTTTAGTGTAGACACCTTCTACATAGGCCAATTGCACTGGTAACCGACAACGGGTATATTTACTGGCTTTTCCATGCCCATGTCTTATTAATCTCTTGTATAAATCGTTGGTTATTCCGGTGTATAAAGTATCATCAGAACATTTTAATATATAAACCACATAGCAATCCAACATTTGTACCCTCTTCTTTTCATGTGTTATCTATTTATTATAGTTAAGGAAACAAAGAAAAGGTAGTATTTAGATAGTAAACGGGCTGTAGCGTATTAATAGCTACAGCCCGTAGTGTTATTCTTTATCTTTAATAAGTTCTTCTAATCTGGGACAAGCGCCTTTACATTTGCGGTAGTAATTATAGCAGGTGAAGAATAACCAACCAACTTGTTTCTCTTTGTTCTCATAATCCATTTTAGGTTCAATAGTAACGACTTCATTTACTTTTGTGCAGAATTTTTCCAAGACTATCTCCTCCCTATTAAATAACTAACTATATATGAATTATATTCCAAATTTACCTATAAAACAACCATGAGTCACGAAAGGTTTTGGTTTAGAAAATAAATAGATATTCATGAAGATCAAAGGTAAATATATGCTTTGAGGTTACGATTTAATATCAACCTCGCAGATATAATTTAATTAGCAAACGGAGGTCGATAGCCCTAAAGGGTACTTGAGATGAGCTTTAAAGAATGGCTTTTGCCCAAGCATATCTAAAAATACTGCCTAAAATGCAGGAACAAGGCATTTATTCAAGAAAATATTAACTAGGAGGAATTGGATTTTAGGTTTTCGTGTAAAATTATGGTAGTATGCCACGGGAGGAAGGAAGAGCATCATGATAAGAGTTTCCGGTATAAAGTTGGCCTTGGATCAAGATGAAGCTGATATTAAAAAAGGGTTATTGTCAAAACTCAGAATCAAGGAAAAAGATTTGATTGATTATAGTATTTTTAAACGTTCCGTAGATGCAAGAAAAAAAGATCAGATCTTTTTTATTTATACCGTGGATGCAGTGATTGCCCATGAAGATAAAATCTTAAAGAAATTTGCAGAGGACAAAGATGTAACTTCCTCTCCCAATCTGGAATATGAATATGCCAGTCCTGGCGTAATTCCCTTGAAAAATAGACCAGTTATTATTGGTACTGGCCCTGCGGGTTTGTTTGCTGGATTAATCTTAGCTGTTATGGGTTATAGGCCTTTGTTACTGGAAAGGGGAGCAGATGTTGATACAAGAACCGAGGCAGTAAAATTCTTTTGGAAAACAGGCAAATTGGACACTGAATGCAATGTTCAATTTGGAGAAGGCGGGGCAGGAACTTTTTCCGATGGCAAGCTAACAACCCTAATCCGTGATCTTCGCTGTCGTAAAGTTTTGGAAGAAATGGTTTCAGCTGGAGCTCCAGCTGAGATACTATATTCTCACAAGCCCCATGTGGGAACCGATATTCTAAGGAATGTGGTTAAAAATGTTCGCCATCGAATCATTAGTCTGGGCGGGGAAGTATGTTTTAATGCTAAAATAACAGATATAAAAATAGAACGAGGTATGGTAACTGGAGTAGTGGTGAATGGTGAAGAATCCATCGATACAGAAGTAGTTATGTTAGCCATTGGCCATAGTGCCCGAGATACCTTTAAAATGCTATATGACAAGGGTATTAAGATTACACCAAAATCTTTTTCAATAGGTGTTAGGATTGAGCATCCTCAAGAATTAATTAACCGGGCGCAATATAAGAAGTTTGCCCATCATTCAAAGTTAGGTGCTGCCGAATATAAATTATCCTATCACTCATCCAGTGGACGTTCGGCATACACCTTTTGTATGTGCCCCGGGGGTGTTGTTGTGGCTGCTGCATCCGAAGAGGGTGGCGTTGTGACTAACGGTATGAGTGAACATGCCCGTAGTGCTGATAATGCCAATAGTGCGTTATTAGTGGGAGTTACACCTGCGGATTTCAGTAGTGGCCATCCCTTGGCTGGTGTAGAGTTTCAACGTCAATGGGAAAGAAAGGCCTTTGAGTTAGCTGGAGGAAATTATCATGCACCAGCTCAATTAGTGGGAGATTTTCTAGCAGATAGACCTTCACAAAATATTCGTCGGGTTGAACCTTCATACCCTAGAGGTGTAACCTTGGCGGAGCTTAAGCACTGCCTGCCAACCTATGTGGTGGAAACTTTAAAGGAAGCTATCGTAGAATTTGATAAAAAATTAAGGGGCTTTGCCTTACCTGAAGCAATACTTACCGGTGTAGAAACTCGAAGTTCTTCACCAGTTCGAATCGAGCGTGACGATCAGAGGCAATCTAACATAATTGGGCTTTACCCGGCAGGTGAAGGGGCTGGATATGCGGGGGGAATTGTTTCGGCTGCAGTTGATGGTATCCGTGTGGCTGAGGCTATTATTGAAAAGTATAAGCCCCTAGGAGATGGGACCTATGTCTAAAGTAAAAAATGAAATAATAGTTATTGGTGGGGGAGCCGCCGGCTTATTTGCAGCCATTGTGGCTGGGAGATCTGGTGCTCATGTTACAATTTTGGAAAGAAATCAAAGGGTTGGTAAAAAAATTTTAGCAACTGGCAATGGTAGATGCAATTTAACCAATATGGATATGAATCCTCAGCATTTTCATGGTTCTTCACCCAAATTTGCTTTGGCTGCTTTACATCGTTTTGATAATTACCGAACCATCGAATTTTTTGAGCAATTGGGTATATCCCATAAAGTAGAAGATAGGGGAAAGGTCTTTCCTTTTTCTAATCAAGCCTCCAGTGTACTAGATGTATTAAGGCATGAATTGGAACACTTAGGGGTAGAAATCGTAGTAGATGCAGAGGTTAAGGAAATAAAAAAAGTTAAAAATGGCTTCGACATTACCATAAAAAATGGACAAAGGTATTTTGCCCCTAAAATAATCTTAGCCACAGGAGGAAAAGCTGCTCCTAATTTGGGCTCTACTGGAAGTGGTTATCAGTTAGCGGAAAAATTGGGGCATAGGTTTATTGAAACTTATCCAGCCCTAGTACAACTGAAGCTGGCTGAACCATTTTTAAAACAGATTAAAGGCATTAAATTCGACGGGGTAGCAGAAATTATTGTAGATAAAAAAGTACAAGCTAAGGCCCAGGGAGAAATTCTCTTTACAGAGTATGGCATATCGGGGCCACCTATTTTTGACCTTAGTCGTACTGCAGCCCAAGGCCTACATAAAAATAAGCGGGTGTTGCTTAGGATAAGTCTAATAACCCATCTCTCCAGGGAGGATTTGGCTCAATATATTAAGAAACGTTTTTCGGACAATCCTACCAAAAATCTATCCTTTAGTTTTGTCGGTTTTATTAATAAACAACTTATACCTGTGTTATTAAAACAAGCCGGTATCGGGGATATCAACAAAAAAGTAGCTGAGGTTACGTCGGCTGAACGAGATAAAATCATTGATATTTTACTAGACTGGCAATTTGAAGTTATCGGGACCAATACCTGGACTGCAGCCCAGGTAACGGCCGGAGGTGTTGATGTGCGGGATATTAATCCCCAAACAATGGAATCAAAGATTGTTTCAGGCTTATATTTTGCTGGAGAAATAATGGATATAGATGGTGACTGTGGTGGATATAACTTACAATGGGCCTGGTCCTCTGGTTACGTAGCGGGAAAAAGTGCTGCATTAGCATAGGTTCTCAGTCTTCCTCCTCTACAGTCCATTCTTCGGGCCAGTTCATAATCTTACTAATTTTGTGTGAGTTGCCATTGATGAAGCGAGTGGCGAAACGGTCAGCATCCTGTTCGGATTTTTCATCGTTGTTGGTTAAAAAATCACGCACATATTGAAATCTGTGTCTTAGCTCGTGAACAAGGGCGTGCAGGGAATAGAGTTGTTTACTCTGTAGGTCATCACCATCATCGGTTTGTACAAAGATAAAAATGGTAGCAGTGTCAGAGGCTTGATCATAGGTCCCTTCCAGATCACCCCTGAATTCTTCCATGGAAAAATTCAGGCAGCGGGGAAAAAATTTAATAATGTCTAGTCTGGTTTCATAGACCACCAAGGTTTTAGGTTGGTAGTCTCTACCCAACAATTTCACCAATTGCTCTATTTGTTCATTGGTGATGATATTCTGGTTATTTATTATTTTCATTGGGTCACCTACTTTTTCTTATACTATACCCGAGTCTCATTTTTTGCACCAGCTAATTTAATCTGGCCTGAGCTAAGACCCCTAAAGCAAAACATTAACAAAAAGCCCAAGGCCCATGGCTCATGGAGTGCATGGCCCAAGGCACTCTACTAAGAATGTTAATAGAGAGAGGTTCAATGCCAAAATTAAGTTTATTAAAATTGAGAATGCCCTTTGGGGCTAGAATGATTAAAACTGCCCTTGCAGTGATGATATCATTTTATTTAGCCAGTATATTTGAGTTGAATGCCGTCGTGGCTGCAGTAACAGCAATTATTAATGTGCAGCCTACTTTAAGCAGATCTCTAAAAAATGCCTTAGAACAGATTATTGTTCATATTGTTGGCTTAGTTATAGGTTTGACCATAGGGTTCCTTTGGGCCCCTGGTCCCTTGGCCATGGGTGTTGCTACACCACTGGTTATTTGGTCTGCCTTAAAATTAGGATATGGGGAAGCTGCAATGGCACTTGTGCCAATGGTCATTATATTGAGTTCACCAGAAGAAGCCTTTTTATCCGAGGCCCTTTATAGAAGCCTGGTCATATTTATAGGTTTAGGTGTAGGAATGGCTGTTAATGGATTGATTGCACCACCACATTACCGAGACCGGTTACTGACAAGTTTGCAAAAACTTAATAGGGTAACGGTCGATTTTTTCGGTGATATGACCAAAGATTTTCTCATACCTCAATTACAGCCCATTGAAGATTACGAAGAAAAACGTCAAGAAGTTAAAACACTATTAAAAGAATGCCGCTTGTATCTAGAGTTATGGCGAGAGCAATTGGGCCAGAACAGAACTCCTTTTCCCTGGCAGGATCAGTTACTTGAACGGTATATTGATTTTAATTCTAACCTTTACCACAAAAGTAAAGATATTTATGAAAATACCAGTGAACGTATAGCATGGCGAGAACACATGGGAAACCCAGCCATTTCGCCGGAATTTGAGGCGATCCTAGCTATGCTGCAGCATGGCCTAGGGGATTTTTTGCGTTTAAATGAGCAATTAAGAGGGGCTATTTTTGAAGGTAAGCCTGCTCAAAACTATCCTGTGGATGATCAGTTTTGGCAAGAAATGAGTGATTATGTAGATATGTGGCACGAGAAATTAACGGGGGCCTATTATATGCATGCTTTGCTTTTTTTAGCAGTGGTTGCTAATAACTTGAAGTACGGGAACCGTTCGGCCAAGGAATTTTTAAACATTATCCACCAGAACCAGGGTATTAAAAGTAACGATAAAAGGAAGAAGTTTGTTTCAAGTATGTCCAAAATATAATTGGGTATCAAACCATATGCTATAATGGAAAAATCATGAAGCCTGGGGGTGAAGAAATGAGTACTTTGGTAGAAGACATCCAGAAAAAAAGAAGAATATTTACCCTGCTTTTTGTTACCTTTACAGCAATTTATGGCCTTATTTCATGGCAAGGAGAGACTAGATTAACGGATCAGCAGTTTCAGTATGTTATCTTAGGCTGGAGAATATCCTTAGCAGCTCTCTCCCTATGGTTTGGCTATGCCATAGGGATTAATAAACAAACCACATGGTTTGTCAGTTTATTAGCTATTTTGCCCATTGTATCCTGGATTGGAGTTCTTTACCTACTGTTTAAAAGTGGATCCCTGTTATTGCAAGCTAAGAAGGAAATCCAAAGGGGTGGTAAAGCCCAGGTAGCTGCAAAGGGACAAAAGTCAAAGGAAGGGAAGAGTAGGAAAACAAAAAGGTGATTAATCGCCTTGGGCTTTATCTGTATTTGTTTTGCTTTGGGTCTTAGCTCATGACTCACGGCACAGGGCTCATTGCCGATTAAGCAAAGAATAAAAACTGATGTTAGCACCCCTACTTTGGTAGATAAATTTAACCACTAGAGATTATGTTTTATTCATAGTCTCTTAGTATTATGGGCAAAATAGGTAAAACATTAACTTGGAGGACAACGTGACAAATTTAACCTATGATGATATATTTAAAAATCTTGTCAAGTCAGCCTATGACGGAGATTTAGAGCAAGAAATTGAAAAAATTAAAAATCAAGGAGGTAACCATGCCGAGGCATACATTCAATATGCCACTGGGGGTGGGGATCCTGATAAGGTTGTATTTAAGGTAAAGGACTGTGACATGAATTGTGGTTGTAATGATCAAGGCTGTCAAGTTTCCTGCCTGATGAATGCCATTGATCGTGATGAGAAAGGTAACGTAGTTATTAGGACTGGTGATTGTAATGACTGCGGAGACTGTGTGAATCTCTGTGAGCATGACTGCTTGGTGGATAAAAAAGAATTCATCCCTCTGGTGGAGGTATTAAAGGACCGAAAAGTTCCGGTATATGCCATTATTGCCCCTGCCTTTATCGGCCAATTCGGATCTGAGGTTACACCGGGAAAAATGAGAGCAGCTTTAAAAAGACTAGGTTTTTACGGCATGGTGGAAGTGGCTCTTTTTGCTGATATATTAACCTTCCGGGAGGCTTTAGAATTTGATGCCCACGTACGTAAAGAGGGTGATTTTGTTCTTACCAGTATGTGTTGTCCCATGTGGGTTTCAATGGTGAAAAAAGTATATAAACAATTGGCTCCCCACATAACTCCCTCAGTATCACCTATGGTAGCCTGTGGCAGAGGTGTTAAAAAAATGCACCCCGATGCCAAGGTAGTATTTATTGGCCCCTGTATAGCTAAAAAGGCTGAGGCAAAGGAACCAGACGTAAAGGATGCAGTGGATGTAGTAATCACCTTTAAAGAACTAAAACAGATTTTTGAAGCAGTGGGTATTAACCCTGCTGAGGTAGAAGAGGATGAAAAAGAACACTCTTCCACAGGTGGCAGGATCTATGCACGCACTGGAGGAGTAAGTAAGGCTGTTGCTGATACTCTAAAAAGGATAAGACCGGATAAACCGATTCAGATAAAAGCTGTTCAAGCTCACGGGGTAAAAGAATGCCGTAAAATGCTGCAAGATGCCCTAGAAGGAAAATTAATAGCTAACTTCTATGAGGGAATGGGTTGTATAGGAGGATGTGTTGGAGGACCCCACGTATTAATTGACCCGGCACAGGGAACTAAATTGGTAAATGACTATGGAGAGGAGGCAAATAGCCTCACACCGGCAGATAATAAATATGTTTTGACTTTGTTAAAAAGCTTGGGCTTTGATGAGATAGAGGATTTGTTTGATGAAGAAAAAGCTAAAATTTTTAGCAGAACCTTTAATATATAAGGTTTAATCTTTAGTCATCAGCCTTAAGCTTTAGGGTAGCCCTGGGAGAGGCAGTGTGACATGAGCCTGGGGCTTTATTTACATGTTCTGCCGAGGAGTCTTTAGCTCATGGCCGGTTAATAGGAAAATAAAAAGGAAGTGTCGCAAAACTACTTTTAGTAGCTAACGACACTTCTTTTTTTACACTCAAATTTACAGAATACGTAAGGGCCAGATGTAGGGAAAGATAATTATTAAGTAACTGTCCTCTGATAATTTAGGCCTGCTTTTCTTTTAAGTATGTTAAAATTTTACAAAACTGCATATTAACTAACTCTTCAACTGGTACACCAGTTTCTTCTGAACGTCTTTCTATTACATGGAGTTGATTACGTAAGAATTCATAGATAATATACTCTGCCACATCTTCTGGAGTGGTACCTTTAAGTGTGGCATACTCTTCTAACATCTTTATTGTTTCTTCTGACAGATTAAGTTGTAACTCTTTGTTTTCTTCCATTTGCTGCACCCTCCATTGTTTGGTTTGTTATTAGATAGTTATTCTATGCACAATCCCCAGTCCCTGCTAAGTAATTGAAATAAATAATTTGCCATCACCTGTAATGCAGCAAAATAAAAAATTTCACAAGGATATCTAAGGATTTAGTCGAATTATCTTTATATATAGAAGGAAGGGAGTTAGCTTATGTCTTACAGCTATAAACAGGAACTAATGGAGCAGTTGGAAAAGGGATCACTGCCAGAAATGAAACTAAAGGATTGCTTCACCTTTGAGTGCAAGGACCAGTGTATGGGTAGATGCTGCAATTCTATAACCATCCTTTTAGATCCTTGGGATGTTGAGATTATGGCTCGACACCTAGGTATGTCGGGTCAGAATTTTTTGACAGAATACTGTAAATATGATTTCAGTCATCAGCTAAAGTGGTCCTATGTTAGACTCAAGCATGCCGAAGATGGCCCCTGTATTTTTATGCTGGAAGACGGAAAATGTAAGATATATCCAGTGCGATCAAGGAATTGTAGAACTTATCCCATTGGCAGAGCAGTGCGTTTTGAACAGGATAACACAAAAACAGAACGAATCTTTATAGTTGAAAAAATGGATTTTTGTCTAGGGCATAAATCAGAAAAAAAGTGGACTGTTGAAGAGTGGTTTGCAGATGCCCAGTGCGAAAAATTTTATCAATTATCTGATATGTATTTAGAAGTTATCAATTATGCGGCCAGTCAACTAAACAGTCAGGATTGGATGAATGAAAATATTGCAAGAATGATGTTACCTTTACTATATGGACCGGACGTACTCAGGGTAAAACTAGGTATTTCAGAAGAAACAGTGAGTCATGAAGAATTCTACCGTCGTAGAATGAAAGCAATGAAAGTTGTTTTAACGGATATTGCGGCGGGTTTTGGCTTTGGACCTAAGGCTGGAGAAGTATTTTCAGGTAGTTTAATGGAGCGAATGAAGGGAATTTTGCTGACTGGATAGAAGGGAAAATATTATGGGCGTACCGTGGGGTACGCCCATAATATTTCAAGCCCTTTACGAATTACTAAACATTTTTTTTGTTTCCTCAGTAGTAATAAAGTCTAGGAAGGTCTCTACTATGGATGACAAAGGTTTCTTCTTGTTTACAATAATAGAAAAATTCCGAAAAATGTTTACGTTTGCAATTCGACAAGTCTTTACAGTTTTTAATTGTATTTCTTTGCTAACTGCTAATCCTGACAATATAGTAGCACCTAATCCAGCTTCCACTGCGCCTATAACAGCCTGTGTATTCCCTAGCTCCATAACCATATTTAGGTTGTTAGGATCCAGTCCAGCTTTTTTTAAAGTAACTTCCATTACAACACGTGTGCCCGAGCCTTTTTCCCTTAGTACAAAGGGAAGAGTCGCTACTTCTTTCAAAGTAAGGTTCTTTTTCACTGTAAGAGGGTGATTAGAGGGTAAAACAACCAAAAGTTCGTCTTTCATGAAGGGCTTGGAAATAATGTTTTCATGGGTTACGGGACCTTCTATAAGTCCCAAATCTAATTTGTTTTCCAAAATATGATCAACAATGTGTTGTGTGTTGGTAACCTCTAGGTGTATAGTAACTTCCGGGTAATCATGACTAAACATACCCATGATTTTAGGTAAAACATTTTCAGCAATGGTATGACTAGCACCAAGATTTAAATTTCCATTTAATTCTCCAATTAAGTCATGAATATGTTGTTCAGAGCGCTCAACTAGATCAAGTATTTGATTTACGTATTTAAGTAATACTTCCCCAAATCGAGTTAATTTTAGTTTTTTACTAGACCGATCAAATAATTTTGCACCGTAATGCTGTTCTAAAAGATAAATATTATGATTGATGGTGGGTTGTGATAATTCCAGTAACTTACTGACTTTAGTTATGTTTAATGTCTCGGCAAGGGTTTTAAAAACCTTAAAATGGGACAAGTTCATGGTATCACCTACTGTCTTAGCCTAACTAGGCTTAATATCCCCTAATTATATTATTAATAACAGTAAAGTGTCTGCCGGATTGCTGACAAAAACTATTAGCTTTTGCATTAGTTGTTAAGAGGTCTGACTACTATGTGGAATGACTCAAAAGACTCAAAAGAACCGTCCCCTTGAGTCAGGTAGGTAAATAAGGAGGAGTTTAATATGGATTATCTGATACATGAAGAAGTTCAAAATTATATTCGATCACTATTGCCAGAGAAAGATAAGATATTTCATGAAATGGAAGAAGAAGCTAAGGAGAAAATAGTTCCTATTGTTGAGCCTGAGATGGGTCAACTTTTATACTGGTTGGCATTTACCAAAAAGAGTAAAAGAGTATTAGAGGTAGGGACGGCAATAGGTTACTCGACCCTTTGGTTAGCAAAGGCGGTGCTACCCTTGGGAGGGAAAATAACAACCATGGAGATCAATGGACCAAGGGCAGAATCAGCCAATAAATATTTTAAAAAGGCTGGGGTAGAAGGACAAATTAAACTGGTATTTGGGGATGCCAGAGAGATGCTTTTTACATTAAAGGGGCCCTATGATTTTATTTTTTTAGATGCTGCAAAAGGAAAATATATAGAGTTTTTGGATAAATGTATTGAGCTGTTAGAACCGGGTGGTTTGTTGGTAGCGGAAGATATTTTTATGCGGGGTATGGTTATTTCTGGGGAAATAGATAAAAGGAGGAATAAAACTGCAGTTTCCCGTCTTAGAACATTCCTGGAATTGGTATCGGGTCATCAACAATTGGAAACAATTATCTTACCCGTAGGGGATGGTGTGGCTATCAGTACAAAAAAGTAACAAATCAGAAATTAAGTTCGTATAGGAAATTTCCCTAGGTCCATGGTATAATTATCTCATCATTAGACGTAAATCAACAAAATATGTAAAATAGTCTGCTTATTGATTATTGCTAACAGCAGTAAGTTGTTCTATAATACTATTGATTTGTCGAAAAAAGTAAAAAATCAAGGGTTTTTGTATCTTTCCTCTTTGTATTATATCTGGTTGTCAAACTTGAGCGGTTGTGTAATGTTAACCAGTTAAATAGTTAGGAAAGGTGCTAAAAAATTAAATCATCAAGGAGGTATGTTCACTTGTTGCTAACGGTATTTGCTTATTTTTCAATTTTGGCATTCATCGGTTTATCTTTGTACAAGGCTTACCAGTTTGCCAAGATGCCCATGCATGGTCGCTGGGAACTTTACCCTGTGCCTAAAGAACCAGGTGAAAAAGGTCATTATGGAGGTTCATACTACGAGGATTTAGAGTATTGGAATAAACCCAGGGAAGTTTCTCATAGCGGTGAACTCATAGACATGTTAAAAGAAATGCTGTTTATTAAGAACTTGTTTATTAACCAAAAACGCCAATGGTGGTTATCTTATGCCTTGCATTTAGGTATTTATCTTTTAGGTTTATGGACCGTGTTGCTAGCTATTGGTGCTATTATGAATATGTCTGGTGTACCAATAACTACTTCTGAAGGAGTAAGCACCAATGTACTCGCTTCCCTTATTTACTATGTAACCTTAGTTGCTGGCGCTGTGGGTGCAATTTTATTAGCCTTTGGTTCCTTAAGCTTATTTTTGAAGCGAATTGTCAATAATACCTTTGCTAAGTACACCACACCTCAAGAATATTTCAACTTGTTTTTCTTATTTGCCGTTGTAGCTTCCGGTTTAGTTGTTTGGATTGGTGACCCTGGCTTTAATTATGGTCGGCAAATTTTTGAAGCAATGTTCACATTCAAGCCTATCCAAGCCGATACTGCTTTAACTGTTCATATTTTATTATTGGGTGCTGTAATGATTTACATCCCCCAAACCAAAATGAGTCACTATGT
Source organism: Desulfotomaculum defluvii (assembly GCF_054657375.1). Taxonomy (NCBI): domain Bacteria; kingdom Bacillati; phylum Bacillota; class Clostridia; order Eubacteriales; family Desulfotomaculaceae; genus Desulfotomaculum; species Desulfotomaculum defluvii. Next base: position 1,472,360 of record NZ_BAAHYV010000007.1, on the reverse strand, counting down.
GGGCAAATACTTTGCTTTCCACAAAGTTCTCTGGGATAATGAACCGAACCTCAGAAACTCTCAAATGGAAAACGTTGTTAAAGAGGCCATTAGTTATAAACCCAAAGCCTCCTGGTCCGCACCTCATATCAACCCTGCAGCTAAGCAGGACAAGAAGTAAGTTAAACATACAAAGATAGGAGGTAAATAATAAATGGGCGATATCAGACCCCAGGATATGGGTAAGCAGACTGGTCAGTTAGCTAAACTTGAAAATCTCATGCCCTTACCGGCACCCTATGACAAGCCTGGTATGGAGCCTCAATTTAAGGAAATTAAAGATAATTGGAAAGAAGATTATTGTACCACTTTAGACGGCTTTGTGGGCAATGAGACATTAGTTAGACCAAAGACCAAGGAAGAAGAAGAAGCATTAGTTAAAGGTTTCTTAAATGGCTTAGAAAAGCTATTTTCTAATGAAACCAACAGAAACTATTTACAGCCGTTCTTATTATCCTTTGAGTATTGCGCTAAGTGTAATACCTGTTCAGAGGCCTGTCATGTATTTAAGGCCAGTGGTGAACAAGAAGTTTATAGACCTATTTTCCGTTCTGAAGTTTTTCGCAAGATTGCCAAGAAGCATTTCCAAGGCAGCAGCTTCTGGAGTAAATTTAATGGTGGAGATATTGATATCAATGCCGAAACTATCCTACGACTGGGTGAATTAGCCTACCGATGCAACCTTTGTCGCCGTTGTGCCCAGACCTGTCCTTTAGGATTAGATAACGGTTTGTTGGCAAGGGAAATACGAAAAGTATTCAGTATGGAACTGGGAATCGCACCAAAACCCTTACATGAAAAAGGGTCCATGTTGCAACTGAAAACTGGTTCCAGTACAGGTATTACAAGGGAAGCCTTCCTAGATATGATTGAATTTCTAGAAGATGACCTTTATGAAAGAACTGGCAAAAAATACAAAATCCCTGTTGATAAAAAGGGTGCAGATATTCTTTTAACACATAATGCCGGTGAATATATGGCTTGGCCTGAGAACCCAGCTGCCTTTGTTATTCTTTTTGAAGAAGCTGGTTTGGATTGGACCCTAAGCAGTGATATGATTGGGTATGACAACGTAAACTATGGTCTATTTTATGATGATGCTCAGTCAAGAAAAATTGGTCTGGCTCAGGTAAAGGCAGGTAAGGATTTAGGTGTACGCAGAATTGTTATCGGTGAATGTGGACATGCCCACAAGGCTGCCATGGTATCTATCGACCGTGCCATGGTAGGTGCTGATAACATACCCAGAGAGAGCTTCTTGCCCTTGCTGCAAGATTTAGTAAAAAAAGGTGTATACAAGCTCGATCCTGCCCGGAACGACTTCCCAGTAACTATGCATGATCCTTGTAACGTTGCTCGGATGATGGGGATTATTCAGCCCCAGCGTGATATTATCAATGCTGTATGCCCGCAATTTAGGGAAATGTACCCTCATGGTGCCAAGAACTTCTGCTGTGGTGGTGGAAGTGGCTTTGCTATCATGAAGTCCTTTAACTTCCCTGAATTTAGAAATAAAGTGTCAAGTCGCATGAAGTTTAAGCAGATTCTTGAAGCATTCCAAGGTGTAATGGAAGATGATGCTCCTAAGTATGTTTGTGCACCTTGTTCCAACTGTAAAGGTGCTATCCGTGATATTCTTGAGTATTATCAAGCCACTGCTAAATTCAATGTCCATTACGGCGGCTTAGTCGAGTTGGTTGTTAACGCTATGGTTCAATTCGATAGACCATTCTTAGAGTTCTTGGACGAAGAAGAGTGGATTGCCAAACACGTTAAAAAATAAACCCTTTTTTAAGCAATCTGGCTCTAGGGCTGGGTTGCTTTTTTATTGCAAAATATTTGTTGGAGATTCCATCAAGGAAGCCATCTCGTGGGACATTAATAATAAACTTTGGGCATAGTCCATCAATGGAGCAGTCATATCTTGTCCTAAATATCTCATTAAATAAGGAATAGTAAATAAATATGTATCTGCCAGTCTAATTATTAATAAGCTTGAGGCGATGATCTCACCTTCATTGATAGCAACTTTAATTATATTAGTTAGTTCCAGTAAGGCAGTAAAATACCGTTTGTGATCCTCGGGATGTACCGATAGAAGATTTGTTTTTGAAGTTAATGAGTCATAGGTGTTCATAAAGTGTAATAAGTAATCATAAAAAGCCATTTCGCCCAGGGCTGTATATCGAATTCTAGCAGATGACCTGAGTCCATATATGTCCAGTGCATTACTGATGCAGTAATAGGCTGTACGATTATCTTTTGGATCTAAAACCTTCATACTTTGGGCTTGCTCTAAACTTGATTGTATTATTTGATCAGCTTGTAAAACAAGTTCAGTCAAGGGATCTGTACTTTTACAGGAAGTACAAGATTGATTATTTTTTAAATGTTTATTACAGGATTGTCCCGAGATTAAGTGTGCTGCTTCTATCTCAAAAGCCCGTTTGATTTCATCAGGAGAATCAAGGAATTTTACAATGTGATTGTTAATATCATTATAAAAATAGTAAAACTTCTTTATGTATAACAGCTCAAACCCATAATAAACAGCTTTAATGAATTTGTCTCTTGAGCTGGATAATTCATGATCAACAGGAATATCGATTGTAATGTACTGTTGGGTACGCCAATGGGGATTATTTTCTTCCAATATGCCCTGGATATAATCTTGAAGCAGCAACCAAAATACAACATCCTTTTGTGGGTTAAGAGTTACTAAAAAAACAGGTTTATCAGCTTCATCCATAACCCATTTAAGATCTTTAGTGGCAAAGTTTAACCTAAGGGACGGCGAAGAAACAATCCTCAGTGAAAAATTGAAACCATTTATGCCATCTCCATTTGAGATTTCAATATCATAGTGCAAGTAGTTGTTTTCACTTTTATTAATAACCCAGGAAGCAGGAAAAGTCCTAAGCAGAATTTCATAGAGTCTTTGAGAAGAAGTACTATCTGCATTGGAGGAGGGAATGGGATTAGGGGTTTTTTCTAACCAATTGACTGAATCAAACATGTTTTTACCTCCTTAAATCCTAGGTTAAAAATTAGCATGAATGGGTAAAGACTATGTTTTTATTTCGCTTATATTAATGTTAGCATGTAATGGTATTAATTTCAATATTATTGTGAAAATAAATAAATCTTAATGTATTTTGATAGTTTCTATCCCCCTAGGGTAATATCTTGACTTTGATACCAATCTAGAGCATCAAAAAAATGTTGTGCTTGAAAATCTGGCCACATGTCATCCACTACAAAAAAATCCGCGTAAATTGATTGAACAGGTAGAAAACCACTTAATCTTCTCCTGCCACCCCAACGGATAATTAAATCTATTCTAGATATATCCTTAGAAGCAATTTTTTCCTGGAGCAAGGACGATTCTATGTCATTATTATTCATGGCATGACTTAAATCCCATTTCCAACCGTAATTAACCAGAAAGTTTATTTTGATGAGATCTCTGCCAAAGGTTTTGCGGCTGATATAGGGTAATAATTCTTTAGGGAACTGTGGTGACTTGTGGTTACCAATTACTAACAAGGAGGCATCACGATTGGCCAATATATTAACTGCATCCACACAGGCTTTTTGAAAAGCCTGTTTTTGTTGGGCAGGTCGCTTGGTATTATCAACTGTAAAACCATAAAATGTAATTTCTGGAACTCCTAATTCCATACAAAGTTCGTATAAAGCAAATCCGGGATTAATACCATGGTTGTACCCATCCTCCTTAGATAAACCTTGGTTTACAGCCCATCTTCTGTTGCCATCTGGAATGATACCGATATGTTTAGGGAGACGTTTGAATTTTGGAATCATATTACACCTCTATGTTTTGGCATATTATTTCGAGGTTAATATGGATGGTTTTCAGCTATTCTATACAAAAACTCAGGCAAATGTAGAGAAGACTTTGAAAGTTTTAATTTTAATTGTCATTTGCCTGTTAAAAAATTACAGAATTTTCCCAAATTGTGGTTGACTTTTCATTTAAAAAGGCATATTTATATGTTAGCTGCACCAAAACAGATGTAGTTACTTCAAAAAGAATGGTGGTGATTAGTTCGGTACAGTCTAGTTAATTGTTAAAAAGGGATTAGGAGGGATAGTATGATTCACACCGACACAAATGCTTCTGTCAGCGGGAAGGTGCCAATGTCAAAGAATGAAGACTGGTGGGCAGTCTGGTTGGGTTTGTTTATCTTTGCCCTAGGATTGGGGCCGATCTTTGGAGCTGACTTATTAGGTTGGGGTGTAAAATTTTCCACCTGGACAGATTTGTCAAAATCCTTCGGCCCAATGTCAAAGGCCTACAAAGAAACAATGTCTGGTCCTACTTCACTCTTCCTTACTTATCTGTTTATGCTGGTATTAACTACCATCGGTGCTAAAGTAATGGGTGCCAGTGTTAAAAGGTTTATCATTGGTTTTACCACTATATTTGTTATTACTATGCTTTGTATGGTTATTGGACAAAATGCTTATATTGCTGCGACCCCCGATAAACAAGAAAGTCTGGGAATCGGCTGGTCCTTGGGTCTAGGTGAAATGGGATTTATTATTGCCATGATAGTGGGATTAATCATTGGTAATTTCTTTCCCAGTACGGCCCGGTATTTAGAAGAGGCAGCCAAGCCTGAATGGTTCATTAAGACAGGTATTGTTATTTTAGGTGCAGCTATTGGTGTTAAGACGCTAGGTGCACTTGGCCTAGCCAGTACCGTAATTGTACGGGGTCTCTGTGCTGTGGTAGAAGCTTATTTAATTTATTGGCCTGTGGTATATTTTATATCTAGAAAATACTTTAAATTTACTCCTGAATGGGCGGCACCCCTTGCTTCAGGTATATCCATTTGTGGTGTATCTGCAGCCATTGCCACTGGTGGAGCAATCCGTTCTCGTCCCATTGTGCCTGTAATTCTTTCAGCGGTAATTATCGTTTTTGTAGCTGTAGAAATGTTAATATTACCTTGGTTTGGTCAAACCTTTTTATACGATGAGCCTATGGTTGCCGGGGCTTGGATGGGCTTAGCTGTAAAAAGTGATGGTGGTGCGGTGGCCAGTGGAGCTATTACTGACTCCTTGATACGAGCGAAGGCTTTAAAAGAAACTGGTGTTAATTACGAAGAAGGCTGGATGTTAATGGCAGCCACAACGACTAAGGTGTTTATTGATGTCTTCATCGGTGTTTGGGCCTTTATTTTGGCTATTATCTGGTCTGTGTTTAAACTTAACGAACGGGGTCAGGGGTCTTCTGGTACCAGGGGTAAAGTATCTGCGGCAGAGATTTGGGATCGCTTCCCCAAATTCGTTATAGGGTTTGTCTTTACCTTTGTTCTTCTTTTAATTTGGGGCTACAATGATCCAGCTATTATGGACGGAGCTAAGGCAGGAACAGATCAAGCTAACGGATTTAGAACACTATTCTTTGCTTTATGCTTTTTCTCCATTGGTCTAATTACCAATGTACGCAAACTCTGGGATGCTGGCATGGGACGCATTGTGGCGGTATATACCGTATGCTTGTTTGGTTTTATTCTCTGGGTAGGTTTAATTATCTCCTGGATTTTCTACCACGGTATCATGCCACCAATTGTTGGCGGTTAAACAACCGGGAAGTAAAAGGGAGGTATTTATATGGCAGAAGTTAAAATTAGGGATGTTAACCAACCTAAAATTACTACACAACAACTTGATTATGAGGATGAATGGTTTGAACTGCAACCCATTGAGAAAAAACTAATATCCTATTCCTTAATTCTTGGTTTAGGTCTGTTGGTTATCTTTATTTTTGTTTTCAAACCATTCCATTAGAATTTAGTTTGCCTAAATCTGGTTATTAATTAACTAAATATAACAAAATTATAAAAACCGCTGGTATTAACAGCGGTTTTTATAATTTTGTTATAAAAACATATTGAATTAATTGGTAATTAGTGGTACCTTGTCGCTAAATATAAAGATAATTTTGTTAAAAAAATATATGGTAAAAAAAGGAAATCAATTATTCGTATCGTATAGAATTTAATAATAAAACACTGACAAAAGGTGGGACAAAATGAATAATTTACCTGACGATTTAAATTTATATTTGTTTCATGAAGGGTCTCATATGAGAAGCTATCAGATACTCGGGGCACATATTTTGAAACAGGATGATATTGAAGGAGTAAGATTTGCCCTGTGGGCCCCCCATGCAGTGGAGGTTCGGGTTGTGGGCGATTTTAATAATTGGCAGGGCCATCTGCATAGAATGCATAGGGTAAAGGATAATCAAATTTGGGTTCTTTTTGTTCCTGGTTTACCACTAAATACTATATATAAATACGAAATATACACTGGTTATGGGGAAGTGTTATTAAAATCAGATCCCTATGCTTTTTTTTCTGAAGTAAGATCGGCTACAGCTTCTCAGGTGGTTAACTTAGCTCAGTATCAATGGGGAGACGCGGCATATCTAGAGGAAAAAAGCAAGCATATTTTGTTTGAAAGACCTGTAAACATTTATGAGGTTCATTTAGGTTCTTGGAAAAAATACGAGCAAGGTTTTTTAAATTATCGAGAATTAGCTGATCAATTAGTTGAATACATAGCTGAGACGGGGTATACGCATATTGAGCTTTTACCTATTATGGAATATCCCTTGGACCGTTCCTGGGGATATCAGCTTACGGGATATTTTTCTGTAAATAGTCGTCACGGCACACCCCAGGATTTTATGTATTTTGTAGACCAATGCCATCAAAAAGGAATTGGCGTTATTTTGGATTGGGTACCAGCCCACTTTTGTAAAGATCAACATGGACTAGGACGTTTTGATGGATTACCTCTTTACGAATCGGATAACCCGATACTGGCTGAAAATTGTCAGTGGGACACTTTGAATTTTGATTATGCAAAACCCGAAGTTAAGAGTTTTCTAATTTCCAGTGCAGTATTTTGGTTGGATGTTTATCATATCGATGGCCTTAGGGTGGATGCAGTGGCCTATATGCTTTATTTGGATTATGGCAAGCAACATGGGGATTGGATACCAAATAGATTTGGTGGTAAGGAAAATTTAGATGCCATTTCCTTTATGAAAAAATTAAATAAATTAATCTTTGAATATTATCCCAATACCTTAATGATTGCTGAAGAATCTACAGCTTGGCCGATGGTTACCAGGCCAACATTTTTGGGAGGTTTAGGTTATAACTACAAATGGAACATGGGATGGATGAATGACATACTTCGATACATGCAACTTGATCCGATTCATAGAAAATGGCATCATAATTTATTAACCTTTTCCTTTATGTATACCTTTTCGGAAAACTATATTTTACCCTTATCCCATGATGAGGTTGTACATGGAAAAAAATCTTTAATTAATCGTATGCCCGGTGATTATTGGCAGAAATTTGCTAACTTAAGGCTTCTCTTTGGTTATATGATGGCCCATCCTGGCAAAAAACATCTCTTTATGGGGGGCGAGTTTGCCCAGTTTATTGAATGGGACGACAATAAAAGTCTTGATTGGCACCTATTAAACTTTGATATGCATAAAAAAATGCAAAACTATGTCAAATCCCTTAATCATTTTTATCAAGGGGAAAAGGCTCTCTGGCAGTTAGATCATTGCGAAAGAGGTTTCCAATGGATTGACCCCCATGACTATACCCAAAGTGTAATTACTTTTATGCGATTGGCTAAAAACCCAGAGAATTTTTTGATAATTGTATGTAATTTTACACCAGTGGTTCGGGAAGATTATCGGATTGGTGTACCCTGCCTGGGAGAATACTATGAAGTATTTAACAGTGATTTGGAAATTTTCGGTGGTTCTGGACAAATAAACAGTCAATTAGTTGCAGAGGATACACCCTGGCATAATCAAAAATTTTCTTTACCTATTAAATTACCTCCCTTAGCGGTAGTTTATTTGAAGTATAAACGAGACTGAATATAGATTCTGTATAAGAAGGAGGGGTTATATGCAGAGAAAAGAGTGTGTAGCCATGCTTTTAGCTGGAGGACAAGGTAGCCGTCTGGGGGTGTTAACCAAAAAATTAGCTAAGCCTGCTGTTCCCTTCGGTGGTCGCTATAGAATTATTGATTTTACCCTAAGCAATTGCAATAACTCAGGTTTTGATACCATTGGTGTATTAACACAGTATCAGCCCTTGGCTTTAAATACCTATATCGGTATTGGCAGTCACTGGGATCTGGATCGAAAAAATGGCGGTGTTACTGTACTTCCTCCCTTTGTGAAAGAAATGGGAGGGGAATGGTATAAAGGAACTGCCAATGCCATTTATCAAAATATTGAATTTGTTGATCAATACAACCCAAAATATTTATTAGTTTTATCTGGTGATCACATTTATAAGATGGATTATTCATTGATGTTGGATTTCCATAAAGAAAAGCAAGCAGATGCCACCATTGCGGTTATTGAGGTACCCTGGCAGGAAGCAGGTGGGTTTGGCATTATGAATACGGCCAAGGATGCTAAAATTTTAGAATTTGAGGAGAAACCCAAAGTTCCCAAAAGTAACCTTGCATCCATGGGGGTTTATATTTTTGACTGGCAAGTATTAAAGGGATACCTGGAAGAAGATGAAAAAAACCCTCGTTCCAGTAATGATTTTGGCAAAAATATTATACCAATGATGCTTGAAGCAGGTCAGCGACTTTATGCCTATCCCTTTAAAGGATATTGGCGTGATGTGGGGACCATAGAAAGTCTGTGGCAAGCTAATATGGATTTATTATTAGAAAAACCCTTATTAAACCTAAACGACCAAAAATGGAGGATTTATTCGGTCACTCCCCATCATCCACCACAATATATTGCGCCGGATGCCCAAGTTAGTGGTTCGTTAATCAACGAGGGAAGTATGGTATATGGAAATGTACATCACAGTATTCTGTTTCCGGGTGTTTATATAGGAAAGGGGTCTATTATAAAGGACTCGGTTATAATGAGCAATGTAAAAATTGGTGAAAACGTGAAAGTAGAAAAGGCCATTGTTGGGGTAGATACTGTCATAGAAGACCAATGCCAAATTGGTTGCCTGGCTGAATTCTGCCAAAATTGTAGAGAGGTATGTTCTCGAATTACTGTGGTGGAAGGAAATATCCTAGTATCAGGGGGCCAGAAAATAAAGAAAAGCTGTAAATTTGATACTAAAGTTGTATAAAAAGCCATCAGCCGTCTGCCATCAGCTATAAATACTACAAATAGACGAGTTCCATGAGATAGACCTTTAAGCAAAACATGCACAAAAAGCCCAAGGCTCATGGCCCAAGACCTTAACTATCTATAAGCAAAGCTGATGCCTTATGTTTGATTGCTGACGGCTAATTTGAACATAAAGGGGTGAAAAAATGAAGGATGTTATGGGGATTATCAATTTAATGGAGAATGAAGATTTCTTAAAGGAACTAAGTTATCACCGTCCAGTGGCGGCAGTACCCTTTGGTGGACGTTACAGGATGATAGATTTTGTCCTTTCCAATATGGTCAATTCTGGTATTCGCAATGTAGGAATTCTTGTTCAACATAAATACCGTGCCCTGATGGATCATCTGGGGAGAGGAAAAGAATGGGATTTAGATCGCAAAAGGGATGGATTATTCTTTTTGCCACCTGGCCAGTATATTAACCAAGGAATTTACCAATGGGATTTACGCCACTTTTATAATCATATAGATTATATTAGTTATAGCCGTCATAAGTATGTTCTTGTTTCCGGTGCTAATGTGCTCTGTAATATAAACTACCAAGATGCGTTTAAATTTCACCAAGCCATGAATGCTGACATCACGATAATTTATAAGAATATGGTCAGTGATATAGAGGATTTGAACTACAGCCATTTTGTAGATACAGCAGAGGATGGGAGAATTATTGGCATTGAAATATCTCCAACCAAAGTAACCAGTAGTAAAATGTCCATGGAAATGTTCATTATGAAGAAATCTTTGTTAGTAGATTTAATCACCAGCTGTTATTCCCGGGGAGAGTGTGATTTAGTCAGAGACGGATTTATTAAAAATTTGCATCGGTTAAGAATGTTTGGTTTCCCCTATCAGGGTTATTTAGCCACCATTGACAGTGTGCTAAGTTACTACAAACATAGTATGGATCTATTGAAACCTGACATATGGCGAAAACTCTTTTTTGATCATGGACGTATTTTTACCAAAACAAAGGATGGAGCACCTACTAAATATAATGAAGGAGCCAAGGTCAGCAATGCTCTGGTGGCAAATGACTGTATTATTGATGGGGTCGTTGAAAATAGCGTTGTCTTTAGAGGTGTAAAAATTGGTAAAGGCGCCCAAGTCAAGGGCAGCATTATTATGCAAAAGTGTAAAATAGAGGAAGGTGCTACCATAGAAAACGTTATTGCCGATAAAGAAGTCATTATTACAAAGGGAAAACACCTAAGGGGTCAAGAACATTACCCCCTAGTTATAAAGAAGAAGACAGTAATCTAGAGCTGTTAGCAGTTAGCCATCAGTCATTTGTCGTTAGTCTTTAGTCGAAGACTAAAGCTAAAGCTAAAAGAAGGTGGAAAAGTAGCCTATGAAAGTATTATTTGTCGCCTCCGAGGGAGTACCCTTTATAAAAACTGGTGGTTTGGCTGATGTTATTGGTTCCTTACCTCGAGAATTAATTAAACAAGGAATTGATGCAAGAGTTATTCTACCAAAGTATGGTGATATTCCAAAATACTTTAAGAAACAGATGATACACTTGAATCATTTTATGATTTCTCTGGGTTGGCGGAATGTTTACTGTGGCATTGAAAAATTAGAGTATGCAGGTGTGACTTTTTATTTTGTAGACAATGAATACTATTTTAAAAGACAGGGTTTATATGGCTTTGGAGATGAAGCTGAACGTTTTGCCTTTTTCTCCCGTGCAATATTGGAAGCCCTGCCACGACTGGATTTTCATCCTGATATTATCCACTGCCATGATTGGCATACTGGTATACTAAGTGTATTTCTTAAGTCCCATTATCAAAGAGATTCCTTCTATAAAAACATCAGAACAGTTTTTACCATCCATAATTTACAATACCAGGGGGTTTTTCCAAGTTCTATTCTAGGAAACGTATTAGAATTAGGCAGTGAACATTTCACTCTGGATGGAATTGAGTTCTACGGACAGATCAGTTTTATCAAAGGAGGAATAAACTATTCAGACCTCATAACAACTGTCAGTGAAACCTATGCTGAAGAAATTAAGCGACCTGAATACGGTGAGAGGTTGGATGGACTCTTTAGGTACAAAAAAAAGAATTTATATGGAATTCTAAATGGTATAGATATAGAATTTTATAATCCCGCCAGTGATTCATTTATCTCCAAAAACTATACCCATCAATCCATCGAGGACAAAATATATAACAAGGAAAGCCTGCAAAGAAATTTAGGTTTACCGGTACGATTGGATATTCCTGTGTTAGGTATGGTTTCAAGACTGGTCAGTCAAAAGGGCATCCAGCTTATTGCAGAGATATTGGATGATATTTTAAATCTGGATATTCAACTGATAGTGCTAGGAACTGGTGATAAAAATTATGAAAGTATGTTTCTGGCCGCGGCTCAGAAATGTCCTGCTAAGATTTCTACGAATATAATGTTTGGTACCACACTGGCTCACCAAATTTATGCGGGATCAGATATTTATCTAATGCCCTCTGCCTTTGAACCCTGTGGATTAAGCCAAATAATAGCCCTACGCTATGGTTCTATCCCTGTAGTTAGAGAAACTGGAGGTCTGAAAGATACCATTAAACCTTATAACGAATATACTGGAGAAGGTAATGGATTTAGTTTTACTCAGATGAATGGACAGGATTTTCTTTATACTTTAAAGAGAGCTATTAATCTTTATCAGCAAAAGAATATTTGGACGAAAATAATGGCTTCAGCCATGCAATGTGATTATAGTTGGTATAAATCGGCTCAAAAGTATCAAGACTTGTATAATAAGTTAATGTTTAATTGAGAGATAGGAAGATGATGCCAATGACTGATTGGATTTATCATAATTCCCAAGATGTTTTTTATCGCAGCCCCTTCGGGGCTGTTCCTTGTAATGAGAAGGTAACATTGGCTCTAGTACTATCTACAGTGGATGTGGAAGCTGTTTTCCTACGCCTGTGGAAGTATGGACGGGAAGAAGAAAAACTAACCATGCAGCTAGATGAAAACAAAGATAATAAAAAAGTTTTCCGGGCTGAAATAAAAGTACCCTCTTTACAGGGGTTGTTATGGTATTACTTTATTGTTGTGGTTAACAATAGAGTCTATTACTATGGGAACAATCCTGAGCAATTGGGAGGGGTGGGGAAAATTTATGATCATGAACCACCGTCTTACCAAATTACCGTCCATAGAAGAGATTTGGCGACTCCCCATTGGTTTAAAGATGTTGTCATGTATCAAATATTTGTGGATCGCTTTTATAATGGAGCGGGGGAAATTTTAAACCCGAAAACCCATTGTATGATATATCCATCATGGGATGCCACACCCCAATATGGAAAAGACCCAGCCACCGGGAAAACTGTTTGTTTTGATTTTTTTGGTGGTAATTTACTGGGAGTGATAAAAAAACTACCTTATTTAAGGGACCTGGGTATTGGTGTGATTTATTTAAACCCTATTTTTGAGGCAGCCAGTAGTCACAAATATGATACAGGTGATTACAAAAAAATAGATCCTATGTTTGGTGACAACAAGACATTTCAAGAATTGTGTACTAAAGCAGAGCAAATGGGGATTGCCGTCATTTTGGATGGGGTATTCAGTCATACGGGCAGTGATAGCCTGTATTTTAATAAAGAAGGCCGTTATCCAGAGCTAGGAGCCTACCAGTCTAAGGATTCACCCTATTACTCCTGGTATCGGTTCATCAATTTTCCCGATAAGTACGATTGTTGGTGGGGTATTGATACACTACCCAATGTTAATGAACTGGACACTTCCTATCAAGAGTTTATCATTACCGGGGAAGATAGTGTGGTTAAGCATTGGTTAAGGCTGGGGGCCAAGGGGTGGCGCTTAGATGTGGTGGATGAATTACCCCCAGAGTTTGTTAAGAAAATCCGCACAGCCATGAAAAATATCAAAGCTGATTCGGTATTAATTGGTGAAGTATGGGAAGATGCTTCCAATAAAGTTAGTTACAATGAGATAAGAGAATATCTATTGGGTGAAGAATTGGATTCAGTCATGAATTATCCCTTTCGCAATATTTGGTTAGATTTTTTATTAGGCAAAGAAGATGCTTCCCGCACCCATTTTCGCTTGATGAGTTTGTACGAAAATTACCCCTTAGAACATTTTTTCTCAACTATGAATTTAATTGGTACCCATGATGTTTCCCGGGCGTTAACTATACTTAGTGATGCGCCGCCAGAGGAAACTTTGTCACGGGAAGAACAAGAAAAAGTAAAGCTTACGAAAGAACAATTAATGCTGGGTATAGCTCGACTAAAAATACTAACTCTGCTGCAAATGACCTTTCCTGGTGTTCCTTGTATTTACTATGGAGATGAAGTGGGGATGGTTGGCTACCGGGACCCATTAAACAGAGGAACTTACCCTTGGGGTAAGGAAAACCTAGAACTATTGGCCTGGTATAAGAAGTTAATAAATTTAAGGAATAATTATCAGGCTTTACGAACTGGTCAATGGCTACCTATATACATGCAAGGGCAGGTATATGGTTATCTAAGGGTGACCCAAAATGGGAAGGATGTTTTTAGCAGATCCACTTCAAATGAGACATTTTTAATATTGGTTAACGCCGATACTAATACCTCAATGAATATAGCCATTGATTTGAAAGAGTGGGGCAGCGGTTTTCTGATTGATTTATTACAAGATAATAAAGGGTATCCAATCCTAGATGGATTATTACATCTAACACTACAGCCGCTTCAAGGAGTTTTGTTGGCATATCAGAAAGAATAAAACCTTCCTATGCATAGCGGCAAAATAAGTAAGGTTTGCCATAACCTTAAGGGACGTAAGATATGACGATATGACGTCAACAAAGTTTTTCTAACACTTTCAAAGACTATAAAATCTCTATGGTTGAAAGTATAAGAAAAACTAAGGTTGACACAAAAACATGACCTCAACCAAGTTTTTCTAACAGGAGATTGCTATGACAAAAATAAGAACCAGTGGTATTCTGCTGCACATAACCTCTTTACCCTCTAAATATGGAATTGGAGACTTGGGAAAGGAAGCCTATGAATTTGTAAATTTCTTGTCCAGAAGTAAGCAAAAACTTTGGCAAGTACTTCCTTTCAATCCGGTCGGCTACGGAGAGTCACCTTTTCAAAGTTATTCTGCCTTTGCAGGGAATCCTTTGCTAATCAGCATTGATCTACTGGTGGAAGACCAGTTGTTAGGCTGGGGAGATGTTGAGAATATACCTTCATTTAATCAAGAGCGAGTAGAATTTGCAAGGGTACGCTCATACAAGGAAGTTCTACTGAAAAAAGCCTTTGTAAACTTCCAAAAGAAACTACCAGCTGATTACAGTAAATTCACTACCGGCAACAAATGGTTAGCCGATTATGCTTTGTTTATGGCCTTAAAGAGTTATTTTGATGATCAACCGTGGAACTGCTGGGACAAACCCATTGCCCAAAGGGAAGTTAAGTCCCTAGAAATCTTTCAGAATTTGTTAAAGGAAGAGATCCAGTACCACTATTTCCTGCAATATATCTTTGATCGTCAGTGGACCCGTATAAAAAAATACGCCAACAACTTGGGTATAAAAATTATTGGAGACTTACCTATTTTTGTTTCCTATGATAGCAGTGATGCTTGGTCTATGCCTCATTTATTTGAGTTAGACGATGCTGGAAATCCGGTAAAGGTTTCTGGTGTTCCACCGGATTATTTTAGTACTACGGGTCAACTCTGGGGCAATCCCCATTACCGCTGGTCTGAAATGGAGAAAGATGATTACCAATGGTGGCGGGATCGGTTTTCCAGCCTACTGAAAATGGTAGATATTATTCGCATAGATCATTTTAGGGGCTTTGAATCCTACTGGGAAATCCCTTACGGTGAAAAAACAGCTATCAAGGGTAAATGGATAAAAGGGCCAGGGGAAAAGTTTTTTACAATAATCACCAAATACCTAGGAGAAATACCAGTTATTGCCGAGGATTTAGGTATTATTACACCGGAAGTAGTGGAGTTAAAAGAAAAATTTGACTTACCAGGTATGAAAATATTACACTTTAACCTACATGCTAATGAAAAGGAAGAATTTTTGCCTCACCAATACGAAAAGAATTCAGTAGTTTATACAGGCACCCATGATAATGATACTACCTTGGGGTGGTACACCAAACTATTACCTGGGGATCAGGAATTTCTCAGGAAATATTTGAAGTGGGAGCCGCAACAAGAAAGTATCTGCTGGAGACTTATTGACTTAGCCTTCCAAAGTAAGTCTAATATTACCATTATCCCCTTGCAAGATATTCTTTGTTTGAACAGCGAGGCCAGAATGAATTACCCTGGAACCGTCGGTGGAAGTAACTGGGCTTGGCGTTTTCGTCCCGGCTCACTGACGAAGGATATTGAGGAAAGACTTAGGACTATTACAGAAGCTAGTGGACGGGTTTAGTCCATAAATATGCGACAGCGGGGACGGTTCTCGCTGTCGCATTGTTTTTACTTTTGACATGGTTTGCGACAGCAAGAACCGTCCCCGCTGTCGCATATTTTTTCCTTAATTATATTAATTTCTTCTATAATCATTATTGTGCAAACTATGACAGTAAATATTAGTGAAACTAAAATTGCATGTGTTGCAGCATGATATGAACCTTCAACAGAACTGTATCCAATATTTGAAATTATTGGAGCAATTACCATTAAAGAAAAAAAGAATATAAATACTGTAGCAAATAAAGCCCAACCGATTGTTTTCATATATAAATCCTCCTGCGACAGCGGGGACGGTTCTTGCTGTCGCATGGTTTTTTACTTTTGGCATGGTTTGCGACAGCAAGAACCGTCCCCGCTGTCGCAAAAGCTACTGGTTAATTAACTCTTCCTTTAACCGCCGATACCTCTTCGTAAAATACACCCCATTTTGCGCTTCCCGATGATCAAAGCCGAAGGCCCTGGGACTTATGGCCAGGATAGGAGGGGCCTGAATACGTTTTGCTACACCGATACCGGTAAATTGCTTCCACCAGCGTTCTAAATCGAAAATAAATTCCTTTGCTGTGGGAAATAACTCTTTAATCAGCCCGGTACTGCAGCCTAGTTTTTCCTCCAGGACTCCTGTGGCATAGCAGCCAAGAATATCCTCCGGTGTAGCCTTGTCCCACCACTGAACAAAGGACCGGAAGAGATAATCATGATATGGGTAAATAATGGGATCTCCTTTGCCTTCATCCACTGCCTGATCAAAGCTTAATTCAGCACTGGGTACAATGTCGATAATGCCTTGGGGTATTACTTCGCGCTGATATACCTCCTGATTTAGGTAACGGGCAAGTTCGTATACCTGATACTTCCAGAGATCTGCTATAGCTGCCAGAAAACCAGCCTGATCTCCATAGAGGGTGGAGTAGCCTACAGTAGTTTCAGCCTTGTTGGCATTACAGGTAAAACCACCTCCGAAGGCAGCTGATACTGCTGCCAAAACCCGTGCTGATCGATCTCTGGCCTGAATGTTTTCAGCCATAAAGGAACTTATTTTTAAATAAGTGGTATTCCCTGAATTAGGATTGATGATAGGTGTACTTTCCAGTTGGGAAATAGTATAGTCTACGGATTCTTGGATGGTGATTACTGTGTAATTGCAATTTAAGTTTTTTGCCAATTCAGCAGCAAGGTTTTTAGTCGTTTTAGAGTTGAATTTACTGGGCATATTTACTAGCAACAAATTTTCTGGTCCAATGGCATCTGCATAGAGGGCCGCCGAGACAGCAGAATCGATACCGCCGGAAATTCCGATAACAACTTTTTTCATACCAATGGAAGCTAGGAATTTTTGTATGCCATATCTTAGGGACTGATAAATAGTAATTTCCTCACGATTATCCACAATTTGCTTATTATTTGACAAAATTGCACTGGAGTCTAGGTCTATTTCAAAAATTTCTGTACTTTGGCGAAAGGACTGGGGACAACAGAATATATTACCGTTTTTGTCATAGATGGTGCTGGAACCATCAAAGGTATAGATGGTTTTACCATTGTTTTGGATTCCTACGTTATTGACATAAATAAATGGAACTTCAGTCTGCCGGGCTAGACGGGAAAAAATTTTGTTTCGTTTATTATTTTTTCCTAGGGTAAAGGGAGAACAAGAAATATTAATGAACAGGTCAATAGAGTGTTTTTCCTCCAGAGCAGCAACAGGTTTTATGGCATAAAAATCTTCACTCCACCCATCCTCACAAAGAATACACCCCAAGGCAAGTTTTTGGCCCTTCATGCTGAGGTAGACAGGTTTCAGTAATTCTTCTGGGGTTTTGTTGAATTCCTGAGCTAATTTACGAAGGCTATAAAAATGTCGTTCATCATCAAATTCTCGGTAGTTAGGTTGTAGGGTTTTTATGCGAAAGGGGTAGGGAAAGTTCTCTCCACCAAGAAGTTTGCCGTTTTGAGCAACAAAAAATGCATTATACTTACGAACCCTGCCGTCGTCACCTTTTTTATCCCAGTCCATTGCCACATTGCCAAAAAGCACAGTTATACCCTGGGAAGCGGAGATCACCTCTTGACCATAGTCCTCACAATCCCGTAGAAAGGCTTGTTGTTCCCAGGTATCACCTAGTAAGTAACCGGAAATACACATTTCCGGCAAGATTACCATATCGACCTTGGATTCCCGGGCTTCATCGATAATTTTTAGTATGGTTATTGTATTTAGGTCCGGACGTCCAGGTATAACCTCTATCTGTCCGATCATAATTTTTAGCTTCATACCATCGCCTCTTTTTCTATTTTCCACCTATATAGTTTGTCTTAAAACACAAAGAATGCCCGGTACATGCTGGTACGGGCATCTCTATTCTGCCAAATTTATTACCGTTTAGGCAGCATCAATTCCAATTAATAAAATAGGTATTTGTATAGTGGTTTTAAAGTTTCGTAAATACCGATCTGTTTTTTCAAAGGTCATTGCTCCGGTCCAGTTTTGTCCAAAAGCCCTTTTCATTTGTTTTTGAAAGTTTTGAGTAGTAACTACAAAAATGCCCAAATCAATTTTATCGGAATTATGTAAGGGAGACAACTGAAATTTTAACAGATTATGGCCAGTTAATGAAGCATGGCGAAAGCCAATTTCCAGGCCGATATGATTTTTGCGTAGCTCGATTTTATCAAAGGGGTTGATGGGCTCGTGAAAAAGCGAGGCGTTATTTTGCCAACCATTATTTTTAAATATTTGCCTTAATAGATGGTTATAGTGAGAGCGAGATAAAGAAGCAATATCAATGGTTGGTTCCAACAAGAGATTATCTAGCTCTTCTACAATATCTAACGTAATGATTTCCTGGGCCGACCGGTAAAAATGCTTTTGTAAAGCAATTTTCATCTCCCTCACGACCTTTTCCATAAAGTTTTACCCTATAAGTTCTGTAAATTTTCTCTTTTTCCTGCCAATAGCGTAAAAAAAGTATAGTTAAATAATAAGCCTTCGGCCCTCAGCCCTCAGCCGTCAGCCTTTTTTCATGTTTTCCTTTGGGTTCGGCATGTGAAGACCCCGAAGGATGACATAGAAAAAAGCCCATGGCTCACGGCCACGAAGAATCTGAACAACCTCTAAAAACCAACAACTCGAAAGCTGAGGACTGAAGGCTGATGGCTGACGGCTGGCGCGTCTACCCCTTCATATCCTCATTGATCCCTTCAACCTTTTTATTTAATTTAGTGGTGCTTCGTAGGTTATTTTTTTTGATGCTTTTTTCAATATCTTGCAGTTCCTTAAACAGTTTTTTATCAGAAGTTACATGAACTTCATATTCATCTTGAAGTTTGGATACCTTGTCATGGACTTCTTTTTTAATGGAGTCAAGCCTGAGTCGTTCAAACCCGCTTACTTTTATGCCTGTGGAGATATTTTTATCAATAACCACGGCCGTAGAGGACTCCACACCCTTGACGGTTAAAGCAGTTTCTTTAACTTTTTCCGCAAGTTCTGGTTCAATTTGCACGGGATTTTCTTTTTTTGACTGTTGTGGTTCTGGTTTTTTAGTGGCTTGCATCTGACAGCCTAGGGAGAAGATAAACATCCCCAGTAAAATGAAAGTAAATATCTTTCTCATAAGATCACCTTTTCTATCTTATCCTTTAGGTTTTACTATAAGTGCCGCCATGAAACCAAAAATGATGGCTGCAGATATACCTGCACTGGTCACTTCAAATATGCCTGTAATAATACCAACTATACCAGTGGACTCAGCTTCAGCCATTGCTCCATGTACCAATGAGTTACCAAAACTTGTAATAGGAACTGTAGCACCGGCACCGGCAAAGTCAATTAACGGCTCATAGAGTCCAAAACCATCCAAAATAGCACCTGCCACCACCAAAAGACTCATGGTGTGGGCAGGAGTTAACTTGCCAACATCCATTAATAACTGACCGATGACACAAATCAATCCACCCACAATAAAGGCCCAAAGATATCCTTCCATATAAAATCCTCCCTAAACATTCATCTCCAGTGAAACAGCATGGGCTATACAAGGAATGCTTTCCTTTTGCTGGTATGACAATGGCGAAAGCAAGGCACCAGTGGCAACAATTAATACTTTCCTTAATTCACCCTTTTTCATTCGCTTGAGAATATGACCATAGGTGACAACAGCAGAACAACCACAGCCACTCCCACCAGCTATTACTGGCTGATTTTTATCGTAAATCAGTAAACCACAATCTGTAAAAATTTCTTCTGGCATTTTAATATCATGTTTAGCAAACAAATCCCTAGCAATGGTATGACCGACCCGTCCTAGATCTCCTGTAGCAATCAGGTCGTATTCCTGAGCAGTTATACCTAGATCCCTAAAATGAGCCGTAATAGTATCCACCGCTGCGGGTGCCATTGCTCCCCCCATATTAAAGGGATCACTTAAACCCATATCGACAACTTTTCCGATGGTAGCAGAAGTAACCCTAGGGCCAATACCTTGATGACCCAATACCGCAACTCCAGCCCCTGTAACAGTCCATTGGGCTGTGGGAGGTTTTTGACTTCCATATTCCGTAGGGTAGCGAAATTGTTTTTCCACTGCTGCGTTATGGCTGGCAGTACCACATAGCAAAAAATTGGCTGAATTGCTATCCAAGAGCAAAGAACCCAGGGCTAGTCCCTCCATTGCAGTAGAGCAGGCACCAAATAAACCTATGTAGGGTATTGCCAGACTCCGGGCAGCAAAGCTGCAAGAAATAATTTGGTTAAGCAAATCACCCCCAAGAAAAAACTGAATATCCTGCTTTTGTAGTCCGGATTTTTTTATGGCTATTTCACAGGCCTCTTCCATCATTTTCTTTTCAGCCTTTTCATAGCTGTCCTGTCCTACCCACAAGTCTCCGTGAATAAGATCATAATCGTTAGCCAGTGGACCCTTACCTTCAAAAGGGCCGACCACAGTACCAGTGGCCAGTATTGTCGGTTTACTAGGAAATACCCAAGTTTGATGGCCCTTTAGCATTAGCCCACCCCCAATGCTTTCAATGAGGTTTTTATTAGGGCCACCACAAAGGCTGCAAAAACACCGAAAACAATAACGGAACCAGCTAATTTAAACATGTTTCCCCCCACACCAAGGACATATCCCTCTGTACGATGCTCTATGGCAGCGGAGGCAATGGAATTGGCAAAACCAGTTACTGGAACTGCAGTGCCTGCCCCGGCCCATTGGGCGATATGATCATAGACCCCCAAAGAGGTAAGGACAACCGAGGTAAATATTAAAACAGCAGCGGTAGGGCTTCCGGCAGTCTTCTCCGTAAAATCAAAATTCCAAATAAAGAAATCTTGGATTCCCTGCCCAATTAAACAGATTACTCCCCCTACCAGAAAGGCCCGCAATACGTTACTCAACACCGGACGTTTTGGTTCCCTGGCCTTGGCAAAGGCCTGATATTCCTGTTGGGTGGGGGTTAGCTTTTTCTTTTTTTTGTTTGACATATTTTCACCCCTTACCTTTTAAGCAAAGGCTTTAATTCCATAATAACTTGATCCAGATCTGTGGCACATTGACTGTAAAGTTTTTTGGCAGAGGGTTTTCTGGTACCTAAGGCATAAATTTCACAGTCTGCCTGACACTTTTTAATTGTTGCATAAACTAAGTCCTTGGTTTTCGGTTGTGGGACCTGGGCAGTGTCATCAAAGAGATCCAGGTATAGTTGTCCCAAGGAGTCCACCTGAGCGATAAATACATTTTCCGGTGCAACCCCGGCTTTTTCTAGTTCAGTATGTAGCCAACTTCTATTTAGGCCCATTGCTGAAAGGGGTTCATCCATGACAACTCCGTCTAACATGACAGTTTGAGGTACACTTTCATGATTGACTTGTAGACCAATGGTGGTGGCGGTAACTGGTTGGTTCCCCTTTTTCAAAAGCACACTGACATCTCCACTGGGTTCAAGCATGGCAAACTCTACATCGGCAAATTTGAAGGCATTTTTCCTACGCAGATGACTAAGTAAATCTTCCGGGGTAAAACGAACTTCTTTAAGTTTATCTTCCAATACCTTACCGTGGTTTATCAGGACTGTTTCTTTACCCATAAGAATATCTCGGACTGTTTTATATTTAAGAGCCAACCAAAAAAGAAAAATCGGCAACAGTATCCACACTGTCAGTGCTGCTAGACCATTTAGCAGTCCATCGGTAAGGTTAAGGGAGGTCGTGGCAGCAATTACACCAATGACAATGGCTATTATTAAATCAAAAAATGTAAGATGAGATGTTTGCCGCTTGCCCATTACTCGAACGGCTAGCAGAGTTAAGGCAAAGACTCCCAAAGAGCGAAGTCCTATCGTTAACCAATCTGGCATAATTCAGTTCCCCTTACAGAATTTTTATAAACCTTTGTATTGTGGTTCTTCAAATTCCAGCGTTTTTACTCTGTGTTCTAGGCGGTTAATAACTTCTTGGATACGCTGAGAATTGGTTTGAAGTAATTGTTTATTTACTCCGTCTGATTCAATACTATGAAAAGTCTCTAAGGTTGCCTGAGTTCCCTTCAAACTGGCAATGGTTTGTTTTACTTGAGCAGCTACGGTCACTAAATCACCTCATCAGAATATTTTTCGTTAATAAGGCAGTTTATATACAAAAACCGGATCCAGGACCCGGTTTTTGTATATTAAAAGCCTTTGTATTGGGGTTCTTCTTGCTCAATTTGTTGTACTCTTGGTTCCAGGGTATCAATAATGGACTGGGTTTGCTGGGCAGCTTGGGTGTACATATCTTTGGCCTGTTGATTTTGCGTACTCAGAGCAAAGGCCTCAAAACTGGATTGAGCACTCTTCAGGCTAGATAAGGTTTGTTTTACTTGGGAAGCAACAGTCATGTTAAATTCCTCCTTTCAGTATTATGTCGATAACATTCCCTGTGAAAAATACTTATATGCCAGCAAATTTAAAAATTATAGTTATGGAGTGATATATTTTGATAAAATCTTATAGCTAATTGTATAAATAAATTAATTACAGGGATAATTTAAGAGGATCATGTGTAAAATGGGGTGTTTTTATGATTCTTGTTATGATACGAACAATAATTTTATTTATTTTAGTAGTAATTGCTTTACGCATTATGGGTAAAAGACAAATCGGCAAGCTCCAGCCCTATGAATTGGTTATTATCATAATGTTGGCGGAACTGGCTTCTTTACCGATGGCTGATAACAGATTTCCCTTGGTAATCGGTGTAGTAGCCATTATTACTTTAGCCTTTGTGGAGGTTTTTATTTCCTATACTGCCTTAAAGAGTCAGCATTTACGTGAGTTTATTTGCGGTTCACCCAGCATCTTAATTGAAAATGGCAAAATACTTGAACAGGAACTAACTCGACTGCGTTACAACGTTAATGACTTGTTGGAACAATTAAGAACGAAAAACTTTCCCGATATTGCTGATGTGGAATATGCCATTTTGGAAACCAGTGGTGAAATTAGTGTTATACCAAAATCCCAGAAAAGACCCCTAAGCCCAGCAGATCTTCATATTCCAACGGAGTACGAAGGGTTGCCCATAACGTTAGTCATTGATGGTTTTGTATTTGTAAATAATCTCCAAAAAATAAATCTTTCTGAACAATGGCTAAGCAGTGAACTTAGTAAATTTGGCATTCATGATTTAAAACAGGTTCTGTTGGCTACCTTGGATACCCAGGGCAACTTGTTTTACCAGCTTAAGACTCAAAAGGCTTAGATTTTAGGGGAGTGAGGTAGAAAATGAAACAATTAATCTTGTTATTTATTGCAGTTATTTTAATGATTAGTTTGGGGTTATGGGTTAACCATTCACTGGATGTTGCATCTAAGGATCTAAACCAGAGCATAAAATTAATAACAAAGGAAGTTGAAGAGGGTAATTGGCAGGAGGCCAAGGGAAAAATAGAACAATTGGAGAAACAGTGGCAGGTAATTGGGAGCTGGTGGCCAGTGGTTCTGGACCATCAAGAAATTGACAATATTGAATTCTCTTTAGCTAAGGTAAAGGAATATGTTGCAGCAAAAAATAAGGCCTTATCCATGGGAGGCCTTTCAGAGCTTAAACTAATGATTTTACATTTGCCAGAGAAGGAAACAGTTAATCTAAAAAATATCCTGTAAAGTAAAATAACCGGGAAAAACCCGGTTATTTTACTTAGGTTATCTTAGAGGGCATAGTACCAGAAAATGGTGATGATGACGCAAGACAGGAGTATTATTGTAGAGAAAGCCACGGGGCGTTCGCTCATTCAATGTAATAATTACTGTCCAGTCAGGCACCCGGTGCTGGGGATCACAAAAATAAACCAATAAAGAATGTTAGGTATTTATCCATAATATTGACAAAAGTATTGAGTCTAACTATATTATTTATTGGGAATATTTCCCCCTAAAATCAGTGAAGGAGGTTGTAAAATGACACAATCAAGAAACAATGAAGTACACGAATTTCAGGCCGAGGTAAAGCAGCTTCTCAATATTGTCATTCATTCCCTTTATACTGATAGGGAGATTTTTCTACGAGAACTTATTTCCAATGCTGCGGATGCACTGGAAAAAATTCGTTACCGTAGATTAACAGATAAGGAAGTACGGGACGGGGACCTGCCCCTGGAAATATCCATTAATTTAGATGATCAAGAGCACACTTTATCCATATTAGATAATGGAGTTGGTATGACTCGGCAGGAATTAATTGAAAACCTTGGAACCATCGCCCATTCTGGCTCAAAGGCCTTCATCAAATACCTCTCCGAAGGGGAACAAAGAGATGTAAATTTGATCGGACAGTTTGGGGTAGGTTTCTATGCAGCCTTTATGGTGGCAGATCGGGTTACAGTAGAGACCCTTTCTTATCAACCCGATGCAGAGGGCTGTACTTGGGAATCTGAAGGAATTGGTAATTATACAATTGGCATCAATGATACTATGCAACGAGGTACTAAGATTACCCTGCACCTAAAGGAAGATGCCCAGGAATTTGCCAATGAGTCCACCATCAAAAGGATAATCAA
Organism: Desulfotomaculum defluvii; assembly: GCF_054657375.1. NCBI lineage: Bacteria > Bacillati > Bacillota > Clostridia > Eubacteriales > Desulfotomaculaceae > Desulfotomaculum > Desulfotomaculum defluvii. Next base: position 1,447,569 of record NZ_BAAHYV010000007.1, on the reverse strand, counting down.
ACAATACTCTGGGTTTGTTCCCTTTCCTATTAAAGTAAACGGTGAAAGGGTCAACACTGTTCAGGCCATCTGGACAAAGAATAAAAGTGAAGTTAAAGAAGAGGAGTATACCGAGTTTTACAAATATGTGGCCAATGCCTATGATGAACCTTTGATGAAACTGCATTTTTCAGTGGATGCCCCCCTGACAATTAATAGCCTATTGTTTATACCAAAAGATAATTTTGAACGATTTGGCTTTGGGCGTATAGAACCAGGAGTTCATCTATATTGCAGGAAAGTACTTATTCAACAACAAGCAAAGGATATTTTACCGGAATGGTTACGTTTTGTAAAAGGAGTGGTAGATAGCGAAGAACTTCCCTTAAATATTTCCCGGGAAACCATGCAGGATAGTGCTCTTATGGCAAAATTGCGGAAGGTTATTACTGGTCGCCTAATCAAATTTTTCAATGAGCAGGCTAAAACCGAGCCTGAAAAATACAAAGAGTTTTGGCAAAACTTTGGTATGTTTATCCGGGAAGGAGCAGCCACCGACTTTGTTCATCGCAAAGAATTAGCTAATCTTTTAAGGTTTAGTTCCTCCAAAGCAGAGGAGGGGCAACTGGTTTCATTGAAGGATTATCTGGAGCGCATGAAAGAAGACCAAAAGGTCATCTACTTTCTCAACGGTCCCACTAAGGATGTTATTGAAACTAGCCCATACCTGGAAGCTTTCCGCCACCAAGATATTGAAGTCCTTTATACCCATGAACCGGTGGAGGACTATGTATTAAGTCAGTTGGGTGAATATGAAGGCAAGAAGCTTAGTTCTATCGATCAGGCGGACCTGGATTTACCACAAACTGAGCAGCAGCAGGGGGAAACACTTTCTGGGGAACAAATTGAGGATTTGACCAAGTGGCTGAAGGAAGTATTAGGGGATAAGGTAAGTGAAGTCAAAGAGTCTAAACGTCTCCTAGATAGTCCCGCCCTTGTATTAAATGCCGATCAAATGACCAGCAGCATGCAGAGGATGATGCAGGTGGTCAACAAAGATTTGCATACTATTGGACCTAAGGTTTTGGAGATTAATCCATATCATATGATGATCAGAAGATTAAGCAGTCTAAAACAACAAGACGACGATTTTGCTAAGATGGCTGCAGAACAAATCTTTGATAACGCCTTGATCTCAGCTGGATTAATTGTAGACCCTAGGGGTATCGTACAGAGAATGAATAAAATATTAGAAAGAGCATTAAAGTAATGTTTAAACCCCTGTAGGTGAGTAAATCCTACAGGGGTTTAGTTAAATTATGAGAGTCGGTTGCATTTCACTTAGCCATCAGCCGTCAGCCCTTAGCCTTCAGTTAGCCTACGGCCCCAATAGACCCCTAAGAAGAACATGCACAAAAAGCTGATGACTGAAGGCTGAGGGCAATTCTACTGTCCCCCACCGCCTTGGGAGCCCTGACCTTGTTGGCCCTGGCCTTCCTGGCCTTGTTGACCGCCGGAGTCCTGTTCAATTTTTTGTATTTCTCCATCAACCTCAACTTCCATTACTTTTCCGTCCTGGGTAACAATTTTCAATTTGGATTTCTTGCTTTTTTCACCTTGGCTGCCACCTTGACTGCCGCTACCTTGACCGCCACTTTGACCCGATTCTTCTCCAGATGAGCCCTGTTGCTGCTCCTGTCCTTGTTGTTGACCCGACTGACCCTCTTGGGGTTTCTCCTCTTCTTTTTTAAGATTGCCCCAACGGGCCTCTAAAAGATGGGATTGTTCTTTATCTATTAACCGTACTGGTATAATTTTTGCTGGTATATCGAAATTTCCATTTTGAATGATGGTATCATTGTTCCAATTTCCCTTTTGAGCTAGGTCCAATGCTGCATCCAAAGCAAAGTTGGCTAACTGTTCCGGCATAATATCAATTTCAGCATCATGATCGCCCTTGACCAGAGCCTCAGATGTTTTTTGATCAGCACCCACGCCAATTGTTAGAACCATTTTATCCTTATTCTCAGATTTCAGTGCCTTAAAAGCAGACTCTGCCATGCGATCATCAGTGGCGATGATTGCATCTATAGAACCTTCTTGCAAAGTATTCATTACTGTCATTTGGGCCATTTCAGGATCACCCTCTGGATGTTCCTTGACAGTAATTTGTTCTATTTTTTTGCTTTGTTCCAGAACCTGCCGTGCACCATCTATGATCATTTGGGAAACCGGATCCATTGGATCTCCCTTTAACATTAAAATTTTAAAGCTTTGCTTTGCCTGTTCGGAAGTTTTGTTGATCTCGTTAAGAATAAATTGCCCTTGTAATTCTCCAGCCCGAATATGATCTGCAGCTACGTAGCCATCCAGTGGAGCATTATAGGGGAGGGTCTCCAAACCGATTACTTTGATTTTAGCCTGTACAATCTTATCCACCAACTGTGTGCCTTCCTTAGGGTCAACTGTTTGGAGGATGATTGCTTGAACCTTTTCTTGAATCAATTTATCAATGTCTTTTTCTTGCTGAGAGGAATCCATTTTAGCATCCATCCAGGTTAAAGAAACCTTTTCCTTTTTTGCCCGTTCTTGCATAAATTTTTTTATTGTTTTATTTCCATCAAACTCCATTGAAGCTAAACTTATACCAATCTTTATCTTTTGTTGGGGTTCAGGCTTTGGTTGGGCTTCCTGGCCGGGGCAACCAGAAATAAAAACAAAGGATAGTATGACCAATAATAAGATTAATTGTTTAAATTTCTTATCCTTCATTGCAGCACCTCTGCTTGTACATTCTTACATCTATTATTACTTATAAGGAAAGAAATATTAGTTAGATGTTGTAAATCTAAATAAGAATTTTTTAGCTAAATATTACAGGAATATTCTAATATACCATTATTTGTGAGATATAGATTAAGCTTTGAAATTACTTTCTTTTCAATTGATTTATGACAAACGATATTTTATAGTTTATGGGAATTTACTATTTAGTAAAATCATAAAACCAAACTGCTCAGTCCCCTGCTAAATATAATATAAATTGGCAGGGGATTTTTGTAGTATTAACAGTACGTGAAATAACAAGAACAAATTTAAAATTTTAATATATTTTTAAAGAAAGATGTAATTTTTAGAAGGGAAAGGGATGTGAAATCAAGAACATACATCATTAATATAGGACTTAAGTCATAATGTTATTGTATATAGGTCTGCATTAGGAGGATAATTATGGACTGGATGGCGCCCTCTGCATTGGCCGGATTATTATCTACCTTAGTTTTGGTGGCCTTGTACTGGTATATCTATTCCCAGGAGAAGCAGAAATATCTAGCCATCTGGGCCACTGCCTGGACCATTTATTTGTTTAGCTTAATCTACGATCTTTATGTTACCTATGCTAATATACCCCACTACTTTCTCCAGGGGGATCAACTCCCCTGTCTCTTAAGTGCCCTTTGTTTACTTTGGGGTACCTATTCTCTCGAGAACCAACCAATGAAAAAAGGCTGGGTTTTTGCGTCTGCTATTTTTAGCTTTTGGCTGGTCTTCGGTCTTGTTATTCAAATTCCAGTATATTTGGTGGTTATACCAACTTTCACATTCATAGCTTTTTTATATCTTTGGAATGGCTTTCTTTTCCTAGAGATGCGGTTACCCAGCGGAGCAGGTAATACCATTGTGGGATGGGCGTTAGTTATTTGGGCCCTCCACAAAACGTCTTATCCCTTAGTTCAATCCATAATTCCCTACACCTACTGGAGATATTTCTTGGCTTCAATACTAGAAATCACTGTGGCCATGGGTCTGTTAATGATTTATTACCAAAAAATAAGATATACCTTAAGAGTTAGCGAGGAAAGATTTAGACTTTTAGCAGAAAATGCCCAAGACATTATTTTTCGCTTACATCCAGGTCCTTCTCTGGTATTCGATTATGTTAGCCCATCTAGTAGCCATATCACAGGTTATACTCCCGAGGAGTATTACGCTAAGCCAGATTTAGCCTTTGAGATAATCCTTCCAGAGGATAAGGATTTGTTTAAAGATTTTCTAGAAAATCCTATATTTACAAAACCACTGCTGTTACGTTTCAGGCACAAGAATGGTCATGTTATTTGGTTAGAACAACGCAATGTACCTGTTTATGATTCTAAGGGCAGTTTAATATGCATTGAAGGTATTGGTAGGGATATTACGGAGCTCAAACAAGCAGAAAATCGCCTTAGGGAAAAACGCCAGGAAATACAGAGGTATGCTTGGGGACTGGAAAAAAGCAACCAGGAACTGGAACAGTTTGCCTATGTAGTTTCCCATGATTTGAAGGCGCCCTTACGGGGCATTGCCAATCTATCAGAGTGGCTTGAAGAAGAGCTTGGTTCTGGTCTGCAAGGGGAATCCCGCAGGATGATGGACTTATTACGAAATCGAGTGCAGCGTATGGAGGCCCTAATTGATGGTATTTTGAAGTACTCCAGAGCTGGCCGCATCAAGGGTGAAATAGCAGAGGTGGATTTAAAACATCTCCTGGTTGAAATAATTGACATGTTACATCCCCCGCCAGATTTTATCGTAGCAGTGGCTGACAATTTACCTACCATAAAAACAGACCGTACAAGATTAATACAGGTCCTTGCAAACCTAATCGGTAACGCGATTAAGCACCATGACCGTTCCAAGGGCAAGGTTATTGTTTCGGTAGAAGATACAGGGGAATTTTATCAATTTACAGTGGCTGATGATGGACCTGGCATTGCACCGGAATATCACAGCAAGGTTTTTGAACTTTTTCAAACCCTGCGCCCTAAGGACGAGGTAGAAAATACAGGGGTTGGTCTTTCCATTGTGAAAAAGATTGTTGAGAGCCAAGAGGGGGAATTGCTACTGAAATCCGAGGGAGATCGTGGTACGATATTCCAGTTTACTTGGCCGAAAAAATAATAGCCTTTAGCTTTAGAAGCCTTGTTGGAGGGCCTCGGGTCATGAGCCATAGACATTGGGTTTGATTGCAAGTTTTCTTAGGGTCATGGCAAGGGACCCATGGACGGCTGTATTGGAGCTCATAGCTGGTTAATATGTCATGGCTTTGGATGACAGGGTGTTTATAATGACTTAAGCCTAGGGCTACAAGACCCCAAAGCTAACATGCAAAAAGCTGATGGCTGACGGCTGAAGGCTGATGGCTATCAATATTGAGGTGAAGTAGTTGATGAGAGATAAAAACGTGCATATCTTAGTTGTAGAAGATGATGATGTAGACATCATGGCTATACAACGGGCCTTTGAAAAGCAAAACATTACAAATCCCCTGTACATAGCCCGCAATGGTCTGGAAGCCCTAGCAATACTTAGGGACGGGAATATACCCTTACCCAGCATCATATTGTTGGATATTAACATGCCCAAAATGAACGGTATAGAATTCTTACGTGAGATAAGAAAGGATAGGCAACTGAGGTCTATTCCAGTTGTTGTATTAACTACTTCAGATGAAGAAAGGGATATTAATGATGCCTTTAAATATAATACAGCAGGGTATATCGTAAAACCCCTTTCCTTGCCAAAGTTTGAGGACGCCATCTCTGTCCTTAATTTGTACTGGACCCTAAGTGAATTACCTCCTATGAATAAAGTAATTTAAATATAAGGAAGGATTATATGGGTGAGCAAATAAAAATCCTTGTCATTGACGACGATCAAGTGGACCGTATGGCCATAAAACGTATGTTGAGGTCGTCAGAATTTAATGTGGAGGTTACCGAGGCTGGTGATGGGGAAGCAGCCCTTACTTCTCTCAAGGGGGAAGATTATGATTGTATCTTTATCGACTATCGATTACCCGGAGAAAATGGGTTGCAGGTTTTGCAACAAATCAAGGCTGTCGATTCTAGTATTCCTGTGGTCATGCTGACAGGGTATGGCGATGAAGAAACAGCGGTGGAAATCATGAAGGCTGGTGCCTCAGACTATTTGATAAAGGGCAAGATTTCCCCAGAGTCCCTTCAACAAAGTTTGCGTTATACTCTCCGTGTTCGTAAGGCTGAGGAGCAAGCCAGAATGGCTGAGGAAGCCATGTGTCAAAATGAAGCTCGGATGAGAGCTATTTTTGAAGGTTCCTTTGATGCCATCATTACCTTTGATAAACAGGGGGAAATTAGAACTTTAAACCCTGCTGCGGAAGCAATGTTTGGTTATTCTCGAGAAGAGATACTTTATCAATCCATTTATTTGCTCATAGGATATATATCATTAAGTAAACTTAATAACCTGGAAAAGGGTATTATTACCGAGACAACTGGTCGAAGAAAAGATGGCAGTTATTTTATGGCAGAGTTATCTTTAAATAAAATCTCCACTGAACCTACAAAAGAAAGGTTTGTTTGTGTAGTTCGTGACATTACCATAAGAAAATGGATTGAATTTCAGGATCTTTTGTTGTACCAAATGGCCATGATGGTTTTGGAAGAAAAACCCCTGGATTATATCCTCAATTTTATCTCGGATCAACTGGCCCGTTTACTAGATGTCAAGTTAGTTTGGATTGCCTTAAAGGAACTAGACGGTTCTGTTAGTATCGGTTCTCGAGCTGGTGCCTTGGAATCAGCCTTTGATGAACAATTTTTCACTTGGGAGTATCAATTAGAAAGCGGTGGACCCTGTGTGCCAGCCATTAAATACGGCCTAACTCAGATCTTGATAGCAGAAGAACTCAAGGGTAGATGGCAGGGACAGGTCAATTCCTATGGTATTCGTACGGTGGCTGCCTTTCCACTAATTGTAGGTGGAAAAGTTATAGGTGCCCTTAGTATTTATAGTGATCAAGTTAACTTTTTTAATAAAGAACGTAAGCATTCCTTTGAAAACATTGCAGGGCAGTTGGCCATTGCCATGCAAGATGCCTCATCTCGACAGCAGTTAAAACTTTTAACCAAAGTAATGGAAGCTGCTGCCAATGCCATTGTCATTACCGACCCGGCTGGCGATATCCAGTGGGTCAATCCTGCCTTTTGTGATCTTACGGGTTATTCTCAGTGGGAGGTATTGGGAAAAAACCCACGTCTCTTAAAATCAGGACAGCATGACCTCACTTTTTATCAAGAATTATGGGAACATATAATCAATGGCTATGTATGGCAGGGGCAAATGGTGAATCGGCGCAAGAATGGTACTTTTTACGCTGAGGAAATGACCATTACTCCGGTACGGGATGATCAGGGGAAGATTGCTCATTTTATAGCCATCAAGCAAGATATTTCTGTTCGTAAAAAGGCCGAAGAAGTGTTGCAGCGCTATCATCTCTTGTTTAAGAGTGTGAACGATATCATTTTGATGATGGATACAGACGGGAAAATTCTTGAAGCAAACCTAGCGGCAGAAAAATCCTACGGCTACACCAGAGAAGAACTACTATCCCTAAACATTGTTAATTTACGAGCAGAAGAAGAAGTGAAAAAATTTTATAATCAGTTCTCCAAAGTCCATAGTGGTGAGATTTTATTTGAGACCATACACCTGCGGAGGGATGGTACTAGTTTTCCTGTTGAAGTAAGTTCACTGGGAGTCACCCAGGTTTTGGGTAGCCCCATCATACTAAGTGTTATTCGTGATATCACAGTGAGAAAAAAAGCTGAGGCGGATATGCTGGAGACCCAGGAAAGGTTGGCCAGGGTAGAAAAGCTAGCTTCCCTTGGTACAATGGCAGCGGGTATTGCCCATGAGATCAACCAGCCCCTTAATTCTCTTAAAGTTATAGCAGATGGCATGCTTTATTGGCATGACAGAGGACGCTTTATTGATGTTGAAAGAATCATGGGAAATATTAGAAAGATCTCTGCCCAGGCCAGACGTATTGATGATATTATCAAACACATGCGTTCCTTTGTGCGAAGTGAAAAACTCAAAAGTGTAGCACCATGTAATTTAAATGAAGCGGTGGACGATGCCTTATCTATGATTGGCAAGCAACTATCTGCCCATGGCATTCAAGTGGTAAAGAAGCTGCAACTGGACCTTCCTCCCATACTAGGGCAGAAAACAAGATTAGAAGAAATTGTAATTAATTTACTAATTAACTCCATGCAATCCTTGGATACATTGAAACAAAATAATAAGGAAATCCTCTGTGCCACCTGGGCAGAAGATAAGGTAATCCTAGAGATCAGTGATAACGGGCCTGGCATCAAAGATGAGGATAGAAAAAGGATCTTTGACCCTTTCTTTACCACCAAACCCGTGGGAGTAGGTATGGGATTGGGGTTATCAATTGTTCATACTATAGTGACTTCTTTGGGCGGACAGGTTTATTGTAAGGAACATACGGGGGCGGGTGCCGTCTTTCGAGTGGAGTTTCCTTTTCTTAGTGATGGACCTAAGTGCAGTTGGAGACCCTGAAATTAGACTAAGATGGGGGGTGGTTAAATGAATATTCTCCTTGTTGATGATGACCTGGATAGCCGGGCTGGAGTTGGTGATTTTCTTCGTGAAATGGGCCATCATGTAACGGAATGCAGCAACGGAGAAGAAGCCCTCAGGATATTTACCAATGGTCATTTCCCAATGATTTTATCCGACATAAAAATGCCGAAGATGTCCGGACTAGAGTTTCTAAAAAAAATTTCTCTGCTTCCTGATAAAAAATGTGTAGACGTGGTACTTTTTACCGGACACGGAGATATGGAAACCGCCATCTTAGCTCTCAGGGCAGGAGCTTATGATTATTTACTTAAGCCAATCAATGTAGAGGAATTGGCTGCCATAACTGAACGCATAGCAGAGCACCAAGCCCTCATTAAAGAAAACACTCTGCTAACCAAACATTTTCGCGAAAAACTTCAAGATGAGACAGAGGAAACCCGTAGGGAATTAATGAAATTAAAAAAGACCTTGGCCCAGTCAATAGGTCTGGACAGTGTTGGTTTTTTCTCCCAGGAAATGATCCAGTTGATGGAACAGGCTCATAAATATCATTCGGATCGTACCATTCCCGTGCTCATCCAAGGAGAAACTGGCAGCGGCAAAGAAATCATAGCTAGGATTATACATTATGGCGGTCTTAAGGAAATGCTGCCCTTTGTGGATATCAACTGTGCGGCCCTAACGCCAAGTTTGTTTGAAAGTGAATTGTTTGGCTATGAGGCAGGGGCCTTTACCGGTGGCCTAGCCAAGGGACAAAAGGGGAGACTTGATCTAGCCCAAGGGGGGACAATATTTTTAGATGAAGTAGCCGAAATTCCTCTTGAACTACAGAGTAAATTACTTCGTGTCATGCAGGAAAAGGAGTATTATCGGGTAGGGGGCCTCAAAAAAATCAAGATAGATGTACGAGTAATCTGTGCCACCAATGTTGATCTGAGAAGAAGGGTGGAAGAGGGGAAATTTAGAGAGGACCTATATTATCGTTTGAAAATCGGTCATATCTACATTCCCCCATTAAGGGAAAGGGTAGCCGATATCATACCATTGGCTGAGCTCTTTTTGGATAAATTTTCTCAGGAAAAAGGTAAGAGATTTAGGAATATAGGTACTACAGCGGCTAATCTCTTACAGTGTTATCATTGGCCTGGAAACGTTCGTGAATTACGAAATGCCATTGAGTGGGCAGTTTTTATGCATAATGACGAAACGCTACAATCATCTCATCTGGGTATACTGTCTTCAGTAAGTACAACAACACCGTTAAAAACAAGTATTGAGTATCAACTAAACCCCAACGAATTTACCCTGCCAAGGGAATCTTTCTCTCTGGAGGAGTATATCAATAGAATCATTATTAAAGCATTGGAAATGCATGGAGGTAATAAAACTAAAACAGCCCGCTATCTAGATATATCCCGTCGTATGCTCTATGGCCGAATACAGAAACTATAAGTCGCACTCTTTAGTGCAAATGAACCCTTTGGTGTACCAAAAGGTTCATTTTTTTTTTTGCCATTAGTCCTTAGCTTTAACCTAATAGCAAATAGCTAACAGCTAAAGGCTAAAAGCCAAATATGGCATGGTTTTTGCTTTTGGTTAGATAAACAGCGATAACAGATAAGGGATGTGAGGCAGTGACAAAGGAAATTCACCATATCTTAAAACCCTATCACCTTAGTTTAGATATCAACGATACCTCTCCTTTGGATCTATTTAATCGGCAAGGCCAACTGGTATTGTTGAAAGGGGAAAAAGTTACTTCAGAAATCAAGGATATGTTTCAGAATAAAGAGTTATACGTGCTGCATGGTGAATGGAAGGAATTTCAGAGTAAAGTTTGTCATCTACCCTATATAAAACAGGGAATGGACTATGAAGATACCCCAGAAAACTTGCTGGCAAGTTCTGCTCAGCGGATGAGAGACCTTTACTGGGAAGCAAAATTGGTCAACCGGCAGCACTTAGAGGATGCCAACAATGTGGTTGATGATGTAAGGGGATGCATTAGAAGTCACCCTAAATTACGTATGTATTTCGATATGTTGCATGAACATGACCCTTATACCTATGTGCATTCAATAAATGTGGCCTTACTAAGTGTTCTTGTTGGCTTGGAAATGGGGTATAACAGGCAGGGCCTAGCTGATCTAGCTACCGGTGCTTTGCTGCATGACCTAGGCAAACTACTGATACCCAAGGATATCCTAAATAAACCAGGGAGCCTTACCCCAAGGGAGTTTACCATTATCAAGAATCATCCGTTAATTGGGATGAATATTATTATGCCTTTGGTTGATTCAAGGGAGTTTGTAACTACCGTTCGTCAGCATCATGAAAGATGGGATGGCAAAGGTTACCCTGATGGGATAAAAGGAGATGAGATTCACCCCAATGCCCAAATAATAGCTGTTGCCGATGTTTTTGATGCTTTAACCACCGATCGGCCCTATAGACCCGGCTTTCCACCTTATCATGCAGTGGAGATTATTATGAAAGGTGAAGGTCAAGAGTTTTCACCTCGGGTGGTGCAGGCATTTTTAAAAACAGTAGTCTTATATCCAGAGAATACCAGGGTTACCTTAAACACCGGGGAAGTGGGGATGGTGGTGGGAGTACCCACACGTTCCCCTACCCGACCTCGGATAAAGGTTATTTACTCGCCCTATGAGCAGAATTCAGAATATGAACAAATAATTGATTTACAACAAAATAATGGTTGTATTGTGAGTACAGTTAAGTACGGAGGGGTAAGAATGAAATTTATGTTAATAGATGATGACCGTGACTGTTTGGATGGTTTGGTCAGTGCTCTGGAACCAACAGGTCATGAGTTAAATGTATTTACTGTACCGGAGGAAGCTGTTAAAGCTTACTTGGGAAATTCCTATGATGTTGTGATCACTGATATGAAAATGCCAGGAATGACTGGCATCGAAGTACTAAAAGCTATTCGAAAGTTAGATCAGAATGCTAAAGTCATCTTGATCACGGGTTATGGCGATGTTGAAACAGCTATAGCTGCGGTTAATAACGGTGCCTATGCTTTTTTTGGTAAACCTGTGGTGATTGAGGAACTATTGGAAACTATAGAAAAAATCAGTGATGAAGCGGAAATAAGAAAACAAACCAAAGAAGAACAAGAGCGCATGGCTAAGGAATATAGCAAACTTAAAAGGGCCTATGAGGAATTGCAAGAATTGCTCCGGGAAAAAGATGTGTGAGAAAGGGGTAGGCGGAGATGGGTGAAGACCAGGAACGCATTGAGATGATTGGTGATTTTATAACTGAGAGCAGAGAACTGCTGGAGGAAATAGAACCACAGATCATCGCCATGGAAGAACATGTTTCTAATGCGGGAATGGTAGATGATGAGATTTTAAATAGTATCTTTAGGCTTTTTCATTCGATTAAGGGTATGGCCTCTTTCTTAGACTTACAAACGGTTATTAATGTAACCCATGAAGCAGAAACCCTGCTGGATATTTTCCGCAAGGGGAAAGCAAATTTGGCACCTAAGCATATTGAACTCCTTTATAAAACCGGAGATTTTATAAAGGGTTTATTGGATACCATTGAGCAGCAGCTCTCAGACGGGGGTCTGGAAAATGAAGCCATGGGCATAATTGGAGAGATTCAAAGGACTATCGAAGGTATAGCCAATATAGAAAATAAACAAGAAGAACAATCTCCCTCCAATGACGAGGAGTGGGTTTTCACCATAACGCCAGAGGTTATAAAACGATTTAAAGAGGATGGTTTGGAAATTCTTGAAGAAGCAGAAACGTCATTATTGCAGTTGGAAAGTAACCCCAATCGTTGTTCACTGGTGGAGCAGATCTTCCGATCTTTCCATAGCTTTAAAGGTAATGCCGGCTTCCTAGGCTTTGCTGAGTTAGAGCAAGTTAGCCACCAGGCAGAGAGTATGCTTAACGAAATATTGCAAAGTCAAGCAGAGGTAAATAATGAGACCATCTCAGTACTGTTAAAGACCGTAGACAATCTGAAGGAGAGCTTGGGCAGAGTTGGTGCCTCTAGTGGGGAGCAATTAACCATAGAGGATGATTTGGTAGAGAAACAGGATCAATTAATAACACCAGTGGCTAGTTCGCAGGTACAGGAGGACCCAGAAAACCAGCCAGTCATTAAAAATGATGCTGGTAACAGCGAACAAAGCAAGAATGCTAATAGTGCTGTTCAGCAGGCCATTCGGGTAGATGTAGAAAAACTGGATACATTGCTGGATCTGGTGGGGGAAATGGTTATATCTGTGGCCATGGTTTCCCATCATCCAGATCTCCAAGGACTTCAGCTAGACCGGTTTGAAAAGGCCATTAGCCATCTTAATAAAATCACACGGGATATTCAAGACGTATCCATGAATTTGCGAATGGTGCCCTTAGCAGGTATTTTTCGCAAAATGATCCGAGTAGTAAGAGATGTTTCCTATAAGATCAATAAAAAAGTAACATTAGAAATCATAGGTGAAGAGACAGAGGTTGATAAAACAATTATCGAGCAAATTTCAGACCCTCTGGTGCATATCATGCGCAATGCAGTGGACCACGGCATTGAATCCCCTGAACAACGCCGAGCTGTGGGGAAACCTGAAACTGGGCGAATTATCCTGGAAGCAAGGCATACTGGTGGTGAGGTGTGGATTCTTATCAGGGACGACGGCAAAGGATTAAATCGAGAACAAATTTTATCCAAAGCTAGAGACAGAGGTTTGCTTCAAAATAAAAAAAGAGATTTAAAGGATGAAGAGGTTTGGAAGCTCATTTTTGAACCAGGCTTGAGTACAGCGGGAACGGTATCAGCTATTTCTGGCCGGGGTGTAGGTATGGATGTAGTAAAACAGAACATTGAAAAGCTACGGGGACGCATCGAAATACGTAGTACACCAGACCAGGGAACTCTGTTCATTATTCGCATACCCCTAACCTTAGCAATTATTGAGGGTATGGTGGTACGGGTGGGGAGAGCCAGATATACCCTCCCCATTGCATCTATTAAGGAGTGTTTTCAACCTAAGGAAAGTCAAATTGTAGTCAATCCCGATGGCTTAGAGGTGGTAAATATCCGGGGGGAGCTACTTCCGGTTATTAGACTGCATCAGCTTTATAAAGTTCAGCCAGCCTTTGACCAATTGACCGAGGGGATATTAATTGTCATGGAAAGTGAAGATCAGAAATGTTGCTTATTTGTGGATGAACTAGTAGGTCAACAACAAATTGTCATTAAACCCCTACCACCGGCCTTAGGGAAGATAAGAGGGGTCTCTGGTCTAGCGATACTGGGGGATGGGGAAGTCAGTATGATTTTAGATATCGCCCATTTAATAGTTTCTGCTGAAGATCTCCTAGGGAACAAACTATATTAAGAAAGAAGGTGGCAGGATGAGTACAAGGGATGGATTTGAATTGGAGTTATTACAGGAAGAGGAAGAAGATGATCTGGAAGATACTCAAGAGGGCAAATACCTTACCTTCTTACTGATTAACGAAGAATTTGGTTTAGAAATTCAATATGTAACAGAAATTATTGGCATACAAAGAATAACAGAAGTTCCAGATGTACCTGACTATATCAAAGGGGTCATCAATCTGCGGGGCAAAGTGATTCCCGTGATGGATGTACGCCTGCGCTTCGGTGCAGTGGCCAGGGAATATGATGAACGAACTTGTATTATAGTTATTCAAGTTAAAGGTCAGCCAATGGGGCTAATTGTCGACCGAGTATCAGAAGTACTGGACATACCAAAGAGGGATATAGAACCAGCTCCCAGTGTGCGCAGGAGCAGAGAAAACAGGTATATTCAGGGTATGGGCAAAGTTGGAGATAGGGTCAAATTACTGCTAGATGTAGAGAAACTCCTGGAAGAATAAATATAGGAGGCCTGACAAATGAAGTGGTTTTATAACCTGAAAATTGCAACCAAATTAACCATTGCCTTTATCGTAGTGGCTATTATTTCAGTTATTATCGGTTATGTAGGCATTAGTGACATTAAAGATATTGAAGAAGCTGACACCAATATGTATGAAAAAATGGTAGAACCAACAGGGCATTTAGCAGAAATGGTCAATGCTTTTCAACGGATCCGTGTGAATTCCCGAGATATTATTCTAGCCAATTCCCCGGCTGAAATCCAAGATCGTAATAATAGGATTGAGGAGTATTTTGTTACCATCGACAAAAATGTTTTAGAAATTGAGAAAACAATGTTAACTGAGGAAGGTAAAGAATTATTTAGGAGATTTCATGAGGTAAATCAGGTCTTTCGTACTGAAACCGAAAGGGTAATTCAGTTGGCCAAGTCTGATCAGGACGCAGAAGCACTGGCGATAATTAGCGAAGAAGGAGCCCAGGGGAAAGCGGCCAGAGAAGAATTGGATATTATTAATAGAATTATAGAAATTAAAATTGAAATGGCCAAGAAGACCTCTGATGAAAACAGCAATATTGCCTCCAGTGCCACAACCACTATGATGATTATTATTCTAGTGGGTGTACTTCTATCCATCGGTTTGGGTTTATTCATAGCTCGGATGGTTAGTCGTCCGGTAAATGAATTGGCTGCAGCTGCAGATAAACTGGCCCTGGGGGATGTCAATGTTGATATTGAAGCCACAACCAAAGATGAAATAGGTAAGTTAGCAACTTCCTTTAAGACAATGGCAGAAAATATGAGAGACCATGCCTTGGCTGCAGAAAAAGTGGCTGAGGGGGATTTAGCAGTAAACGTAAAAGTAAACTCCGAACATGATATTTTAGGAAAGAATCTTGAATTGATGGTCAACACCATTAGGGAATTAGTAGATGAAACCAATGAATTGGTGCAAGCTGCCGTGGAGGGAAATTTGCAGTCTAGGGGCCATGCAACTAAATTTAAGGGCGGTTATTATGAAATTGTCAAGGGGATTAATGATACATTGGATGCTATCCTTAGGCCCATCAATGAGGCAGTTGTTTGCCTACAGGAAATGGCCAGGGGTAACCTTGATACCAGTGTGAAAGGGGAATATAGGGGTGACCATGCCCTGATCAAAGAAGCCCTCAACAGCACCATAAGTTCTATTAACGAAATTCTAAGTCAGGTGACAGTGGCAGTGGATCAGGTGGCTGCTGGGTCCCGTCAGATTTCAGAAGCCAGCCAAGCACTGTCCCAGGGTGCCACTGAATCTGCCAGTGCAGTTGAACAAATCTCTTCCTCTATGCAGGAAATGGCATCACAAACTAGCCAAAATGCCGAAAATGCTATTCAGGCTAACCAACTGGCCATTCAGGCCAAGGACAATGCTGAAGATGGTAATCAAAAGATGCAGCAAATGGTTAAAGCCATGGAGAATATAAATGAATCAGCCAATGACATATCCAAAATTATCAAGGTGATAGATGAGATTGCTTTCCAAACAAATTTATTGGCTTTGAATGCTGCAGTTGAAGCTGCCAGAGCTGGTAAACATGGTAAAGGCTTTACGGTGGTGGCAGAGGAAGTACGTAATTTAGCCCAACGTAGTGCCAAGGCTGCCAAGGAAACCACAGAGATGATTGAAGACTCTATCAAGAAATCCGAGGTGGGAACACAAATTGCACAGGATACTTCAAAATCATTAGAGGATATAGTTATTGGTGCCACCAAGGTAACAGATTTGATCAGTGAGATTGCTGCAGCTTCCAAGGAACAGGCCCAGGGTATCGGTCAAATAAATGCTGGTCTTAGCCAGGTAGATCAAGTTACACAACAAAATACCGCCAGTTCAGAACAATCCGCCGCTGCCGGAGAAGAATTATCTGGTCAAGCAACGAACCTGAAGGAAATGTTAGGGCACTTTAAGCTAAGCAGACAGAGTCTTGGTATGACTACTTTCAACGGAACGTCTACTAACTCAATATCAAGAGTTCATAATAACAGGATAACTGGAAGAGATGTCAAGGGCCAAAATGTACAGGGGAAAAATAACCTGGTAAGGCCCCAAGATATTATCTCGTTGGATGATAGCGATTTTGGTAAGTTTTAAAAAAATTGTATCAGTGATGCTTGTGGGTTTCTAAGACCGGAAGGGGCTAAAGGGATGAAAGACCTTCGATTAACAGATGAGGAGTTTCGACTCCTAAGTCAATTGGTATATAAAAAGTTTGGTATCCATATCACTGAGCAAAAAAGGTCATTATTCATGGATCGCCTATTAAGGACAGTTTATGAAGGTGGCTTCGCTAGTTTTAAAGCCTACTATGAATATGTGATTAAGGAGCCCTCGGGTCAAGCCCTTTTGCATCTGGCAGATAAATTATCCACTAATTATACTTACTTTTTTAGGGAGTTTGAACACTTTCAATTTTTACAGGAAGTGGTGCTTCCTAGGCTTATGGAGAAAAACCGCCATAGTAAAAAAATCAGAATTTGGTCAGCTGGTTGTTCTTCCGGGGAAGAACCCTATACCTTGGCTATGATTTTGCGTGAATTTTTAGGGTGGCAATTAAATAACTGGGATATTGGTATTTTGGCAACAGATATTTCTACCAGTGCCTTGGCAAAGGCCACTGCTGGAATTTATAGCGGGGCACAGCTGGAGCATGTGCCCCCCATGTACCGCATCCGTTATTTTAAACCACACTCAGAGGGAAATTGGCTAATCAGTCCGGATCTAAGAGAGTTAATATTGTTCCGTCGTCTTAATCTGACCAATGAGATATATCCCTTTAAAGGGCTCTTTAATGTTATCTTCTGTCGAAATGTAATGATTTATTTTGATAACAGTACCCGAGGGTCTATTATCGAGAGGTTTTATCGTTATACAGAGCCCGAAGGATATTTATTTATCAGTCATTCAGAATCCTTAGGTCAGTCCAATACCCTCTATCGCTTTGTTCAACCAGCCATATATCAAAGGAGATGAACAGAATGGGGATTGCTGTGAAGACCATTAAGGTTCTGGTGGTGGATGATTCAGCTCTCGTTAGGGAGATCCTTGCCCAGGGTCTAGCAATGGATCCAGAAATTGAAGTGGTTGGAGTTGCCTCTAACCCCTATGTGGCCAGGGATAAGATTGTCCGACTTAGGCCTGATGTATTAACTTTAGATGTTGAAATGCCCAAAATGGACGGGGTGGAATTTTTAAAGCGTTTAATGCCTCAGTATCCATTGCCAGTTGTGATGGTCAGTGCACTGGCTAAAAAAGGAGCAAAGATTACCCTGGAAGCACTGGCGGCTGGAGCAGTTGATTTTGTTACCAAGCCCAGTACAGATATCGCTAGGGGTCTTAATGCCATGCTGGGGGAATTGCGTCAGAAAATAAAAATTGCTGCCACAGCCAATGTTCAGGCTTGGAAAGAAAAAAGACCCTCTGCACTTCCCGGAAGATTCCTGAAAGTGGCCCTAGCCGAATCCACAGACAAGGTTATTGCCATCGGGGCATCTACCGGAGGTACCGAAGCAATTCGAAGAATAATCAGAGCCTTTCCTGCCTCCACGCCAGGTATTGTTATTGTTCAGCATATGCCACCAGGGTTTACCAAGCATTTTGCCCAGGGATTAAATGAGATCTGTGAAATGGAAGTGTTGGAGGCTAGGACCAATGACCGGGTTATGCCAGGAAGAGTTCTTATTGCTCCTGGAGGTAAGCATATGACAGTACGACGGTCCGGCGGTATGTATTTGGTAACCTGTGAGGAGGGGGCCAATGTGAATGGGCATTGCCCCTCGGTGGATGTTCTATTTAACTCCGTTGCTAGGCACGTGGGTAGTAATGCAGTTGGGGTTATTTTAACTGGTATGGGTCATGACGGGGCAGCAGGAATGCTGGCCATGCGGCAAGCTGGTGCAAAGACTTTGGCCCAGGATGAGCACAGTTCTGTGGTTTTTGGTATGCCTAAAGTGGCCTTTGAAAAAGGAGGAGCCGAAGCACTATTTCCTCTAAGTGCTATTCCTAATGCTATTGCCTTAGCTCTGCATGGCCGTTGCCGTTAGCTATTAGCCATTAGCTACAAAAGTTAATGGTCAAAGGCTAAAGACTAAAAGCTAAAAAGGAAGGAGAGTGTAGTGGATGGCAAAGTTACGTTTGTTAATTGTAGATGACTCACCCTTTATTCATAAAAATATTAAAAAGGCCTTGCCAGCAGATAAATTTGATATTTGCGGAGTAGCCCAAAATGGTAAAGAAGGATTGGAATTATTTTTCTCCCTTAATCCCGATGTGGTTACTATGGATATTACCATGCCAGTTATGGATGGTCTGGAGGCAGCAGAAGCAATTCTAGCTCGGGATAAAAGAGCCAGGATTATTATGTTAAGTGCCATGGGAGATGAAGAACTTATTGAAAAAGCAAAGGCCATTGGAGTTCGAGCCTTTCTCCAAAAACCCTTTAAAGCAGATGAAATGATGACTGCCATAAAAAGAGTATTTGTGTAAGGAATGATATTATGAGTAATAAAAACTATGTAGATTTCTTTGCTACTTCCCTTATGGATAACCTTTGGCAGATGGCCCAGTTAAAATGTGATATTAGTGAGTCACAGCTACAAGGACAGACTTTTTTCTCCGAAGGTATGGCAGTTATTTTGGGAATTACGGGAAAAAGACCAGGACGGATCATTATTGATACCAGTAAAACTACTGCTATTAAACTAAGTCAATTGATCAATGGCGAAGAGGATTTGAACGAAGAAGAAGTAATGGATACAATGGCTGAGTTTGGCAATATCATTTCCGGCCATACAGTTACCCATGCTAATAATGCCATCCGGGGTATGAATCTTATGCTGACTCCACCAAGTATTTTTTGTGGGGAAGATATTTCTATAACCAGTCCAAATATTCAAGCGGAAGTAGTACGTGCTGTAACCACTGTGGGAAATCTAGTCATCAGTATCGGTTTCGAAGGGGGAATGTAGCATGGATGCTAAGAAATTTGCACCCTTTGTAGACGCTTGTGCTGAAATATTGCCCCAATTAGGATTTCAACAAATAAAAAGAGGAAATCTAGCATTTAAGGAAAAACATATGGCTACCCAGGAGGTTACAGCCATTGTTGGATTAACTAAAAAAATCCGGGGCAACGTTGCCTATGGTATGGCAAAAGATACTGCAAAAAATATCGCATCTGTTATGATGGGTGGTATGCCAGTGGAAAATTTTGATGAAATGGCCCAGAGTGCCATTAGTGAATTGGCCAACATGGTTACGGCAAATGCAGCTATCACCCTTGAGAATATCGGACTGGAAACTAATATTTCACCGCCTACCCTAATAGTTGGAAAGAACATTACTGCTAGAATCAGTCAGGTCAAAAGCCTCATGGTTGAAATGCTGACAGAGGCTGGATCCATTGAGATCAATATTGGTTTAGAAGTGTAGGCTAGCTGTTAATCATTTGTTTTTATTCTCGCAAAAATAGCAACCTAGGTGCCTGGCTCTTGCCGTAGAAAAAATATTTCAAACCAAGCCATCTCTACAAGCGAGCAAGTGCCTGGTACCGTCGAACATAAAACAACCTGCAGTCCTCCATCTGACTGTAGGTTTTAAATTACATACGGGGACAACCACCGGTTATAATTGTACAAATATTTTATAGCTTCTTTGGGAAACTAAAATATATATTGTTGCAAAGGAGATCTTATTAATGAGTATTTTAGGACAGCCCCTAGGTGTACAATTAATGGCCGAAGTATGGGAATGTGATCCTGAGAAATTAAATAATCTTAAGACAGTTGAAGAAATAATGGTGGGTGCAGCCAGAAAAGCAAATGCAGAAATAAGGGAGGTTGTATTTCATCGATTTGAGCCCCAAGGAGTCAGTGGGGTGGTAGTTATATCAGAATCTCATCTCACCATCCATACTTGGCCAGAATTGGCCTATGCTGCGGTTGATATTTTTACTTGTGGTGAGCATGTGGATCCTTGGATTGCCTTAGAGAACATCACCCAAGAATTTAATGCCGAAGAAATTAATGTGATGGAAATAACCAGGGGTATGAAAAACCTTAAGAGGCTACGAAAGAATAAGCAGTAGTAAATATGAAAATAGCCATCAATCGTCAGCCATCAGCTTTAAAACCTTGGAAGGGGCCATGGGCGGTTAGTAAAAATTTGCCGGCAGCTTAAAAACTTTGGAAAAACGCGGCCAATATACCGGGGATGAAGCTCCCCGGTAATTATGTACTTATCGAATTAAGGGATAACAGATTTTTTGGCGATGACTCAACCAAAATGCTGACCATTCTCGTAATACTTGATTTTTTCAAGGGTAGTAAACATAATATCAATATTAGAATAACCTGCCCTTTGTATATGGGCAGTTATTTCTTTTGCCACCTGATCTTGGACTGTTTGGCCTCGGTCAAACCAAGCAACTTCCACAAAGGGATAACCTTTGTCTAGGGCACCATTTTTAACAAAAGTAGAAGTGTTACATTCTAGGGTCAGGTCATCCAGAGGGCAACCGATGATCCTATGTAAGCCCATAAGTAGATCTATACTCATGGTCTTTACTATTTCTAGCTCTATACCTCGGATGATGATTTGGGGCATGCAAGATCACCTCGTAGATTTACGGCTTATTTTAACATCTTAGTATTATTTTAATACTTCAAGATCCACGTATTCGGTATTTGCATACCCTTCCTGATCACACTGAAAGGTATAGCAAATGAAATCTTCTACATTGTCAAATAGTTTTTGATCCTTCTTACGGATAATGGATTTTTGATGACCATTATAATGAAATTCTTCAGGTGTACCGGATATGGGGAAAACTCTAAAGTGAAGTTCTCCGTCTTCTACGTTTTTCAGGTATTGACCCATCTCATCGATATTTGTTAGACGAATAAAGTTGTCGGCCTGTACATTCAGTCTATTACTCATTAAATAGCCTCCTTGTATGATAACTTCTAAAAGAATTTTAGCCAGCCCGACCTTAAAAAATACGAGACTTTTCTAAATTCAGGTTTAGAGTGAAAGACCCATTGGCAGGATAAAATAAAGTTCACAGATCTAAAAAAGGAGGCACAGGGATGGATAAGTTTGTTATTTTAAAAAAAGATAAAGAGGGTCACGTGGTTCAATCTACAGTACCCCTTCCCAAGGATTATATTGAGGAACTGGTTCCGCCTTTTCCTATTGATAATAATATAGTTATTGAACCTTTTAAAGAAAAGGTAAAAGAAGAAAAGGATAATGCTCCGATACTCGGATAAATATCAGCAATAAATTAATAATGGGCTGTCAAAGATTTAATTATGCCATAGGGAATAAAGCTAATAAAGGGCAACAGAAACAAATGAATAAATAAAGAAATGCTTAAGGGCCAGATGCCAAATTGAATTGCAAAACTCTTTACTAAATTTAAATAAGTAGGTGCCTCGGACAATGGTTGAAAAGCTATTAGAACAAGTAATACGATGTATAAATAAGTACCAAAATTAATAAATACCTTATTTGAATCCAGATAAGCTAGGAAGCGACTGGCATGATAAAAGACAAAAATAATTCCGCCTGCTAAGACTGTATAAGTTAACATTTGGCTATGGAAGGTGTTTTCGATAAAGAGCTGATTATTGATTGGCAGACAAGAAATCAAAAGTGTTTGCAGCAGGAAGTTAATCTCCAGGGCACTTTTTATACTTAGTGCTGGTAAACGAATAACATAAACAAGTACTATTAGATTCAGGCAAACAGGAATCCAAGTATGCATTCCCCAAAATTTTGTTATACCCATTTGGTTAAGGGAATTTGATAATGAAAATAAAAAACTTACAAAGAGACCAGATATAATGTAATAATAAGTAAGGTGAGGGGAGTTTATTTTCTTTCCCAAATAGATTGTAGGAATGATAGTACCTAAAGTACTCAGGCAAAGGAATGATTCAAAAAAGGTTAAAAAATTCATAGGTATCAACCCTTTTTATTAATAAATATATAGAATAAGGGAAATATATTCTATTACCTAATTTCCCCAATAATTAAGATTTATAACAAATATGATCTACAAGTTATCTCACGCGGTGTATATTCCGGCGCAAAATGAGCCGCAGTTCCGGATAGTGAGAGACATCTCCAGTCAAATAGAGCCATCGTTCCATTCAGAGAGCCAGGGATAAACGGCACGGTGTCTCTATTTTAACTTCATGTTAGGGTGTTTTAATTTATGTAATACGATTCTTCTTTAATTATTTTACCGTTAGTTGTAAAGTAAAAGAAGAACGCCTAATCAGTAAATGACAGAGCGTTCTTAACAACAAGTTTCTTCTGAATATTATCCCAAGAAGTTCATTTTGTTTTTACTTACAATATACCCTCTTTCTGCAATTCAGCTTGTAGCTGTTCCACTAAATCCTGGGACATATTAAAAGAATGCTCTTTATCGGGGAATACGCCATCACGAACTTCTCTGGCATAGGTGTTTAACGCATTCTGCATATCTTGACCTAGATTGGCATAACGTTTGACAAACTTGGGGGTAAACCTGTCAAATAGTCCTAAAAGGTCGTGGATAACCAGTACCTGGCCATCGCAGTTATTTCCAGCACCAATGCCGATTGTGGGCACCTGGACAGTCTCAGTGATGATTTTTGCCACTGGGCTAGGTATGGCTTCCAGAGTAATCGCAAATGCACCCGCCCTTTCCAAAGCCAGTGCATCTTTGACTATTTGTTTGGCACTCTCTATGCTTTTACCCTGCACTTTAAAACCACCCAACTGTGCGGCACTTTGGGGTGTTAAACCGATATGGCCCATCACAGGTATACCGGACCTGACTAATGCGGCCACTGTACCCGCTATACGTTCCCCACCTTCCAGCTTAAGGGCATCCATGCGACCTTCTCTAATAATACGAGCTGCATTAATCATAGCTTTCTCCGGTCCTATTTCATATGTCATAAAGGGCATGTCCGCTACCATGAAAGTGTGTTTACCGGCGTTAGCAACCGCCTTGCAAAAAACCAGCATTGTCTCCAGGTCGATTTGAACGGTTGTTTCATAGCCCATCATTGTCATAGCACCCGAATCGCCTACCAGTATCATATCTATGTCACTTTTATCTACCTGGGACATCATGGCGAAATCATATGCTGTGACCATAGTAATCTTTTTCCCCTGCCGTTTCATTTCTTTAAACTTTAAAATATCAGCTTTTTGTTTTTGCACCATATTCACTCCTTTGACGCATTATCAGCACATTTCTTGCAGTAGCTTCTTATATGTATTTCATTATATCAAGTGTAGCAAAATGCACACAATGATATAATTGTATGCAAAACAATTTAACGGAGATATAAAAATGCCTGTCAATTCCTTTGATGACTATCCTATGAACTGGAAGCCAGATCCTACCAAACTTAAGACTCCACTTTATACTTCAATTGCTGAAATGTTGGAAAAAGATATTAAGAATGGCGTATTGTCGCCCGGTACCAAATTGCCGCCGCAACGGGAATTGGCCGATTATTTAAATGTAAATCTAAGTACCATTTCAAGAGCATTTAAACTATGTGCACAAAAGGGACTTATTTGTGCGACGATTGGCAACGGCACTTTTGTATCATCAGATGCAGGCTCAAATACTTTTCTTTTACAGGAATACAGTTCTCCCCAAATTATCGAAATGGGTTCTGTATTTCCTCAACCTACGTCATATGTTGAACTAACAGAACAGATCAAAAAGATGCTGGCAGAACCCGGTTTCAGAAATCTATTTAATTATGGGAGACCGGAGGGCACATTTTGGCAGAAAGAGACGGCTGCTAAACTTATAAAAAAAGCTGGTTATGATGCTGAACCACAAAATATTTTATTAGCAAACGGTGGACAAAATACAATTGCAGCTATTCTAGCTAGTTTATTTAAACCTGGTGATCGAATCGGAACAGACCCCGTGACCTATCCTGGTATTAAAACTGCAGCTAATATGCTTGGTATTCAACTAATTCCTATTAAACAGGGGCACTATGAAATCACAAGGGCTGGATTACTGTATGCTTGTAAAAATGAGAATATAAAAGGATTATTTGTGATCCCCGATTATCACAATCCAACTACACATACAATGTCCAACGATACAAGAAAGATGATTGCTAATGTAGCGATGAGTAACAATTTAATTGTCATAGAGGATGCTACCCTTAGTCTTATGGCTGAAAATCTACATGCTCCCATCGTATCGTACGCACCAGAAAATACACTTTACATTTCTAGTCTCTCCAAGGTAATAGCTCCCGGTTTAAGACTTGCCTATGTAGTAACGCCAGATATTTTTAGAAAGAAATTATCTGAAGCCCTTTATAATATCAATATTTCTGTGTCCCCGATGATGGCTGAACTTGCATCAAGGCTAATTACTGCTGGAATTACCGATAAAATTATTGAAAAGCATCGTATTTACACGAGGGAGCAAAATAAAATTGTAAATGACTATCTTAACGGCTACTCTGTTCTCGGAGAACTTGAATGTATTTTCAGATGGTTGATATTACCGGAAAGATTTACAGGGGAAGATTTTGAATCGAAGGCTTATCGTGCCGGAGTACGTGTTTATGCAGCTGAAAGATTCACAGTAGGAAAAACCAAACCGTTGCGAGCAGTTAGATTAGCTGTTACTGCTCCGGGAAGTAATTCGGAATTAAAGAAAGCAATGAAAATTATTAAAAATTTATTGGAAAATGATGAAGAATATGATCGCATTCCTCCAATAGTTATAAAAAGGTGCCTACTTTTCAAAATGATGTAACATAACTATCATAATATCAGAGTTGTAAAAACTGAGCTTGTAATATAAGGCGAACCAACTCAAAATCGAATTACTGCAAAGATACAACAAACAAAGAGGTGTGACCAATGTTACGATCAGATGGAGAACAATCATTAAAAGATTTTTCATTCACAGCATACCCACGTCGAGTGGCAGAAATCATTCCCGGTGTTATCTATCATGTAATGGGTTATGGCCACAGCAATGCCAGCTTTATCATTGGAGAAACTTCGGTTATTCTAATAGATACCCTTGATACTGACTATCGTGCAGAAGCCCTCAAGTCCATTATCGCCGGGCATACCAACAAGCCAGTGAAGACCATCATCTACACCCATAGCCATCCAGATCACCTTGGTGGAGCAGGAGTTTTTATGGATAGTGATCCAGAAATTATTGCCTTTGCTCCTTGCAAGCCAGTCCTCGGTCGAATCAATGCCCTGCAGGACGTGCTCAATAAGCGCGGCATAAGGCAACATGGCTACGAGCTCAGCGACGAGGAAGCCATTTGTCAAGGTATCGGTATTCGTGAAGGTATGGTTAAGGACGAAGGTAAAAGAGCTTTTGTACCACCTACCACTGTTTATAATGAAGAAAAAATCATACGCAGTATTGATGGCGTTACTTTAGAACTTGCTGCTGCTCCAGGCGAAACTGATGATCAGCTCCTGGTCTGGTTTCCAGTTTACAAGGTACTTTGCTGTGGTTATAATTATTACGGTTGCTGGCCCAACCTATATGCTATACGTGGCAGTCAGTATCGGGATATAAGCACCTGGGTGGAGACCTTGGATAAGCTGATTGGTTATCAGGCTAAATACCTCCTCCCTGGACATACACAACCCATAATTGGAGGAACTGCTGTTGCAGAAACCTTAACAAACTTCCGTGATGCTATTGATTATATACTTAAAGAAACCCTTAAAGGCATGAATCAGGCCATGACAATGGACGAGGTGGTAGAAGCAGTTAAGTTACCTGAAAAGTGGGCCAGCCTTCCCTATCTGGGCGAATTTTATGGTACTGTGGCCTGGTCTGTTCGTGGTATATATGCTGGCTATGTAGGTTGGTTTGACGGAAACCCAACCAATCTCAATCCTTTGCCAAATCGGATCCGTGCCCAAAAAACCATCGCTCTCATGGGTGGCGTAGAGTCGGTACTTTCTGCTATCAGTCAAGCCCTGGAGAGCGAAGAAGCCCAATGGGCTATTGAGCTTGCAGATGTCCTTATAGCTGCGGATAGTGCAAATAAGCAGGCGAAAAGATACAAAGCCCAAGGCCTTCTCAACCTCGGGCGTCTGGAAACAAGCGCAAATGGCCGCCACTACTACCTTGCCTGTGCTAAGGAGCTTCTTTCTAATTTGTAATACTATCAAAATACAGCAACGAAACCGCTTGTACCTTGGTTCAGGCGGTTTTCCTTTTATTGACAATTTTTGCAATTACCCCAGAAACCAAAAGTGCCCCAATAATAATACTTGGGTGGGTGTAATTTTCTCTATGGACATATGGATTGCTAATTGGATGAATTTTTCATTACTTTCTGGTAACCCAACCCCCATGATTCCATAGCTGCAATAATGGGACGCATGGTGTCACCCAATTCACTTAACTTATACTCCACACGCGGGGGCACTTCCGCAAAAACTGTTCGAATAATGATCCCGTCTTCTTCCATTGATCTAAGATTGTCAGTTAAAACTTTCTGACTGATGCCAGGAATGGTTTTCCTAAGTTCGCCAAAACGATTTGGTCCAGCCAAAAGATTTCTTAGAATCAATAATCTCCACTTGTTTCCAATCAAACCAACCGTTGTTGCAACGGGGCATGCCGGTAATTCTTTCTTCGTCAACATATCGCATTCCTCCAATAGTTATAATAAGGTTACTATATAATAAAAAGGTGCCTACTTTTCAAAATGATATAACACAACTAACATAATATCAGAGGCAAAAAAAATCAAGCCCAAATACAAACAAGGAGTGTTTTGAGATGAATAAGCTTGGAATGTTTGATACTTGGAAAGAAAATCGTAAATTTTTCGCAAGAAGAAGTGCTCAAAGCTACTTCGGAACAAAACAAGCGGCTATGGCTCACAGCGGTTGTGGTTCTGCTTGTGGAGCCGGTGACGACGGTAAACCCAAATCAACTGCTTTTGGTTCCGCCTGCGGTGCCGGTGACAAGTAATAACGTCTAGGAAAGTCCCCGGTTTTTACTGAACCGGGGTATTTCTTTTTAAAATAAATATTGTTTTTATGCCAATGGCTGACTTCATAAATTTATTAACTAATTCTTAGCAAGGAGAGTGTACTACTATGGATCAATTCTTTGCCTTTCAATGGCATATTACCGATAGTTGCGATCAGCGGTGTCAGCATTGTTATATCTTTTCAGAAAATCAAAACCTCCCCGTGAAGGAGATGTCCTATCAAGATATACAGTCTGTGCTTAATAATTGCGTGGAGATGTGCAGAAAACTGAATCGTATACCCTACTTCTATATAACCGGAGGGGATCCGATTTTACACAAAGACTTTTGGCATGTGTTGGAACTGCTGAAATCGCAGAACATTGCTTTTAGTATCCTGGGAAATCCTTTTCATCTTGATGATGAGGTGTGCAGAAGGTTAAAATACTATGGCTGTGAGAGATATCAGCTCTCAATTGATGGGCTGAGGGATACACATGACTTTATCCGAAAGCCTGGTTCTTTTGACACTACCCTTGAGAAAATTCGCTGCCTTCGTGAAGCGGGAATTCGAGCTGTTATCATGACAACGGTGTCAAATACTAATATTAAGGAAATTCCCGAAATCATTGATCTTGTGGTAGAAAAACAAGCTGATGTTTTCGCTTTTGCTAGGTACTGCCCTACGAGTTTTGACAAAAGCACTCACATAGCACCAGAAGAATACAAAGAGTTCTTGGAAGTCTGCTGGAAAAAGTTCGAATATTATAAGGACTCGGGAACGACTTTTAACCTAAAGGATCACCTATGGACGTTATTCCTATATGAAAAAGGATTGTTTACAATACCCGAAGGCTTGGATGATGCCACTATATATGATGGTTGTAACTGCGGCAATTGTCACATAACCATTTTGCCAAACGGTGACATTTATGCTTGTCGGCGATTTGAGAGCCTGATTGGCAATGCCTTAACTGACCAATTGTATAATATTTTTCTGGGGGAGAAAATGGATCAATACCGGGAATACAGCAATTTTGAGAAGTGTTCCAAATGCGAATTACTGCGGTTCTGCCGTGGCTGTCCTGCTGTGACCTATGGCTATACCCACAACTTTTACGGAACTGACCCCCAATGTTGGAAAGAAGTATATACCATATGAGAGCAATAGTGCTTGAAAGAACTTGTAAAGCTAACGAACTAACCGTAACAAATGTGCCTGTCCCCAAAGTGAAACCGGGCTGGGTACTAGTAAAGGTAAAAGCCTTTGGCATTAACCGCTCCGAGATCATAACCAGAAGCTATGAAGGTGATGCTCCCTATATTCAATTGCCGAGAATCCTTGGTATAGAGTGCGTAGGCGAAATAGCCGATTCTTCTAACAGCAATTTTAAAAAAGGGCAGCGTGTTGTGGCTTTGATGGGGGGAATGGGACGCAGCTTTGACGGTGGTTACGCGGAATATGCACTGCTGCCAATTAGCCAGGTCTTTGCCGCAGATATTGACCTCAGCTGGGAGGAACTGGCCGCAATCCCAGAAACTTATTTTACAGCGTACGGTTCCTTGTTTGATTGCCTACAGCTAAAGTCTAACGATACATTATTGATTAGAGGAGCAACAAGTGCGCTAGGACTGGTGACCCTACAACTGGCAAAAAGTATAGGAAGCACTGTTTTAGCCACGACTCGAAGTTTAAATAAAATGAACTTGCTTAAAAAGCACGGGGCAGACTTTGTATTGCTTGATGATGGAACATTATCAAAACAATTGTATTCTCTTTATACTGATGGCGTGAGCAAAATTTTGGAATTAGTAGGCCCTGCCACATTGGAACAGTCAATGAAATTTCTTTCCCATCACGGCATCATATGTTCAACGGGGATTTTGGGCAATAAAGGAACCCTTGAAAATTTTGACCCCATCAAGGGTATTCCAAACGGAGTTTATTTGTGTTCTTTTTTCAGTAATTACCCGACGCAGGAGCAGATGAACAAGATTTTCAATCATATTCGCCAATATCGCTTAAAGCCACCTATAAGCAAGATTTTTTCAATGGATGAGATAGCCGATGCGCATCTCTTGATGGAAAGCAATATGGCAAATGGAAAGATTGTAGTTACAACTACAGAATAAATGAAAACCTATGGTATAGGAGTGTGCACTTATGGATTTTATTGATATTTCCAAAATGCGTATCACAGTTCGGAAGTATAGCCAAAAGAAAGTGGAGCATCAGTTCTATAAGGCTGGTTTTCCTGCCGAAAAGGTTTTTGCTGTACAGGGTGACTACGGTTTTTTTCAATGTTCCAAAGGCTGTCACAACAAGCTCTACTACAACGAAAGCCTTGTAAAGGATATGCTGGCGCAAACAGTAAACTGCAAAATCCCTGCGGAGCTCGTTCCCCTCTGCCCTATATGCGGAGGCCCGATGGATGTTAATCTCCGCAAAGACAAATATTTTGTAGAGGATGAAGCCTGGGATGTCGCCAATGAACGCTACACTGAATTTGTTGAAGAGGCTTTCGGAAAACGGATTGTTTATCTAGAACTTGGTGTAGGCTTCAATACACCAAGTATCATCCGTTATCCTTTTGAAAGGATGACTTATTTGAACCCCAATGCTACCCTGATCCGTGTGAACACCCATCATCCCCAGGGGGCAAAAGAAAACATATATAAAACCATCTCTTTCACAGAGGATATGACGAAGGTGGTCAAGTCGTTATGATTATTAATACCGGTGCGCGGACGGATATTCCGGCGTTTTTTAGCACTTGGTTTTTAAACCGCATTAAAGAAGGTTTTGTCTATGTGCGCAACCCCTATTACCAAGAACAAGTCACACGATATAAATTGACACCGGATGTTGTGGATTGCCTAATCTTCTGTACGAAGAACCCACGTCCCATCCTGTCACGGATTCATGAGCTTGATTCCTTTGCCAGTTATTGGTTTGTAACGATCACACCTTACGGACGGGACATCGAACCAAATGTGCCTCCTGTGGAGCAGGTCATCCACGATGTCAAATTCTTGTCCAAAGGGCTTGGCAATCATCGGGTATGCTGGCGCTATGACCCTATCTTCATTGATAAACACTATACAGTGGAGTATCACATAGAAGCATTCGGCAAGATGGCCAAAGCACTTTCCGGCTATGTGGATGAGTGTGTGATTAGCTTTATTGATTTGTACGAGAAAACAAAGCGTAACTTCACCGGTATTCGGGGAGTAAACATTGAGGAACAAATCCGGCTTGTCAAGAGCTTTTCCCATCTTGGTAACCTTTACAATATTTCAGTCAAGACCTGCGCCGAGGCCGCCGCTCTGCGTCAATATGGCATTAAACCTTCTGGCTGCATCACACAGGCTGTTATTGAAAAAGTCATTGGCATGAAACTAAAAAAACTTCGCAGGAAACCAAGTCGTTCTAACTGCGGCTGTATTCCCAACAGAGATATCGGTGCCTATAACACCTGTCCGCATGGCTGTAAATACTGCTATGCAAACGACAATCAGGAAACTGTAAAACGCAACCTAAAATTGCATGATCCGAAATCACCGCTATTGATCGGGCGACTCGGCAAAGATGATATTGTCCATGATGCTGTACAGGAAAGCGATGCGGATTGGCAGCAGTCATTACTATTCTAAGGAAAGTGATGTGTTTCCGTGCAACGGAGAGAATTAATTAGACGATTAAATGAGCTGCTCTTAAAAGAGCTTCCTCAATACAAAGAACAAGCTAAAGCCTTTTCACGAGACCTTAATTCAGAGCGGCGATTGCTTCGTAGTCTGATGAACGTAAGACCGCCAATGCCTATTAGTGAGGATTTCCTTGTTTTGCAGGACACGTTGCTCTCACAAGAGCGCGAGGAAAAGGGCGTAGTAGATATAAATGCACTACAAACCACGGAAAACCCTCGCATTGTATTGTGGCAAGGTGACATTACCAGGCTTAAAGTAGATGCTATTGTCAATGCCGCAAATAGTGCGATGCTTGGTTGTTTTGCGCCTTGCCACGGCTGCATCGACAATGCCATCCATTCGGCGGCGGGCTTACAGTTGCGTCAGGAATGTCACGAGCTGATGGAGCAACAAGGATTTGATGAACCAACAGGACAAGCAAAAATCACAAAAGCATACACCCTACCATGCAAATATGTACTTCACACAGTTGGACCTATTATCAATGGACCTTTGACGCAAAAGAACCGTGACAATGTCGCGCCAGAGAGATAACCTATAATCCATGTTCTGTGTGAATTCTGTGTGAATATTGTAAAGTGAATTAAAGACAACTGCGACACTAACAGTTGTCCTTAATTAGGATTAATAATCACTTAAACTTGATACTGTACCACGCTTATAGGCATTGTTAACCTCCTGCTATTGGTGGTAACATTAAGAATTCATCTTCTGATTTCAATATCGTGTCTAAACCATCTAAAGCAAATATTGCAGTTCCCCCGGTTTGATGTACAAAGAGTTAAGAGTGTATAGTAATAATCGGGGGTGTTGTGTTACTGGGGGAAAACAGGCGTGTATATAATGAAGAATTTAAACGAGAAGCTGTTGATTTATTAATAACTAGTGGAAAGAAAGCTGCTGAAATTGCAAGAGACCTGGGCATAAGTGATAACTTGTTAAGACGTTGGCGAAAAGAGCTTGAAGAATCAGGTTCAAACAGTTTTCCTAGTCAGGGCAACCGTAAACTAGGTACCCCAGAAGAGGAAAAAATTCGCCGTTAAATCTAGAATTAGAGCTTGTTAAAGAAGAACGCGAATATTAAAAAAAGCAGTGGCCATCTTCTAAAAAACATCCATAGGGTAGAATTAGACTAACGAAATACAAAAAGCAAAGCTCCACTGCCCAAAAGGGTAGAAGGGCTTTGCCTTACTCGTAAGATATTTGGAGTATTCGATTAGTGGTATTTATTAAAGATGGCTCTCATAACGGAACTGTGGCTCATTTACACCGGAGGTGGCTCACACTTTCCGGAATAGGTGGTTCTGAGATGCCGGAATATACACGCGGAGATATTTAGAATTCTAAGCACTGACACAAATGTGTCAACAAGTGATACATAATGATCAAGTTGTCGGTACAACATCGTCTTAACGGTGGTGAAAAAACTTACAAAAGAAAGTGAAAACATGAACAACCTAAATTAGACTCAGTGTGACAAAAAATAATGTCACACTGAGTCTAATTTTTTTGTCAGTTATACGACAAATATATTGTCTTGCCAATGATATAAATATACTTGAGCTCAGAAAAATTAAAGTTTAATTAGTTGGTATTTAAAATACCTAACAATCCTTCTTGTAAACCCGGGTGCAAGAGAAATTCCAAACCATTCAGTTAAACAAAAAGGGGAGGTATTTTTGTGAGCGAAGGCACAACTAGCAAATGGATTAAAGCATTACCAGGAATTTTATTTATGTTTTTCATTGCTTTGCTAGCAATGGGCACAAAATCCTTCGGTGGAGAGTGGAGCGGTATCGAAGGCTGGATCAAAGCCAACTCCAATTTCCTAGGCAAGGTATTAAAAATCAATCACGTTATCATTGTTATTATCATCGGTATGGTAATTCGAAACACCATCGGGATTCCCTCCTGGGCCCAGATGGGTGTAAAAACATCCCGTGTATTTATCAAAATGGGGGTAATTCTGTTAGGTTCTCTTTACAGCTTAGCTGAATTAGCAAAGTTGGGTTCAACTTCTATCTTTTTAATTGCTACCTTTATGTTTGGTACAATTATTTTCACCATGTGGTTGGGTAAAAAATACAAGATGCATCCCGGTTCCTCCGCTTGTCTTGCTGCTGGTGCCGGTGTATGTGGTGTATCTGCCATCGTTGCAGTTGCTCCGGCTGTTAAAGCTAGAGGTGAAGATATTGCCTACTCCATTGCCACTATTCTATCTTTCGGTATCGTTTGTTTATTTACCTTCCCTATCTTAGGGCATCTATTGGGACTGACTCCTGAGCAATTCGGTATGTGGGCTGGTACAGGTATCCTAAACTCTGGACAAGTATTAGCAGCAGCCCTTGCCTTTGATCCAGGTACCCCTGAAGTTCCTTCTGTTAGCTTAAAAGTAGGTGAAATCTACAACTTAACCCGTGTTGTATTCCTGCCTTTGGTAGTTTTGCTGATCACAATTCTGTATGCTCGTATGTCTGATGACAAAACTGTAGATTCAGCTGCTACTGCTAAGAAAACCTTCTTTAGCAAGTTTCCCTTATTCGTACTTGGTTTTATCGCCACTGTTGCTTTAACTTCCTTTGGTGCCTTTGGTCCCACTGAGCCTGCTTCTCCTGATCTGGTGGCCTTCCGTGAAATATATAGCTGGTTCTTCTCTATTGGTCTTACTGGCTTAGGTTTGCAAATATCCTTTGCGGAAATGAGAAAAGCTGGAGGAACTCCGCTGGTTATAGGTTCTGTTGCTGGTTTCATGAAGGCTGCACTTTCCTTAGTTGTTGTTCTCCTGCTCTTTTAATTACAGTTCCTAACGAAGGGTAATATAAGGGAGGTAAATATATGTCTGAGAAAAAAGACGAACGTCAATTGTCTCTATTTAGTAATGAAAAATCTGAGGACTTAGCTGCTATTATTGGTGCGGCTCTGGTAATGTTAATAGTTATAATACTATAAGATCATAGAAAGAGGGTTTCCAAATGAACGGTCAAATTCTATTTATAACAGATGGTTCACCTTCAGCAGATGCAGCCGGTCAAATGGCAACCGAAATGTCTCTGGCTTTGAAGCTACCTTTAAGGGCAGTATTCATTTTGGATGAAGGGTGGAAAAATTTATTAGGGGATGAATGGATTAACACTTCCTCAACTCGTATGAGATTTTTTCACTGGTTTGAAGATGGCCTTCATAAACACTCCAATGAAGTACTAGCTGAGGTTGCAGAAAAGGTCAAAGAAAAAGGTGGCCAGGTGGAGACCGAGATAAAGATCGGTAAAACAGAAAAGGTCATTACTGAACTGACCGTTGAAAAGGAAACAGCCTTTTTGGTTTTGCCAAATCCCCATGCAACTGCTCCGGCTGCCGCTGCTGGCCTTAGGTTTAATCTTAATTCCTTAGCCAAAAAAGTAAACTGCCCAATTTACATTGGGCCCAGATCATAAAAAGTTTATTGTATGCACAATGAACAAAGTAGTTTAATGAAATGTACCTCGTCAATATAGACATTTCAATAAAGTAAAATATTTAAACAGCCTTAGTTCTGATTTCTATCGAACTGAGGCTGTTTAATTTCTATGATTGTAGCAGGGTGACAATTATTATTTTTATTTTGTTTTGGCAAGTCTCTTATTTTTATACATTCTTTCATCTGCAAGGTTCAGTAATTGTTCAAAGTCTTTACTGTCATTGGGAAATACTGAAATACCTCCACTGATACTAACTTTTATTTTACTTGTGGTATCAACAAGGGATATATTTTGCTTAAGTCTGTCTAATAAAGCCTTTGCTCCCTCATATGTAGTTTGAGGCATTAATATTACGAATTCATCGCCCCCGTATCTGACGGGAATATCTATGGTTCGTACGTTCTTTTTTATGCATTTTGCTACTTTAATTAATATAAGATCGCCGATTTTATGACCCATTGTATCATTTATTTTTTTAAAGTTATCTAAATCAATGAATATTATAGAAAATGTTTGATTAAATCTCTTATAACGTTCAACCTCAAATAAGGTTGCTCTCAACAAATAGCTTTTATTATACAAACCGGTCATAGGATCAAGACATAACTTTTTTTCCATATCATTTATTTTATTGATTTGTAATATAAAATAAAAAGTTGTGGGCATAAAAATTAACAGACTATAAATTAAACAATTTGCTGAAATAACTATATTTACGATCTTCGTATCATAAATCATATTAATTCCATGTACATTTAAATAAATTTGAATTGAAAACAGAGTAATGATAAACAGCTCGAACATGCTAATAATAATTATTGCATTTCTGAAATATCTTTCTCTTTCTTCTTGCATATTAATTGGCCTTTCTTAATAATAGGTATTAAAAATAACAGAAGTATATGTGGTATTCCTGTTAACCACCAATTAATGTAACCGCCTATGCTCTGTAAATATTTTTGAACAAAAGCTCCTGATATCATTTCAACTGAATAAGTTATTAGCATACTCAAAAATGAAAATACAACAATATTTAAATTGAATTTTCTCAAAATAACCCATGTGATTAGAATACCAAATAAAACACTTGATAACGTTATAATAAATATGTTCTCGATGAAGGTTTTTCTTATGATTAATGTTAGAAATAAACGCAAAGTAGTTATTTGAAGTAAAGAATAAATAGGATAGTTAATGTTTGACATTTCCAAAATGAAAAAAGATAAAGCAAAGAATTCAATAAATCCAAATATGATTACAAAATAAAAGGGAATCTCGTTAATAAAAATCATCCTTTCATACTTTACCAATATTTAAAAAATTCTATATATTATTTAATTTCCCTTTAATAATTCTAATACAGTAAAACAAAAAGATAACTTGTGTTTTACAACGTGTCTGAGCAAAGATAACCAAAAAAGTCTTTTCCAATGTAAAATTTTCAGTAATCCACTTAGGGCAGTAAGTATCTACTAAGTTGTTTCCTAATCCATATCAAAAATAAATTCTCCCTCAAGTTTTTTGGATTTAGGGAAACAATAAAAGATTATAAGGAGAGGGAGGGTGCAAAGGATGGAGCTTTTTTCTGCAGAGTTTTTTTCTGCATTATTAGCTATTGTTCTAATTGACTTAGTATTAGCTGGAGATAATGCCATAGTTATTGGACTTGCGGCAAGAAACCTGCCCGTGGATCAACAAAGGAAGGTTATTGTATGGGGAACAGTAGGGGCCATTGGTATTCGTGCCTTGGCCACGCTAGTTGTTGTTTGGCTTCTAAAGATACCTGGATTATTATTGGTTGGTGGTTTACTACTAATCTGGATTGCCTACAAATTATTAGTGGAGGAAAAATCCCATGATGTAGATGCTGGCCAAAGCAGCTGGGAGGCCATTCGAACTATTATTATTGCTGATGCAGTGATGGGGCTTGATAATGTGTTAGCTGTGGCAGGTACCGCCCATGGCAGCTTTTTATTAGTTATATTGGGCCTTCTAATTAGCATTCCCATTGTGGTTTGGGGAAGCACAATTGTTATAAAGTGGATTGAAAGGTTCCCGGTAATTATTTATTTAGGGGCAGGTGTAATTGCAA
The DNA here is from genome assembly GCF_054657375.1 of Desulfotomaculum defluvii. Taxonomy (NCBI): domain Bacteria; kingdom Bacillati; phylum Bacillota; class Clostridia; order Eubacteriales; family Desulfotomaculaceae; genus Desulfotomaculum; species Desulfotomaculum defluvii. Next base: position 1,410,983 of record NZ_BAAHYV010000007.1, on the reverse strand, counting down.
TCACTGCTGGAAAAATGATTATAGATGAGCCTTTAATAAAGGATTACTTTGCAGCAAACACGAACTTACAATATGCCTTAATTGTAATAATAACCATTGGGGTACTAGTAGCTGGCATAACAAAAAATAAACAGAAAAAATTAGCTGATAGAAGCTGATTGAGGATAGAAAGGGTTTGTATTTGATTATTTCAAAGGTGCTGAAAACTTATCTCAGCACCTTTCTGCCTTTTAGCAGTATTACTCTGATATTTATGTCCTTCTAGTTCATAAATGTGATATAATAAAGTCTTGGTATGTTAAAAGCATTAACTTTCCGACATACCAAGTCGCCTAAGCTTTACTAATTGAACTAGATTATATATAGAAAGATGGTATGTGATAAAATGCTTAGTACAAATGGATTAGCACTTCGGTTTGGTAAGCGCGCCTTATTTGAGGATGTTCATATAAAATTCACACCAGGAAACTGTTATGGGCTCATAGGAGCCAATGGAGCGGGAAAATCAACTTTTTTAAAAATATTAGCTGGTGAAATTGAACCAAGTGCTGGAGAAGTTAGCATTACACCTGGTGAACGTTTGGCAGTTTTGAAACAGGATCATTTTGAATATGATAGTTTTGAAGTTTTAAAAATTGTAATGATGGGTCATGACAGACTTTATGCCATCATGGAAGAAAAAGAAGCACTCTATGCAAAGGCTGATTTTTCTGAAGCTGATGGTATTAGGGCTTCTGAGTTGGAATGTGAATTTGCTGAACTCAATGGCTGGGAGGCAGAATCGGAGGCAGCTCGCTTACTTAATGGCCTAGGCATCCATGAAGAGCTTCATAGCAAAAAAATGAAAGAATTAGATGGGGTAGAGAAAGTAAAAGTTTTATTAGCCCGTGCTTTATTTGGCAATCCGGATATCTTATTACTGGACGAGCCCACCAACCACTTGGATGTAGAGGCCATAACCTGGCTGGAAGATTTCTTATACAATTTTAATAACACCGTAATTGTGGTTTCACACGACCGTCATTTTTTAAATAAAGTTTGTACCCATATTGCAGATATAGATTTTAGTAACATTCAATTGTATGTGGGTAATTATGATTTTTGGTTAGAATCCAGTCAACTGGCCTTGCAGTTAGCCAAAGAATCCAATAAGAAAAAAGAAGAAAAAATTAAGGATCTGCAGCGGTTTATTGAAAGATTTAGTTCCAATGCATCTAAGGCTAAGCAGGCAACTTCCCGGAAAAGGCAGTTGGAGAAATTGACACTGGAAGATATTAAACCCTCTTCCCGTAAATATCCTTTTATTGAATTTAAGCCTGATCGAGAAGCTGGAAAACAATTATTAGATGTGGAAAACTTAAGTGTTAATGTTGATGGAGAACAAGTAATCAAAAATATTAGTTTTACCGTTAACAAAGGGGATAAGATTGCCTTTGTGGGTCCTGATAGTCTAGTGAAAACCACTTTGTTTAAGGTATTAATGGGTGAGCTTGCCGCCAATGATGAAAACAGTTATAGGTGGGGAGTGTCCACATCTCGGGCCTATTTTCCAAAGGATAATGCTGAATTCTTTAATGTGGATTTAAATCTGGTAGATTGGCTGCGCCAGTATTCCAGAGACCAAGAGGAATCCTATGTGCGTGGTTTCTTGGGCAGAATGCTTTTTTCAGGGGAAGAAACCCAAAAGAGTGCCCAAGTGCTTTCGGGGGGAGAGAAGGTCCGTTGCATGCTGTCCAGAATGATGCTTAGTGGAGCCAATGTATTGATCCTAGATGAACCAACCAATCACTTAGATTTAGAATCCATCACAGCCCTAAATAATGGACTTATTAAGTTCGATGGAACTATTTTATTTGTTTCCCAAGACCACCAATTTATCCAGACCATTGCCAATCGTATAATAGAAATAACTCCTAAGGGTCTCATAGATCGACAGATGACCTATGATGAATATTTAACAAACGAAGAAATAAAAAATCTGCGTAGTAAGCTTTATCAAAATTAGTTTATGACTTAAAAATGGGTTTCTCCCGCTGGGGAAACCCATTTTTACACATTAATAAGGTCAAATATAAAAAATATAATTGTTAAGGTTGGCATTGTGTGGTAAATGATTTACAATAGGTTTAAGCGAAATAGTGAAAATTAATGATAGTAACAACGTAATAAAGGGAGAGGGTGATTCTATTAAGGCCAAATATTGGATGATGATGTTTTTAAGTATTCTAACTATCTATGGAATAGCCCAAATGTTTGAGGAGACCAATCTTTACAAAAATTTAGTTTTGGTCACAGGTTTCTTCCTACCAGGAATTCTTTTGTTTCATTATTTTTTTATTTGGTTTCCCCGCGCACTGGCAAAAAGCCGGTCACTTTCCTACCTTGTCAAAATAATCTTTGTAGCAGTAAACGAATGTATTTTAGATCAAGAAATAAGATCCGAGATTATTAAAAAAATTAATGATCTTTTAAAAAGCCTAGGTTTTTTATTAGATCAAAGACTAATAATCATAAATAATGTAACCATAAAAAGAGATAAAGAAACATCGTTGGATCGAATTTGGTGCATGTTTTTTTTAGAGGCATTTATTACTATCGAACAGGAAATAAAGGATGAGACTATTCGTAACTGGACCTTTAATAAGATAAAAAACTACCTTAACAAAGATGCCAACGCTCGTTATGCTAAGGGCGTTTTAAGGAAATTTATCCACAACAGTAAATATGAATTTTTAGTATCCTAATATTTAAGGATTTCAGCCTGCATTGAAAGCAGGCTTTTTTGTTTATATCCTAGAGTAATTTAAAAACTTAATAGTCCCAGTTTTGACAAAAGTTTGAATTAAAAGAAGGTTTTGCAGATTTCGCAAAGAATAATGTAGGAAATATTTACAATTATTAGAAACATGCTAAAAAACAATAGAATAATAAAGTAAGAAGGGAAATATGGGTATGGGTCTAAGAACAAAACTTTTTTTAGGGTTGGGTGGTCTTTTTGCAATATTAATTTTGATTTCAGGTACTGCCATATACGAGATGAATAAATTAAACAATACCATTGAAGAAATTGTAAAACTTCGTTTTCAAAAGGTGAAGCTTGTATCGAACATGCAGTTTGAAATTAATAATGCCAGTCGTTATTTAAGGGATTTGATATTAGAAGGAAATAATCAAAATACAGATCAAGATCCGTATCACAGGTTGGAAGCAGCTAACACAGAGATATTGGCCACCATCTCAACCTTAGAAGAATTGGTTCAAACTGATGGATCAAAAAATTTAGTTGCCGATGTTAAAACTATATTCGATGATTACCTCATAATTGAAAAGAGAATTTATGAATCGATCCAATCGGGCAGAGGAGATGAGGCTAAAAGTATCCTTTATCAAGATGCTTCTGTACAGACACGTTTAAGACTAGTTCAACTGTTGGAAGAAATAAACACATTTCAGCAAGAACAGATGGAGCTTGCTATGGCTCAGTCTAATGAAGTTTATCATAACGTTGTTGTATTCTTCGCTTTATTGGTATTAGCAAGTATGATTCTGTGTGGCGGCATTGTTATGTGGTTGGTATGGAACATAATAGGCAATCTTCGTCAAGTCACAACAGCTATGAGGCGTGTTTCTACTCATGAGGATAAAACATCTTTACCCCGTCTTGATATTGTTTCTCGGGATGAAATAGGAGAGATCTCCGAAGTTTTTAATGCTATGGTGGAAGCCCTAGAAAAACACGCTCGCCAAGAAAAAGAAACAAAGCTTGCCATCCAAGAACAGCATTGGCTGAAATCAAAGTCCGGAGAAATAAGTGCTTTATTTCAGGGAGTCCAGGAAATCAAAGATTTTGCACAGTTAGTGATTTCACGAATACCACCAATGGTGGGTGCAAGTTATGGTGTATTTTATGTCTCTGTAGGTGAGGGTAGAGAACAAAGACTTGTAAAAATGGCATCCTATGCCAGTGATGGTCAGGAGATCGGAACATCTAGTTTTGGTGCCGGGGAAGGTCTGGTGGGGCAGTGTTTTCTGGAGAATAAGACAATTTTTCTTAATGATATTCCTGATCAATACATTAAAGTAACCTCTGGACTTGGTACAGCACCTGCCAAGTATATTAACTTAGTGCCAGTGGAATTTGAAAATAAGGTTATTGCCGTTATGGAACTTGCCTCCTTCACAGGATTTAGCACCCTGCAACAGGAATTACTGGAACAGGTTCGCTGGAATATTAGCATTGCATTAAATCGCGTTACCCATTATATGCAAGTTCAACAACTGCTGGCAGAATCTCAGGCCTTAGCAGAAGAAATGCAAACTCAGTCTGAGGAACTGCAAATGCAACAAGAAGAATTGAAAACCTTTAACGAAAAACTTGAAAATCAATATAAAGTCTCAGAGCAAAAAGCCCTTGAATTACAAAAAGCTAAGGCTGCAGTGGAAGAACAAGCCCATCAATTGGCCCTAAGTTCGCAGTATAAATCTGAGTTTTTATCCAATATGTCCCACGAATTAAGAACGCCATTAAATAGCCTTTTAATACTAGCTGGCCTATTGGTGGAGAACAAGGAAGGTAATCTTACTCCAAAACAAATTGAATATGGTGAAACAATCCTGTCAGCAGGAAATGATCTACTAATTTTAATTAATGATATTCTTGATCTAGCAAGGATAGAGGCGGGCAAAATAAACATTAAACCAGAGATGATATCCATTGATGAATTTATTAATAACCTAAGTAGGCAGTTTCAGCCAGTGGCTTTACAGAAAAGCCTGGAGTTTGCAATTCAGATGGAGAATAATCTACCAAAAACCTTTTTTACTGATGGACATAAGTTAATGCAGATCTTAAAAAATCTGTTATCCAATGCCTTTAAATTTACTGAGAAGGGTTTTGTACATCTCCATGTCAAAGGGATAAGCGAATCAGTACTAGTCTTCTCTGTCTTAGATACCGGAATTGGCATTGAAAGGGATAAGCAAGGTCTTATTTTTCAGCCATTTCAACAGGGAGATGGCACAACTAGTCGTAAATTTGGTGGAACAGGTTTGGGTTTGTCCATTTGTCGTGAACTTATCAGTCTATTAGGGGGTAATATTGAACTGCAAAGTGATATAGGAAAAGGAAGTACCTTTACAATTTATTTACCAACATATGGTCATGTAATCCACAATTTTGAACCAGCTAAGAGTGAAGTGGCCGCAGGCTTTGAAGTTATTGTCAAAAATGGTTCTGAACTCAGCAAAAGGATAGAACCGAGTGGCGACAATGCTAGCCAAGGTCAGAGTTACTCCTTAGGAGATAAACCCTTAAAGGGACATAAAGTACTTGTGGTGGATGATGATATGCGGAATGTTTTTGCGATTACGGCTGCCCTGGAAGATCAGGGTATTGATGTTCTTTTTGCGTTAAATGGGCGGGAAGCGCAAGAAGTACTACTGAATAATCAAAACATCGACCTAGTGCTAATGGATATCATGATGCCAGAGATGGATGGTTTTGAGGCAATGCACTCCATCAGGCAAATGCACGAATACGAGGAACTACCTATAATAGCTTTAACAGCTAAGGCCATGAAAGATGATCGGAATAAATGTTTGCAAGCCGGTGCATCCGATTACATCAGTAAGCCACTGGATACTAATCAACTACTTTCTTTAATGCGAGTGTGGCTCTATAGGAAGGTGGAATAACATATTTAAAACAAAGGAAGAGCGGGAAAATGACATCAATCAACTGGAACAAATTGAAATCCAGCTTTTGTTAGAAGGAATAAACAAGCTTTACGGTTATGATTTTAGGGATTATGTTTTTTCTTCTATTCGCCGTCGAATTTGGCATCGGGTTCATGCAGAGAGATTGACAACCATCTCTGCACTGCAGGAAAAAGTTCTTCATCATCCTGATTATCTACAGAGGCTACTTTCAGATTTTTCTATTCAGGTTACAGAAATGTTCAGGAACCCAGACTTTTTTAAGGTTTTTAGAGAAAAAGTGATCCCTTGTCTTAGGGAATACCCCTTTATACGTATCTGGCATGCAGGTTGCTCTACAGGAGAAGAAGTTTATTCATTGGCCATTCTACTGCATGAGGAAGGTTTATATGAAAAAAGTATCCTTTATGCCACAGACATGAACGAAGATGCGTTGAAAAAAGCGACGTTAGGTGCCTTTCCACTGGAAAAAATGAAAACCTATACAGGTAACTACATACTTGCTGGAGGAAGACAAGCCTTTTCCAAATACTATACATCTTATGATGATTGTGTTGTCTTTGCTAATTTTCTCAAAAAGAATCTTGTTTTTGCCCAACATAATCTGGTGACCGATGGTTCCTTTAATGAATTCCATGTAATTATCTGTAGAAATGTCCTTATCTATTTTAATAAAAGATTACAGAACCGGGTGCAACAATTATTTTGTGATAGCCTGAGTTCTTCTGGTTATTTGGTTCTTGGAAAAAAAGAGAGTATCCAGTTCAGCGATTTTGCAGACCAATATCAAGAATTAAATGGTGAACAAAGAATTTACCAAAAGATTCGCTAGGGGGGGATATAAAACAATGGAACGTGTGATAAAAATATTGATGGTGGATGATCGGATGGAAAATCTGCTGGCACTGGAGGGTATCTTGGATTCTCCCATGTACCGATTAGTCACAGCAAGCTCCGGCGAGGAGGCTCTAAGACAAGTTCTCAAGGAAGACTTTGCTGTAATTTTGCTAGATGTGCGGATGCCAGGAATAGATGGTTATGAAACTGCAAGGATTATTCGATCCAGAGGAAAATCCCGTCAAACACCCATTATTTTTATTACTGCCAACCACCAAAATACAGAGGAAATTATTGAGGGCTATGCCTTGGGGGCCATTGATTATATCTTTAAACCTATAGATCCTGAGACCCTAAGATATAAGATTGCAGGCTTTGTAAATCTGTATAAGCATCGGGAACAACTGGAGATTATGGTACAGCAACGAACTAAAGAACTAGTACTTGCTAATCAACGACTGCAAAGGGAGATAGAACAACATCGTAAAACTGAGGAAGAACTACGTAAAAGTGATTGGCGATTCCGCACCTTTTTTGAAAAATCCCTAATTGGTATAGTCTTGTTAGATGCGGAGGGAAAGATTATCGAAAGCAATCCAGCCTTCCAAAAGATGCTTGGCTATACTGACGATGAGTTAAACAAAATGGTATTTACTGAATTTACCGATACAGAGGGATATTTTGATGATTTATTAAATGGAAAAATTAATTATTATGAGATGCAAAAGCGTTATAAACGAAAAAACGGTAAATTTATGTGGGGACACCTAAATCTATTTTCAGCACGGGATAATAATGCAAGTATTGAACTTATTATTGCCTTTGTCCAAGATATAACAGAGAAAAAAATCTTGGAAGAACAGATGGTTCGGTTAGATCGGCTAAATTTGATTGGGGAGATGGCTGCTGGAATCAGTCATGAGGTAAGAAACCCCATGACCACTGTGCGGGGATTCCTACAGATGTTGCAAGGAAAAGAGCATTGTTCTTTATATAAGGACTACTTTGATTTGATGATTCAAGAGCTCGATAGAGCCAATTCCATTATTAACGAGTTTCTTTCTATAGGTAGGAATAAGCCTTCTAATCTAGAAAAACAAAATTTAAATTTAATTGTAAAATCCCTTGAACCGTTAATACAAGCAGACGCAATTGGACAAGGTAAATATTTACAGGTGGAAATCAATGAAATTCCGGATCTACTGCTAAACAGTAAGGAGATACGACAAGTAATTTTAAATCTTTGTCGCAATGGCCTAGAGGCTATGCCCAGTGGTTGTTGCCTTACCATAAGAACCTATATGAAAGATAGTATGGTCGTACTTACGGTACAGGATGAAGGAGAGGGTATCAACCCCGAGATAATGAATAAATTGGGTACTCCTTTTTTTACAACTAAAAACAATGGGACTGGGTTGGGTTTAAGTATTTGCTATAGCATTGCTGCTCGACATAATGCTGTTATCAATATTGATACCAGTGCCAGTGGAACAACTTTTTATGTTATATTTAATTCCCTAAGCCATGAGCCATGACTTGGGGTTTTTAATACCCTTGCGCTAACGTTATATCTATAAATTTGAATTATAAAAAGGGAGAGCCGCTTGCTACTTAAAAGTTTGAGGCTCTCCCTTGGCTGTGTTATATAGAAAATTTATATGCCGACGGCTGGTGGCTAAAAGCTATTTTCTATTGCTTCTCCGCCAGATACCCATATCCTGTGCTGACTTAATCAAATCATCCCTAAAATCTGGATGGGAGATAGAAATAAGGGCTTCGGCACGTTCCCAGGTAGACTTGCCTTTTAAAACAGCCTTTCCGTATTCTGTAATAACATATTCAACAGCAGTTCTAGTGGCAGTTACTACAGTTCCAGGTCCTAAAATAGGTCTGATTCTGGAAAAACTCTTACCACTTTTGTCTTTATAGGTTGATGTCAAACAGATGAAACTTTTGCCACCCCTGGATTCATAAGCTCCAGTAATAAAATCCACTTGGCCGCCTGTTCCACTGATCTGACGCATGCCGGAGGTTTCCGAATTTACCTGACTAAATAAGTCTATTTCCACAGCATTGTTGATGGACATTACTTTGTCATTTTGTTTAATTGTATTAATTGCATTGGTGTAATTTACTGGATATGCGGCACATAGTGGATTGTTATTAATAAAATTATATAACTTTTGCGTTCCCAGTGCAAAGGTATAAACCATTTTATGCTGGTCAATATTTTTCTTTTTCCCAGTTAACACACCAGATTCATACATATCTACATAAGCATCAACAAGCATCTCGGTGTGACAACCTAGATCTTTTAAATCTGATTCAGCTAACAATTTTCCTACTACATTAGGCATTGCGCCAATACCTAACTGAATGCAAGATCCATCTTCAATTTCTTCCAAAACATATTGTGCTATTTTCCGGTCGGCATCAGTGGCAGCGGCTGCAGGAATTTGTGGCAGAGGGGGGTTTTCCCCTTCTACCACATAATCTACTTCTGAAATATGGATGACCTCGTTATAGCCACCTAGAGCTCGGGGCATGTTTTTGTTTACTTCAAGGATAATGATTTTTGCTTTATCAACAATAGCTCGGGCATGGGATACCTGTATTCCAACGTTAAAGAAACCATTTTCATCCATTGGACAGACTTGCAGCATTGCAACATCAACATGTACGTTTTGCTGATAATACTTGATAACTTCTCGGTAAAGTACCGGTGCATACCAACAAACTCCTTGGTCTGCTAACTTACGATCAAGACCACCGAAATGCCAGTTATTGTAAGTGAAGTGTTCTGCTTCAGGATCGACCTTAACAACTTCCGGCAACCCAAAAAGGGTGCATGTTGACCGTATTTTTACATCAACTAATTCATCTTTTCTTTGGGCTAGTGCTCTGTCTAATATAACGGGGCGACCGTTGAACGAATTATAATCCACCCAATCTCCGGATTTTACTACGCTGACTGCTTTTTCAGGTGTTGTTAGTTTACTTTTATACAAATCAGCATAATTTGCCAACAAACTTCCCCCTTTCTTTTTTAGACAGAACTATCTCAACATATTCCCAGCAATAACAACCCGCTGAACCTGGCTGGTCCCTTCGTAAATCTGCATAATTTTGGCATCACGCATATATTTCTCAACTGGGTACTCTTTGATATAACCATAACCACCTAACACTTGCACCGCATCGGTAGTTACCTTCATACACATATCTCCGGCAAAGCCTTTGGATAGAGACGAAAGGACGCTGTAGGGTAATCCAGCATCTTTTTGCCAGCAGGCCTTATGCACTAAGAGGCGGGCTGCTTCGATTTGCATAGCCATCTCGGCCAGCATAAACTGAATACCTTGTAAAACGGCGATGGGTTTGCCAAAGGCAATTCTTTCTTTGGCATATTTGGTTGCGTATTCCATAGCGGCCTGAGCTACTCCTACTGCTAGAGCAGCAACCATAGGACGAGACATATCTAAGGCTTGCATGGCAATTTTAAAGCCGTCACCCTCTTTACCCAGAAGGTTTTCCTTTGGAATACGAACGTTCTCAAAGATTACATCGGTGGTACTGGAGGAGCGGATACCCAGCTTGTTTTCCTTCTTACCCACAGAAACACCGGGGCGATTCTTCTCCACAATAAAGAAGCATAGGCCCTTGTGTCCCTTGCTGCGGTCTACCGAAGCACAGACCGTGAAGATATCGGCTACACCACCGTTGGTAATAAAGCATTTAGAACCGTTGATGACATACTCATCACCCTCGAGGGTAGCGGTAGTTTTTAGTGAGGCAACATCAGAACCAGCACCTGGCTCTGTAAGACAAAAGGCAGCTAGTTTTCCTTCATTAAGGACATCAAAGAAGCGTTGTTTTTGTTCGTGATTTCCGGCAATTACAACTGGGTCAGCGGCTAATAGACAGGATGCAGCGACCGTTGTGGCCACAGCAGCACAGCCTCTGGACAATTCTTCCATCACCACTGCTTGGCCAACTGTGTCAATGCCTGGTCCGCCGTATTCTTCCGGGACTCCAACAGTTAGCAGACCAGCTTCAAATAGCTTGGGAATTAACTCTGCATGAAACTCATTTTTTTCATCATACTCCAGTGCCACGGGCATAATTTCCTGCTCAGCAAACTTTCTAGCCACTTGCCTCATAGTTTCTTGTTCATCAGTTAATAAAAAATTCATAGTTTAGCCTCCTTGTTTTTTCTAATCAATATTTTCAATTACTGTAGCAATACCAGGACCACCGCCGCAGCATAAAGATGCTACTCCTATGCGAGATCCCTGATGCTTCATTCCATAAAGAAGACTTACGATTATTCGTACACCAGTTGCACCCACAGGGTGTCCTAGGGAAATACCAGAACCATTTAGATTGACCTTATCCATAGGGATTTTAAGTTCACGGTTACAAGCCAAAAACTGACCGGCAAAGGCTTCATTTAATTCAAATAAATCAACATCCTCTAATTTTAAATTGATAAAGTTTAATGCCTTAGGTATGGCATAGGCTGGTCCAATGCCCATGATCGATGGATCCACACCGAAGGAAGCGGTGTTTAAAATTTTGGCTAAGGGTTTTATCCCAAGTTCCTTTGCTTTATCCTCTGCCATCAATACCATGGCAGCTGCGCCATCATTGATACCAGAGGCGTTACCAGCAGTAACTGTGCCATCCTTTTTAAAGGCGGGCTTTAGCTTCGAAAGTTTCTCCATGGAGATATCCGCCCGGGGATGTTCATCTGTGTCGACTATTTTGGTGCCCTTTTTGGTGTTAATCTCCACAGGAATTATTTCTTCCTTAAATTTACCTGTTTCAATTGCAGCGATAGCTCGATGGTGACTCAAAACAGCTAATTCATCCTGTTCTTGGCGGGAGATGTTGTACTTGGCCACAAGATTTTCTGTTGTAATTCCCATATGGTAACCGTAAAGTGCATCATTTAAGCCGTCATAGGTCAATGCATCATAGAGCTTACCGTCTCCCATACGAAAGCCTTCTCGCCCCTTAAGCATATAGTAGGGTGCATTAGACATGCTTTCGATGCCACCAGCCACAATTACATCCTCTTTACCAAGCATGATTTGTTGGGATGCGATTTCCAAGGCCCTCATGGCAGAACCACACTGTTGATTAATGGTAGCTGCCGGAGCCTCCACAGGAATTTTTGAATAAATTTGTACTTGGCGGGCGGGATTACCCTTGGCAGCACCCTGCATACACATACCTATTAATACTTCATTTACCTGTTCTGGCTTTAATCCCGCTTTATTTAAAGCACCAGTTACGGCTGTGACACCTAAATCAACCGCTGTGACATCTTTGAGAGAACCTAAATAATCCCCAATGGGTGTCCTGGCTGCACCTACAATAACTACATTTCTCAAATCTGTTACCTCCTTAAAAGTTTGCTTAATTCCCTTTGAATTGGGCTTTGCGTTTTTCTAAGAAGGCATTCATACCTTCTTTTTGATCCTGAGTGGAGAATAGTAAAGCAAAACATTGTCTTTCAAAACAATTTCCAGTATATTTATCAACTTCAATACCGTAGTTGATGGCCTTTTTGGCTGCAGCTAGGGCTACTGGGCCCTTTGAGGCTAAACCTTTCGCTAACTTTTTAGCCTTGGCTAGTAAATCCTCATTAGAAACAATTTCATTAACTAATCCATAGGAAAGTGCGGTTTGTGCATCAATTATTTTTCCGGTATAAATCAGATCCTTTGACCGTGCCACTCCAATCAAACGAGATAGTCGTTGAGTCCCGCCGGCACCGGGAATAACACCTAGGTTGATTTCTGGTTGCCCAAACTTAGCATCCTCAGTAGCCAAACGTAAATCACAGGCCAGGGAAAGTTCGCAGCCACCACCTAGGGCAAAACCTGCTATGGCAGCGATAACAGGTTTATCTAACGACTCAATACGATCAAAGGTGGCGTGAAAAGCAGTTGCTAACTTTTCAGCTTCAGTGGGAGTAAGTCCCAGCATAAAAGGAATATCAGCCCCGGCTGCAAATACCTTTTCTCCTCCGGTAATAATGACAGCCTTTACTTCCTCATCCATAGCCACTTCATCCAGAAGATTATGTAGTTCAGTAATAATCTCCAGATTTAGGGCATTTAGAACCTTTGGTCTGTTCAAGGTGATGAGAGCAATATTCTCTTCCTTGCTATAAAGTAAATTTTTATATTCCATAGTTTCACCCCATCTATTTCTGGTATTTGTAAAAGCCACGTCCGGTTTTAACACCTAAGTGACCAGCTCGAACCATTTGCCTTAATAACAAGGCCGGACGGTATTTACTGTCGGCAAATTCCTTGTGGAAAACCTCTGCCACGGCCAAAACGATATCAATACCAACCATGTCAGCTAAAGCAAGGGGGCCCATAGGCATCCCAGCACCCAACTTCATGGCTGTGTCAATTTCTTCCACCGTACCAATCCCTTCACCTAGGGCTATAACAGCTTCATTAATCATGGGAACTAAAATGCGGTTAACAATAAAACCAGGGGACTCCTTAGCATACACTGGGACTTTATTCATTTTCTTGGCTACCTCTTCGATGGCGGAAACCGTTTCATCCGAAGTATCTAACCCCGGAATGATTTCCACCAGCTTCATTACTGCGGCAGGATTAAAGAAGTGCATACCCACCACTTTGTCTGCCCTTTTGGTGGCTGCAGCCATTTCGGTAATGGATAGAGAGGAGGTGTTGCTGGCTAAAATAGCGTGGCTGGGGCAGTTTTCATCCAACTTTTGATAAACTTGTTTTTTAAGATCCATGTTTTCTAAGATTGCTTCAATGACCAAATCCACGTCTTTACAATCTTCATAGCTTATGCTGCCTTTCATGCGGCCCAAGATTTGCTCCTTGTCTTCAGTTGTCAACTTGCCTTTTTCAACTGACTTTTGTAAAGCTTTGCCAATATTAGCTAGGGCTCGATCGATAAATTTTTGATCCACGTCAATTAAAAGTACTTCATACCCTGATAGGGCGGCCACCTGCGCAATGCCAGAACCCATAGTCCCGCTGCCAAGTACGGCAATTTTACCAATGCTCATAAATTTAACCTCCTAAGGAAAGATTTAACTAATGGAATAGCACAGGTTATGCCATGATAAACAATATATAGGGATAAATTGAGCTAGCCATAGAAAATAGAAGCATTATTAAGTTAATTTAAATTGACAAAAAAATAGAATTAGCTAAATATTATAAATATTTAGCTAATTCACAAAACGAATTATGTCCTAACATATATAGCAACTGACTTTTTGGTTTTTTCTTTTTTGAAATAGTTTTGCAAAATAGCAAATGGGGTCATGCCCGTCCCCATAGCCTACTCTCTAAATGGAATATTTTTTTATTTTTCGATATAAAACTGAGGGATGGATTCCTAAGAGCTCCGCTGCTTTAATTCGATTTCCAGCCACCTGATGCAATATCTTTAAAATAACTTCTTTTTCTGTCTTACCAATAACCTCGGCCAAGGTTTGCTGCTTTGCTAGTTTTGGTGCATCATTAAGAATATTTTCTAAAAAGGGCATATGCTCCACGGAGATTACCCTATCCTCTGTAAAGCAAAACATTCTTTCAAGAGCATTTTCCAACTGTCTAACATTGCCAGGCCAATGGTATTTAGTAAGAAGTTCCATGGCTTTTTCTGTGTAGCCTTCAATCTTGGAATTAAGTTTTTTATTTAGTTTATGAGTTAAGTAATGGACTAAGAGAGGTATATCCTCAGGACGTTCCCGCAGAGAGGGTAGTTTAAAATTGATTACATTTAAGCGATAATAGAGGTCCTCGCGAAAGGTTGCTGCTTTAACCATTTTTTCGAGGTTTTGGTTGGTAGCGGCTATAACACGTACATCTAGGGTAATAGTTTTAACTCCACCGATTCTCTCCAATTCTCGTTCCTGTAAAACAGTTAAAAGCTTTGATTGCATGGATAAGGGCATTTCGCCAATTTCATCGAGGAATATCGTGCCTCCTTGGGCTAACTCAAATTTACCTGGCTTACCGCCCTTTTTGGCTCCGGTGAAGGCACCATCTTCATAGCCAAAAAGCTCTGTTTCAAGAAGGTTTTCTGGTACAGCAGCGCAATTAACCCGAACAAAGGAAAATTGTTTACGGTTACTGGCATTATGAATAGCCTGGGCCAGCACTTCTTTACCCGTTCCACTTTCACCTGTAATAAGAATGGTGGAGGTTGATGGAGCAACTTTTTTAGCTAATCTCTTTATCTCTTTAATTTGTTTACTTTCACCAATTAAATTATCGCAGGAATATTTGGCACTGTGTATTTTTCGAACTTCTTCCTTGTATAATTCTAATTCCTTTTCCATTTGTTGTAACTTCAAGCCCAGAAGCTTTCTTGTGGATGTATCGGCAAAAAGGGATTTACCTATGGCACCAATGACCTCGCCACCACCATTAAAGATAGGAATACGATGTACAATCAGTTTATGATTATTAACTTCCCAAAAATCATATAAAATAGGGTGACGTGTTCTAATCACTTCAGGTAGTTTAGTATGAGGGGTAATTTCAGTAATGTGTTTTCCAATGGCATCTCTTCTTCTTTTTATTCCTACAACATCACGATAAGTACGGTTAACTAATACTACGTAACCTTGTTTGTTGACAACTACCATACCTTCATGGGGATTGTCTACCAAAACATCCCATACACTGGCAAGTACTTGATCTTTCTTTAATTCTTGTTCAATTACATGGTGGTCTTTTGATTTGTCAATCATCTAGTGACCCCCTTTGTATATTATAGAATTTTTAAAATATTTCGCCAAAGCATTTGCAAGTTCCTGCCACAAAGTAATTAATATGGGAATATATAACAATGGTTTTTAGTAGAAATACCTATTTAAACAATAAAAAATCCTGCCTGATGCAGGATTTTTTTATGGTAGAGGCTATTAATTATACACTGCCCTTAGCAATTGCAATATTTGCGGAAAGCAGCATGGTTTGTTGGACCGGCATGTTCATTTAATCGGAATGAGTGACGAATAGCTGCGGTGATAAAAGCCTTAGCAGTTTGAACAGCTTCTTTCATCGGTTTACCCTTAGCCAATTCGGCGGTTATTGCTGCAGAGTAGGTGCAGCCAGCACCATGGGTGAAAGTTGTACTAATGCGGTCTCCTTCTAACAAATCAAAGTTTTCACCATCGTATAACAAATCAATGGCTTTTTCGTGTTCTAATCTTGCACCACCTTTTATTAATACATATGGGCAGCCAAGGTCATGGATTTTTTGGGCAGCTTTCTTCATATCTTCCACTGTTTTAATAGGGGCTTGTTGGCTCAATTGGGCAGCTTCAAATAGATTTGGTGTAACAATAGTTGCCTTGGGAACCAGAACTTTCCTTAAGTAAGTTGCATTCTCAGGGTGTAAAACTTCATCTGCACCTTTACATACTAAAACTGGATCCACTACTACATTCTTTAAATGGTGTTTCTCTATGGTATGAGCTGCCAATTCAATCAGTTCGGTTGTGCCAAGCATTCCAGTTTTTAAGGCATCGACACCAATTGCTAAAATGGTTTCTAGTTGTGATTTTACGGTTTCAATAGGCTGTGGAAATACGTTATGGGACCAATTTTTAGGGTCCATGGAAACGATAACAGTGATTGCAGACATGCCATAAACATCGAGTTCCTGAAAGGTTTTTAAATCAGCCTGCAAACCAGCACCCCCACTGCTATCGGAACCGGCAATGGTTAAAGCCTTAAACAATGACATACAAATTCCCCTTTTCTATCTAGCTTACGAGAAAAATGTTTTCGACAAATTGTTATTTAAATCCTTTAATTATTAAAAAAATTGTATTATATTACTTTAAAAATTGAGTATTTAACAATTATTTTGGGAAAATGAAAGTTTAGTTATCTGTTGACTATTATCATTTGAATAGTATATTGAATATTATTGAGTCGAATTACCACCGAATATAATTAGACTTGATCTATAAAGAAATGAGTAGTTGTTTTCCAAAGAAAAAATAAAAGGAGACGGTTTATATGGTCAGAAGACCCAAAATTAAAATTACTGTAGTTGATAAAATCGGTAAGGGAGCCTGTCATCGGGGGCATAAAATAGGTGATTCCTTTGACTATGATACAGAAAGAGGCAATCTTTGCCCTATGGCTATGCACGTATTATTTCCGATGGTTGATATTCTCAGATATGGTGGTAGTTTTCCATGGGAAGAAGATGCAAATTCTGGGATGTTTTGTTGCCCAGATGTGAAGGTCATAAACGTTTTTAAAGTGGAGAAAGTGTGAATTTACTCTCACTCCTTTGGTTAATGAAAAAGCATGTCTTTTTATAGAGACATACTTTCTAAATGCTGATAACTTAAAAATTTTTGATAAACATAAATTTGTGCATCTAATTTTCGGCTCAATTGAATCACTTTTGAATCAACCAAGGACTTGCTCATTGCACAGTTATGCAGTCTATACCTAAGGTGCTCGATGTTTTCTTTTAATAAGTCTGATATGGTTATCACCATATTGATCCTCCGATTTGAATTTCTTAGTTTTGATAAATTTGACAATATAGACCAAAATCCTTCTTTAAAGCTATATTATTTGCAATATTATTAGAATCTATATCTAGTTGCCTTAGTTACAACCCAAGACAAACTGATCTTAATTAGAAGAGCTTGTCTTAGGTTTACTTATAGTTTGGCCACCTTCTTGCTTCATGTTATAGTAAACTCCAAGGATAATGAATAAGCTGCCTAAAAAGAAAGTGCTGCTTAATTGTTCTTTTAGGAATAACCAGCCAAGTAGTGTTCCCACCACCGGCTGAAAAAAGAAAAATAACCCAGCCTGATGAGATGGTAGCATTGACAAACCTTTGTTCCAACTGAAAAAGGCTAAAGCAGTTGAGATGATTCCAATGTATAATACGCTTAATACTATGGGAAGATCAAATAACTGGCCAAAGGACCATAGATTTCGCTCGAAAAAAATACAGGGAAAGGTAAGTACTGTAGCAATCAATATACCCCAGGTGGTAATTTGCAGGGACGAATAAACAGTGGAAATCTTTCTGGAAATAACTGAATAATACCCCCAGAAAACAGCAGCAGCCAATAAAAACATATTCCCAGTGATGGTCTCAGACTGTCCATGGGAACCCGGGATACCAACAACTACCAGGACACCTATTAGGGCAATGGTGATGGAAAATCCCTGCTTTAGAGTCATCCGTTCCTTTAATAAAGGTATGGCAAAGGCAGATAAAAAGACCGGAGATAACGTTGTTATAACGGCACCCATATGAGCAGATGATAACTTTGTACCAATAAATTGAGCGATAATAGAAAGAAAATATCCCACAAAGCCTATTTGAAAAACGAGGTTTCTCTGTTCCTTCGGAATTAGCTGTTCTTTTTTATAACAAAGAATACCAAGCAAAAGGAAGGAGGCTATAAGATACCTTATGAAAACAAGTGTAAAGGGTGGTATGGTATCTAAAGCATATTTGCTAACAACGTACATACCTCCCCAGATACTGGCTGCCAGGGATAAGTAAAAGGCTCCTCCAAAAAATGATTTCAAAAGACGTTACCTCCTAAAAAATACATAAGCTACCATATTGTCCATAGACCTCAGCTTGGATGACATTTGAGGCTAAGAAGTCCTCTACCAAAAGTTTATATTTTTATATTTTCGATAAGCTATATAAAAAACCTCTTATTGAAAATAAATGTGTAAAAGGACACAACCCCCGAAAACCGGGGGTTGTAAAAATTATTTTTGTGCTCCGTAAGTTCCGAAACCACTTCCTAAGATTAATAGGATAAGAATTAAGAAGATAATGAAGGAACTGTCATTATAGCCGCCACCAAAGCCATAGCCCATAGTTTTTTACCACCTTTCCTTTTTATGGTAATCTCGTTACCTAATATCATAATATGAATTGCTTTTTCAGGTTGTGATTAAATTCGACGATTAATTGAAGAATTTAAAAAGGCCTGAGAAGTTTTATATGACTACTTCTCTACGCTGCAACCACCGTAACCACCATAACTACCTAATAGTAACAAGATCAAAATTAAGAAGATTATAAAAGAATAGTTATTATAGTAGCCACCGCCACAACCAACTCCACCCTGGCCACCGCCATAGGTATCACCGCCAAAACCAAAACCCATTTAAAGACCCCCTAACGATAAATTTAATGTAGTAACTACCGTAACCCTGCCCACCAAATACGCATAGTGTCTGGTATCTTTTGACTTACTGAGCTACCTGATTCATAGTATGGTGTAACTATTATTTTGTTACAAAGAAAATAGCCATAATTAGCAAAGAAATAAACTTTATTTACCAAAAAGTAGTGGAATTTCCCTGTCATGAAAGCTATTATAGAAAGAGAACACCGTGCTTGAGAGGTGAATTTGGAGAATGTATAGAGAAGCCAGTGACCTAAGCCTAAGGGGCGATCAATTAGAGTTCATAAAAGGGAAAAAAGTAAAGAAAAAGTATCGGATGAAAAAAGGACTTAGACGTTTCCTTTACTTGATGCTGGTTCTGTTTATTTGTTCTAGTGGTTACTACTTAATACAAAAGAATATTCACTTGTCCTTAGCTTTGGGAGCTGAACCGAATAAATTAGAGGAGCAAATACAGATAATTGATACCTCAAAAATTTATTTGTATGATCCACAGTTTGAAAAAAATAATCTATTGATCCAGGGAACAATTTTAGATCCCAATCATCAATATAAAAATTCACAGTACAGGGTTGTTGGCAAAGAACTTTTTGTCCGCATTCAAGTCCAATCGAATCCAGATAAAACTTTAAAAGAGTTTGGCTTTAAAGTACCCTATGACCAGAGTAAAATTAAAAAAGTATATATTATAGGTCCCACCGAATCTGACAAGTGTTTGGTATTACAAACCCCCGAATAAAAATGCAGCTCGGCTATTTAAGCTAAGCTGCATTTTTATATGTTATTTGTTAGCAAATTCTATGAAAACTTAAAGGAATTTGTCGGTAATTGATATAAATAAATTATAAAACATATAGGGGGTAGGAAAGATAAATAGTTTCGAAAAAAGAACTTGTTTCATTACAGGACTGGCAATTAGTCTCTTTGTTATTTTGGGAAGTAGTGATCTGAATATAAAAATAAGTCCGGATATTTTTCTTAGTATGCATATTATACTAGAATTTTTTAGCATTGCGGTGTCCTTTTCTATTATGATACAGGGGTGGTTAACCTACCCTCACACCTTAAATAACCAACGCCTTTTTTTGGGGGCTGTTTTTTTAGCGGTAGGTTCGTTGGATTTAGTGCATACCTTGTCCTTCCAGGGCATGCCTCCTTTCATTACGGAAAGTTCTGTAGCTAAAGCTACCTGGTTTTGGGTCATTGCCCGTTTAACTGAGGCCATATCTCTGACCATTATTTTTTTTCATAAGGAGCGGCAGGTTTATTATAAACATTGGAAGTTCTATTATTTCGCTTCTTTTTTATACATGTTAACGGTTTCCTTTATTATTATCCGCTGGACAGGCCAGTTACCGATATTGGTAATTGAAGATCAAGGGGTAACAAACTTTAAAATTGGTTTTGAGTATTTAATTAGCATTTTGCATTTAGTAACGGTAACCATTATTCTCCACCGTTATCGCCATGGGAGACAACAAAGTCAGCTAATATTGGCCACAGCATTGGTTTTCGTGTTATGTGGAGAGCTTATATTCACTTTATATCGTAATGTACATAGTGTTTACAACATGCTGGGCCATGTCTACAAGGTGATTGGATACTTTTATTTACTCCGGTGTATGTATGTTTTTACAGTTGATGAACCCTATGATAAAGTACGTCAAGTGGTAAGGAAAATGAGGGATGTAGAAAAGGAACTGAAACACTTTTTTAACATCGCCCAAGACATGTTTTGTATTATGGATCGCAACGGATGCATTTTGCAAATTAATAAATCTTTCATCACAAACCTTGGCTATACCAAAGAGCAGCTGCTAGATAAGGAAGTTTATTCACTGATACACCCGGATGATAGACTAAGGGCATTGGAGGAAAAAAACAGAAGTTTATCTACAGATGAGTCCATTAAGTCTGAACGCAGATTCAAATGTAAAGATGGTTCTTATAAATGGCTAGAGTGGTTTGCTGTTTTTGATCCCAAAAATGATTTATTTTATGCCGCGGCTAGAGATATAACTGATCAAAAAGAAATGTTATCTAGGTTGAAGGCTTATCAGGAACATTTAGAGGATTTAGTGGAAGAACGTACGGTTAAATTGTCTTTGGCCAATAAGGATTTGGATGCTACAAATAAAGAACTTGAGTCCTTCTGTTATTCGGTTTCTCATGACCTTAGGACACCATTAAGGAGTATGGATGGCTTTAGTTTGGCTCTACTTGAGGAATACGAAGAACAGTTGGATGAGATTGCTAAGGATTATCTCTACCGTATTCGGGCAGCTAGCCAACGAATGGGACAAATGATTGACGATCTGCTGCATTTATCTCGGGTTACAAGGCAGCAAATGTTGTTTAAAGAAATAAATTTAAAACAGCTTGCCCAGGAAGTCTTTGCGGAACTTCAAGCCTCAGAACCAGATAGGCAGGTTGAGTTTAAGGTTTCTTCGGATCTTTTGGTTCTAGGTGATGCCAGATTATTAAAAATTGCCTTAACCAACTTAATTGGTAATGCATGGAAGTTTTCGTCTAAGGTAAGTAATCCCGTCATCGAGGTTGGTATAATACGGCATGGGGAAAAGACTTTCTATTATGTTCGTGATAATGGTGTGGGTTTTGATATGTCCTATGTTGATAAACTATTCAAACCCTTTGAACGATTACATACTATAAGGGAATTTCCTGGCACTGGCATTGGACTTGCTACTGTTAAAAGAGTCATTGACCGTCACGGAGGGAGTGTTTGGGCCGAAGGAAAGCTGGGACAAGGAACAACAATATATTTTACATTGCAGCAATTAGAGAAAAAAATATAAGATATACTGGCTAAAAGCAAAAACTGCCCACGGGTATTGGGCAGCAATGGATCAGGGTTTTAGGCACTTGCTAACTAGATTTTGACAGAGCTTTTTTCAGACGTTAATTTTTTATTTTTCTTACCCTGTAGGAAAAAGATCATGGGTAGGGCTGCAATAAGGAAAAAGGATGAGATTAAAAAAGTATCATTGATAGCAAAGACCATAGCATGTTTTTGTACCATGCCGTAAATGAGACCAATGGCTCCACTGGATGCTGCGTCCGTACTGGCGCCAGAAGCAACCAACATCCCTTGAAATTGTCCAGTGAAGTAGGATGCAACCGGCGAATCATAAGAAACGCTGTCTGAAAGTCGTGCTACATGAAAGGTTTGGCGGTGTTGCATATAGAAGGTCATAAAGGCTAGGCCGAAAGAGGCAAAAATTTGCCGACAAACATTACCTAACGAAGAGGCACGTCCCACCAGGTGTTTTGCCACCACATTCATGCCCACAGTTGTTAAGGGCATCATGGACAATCCCATGCCAATTGAACGGATAACCATAAGCATAGCAATGGTTTGCTTACTGGTATCCATACTTATGTAATTAAGCTGAATGGTGCCAATGGCTGTGATTGCAATCCCCACAAAACCAATCATTTTGGCTCCAAATTTATCAAATAACACCCCGCTGAGGGGCATCATTAAACCAGAGACAAGGGCCGAGGGAAATAATAAAATCCCTGTTTCATAGGCGGTTAAGCCCATAAGATTCTGGGTGAAAAGAGGTGTTAAAAAAACTCCACCAAATAAACCAATATTAATAAGCCCACCGATGATAACACTAAAGGTAAAGGTACGGTTTTTAAACAAACGTAAATCGAGCATAGGATCATTATTATATAGTTCGGTCATTACAAAAAGTAAGAGAGAAAAAAAAGAGATAATAAATAACATTACGATATAATAAGAAGTCCAACCCTCTTTACTACCTTGACTTAAAGCAAGTAACAGAGAAAAACAACCCACTGAGGCATACAAAAAACCCCAGTAGTCAAATTTTGAGTCAGTACGGACGGGGGTTTCCTTTAATAAATGAATGGAGAAAAATATGCCTAAAATACAAACTGGTACATTGATAATAAATAATAAACGCCAGTTAAAATGTTCTAATATATAACCACCTAGGGTAGGCCCGACGGCGGGTCCCATAACAGCAGCCATACCCCAAACTCCTAGAGCCAAACCAATTTTTTGTATCGGTACAATTCTATAAATAATAGCCATACTAACGGGCATAATGATTCCACCCCCGATACCCTGTAGCACCCGAAAGGCAATCAGGGAACTGTTGCTCCAGGATAAGGCGCAAAGTACCGAGCCAAAGGTAAACAAAACGGTGGATAAAATAAAGACTCTTTTATTACCAAACCGATCTCCTAGATAACCGGTAATGGGAATCACCACAGCAGAAGACAACATATAGGCTGTAATAACCCATTGAATCTCATTGGCGGAGACGCCAAAGATAGTCATTAGTTTAGGAATGGCCACGTTAATAGAACTATTATTTAATATGGCCGCAAATGCACCTGTAACAAGGACAAATAAGGGAAGCCAGAAGGAAGGCTCCTTGTTAACTGATTGATTGGCATCCATGCTAAATCTCCTAAAGTTAAAATATCTTAAAAAATATCAAAAGGCTATAAATTAACATATCAGGAAAAGTATGATAAAATTTTAACGGATTTACTAACCCTTGTCTATAATTAAAATGGGATTATGAATGTTGGATTGGTGAAACTTATAATGCATAGAAGATGGAAACCTGGGCAGTTATTGGTTTTTGGTTACATGGCAGTGGGAATGATAGGAACTGTTTTATTAATGCTACCTTGGGCATCTAGAGGTCAGGCCAGTACTTTTTTGGAAGCATGGTTTACAGCCACGTCGGCCTTAACTGTCACAGGATTGACTGTGGTACCCACCAATACCCATTGGACGGTATTTGGTCAGTGTGTGATTATGATTCTCATGCAGGTAGGTGGTCTGGGGCTAATGGTACTTACCACGCTGTTTCTGTTTCTACTTGGTATGAGAATTCAATTGGGTCAAAGGGTGCTGATTGCTCAGGATCGAAATCACTTTAATGTTACTGGGGTTCTGCGGTTGGTCCGAAGTGTGGCTTTATTGACATTGATAATTGAAGGTATTGGAGCACTTTTGATGGCATATTTGATACCTAATGTGTGGCAGAACGGATTTTGGCCTGGTCTTTTTTTTATTGCCTTTCATGCAGTCAGTGCCTTTAATGGAGCAGGGTTCGACCTAACGGGTCAAAGCCTGGAACCTTTTCGAAATTTTCCAGGCATGTATTTAGTTTTTATGCTATTAATCTTTTTAGGAAGTCTTGGTTATGTGGTATTACAAGAATTGTTTCTTCAACGACGTTGGCAAAGAATTAGCTTGCACAGTAGACTGGTATTATGGGTCACTGGATTGATTACACTCTTTGGTAGCACCTATTATTTTATATTAGAATTTAATAGAAATTTGTCAGGGCTGTCATTGGGCCAAAAAATTGTTGAGAGTCTATTTCAAACCGTTACCAGAACTGCAGGTTTTACATCTGTACCCATCTTTACCTGGAGTGAACCCTTTGTCTTTCTTATGATTCTCTTAATGTTTGTGGGAGCTAGCCCTGGCTCTGTTGGCGGAGGTATTAAAACCACCACCATCGGGACCATTTTACTGGCTGTTTGGTCTATAGTTCGGGGTAGAAAGGAAGTTGTCCTTTGGGAACGGGAAATTGCCGCCGAAAGTGTGACCAAGGCCTTTACAGTAACAGTTATTGCTCTAATCATCATCTCCTTGAGTACCTTAACCATTATGACTATCGAGGACCTTCCTTTCATGTCAGTCCTCTTTGAGGTGGTGTCTGCCATGGCCACTGTGGGTCTCTCCCTAGGAATCACCTCAAAGTTGTCACACTTTGGACAAGTCTTAATTACTATACTAATGTTTGTAGGACGAATTGGCGTTTTATCCTTGGTAATCTTTTTGACAAAACAAGAAAACCGTCGTGTACGGTATATGAAGGAAGACATCTTAATCGGATAGGAATGGTGAAGGATAGTGAAAAAATCAATTTTAGTGATTGGCATTGGTAGATTTGGACGTGGTGTAATAGAAGGACTCTACGAAAAAGGCCATGAGGTTTTTGCTATCGATGCCGATGAAGAAGCATTAGAAAATGTTCGTGATATGATTGTGTCTGGAGCCATACTGGATGTGGCCGAGGATGATGAGGAGCTTATTCGAATAGTTGGTGAGAAGAATTTTGATCAAGCGGTGGTGGCTATGGGAGAAGACCTAGAAGGTGCTTTAATTGCCACCCATATTATTAAGGAAGCAGGTATTCCAGTATCAGTTAAGACGTCCACAGAGAGAAGGGGTAGTGTATTAACCAAAATGGGAGCAGATCGGGTAGTTTTCCCAGAGAGGGACATTGGTCGCAGATTGGCCCACCTCATATCAAATAATTCTGTAATTGACCTATTAGAGTTACCCCAGGGGTTTATAGTGGAGCAAATGGGTGTGGGTCCAAAATTTATTGGTCAGACTATGGCCGAGATGGATATTCCCAGACGTTTTGGTGTCAATATTTTATTGGTTTATCGTGGTGAGAACTCTATCCAGCCTTTAGCTTCCACAATTTTATGCGCTGGAGATGAGATTATTGTTTTTGGTCAAAGGCAACGGATGCAGGAATTTGAAAAGGAGAACTTTGATTAGATGTTAGCTTTTAGCGGTTAGCCCTTAGTCCTAGATAAAAATTTCTCAGAGCCATGGTCTATTACTATTACTTTTGGTCAAAATTATTGCTGAAAAAGCTGAAGCCTTACCACTTTTATATTTGTTTCATCTTTAGTAGATATATTTGTTAAAAATGGGGTTTTAAAACGCCACCTCCACTGAATATATATTTCTAAAACAGTGGAGGTGGTTCTCATGTTTCCTAAATATACTCGTGTTATCCTTTGTAATGGTAAAGAATACTATTTAACAGAGGCATGGAGCGGCGAGATTGTTGTAAAGCAGGAGGGCTCGGACACACCATTGGACTGGCAAAGCTTTGAATACATTAAAGTAGTATCTGAGTATAAATTGGGAGGAAACAATTTATCTGAGAGTTATCAATACTGATGCAAAGTCGTAGAGCCCCCGGCAAATGCCGGGGTTTTTTAGATATGATTATTATTATCTTGATGTTGCGCTTCGGCAACATTTTTTTATGTTAAAAATTCAGAAGAAATTTTATTTTTTATAATTGACTAAGTAATATTCTCCGACTTATAATCAAATTAACAATATTACAAATTAACAAACTTTGTAATATTATAAATTACCAAGATTTTATTTCTTGGAGGGATAATAGTGAAAAACATGCCCATTCCTTTGCATTTCCAGATTACAAATGATTTACGAGAAAGATTGGAAAATGGTGAATGGAAAGCCGGTGACCATTTTCCAGGTGATAAGGAACTAATGCAAGTTTACGGAGTCAGCAGTACTACAATTCGTCGGGCCTTGGACGAGCTTGTTCGAGAGGGTTGGTTGAATCGAAGACCCGGTAAAGGCACCTTTGTAAAAAAACAGTATGTTGAAACGTTAGGAAAACTAACAGGTTTTTTTGATCAAGTTCGAGCAAAGGGTTATCATCCCAGTTCTCAGTTATTACGGGTTTCGGAAGTGGATATTGCGGACTTTGAAGAGTATGAACTAGATGTGTTTAATAGCAAGAAGCTGTTTTTAATTGAGAAGGTGCAAATGCTGGATAAAGAGCCCACGGTTTTAGTCAAGAGCTTCTGGCCCATTGAAATTGGCAGACAGTTAGCTAACTATAATTTGATACAAGAAGGAACCTATGAAATAGCTAAAGGGGAATTAGGTATTACTTTGGAAGAAGCCCAACAGTATATTTATGCTTCTTTGGCCACAGCAGAAGAAGCCAAGCACTTGGGTGTCAATGAGGGTGCGGCCGTAATGGTGATGAAAAGGTTGGTCTTTTCTCAAGGGGAGCCGGTGGAATTTTCCATTAACTTCTACCAGGCAGATAAGTATATGTATAGGGTTGATTTAAAAAACGAAATGATTCAGGATGGCAACGGAATTATTGTTGTGGAAAATTAGGAGTGATTGAAAGATGGCGTTAGCAACGTTAAAGGACGTATTAGCAAAGCGGGAGGATGCCCGTGCCGTGGGGGCCTTTAGTACCTACGATTTATTTTCTGCACAAGGAGTAATTCAGGGCGCAGAAAAAGAAAATTTACCGGTTATTGTTATGATGGGTGCACCTGTATTAGCAAAGCCAGGCAATGAGTATATTGCCAAGAATCTTGTCAGTTTGGCCGAGGAAGCAAAGGTGCCAGTGGTGGTATTTCTTGATCATGCCAAAGACTATGCCACCTGTTTGAAAGCCATGAAGCTGGGCTTTAGTGCCGTAATGATTGATGGTTCGCACTTCTCTTTGGAAGAAAATATTCACTTGACTGCCAAGGTCGTTGAGACAGCCCAACATTTGGGGATTTCCGTAGAGGGAGAACTGGGAGCATTGGCCGGTCTGGAAGATGGGGAAGAGGTAAAAAACAGCAAAATGACCGATCCCACCAAAGTCCGTCAATTTGTTGAAAATACAGGCATCGATGCTCTGGCGGTTTCCATTGGTAATGCACATGGTCTTTATAAAGGAGAACCCAACCTAAATTTTGATACTCTCCGTCAATGCGAGCAGGCCAGCCCGATACCCCTTGTTTTACATGGGGGCACAGGCTTGACCCAAGAACAGTTTGCCTTAGCTGTTCAATGTGGTATTAAGAAAATTAACATTGGTACGGAGATAAAAAAATCCTACATAGAAGCATTTGTTGCTACCCAGGGACAAAACCCCGCTGCCTATGACCTGATTGGCATTCCCCAAGCTTGCAAAGAGGCAGTGTCTGGCGTAGCCGCCGAAAAATTAAGGTTTTTTGCAGCGGATTGGGCCAAGTTTATTAATTAACTGGCATTAAAGTAAAAAGGAGGAAGCCAAGTGACCGGTTCACAGAGGTTGGTAGTGGCACAACTCGGGGGTCCCAGTGCTGTTATCAACAGTACATTAGCTGGCATCATAGAAGAAGCCCGGTCCTGGCCGGAAATAGAAGACGTTATTGGCTGTGTTTATGGATATCACGGATTATTGGACCAAGACTACGTAAGTCTTGCGGGTTTTGATGGTGACTCTTTAAAAAGATTAAGAAATACACCCGGTGCCTATTTAGGCTCCAGCCGTTTGCCCCTGACGAAAAACCAATTTACTCAAATTCCCACTTTGCTTGATCAATTAAACGCAAGCTATTACTTACAAATTGGCGGCAATGGAACTATGTATGCGGCCAACCTAATTTCAGAAGAAATTAAGAAAGCCGGCAAAGATATACAGGTTATTGGTGTTCCTAAAACCGTGGATAATGACATTGTTTTAATGGATCACACACCGGGGTTTGCCAGTGCAGCCCGTTACGTGATCCAGGCAACCTTAGATAATGGGGTAGATCTTAGATCAATGCGTCACTTCGAGCAGGTAAGAATTCTTGAGGTGATGGGTAGAAATGTTGGTTGGTTGGCTGCGGCTAGTGGTCTAGCCCAAAGAAGTGAACAGGAAGCTCCCCACCTTATTTATTTACCTGAGGTACCCTTTGACGAAGATGAATTTATTAAGGATGTACAGGCCGTTGTGCACCGCCTGGGCTATGCTGTGGTGGTGGTTGGTGAAGGGATTAAGGATAAGCAAGGAAATTCCATTGGTAATAATCCCTTTGCCAATATAAATAAGGGCAGCCAAGTCTTTGGGGGTGCAGCCCATTATTTGGCTGATAAAGTGTCCCGAGAGTTAAAAATTAGGGCCAGAGCACAGGACTTAGGTATCACCCAAAGGTGCTTTTCGCCGATTCGCTCAGAACTGGATGAACAGGAGGCCTACTGGGTGGGTCGCGCCGCCGTACGGGCCGCTGTGGCCAGACAGGGTGGCAATATGGTTTGTATAGAGAAACTGCCAATACAAGGCTCCTTACAATACCAAACTATACCCTTGGCCCAAGTTGGTGGCAAAGAAAAAGAAATTCCTGAAAGCTATTACAATAAACAAGCCAAGCACGTAACGGAAGAATTTAAAGCCTGGTTAGAACCGTTACTGGGTCAATGGCATATGAAATATTTACATGATTTCCCTAAGCCCCAGGATCTTCATAAGAGGGAGGTGAAGGCGGAAGGGTAGCAGCTTTTTTTACAGTACATCAGAACTCGATAATATGACTGAATGGAGGAGTACAACATGTTAAAAGCAAAAAAATTGGTATTATTAATAACTCTCGTTTTAACATCAGCCCTACTATTAGCTGGTTGTGGTGGGGCTAAAGAGGAGACCAAAGAAACCCAAGCCGCTTCTAATGAAAAAATCGTTATCAAATACAGCCTTCCGGATGCTGCCATAGACGGAGTTCCTGCTTATGAAGCAGCTAAGTCTATGAAAGAGAAGATTGAAAAGTATTCCAACGGTAAAGCAGAAGTAAAATTATTCCCCGGTGGCCAGTTGGGCAGCGAACAGAAAAATGTTCCTGACGTACAAAAGGGTGTTATTGAGATGGCTATGATTACTGCAGGAAATATGACATCCTTTTCACCATCAATTGGTGTTTATGATTTTCCCTACTTATTTAAAAGCAGAGATGAGGCCTATAAAGTAATTGATACATTAAACGATGACCTCAATGAATTACAAATTAAAGAGAGCGGTACCAGAACCGTTGCTTGGTTGGAGCAAGGCTTCCGCCACATTACCAACAGCAAAAGACCTATTAACAGCATGGAAGATTTACAGGGCTTAAAGATTCGTATACCTAACAACAAATATGTAGTGGAAGCTTTCCGGTCTTGGGGAGTTGAACCAGTGCCTATGGCTTGGGACGAAACCTTTAACGCAGTGCAGCAAAAGGTTGTTGACGGACAAGAAAACCCCTATTCCAGCATTTATCAATCTAAGATGTACGAAGTACAAGATTATGTAACGGAACTGCACTACAAGCTATGGTTAGGAACCATCATTGTTAGTGATAAGTGGTTCCAGGGCTTGCCAACTGATGTACAAGAAGCCATTGTGAAGGCTGGTCAAGAGGTTGCCCAAGAGAACCGTCAGTTGATGGCTCAGCAAGAGGAAGATCTGAAGAAACAGTTAACCGAAAAAGGTCTTAAGATTAGTCCTGCTCCAGCCGATGAAGACAAGTGGATGACCAATGCTATGTCTACTTGGCCCAAGTTCTATGATCAACTTCCGGATCCCACTATTTTAGACAAAGCGATGGAAGTATTGGGCAGAGAAAAGCCCCAGGCTTAATTTTAAATTGATATCTGATAGAACCTTCATGGGAGGTTCTATCAGATAACTTGACTGGCAGGTGAGCGGATTATATGAAAACGTTGAAGTGGGTTATCGACAATATTGAAGAAATTATAGCTTCCTTTTTATTTTGTACTGTTATTACCCTTCTCATGGCTCAGGTGATTGCACGATATATTTTTGGACAAGGCTTAGCCTGGTCTGAGGAACTATTACGGTTTGCCTTCTTAACAATGGTTTATTTTGCCGCAGCATTAGGGGCTAAGCGAGGGGCCCATTTCAGAGTGACGGTACTGGTTAATATCCTACCAGCTAAACTCAAAAGATTCTTAGAACTACTCCAGTATATTATATCCTTTACCTTTAATTCCTTTGTAATATATTTAGGAACCAAAGTTGTTCTTGATATGCAAGAGTTCCCACAAATATCTCCGATTCTCAGCTTGGATATGAGATACGTCTATATTATGATTCCCATTGCCTTTACCTTTGTTAATATACGTTTAGTCATAAGAATGTTTAGTGATTTTGGGTTCATTAAGGGCGAACCTTCAGCTTAGGGGGATTGACATGTTTGAAACCTGGGGTATATGGATTATTCTTTTTGCAACATTATTATTAGGCGTACCTATCTATATCTCTTTAGGTATGTCCACCATCGCAGTACTTTTCTTTAGTTACATTCCTTTAGACATTGTACCCTTAGACATGGCCAAAGTGGGGGATATGTTTCCTCTGCTAGCTATTCCCGCTTTTATTTTTGCCGGTGCCATTATGGAGCGGGGAGGTATGGCAGACCAAATTATTGATGTGGCTTCAATATTTGTGGGGCGCATTAAAGGTGGTTTAGCTCTGGTTACCATTTTAGGGTGTATGTTCTTTGCTGCCATGATTGGTTCAGGCCCTGGTACAGTGGCAGCAATGGGTACTTTAATGCTGCCTGCTATGGTACGGGCAGGCTATGATAAAAAGTTTGGTGCAGGCGTTTGTGCCACGGGTGGTACTCTGGGTATCCTTATTCCACCCAGTAACCCCATGATCATTTATGGTGTTATGGCCAACGTTTCCGTAGGTACCATGTTTATGGCAGGTATGTTGCCGGGCTTCATTGTTGGTATGGTCCTTATGCTAACATGCTATTTTATTGCTAGGAAACGTGGTTACCAGGGTATGCAGAAAACCTACACTACCAAAGAAATACTATTAATTTTCAAAAACAACATTTGGTCCCTACTGGCCCCAGTGATTATTCTGGGTGGTATCTATGCCGGTATCTTTACACCAGTGGAAGCTTCCGCCATTGCTTGTTTTTATGCACTTTTTGTAGGTATATTTATTAATAAAAAATTGGGCCTTAACGATATATGGGAAAGCATTAAACTAACCAATATTACCTCCGGTACGTCCATGATTATCGTTGGTGTGTCGGTACTCTTTGGCCGCTTTTTAACTATCTACGAAGTACCTCAAACCGTAGCATCAGCAATGCTGGCCATTAGTTCTAGTCCACAAATTATCTTACTGCTAATATGCTTGCTACTGTTTTTCTTGGGGATGTTCATGGAGACCTTATCAACCATCGTTATTTTGGTACCTATCCTACTGCCTGTTATCACCCAATTGGGCATTGATCCAGTTTACTTTGGTATTCTCTGGGTATTAACTAATGAAGTAGCCTTACTGTCACCACCCCTCGGGGCTAACGTTTTTATTGCCATGACCATAGCCAACTTGTCTTTAGAGGATGCCACCAAAGGTGCTTTACCCTTTATGCTAGTTCTTGTTGCAGTGGTTATTGCTTTCATTTTATTACCAGACGTTGTTCTTTTCCTACCACGGGTACTGGGTGGCTATGCTGGGTAAACATCAAAGGAGGCTCTTACCATGCGTAAAGCAGTAATAGTGGAACCCTATAGATTTGAAATTCATGAGGTAGCATCTCCAGATTTACAAGAAGGATTTGCCATCGTTCAAGTAGCCTATTGCGGTGTCTGTGGCTCTGAACTGCATGTTTATGAAGGAAAACACCCTAAGTGTAAACCCCCCGCCAATCCGGGACATGAGGCTGTGGGAGTAATTCAGCAACTGGCGTCTAAGACAAGTGGCCTTAAAGTGGGTGATAAAGTTGCCATTGTTCCGCTGGTGGGTTGCCAGGAATGTGAGTATTGTAAACTGGGTTATCCAAACCTCTGTAAAGATCGGAAAGTTGTGGGTTTTCAATTGCCAGGCTGTCTTGCGGACGAGGTGGCTATCCCCGTGAATAATTTGATTAAATTGCCAGAGAATTGTCATCTGATCGAAGGTACACTTCTGGAACCAATGGCTGTTGTGGTTCACTGTGTGGAGCTATTGGATCGTGTATCTCATAGTGCGAAAAGTGCAGTGATTACAGGTGCAGGTACCATTGGTATTCTAATTGGACTTTTCCTTAAAGAAACCAAAGGTCTTAAGGTATATTTCTTAGAGATTAATCCCCATCGTAAAAAATTAGCCGAGGGTTTAGGGTTTGGGGTATACGGAAAAATTGAGGAAATCCCTCTGCATGGGGAAAGAACAGTGGCCTTTGAATGTACAGGTAACAAAATGGTGCTGGATTCTCTGGTAACCTATGATCCTGCTCCGGAAGTTTTGATTATTCTGGGAACCTTTGAGAAATCCTTGGGACTTAACATTTTTGAAATGTGTAAGCGCGAGACCTTTATCATTGGTTCTCAAATGTATACCAAACAAGACTTAGAAAAGGCCGCAGAAATCATGGCCAGCCCCCTGAAGGATAAATTTAAATCCATTTTGGTCGAGCGTATTTATTCCTTAGAAGAATCAAAGGAAGCCTTTGAAGAGGCCTTAGGTTCAAAAAATGGCACGAAGGTGTTAATCAAAGTAAATTAGTATGGACGGAAAAAACCTCGGGCAAAACCCGAGGTTTTTTCTTATTTAATATATAGCTCAATACGTCGTATCGTGCTATTTTCCATTTTGCTAATGGTAAATTCCATATCTTTATAACTGATGCTCTGGCCCTGCTCTGGCCTTTTATGAGATTCTTCCAAAAACCAACCCCCTAGGGTAAACACACCTTTAGCCTCCAGGTTTAAATCGAATTCTAGGTTAAAGTCTGCTATGGGTATTCTGGCATCAATAGAATACTTACCGTTACCTATATCCTCTATGATATTTCGTTCCTCATCATGCTCATCTTGAATTTCACCAACAATTTCTTCCAGAATATCTTCAATTGTTAAAAGTCCCGCTGTACCTCCAAATTCATCGGCCACTATGGCCAGTTGAAGATGGTATTTTTGCATTCTCTTTAAAATTTCATCAATGGGTGTGAGTTCTGTTACCACCATGACTTTTCTTAGGGCTTGCTTTAAGAATCCCTCCATACTGAGTAGATTTAGGTCCTTGAGTCCACTAAAGCACAAGTCTTTGGTATTAATAAAACCAATAATCCGGTCTTTATCCCCGTCACACACTGGGTAGCGGGCGTATTTTTCTTCGGTGATGATTTTAAGGTTTTCCTCCCAGCTAAGGTTTGTATAAAGACAAACCATGTCCGTGCGGGGCACCATCACCTCAGCGGCAACCCTGTCAGCAAAATGGAGAGAATTCCTGGCAAGTTGCAGTTCAGTCTGGGTAATTTCTCCCCCTTCGTGACTTTGTATTAGAATCATTCTGATCTCCTCTTCGGAAAGGATTTGGTGATGTTCGGAAACCACATCAAGCCCCACCAGTTTAACCAGGAATCTTGCTGAACCATTTAAAGCCCAGATGGCCGGGTACATCACCTTATAAAACCAGATTAAAGAGGGTGCCAAAGCCAGAGTGACTTGTTCGGACCTCTGTATGGCCAAAGTTTTTGGGGCCAACTCACCCACCACAACATGCAGAAAGGTAATGGTGGTAAAAGCAATTAAAAAGGAAAGACCCTCGGTAATACTGGGAGGTAAGTCTAGATAATGAATGGTTGGTTCAATAACAGCTGCAACAGCAGGTTCACCAATCCAGCCTAAACCCAGTGCCGTAAGGGTGATGCCCAACTGGCAGGCCGAAAGATAGCCATCAAGATTATGAATTACTTTTTTAACTGATTTAGCCCGACTATTTCCTTCTTGAATTAGCTGTTCTATCCGTGATTCTCGTACTTTAACAATGGCAAATTCAGCTACTACAAAAAATGCTGTGGCGGTTATGAGGAAAGCCATAATTATCAGATTAACCAGTACCAATGATCCACAAATCCTTTCTTGGAAGAGACTTTTATTATTATGCCAAATTTTAATACAACTATAGATTGTTTTGCATATAATTACAGCCCCCACAACAAGTAGCATAATTGGCAAGAAAGACAAATTGTAAAAAACTTGATCTAAAAATATAATTAAGTGTTATATAACACCTATTAAGGACTAGATAAGTTCAGATGAATGGAGATGACTGTGTGCTCAAGTTACTCAAATTCTTAAAGCCCTTTAGCCTACCTATTTTAATGGTTTTGGTTCTAATATTTTTGCAGGCCCTTTCTGAGCTATATCTGCCAACCTTAATGTCGGATATTGTTGATATCGGTATTGTTAATGGTGATACCACCTATATTATTAGAGTTGGTGGTTTCATGCTTTTGGTTACTGCGATGGGCACTGTGTGCTCCATAGGGGCAAGCTTTCTAACTGCCAAGGTTGCAATGGGTTTTGGAAGAAATCTGCGTACAAAGGTTTTCAGTCACGCGGAAAATTTTTCACTACAAGAATTCGATAAGATTGGCACAGCTTCCCTGATTGTTAGAACTACCAATGATATTGCTCAAGTACAGCACGTATTAACAATTATGCTGCGCATGATGATAAGCGCACCTCTAATGTGTATCGGTGGTATTATTATGGCAGTATCTAAGGATCCTAAGCTATCTCTGATCTTAGTTGGGATTATTCCCGTTCTTGCCTTGACTATTTTTACCATTACCAGCAAGGGGATGCCTCTTTTCAAAGCCATACAGGTTAAACTAGATAGATTAAACCTAGTTTTACGCGAAGGACTTACTGGCATTCGAGTTATCCGATCCTTTAACCGCATGGATTTCGAGCAAGATCGTTTTCAGAAAGCAAATTACGACCTTACCGGTACTACAATTAAAGTAAACAAAATCATGGCTGCCATGATGCCGATGATGATGTTATTGCTAAATTTTTCAACCATAGCAATTATCTGGTTCGGTAGTATACGAATTGATCAAGGCAATTTGCAGGTTGGAGATCTTATGGCTTTTATCCAATATGCTATGCAAATACTTTTTTCTTTGATGATGCTTTCCATGATGTTTGTTATGATTCCCCGGGCTTCGGTTTCTGCCACAAGGATTAATGAGGTATTAGACATGGAGCACCAAATTAAAGAACCAGAGCATGTGGTACAAGGTAACTCCCAGAGAGGCTTTATTGAGTTTGAAAAAGTTTCTTTTAGTTACCCCGGAGCAGAAATGCCAGCTCTTTCTAATATTTCCTTCTGTGCTAGACCTGGTGAGGTAACGGCCATTATTGGTGGAACAGGATCTGGAAAATCAACACTCATCAGCCTGATCCCTCGGTTTTTTGATGTCGATGGTGGGAGCATCCAAGTAGATGGGGTGGATGTGCGCCAGATGCCACAAGAGACACTGCGTGCCCAAATTGGTTTTGTGCCACAAAGGACGGTCCTCTTTACTGGCACCATTGCAGAAAATATTCGCTATGGTAAGGAAGACGCTTCTGCTGAAGAAGTTCGTCAGGCAGCTAATATTGCTCAAGCCAGTGAGTTTATCTTGGGCCTAAAAGATGGTTTTGATTCCTTAATTGCCCAGGGAGGGTCAAATCTTTCAGGTGGTCAGAAGCAGCGCCTTTCTATTGCCCGGGCTCTGGTGCGAAGACCCAAAATTTATATTTTTGACGATAGCTTCTCAGCCCTTGATTTTAAAACGGAAGCTAAACTCCGGTCTGACCTCAAACAAGTGACTACTAATACTACGATGTTGGTGGTTGCCCAAAGAGTCAGTTCGATAATGGATGCAGACCAAATTATTGTCTTAGACGAGGGACAGATTGCTGGCATTGGAAAACATCGAGAACTGATGCAAAATTGTCAGGTCTACCAAGAAATTGTAGCCTCGCAGCTTTCGGAGGAGGAAGTAGCATGAGTGAAAAGGATCTGAAACAAAAGCCAGGCGGTAGACAGAGGTTTGGTCACGGTGGCCCGTCAATGGCAATGCCCATCCAAAGGGCAAAGGACTTTAGGGGTACGCTGAAAAGGCTAATAGGCTTTTTAAAACCTCATAAGTTACAGCTTTTATATGTATTTATAACTGCTATATTGAGTACTGTTTTTAGTATTGTAAGCCCGAAAATTCTTGGTAAAGCCACCACCAAGCTGTTTGAAGGAATAATGATGAAAATTAAGGGTATGGCAGGTGCTAGAATTGATTTAGATTATATTTTCCAAATTGTACTAATTTTAGGTGCCCTATATATTTTCAGTGCCCTATTTAGCTATGTCCAACAATATATTATGGCTGGCGTAGCACAAAGGGCAGTGTATGATCTGCGTCAAGCAGTATATGAAAAACTTTCCCGCCTGCCTCTTAAATTTTTTGACTCTCATTCCAATGGAGAAATCCTAAGTCGGGCAGTTAATGATATCGATAATATTAGTACTACTTTACAACAGAGTCTTACACAACTGACAACCTCCATCGTTACGCTGGTCGGTGTAACAGTAATGATGCTGACCATCAGTCCATTAATGACCTTAATCCTGGTGCTTACGATACCCCTTAGTTTTGTCGTAACCATGTTGATAGCCCGGCAATCACAATCCTTTTTTATGGGTCAACAAAGGGCCCTAGGGGAGCTGAACGGTCATGTAGAAGAAATGTTTACTGGTCATAAGGTCGTCAAGGCCTTTGGATATGAGGAAAAATCTATCTATAAGTTTAATGAGATTAATGAGAAGTTATATCATTCTGGTTGGAAGGCGCAGTTTGTTTCTGGTATTATTATGCCCATGATGACCTTTATAAACAATATTGGCTATGTGCTGGTTTGTGTCGTGGGTGGTGTAATGGTAACGAAAAGGTCCATCGAAATTGGTGATATCCAAGCATTTATGCAATATTGCAGGCAGTTTTCTCACCCCATAACCCAGGTGGCTAATATTAGTAATATTATTCAATCTACCATTGCTTCCGCTGAGCGGGTGTTTGAACTTTTGGATGAACAGGAAGAAACGCCGGAATTTATTCAGGCCAAGATCCTAGCATCACCTAAAGGGGAAGTGAAATTTGAACATGTTAAGTTTGGTTATAAAGAAGAAGTTACCTTGATTGAGGATATGAATATTGAGGTCAAGCCAGGGCAAACCATTGCCATTGTGGGACCAACCGGTGCTGGTAAAACCACATTAATTAATTTGCTTATGCGTTTCTATGAAATTGGCGGCGGCAAAATTACCATTGATGGTGTAAATATTCACGATCTTAAGCACAGCAACCTGCGTAGTCTGTTTGGTATGGTGCTTCAGGATACATGGCTTTTTAACGGTACTATCAAAGATAATATTTCCTATGGCCGTCAGGGGGCCACTGAGGAAGAGGTTATATGGGCTGCTAAGGCAGCGCATGCCGACCACTTTATCAGAACCCTGCCTGATGGTTATGATACTGTATTAAATGAAGAAGCTTCGAATATCTCCCAAGGACAGAAACAACTTTTGACCATTGCCCGTGCACTTCTGGCCAATCCTCCTATTCTTATTCTAGATGAAGCTACCAGTAATGTAGATACAAGAACCGAGGTATCTATTCAAAGGGCTATGAAAGAACTAATGAAAGGAAGGACAAACTTTGTTATTGCCCACAGACTGTCTACCATTCGAGATGCAGATTTAATCCTAGTCATGAATAATGGTAAAGTCATCGAGAAGGGTAAACATGAGGAATTGCTAGCCCAGGGAGGCTTTTATGCCGAGTTATATAATATTCAGTTTACAGCGAGAAGTATGCTTGAGGTGGTATAGTAAATTTGACAAATTTCAAACCTAGCCTGGACACCACCTGTCATGACATTGACAGATGGTGTCTTCTCGTAAGCTAGTAGGGTCATCGGTAAAAACAGCGGCATTGGAATATAGTCCCATGCTAAAAGGTTCGGCATTGTTCCGAACCTTTTTTATTTATCGCCGGCTTTATATATTAGTTAGATAGTAGTTTTGATAATCTAACAATAGTCGAATAGCTGTTATGATTACTTAATTATTGTTTTTTGGATACAATATAAATTGGTAAATATTATGGAACCCAAAGTCCCTTAGTGCTACAATTAATTTAAATATAGACTAATTTGTCAATAAACAATGTTCGGAATATTTTTATTGTAGAAAGGAAAGGTAAGTAGCTATGGATATTGCAAAAAGGTTGGACAGGTTGCCAGTGGTTCCTATGCACTGGTCAATACTGCTGGCCACAGGTATTGGTTGGTTATTTGATTCAATGGATGTTGGGCTAGTCTCTTTTGTAATGCCGTCTTTGCAAAAGGAATGGGGACTATCGCCCTCTGAATTGGGTTTAATTGGCAGTGTAGGTATGGTGGGTATGGCATTGGGTGCTGCCCTGAGTGGTAGTCTAGCAGACAAATATGGACGCAAAAAAATTATCTTATTTACCTTGGCCTTATTCGGAGTGGCCACAGGTTTTGCCGGAATGGCAGTAGGTCTTACCACTATGTTACTGGCTCGATTCTTTGTTGGCCTTGGATTAGGTGGTGAATTACCTGTGGCATCAACGCTGGTTAGTGAGATTTCCCCTCTGGGGGTTCGGGGGCGCTTTGTTGTATTATTGGAAAGCTTTTGGGCTTGGGGCTGGATTGCTGCTGCTTTGATAGCCTATTTGCTTATTCCTGAATACGGTTGGCGAGTTGCCTTTTACATTGGTGCAGTTCCCGCACTGGCTGCGGTTTTTTTAAGACAAAGCATTCCAGAATCACCGAGGTTTTTAGTACAAAAGGGCCGCTACCAAGAGGCCGATGCAATTGTTTCTCAAATGGAACAGCAAGCTGGTATTAAGCTAGACCATGCCAGTAAGGATTGGAACCTTTCTAAGGAGAAGTGTGTTTCATTTGCTGAACTTTGGTCAAGTCCCCTTTGGCGACGTACTTTAACCCTTTGGATACTTTGGCTGGGTATCAACTTCGGCTATTATGGGTTTGTTATGTGGATTCCAACTTTGTTAGTGGGCAAAGGTTTTATGGTCATTAAAAGTTTGCAATTTGTTCTAATCATGACCCTTGCTCAAGTTCCGGGTTACTTTACAGCTGCCTATTTAATTGAAGTAATTGGCCGTAAGGCTGTGCTGATCATTTATTTGACGGGTACGGCGGTATCAGCATATTTCTTTGGACAAAGTAATACAGTTTCGGAGATCATGATTATGGGAAGTCTACTTTATTTCTTTAGCCTAGGTTCTTGGGGAGCAGTTTATGCATATACGCCGGAAAATTACCCCACACGGTCTAGGGGTACTGGTGTAGGTTGGGCTGCTGCCGTGGGTCGTTTAGGTGCTATAGCAGCTCCCTATTTAGTGGGAGTAGTTTATCAGACCCAAGGAAAAGAAAATGGCTATGCAGTGGTCTTTTTTATGCTAACCGCAGTATTTGCTATTACAGCCCTAGCGGTCTTATTTTTGGGCCAAGAAACCCGGGGTAAGACGTTGGCCTGAAATTAGTCCTTAGCCTTTAGCCTTTAGCTTTTAGCTACCTTGAAAAATAACGTCCATTGGCATGAAGCTGTGGGCCTTGGGCCTGTAGGGGCTGACCTCTGTTCACCCGTTACCTAGATGATTCATACTTTTTCATTCTTTACTGGTGCCGTTTAAGGTTTGAAGTCTTTTAACTTTCTGCTTTGGCGACTTTTACATTGTGCAAATAACTAATTTGAGATGGAGTTTTACTATGAAAAATAAAGTGATTTTGTTGGTAGAAGATAATCCTGATGATGAATTGTTAACTCTCAAGGCATTGAAAAAGCACAATATAGCCAATGATGTGGTAGTAGCTCGAGATGGTGTAGAGGCTTTGGATTACCTGTTTGGTTCAGGTATTTATGAGGGTCGAGATACCAGTATCATGCCGGAGGTAATGCTGCTAGATCTAAAGCTACCTAAAGTGAACGGTTTAGAATTGTTAAAAATAATTAGAAATGATGAACGGACAAAACTTATTCCAGTGGTTGTATTAACATCTTCCATTGAGGAAAGGGATCTCCTTGAAAGTTATCAGTTGGGAGCAAATAGTTATATTCGAAAACCAGTTGATTTTACAGAATTTACTGAGGCTGTAAAACAATTAGGCTTGTATTGGATGGTACTAAATCAATTGCCTAAGCAATAACATACCAAGGGGGTAGGGGATAGCGGAAGCTATATTTCCTAGGGAGGTTTATTAATGGCAAAGGATCTTCGGGTATTAATTGTAGAAGACTCAGAGGATGATACCCTATTACTTTTAAGGGAATTACGCAAGAACGATTATAATCTATTTTATCAACAGGTTGCTACCCGCCAAGAGATGCTTACCGCCTTGGAAGAATCTAAATGGGATATCGTTATTGCAGATTATGTTATGCCTGGTTTTGGAGGCATGGAAGCACTTAAGTTAGTTAAAGAAAAGGATATGGACATTCCTTTTATTGTATTATCGGGGAATATTACAGAAAGTACAGCGGTTGAGGCCATGAAGGCCGGAGCCCATGACTATATTGTTAAGGGTAATCTAGCTCGACTGTTTCCTGCCATCGAAAGGGAGATTCGTGAGGCGGAAGGTCGTCGACACAGAAAAAAGTTAGAAAAAGAAATGGTTCGTTTGGACCAGTTAAATTTGATAGGTCAAATGGCGGCTGGAATAAGTCATGAAATTAGGAACCCTCTGACCATAGTGCGTGGTTTTTTAAAAATGCTGGCAGATAAGGAATGTGCCAAATATCGAGAATATTTTGAGACGATGATTGAAGAAATTGATAGGACTAATGACATTATTTCTGAATTTCTTTCCATTGGCAGGAATCATACCAGTCAATTGAATTGGCATGATTTAAACCCTATTATTGAGAATATAGCGCCCCTCCTTCGGGCGGAAACCATAGGGACAAATAAAAGTATCGAGATTAAGCTGGGACAAATTCCACAAATACTTTTAAATCCTGCACAAATCCGCCAGATCATTCTTAACTTGACCCGCAATGGTTTGGAGGCAATGCCCCATGGTGGCTGTCTTACTATTAGTACCTTTTCTTCTGGGGATGAAGTAATTCTTTCAGTTTTAGACCAAGGCACTGGTATGTCTCCAGAAGTTCTTGATAAACTAGGGACACCCTTCTTCACAACCAAGGAGCGGGGGACTGGTTTGGGTATGGCTGTTTGTTATGGCATAGCGGCTCAGCATCACGCAACCATTGACATTGAAACTAGTCCTAATGGTACTACCTTTTTATTAAAATTTAAAACAAACCTTTTGGAAAAAAGTGGCTAACACCATATCGCGTGTCAGCCATTTTTTTATTTGTAGGGACCGTATAAACCAAGTCGGACTAGGGCTGTTTGTTGGGGTAGGTAACGAATAAAGCGTTCGTCACAAAATTTTGACCACTCCCCTGTAGAAGTCAAATTTTCAGATATAAGTTCTTGATTTAGATTATCCCACAGTGCCGCCTGTATTTTTGGGCGATTTGCATCGGTGTAGTCTGAAAGGCAGTATTCATGTTCGATACAGACAGGTGCTATTAAAACAGCTGCCTTAGTGGGGGTGTTGGTATTGAATATTGGCAAATAAAGACGCTGGCAGATGCGAAACAATATAGAATTGATTTCATTATGGGGTAGATCGATTACAACGGGTATAGATTCATCAGCCATATATAATGAATTTAATATTTCTTTAATGGCTTCGGCCAAGGTATCAGAATCGGAGCGACTGGTCAATAATACCCTTCTGGTAAAGGGATGTGGTATATTGAAGGATATCTGACAGTAATGGATTGGGGCACTGGGTGAGTGGGGTAAACCCTGCTCTGTCAGCCCAAAAATAAGTTGTTGATCTTGTTGGATAACTTTAATGGCATGTCCAGAAAAACGAGAGGCATCCATCAGAAAACATGCTGCCAATGGTGCCTTAACTGTAAAAATAGGGAATTGGTGTGCCTTTGATTCGGTCATCAGCATGCCGTTACTACGTAGGGTAAGGATTTTCGCTTCAATACCCACTCGTTCCATAGTTTGGTGTAACTTGCTATAAAATTGGTGCACACCTGGAACAAGTAGTGTATTTATTAATAATAGATTTTCTCGCTCTGTATAACCAATTTTATTTAAGGCAGAACCTAAAAGTAGGGGGAGTCGCCCAAGATGCCTATCAACCAGGGGAGAGAGAACCTCCTCGGTCAAGTGATGCCAAGAAAAGTAGGAGGGATTAATGGCCAAAGCACTTAGTTTTTGGAGGCCCATAATTTTCAGGGTAGCTTCTAGGCCCTCAAAACTGTCCACAGTTCCCAGTAGGACATGTTCCCGTAAGGGAGAGTTTTCAAAGGGGTGATTATCTCTGGTAATCTTAGGCAGGTAACGGATATAACCAATTTTACCCTGGCTAATATGGCCGGTCTCAAAAAGGTTTAGAAAATCACAGGTAATTAAAATGGTTTTGACT
Source organism: Desulfotomaculum defluvii (assembly GCF_054657375.1). Classification (NCBI taxonomy): domain Bacteria; kingdom Bacillati; phylum Bacillota; class Clostridia; order Eubacteriales; family Desulfotomaculaceae; genus Desulfotomaculum; species Desulfotomaculum defluvii. Next base: position 1,368,270 of record NZ_BAAHYV010000007.1, on the reverse strand, counting down.
TCTGCCGGATCAACGAAGGTCATTTTTAGCAACTTATTGAAAACACTGTCAAAGGTTTCAGATAAATCCTGGCCATAGTCCAATTGACTGGTTGCTGTAATCATACCCTCAATGGCTAAGAGGCAGGAAATACTTTTTTCTTCTAGATGTATGCTTATGGTATAACTCATCGTTTATACTCCATTATTCCCAAAATAGTAATCTGGATGAAGCTGTTCCAAAGGCTCATAATTAGACTTATAACTAAAGGTAGAGGGACCAACTATGTTCAAGGCTCTACTGGTACGTAATTGATTGGGGCAAGGAATGCCAATCACTGCAATCTGCATGCCATTGTATATTTCATTGTTATTAATGGGCTTACCCGCAGGGTATTCCAGAATAGAAATAATATCTGGCACCATGGCTACCACCTTATCGTTACGATAGGCAAAAACATTTTCATTTTGTACTAATATCTGAAAGCTATCATCCTGATATTGTTTAATTCCTTTCAGAACTATGGATTTTAATTTTAGGGTTGCAATATTACCTAGTTCCACCACTGAGCCAAGAAAAAGCTCGATGGCTCGGCCATAAATGGAGTTTTTTGTCACATGACTTAAAGCCAGAAAAGTATCTTCATAGGTGCCATTTTTTAAAGCGAGACCCATTTCCAGGGCAAAGGAAAGAGTACCAGGTACCAAGGCCTCTTTCATCTCCCTGCCATCCATGGCCAGTCCTGCAAAGTATCCCACTCCCCCATACTCAACCAAAGCTTTCCTAATATTAAGATCAAACAGAAAGTTATCTTTATGGAAGAATAAGTCCTCTTTACCCTCTGAATTGGTAAGGGCAGAGGGGGTTCCCGGTTGGCCATAGATGTGGAAGGTGGTCATATGCAATTCCGGGAAAGCTCTTCCCGTGCCATCACCATCTATTAGTGGAATACCAGTTTTTGCTGCTACCATTAGGGCGTAGAGGATGTTTATGCCAGCACCTTCCAGTGCAAAGAGGGCATCTATCTTACGGTTAATGGCTTTTTCCACAAGGGCTATGGCACGCTCTCCTTCACTGCCATCCGGTAGATTTTCTTCCATCAGTTCTGGTGAACCCAGCAGTACTACCGAAGCAACTGTATAGTTATCCGGTAATTGGTGATAAGGGATGACCTTAACACTTAATGAATGTTTTCTTAAATAGCTCTCCAGTGGGGTTGTCAAAGTGAATGCATTGCCGCCGCCACCGGAACCCAAAACGATACTGCCCAGGGTTAAGGGAAGGATGTCCTGGGCCACAAAATTTTCCAGCATCTTTGCTTACTCCTTAATCTTATATTTTTTGATACGACGGTAAAGGGTCGCTAGACTAACGCCTAGGGCACTGGCGGCTCTTTTTTTTCCTTCAGTATGCCAACCGTAACAATTTAACGAGTCAATAATTTCCTGCCGGGATCTTTGTCCTTTGTTTTTTCCAGGTAAGAGAGCTGGGTCAGGGTTACTGACCTGTTGATTTTTCTCTTGCGTCAGTTGTTGTATATTAGTGGGTAAGTCCTCAGGGGTAATGATATCTTGATTATGAATATTAACTAAATATTCTACCATGTTTTCTAATTCCCTGATATTTCCTGGCCAATTATATCTTAGCAACTGCAGCAGGGCGGCGTAAGATAAGATCTTAAAGGGCTTTCTTAACATCAGGCAATATTTTCTCAGGTAATAGTGGAGCAACAACTCGATGTCTTCCGGACGCTGTCTTAGGGGAGGAATAAAAATGGGTATTACATTTAATCGAAAAAATAGATCCCCCCGAAAGGTACCTATTTCAATCATTTCCTCTAGATTACGGTGAGTGGCAGCCACCAGGCGCACATTTATGGAAATTGGATGGGATCCACCCACGCGTTCAATGCTCTTTTCTTGGATTACCCTAAGGAGTTTTGCCTGAAGGGTTAAGGGCATATCACCAATCTCATCTAGAAAAAGAGTTCCATTATTGGCCAGCTCGATAATACCTGGTTTTCCTCCTTTTTTGGCACCGGTGAAGGACCCCTCTTCATAACCAAACAATTCACTTTCCAGAAGAGCCTCTGGAATAGCCGCACAATTAATGGCTACAAAGGGACCATTAGATTTTAAGCTTAATTCATGAATGGAGTGGGCAAACAATTCTTTACCGGTGCCGCTTTCTCCCCTTAGTAAAACAGTGGATTCGGAACTTGCAACCTGCTTTACCATACTAATTATTTTTTGCAAGGCAGGAGATTTTCCAATAATTTTTGGTAACTCCGGCGGTGGTGGCACTCTTTGGGGCGTAGGGTTAGCCGATATGACATTTTGGCTATGGTACAGTGCTCCAATGAATTTTTTATTGTGATAAAAATTTTTCACTTGAACCTGAACGGGGGATTCAGCTAATTTTATTGTGTTTCCAGGTGTATTAAAGATCTTTAGGTTTTTTTTGTTATGCAGATAATGGGGCAGATTGAATTTTTCTGCCTGCTCGTTCATTGTACTGATTTCCCTTTGCTCATCCACCAATAAAACACCTTCTGGAATCAATGTTAAAAGGTAATTGATCTGTTGTGTTTTAAAGTGGACCCTATGTCAAGGACAGTTTAAAAAAGAGAATTAGGCTGCTAAAAGCTGGTTCCTGTATTGTACAGGGGCCAGCTTTTTTAATCCCCATTGATATCTATGGTTGTTATAGTAATTGATATAGTGGTCAATTAGTTTTTCTACTTCTTGAAACGTATTACAGGTTCGATAATCAATTTCATCCTTCATGTGACCAAAGAAGGATTCTTGTGGAGCGTTGTCCCAACAGTTGCCACGCCTAGACATAGATTGGCCTAAACCATATTTCTTGAGAAGCCTCTGGAACGTTGGACTGGTATAATGGCATCCTTGATCGGAATGAACAAATGCTTCAGAATGCAGTAGTTCACTGTTATGATTTATCAAGTTTTCAATGGTTTTTGTGGCAATATCTAAGGTGATGCGCTCAGATACATGATAAGAAAGAATTTCATTTGTAGAAGCATCTTTAATTGTTGATAAATAGGCCATTTTAGATACACCAAATGGAAGATATGTAATATCAGTTAGAAGTACCTTTCCAGGAATACGCTGTTTGAATTGTCTATTTAAAAGATTGGGAACTACCCTATGTTCTTTTGTGGCTTTTGCCATCCGTCGGTAAGGATTAGCCTTCCTGATTGGACATTTAATATCATATTTACGCATGATTCTTTGTATCCGTTTTCTATTAAACACCAATTCGAATTCCTGTTCTAATACCATTTTTATTGAACGTGAGCCTTTCTTGTATCCATGCTTGTAATAGGCGTTAAGAATCATATCCCTTGCATGGAGGTCTTTTTCTTCCTGTAACTGTCGAGTTTCTTCAGACGACAAGTAATTGTAATACCCAGACCGTGAAACCCCCAACATATCACAGAAATACGATACCATACCCTTCATTTTATATTTTGAAATGGTGTCGTTAATTAACTGAAATATATCACTTGTTGCGAGACTTTTTCCTGTGTTTACCATCCTCCTTTCGATTTTGTCTAACTTTTTTAGCAGTTCTATTTGCTCCTCGAGTAACTTTATCTTTGCCTCCTGGCGGGTAATAATTTCTTCTTGTGAAAGTTCATTAATCCGTGGACGACCGGAATTTTCTGTACGAGTATCTCTTAGTCCTAAGATTCCATCTTCATTATAGGACCTAATCCATCTGTAAGCAGCCTGCTCATATCGTTTTACTCCAATAATATCAATATCGAATCCAGCATCCGTAAATATAGCTCGAGGCAACTTACCCTTCAAGTATTGGTCAATGAACAAACGCTTAAAATCATTGGTGTATGTGATGGAACGTTCAGAAACCTTAGCAACATAGGGGTTTATCTCCAGTTTTTTGATGTCATCGGATGAAAATATAATTTTGCTCACTTTATCCTTCCTCCTGTTGCTATGATTGTACAAAAAAAGAACCCTATGGGTAAAACACTTTTTTTCAAGTGTTCATTCCATAGGGTCCATTTTATTTGCAGTAACTCTTTTTTTATCTGGGCATCCTGCTTAAGCAGAAACTCGATATATGCTGTATAGTATTTTAGGTGGCGTAACCAGGGGCTTAGGCCCATAGTTTGCATGCACTCCAATGCATCGGCAGAAAATTGCAGACATACTCCGTTCCCTGGCTCCTGACTATTTTCCGTAAAGGGGAAAAACAACTCTAAGGCTATAGAACAGGTATTAACCACTGGGCATTTCAGACAGATGTAGTGTTGCCGAGGTGAATTGATCACCACAGCACTGTTTTGTTGCTGGGACTCGCCAATGATAGGCCATTCCTTGTACAGGGTGTAAGGGGTAGTTAAGTTTGTATAGATTATTTTCTGCCTGTACCAAAGGGTAATATGGCAGGGCAGTAGATTTTTCAGACTAGTAACAGCGGCGGTTATTGCCCCACTGAAAAGCATAGGTTTTCCTCCAAATGTTTGATAACTATACTATAAACCCAGTAGGGATTATGTTACAATATGAAAATTAATGATAAATAACGAGAAATATTGAGAAAACAACTGAACAATTAAAAAAATAAACAAATATAGTTGAGAAATATGATTTAAAATGAGAATTGCATTTTGCCATTTGCTTAAGGAATGACAACGCTAAGTCCTCGGTAGTCCCCTGAGCAAAGCATATAAAGCTGAAGGCAGAAGGCGGTAATCAGTACCGGTTACTTGGTAGCTGTTTTTTTATCTGGTTTTGTGATAACCTCCTATGATCCCAAAACTATGGCATCGTATTTGCATAAATATTTGCGTGCGGTGTCTACCCGAGAAATAATTTTATCTTTTTGAGGAGGAGTATTTATGGCAAATGTACACGGCGGCGACGATTATTCTTTATCTAGGGTACCGCTGGAAGCTAGGCGACCAATGTGGGAGGTACTGGTAATCCGCATTGGTTCCTTGGCCTGTGTTTCCCAGCTGATGTTAGGGGCGGCACTGGGCTATGGTATGACCTTTTGGGGTGCTTTTTGGGCAACTATGCTGGGTAGTGTTCTGTTACAGGTAGTTAGTTATGCCCTAGGTGCTGCAGCGGCCAGAGAAGGCTTGTCAACTAGTTTACTATCCCGCTGGGCTGGTTTTGGTAAAATGGGTTCCTCTATTATTGGCGGGGTTATTGCCATTGCCCTGATGGGTTGGTTTGGTGTACAAAACACTGTTTTTGCTGAAGGATTATTAGAAGCTACTGGTCTTTTTAATGTCCAAATTTGGGCTATGATTACTGGGTTGGCTGTAACAATTATTGTTGTTTTCGGTTTCCGGTTGTTAAGTCTTACGGCCAATATTTCAGTGCCCTTATTTATTTTAGCTGTGGGCTTTGCTATGTATCAAGTGTTGTCTGGTCATGATGTGGGACAGTTAATTCAGGCTAAGCCTGCTGGAGAACCCCTAAGTTTTGCTGTGGCCACTACCATGGTGGCAGGGGGCTTTATGATTGGTGCTATTATTACCCCTGACCTGAGCCGTTTTATGAGATCGGAAAAAGACGTATTCTGGATGACTCTTATTGGTACCTTTGTGGGAGAATTGGGCATGAACATGATGTCTGTTTTAATGGCTTTGGCAGTACGCTCCAGTGATATTGTAACGATTATGCTATCCCTAGCAGGCTGGATTGGAGCGGCAATTGTTATTTTCTCAACTATTAAGTTAAATGATATCAACCTATATTCTTCAAGTCTGGGTATCACCAACATGCTCAATGCCCTTTTCCAGTGGAAGGTAAACCGGGTTACCGCTACTTGGGCCATTGGAATTATTGGTACTGTTCTTTCAATGCTTGGGATTATCAATTATTTTGTTAATTTCTTAGTATTCCTGGGGGTAGCTGTACCTCCGGTGGCTGGCATTATGTTTGTAGACTATTACATTTTAAAACGAGACCGGAGGATTCTCGATGAGAGTAGGGAGCGAGGGGCTTTACCCGAGTCCTGTGAAATTTGGAATCCTGTAACGATGGCTGCTTGGTTAGTTGGTTTTCTCGTAGGTTATTTTGTTACCGATACTGGTATTCCCGCCATTAACTCTCTGATAGTTGGTGGGCTGAGCTATTATCTAGGCATGAAAGTTTATGCACTGGTATCAAAACAAAGCCAAGTTGAATTCGCCAAAACCCACGAGACAGTTTAATTTATCACTATAAGGAGAGAAAACAAATGCGCATCTTAGATGTTCAGGCCATTGAAGATATAGCCCTGGGTGCAGCGTTATTGGGTACCGGGGGTGGCGGTGACCCTTATGTGGGTAAACTTATGGCCATCCAGGCTGTAGAAGAATTTGGCCCCATTAAACTTTTAGAACCTGATGAGGTTCCCGACGATGCTTTGATTGTACCAACAGCCATGATGGGTGCACCCACCGTATTGGTGGAAAAGGTGCCCAGCGGCGAAGAGGTCATTAGTGCCTTCAACTCCCTGGAAAGCTATCTAGGTTCTAAGATCTATGCTACCCTTCCCATTGAGGCAGGTGGTGTTAACTCCATGATCCCACTGGCCTTAGCAGCCCGGATGGGCATTCCAGTGGTGGACACAGATGGTATGGGCAGAGCCTTTCCAGAATTACAAATGGTGACTTTTCACTTAAATAATATATCTGCTACTCCGATGGTTCTTTGCGATGAGAAGGGCAATAGTCTAATGTTAAATACCGTTGATAATGTCTGGACCGAACGCTTGGCCAGAAATGCCACAGTGGAAATGGGTGGAGCGGTGATGCTAGCCATTTACCCCATGCAAGGCTCACAACTGAAACTGAGCGGTATTCACGGTATTATTACCTTAACCGAGAAGATTGGTCGGGCTATCCGAGAGGCAAAGGTGAATCGTGTGGATCCCATCAAAACAGTTTTAGGGGTAACCAGTGGTTTTGAGCTATTCCGAGGCAAGGTTGTGGACGTAGCCCGTAGAACAGTGGGTGGTTTTGCCCGGGGTGAAAGCAAATTGGAAGGTATTGATACTTATAAAGGACAAGTACTGACCCTTAATTTCCAAAATGAACACCTGATTGCCAGAACAGAAAATGAAGTATTGGTTACCACACCGGATTTAATTGCCGTCCTTGATGCCGAGACTGGACGTCCCATAACTACTGAAGGCTTGAGATATGGAGCCAGGGCAGTGGTTATCGGTATTCCCTGTCACCCCCACTGGCGCACGGCAAAGGGTATTGCCACTGTAGGACCCCACTATTTTGGCTATGACATCGATTATATCCCTCTAGAGGAAAGGGTTCGCAACAGCAAGGGGGGCAAGATTAATGAGTTATAGAATAGGTATTGACGTTGGCGGCACCAATACAGATGCTGTAATATTGGATGAAAACTTAACTCCTGTGGCCAAAACCAAAACACCCACCACGCCAGATGTTTCCACTGGTATCTATCAGGCCATGTCCATGGTATTGCAGCAAGGAGCGGTGGAGTCCAGTAAGATTAAATATGCTATGCTAGGCACCACCCATTGCACCAATGCTGTGGTGGAACGCAAAAGGTTAAACAAAGTGGCTGTAATCCGTCTTGGTTTACCTGCCACTGGTGCCATCAAGCCGTTAACTGGTTGGGCCAGTGACCTGAGACAGGCCATTGGAAATTTACAATACTTGGTTAAGGGTGGACACGAATTTGACGGCAGAGAGATCGCTGCCTTGGATGAAAAAAGGTTACGGGAAATCGCTAGGGAAATCAAGGGCAAAGCTGATTCAATAGCCATCATTGGCGTTTTTTCTCCGGTCACCAATGCCCACGAACTGAGGGCAGCGGAAATTATGAGAGAAGAATTAGGTGATATACCAGTATCACTCTCCCATGAAATAGGTAGTGTCGGTCTCTTAGAACGGGAAAATGCTACGGTGTTAAATGCTTCTTTAGTTGATGTTGCCCGGACCACAGCGGAAGGTTTCATGGCCGCTCTGCAGCGAGAGGGCATTGATGCTAGAGTTTACTTTGGCCAAAATGATGGAACACTAATGGCTGTGGACTATGCCACACGTTACCCCATCCTAACCATTGCCTGCGGGCCAACCAATAGCATACGAGGTGCCTCCTATTTGGCCAAGGAGAAGAATGCTCTAGTAGTAGATGTGGGCGGAACCACCACAGACGTGGGTGTATTAGTCAATGGATTTCCTCGAGAATCCTCCATCGCAGTGGAAATCGGTGGTGTGCGTACTAATTTCCGCATGCCAGATCTCATATCCATTGGTCTGGGCGGCGGCACTATTGTTCGTAATGAAAGAGGTATCACCGTTGGCCCAGACAGTGTGGGTTATCGCATCACTAAGGAAGCTTTGATCTTTGGCGGTAAAACCTTGACCACCTCCGATGTGGTAACGGCCTTAGGTTTGGCTGCCATGGGGGATACATCTAAGGTTAAAGACCTTCCTAAAGAAACCTTGGACGAAGCTTACCGTCAAATAGTGTCAATGACCGAAGATGTCATCGACCGTATGAAAACCAGTTCGGAGCCAATTCCTGTTATCCTGGTGGGCGGTGGTAGTATTATTCTGCCCGATCAATTGGCTGGCGCTTCGGAAGTAGTGCGTCCGGATCATTATGATGTGGCCAATGCCATAGGTTCCGCCATAGCCCAAGTCAGCGGACAAGTGGAAAGGGTTTTCTCCCTTGATGAACTGGGGCGGGAAGGGGCCATCCAAAGTGCAAAACAAATGGCCATTGAAGAAGCAATTAAGGCTGGAGCTGACCCGGACAGCATAGATATAGTTGAAATTGAAGATGTGCCACTGGCTTATCTGCCTGGCAATGCTACTAAAATCAGAGTGAAGGCTGCGGGAAATCTTGTTGTATAGGGGTTTACGTCATGAGTAGAAATTTAACCATTGGTTTAATTCAGATGGATTGTGTATTAGGGGATGTTCCGGCCAATGTGGCCAGAGCCAGTGAAAGGATAAGGCAAGCTGCGGCTAGGGGAGCACAAATAGTTTGCCTGCCGGAGCTTTGTACCACTGGCTACCGACCAGACCTGCTGCATGATAAATTATGGCAATTAACCGAACCAGTACCAGGACCCACCACTGATATCTTTTGCCAGTTAGCTAAGGAATTGGGCATTTATATTATTTTGCCCATGAACGAAAAGGGTGCCTGCACTGGCCTGATCCATAATGCCGCTGTCTTTATTGATAAAGGTGGCCATGTACAGGGGGTGTTCCGCAAGGTACATGCCTACGCCACGGAGCGTTATTATTTTACCGACGGTAACCATTACCCTGTTTTTGAAACCGAGTTTGGCAAAGTAGGAATTATGATTTGCTATGATATTGGCTTTCCAGAGGTGGCAAGGATACTGACGCTCAAGGGTGCAGAGGTAATTTTTGCCCCTTCGGCCTGGCGGCAAGAGGATGAAGATATATGGGATATTAACATAGCTGCCCGGGCGTTGGAAAACAGGCTCTTTGTAGCTGCGGTGAACAGGGTTGGCCGGGAAGAAGATGTGGTTATGCATGGCAAGAGCAAGATTGTCAACACTAGGGGGAAAACCCTAGCAGAAGCTTCCCGCTTTGAGGAAGATATCCTGGTAGCTACGGTGGACTTGGATCAATTGATCCAAGGTCGCCGAGAAACACCCTATTTAAAGGATCGAAAACCTGCCAGTTATGGATTAATTACGCTAATTTATTAAGGTGGAGACCAATATGTTAAAACAGGTACTAGAAATTTATGAATTACTGGATAGTGCCATAGTGACGGGACAACTAGTGGCAGATTTATTGCAAAGCCGGGGGGCAAAAAGGGTTACTGTAAAGCAAGTACAGGGACAGGCTGGTAGTACTGATTTCATCAGAATTGATGTACCCGGTACCTGTGGCAAGACAGTGGGGGGTACGGCACCGACTCTGGGAATTATCGGCCGTTTAGGGGGCATAGGTGCTAGGCCCGAGCGCATTGGCCTGGTATCAGATGCCGATGGGGCCATTGCGGCCCTGGCCGTGGCCCTAAAGCTTGTAGAAATGGATGTAAAGGGTGATAAACTGCCTGGGGATGTGATCATCGCCACCCATATTTGTCCCCATGCTCCAACTCAGCCCCACGATCCTGTACCCTTTATGGGTTCCCCGGTAGATATGGAAACCATGAATCGCTTTGAAGTGGACCCAGACATGGATGCTATTTTATCCCTTGACACCACCAAGGGTAACCGAGTGATCAATCACCGGGGTATTGCCATCTCTCCCACCATCAAAGACGGGTATATCCTTAGGGTCAGTGAAGATTTACTAACTACCCTACAGATCACCACCGGCCACCTACCGGTAACATTCCCAGTGGCTCTGCAGGATATAACCCCCTATGGCAACGGTTTGCACCACATTAACAGTATTTTTCAGCCTTCGGTAGTGACAAGCTCACCCCTGGTGGCAGTGGCTATCACCAGTGAAGTAACAGTACCAGGCTGCGCCACCGGAGCAAGCCATGAGATAGATATTACCGCTGCAGCTAAATTTTCCCTAGAAGTGGCCAAAGAATACGGTGCTGGACGCTGCCACTTCTATGACGCTGGAGAATTTGAGCTTTTGCAGAAGCTGTATGGATCGTTGGCGCACATGCAGGGTATTGGTGCTGGGTGTTGAAGCCTTAATTAGTTGAATATGTATTACAATACAAGTAAGGGAGTGTCGCAAAACTACTTTTTAGTAGTTAGCGACACTTTTTTTGCATTCATAATTTTACCCGCAACGTAAATTACAGCATCCTATATGATATGAATTCTCGACCGGAAAAATGTCAAAAGAAGCGAGAGGATAATATAAAGCATTATAGAAAAGGAATAAAGAAAAAGAATAAATGGTAACTAAGTTACTTTAGGATATAAATCTCGTCTTTATAACAATGGAGGTTTAAGAAGATGAAAACAATTTTTTTATCTTTATTTTTGGTGTTAACTTTGATTAACAGTGCTTATGCTAGTATTTCGACTCCGTCAAGTTTAATCAATTATAACAATCATAATTTAGGTAACACCATAAACTTTGAGGCTAATCCTGCCGTGTTTTTAAAAACCCTGTCCAACAAATTGGAAGATGAGCAGCCCGAAAGTACTAGAACGTTGTTATTTAGTGACTTTCCAGAATACATCAATAAGCCAGGTATATCATACCAAGATACTATTTATCCCTTCAAAAACAAGGGTAAATTTAGAGTCTTTGATTACCATGTTAATAGCTCGACAAATCCCCTGTATTTTTCTATTTTATTAACCAACAAAAATAATCACTCGGTTTCGGTACATATAGAAAAAACAGCAGTATCTGGACCTTCAATGAATTATATTGCTGCAGGTAAAAATGCAGTAAAAGAGTGGCTTAATTCAAGTGTAGATAAAACTATAGAGATAGAACCTGGGAAAACTGTATTTTTAGCAGAGCCTGTTTGCCTTAACAAAGATCAATTAGTGAACTTTATTATCGATGCAACTGTCAGTGATGCAATTCAGGTATCGACAGTGGCTAGATCAGATCCCAAAGCTTCGTTAAGGGGTCTTGCCCTATTGGGCAAAACAACAAAGGGTGAAAAAAAACCCACAATTTTGCGTGGAACTTTTAATACTGCTGATTACTATCACTCCTATGTAATTGGTCTTGATGAACGGGGTTATAAGGTAGTTGGCGTGGCAGGAAAAACCGAATATTTACAGGGCTATTCGGCAGTGGATCGCAAGAAAGTGATTAACTATGGCAATTACGGCGTTTTATATCATACAACCTTTAAGTTAATTCCATTTTTACAGATTCCTGAAGCAATCGTGATTAATTCCCGTGGTGGCGCATTTGCCACAGCTTCCAGCATTGCGATAAACGGGGAGTTGGTAACACAAGGATTTGTTGCTCCTACTGAGACTACAGCCATCGGCCTTAACACAGTAAAACAAGGAATTCTTGTTTATAAGGAACATATTCTAAATAGCGATGAAGTTGAAATAAATTGGATGCCAGCAGGTGGCACAAATTTACCTGTGAACTTTATAGTGCAACCGTATTAAGTGACTTTTTCCAAGCAATAGATACAACCCAAAATGATCAAAGGCACAAAAGCTAAGAATTAAAACAAACATCGGCAAAGGAAGAGTTCTCAGGCCACACATCCACATTAAGGGGGTAGGGAAAATGAAGTATTTTGGCAAATATAAACCTATATTAATTCTTTTGGTTATTCTTCTTTTGCTAACGGTGCTGGGCATTGAATTACAGCGTATTAAATCTGCTAAGGAAAACCCTTCGCCCAATTTTTCAAGCTATAATGCCCAGACTTTATATAAATATAAAACCGCTTACGTAGGGGATAACAGTAAGGTGATACACCTTATTGACAGCTTACCCTATGCTAATTTGAGAGAAGAGGTTTCCTTGCAAACTCAAGTCGTTCCTTACGGGGTAACGGTCGATTACGATTTCCGGACTACCACTAAGGAACCTCAGCAAATGGAAACAATTTTTCAAAATAATGCTGTAATTCTTTTTGCACTGATTGAAAATGTCGATGAGATAACCTTTATTACTAAGGGAACTGTTCAATCCCCTAAATATCATTACAAAAGGTCGGAGCTGCAGAAGAATTTTGCCCAAGATCTTCGGAATTTCTCAAAAGATGTACCAACACTGGAAACCTTAATCAAAGGCTTAGCTAACCCTGTATCAGCTAACTTAGCCAGAAATATCGATAGTGCCGTAAGTCAGGCCATTATAGGCCAAAACAAGGGTTATAGGGCAGGGGAGGTGGCTACTGAGGGACACATTATTCTGGACACAGAGGAGAATAATGGCCGCGTCAAAGTTTATACTATCGCCAGCTTTGGTTGGTTTGAATTTGAAAACGGAGTATTTACCAAAACCAGTGGCAGTGGGGCTATCCCAACGGTAATTACCTTTGTTAAGAATACAAAGGGTGAGTATTCCTTACTGGAATATCAGGAACCAGAGGATGGGGCATATTACACAGCTTCTATCAAAAAAATGTTCCCCCTAAAACTTAGAACCCAAGTGATTGCAGCCCAAAGTGCATATTCGGACTTGGCTAGACAGCAAGAAGCCCAAGCAGCGGCGTATTTAAAAAGCATCGGTAGGGATGCTGAGGTCAGTGAAGCCCATGTTGAAAAGAAGCTGGCAGATATTAATGTTGAAGCCTCAAATAAAATTTTTGCAGAACTAACCAAGTATGATTCCTTTCTTAACAGTTGTCCCTACTGGCTGGGTACAAGGGAACATATTGAAGATGGTGTGCGCTATATCTATGAAACATCCCAAAGTAAAACAAAAGATGGATACGATTTAATTATTTTTAAAAAGTTAAAGGAAGATAATACAGTGGTTAAAGAACAAAAATACAAAATTGTCGGCATCGAGGTAATTCCTGAATGAATGTCGGGGTGGACAGTATAAGGAGTATACAGATTCCCTTTGGAAAAGGCGATCAATGTTGCCGTAACGGAAGTAAAATAGTTTCTGGATACAGACACATCCATCATTAAGATCTATATTGTTCTATTTAAAAGATCTCCTGTAAGGGTTATGGAGCTATTAAAATAAATAAGGAAGCAAGGGGATCCCCTTGCTTCCTTATTTATTGATGCGATTGTGATAAGATTTCTGACCAACAATAATTTTAGGGTTCATTTCAGAATTTAATCCGCCAAGTTTTTCTAACCGACTCAGGTTTGGATAAACCTACAATAGCAATGGTGCAACCACTAATCTGGTTTTCTATCAAGGAAAGATATTATGGCATTTTATACCTAAATAAAAGGGAATAATAGAAACTGTAAAGAATAATGTAGGAAGTTTCATACACCCGATTACAAGGGGGTTACGTTTTGTGATTGAGAAATTTAAGTTGGCCAAGTATGAGGTCATGTTTAAAGCCGGAAGCGATGGACTTATTTTACCGCCCTACAAGGGAAGTACCCTGAGGGGCGGTTTTGGCAATGCCTTTCAACGAATTGTCTGTGCCCAACGTCGGCGTAGTTGCACAGGATGTTTATTGAAAACCTCCTGTCCCTATGTTTATATCTTTGAAACCACACCTACACCAGAGGCAAAAGTGCTGCGCAACTATGAAGCCATTGCTAGACCTTTCATCATTGAACCACCCCTAGATTCACGAACTCATTACGGGCCTGGAGAACTGTTGGTCTTTAATCTAATTATAATTGGTAAAGCCATTGATTATTTGCCTTATTTCATAGTTAGTTTTAAGGAATTGGAGAAACTTGGTATGGGTAAAGGACGTAAAGGCTTTGAACTACACGAAATAAGAGCGGTAAATGTCCTTACCGGACAAAAAGAAGCGGTTTATGGAAGTCCAGATTATATGATCAAACCTCTAAAACTCCAAATAACTGGAGCGGATATTTTATCCCGACCATCTGCTGGCAGAGATCAGATTAGTCTTATTTTTAAAACCATGACAAGGCTTAAGTTTGCTAATGAATTTGTAGAAAAAATTGAATTTCACGTACTTATTAGAAACTTGCTTCGTCGTATTTCATCCCTTGCTTACTTTCACCATAATTGGGAGATAGAGGCTGATTTCTCTGGACTGATTGAAAGGGCAGCAAAGGTTGAAATCATCAAGGATAACACCCACTGGGTGGATTGGGAACGATACTCCAGCAGGCAGGATAACAGGATTAATTTAGGTGGAGTAGTGGGGGAGGTAACCTACAGTGGTGATTTAGCAGAGTTTATGTCCCTGCTGCAATTGGGCCAGTATACCCATGTGGGGAAAGGAGCAGTGTTTGGAATGGGGGGGTATGAGTTTTTAGTTGAAAAAAGTCACCTATTTTCGAGCAATCAGTCTAGTTCATAAACCTAATCATTCAAAGAAAAGAAGGAGGTGAATTATGAGTATTTCCCCAACAATGCAATACACAGGACATCCTTTTATCGATGCGGGCATCGCTATTATGGAACATTACTTAGGGAAAGAATGTGCAAGTTTTAGTGAAGATGATATTAAAAAGGCAACCCAGTGGCTGACCCGACTATACAAAAGAAAAGATGTAAAAGGTTACCTTACAGTTCACTTTCCCAATTCCGGTTGGTGCAATGCTACAATCTCTACAGAAAAGAAAGATGAATATATAAATAGAATATTAAAATCATACAAGGCTAAAACCATTGGAGAAAGGAAATGTGTTTATTGCCACAGGCCTGCTCAATTCTTAGCCGACAGACAGCATATCCCCCTACTAACTGGGAAGACAACCATCATTACTTCACCGGGAGGTGTGCCAGGACTTCCAGTGTGTGGTTATTGCCTTTTGGCTGTGCAATTTTATCCCCTTGCTACACTAAAGTGCCAAGGAAAGCCATTGTTTTGGTGGACTCCGGAAGCTGAACTTTTAAGTGAACTCACCGGTGAGTACCATAGAGAATTAGTTAAGATGTTGGCTGGTGGGAGCGATAAAATTCCAAATTTAAGCTGGCCTAGGACTAGGCTATTAAATACAGCACATAAGGTTTTAAAGACCTATGGGACTGATCAACCATTAGCAGATTGTATTGGCTTCCATGTGACCAACTATGGGTCTGGTCCCGATTACCATCAGTATCGCATTCCTAAGGAGTTACTTGAATTTTTATCAGAAATTATGCTAAAAGAACAAGAAGTTAGAAATGCGCATAGTTATATCGTTGAAAATGCATGGGAAAAAGAGAAAAAGGTTGGCAAAAAGAAAAATACGTCTGGGGAGAATGCCGTTGAGTCTAGACGCAATCTATACTATGAGGCTTTAGTAAAAACATTTGAGGACGTGGATTGGCATAGAAACGTAAGAAATGTAATAAGGACATTCTTTTTATATGATAAACCTGAGCAATTTCACCATAATAATTTTGAATTGAGCAGATTCTTTCTGGAAAAGGTGGGGGGCATGGAAAAACAAAGATTAGAGGTAATTAAAAGAATTGCAGACCAAATCGCCACATATTTGGTTTTAGAGAACAACGAAAAGAAATGGCTAAATGATCTGTACTATAAAGAGTTTAAACCTTCACGGTTTACTAATTATCTAATCAAAGCTCAAAAAAGTTTGGCAGAAAAGGGACAAGTATTTACATTAGACGATATTTTAATCATGCTCGATTTATATTCTTTTGATGATACGGTAGTCAAAGATTTTTGGTTGGTAAGGGATTTGTTTTTAATTCGATTACTTGAGGTGGTAGGAAAGAATAAACGAGATATGCTAGATGAACTGGACTTTTCAGATGATACAGAAATCAAGTAATAGGAGGAATAAGGATGAGTTATCTTTCTGGATTATTTCTGGTTGATTGCCCTGCTTCTGCCTTAAACAATGCTGGGAAAATTGAAGGTGCAAGAACTGATAATACCATTGCAGTTAAGCAAATAAAAACAAAAGAGGGTATATACCCATATGTCTCTGCCCAGGCAGTTCGTTACTGGTGGAGGGAAGCCCTAAAAGAAATACCGGGCTGGACATCCTCGCCAATTTTTAGAGAAGGTAAAATTGCTTACACCGATGCTAACCCTTTAATGTATGCTGAAGATGATTGTTTTGGTTATATGAGGGCTCCTTCTAATAAAGCTGACGCCAAAAAGAATAGAGAAGAGAATAACTTATTGGCCACGGCAACCCCTGTGGAAGATAAAGTGGTTTTAACTCGACAGTCACCTTTGAAGGTAAGTACCCTTGTGTCCATAGGGGCTTTAAGGGATGTTACTACTGATTTTGGTGTAATGTCCCGGCACCAAGGGGACTCTGTACCCTTTGAACATCAATTTTATAGAAGTACATTGCAAGGATTGTTTTCACTGGATTTTAATGCTGTAGGTCGATTTTACCATGTGGATCGAACTGGATTTCGACATATAGATAAACCTAGAATTGAGCAGGCCAAGGGCATGGGCTTACAGGAGTATGATAATGGCAAGGCGTATCAACTTTCTTTAAATCAAAGATATGAAAGAATAAAACAACTTTTGTTAGGGTTCTCCCAAATAAATGGCGGAGCTAAGCAGTCTATTCATTATACGGATGTTGCTCCAAAATTCATAATTCTAGCAGTGTCTAAGGGTGGGAATCATCTTTTTGCTACTGCCGTTGGTGCCGATGTAAAAGGCCTTCCTGAAATAAAAACAGATGCTTTAAAAGAAGTGGCTAGAGTTTTCAAAGATGAGATAATCAGTGGGATTTATGTAGGACTACCTCAGGGTTACTTGGATTTACAGAGAGAAAAATTGGAACCAACACTTTTTGAGATTTCCAACAACAATGAAATTTACGGTTTCCGCAAAACCTTCTTAGGACACCCTAAAGAGGCTATAGTAGAGTTCGTGAAAGACTTAGAGGAGAATAAGGAAGTATGGCTGGGATAGAAAAGGTACTGAAAGTACAGGTTAGTTCTATTACCTCATCCTTTCGGCATCCATTTGTAATGATAGGTCGTTTGCCTACCTATGAGATGCCACCCCCGTCAACCATTTATGGTCACCTGTGTGGGGTTTTAGGTGAATGGTTTGACCCCTCTGATCTGGAGTTTGCGTATACCTTTACCCACCTAGGGATTGGAGAGGATGTTGAATTAGCTCAGGTATTAGAAACATCATCAGGTAAGAAGGATAAAAATCTAGGAAATTTGCCTAAGAATGTTGAAGGAAGTCTTAATCCCCAAAGACGGCAATTTTTATTAAAGCCAACAATGACGCTGTATTTACGGGGTGAATATAAAATGTTAGAACTGTTAAAAAGCCAATTTATGAGTCCCTATTTTGCTTATCTACTGGGACGTAGCCAGGATTTAGCCATCTGCCATGCTGCAGAATTTATTGAGTTATTTTATACCGATCGGGCCTTTTTCTCCCATACCATTCTTCCTTGGCATTTACGGCAGTATGTTACAGTAGGGGAACCTGTTCATATGCCACAATTTATTGATTACGAACGACTCAGGGAACCAATTTTTGGAAGATATTTACAAATTACCGATAAACCACTCCGTATCTTTGGGGAAGGGTTAGAAGAAGATATAATCTCACGTTCTGAATTTACCAACCTATTGGTTGATAGAAGCGAGGAGAAAACTTTTTTGGGTAGAGACCTGTATCGTGGTGTGTGGTTCCACCCAGTCAAGGGAATGAAAGCAAGGTGCATGTAGATAACTGGGAAAATGCTTTGTCTGATGTTTGGGCAAAAACCAAGGATAGTTCCGGTACAAGGGAAGGGCTATCATTAGTTCAACATACGAAAAATGTAACAATGCAAATGGGACAATTTGTAAGTCTCTATCAGACAGAACTAAAACAGGTTACAGAAATTAACTTAACAAGAATCCTGATGTATGGGGCTTTAATGCATGACTTTGGTAAAATACATTCAGGGTTCCAAGACATGCTGAAAAAGGGAATAAAATTTGGTCACAGGCATGAAGTCCTTAGCCTCACTTTTCTGGAATTATTAAATATTCCTCCAGAGGAAAAACCTTATCTCGCGGTAGCCATTGCTCTTCATCATAAGGATTGGCGTGATCTTACACTGCGTTCTCCCAGTTACTTCTTACCTAATCTCCCTGTAGATGAGATAAAAACTATAACTGAACTAATGGACGGTTTACAACAAGACCATGTTCAAGGATTATACATACTTTTGCAAAATGCAGAGAGATATTTTATTGATTGGGCCGGAATTATCATATCACCATATCAAGTCAAAGATACTGTTCTGAAGCCTGAAAGTATCTATAAGAATCTATGTGCCATTCATGATCTGACTAGTTCCTTTATTGTAGGTAAAGGATTTAATAGAAAAATCAACCGCAAGGTATGTTATTATGCCACCATGATCAGGGGGTTAATATTATCTGCCGATCATTTAGCCAGTGCAAAAGCCATGAAGCTAGATCAGGGGTTTGTTTCTGCAGAAGAAGTTCTTAAAGGTTTAAAAAGAAGTAATGAATTGCTATACGATCATCAAAAAAAATTAAGTCAGTCTACTGGTAGCCAGATATTGATTGCCCCGACTGGTTCCGGTAAAACAGAAGCAGCTTTACTTTGGGCAGGTTCTATCAGGCAAAATAAAAATACCAGAGGACGGTTATTTTTCCTTTTGCCATACAGAGCTAGTATAAATGCTATCGTAAGAAGGTTGCAAAGGGATTTTGGTGAAGATTCAACTGCCGCAATACATGGTAAAACCCTTGTACAATGTTATCAAATATTAATGGAAAGAGGATATAGACCCTATGAGGCACAAAGAGCTGCCCGTCAACAAGAGTCATTAATTAGACTTAATACTACTCCGATTAGAGTGTGTACCCCTTACCAACTTTTAAGAACTTTTTTTAGTCCTAAAGGATTCGAAGCTTTACTCTGCCTGGTTTTAGGTGGACAATTAGTCTTTGATGAAATTCATGCCTACGATCCTGAAGTAGTAGCGATGACACTGGTAGCGGCAAAGTTTATGAAAGACGTTATGGCTGCCGAGTGCTTATTTATGAGTGCTACTATGCCCAGTCATCTAACAGATTTATTAAAGAAAGAATTTGACATAGAAAAACCTGTGTTGCCTCCAATTAAAGGGTATAAGACAAGGCACCGGATGAAACTTCTAAATGACACTATATTAGATGAAGAAACAGTGGAACGGATTGCAGAGGCTGCAAAAAATGGCTCAGTACTAGTGGTTGCTAATCGAATATCAAGGGCAATTTTGTTGGATAAAAAACTACGTACAGTAGGTTTGACCAATATTACCCTTATTCATGGAAGGTTTTGCCCCGAAGATAGAACAAAAAAGGAGGCAACATTGTTATCTGAACCGGGAAAAGTGTTGATAGCCACTCAAGTGGTAGAAGTATCGTTAGATATAGACTATGATACAATTTTTACCGAATTGGCACCCCTTGAATCTTTGATACAAAGATTTGGACGGGTAAATAGAAAAGGATGGAAGCAACCTGTCATTGTAAACGTGTTTACAAAGTTTAACGAAGATTACAGGCCTTATAGCCCATACAGTCAAGAACATTTAGAACATGTTCTTATTGTTTTAAAAGAATTCTTCAAAGGCAAACCTACTGGAGAACTTGACGAGGATACTATTCAAAAAATGTTAGATCAGAGTTACCCTCAATCATTAAAACAAGAACTCTTAATAAAGATAAGTCAAAAAATGGAAGAGTTTGATCGATATTTTATTAATGAATTAATTCCTTTGGGAGTTAATGATATTTGTACGATTAATAGACTAAGAGAATCATGGGATGATCTTTTTGATGGAAAAGAATTACTTCCAGATATTTATCTGGAGAAAGCAATTCAGGCTGAAACACCTTTGGATGTTGCAAATTATCTAGTAACAGTTTCTAATAGTCAATTTAATGGATTAAAACTAGAAAAAAGGGTTTGGTGGAATGAAGACATCAAACAATATATTACTAATTGTGAATACAATCATGAATATGGCTTAATAATTGAAAATGTTTAGAATTAATCAGAATTGGTAACTATATAACCAAAAATTGCCAGTGGTGATAACTATGGAACAACACCCCAGTGAAGTATTTGTATCCAACTACGGTTCCTCACTAGGAAAAAAATCAGAGCGGTTGGTGCTCAAAGAAAAGGGTCAGGTTGTGTTGGAAGTACCATTTTATGGGCTGCAAAATATTATCGTAGAAACTAACGGTGCCAGTATATCAACTGACTGTATTCAAGAGTGTATGCAAAGGGGTATACCCATTAGTTTTTTATCTTCCACCGGCAAACCCTATGCTACAATTGTCTCTCCTCATTTAACTGGTACTGTTTTAACTCGCCGTGCCCAGTATGAATCCTACAAGGACAAGCGTGGAATAAGCCTAGTAAAATTGTTTGTGGAAGGTAAGTTAAAAAACCAGGGCAATACATTAAAGTATTTTGCAAAATACCGGAAAGGTACGGATGAAGACTTATTTAAAAGTATTCAGCACCAGATAGAAAAAATTGAGACAATAGCTTTAGAGTTAAAGAAAATCTCTGGCCTATGCATCAATGATGTAAGGGGACAAATCATGTCTGTGGAAGGAAGGGCGGGAAATGTATACTGGCAGGGTATAAAATTGCTAACTGGTAGTAAAATTAACTTCCCCGGGCGGGAGCATGTCGGAGCAACCGATCCTGTTAACTCACTTTTAAATTATGGTTATGCCATTCTTTGCAGCAAGATCGAAAAATGTCTAATACTGGCCGGTCTCGATCCCTATGCAGGTTTTCTCCATGTGGATCGGTCTGGAAAAGAATCTTTAGTCTATGACTTTGTGGAGGAGTTCCGTCAACCAGTGGTGGATAGAGTTGTTGTGGCCATGATTAATAAAGGTATTTCTATAGAAATAGAAGATGGGCAATTATCGCTTAAAACAAGACGTGATCTTTCCGGGAGGATTATGGAACGATTAGATACTGCTGAAAGATTTCAGGGCAAAAAATACCGATTACAGACCATTATCCAAATGCAGGCCCGGAGAATTGCTACCTATCTCAGAGGTGAGGCCAAGTATAAGTCCTATGTGAGTGGGTGGTAAAGATAAAAACCTTTGTAATTTACGATATTGAAGAAGATAAAATACGCAACAAAGTGTTAGAAGTCTGTCGTGATTATGGACTGGCCCATGTACAATATAGTACCTTTTTTGGTGAGTTAAATCATAACCGCAGGGAAGAAATGAAACTTAGGCTAAAGAGAATCCTTGGCCGAAAGAATGGAAAGATTCTTGTGTTTCCGGTTTGTGATAAAGATTTGAGACTTCTAGAAAATATATGTAATATGCCGGAGTTAGCACCACATGCTTAAATTAAAAGTCACTGATATTAAACAGTATGTATATTGTCCCCGTATCCTTTATTTTACCTATGTTTGCCCAGTAGATAAAAAAAGTACCCGTAAAATGGAATATGGGAAAGAAGCCCATGTGGAGTTAGACAGGCTGGAGAAACGCAGAACCTTTAAGAGATATGACTTTAGTACAGCAGAAAGAAAATATCATACCCAGTTGTATTCACCACGACTTGGTTTAGAAGGCAGGTTGGATATGCATTTGGTAGCGAAGGGTGAAGTGTTTCCTGTAGAGTTTAAATATACACAAAGAGGGCCATCGCTTAACCACAAATATCAATTGATCTCCTATGCAATGCTATTAGAAGATGCCTATCATAAACCGGTTCGTTATGGCTTTTTAAACTTGCACCCGGAGGGTGAAGTTACTGCCATAGAAATAACTTCAAATGCCCGGATGTTTATCAAAGATATAATGGATAAAATTAGAACCCTGGTGCAAAAGGAACGTATGCCTTCGCCAACACCGAAAAAATCTCGGTGTATAGATTGTGAATACAGAAATTTCTGTAATGATGTGAGGTAAGAAATGTATTTCTTAAACGACGAAGAGAAAAAGCATTTACTTAAGGGATTTTTACCACGTTCCAGGCGAGCAGATATTGTAGAAGAGTTGCGTGGCTGGAATTGGCATCAACCACCTTTGATACCACCCTTTGAACTTAAAATTGGAGCCTACGAAGTAGCGAATGCCTACTGTCCAACCCAGCGTGATCTTTATCTAAGAAGGGTGCAAAAGGTAAAAAGCCAAGCCAATTTAGCAATGATTCGCGGATCCATATTACATGATGTTTTAGTAAAAGAAATGGTTAGAACCAAGAGGATTATTTATCAATATGGAGTTAGAAATTATAAAAATATTTTCAAAGATATAGAGCAATCGCAGCAATATAAGGTACCGGATAATTATAACTTGGCAGATAGGGATAAGCAGGGTTTGGAGAAAGAAGCGGCGATTGTAGGGGAATTTGAAAGTCAAAGAATTACTTCAAGAATTTATGATGTGTTGGTAAAACAACCTTATATAGGGGAAGATTCTTTGGTTAACCTAGCTTTACCGGTTGTGGTAGAACAAAAAATTGATGGTTCCTTCCTTGGCATGAGTTCACACTTAAGCGTTGATGCCTATTCATTTTCCGAACCCATGATTATGGATTTGAAGTTTGGAGAAAGGAAAAGATTTCATCGTTTGCAAACAACTGCCTATGCCCTAGTGATGGAAGCTGTTTATGAATTCCCTGTTAATCTAGGATGTATTGTCTATGCTAAAATAAAAGATGATCGACTATTTATTGAGAAAGATATTCATATTATTGATGAAGAGTTACGTCAATGGTTTATCGAGGAGCGAGATGGAAAAATGAGGATGATTGAAGAGGAGATAGATCCCGGTATCGAGAAATGTAGTGAAAATTGCCCCTATCATAGTTTGTGTCATTAACTTTGGAAGACTTTTATAGTAAGATTTAAGTGTTAAAGGGTAACAATATAAGTATGGATAAAGAAGGTGATTTCGCAAAAGAGTCAATTTTTTGTGCAACAACTACATTTTCGAGATTTTAACCTGTTCTTTAAAAACACTAATTCTGTTGAGCCCAGGGTTTAAAAGGGCTCAGATACAATCACCAAAGTCGGTTACAATTACCACCCGATTATCAAGGGGACTGAAACTTGTTATAATCCAACACGTACCTCATAGCACTTTTGGCCGTTACAATTACCACCCGATTATCAAGGGGACTGAAACGCGAAAGTCGTTATGGTGACTTCGAATGGACTGGTGAGTTACAATTACCACCCGATTATCAAGGGGACTGAAACCATAGAACTCCTACGTAGTGCTGTCCTGTAATGCTTGGTTACAATTACCACCCGATTATCAAGGGGACTGAAACTACTATAAGGGTCGAAGCCTTCGGGTAGTGTTATTCGTTACAATTACCACCCGATTATCAAGGGGACTGAAACGTAAACAACCTGGTAACAAACCAAAGCGCTTGTACTGTGTTACAATTACCACCCGATTATCAAGGGGACTGAAACTGCCCTAGTTGCAATATAAGACTCCAATAAAAGTAATGTTACAATTACCACCCGATTATCAAGGGGACTGAAACGAATAGGGTGGTTTTTGTTTTTGCGACAGTATCTCTTAGTTACAATTACCACCCGATTATCAAGGGGACTGAAACACAAGTAGCTGCCGCTTCAATTATTGCCTTTTCTGGGTTACAATTACCACCCGATTATCAAGGGGACTGAAACTTCGGGGCCAGTTACCGGGAGGTGGAGGGATTGGAGGTTACAATTACCACCCGATTATCAAGGGGACTGAAACTCAATACTAATTAAAATGCCTTCTGGTAGATTTGGAAGTTACAATTACCACCCGATTATCAAGGGGACTGAAACTAGTACTGGCAGACCCTTCGCCTTCACCTGCTACTACCGTTACAATTACCACCCGATTATCAAGGGGACTGAAACCAATATCACAAACATTGTTCCAGATCATTTCAAGGCTTGTTACAATTACCACCCGATTATCAAGGGGACTGAAACTACCAATCCAATGCTTCTACAGTGTTCTATAGAAAGTTGTTACAATTACCACCCGATTATCAAGGGGACTGAAACGGATTGACGGTCTGGTTAGTACTTGAGCAGTTTTTCTTTGTTACAATTACCACCCGATTATCAAGGGGACTGAAACAAGCTTCAACCTCTTCCGGATTTTCTTCATAATTCCAATGTTACAATTACCACCCGATTATCAAGGGGACTGAAACATTTGCAATTCTAATTTACAATTAACAATATTAAGCATAGTTACAATTACCACCCGATTATCAAGGGGACTGAAACCACATTGGAAGAGTTGGAGCGGCTTCGTCAGGTCAGTTACAATTACCACCCGATTATCAAGGGGACTGAAACATTCTTGTGAGGGAACCAGGGAAAAACAATGTAAATTTGTTACAATTACCAACCGATTATCAAGGGGACTGAAACAGTTAATTAGAAAAACAAAGATTAAAATAGACAAGATTATGGATAAAATCCAAGCACTAATTGGTCTAAGATTGTTACCTTCAACGAAGAATTGTACAAGACACAATACCAATAGCAAAAAACTATGTAATATGCAGGAAAAAACGACAAATATAAAAGCCGTCTCTACTTAAATAATTCAAGCAAGAGGCGGCTTTTTGTTATCATGGTCGCAGTATGGGAGGGAGTTTTGGTGGATATAAAGTTTTAGTTTGTTGATTTGAAAAATCACTTTTAATTTAGAAAGTGTTTTATAGATAAATAATATTTTGGAGTCTATCAATCAGAAAGCATTTCTAAACAAAGACTTGACAGCAAGGTGAGTCCATTTTTTTTGACCATGAACCTACGACATTCGTTGCCCTCGACGTATCCTGACCATTGTGAGAAGGTGTTGTTCAATTCAGGGGCTTCACCTTTATAGGCCCCTTCTACTAATTCAGAGAATAATCCAGTATCTTTATACTTAGAAGATAAATATTCTAGGAGATTCTCTGTGGCCATTTCTTTTTCGATAGCTTCAATCTTTTCAGAATATCCTAAATCAATCAATCCGTTGACACATAACCCAAATAATTTTAGAACATTTTTTGATCCCATATTCTTTCCCTGGTTTCTTAGATAATCAACCCAGTGAGAAACTAGATGGATTCATCTTACCTGTTCGACAAACAGGTGGCATTATCACTGAGATTAATTGCATCTTAAAAATTTTTCAGTGATATGCTAGAAGCTCAGGTTGTTCACCTCTTTATAATAGATTTTTTACCAGTTATTGCGTTTTTCTCTGATGATATTTTATTAAACTTCTTATGTATTAACATAGAAAAGTTACAATAACAATTTCTAAAGATATTATAACAGACTGTAGTTGACATGGGATACCAAAATCAGTTTAACGTTTTTCATTTTGCTTTTCCACTCTGTTATAATGGTATAAAATGGTCTTATTATTTTCTGAGGTGTTAATAGGCAAACGCATGTTCAAAAGGGGAATTTAATCTAAGGTTTGAACTAATAAAGTTAACATAACATCATACGAAGAGGAGCAGCTTATGAGTAGGACAACTCGGGAATCATTCAGGGGGCAAGGTATAAGTAAGAAAATCAGCAGGCAAAACAAAACCCTTGAGCAACTATTAAATGAAGCCTTGGTGCCAGAAGAGGAACAGCCCTATGAAGTGCCGGCTAATTGGCTTTGGACCAAACTCGGTTATTTTGCTCAATTTGAAAGAGGAATTACTTTTCCGGCCGCGGCAAAGGAAAATAGCAAGGGGGAAGGGCTAATTGGTTGTGCCCGGACTGCCAATATTCAAGAAGAATTCGATTGGGAAGATCTAATTTATATAGACAGTAAATACTTAAAAGACAATAGAGAAAAATTGGTTAAAATAGGAGATATTTTAATGTCTTCTGCAAATTCCTATAATCTTGTTGGCAAGGTAGTATACGTTGAAGATTTATTAGAGGAAATTGCCTTTGGGGGGTTTTTGTTGTGTCTTAGAACAAAAAGCATTGAACCTAGATTTTTATACTATTTACTTAAATATATGTTTTTATCTGGTGAAATACAGAAGTTAGCAACCCAAACAACCAACATTGCTAATATTAACACCACAAGTCTGGAAGAATTATTAATTGCTTTGCCAAATATTGCCGAGCAAATTCGTATTGTTTATAGGGTTGAGTTACTGTTGGCGAAAATTAACGAAGCCAGGGGACTATTAGAAGAAGCCCGAGAGACCTTTACTAATCGCAGGGCAGCTATCCTCGCCAAGGCCTTCCGGGGTGAGTTAACTAGGAAATGGCGTGAAGAGCACCCGGATGTAGAGTCAGCTAAAAAACTCTTACAAAGTATTTCTGTGCAATTATTAAATGATTCCTCTTTGGACAGCATTCCTCCAACTTGGGCCTATTGTCATTTAGGAGAATATGTTGAGAACCATGATGGAAAGAGAGTGCCAGTTGCTTTGCAGACAAGAAACAATAGGAAGGGCAAATTTCCATATTATGGTGCTTCAGGCATCATAGATTATATTGATGGTTATACCCATGAA
The DNA here is from genome assembly GCF_054657375.1 of Desulfotomaculum defluvii. Classification (NCBI taxonomy): domain Bacteria; kingdom Bacillati; phylum Bacillota; class Clostridia; order Eubacteriales; family Desulfotomaculaceae; genus Desulfotomaculum; species Desulfotomaculum defluvii. The sequence continues at coordinate 1,341,256 of NZ_BAAHYV010000007.1, read as the reverse complement.
GGAGAATATCTACTTATAGCAGAGGATGGAGCTAATCTATTAACACGTACAAAACCAATTGCTTTTATTGCAAGGGATAAATTTTGGGTAAATAATCATGCCCATGTTGTAAAATGTAAAGGTGATATCCCCAATGAATATCTAAGTTATTATTTAAATTCTATCGATTTAAGTAATTACGTGACTGGGACTGCACAACCTAAACTTACCCAAAAAAATCTTAAAATAATTCCCATTCCTGTACCACCCCTAGAGGAACAGCTACTAATAGTGGAAATATTAACGAATATTTTTCAATCTGAAGAGGTAATCAAAGAAAGCTATGCACAGGTTGAGAAGGTTTTAGATGCTACACAGCAAGCCATCCTTGCCAAAGCCTTCCGAGGCGAACTAGGCACCAACAACCTGGAAGAGGAAAGCGCACTGAAATTACTAAGGGATGTACTAAAAGAAAAAACAAAAATGGAGATATAAATATCATCAAGCTCAAATATCTAATACGGATCTAAAGTCGATCGGAACCCCAACCGGTCGACTTTTTTGGATAACCAGTATATTTGTATTTTTCCCGGTTATGTAAAACAGCACCAAGCAAGGATATAGGATTTAAGTCTTGCAGTAATTAATAATTTTGTATAGTTTATAAGCAAATGTAAATGAAGGGGGAGATAATTTGTTAGTGCCAGTTTTAATTTCCCTAGGTTTTTTACTTTTGCTTGGTTTAATTATGATTAAAGGGTCCTATGAAAGACTGAATAGCCGAGAAATACCTAAACTTTATCAACTACCCACAGTTAAGCAAATACTAAAGTTGTCAATATTCCTTTTCGTAACCTATGCAGGGTTTTTCATTTTCTATAACTGGAAACTATTTTTGCTTTTACTGATAGTGGGTATTCTCACTGCTAGGTTTACTACGGTTATCTTTTGGGATATTGTTTTCAGTGCTATTTTTGCTAAGACGGCTAGTCAACAATGTAACAAAAGCTAATTTAATGAAAAGTAAAAAATTACCTTTAAAGGGGCCGGGAACAGGTAGAATTTTTTATATTTTATTCCCGGCACCTTTTTTTGCCCTAGTGATAATGTTTAAAAATTGGTATATTTAACTTATTGATTCTTATACGAATTAATTGAGACATTCGTCGGCTCATTATATGTTACGGGAGGCCTGATAGCTATGGGGAGATGAATATTGCATTTAGTGAACCACACCATGTAATAAATTTTGTTAAAAATTCATTACTGGTCCTGAAAACGATTATTTATGTGCGGAGGTAGCGATGGGTAAGTCATCTATTAAATTTCAACTGTTAGGTATTGTAGTTCTAGTCTTAATACTTGCAATTTTTGCCACAGGCTATGAAGCTTACCGCATGGTAAATGAGGCAACTGATACATCCGCTGTGGAGAAGGCTAAGGGGGACCTAGCTTTGGGTGAGGCCCTTATTGATCAAACTTTCCCTGGTCCTTGGAGGGCGGATGGAGATAGTCTATACAAGGGAACCACACTTATTAATGATAATAACTATATTGTTGACACAATTGGCCAGTTAACGAGTGATACATGCACCATCTTCTTAAATGATCAAAGGGTTGCCACAAATGTAAAAAATGATGATGGCAGTAGGGCTGTAGGCACTAAGGCTTCCCAAGAAGTAATCAATACAGTTATCAAGCAAAAACAGGCATATTACGGTGAGGCTAATGTTGTCGGGGTACTTTATCAAACAGGCTATAAACCTATTTATGACCAGGATAAAAATGTCATAGGTATGCTTTATGTTGGTGTTTCCAAACAGTTTGTTGATGGTTTGTTAAATAAGTCTATAAAAAATATTTCTATTATTAGTTTTATTATTTTAGGTTTATCTATAGTTGTTATCCTCTGGCGAATTAATAAAAATGTTATTCAACCCATAGAACAATTAAAAAGTGGTTCAACGGCTCTTTCTGAAGGCGATCTAAACTATGAGATCAAGGTAACGGTACATAATGAATTGGGTGAATTGGCCAACAACTTTAATAAAATGGCCAGTGATTTAAAACAAGTCATCAGTAAGTTGGCGGTAGATTCCTTTGAGCTGACCAGTAAAAGCCAGGAGTTAGTTGCTGTAAGTGAAGAAGTTAATGCCACCATTGAGAATATGACTTCTAACAGCACAGAAGTGGCCGTCATCACCGAACAAAGTGCTGCGGGTTCACGAATGGCGGCGGCAGATATGCAAGGTATTAGTAATAAGGCCCAGCGGGGAAATCAGTCTGCCCAAAATTCTATTGAGCAAATGAATATTTTAAAACAGTCAGTAAATACAACGGCTGAATCGGTGAAAATTTTGCATGACCGTTCCCAAAATATTGGGAAGATTATTGATGTGATCACACAAATTGCTGATCAGACTAACCTTTTAGCATTAAATGCTGCCATTGAGGCTGCCCGGGCTGGGGATAACGGTAGAGGTTTTACTGTGGTTGCCGAAGAGGTTAGAAAATTAGCAGAACAATCGGCTAATGCTGCTAAAGAGATTAAAGATCTCATATTTAGGATACAGCGTCGTGTAGAGGGAGTTTTGCATGTGATGCATAATAATGAAGAAGAGGTGAATAAAGTTACAAGGTTTATTTTGACCACGGGGGATGCCTTTGCAGAAATTTCCCTGGCTGTAGCTAATTCAAATCAGGCAATTTCGCAAATTGCCACTGGTGCAGAGCAAATAAGCAAAAGTACGCAAGATTTGGCTGGGGCTTCAGAGCAAATGAGTGCCATTGTTCAGCAAGTTACCAGCTCGGCCACTGCAATGACTAAAATGGCCGAGGAATTAAACGAAATTGTTAGGACATTTAAAATCTAGTGCATGGTCGATTAGTAAGATATTGTTTCAGTTTGTAATATTCTAACAGGAATAGCTAAATTATGTTTAATGGTTTTGTTTCATGCTCTTGCAGTATCTTCATTATTTTTAAAACAATTGTTACAATTTGCCCGCTCATCCGTCTATAACTTAAAGTTTAAATATGAGGGGGATCTTTATGGAACAAGCCAATAAGGGGAAGTATTATGTTATTTCAGCCGGGTTAATTGCTTTATCTTTGGTTATTTGTGCAATGGTTTTGGCTAATCCTCTGTCGAATTTTGCCGCAAGCAAGACTTCCATTGTGGTTACTGGTGCTGCAAAGAAGGAAATTGTTTCAGATTTAGCCGTTTGGCGCGGTTCCTTTTACCAGGAATCTAGTAATTTACCCGAAGCCTATGGTAGCCTCAAGAAAGCTTTAGATACGGTAAAGTCCTATTTGGTTGGCAAAGGGATCTCGGAAGATCAGATTATTGTTTCCTCCATCACAACCATGCCGCAGTATATCTACAATCAAAACGGCTCCAGCACTGGACAAATCTCCAGTTATCGGCTTTCGCAAAACGTGGAGATTAAATCCAACGATGTCCAGAAGATAGCCAGTATCGCTAGGGAATCCACAGAACTCATTGAACAAGGTGTGATCTTTGAATCCCAGCCGCCCCAGTACTTTTATACTAAACTAAATGACTTAAAAATAAATATTTTGGCCGAAGCCACCAAAAATGCCAAGGAAAGGGCAGAAAAGATGGCTACCAGTACCGGCAGTAATATTGGTGCCATTAGGTCCGCCAAGATGGGTGTATTTCAAATTACTCCTGTGAACTCAAATGAAATCTCAGACTACGGTATTAATGATACTTCTTCCATAGAAAAAGAAATTACAGCGGTGGTAAATGTAGAATTTGGCATAAAATAAAATGGACTTAGGAAACAGCTAATGATTATTCCCATGGAAGTGTCGCAAAACTACTTATAGTAGCAAGTGACACTTCCTTTATTTAAAAAAGGCATAAAAATAAGTTTTGAAACTTGAATCTACGGGAACTAATTGGTCAAATTAGCATCAAAACTCTTACTAATGTTTCTTCGATAATTTTCCACTTCAGTGGTTAATTTATTATTATTCTTGCCGATTATGTTTAAATAATTTTGTAGGATATGTAAGAAGTCACTGGTGTCGCCATTCTTAACAGCATTATTATAAGCTTCTAGGGCCTTAAGATCTACTGTATTAGAATCGTAACTAAACAAAGGTGTGTTGTTGAGACCATAAAGGACAAAAATTATGTATTTGTTATATAGCTGTTTTACATCCTTGAGTTTAACGGAGTCTTTATAGGTATTTATGAACTTTTCTTGGGTTAAGGTTCTCTTAACAACTTCATCCCAGCCTATCACTAACGCTGCATCCTTTGCGGGGACTTCAGCAGATTCTACAGCCATAATCTCAATATAACTTTTCATGTCTGGCGTTACATAATCACTATATTTTTTATAGAATTGGTAATCAAGGATAGGAAAGAAGGTGCCTTCAGCAGTTTCCACTTTATAACCACTATTTTTAGTTTTCTGCAACAGTTCTTTTAATTCGGGGTCTTTGATATCGGCATCTTTCATGGTGGATTCATATTCATTGGCTAGTTTAGTTTGGTTATCAGCTTCAAAAAACATAGTTTCAAGCTGAGGTAATTTTTCTTTCTGAATTTCTTCAAAGCTTATAATCATCTGAGAAGCATTTTCCTTAGTTACAAGGGAAATATTATCATTGATAAATTGGGCCACTTCCTCTAAGCTGGAATCCCTTTGTAATATGGCCTGAAAATCCTTCATTACTAAATCGTCCTTGGTACAGCCACTAACTATTAATAGACCCGAGAAAAGCATTAAAATAATAAATTTTTTTAGCATTTATCAAACACCCTTTCATAATCTTATAATTTAAGACGCTTTTAATTTTAAAATGTTACAAGGTCTAGTCTTATAAAATTTTCCAAAGCATTTTTTAGCGTATATAATATCTGTAAGGCTAGTATGAAACGAGCAATAAATTAATACTGATCGCCCATGACTGTAGTGGCAAACCACCGATGAAATACATGCCAAACAGTTAAAGAAAGGAATGGAAAGTGATGTTAGTAAAGTGAATTTGGAAAAGCTATTAAAACAGGGATTATCCCGGGACCCTGCGATTTTGGGTAGAGAAGAATATTTCAACTCAGTCGTATTGATGCTTATTATCAGAGTTCAGGGGGAATACCACTTTGTATTTCAGAAGAGAGCATCAAACATACGTCAAGGGGGAGAAGTCTCCTTTCCTGGGGGGAAACATGAGGACAGTGATATAAGCTACGAGCATACTGCACTGCGTGAGACTGCTGAGGAAATGGGCATCCCAGAAAGTAAAATAACCATTCTAGGAAATTTGGGCACTTTAGTGATTCCCATGGGTGTCATTGTGGATGCTTTTGTTGGTATTGCTGATATTTCTATCAATGATATCAAGGCCAATCCTAGTGAGGTTGAAAAGATATTTACTGTACCGGTGGAGTATTTTATCAAAAATGAACCTGAGAGGTATTACGCTGCAGTCCAGGTTCACCCATCCCATATAGATAAGAAAACATCTAAGGAAGTAATATCCTTTCCAGCAGACATGTTGGGACTACCCGATAGATATAAGAAGCCCTGGGGTAAGCTTAAATATGGTATTATGGTCTATAAAACTAATGAAGAAATTATCTGGGGGTTAACAGCAAAACTAATTGATAATTTTGTTAAAAAAATTAAGCATGCAGCTAAGTGAAAACAATTTTTAATCTTATCAGAATGTTGTACAAATTGCGATGGCAAATATCTTACAGTTTATTGACAGTTAGTTAGATATCGTTTAACATTAATACAACGGTAGAATGGCTAGTTAAAATGTAAAATGGGCAGGACGGTAGGTACAGAAGGGTTTATAGCCATGCACATTAAAGCCCTGTCCCGGGCTTTTTATTTTTTCTGCCCGCCAACTACCAAACTATTTGGGAGGTAGAAAATATTGAAAAAATTATTGTTATCTATCATGGTTATGCTATTGACTGTAGGACTCGTTGGATGTGGGGGAAGCGGTGAAGCGCCGAAAAATCAAGAGGCTGATCAGGTCAAGCTGGGCATTGTTCAAATTGTCGAACACCCTGCCTTGGATGCAGCGAGAAATGGTTTCTTGGATTTGATGAAAGAAAAGGGTTATGACGACACAAAGATGGTTGTGGACTATCAAAATGCCCAGGGGGATCAGGGTAACTTGCAGACCATAGCCCGTAAATTTGTACAAGATAAATCTAGTCTTGTTCTGGCCATTGCCACTCCTTCTGCAATGACAATGGCTAACGAAACAAAGGATATTCCTATTCTGATTACTGCGGTTACCGATCCTGTTAGTGCTAAGCTAGTCAATAGTTTAGAAAAGCCAGAGACCAATGTTACCGGTACAACTGATATGAACCCGGTAAAAGATCAACTTCAATTGATTAAAGACCTTGTACCATCCGCTAAAAAAATTGGTATTATTTATAACTCCAGTGAAGTGAATTCTCAAGTTCAAGTTGATGTAGCAGATAAAGCTGCACCGGAACTGGGTTTAGAATTAGTTAAGGTTACCGTAACTGTCAGCAGTGAAGTAATGCAAGCAGCACAGTCCTTAGTTGGTAAAGTTGATGCCATTTACTTGCCTACTGATAATATGGTTATTTCCTCAATGGCTGCAGTGTTAAAGGTGGCTGAGGAGAATAAGATACCAGTTATCTCTGGGGAAAGTAACTCTGTTGAAAATGGTGCATTGGCCACAGTAGGTATTGATTACTACCAGTTGGGCCGTACCACAGCTGAAATGGCAATTCGAGTATTAAATGGTGAAAAGCCACAAGAAATGGCTATTCAAGGGCAACCTGGCACGGATATTGTTATTAATCTACAGGCTGCCGAGAGAATGGGTGTTACAGTTCCAGAAGACTTAAAGCAGAAAGCCAAAAAAATTATTGAATAGGTGATCAAAGGTGACAACAAGTATATGGCTAGGTGTTCTTGAACAAGGCTTATTATGGGGTGTAATGGTACTGGGGGTTTACATTACCTTTCGGGTGCTGGATTTTCCGGACCTTACTGTAGATGGTAGTTTTACTCTTGGTGCTGCGGTAGCTGCCAGAATGATTTTTGAGGGGTATGACCCGTGGTTGGCAACTTTAATGGCACTGGTTTGTGGTGCCACAGCAGGAATAATTACGGGAGTTTTAAATACTAAGCTGAAAATTGCTCCTCTTTTATCAGGGATTCTGATGATGATAGCATTATATTCTATCAACCTCAGGGTGATGGGAAATAAAGCTAATCTTTCCTTGCTGCGAATGGATAATATTTATACTGATGTTAGCCAAATTGGCATTCCCGCTGGTCTAGCAGTAGTAACCCTTGGCTTGATTGCTATTACTCTAACGACTTACTTGTTGTACACTTTTTTACAGACAGAAATTGGTATGGCACTGCGAGCTACTGGTGATAACGAACAAATGATTCGTAGTCTGGGTGTTAATACCAACTCTACTAAAATTATGGGTTTATCCATAGGAAATGCTTTAGTCGCTGTGTCCGGTGCTTTAGTGGCACAATACCAAAGTTACTGTGACGTAGGTATGGGTATTGGTATGATTGTGGTGGGCCTAGCCTCTGTAATTGTAGGGGAAGTAGTGTTTGGAAAAAGGACTTTGCTACGGGCCTTAGTGGCAGTGGTCATCGGTTCTATTATTTACAGGGGAGTTATTGCTATAGTAATGCAGTTAGGTCTACCTACCACTGATCTCAAACTATTTACTGCATTGATGGTAGTATTGGCGATGTCATCACCACTTATCAAAGAAAAATTCTCTGCTCAACCAGGGAGAGCGAAGGGGAGTGCAGACCATGCTGTCGATAACAGAAGTTAGAAAAACATTTAACCCAGGCAGTGTTAATGAGCGGTTGGCCCTGGACGGAGTTTCCCTAAATTTAAAAGCAGGTGATGTAGTTACAGTAATTGGCGGAAATGGAGCAGGGAAATCTACTCTTTTGAATATGGTGGCAGGTGTCTATCCGGTTGACGAAGGGAAAATTAAGATTGAAGGTCAGGCAGTAGAACATTTACCTGAGTATGCCAGAGCATCCTTTATTGGTAGAGTTTTTCAAGATCCCATGAAGGGTACAGCCGCTTCTATGACCATTGAAGAGAACTTGGCCATGGCCATGAAACGTGGTTCAAATAGAAAGCTACGGGCTGGTATTCGAAGCAAAGACCGGAGTTGCTTCTGTGAGCAGCTAAGCTTGCTAGGGTTGGGACTGGAAAATCGCTTAACCACAAAGGTTGGTCTACTTTCTGGTGGACAGCGTCAAGCTTTAACTCTACTGATGGCTACGTTGGTACCCCCGAAACTTTTATTACTGGATGAACACACCGCTGCCCTTGATCCAGGTACCGGGGAAAAAGTATTAGAACTTACTCAGAAGATCATTAAAAAATATAATCTTACTACTCTGATGGTGACCCACAACATGGAAGATGCTCTGAGTATTGGTAATCGCACCATTATGATGCATGAGGGAAAAGTTATTTTAAATATAAAGGGTGAGCAAAGAAGAAATACCCGCATACCAGACTTGTTAGAAATGTTTAAGAAGGCAAGCGGGAGATCTATGACTAATGATCGGATGTTGTTAGCTAATTAATAAATAGATTGTAAATCGAAAGGCCAGAGCAAATTAATTGCTCTGGCCTTTATTAACCTATACGATAATCTAATCTAGGTGGTGTGTAAACTTGGAATCATTTCCTTGGCAAAAAGGTTATATTTAGCATGTTCTAGTTGCTATATAATTCACACTTACATTATTGATAGAAAAGGGTAAAATAAATTTGTTAATTTGACATATAGTATTGAGCAAAACATATTATTTGACTTCTTTTATGGTTATTAGATGTTGAGGTGTTATAAATGAAAAAAATTCTCCTGTTAGCAACTGGTGGAACCATTGCCTCAGTGCAGGGCCGGGAAGGATTAACACCGTCCTTGACCTGTGAGGAACTGATCGGGTATTTGCCTCAGGTGCAGCAAAATTATGTTATAGAGAGTAAAGGGTTAATGAGTATCGACAGTACTAATATGCAACCAGAATTTTGGATTTCAATTGCAGAAGCTATTTATGATAATTACAATTTTTATGATGGCTTTGTTGTTACACACGGTACGGATACAATGGCCTTTACATCTGCCGCTCTTTCCTATATGCTGCAAAACCTTCATAAACCTGTTGTGATGACTGGATCACAGGTACCTATAAGTTTTCGGTATACTGATGCCAGCAAAAATTTACTTGATGCTATTTACTTTGCCTGTGAGGGGCTTGCTGGGGTCTATATCATTTTTGGCGGTAAGGTGATCATTGGTACAAGGGCTGTTAAACTAAGGACCAAAAGTTACGACGCCTTTGCCAGTGTTAATCATCCTTACGTCGCCTATATGGACGGTACACAGATAAACTATCTTTGGAAACCTAGCCTGCCTAGGGATGGAAAATTAAAGTTAGATACGAGTTTATGCCCAGATGTCCATTTGTTAAAATTGTACCCGGGCATGAAACCAGAGATATTTGATAGTATTAGGCAACTTTATAAAGGAGTTGTAATTGAAAGCTTTGGTAGTGGCGGTGTACCCTTTCAAGGTCGTGATCTTCTACCTAAGATACAAGAGTGCATCGATACTGGTCTAGCTGTTGTAGTAACTACCCAGTGTTTGGAAGAAGGCGAAAACCTCTATCTCTATGAGGTAGGTCGTAAGGTGGCTCAAAACAGTGTTATTCTTTCAGGTGATATGAATAGTGAAGCCATTGTACCCAAGTTAATGTGGGCTTTGGGCAAGTCGAAAGATATGTATGAAGTAAAAAGAATTATGGAAACCCCCATAGCCAGTGACTTAAACTGTAAAAAATAACTAATAAATTGTCAACCATCAACACCTAAAGGAATTTAACACATTCATAAAGCCAGTTGACACAAAAGGAAATTTTTCTCATTTACTATTCATTAAGTTTTTTTGCTAAATCATTTAGCTTTTTAGACATGGATAGAATCTCATTGACCGAGGCAGAAATTTCTTGTACCGAAGCAGTTTGTTCTTCTGCAACAGCGGCAATTTGGTGTATTTGTTCGTTGAAGTCGGATACAGAAGTCATAATTAAAGTTAAGATATTTTGAATCTCCCTTACCGAACCTACTGTTCTGTCGGAAAGTTTTCTGATCTCATGGGCAACAACATTAAAACCTAACCCGTGTTCACCAGCTCTAGCAGCTTCGATGGCAGCATTTAAGCCAAGTAAATGCGTTTGGGCAGCAACATCTTTGATAAGGTTCAAAACAACGTCAGTTTTTTGTACATTACTATTAATTGTGTCTGCTTGTCCTGTTAAATTACTGGATGTAGCTGCTAATTGTTCAGATGCTGCTGTTAAATTGTTGGTGGTTTGATTAATAATAGCAAGGGACTTTTCTAATTTTTCAGCGTCGTCCAATAGGCTATCCTGGGTTGTGGTTGGTTGAAAAATCCCCAAGGTGCCAATTAATTCACCATTTGAATTATAAAGGGGAGAACAGCTCGCTAAATAAGCTACACCATAAATAGAAGTGTCAGTTATTCTGGTCACAACTTTTTTTTGACTCTGTAAAACTTGATAACTTGTGGTACCAGGTTTTACCGGATCCCCTTGTTTTACCTGATGATTAAGGGAAATACCAGGTTTGTAAAAATGAAATATCTCTTTATCAGTTAAGGAAATAGCACATTCGGATCCTATTGTGTTTTTGACTACTTCAGCCATACTAATTAACTCTGGCCAGTTGGTATTTGACATTATCTATCACCTCTCGTAATCAACGTGTAGAGTCCTATGTAAAGATATTATTCATAAATAGTAAAAATCCTTTTTAATTTATAGATTATTCGCCATTTTCAAACGAGAAGTGGTTAATTAATCACATGATTTAACTGTGCAGATTTTACCATATATTTTTTAACCAGATTGACCATTTTCTCTATATCTTTTCTTTTGTAAAGATCTGTAGATATAATCAATAGACCATCTTCGGCAAAATGGATCGTTAGAAGGTTTCTTTTAGAGATATATTCAATGTTTGTAATATTATGCACTTGAATATTAATGGATAAGATTCTTCTTTGCAGTAGAGCCTTTAACAGGCCAGCACTAGTATCCCAGCCCCGTACGTGCAGAATGTATGGGGTTAAATTTATTTTATGCATCAGAAAATAGTTTGCCAGTAGTCCACCGAAGGCTCCTATCGATATAGAGATAACCACGCTTATTATGTAGAAGGAAATGGGGAAATAGTTAAAAAAGAAAAGATGATTGAGCAAAATACTTGCATTAACTGTTAATATCAGTACGACTAAAGTGATTGTGTCTTTACGAACATTTAAGTTGTACATTTTGCTACCCCCATATAGATCTTAATTACTAATTTCTATAAGGGCATTAGAAAACCTCCTGAGGATTGAAATAAATTTCACAAAGTTATATAAAAAAATTAGCGACTTTGATGCTATTTTACTTTACCCCAAAGAGCAACCAATATATAATCAGGAGATAGACACAAATACAACATTATATATTTATGTTATAAGTATAACATATTTATAATAGATTGTCAAACACTAAAACAATTATGGGGATGATCAAATGGATAATTATCAACTTGTTTTACGGGACGAAAGCTTGTACCTAGAAAAAGTACTGGACTTGATTAGGGCTGAACTGAATAAGGAGAACGATGTACTGGTATATAAGAAAAATGAATTAATTCAGGCCCGGCGGGATATGTGGGAAAATACTGGTCATGCCCCCGGAGACTTTACCAAATTAACAGAAATGAATCAATATCTAGCAGGGGTGAACGACCGGACAGCTAATTACTTGGAGACTTCTAAGCAAATAGAAAGGTATAGAAAAATACTACCATCTCCTTATTTTGGTCGCTTTGATTTTATTGAAGAAGGCTTTTACCAATTTGAAAAGATTTACGTAGGTCTTACAACTTTGCTGGACCCGGAAACCGAAAATGTATATGTATATGATTGGCGGGCACCCATTTCTAGTATTTATTACCGCTATGAGCAAGGCCCAGCTACCTATGAAGCACCAGTTGGTCTGATTACCGGTGAGGTTATATTAAAACGTCAATACAAAATTCAAGATTCCCAGCTTAAATATTTTTTTGATTGTAGCATTCCCATTAATGATGGTGTTTTGCAGGAGATTCTGGGTCACAATGCTTCTCCAAAAATGCGAACTATAGTCGAAACCATTCAGAGGGAACAGGACTTAATAATTCGCGATTTAGAAAACGAACTGTTAATTGTACAAGGAGTGGCAGGGAGCGGAAAGACTTCCATTGCCTTACATCGGATTGCTTTCCTACTTTATAACGGACTCCATTCTGGTCTAGATTCCCATAATATGATAATAATTTCGCCTAATGCCACCTTTAGTAATTATATATCCAGTGTTTTGCCCGAACTGGGGGAGGAGAATGTAAGGCAAACCACCTTTTATGAGATTGTCCAGTCTGCCCTAGGTGATAGATTTAGGTTGGAAAATAGGGAGTCTCAGTTGGAGTCTATAATTCAGTTGCAAGGCTCGGAAAAAGGTAAGGCCCGGGAGAAAAACTTAGCCTTTAAGGGGTCCAGGGTTTTTCATCAAATTCTTGAGCGTTTGCTGTGGCATTTTCAGCACAGGCTAATCCCCTTTGAGGATATTTACTTCAATGGGGTGCTCCTGGAAACTCGACAACAGTTAAAGAACCGTTTGTTAAATGATAAAACCGGTTTACCATTGGCTAAAAAACTCCTAAGGCTAGAAAGTATCGTTTTGGATAAGGTTAGGCCTTTACGTAAATTACGACTTGCTCGTATAGAAGAACTTGTAGCACAGAGTGAAGGTCATGAATTGGAGATTAAGTCCTTTAGTAGGTTATTATCCATCAAGGAGGCAAAGTTATTTCGGGAGCGATTGCAAAGATTTACCAGAGTAGACTATTGGCAACTTTATAATCTACTTTTTCAAGACCATGCACTATTTTATAGGCTCGCCCGAGGTTTGCAATTGCCTGAGGGCATCGAACAAATACTTTCCACCACTGCAGCAAAGCTACAAAAGGGGGAGGTATTATACGAAGATTGTGCACCATTATTGTATCTTAAATTAAAAATTGAGGGTGGCAATTATTTCTCTGATATTAAACAAGTGGTTATTGACGAAGCACAAGATTATTACCCATTACAATATGAAATCTTCAAGCTGTTGTTTGATGTAACTGCAAATTATACTTTCTTAGGGGATGTTAATCAAATTATTGAAAAAAATCAGGCTGGTGCATTTTATGATGAAGTAGCTCTGATAATGCAAAAGCAAAGGACCATCAAATTATCCTTGCATAAGAGTTACAGATCTTCTTATGAAATTAATATGTTTTGCAAGAAACTACTTGGGGAAGAGTTACCTCAGTTTATTTCCTTTGAACGCCACGGGGAAGCGCCTCGGGTAGTAGCTGTGCAAAATGTTGAGGAAATGGACCGGGTAATTCTAGAGGATGCAAAAAACTATCTAACACAGAGATATGAAACCATAGCTCTGGTTTGTAAAGGTCAACAAGAAGCAACTGATGTTTATGAAAGGCTAAAGAGTAAAATAAAACTTACCCTGATTCAGCCAATGGATGGTCAAGTGGAGAAGGGGGTTATGGTTATTCCTTCATATATAGCAAAGGGGCTAGAATTTGATGTGGTATTGGTAATCAACACAAATAGGCAAAATTATCATACATCATTTGACCGACAGCTCCTCTATATTGCCTGCACCAGAGCGCAGCACCGATTAGTTCTTTATTACACAGGGCAAATAAGTCCCTTTTTAGCAAATTTATAAGTTGGTAATCTATGAGGAAATTTGGGTTACAAATAAAATTTTAAATGTAAATTATTCCAATGCAATTAAAGTAGGCACTAATTTACCTTTATCTGGTAATATTAGTGCCTGTTTCTAGGGTTTAACTATAATTATCCAAGGGTTGTTTTTGTTTTTTCTTTTTAATGGCAGGCCAGCCAAATACTTTAGCTAATTTACTGTATATCCACTTGGATTCTTTGGTTAACAGAGGTCCTAAAATGGCCAGTAACAGTACATAAAGTGCTGCAAAGGGTTGTAAGATTGGCAACAAACCACCGGCCTTAGCCAGATTGGCCAGAATGATAGAGAATTCACCCCGTGAGGTTATTGTTAAACCAATATTTGTAGCACCCTGATATGAATAGCCCGCCTTGCGTCCAGATATTAAGCCAGCGACAAAGTTTCCGACAATTGTTACAAGTACTGCCACCACGGCAGGCCAAAAGGCTCCACCTAAAGAAAAGGGGTCAATACTTAATCCAAAGCTAAAGAAAAAGAGGGCACCAAAAAAATCTCGAAAGGGCACAACTAGATGTTCAATACGATCTAAATGGTCTGTCTCTGCCAAAACTAACCCCACCAGTAATGCACCGATGGCTTCGGCCACATGGATGGTTTCGGAGAAACCTGCAACAAGGGTAAGAAACCCAAATACAATCAGCATAAATAACTCATCAGAGGGTACATTCAGTATCCTGTTTATACTGGGGGATAGTTTGCGTCCCAGAAGAATAAAGCCCAGCATAAAACCCAGGGCAATAACAGCCGACTGAATCACACCCGCTGCAGAGGTTGAGCCGGTAAGTACCAATCCGGAGACAATGGACAGGTAAACCGCCACAAATACATCTTGGTATAACATGAGTCCCAAAATCATTTCTGTTTCAGGCCTAACGGTCCTTTTTAAATCAACTAAAACTTTAGCTACAATGGCACTGGAGGAGATGGAGAAAATCCCTGCCACCACTAATATTTCTCGCATAGGCCAGCCCCATAGATAAGGCAATGCCATACCCAGAGAAAAGTTAATTAGCATATAAGTAGTGCCACCCAGAAAGATTGTTTTTCCTGCCTTTAATAGCCGGCCCACGGAAAATTCTAACCCTAGGTAAAAGAGGAGAAAAATAACACCCAACCTACCCATAAACTGGATTAAGGGGGCACTCTCAATAAAACGAAAATCAAATACACCAAAGGATGGGGCATGGGGGCCTACAGCCATGCCAGCTAATATAAGAAAGGGTACGATGGAGAAGCGAAAGCGGGCCGCCAACAAGCCAGCGGCAGCAACAATGCATAGGGCCAGACCAATTTCTAAAAGTACATGATTCCCCATGTTTTATAGGCCCCCATTTAAAATGAGTTCCTTACAAAGTTTTACTTGCCTTCTTTCACCAATAACCACTAAAGTGGCTCCTTCGCTAACAACTTGTTCGGGACCAGGGTTAATAATCTTATGATCCTTTTTAATAACCGCTATAACCATAGCACCAGTTTTTTTCCTGATATGCAATTCTCCGATGGTTTTACCAATGGCTTTAGCACTGGACTCCACCTTATACCACTCAAAAACCATATTATCAAAGGCTACTTCCACTGATTCCAAGGCCTTGGGGACATAGGCTAAGCCACCAATGATGCCACTGATACGGCGTGCTTCGGTATCATCCAGTGTGACCATCGAAATACTTTCCTCTGGGTCGTCATTATCAAAATGATGTATTTCTCGTCGACCATCATCGTGTACTACAATCACCATCTTGTCACCACTACGGGCATTGATTTCAAATTTTTTGCCAATTCCCGGCAAGTCGGTTTCCCTAATCAGAGACATGACAACACTCCTTAATCATGTTTTCTATATTTTACTCTATCCTACCAATAAAACCAAGGACGCAAGACAACTGTTGCCAACCTAGTAAAAGTACCCATTCTTCATTAGGAAGTTGACCTCAATAAGTGTAGGTTGCTGGGCGAAAAAACTAGTAAAGGGAGCAGCCCTGTCGGACCGCTCCCTTTAGAGACTGTACTAGCTAGTAATTCTCATAACTATCATTATTGTCAATTTGACTTCTGAAGTCCTCTAAAGCCTCTTTCTTAAATTTTTCAATGTCCGGTATTAGGGCGGACTCAACATCTCCAGCAGCTTTATCATTCTCTTCACGGTTATATACTTTGTCTTTGATGCGGCAACCACAGCCGCTTTCAACTACTTTTGGTAAACGAACAGCAGGCTCACCGACAATGGCCTGAACAATAAGGTTGCGATCCTGTAGCAGCTTAACTCTAATGTTAAAGCGGATAAAGTTTATGATAAGAGTCAAGCAGGGATCGAATTTGGTTAAGTGGATGAGTTTATTAAAACATCCGAATTTAGGATATACTTCTACCTCTACACAAGCTCCTTGGGCTTCGTTAAAATCTTCCAGTGAGATATGGCGTTTTTTGTATGAGGTATAATGAAACTCTTTAAATTTAACTTCTTTGACAAAACAGCATTGGAAGGTTTGACAGTATGGCATCCCAACTTTAGGAAAGAATTTGAAACAGAGGATATAATCCACACAAAGGGTTAATTGGTCACAGTTAAAGGTGATGGTACGATCAGTAATCTCTACATTTTCACATTCAACTCGGCATATGTTTGAGGGAAATACAAAGATATTAGTGTCCACAAAGGCGTCTTTATGGAGTTGTTCGTGGGTGGCGAAGGCCACTGGTACGCAAATATCCACTTGTTTAGGTCTAATGTAATCATCTGTCCTTCCTTTTTGCATAATGATCCTCCTTTAAAATATTATATTCCAATACCATAAAATGGTAATTGTTGATTATAATGTATGGCAATAAAACCCATTAGGTTACAATATCTGACAAAAGATTATTATCCTAAAATCTTTCTAAGCATTTTGTTATAGATAATGGGGTAAATTACCTATGGGTAAAACAATCAAAAGAAGCAAGAAAAATTATCAGAAAATTTAGAATGTATTGCCAGGGGATCATCTATATGTAAAAATATCTTTAGGTTGCTAGTTTTTGTAAAATTATAAAGGGAGGTATTTTAAAATGAGTACGGTTCTTTATATCAAGGCAAATCCCAAATCAAATGAGGATTCTTTTACTTTTAAAATGTCAGAGGCTTTTATTAAAACATATCAGGAAAAGAATCCCGGTGATCAAATTGTTACTTTAGACTTATATAAAGAAGGCATTAAATTCTTGGATGCCGAGATGTTAGGACAAATGTATTCTGGTCAAGAGACAGTGATGAAGAAATATGCCCAGCAATTCGCCGCTGCAGATAAATATGTGATTGCTGCCCCCATGTGGAACCTTGGTTCTCCTGCTATCCTAAAGGCTTATTTTGACTATGTGGTTCTGGCAGGGGTTACCTTTAAATATACAGAACAGGGACCAGTTGGTTTGCTGGCCCCAGGAAAAAAGGCAGTACATATAGTGGCTCGGGGTGGTAAATACAGTGAGGGGCCAGCTGCTCAATTTGAAATGGGAGACCGTTACGTAAAAACTATTTTAGGATTTATGGGAGTAGAGAACATCAGCACTATTAGTACAGAATTAACCGGTGTACTGCAAGGAGAGGTTCTAGAACAATCTGTCAATGCTTCAATTGCTGCTGCTAAGGAAAAAGCAAAGGAATTTTAGAGCGGTTTTAATAAATTAAGCACCAGACACCTGTCAACATTCCTTTATATTTTACATATTATGTAAAAAAGGAAGGTGTTCCTGGTGTTTTATTTTTTTCAGGTACATGCTGATGCTATTTTTTTTCTATATGGTATAGTAGTTTTGATATTAACCCTACTGACCATTACTCTTTTGGTCATTGCCAAAAAGCGCAAACAGGTTGAAGAGAAAATCACTTACTTAGCCTATTACGATACATTGACAGATTTACCCAACCGTTTGAAGTTCCGTGAGCGACTGATGGAGAAACTTATAAAGCAAGAGGGCAGCAAAAAAACATTGGCAGTGATGTTTTTGGATTTGGATCGATTTAAAAATGTCAATGATAGTCTAGGACATCATATGGGGGACCAACTGTTAAAGGAAGTTGCCCTTCGACTGCAAAATTGTGTTTGTCAGAATGACCTAGTGGCTCGTTTAGGCGGGGACGAGTTTACTATTTTGGCCCAAGTCCAAGATGCAGCTCAAGCAGCCACTTTGGCCAGTCGGGTTCTTCAGCAAATTCAGACCCCCTTTATGTTAGGGGGAACTGAGATCAATATTAGTACCAGTATTGGCATCACCTTAAGCCCTCAGGATGGGGGTGACATAGAAGAACTCTTAAAGAACGCCGATGCCGCTATGTATCGTGCCAAGGAACTTGGCAGAAGTACCTACCAGTTCTTTACTTCGGAGATGAAGGATCATGCCCTGAAGCAAATGCAATTGGAACAAGGTCTGCGGCAGGGGTTAGAACAGAGACAGTTTATGATTTATTACCAGCCCCAGTACGATATTGTCACTGGGCAAATGTATGCTGTGGAAGCTCTATTGCGTTGGCAGCATCCGCAATTTGGTTTCTTACTGCCCAGTGAATTCATTCCTTTGGCGGAGGAAACTGGTTTTATTGTTCCTCTAGGAGAGTGGGTGCTGCAAGAGGCCTGTGCTCAAAATAAAGCCTGGCAGGATGCTGGCCTGCCAGTTATCCGGGTGGCAGTCAACATGTCAGCCCGACAATTATTGCAGGGTGATTTGTCCCACAGGGTTGCTTGTATTTTAGCCGAAACTGGGTTACAACCAGAAAATCTAGAATTGGAGATTACTGAAAGTGTGGCCATTCGGAGTCTGAATTGCACCCTTGAGGTGCTGCAGGAGTTAAGGGCCCTAGGTGTTCATATCTCCATCGATGATTTTGGCAAGGGTTTTTGTGCCTTTAATTATTTAAAACATTTGCAACCAATAGACACTTTGAAAATTGGTCGGGAGTTTATGAAGGATATCAGCGAGACCACAGAAACCTGGGACAGCGCTGTAGTAGCATCTCTGATTAATCTGGCTAAAAAACTTCGATTAAAGGTTATCGTTGAAGGGGTAGAAACTTTTGAACAATATGACTTCTTGAAAATGCAACAATCCGATGGAGTGCAGGGTTTTTTATTTTGCCAGCCAATTCCCGCAGAGGATTTTCCAAGGTTTTTGTTGAGTCAAAAAGACCGTGCATTGACTCACTCCAGTTAAGAAAAAATAAATTAAGGTTTCCCATTGAGTGATTTGTTTTAGGTCCATTGATTTTTTTCTTGGCAGCACTGCTTTGACCTGCTGCCAAGGGTTATAAATCAGAGGAGAGAGGATGACCTTTTCAATAAGCCATGATTAGCAAACCATTCGTATGGCAAGAATTTCTTGATAAATTGTCATCACCTAAGGTGATAACACTTATTGGTGGCGGCGGCAAGACAGGACTTATGTTCTACTTAGTAAATCTTCTAAAATCTAACGGAGTAAGGGCAGTAGCCACTTCCACCACAAAATTGTCTTCAGATAGCAGCTTTAGCAAGATTAATAGTGTCACAGAGGGTTTAGATTTACTTAGAAATGGAGTAGCAGAGCAGGGCCCAGTTGTACTGGTTTTAGGAATGGATGATATGAACCCAGATAAAATGGTAGGTATACCAAAGGACTGGGTAGATTATCTGGCAGCTAAGTTACCCTATATCTTTTTTATAGTTGAGGGAGACGGTTCTGCAGGAAGATCCCTTAAGGGTCATTTAAACCATGAACCAGTGATCCCTGCCAGTAGTAAGTTAGTTATCCCGGTCATTGGCATTGATGTGATTGGAGTACCGTTAAATAGCTACTTTGTTCACCGCCCAGAACGAGTTACGCAAATGATTGATGCCCCAGCAGAAGCTAACATTACCGTTGATATGGTACTTAAGTTGTTCTTTCATCCCCAGGGCTATTTGAAACAATGCCCAGCAAAGAGCCAAGTGATGCCCTTTATAAATAAGGTGGAAGGGCCCATAGGCTTCGGGCAGGCCCAGGAATTGGCTAAAGGTATCTTATCTAAAAAACATAACCAGATTCAAAATATAATTATGGGTAGTTTAGTGCGGCAAAGGTTTGTTACTGCTAATGATTCAGGAGGATAATATGGTAAATAACCTGGTTTCAGCTGTACTGTTGGCAGCAGGGGGGGCTAAGCGGATGGGTCAGCCCAAACAACTGCTACCCTTAGGTGGTAAACCCATGGTTTATCAGGTAGCAGTGGCAGCCTGCGGGGCTGATCTGTTAGAAGTAATAGTCATTACCGGGGCTGCCGGAGAAAAAGTGGTACCAGTACTTACAGGCTTGCCCCTGCGCATACTCCATAACGATAACTGGGAGACAGGACGAGCCAGTGGGGTCCGTTTAGCAGTCCAATCATTGGATGTTCGGGCCAAGGCAGTACTTTTTTTGCTGGCTGACCAGCCTCTGGTGGACAAGTCTCTACTTAATAAAATGATAAATACTTACTGGCAGAGTGGTGCTAACCTGGTAGTTCCTCGTTGGCAAAATCAACGAGGTAACCCAGTTTTATTTGACCTTAGCTGTTGGCGATACGATCTATTGCAGCTTACAGGAGATCAAGGAGCGAGAGGTATCTTACAGGCTCACCCCCAGTGCATTCAATATCTTGATGTGACCAGTCCAGAGATTTTTTATGATGTTGATACACCGGAAGATTACTTGCTAATGCAGCAAATGTGGGACTTAAGGGAACGGTTCTCTTAAGCCGTGCAGGAAAAGACTCAGGAGAACCGTCCCCTTGAGTCAACAGGAAAAGACTCAGGAGAACCGTCCCCTTGAGTCACTTAGGAGAACCGTCCCCTTGAGTCACTTGAGTCAAGAGACGCAGGAAGAAACTATTCTTCAGGCGTTTTTTTTATAACCAATATTTTCACCTGATTATTGGCATGATAGTTGAAAATATTAATGATAAAACGCTAAGAGAGGTGCCTTATGGATAGGATTCTATGGGAAGCTAACAAAATGTTGGGAGAAGAGCAAGCTTCCACGGACTTTTTAAGTGACAAAGAAATACAAAAGGCCAAACAATTTCATCAAAGTTTTCCAGAATACAGTATTACTCCTTTGCGAAGCCTTGATCATTTAGCTAAATATTTGGACGTAGCTGGTATTTATGTCAAGGATGAATCCTATCGCTTTGGCTTAAATGCCTTTAAAGTTTTGGGTGGTTCCTTTGCCATGGCTAAATATTTGGCTCAGATACTCGGGAAGGATATAAGTGAATTGGATTACCACACCTTAACCTCTGAGGAAACACGTAGGCAGTTAGGCGAAATCACCTTTGCTACTACCACCGATGGCAATCATGGGCGTGGTGTTGCTTGGACTGCCAACCGTCTAAAGCAAAAGTCTGTGGTTTATATGCCAAAGGGTTCTTCCATCACCCGTTTGGAAAATATACGCGCCGAGGGAGCCGAGGCCTCTATTGTAGATATGAACTATGATGATGCTGTCCGGCTGACCGCTGAAAATGCCCAAAAGTACGGCTGGATCGTTGTTCAGGATACTGCCTGGGAAGGCTATGAGGAAATTCCTACTTGGATTATGCAGGGCTACGGCACTATGGCGGCTGAAGCGCTGGATCAACTGAGAGAGCTACAGGTAGAAAAACCCACTCATATATTTGTTCAGGCTGGTGTGGGTTCCCTGGCTGGTGCCGTGCAAGGTTATTTTGCCTCGGTATTTGGTCAAGAAAGGCCCAAAACCGTTATCGTTGAAGCAAAGGAGGCTGACTGTCTCTATAAATCGGCTTTGGCCAACGATGGCAAACCTAGAGTGGTGGGTGGAGATATGGATACCATTATGGCTGGTCTAGCCTGTGGAGAACCCAATACCATTGGCTGGAAGGTATTAAGGGACTATAGTGATATGTTCTTTTCCTGTCCCGACTGGTTGGCGGCTAAAGGAATGAGGGTACTGGGCAATCCGCTTTTGGATGATTTACGGGTTATTTCTGGTGAGTCTGGTGCCGTTACCACTGGATTATTGTTTGAATTGATGACCAGCCCTGAACTGGAAGTAGCCAAAACTAAACTGGGTCTCACTAAAGATTCGCGTATTCTCTTGTTTAGCACCGAAGGAGATACCGACCCGGATCATTACCGTAAAGTAGTGTGGGACGGCAAAAACCCTAGCTACAACTAAAACTACAATAGTGGGGTGGTAGAAAGAATGCTTACTGAAAAAAGAAAACAAGAGTTAATTCAGTTATGTCAGGAATTGATACGCCAGCAAAGCTATTCAGGTGAAGAGGGTAAGGTAGTAAAGAGCATTTCCGAAGCCTTTAAGACAATGGGTTTTGATAATTATTTTGTGGACAGCTATGGCAATGTGATAGGTCAAATAAAAGGGAAAAAACCAGGCAAAAGAATTTTATTCGATGGCCATATTGATACTGTACCAGTACCAGACGATGCCAAATGGGTTCACGCACCCTTTGGTGGTGAGCTTGTTGATGGTAAAATCTATGGTCGCGGTGCATCAGATATGAAAGGGGCAGTAAGTGCCATGATTGCTGCTGCTGCCTATTTTGCCGAGGACACCCAGCGGGACTTTGCCGGTGAAATTTATGTGGCCGGAGTGGTACACGAAGAAATCTTTGAAGGCATTGCAGCCAGAAAAATCAGCGAAGCTGTACAGCCGGACTATGTGGTCATTGGAGAAGCTTCGGAGCTTAATTTAAAGCGTGGACAAAGGGGGCGGGCAGAAATAGTGGTCGAAACCTTTGGCAAACCTGCCCATTCTGCAAACCCCGAAAAGGGCATTAATGCAGTTTTAATGATGTCCAAGCTAATTGATCGTATCCAGGGACTTGATACCCAGGAACAGGAGGTGCTGGGGCAAGGGATTCTGGTATTAACTGATATTAAGTCTTCTCCCTATCCCGGAGCCTCTGTGGTTCCTGAATATTGTCGGGCAACCTATGACAGAAGACTCTTGGTAGGTGAAACCCCTGAGTCCGTGTTAGCTCCCATTAAGACACTAATTGCTGAAATGGAAAAGCAAGATCCTGACTTTAAAGCCAAGGTCTCCTTTGCTGTGGGACAAGAAAAATGTCACACCGGTGAGATTATCAAAGGAGAACGTTTCTTTCCTGGTTGGCTTTATGACGAAAAGGATGAATTGGTGCAAGCAGCACTTACAGGCCTTAGGGAAATTGGCTTGAACCCAGAAGTGACCCATTATTCCTTCTGTACCAATGGCAGCCACTATGCGGGGGAGAAGGGTATCAAGACCATTGGGTTTGGTCCTTCCCAAGAAAATCTAGCCCACACAATTGATGAATATATCGAGTTAGAACAGCTATGCAAGGGTGCCAAAGGTTACTACGCCATTATGAAGTCGGTGTTAAAGTAAGGAGAACATATGAGGACAATACTAAAGAACGGCTTAATCGTAGATGGAACAGGTCAAAGGGGGTTCCTCGGCAGTGTGGCCATTGAGGGAGAGCGTATTGTCGCCATTGGAGATGTTCCAGAGCAGGATAACGATGTAGTTATTGATGTAAGTGGTTTGGTAGTGGCACCGGGGTTCATTGATACCCACAGCCACTCGGATCTCAAAGTATTGGTTGACCCCTATATCGAGCCGAAGATCCGTCAGGGGGTAACCACCGAAGTATTAGGACAAGACGGTATCTCTATGGCACCGTTGCCAGAAGAATATATCAGTCCTTGGCGCAAGAATCTGGCAGGTTTAGATGGTGATAGTGATATTATAGATTGGCATTATCGGACTACAGAGGGTTATTTAAAACTCATGGAACGGCAGGGAGTAGGCCTTAACCAGAGTTATCTGGTGCCTCACGGTAATGTTCGGATGGAAGCACTAGGACTAAGTAATCGCCAACCTTCTTCAGGGGAAATATCAAAAATGTGCGACGTAACCCGGCGGGAGATGGAGGCCGGTGCCTACGGATTATCAACAGGTCTCATCTACATGCCCTGTGCCTACTCGGAAACAAGTGAAATTATTGAAATGTGCAAAGTGGTGGCAGAGTTTGACGGTGTTTTTGTGGTGCACCAGCGAAGTGAAGCTGACACCATTCTACCGTCAATGGCAGAAGTCATTGAAATTGGCCGACGTTCCGGTGTCAAGATACACTTTTCACACTTTAAGGTCTGTGGACGAAAAAACTGGCGGTATATTGAACCGGTATTGGAGTTCTTAGATAAGGCAGAAGCAGAGGGTATTCGAATCTCCTATGATCAATATCCCTATGTAGCCGGCAGTACCATGCTGGGTGTGATTTTGCCTCCCTGGGCCCACGATGGAGGCACAGATATGCTGCTTAAGCGTTTACAAGACCCAGAGCAAAGGAAAAAGATGATTTACGACATGGAACATGGTATCCCTGGCTGGGATGATTTTGTGGATTTTGCAGGTTTAGATCAAATCTTTGTCACCAGTGTTAAGACAGAGAAGAACAAAGACTTGGTGGGTAAGAGTTTAATAGAAATCGGTGAGATGCGCGGGAAGGACTCCTATGAGGCCACCTTTGATTTATTGTATGAGGAAGAAAATGCCGTAGGAATGGTGGATTTTTATGGCAAGGAAGAGCACGTCATTACCTTTTTGACCCGCCCAGAGCAAAACGTATGCACCGATGGACTACTGGCTGGCAAGCCGCATCCCCGGGTTTATGGTTCTTTTCCACGGGTTCTCGGTCGTTATGTAAGGGAGCTAAAGGTCTTGACCCTAGAAGATGCCATCCGTAAGATGACTTCCCGCCCGGCGGATGTCTTTGGCTTTGAACGAAGGGGCACAATAAAAACCGGTTATTTTGCCGATATAGTTGTGTTTAATCCTGAAACCGTCATTGACAAGGGAACCTTTGTGGATCCCATTCAATATCCCGAAGGTATAGAGTATGTATTTATTAACGGCCATGGGGTTATCAAAAAGGGTATTTATCAAGCTCTGTTAGCTGGCAGAGTTTTGAGAAAAAGTGTGAAATAAAGGAGTGGCGAGATGCTACTGGTTGGTAATGGACAAGTAATCACACGGGATGCTACTCAGCCTTACCTACCCAAGGGTTGCGTAGCCATACAGGACAATTTAATTGCAGATGTAGGAACTACGGAGAATCTGAAAAAAAAATACCCCGAAGCAGAATTTATCGATGCCGCAGGTAAAATAATAATGCCCGGCATGATTAACACTCATATGCATTTATACAGTACCTTTGCCCGGGGTATGGCCCTTAAGGATGCTCCCCCCGGTAATTTTCTCCAGATACTGGAACGCTTGTGGTGGCGATTAGACAAAGTACTAACTTTGGAGGATGTCTATTATAGTGCTTTACTGCCTCTTATTGACTGTATTAAAAATGGAACTACTACTATCTTTGATCACCATGCCAGCCCCGGGGCAGTAAGGGAAAGTTTGTTTACTATTGCTAAGGCTACTAAGGAAATAGGTGTTCGCAGCTGTCTCTGTTACGAGGTATCCGATCGGGATGGTGTGGAGGTTATGGAACAAGGCATTAAAGAAAATATGGATTTTATCGGCCATGCTAAAGATGCCCATGATGACCTAGTAAAGGGAATGTTTGGGTTACATGCTTCCCTAACCCTCAGCGATACTACCCTGGCAAAATGCTGTGAAGCAAATGCCGGTTCCGGTGTTGGCTATCATGTGCATACTGCCGAAGGGCTGGACGATGTTACAGACGCCAAGGAAAAGTATGGTAAACGGGTAGTAGAGCGATTTGCCAGTTTTGACATGCTAGGCCCTAAAACCATTACTGCCCACTGTGTCCATGTCAATGAGGATGAAATGACTCTCTTAAAACAAAGTAACAGCCGGGTAGTGCACAATCCGGAATCCAATATGGGGAATGCCGTGGGTGCTGCTCCGGTCATGGAAATGATCCAAAGGGGTGTCTTCGTGGGGCTGGGAACCGATGGTTATACCAGTGATATGTTTGAGTCCTTTAAGGTGGCCAATGTTCTGCATAAACACACTCAACAGCATCCCAGTGCTGCCTGGGTGGAAGTACCTACCATGCTGTTTGAGAACAACCCTATAGTATGCCAGGAGTACTTCGAGAAACCCTTGGGTTCTTTGAAACCAGGTGCCTATGCCGATGTAATTATTGTCGATTACAACCCTCCCACACCAATGACCAGTGAAAATATCAATGGCCATATTTTATTCGGCATGTCTGGACGAGCGGTGGAAACCACCATTATTAATGGACGGGTGGTCATGCACAATAGACGGCTGCAGGGCATTGACGAAGAGCAAATCTATGCTAAAGCAAGGGAGTTAGCTCACAAAATGTGGGACAGGTTTTAAAAAAATAATATAAATACTAACACTAAGAAAAAGTAGGTGGTAATATGGCAGATCATGTTGCTCCCGTTGATGAGATGTTACCAAGGGGACAATTGTTTGTTTTTGGATTACAACACGTGATGGCAATGTATGCTGGTGCCGTGGCAGTACCTATCATCATTGCCAACTCCTTGGGGTTATCTAGAGAGGAGTTAATATATCTAATTAACGCTGATTTACTGGTGGGTGGAATTGCCACGATCATTCAGTCTTTGGGTATTTGGAAGCTGGGGATTCGCAGTCCCATTATGCAAGGTGTTTCCTTTGCTGCTGTTACACCAATGGTGATGGTGGGGGCTCAGCATGGACTGAGGGGCATCTTTGGGGCCACCATAGCCGCTGGTTTGATTGGATTTCTAATTAGTCCCTATTTTAGTAGGCTTATTCGCTTTTTCCCACCAGTGGTAACGGGCACCATTATTACCCTGATTGGGATTTCTCTGATGCCTGTTGCAGTACGTTGGGCCGGCGGGGGAAATGCTTCTGCTCCTGATTTCGGTAGTCTGAAATATATAGGTCTAGCCCTTGTGGTACTGTTGTTTGTTATTTTGATGTTTAAGTTCTTTACGGGCTTCTTTCAGAGTATTGCAGTACTTTTAGGATTGATTTTTGGTACAATCATTGCCATCCCCTTAGGAATGACAAACTTTTCACAGGTAGCAACTGCTTCTTGGCTACAAATTATTATTCCTTTTAATTTCGGGTTACCCATCTTTGACTTAGCATCTATTCTGGCTATGACCTTGGCCATGCTTGTGATTATGACAGAGACCACTGGCGACATGGTAGCTGTGGGGGAAATTGTTGGCCAAAAAGTGGACAGGGAAGGTTTAACCAGAGGTTTACGGGCAGACTGCTTTTCCACTATGCTGGGTGGTGTCATGAATACCTTTCCCCATTCAGCCTTTGCACAGAACGTTGGACTATTAGCCCTTACTGGGATTAGAAGCCGTTTTGTGGTTGTGGCTGCGGGTATTATTTTGGCTGCACTGGGGCTGTTTCCTAAAGCAGCAGCTGTGGTAGCGGCAATCCCTCAACCAGTGTTGGGTGGTGCAGGTATTGCCCTGTTTGGAATGGTGGCAGCCAGTGGTATCCGGTCACTGGGTAAAGTAAAATTCGACGGTACCAATAACTCGATGCTTGTGGCAGTGAGCCTTGGTCTAGGTCTGATTCCTTTGGCAGCACCTGCTTTCTATCATCACATGCCCCAATGGGCCCAACTGATTTTGCATAGTGGAATTACTGCTGGTAGTTTAGCCGCCATTGTCTTAAATTACTTTTTTAATGAAATTGGGAAAAAACCTGATAACGCTGAGGATGTCGAAGCAGAAACAGCGGCTTATAGTACCCATTAAATTTAGAAATTCTAAAAAGGAGTAAAAATCATGGCTAATATCAGCGTAAACATATGCGGTTTGGATTTTCCTAACCCAGTGATGCCAGCCGCTGGCCCTGGTTCCAAGGATGGTGCCATGTGCCAGGCGGCTGTCAAGGGCGGTGCGGGAGGCATTGTGACTAAAACTATCTCTGTAAACCCTGCTGAAGTTCCCCGTCCTTGCATGGCCCAGGTTAAGGGTGGCTTTTTAAACACTGAATTGTGGTCCGAGTTGCCTAAGGAACAATGGTTAGAAAAAGAGTACAAAATGGCGAAAGAGACTGGGGTACCTGTGATTATCGGCCTAGGTTACACTGCTGAGCAAATTAGTGAATTGGCCAGATTGGTAAAACCCTATGCCGATGCCCTGGAACTATCTACCCATTATGTGGGCACAGATTCAGCTCCAATGATCAATGCCTTAAAGGCCGCTAAGGCAGAAGTGGATGTACCTGTATTTTTAAAAATGAGCCCCCACACTGATATTAAGGATATAGCAAAAGCTGCAGAAGAAGCAGGTGCAGATGGTCTGGTTATGATTAACTCCTTTGGACCTTGCATGGGTATTGATGTGGATACTGGACTACCGCTGATGGGGAGTAAAACAGGTTATGGTTGGCTTTCCGGTGCTGCCATTCGCCCTCTAGCTGTGCGTTGCATCTATGATGTGGCTCAGGTGGTTAAGATACCTATATTTGGCGTGGGCGGTATCACCAACGGCCGTGATGTAGCAGAGATGTTTATGGCTGGTGCCTCGGCTGTTCAGGTTTGCACAGAAGGGATTCTTAAAGGTCCCAACGTATACGGGAAGATTGCCAAGGAATTAAACGATTTCTTAGACAGCCATGGCTATACCGATGTAGCTCAAATCAAAGGTCTTACCCTTAAAAAAATGTCTGAGCGAGCCTTCCGGGCTGAGTCCATTGCCCCGGAGGTTGACCATGAGGCATGCAGCAAGTGTGGTATTTGCGAGACTAGCTGCGTTTACAGTGCTATCACCCGGGAAGAGCAACTTAAAATTGATCCCCTAAAATGCTTTGGCTGCGGTCTCTGTGTAACCCGTTGTCCCAAGAGTGCACTGTCTCTGCATTAATAAATAAAACCAAGGGGAAATGTTGATGGGAATCGTACTAAGTGGGGGAACTATCGTTACAGCAGTTGATTGTTATCAGGCAGATATCCGGTTGGTAGGGGAAAAAATCGTTGCCATTGGGAGTGATGTAGCCCAACCAGAGGATAAAGTAATTTCAGTGGAAGGATGTAATCTATTACCCGGTGCCATTGACCCCCATACACATTTTGATATGCCAGCAGGTAGCTTTACCACAGCCGATGACTTTGCCAGCGGTACAGCCGCTGCTGTGGTGGGCGGTACTACTACCATTATCGATCATATCACCCAGGAAAAGGGAGAGAGTCTCCTTGTGGCCTTAGCCAAATGGCAGGCTAAGGCTGGCGGAAAAAGTTACACCGACTATGGTTTTCACATGGGTATTACTGATTATCATAGTCAAGTACCTGCAGAAATGGAGGCTTTGGTGCAGCAGGAAGGCATTACTTCCTTTAAGTTATATACTGCTTACAAGCATTTGCGGGTACATGATGGAGAAATTTTTCAGGCACTGCAGCATTGTAAAACCATTGGTGCCCTAGCCTGCTTCCATTGTGAAAATGGGGATGTTATCGATGTACTGATCCAACAGGCCAAGAAACAAGGTTGCTCTGGACCAAAATGTCACCCACTCACACGACCTGCAGTAACTGAAAAGGAAGCTACTTCACGAGTAATCATGTTATCAGAATTAGCTGAGTCACCAGTCTACATTGTACACCTCAGTTGTGCGGGTGCCCTGCAGGAAGTGGTGAAGGCCAAGTCCAGAGGTTTAGAAGTTTATGCCGAGACTTGTCCTCAATATCTATTACTGGATGAATCCTATTATGCTGGGGAAGGCTTTGAGGGTGCTAAATATGTCATGTCACCTCCTTTACGCAAACCAGAGGATCAAGGGGCTTTGTGGTTAGGTTTACAGAGTGGCGCTCTGGACACCACTGGCACAGATCACTGCTCGTTCAATTACCATGGGCAAAAGGAAAGGGGGTTAGAGGATTTCAGTAAGATACCAGGTGGTGCTCCTGGGGTAGAACATCGATTGGGTCTCTTGTATACCTATGGTGTACAAACCGGGAAAATCAGTATGCAGCAATTGGTGGCCATAACAGCCACCAACACGGCTAAATTGTTTGGTTTATATCCCCGTAAGGGTTCCTTAATGGTGGGTAGTGATGCTGACATTGTGGTATGGAATCCCCAACAGTCTCAAATAATTAGTGCCGCCACCCATAGGCAGAGGGTAGATTATACCCCATATGAGGGCTGGCAGCAGCAGGGCAGGTCAGAGTATGTATTTATTCGGGGTCAACAGGTTGTGGCCCAGGGTAAGCTTTGTCCAGAGGGTCCCTGTGGCCACTACCTTTTCAGAAAACCATTTCAGCCTAGAGCAAAAACAATGTAAGGTTGCAGGTGTAAAAAGAGACCCGAGAGTGAAGTGCACCAAAAATAAAAGGTCACACTTCACACACTGGGGTCTCTTTTTTGTAATTTCCCCTAAGAAGGAAATAACATAAAGTTAATTACTTGATTTAACAACAGGGTTGATGGAAGGATTTCCAGGGTTTTACCCAAACCTCCAGCCCGTCAAAGGGGTTAGCAGTGCCTAAATATAAATCGCAGTCCTTTGCCAGGAAGAGCATACGGACTCCGTAGTTATGAGGATTTCCCAGGCCATTTAAGGAAACTGGTTCCCAATTAATACCGTCACGTGACTTCCATAAATCAAAGCCTAGGGTCTTGCGACCGATTTTTAATAGGAAGTCAGCTAGTCGATCTAAAATTTTCTCGATTGGTAGATATTCAAATAACTGGTCTACTTGAGTCAAGTATTTCCAGTAATTAAGCAAAGCATCTTGATAACTTTTTGAGTTAATGGATAACAGCTCCCTTAATATATCTGGCAGCAAAGGTAGAAAGTAAGGAATCAGCACAGACCAACTAAAGGTGCCAAGATAAAGTTCATCACCTTGGGCTTGGATTTGCCAGCAGTAGGCATTGGAGATATTGCCAAAACCAGAAGGAATACCGCTTAGGGGTAAACCTCTGGTGCCCGTGGTAGGTTGTGTAGGTACCACTGGTATGCCACCAACTACCAATTCCCAGTTATCACGGCGATCAATGCGAATTACATCAAAACCTTTGGGTGGAACAATACGTTGATCAGGATTTAAACTTAAGACAGCTGCCTCAATGGCAGTACCTACATAAATATAATCCTTAAAGACTGCCAGCGACCAGGGATGTTCATTCCTAGCGTCTCCGGCACCTTTATCAACCACCAGTTTCCAGTTGTCCGTTATCGGTTCATCCCCCAAAGTACGCCAAATTTCAAAGCCAGTGGGGCGTCCGGTTCCCACATAGAGGTGATTATTGTAACTCAGTAGGAGGTCTATGTTACCACTGGGATTTTTATCCGGTTGACCATTTAGATTTACAATTTGCCAACCATCCCGCTCTGGGTCAAAACTACTATAAAGCTGTGAGTTCCCTAGACCGGTCAGAGGTAAAGCACCCATATATAGTTTTCCTTTGTGTTCTACCATATATCTAGTGGAAAAGCCTTGAATACCGGTGTCCAGTATCTTCCAGTTTACGCCATCTGTTGATTTTACCATGAACAGTTCTGGGCTAAGGGTAAGTGCTCCAGCATAAATGGCAGTTTCCCCGGCAGGGGTGGTGTAAGTAATCATAAAACGAAAACCTAAATTAACCAAATTCTCCGGTGTCCTGTAAACCCTCTCCCAGCCACGGCTTCCATCTTTCTTATAGCGCCAGATTTCACCACGCATCACCACATCATTGGGGGTTAGTTCTTCCGGGATAGGAATATCCCCAAAAATTTGGTTAGCAAATATGGAATAGGGAATGTTACGGGCTGTGCCCACGTAAATATAACCGCACATTTCTGTTATGGACCACGCGTAGTTATTTTGCATCGCATTATCAGGGTCTGAAGCATCCAGACCATTGACTGGACTAATTTTCCTAAAACGACTAAACAGTGAATCAAATGCTAGATTTTTATCTGTACCCATAGAAAGTCACTCCTTTTAGCAACATTCTATGAATTTTTTACCAAAATTGTTACGATACTAGCCGAACCAGTGGCACTTCGATAAATTAAATCACTAAAGTGCCAGGCACTTTAGTGATTTAGCAAGTAAAACAATCTAGGGTTTGTTTCACCAAAACCTGATAAATTGTAGGGAGCGACCCCCGTGTCGTTCCCAATAAAATTATATTGCAATAGAGACCCTAAAAAATTGGGTCTCTATTAATGAATAGCCTATTTCAGATACTGTTCCACTGCCCTTTTGAAAGCTTCATAGGACTGTGCTCCGACAATTCTCTGCTGGTTCTGTAATATGAAAGTGGGTAAACCAGTTACCTGCCACTTTAGTCCTGCTTGTCTATTGTCATCCAGACGTTTTGTGTATTGGGGGTTTACAAGGGCTGCAGCGACCTTTTCCTTGTCCAGTCCCAATGCTGCTGCAATGTCCAGAAGCACTTCTTGGGAGCCAATGTTCTTACCTTCAGTAAAATAGGCCTTGAATACATGAGCATGAAATTGCTCAAAAAGTCCCTGGTCCTTGGCATACTCCGTTGCCACCAGGGCCAATCTAGTATTTGGGAGAAAAGTGACCGGCTGGAAGGTGAGTCCATAGTCTGCACCAACCTTATTGAAACGCCCATAGGCTGCTGCTGGATCAAAGTCGGGGTATAATTTAGCCAAATCTTCGCCCTCTACTGGTCTTTCAGGTCGTAATTCATAACCCAACCAGGTGATCTTCAGCGGGTATTCTAGGGAAAGTTTTTCGACAATACCTTTGCCGATATAGCAAAAGGGTCAGGCATAGTCCGAGAAAATTGTCAGATTAATAGCTTCCAATTAATTCACCTCGATTTTTGATGGCCCTTGCCATTTAACAATATATATTTTTTGCCATGAAGGGATAAGCTATCCTTAGTAATTCTAACACAGTAGGTGCCTAGCTGGAATATTTATCGCTGTTAAAGGTTACTGGATTGACTCCAGTGACCTTTTACTTTTTTCACAGTAGCCCTTAGCCTGCACAAAGTAGAAATATTGCATTTTTTTGACTGCTTTAAAAAATACATAATGACAAATACTGACTAAAAAACAGGTTGCAGAGAGGTTTGATCTATATGTATACATTTAACCTTAATGGTAATAGCGTCAGTGTGGAAAATAACGGCAAATTGTTAGATTACTTGCGAGAAGAAGCACGTTTAACCTCTGTGAAAAATGGTTGTGGTGAAGGTGCCTGTGGAGCCTGTATGGTCCTAGTGGATGGGAAGGCCATGCGAGCTTGTCTTTTAACCATGGAGAAGGTTGTGGGGAAAAGTGTAATAACCGTGGAGGGACTATCGGAACGGGAAAAGGACGTATACAGCTGGGCCTTTGCGGAGGCAGGGGCGGTCCAATGTGGCTTTTGTATTCCAGGTATGGTGATCAGTGCCAAGGGACTTATTGACAAAGAACCTGATCCTACACCGGTCGAAATTAAAAAAGCACTACAGGGCAATATCTGTCGTTGTACTGGTTATGTAAAAATTGAGAAAGCCATTGCTATGGCTGCCAAAGCCCTCAGAGAAGGCTATACCCCAGAACTGAAGCCAGACAATTATCGGGTGGGAGATCGTATGCCCAGGGTAGATGCAGTAGAAAAAACCTTGGGTACCGCTGAATATGTTGATGACATGCAAGTAGAAGGTATGTTGCATGGGGCAGCCTTAAGGAGTAAATATGCCCGGGCGTTGGTAAAAAGTATCGATATTTCTAAAGCCCAGGCTTATCCTGGTGTGGAAACTGTACTAGTGGCTAAGGATGTCCCAGGAGAACGTTTGGAAGGGCATATCGTACACGATTGGCCAACCCTGGTGGCCGAGGGGGAAGAAACCCGTTATGTGGGGGATGCCCTGGCCATAGTAGCAGCTAAAAATCGAAAAATTGCTAAGGAAGCATTGGATTTAATAGAAGTGGAATATGAGGTATTAAAACCTTTGTTAAGTCCCCAGGAAGCCCTGGCAGAAGGAGCACCAACACTTCATCCTAATTTCCAAGGGAATATTTTACGTAAGACCGTTGTAAAAAGAGGTAATGTGGAAGAGGCCATAGCCAAAGCCAAACATGTGGTAACGCAAAAATATACTACTCCCTTTACGGAACATGCCTTCTTGGAACCAGAGAGTGCTCTAGCTGTACCAAATGAAGATGGTACTCTTACTGTATATGTAGGTAGCCAAAATGTCTATGATGACCTTGCAGGTATTATTCAGATCCTAGACGTTCCTGAAAAACAAGTCAGAGTAATTAGTAAAACCGTAGGGGGGGGCTTTGGCGGTAAGGAAGATTTATCTGTACAACATCATGCTGCCCTTCTGGCTTGGCATACTAAAAAGCCTGTTAAGATGACCTGGGATCGTCAAGAAAGTATCAGAGTCCATCCAAAGAGGCACCCGGCCTATATGGAGTATACCGTAGCCTGTGATGAAAACGGTATCATTACTGCTACAAAAGCCGTAATTATTACTGATACTGGTGCCTATGCTTCCCTTGGCGGACCAGTGACTGAACGTGCCTGTACCCATGCCGCAGGTCCCTACCAGATTCCGAACGTAGACCTTACTGGCATTGCAGTTTATACTAATAATCCTCCCTGTGGAGCTTTCCGTGGCTTTGGTGTACCGCAGTCCTGCTTTGCCATGGAATCTACCCTTAACCTGTTGGCAGAGAAGGTGGGGATTTCACCTTGGGAAATTCGCTATCGTAATGCCATTGAGCCGGGTGGGGTACTACCTAACGGTCAAATTGCTGATGCAGGGACAGCCCTTAAGGAAACTCTGTTGGCTGTAAAAGATGCCTTTGAAAGTAGTCCAAATGCTGGTATTGCCTGCGCCCTGAAAAACAGTGGTATTGGAGTAGGTTTATCTGATGTGGGTCGTATGAGGTTGCTGGTCAAAGGTGGTAAAGTAATGATTCTAACTGGTGCTGCCTGCATTGGGCAGGGTATGACCACTGTATTAACTCAAATTGTTGCAGAGACCACTGGTCTTAATTACAAGCAACTGGAGACAGGTAGCCCTGATACCTACACCACTCCCGATGGAGGTACTACCACAGCCTCGCGGCAAACCCTATTTACCGGTGAGGCTGCACGGAGAGCGGCACTGCAGTTAAAGAAAGATTTAGAAAAGCATAGTTTAGAAGAATTGGAGGGGCGGGAGTATTATGATGAGTTTTCTGCTAAAACCGACCCAATAGGTGCAGATAAACCCAACCCAATAAGTCATATTGCCTACGGTTATGCTAGCCATGTAGCTATATTAAATGAAGAGGGCAAAGTGTCTAAGGTAGTGGCAGCCCATGATGTGGGTCGGGCCATTAACCCTAATGGTATAGAGGGGCAAATTGAGGGTGGTGTGGTTATGTGTTTAGGCTATGCCTTGACAGAGGATTTCCCCTTAAAAGACGGCATGCCCACAGCAAAATTTGGTACCCTGGGCCTGTTCCGGTCTACTAACATACCAGAAATTGAAAGTATTATTGTGGAAAAGAATGAGGTACCTTTAGCTTATGGGGCCAAAGGCATCGGAGAAATCGCCGCCATACCAACGGCCCCAGCCGTGGCCTGTGCCTATTACAGAAAGGATGGCAAGTTTAGAACC
Source organism: Desulfotomaculum defluvii (assembly GCF_054657375.1). Classification (NCBI taxonomy): domain Bacteria; kingdom Bacillati; phylum Bacillota; class Clostridia; order Eubacteriales; family Desulfotomaculaceae; genus Desulfotomaculum; species Desulfotomaculum defluvii. The sequence goes on along the minus strand of NZ_BAAHYV010000007.1, from coordinate 1,305,825 downwards.
AGTTTACCACTAATCGATACTCCCTACAGCCGAAAAAAATAAAACTCTGCTTATATAATGAAGGGATCTTGCTACTAGGCAAGATCCCTTCATTATATAAGCAGATAAGGTTATTAGAAGAAAGGTCAGGCCACTTCTAAAATACTGACAAAATTTTCAAAAGTGTAAAGGAAAACAAGGGGAGAAAGTAAAATATACATTAAACACCATAATTCTCAACATAGATTACACCCTTCTCGGGGAGGAAGGTTACAGAAATTTAACGGCTGACAGATTATCTACAATATAGTTAATAATAATCAAGGGGGAATTGCACTTGGTTACTACCGGAATATTGGACTTACAAAACTATTTAAGTCGGCATGGTATTCTTATCAGCTTTTCTGGGAGATTTTCACAAACAATTATTGAAGAATTAGGAGAAGCCGTAAAAAAATATTTAGAGACAGAGGAACACCCCAAAAATGATATTTTCAATGTATTTTCCGTTTTTGTAGAACAAACTCAAAATATTAAAAATTATTGTGAAAGCAAAAGAGCTTCGGATTCTTATGCAAGGATTGCTAATTCTTGCATTGTCACCATTGGTAAATGCGAAGATGGAAATTACATCAGCTCAGGAAACATTATAGAAAAAGTAGATGCTGAAAAGCTTGTGACACTCATTAATGAATTGATTCCCTTGGATAAAATAGCCTTAAAAAAACTCTATAAGGAGAAATTAAAGCAGGAGCTTCCCCCAGACAGCCTAGGTGCTGGGGTAGGCCTGATCGACATGGCTCGTAAGGCCAACAAACCTTTGGAATATACCATCAACGGTATTGATGAACAGTTCTCCTTTTTTACCTTAAATGTTATTGTGTAGGGGGAAAGTAGCATGAATAGATTACACATCGAAGGGACTAAAAGTACACCAACTGTTACTTTAGATAGCGAAAAAAATGTCTTGTCCTTACAGGGGCAGTCATACCCGGAAAACGCCTTTAAATTTTATGAACCTATTTTTCGCTGGGTTGATGACTATCTGGAAAAGTTAAATACAGATGCTTTGGTACAAATTGATTTTAATCTTCCTTATATTAATACAAGCAGCTCAAAATGTATTATGATGTTGCTGGAAAAGCTAGATAAGGCTTACTTGTCTGGAAATAACATAACTCTAAACTGGTATTACAATGAAGACAATGAAAGCGAATTGGAGTGTGCAGAGGAATTCAAAGAAGACTTAGGCTTACCCTTTAATATTATTGTTCGGGAAGATCAATAAATTTAAAGAAATAGATGCAAAAAATAAATTGGAGTTAAAGGTATGGAAAAAAACAAAATCATATTGCAACCCGATTCTGAAGTGAAAAAGGTAACTTTTTTCGCCAGCATCATTATTATTTTGTCTATTCTGTTGATTGGCTCAATTTCTTACATTATCACTGAGAAAGGGGTTGTCAGTAAATTAAAGGAAAAAGATCTGGCAACCATTGCTGAGGCCATCTCCTCTAAGGTGGACAGTCGTATTCTGAGAGCCCAAGAAACCTCATTAATGTTGGCCCAAGATCCTGAAATTATACAATGGGTTGCTAATGGCGAAAAAGACTTAGAGGATCAGAAGAATGTTCTGCAAAGAATTTCTCAGCTAACTAGTGGCATGGGTTATAGTAATTCCTTTGTAGTAAGTAAGCCTACTGGACACTACTGGACCGAAACAGGTCAGATGATTGATACCATGTCACCCACAGATCCAGATGATATATGGTTTTATGAGGTATTATCTTCTAAGCAAAAGGTATCAATGGTTATTGATTATAATCAAGAAAGAAAGAATACTTTTGTTTTTGTCAATGCCCTTGTTGGTGATGTCAACAATCCCCTGGCCGTAACCGGAGTGGGCTTGAGTTTACAAGATGTTTCCCGGCATTTTGAAAGCTTTAAATATGGTGAGAATAGTAACCTTTGGCTAATTGATAATAAAGGCAACATCTATCTTTCTAATGATCTTTCCCATAATGGTAGGCACATAATAGATTTTCTACCGGCTGAAGTTACCAAAGACTTTTTAGCTACCATTAATCAGGAAATGTCTTCAACCTTGGAATATAAAAATAATAATGGACAATTAGTGGATTTAATTAGTTATCCTTTAACATCAAACGATTGGACACTCTTGGTGCAAATTCCTCGGAATGAAACTGTTGCCTTTTTGAATACCATAAAATTGAATACCCTGTTGGCATCTTGTATTGTGTTGATTTCCATTACCTTTTTCTTTATCTTTGTGTCACGGAACCTGACCGATCCCTATAAGAAAACCCTGCAGTTAAACCAGCAATTAGAGGAACAGGTGGCTGCTAGAACCCAGGAACTTTCAGAAAAAAATCAGAAACTAATGGACAGTATTGATTACGCGAAACGTATTCAAGAAGCTATCTTGCCCTCTAAGGATAAACTTGATGCTTTATTTAAAGATTATTTCCTGCTATGGAAGCCTAGGGATTTGGTAGGTGGAGACTTTTATTGGAGTAAGACGTTTGATAAAGAACTACTGGTGGCAGTAGGTGATTGTACTGGACACGGTGTACCAGGTGCCCTAATGACTATGGTTACAATTTCGGTACTAAATCAAATAGTTGATGAAGAAACTAAAAACGATCCTGCCAGGATATTGCAAAAATTGAATGTCTTAATTAAGGAAACCCTCAATCAAGAAACTAAAGAGGCCCATACCGACGATGGTTTGGATATTGGCATGTGTTATTTTAATGGTGAGGATATTTTGATTTTTGCTGGAGCTAATTCTTCACTATATATCAAGTCAAATGAAAAAATCCAAATTATTAAGGGGGATAAGAAAAGTATTGGCTATGTTCGGACGGAAAAGGAATATGTCTATACCAATCATACTATGGAAATTCAAGCGGGAGACCTATTTTATCTAACCACAGATGGTTTTTTAGATCAAAATGGTGGTCCCAAGGACTACTCCTTTGGTAAAAAACGTTTTATAGAAATTATTAACGGTAATTATCAAACCGAACTCTCTGAACAGGGTAAGGTTTTTCTTGGGGAGTTATTAAATTATATGGGGGATGAATCTCAAAGGGATGATATTACGGTCATGGCCTTTAAACTAAGATAGGTCATCCTTAAAGGGGAGGAAGACTTTTGCAGGAAAACAAAGATAATCTAAGGCAAATATTTCAAAAGGAAATAGCCCTAATAGAATCGGGCAAAGAGGATATTAGTAACCCCCAATATATCAATAATGAGTTATTACCTAAATATAAAGAATTACTGAGAGAGTATGAAAAGCTACTTAAGTTGTCCAGAAAGGTTTTTGTTATCAGTGATTCCCAAGGGAGAACCCTTAAGAGAAGGGAATATGAGATAAAAAACTTGTTTGATAACATCAACCAGGGCTTTTTAACCTTTGGTCAAGATCTGTTGGTCGACAGTGAATATAGTGCCGAATGTATTAAAATATTTGGAAAAAAATTGCTAATACTTGCATTATCGATCTACTATGTGTCGATAATCCAAATCAAAAGGATCATTTTACGAAGATAGTTACTACAGTTTTTGATACTAGTGACCCAAACAACCGAATCCAATGCCTATCACAACTTCCTAAACTCTTTTCTATAAATCATAAAAGTATTGAGTTAGCATACAAATTTATTGAAGAGTCGGAGACTGGTGAAAAACAATTACTACTCATTTTAACGGATATTACTGATCAACTAAATTCCAAAGCACAAATCGATTTTCTAAGTAATTACGACAGCCTAACGGGACTTTATAACAGGGCCTACGTAGATAAAACTCTTTCCCAAATTATGTGCTCAGCCAATTTACCCCTTAGTATCATTATCGGAGATATGAATGGGCTTAAGTTAATCAATGACATGTTCGGTCACGAAAAAGGGGACCAATTGATTATTAACGCAGCTAGGGCCTTGCAAAATAGCTGTCGAAAAACAGATATTATTGCTCGCTGGGGTGGTGATGAATTCCTGATTTTACTACCCAACACAAATCAGGAACTCTGTGAAAAAGTAGTGGCTAGAATTAGTAAATCGTGTCAGGAAACACCCTGTGACCCAATTGAGACCAGTATTTCCTTAGGTACTGCTACTTTAGAGGATCCTGCTACAACCTTCTCTGAAGTATTTAACATTGCAGAAAATCAAATGTATAAAAAGAAACTGGTAGAAAGCAAAGCCATTCGCCAAAAGGTTATTTCGGATATTGAAGATCGTTTGCAAAACTGCTGTTTCACCGATGCTGGTCATATTCAACGTATTAAAAATGTGGCTGTTCACTTTGCAATGTGTCTTGGTTTTTCTGGTACTTCAACTGAAATTAAAAATTTGCAATTATTAGCTTCTTTACATGATGTGGGAAACTTGGCTCTGCCCCAAGAAATACTGTGCAAACCAGATAAACTTACTGCCGAAGAGTGGGAAATTATCAAAGGTCATAGTGAAATTGGTTATCGTATGGGGCTTTCTGTGGGAGAATCGACTGTGGCAGAAGCAATTCTAGCCATGCATGAATGGTGGGATGGGTGTGGTTATCCCAGCGGTTTAAAGGGGGAACAAATCCCCTTTATCAGTCGCCTGTTGGCAATTATTGATACCTATGATGTGATGACTCACCCCTGTGTCTTCCGAAGGGCGTTTAGCAAGGAGGAAGCTTTAGCAGAAATAAATCTCCAGAGTGGTAGGCAGTTTGACCCAGTATTGGTAAAAGCGTTTCTAGAGCAGGTGGATAATCTTACTACCTAAGGGTAAATAAAGATGCTATCATATCTTTCCTAAGGATGATAGCATTTTTTATTTAATAAAAGAGAAGGGGAGACGGAAAAATAAAAAGTAATTGGCCTAAGGAATTAGTTTGTTGAATAAAGAAGGAGTCAAAAATTATATGAATGTACTTGCTGGACCAAAAGAACAATATAGAAAATTAAATGGCATTATACTGATTGTTATTGCCACCTTAAGTCTTAGTACCGAGGCCATCGCAGCTAAATTCTCCTACCAAGCTGGGGCAACAGTGTTTACTGTATTAGCTGCCCGTAATATATTAGGGGCGCTGCTTTTTTGGGTAACCCTATTGTTTTCAAAAACTTCTGCAGTATTATCCAGCAATCAGCTATTCAAAGTGATTAGCTTGTCCATTGGTGGGCAGGCTATGATAACCTTAGCCCTGTTTAACTCTTACAAATATATACCGGCCGGCATGGCGATCTTGTTATTTTTTGTTTATCCCACCATAACTTCAATATTAGCTTACTTTCTTCTTAGGGAGCCCTTGCATCGGCGCAAGCTATTGGCTTTAGGTCTTACCTTGGTGGGTTGTATGATTATTCTGGGTAAGCCAACGGAGGACTTTAACCATTTAGGTGTGTCGCTAGCATTAACGGCTGCCTTGATTAATGCAATTTTCTTGGTTTTCTCCAGCAAGGTATTGAACGACGTGGCAGTTCCTGTATTTAATGCCTATATGACTAGTTCCTGTGCCATATTTTTTCTGGTGATCGGTATGTTTCTAGGGGAAATTAATTTTAATCTGCCCGTTAAAGCCTGGGGGTTTATGACATTTTTAGGGGTTATCTGTACCTTTGTTGCGATGTTTACCTTTCTCAAAGGAATTACTATCGTAGGTCCATCCCGTTCGGCGATTATTAGTACTTTGCAACCTGCCTTTACCGGGGGGCTAGGTTTTTTTCTTCTGGGCGAACATCTTAGTACATGGCAAATAATTGGTGGAGTGGTGATCCTCTTGGGGGTACTGGTTCAGAAGGAAGATTGAACTTTTCACATAATTTATCTTAATTTCTTAATTTATTCTTTGACAATCCTACCACAATATTCATATAATTAAGATGGTAGCTAACTAGTTGGGGTATCCTGACTAGGAGGTTATAACAACATGTTTGGTTTCCCTGAGGAGAAGGGCAGATGCCTAGGCCAAGGGGTATACCGTAGGCTGTACCTTTTACAGCTATACTTTTCGGTGTACTTTACCCGTCTATGCCTTTTCCCGGCTGGACGGGTTTTTGGTTTTGACAGAATACTGAGCATTGAGGAAGCCAGATCTAAACCTAAAATTTTATGCATCGAAAGGTAGGTTAGTATAATGGCAGAATCCTGGGTAGAATTAAGGAAACAACAAAATGAAGAGGCTACTTTTATAAACGATGAAAGGATTTTTTCTTTACTAGAGCAAGGAAAAAATTATTCTAGGGTTGAGTTAGAAGCCATTATAGGAAAAGCAAGATTGGCCAAGGGTTTGAGCCCAGAAGAAGTGGCAGCATTAATTCAGCTAGAAGATAAAGAACTGTTAGACAAGATGTTTGCAGCGGCTTTAGAGATAAAACAAAAGATTTATGGCAAGAGATTGGTGCTTTTTGCTCCCCTTTATCTAAGTGACTATTGTGTGAACAATTGTGTATACTGTGGTTATCGTTGTTCCAATAAAATTACTAGAAAAAAATTAACCATGGAAGAGATTCGTGAAGAAGTAATGGCCTTGGAGGAGCTGGGACATAAACGTTTAATGTTGGATATGGGTGAGGACCCCAAAAGGACACCCATCGAGTATGTACTAGAAGCCATGAAAACAATTTATGAAACGACAAAGGATAATGGAGCCATTCGAAGAATAAATGTCCAAATTGCAGCAACCACCATTGAAGAATATCGCCTCTTAAAAGAAGCTGGTATTGGAACTTATATTCTGTTCCAAGAAACCTTCCATCGGGAGACCTATGCTAAAATGCATCCCTCTGGTCCAAAGAGAGACTACGATTGGCATACTACAGCTATGGATCGAGCGATGAAAGGTGGCATTGATGATGTAGGTATGGGGGTGCTCTTTGGTTTATATGATTATCACTATGAAGTAGTGGCACTTATGCTAGGAATTAACCATTTGGAAGAAAGATTTGGAGTAGGTCCCCACACCCTTTCCTTCCCACGGATGAGGGAAGCTGAAGGGGTTGATTTAGAAACCTTCCCATATTTAGTAAATGATGATCAATTTAAGAAAATAGTGGCGGTTCTACGTTTAGCAGTTCCCTATACCGGACTCATTATTTCTACCCGGGAGGAACCTAACTACCGTGATGAAATAATTGACCTTGGTATCTCCCAAATGAGTGCTGGTTCTTGTGTAGGAATTGGTGGCTATAAACAACAATTGGAGGATGTTAAAAAAGGTATCAAAACCAAAGAACAAGGTGATGCCCAATTTGAAGTAGCTGACCATCGTACACCGGATCAAATAATTCGACGTATTTGCGAGTCTGGGTATATTCCAAGCTATTGCACTGCTTGTTATCGTAAGGGAAGAACTGGGGACAGGTTTATGCCCCTGGCTAAATCCGGTGAGATACAGAATGTCTGTCAACCGAATGCTATCCTAACCTTTAAGGAATATCTGATAGATTACGCTAGTCCTGAAACAAAACAAGTAGGCGAAATGACCATTAGAAATCACCTTAATGAGATTAAAAATGAACAAATTAGAAAAATAACCGAAGATCGACTGATCCAAATTGAGAAGGGCGAAAGAGATTTATATTTTTAACAAATTGGGTAAACCTTAAGGCGTTATTAAACCTCTCCATATTTATGGAGAGGTTTAATGTGCTAATAACTATCATATAAAATTTTTTAATTGACACTGCAAATACAATGTTATATTTTTATCACACAAATTATGTTATAGGGAGTGATAAAAGCTATGAAAAACAAATTTGGTTATCTAGGCTTTTTGGGGTTTTTGGGTTTTATAGGACTGCTTGGCTTTTGTGTTGATTTATATTACTTTGTTTTTTTTGGTTTTTTTGGTCTTACCATTTACTTTAGGTATTTCAGGGTAGTACCCGATGAGTTATTTCAAAAAAATGTTAGAATAGCTGCATTACCAACCCTTTTTGTCAGTATTACAGTTTGTACCTTAGTCAGTGGATATATTATTTTGGCTAAAAATCTGTCTGTTCAGGATTTGTCAATAGGCCTAGCCATAATCTTTCTATTGCCTATGTATGTTTTTACCGCAATATTTTTAAAATTGGAAAAACGTTAATAATTTATGCTAGGACTATGAACCTATTAATTTCTTCAATTTAGGATAAACAGCAAGGGCATTTTTATAAAATACAGCATCATGGTACTCCTGTGGTATTATATGCTTGATAAAATCAACATAGGGTCCGATAGGTACTAATGGCCAGTCAGATCCAAATATAACTTTATCATATCTATTAGCAAAAACTAAACCCCGTTGGATGTGTTCAACGTATAGTTTGGTATCTTTAACCTTTTCCACCTGTTCCTTATTACCTGCGATAAGTCCAGATAGATCTGCATATACGTTTGGATTCTTGGCGATTAATTCTGCGGTATCCATTGTCCAAGGAACCCCCAGGTGACAAATAATAAAGGTAACATCCTGATGCTGTACAGCTAACTCATCAATAGTAAGAGGATGTGAATATTTCAACAGACCTCGGTACGATTGTGTATCACCACAATGAATGGCAACAGGAACCTTATATTTTCTAGCAAGTTCATAAATAGGATCATAAATCGGATCATAGACATAATACGGAAAGTATCCGGCATATATCTTGATACCAGTTACCGTACTTTTATTAAGTTCTTGTTCAATATAATGTATTTCTCTTGGATCATCTTTCAATTTTTCAGGATTAACCCCAACGCAGGATAGTAAACAATCCAGCGTTCCATCTTCCAAAATAAACTCCGTAGGATAACCAACTGTCTGATAATCTTCCCGAGTTGGTGTAGACATTATGATCCCGGCAATAACGCCTGCTTGTTCAAACTCTTTCCTAAGTCCCTGTGCACTGTAAGTTACGTGGCCAATTCCCTTAGCAGTCTCCTTAAACCCTGATATATTTGAAAAATGAAAATGGGCATCAATTATCTTCAAAATGGTCCCCCTTTGTTAAATAAACTTGATACGATCAAATGTGAATAAGGTAAAGTAGCTATTAAAAGAGTATGGGTACTCATTTAAATATCGGAATATTATCCACTAGGGTTTAGCCTTTCCATATATTGCGTTAGAAAAACTATCAAAAACTTAGCAAGTATGGAAAACGGAAACCAGGATACAAAACGGCAGAAGAAGAAAAAATATCAATAGATATAAAGTAGTAGATAAGGAGCAATGGATATACTATGACAGAGGTTATAACAGAAACAGGATGGAATTTTGATAATAGCTATGCTCGTTTGCCTAATACCTTTTTTACCAATCTCAACCCAACTCCTGTTAGTTCACCGGAACTTATTATTTTAAATTATCCCCTAGCAAAATCACTGGGCTTAAACGACCAAGCATTACAAAGCAATAACGGTGTCGCGGTATTGGCTGGCAATCAGATTCCCGAAGGAGCTTGTCCCCTTGCCCAAGCTTATGCAGGGCATCAGTTTGGATATTTTACAATGCTAGGAGATGGCCGTGCCCTGCTGATTGGTGAACAGATTACACCTTCCACTGAGCGGTTTGATATTCAGCTCAAGGGTTCTGGCAAAACGCCATATTCCCGCGGGGGTGACGGCCGAGCGGCACTTGGACCGATGCTACGGGAATACATCATCAGTGAAGCAATGCATGGACTAGGTATTGCTACTACTCGCAGTCTAGCGGTGGTAACTACTGGTGAGTCAATAATCCGAAATACCGTGCAACCCGGTGCAATTCTTACCCGCGTGGCTGCCAGTCATCTGCGTGTTGGTACCTTTCAATACGTTTCGAAATGGGGTACTGTTGAGGAACTAAAAATCCTTGCTGAATATACCTTACAAAGACACTTTGCAGACGTTGATCCTGATGAGTCCCGATATCTCTCTCTACTTAAGGAAGTGATCAAACGTCAGGCAGAGCTGATTGCTAAGTGGCAACTGGTTGGTTTTATTCACGGAGTAATGAACACTGACAACATGGCTCTTAGTGGAGAAACCATTGACTATGGTCCTTGCGCCTTTATGGATACCTATGACCCGGCAACTGTATTTAGTTCCATTGATACTCAAGGCCGCTACGCCTATGGCAATCAGCCTGATATTGCCGCATGGAACCTCGCGAGATTTGCTGAAACTCTCTTACCATTACTGCATGAGGATGAAGGGCAGGCTGTTAAACTAGCTCAGGATGCAATTTCAGATTTTACCCAGTCATACAAAAATAATTGGCTTAGGGGAATGAGAGCAAAATTAGGAATATTTAATGAAGAGATACAGGATGAACAACTTATTGAAGAATTGCTTAGTATGATGCAGAAATATCATGCAGACTTTACCAATACCTTTCGTTCACTAACTTTTGATAAGCCAGAGGATACGGTCCTATTTGGCACTAGGGAATTTTCCCGCTGGCATGAGCAGTGGCAGGCGAGACTGGTTAGGCAGCAGGAATCCAAAGAATCCACGCAACGATTGATGAGAAACAGCAATCCTGCGCTAATTCCTCGCAACCATCGGGTAGAGGAAGCCCTGGAAGCTGCAGTGAAACAAGGGGATTACACTGTTCTGAAGCGGCTTCTTGATGTTCTTTCTTGCCCTTATGCGCACTCAACGGAACAGGCTAATTACACCACACTACCTGAGCTATCTGCTGCTTCTTATCGAACCTTTTGCGGTACCTAATAATGTATTAAACTGATTTGCAATTGACCACATTTAGTTATGGAGAAGCTACATTTTCTGAAACTGCTCTAAGAATACCAGTTAAGCTAGATGAGTTTAATATTTTTAATTCTTTACAGTGCTTTTTGCACAGCTTCTTTACACTAAGGCAAGCATTATGACTGTTGCAATCTACAGGGCAAAATACTATATCACAGCTCAGAAGTTTGTTTTTCAATACTTTATCTCCACCCTTCATATAGCCGTCCATATATTCAAATTGATAACCATGCTGTTCGATGACTTTTTTATACAAGGACCTAAATTTTGTAATACCACCAACCATGAGTACTTTCTTAATGCAGTTGTTATATTTACAGCAGGGGACAAGTTTACTTTTATGTATACTTTTTTTAGACTTAATCATCCTGTTCACCTCATTTTGCATAAAAGATTGGTATTTTATGATAGTTATTATTATCTACAATGCCACCAGTTACTGATAATGAAAATCATTATCAGTAACTGGTTAAATTATATGTTACACACCAGTTTCCTGTCAACGAATTATTTGGGATGATGAAGAAAAACTCTAGCTAAAATAAAGATGCTGAGGTGCTGGTTTTTATGTTTTATACTTTCTAGTTATTGTTTTATATATTTAGAAGAAAATATAGATTCTGAATAGTAACACTTTTATTTCAAGCTTTCCTATGGTAAGTTTAAGTTGAGGTGTTGCATGTGAAACTTCGAGAAATCAAGATAATAAGTTCCGTTGTCCTAAGCCCGGAGCAGACTGTTCGCGAAGTAGCGGGAATTTTTTTGAAACATCAGGTGGACGGGGCACCCGTAGTAGATAAAGGAGGGAAGATAATCGGACTTTTTACCAAAGATCAAATCTATCGACTACTACATGAGGAGTTAAATCCGCATACTTTGGTAGTTGATTTGATGATTCCGGAGTATAAGATTGGCCACCTTGATGATGAACTGGAAGATATGTTAAATGATGAATTTGAGTGGTTACCCATAGTAGATGATAATCAAGTTATTGGCATGATCACCAGAAACAATCTTTCTAAGGTATTTTTTGATTTTTATCGAGAAATTTCCTGTGAACTAGAAACTATTATTAATTCAACTTATAACTTAATTGTATCAGTTGATGAAGAAGGGAAAATTAAGGTCTTTAATAAATCAGCAGAAAAATTTCTTGGTATGGAAGCAAAAGAGATGAAAGGTAAGAATGTTGCTGAGGTCTTTCCAGACAGTGGGTTGGCTGAGGTTGTTCGTACCGGTAAGGTAGAACTTTTGCAAAAGGTTAAGTTGAATAATAATTATTATATTTCTAACCGTTCCCCAATCATAAAGGATAAAAAAGTAATTGGGGCTGTGGCAGTAATCCAATGCATTTCTGAAATGGAGAAAATATCCAGAGAATTAGAGACTGTTAAAGATCTGAATGAAGAATTACAGGCAATTATCGAATCTTCCTTTGATGGTCTTTATGTTACAGATGGGAATGGTTTAACCCTTAGATTAAATAAAGCCTATGAACGGATAACTGGCATAAAGGCTGATAAATTTCTGGGTCGATATGTTGATGATATAATAAATGATGGTATAGTGTCTCAATCAGTTACTACCCTTGCCTTGCAGCAAAAGGAAACAGTATCAATTATTCAAGAATACCAGGCAGGTAAAACAACTTTAGCAACCGGCAATCCGGTTTTTGATAAGAAGGGAAATATCTTTAGAGTTGTATGCAACGTCAGAGACATTACTGAACTTAATCAATTAAATAAGGAATTAGAAAAAGCACGAAGTTTAAGCCAACACTATCAAAATCAGTTACGGTCTATGCGCTACTCGGTTTCAGACAAACTGGTGGTAAAATCTGATAAAATGAGAGATTTTTTAGAACTCGTAATTAGATTGGCTCAGGTTGATTCTACTATTCTAATCACCGGGGAATCAGGAACTGGTAAAGAGGTAATTGCGGAAACCTTGTACAGTAATAGTAACCGTAGGGATGGTCCGTTCATTAAAATAAATTGTGGGGCAATCCCTGAAAACTTACTAGAGTCAGAGCTTTTTGGCTATGAACATGGTGCCTTTACAGGAGCAAGTAAAGAGGGAAAAGCCGGGTATTTTGAATTAGCTAATGGCGGGGTTCTTTTCCTTGATGAGATTGGGGAATTACCATTAAATCTTCAAGTTAAGCTCTTAAGGGTATTACAGAGTAAGGAATTTGTTCGGGTTGGTGGGGGAAAACCGCTAAAAATTGATATCCGCATTTTAGCTGCAACTAACCGTAATCTAAGGGAAATGGTGGCCAAAAAAGAGTTTCGCGAAGATTTATTTTATCGATTGAATGTTATACCTGTTAATGTGCCTCCTCTTAGGGAACGAAAAGAAGAAATTACAGCCTTCGTTACTCATTTTATGTTGATGTTTAATAGAAAATATAAGTTAAATAAAAGGATTACACCAGAGGTAGTTGATCTTTTCCTTAGGTATGACTGGCCAGGTAACATTAGGGAACTAGAGAACCTAGTTGAAAGATTGATAGTAATTTCTTCTGGGAAGTTTATAACCATAAATGATTTACCAGCCCATATTAGAGGAGGCAGTCAAAATAATTTAAATGGTGTACATGTTTCTGGTATTATTCCTCTAAAGGATGCGGCAGAAAGCGCCGAAAAACAGGTATTAGAACGAGCCTATGCGGAGTTTCGTACAATACGGCAGGTGGCTAAGACATTAAAAGTATCTGCTGCTACTGTTGTAAGAAAGGCAGCCAAATACGGAATTACTCAAAATTATGAAGCCTGATGCATTGGTTATTAAAAAAGGGAAATTAATCATACTATAAAATTATTTATTTTTAAAAGGGAGTGGACAATACCACTCCCTTTACTTTTTTTACCTTAATATGCATAAAGTATTAATTATGTGTTTCATAGTTGAAACTACTGTTCCTGCTGGGCAACACTCATAAAAAATTGATATTATTCTACAAAAAGAGCTAAAAAATGCCAAATAATATTAGTCATAATATTCAAAATTCATTGAAAAGTAAGCAATAGATGCATTATAGGAGATATTAACTTGTATTTATGGTGATTATAAAAATTGTCTGCTTGTATAGTAATAATGAATTGTTTCAAAAATGGAATGCTCGTTCCTAAAAGGACAAATCTCTGTTGCATACAAAGTACAGGAATCAGTGGGTTTATCCGAAATGCAACAATTGGCATCGGATTTGCAAAACATATAATCATATTTATCAATTAATTGAAAAAGAACAAATATATTAAAGATTCTAAATTTAGTGAAGCAAGGTAATTTTCTGAGAATAAAGCTTTATAACTCTGAATATTTTGATTTATCAGGCTTTTGTTAATTCTCAGATAAGTTGTAATAGTAAAAAGCGAGGTGTCGGAAATGAAAGAAACAGTAATAGTTAGTGCAGCGAGAACTCCCTTTGGCCGGTTTGGTGGCGGATTAAAGTCACTGAAGGCAGTAGATCTGGGTGGCATAGCCATCGCCGAAGCAATTAAACGTGTTGGTATTTCCCCATTAGAAATTGACTACGTCTATATGGGTCAAGTTCTTCAGGGAGGATGTGGCCAAGTTCCATCAAGACAAGCAACCCGCAGTGCAGGGTTACCTTGGGAAGTACCATCAATCACTGTAAATAAAGTCTGCTCATCAGGATTAATATCTGTGGCTTTAGCTGACAAGGCAATCCGCTTGGGCGATATTGATATCGCTGTTGCTGGTGGCATGGAGAGTATGAGCAATGCACCATACTATCTGCCAGGAATGCGTTGGGGTTCTCGTATGATGGATTCCAAAGCAAAGGATTTAATGGTAAATGATGGACTTTGGTGTTCATTCTATGATCGTCACATGGCAATTCATGGATCTGAGGTAGCTGCAGAATTCGGTCTTAGCCGTGAAGCTCAAGATGAGTGGGCATTGCGTAGCCAATTGTATGCTTCGGATGCAATAAAAGCTGGTCGTTTGAAAGAAGAAATTGTTCCTGTTGAAATAAAGGGCAAAAAAGGTTCCATAATTATTGATACAGATGAAGGGCCTCGTCCGGACACTACCATTGAAGCATTAGCCAAATTACCACCAGTCTTTTCTAAAGAGGGTACAGTGACTGCCGGTAATGCACCAGGGGTTAATGATGGCGCAGGTGCTCTAGTTGTTATGTCCCGTGACAAGGCTAATGAACTGGGAATCAAACCCTTGGCAACCATTGTTGGACACGCTGAAGTTTCTCAGGAAGCCCGTTATATTGCAACAGTTCCCGGCCTATCCACAATGAAACTATTAAAACAAAAGGGTATGTCCATAGATGATATTGCTCTGATTGAGGCTAATGAAGCCTTTGCTGCAGTGGCTCTTACCAGCGGCAAGATTGCAAATTGGGATCCCAACAGAGTCAATGTTGATGGTGGAGCAATTGCCTTTGGTCACCCAATCGGTGCCAGTGGAGCCCGGATCCTGATGCACTTAGCCTTTGCCTTGAGAGCCCGTGGTGGCGGTTATGGTATTGCCTGTATCTGCAGTGGAGCAGCTCAAGGTGATGCAATGATGATAAAAGTTGAGTAACCAAAATTCTATAAATTAATTGGGAGGCCAAGACTATGGAATTTAATACTCTTCTCCTTGAAAAAGAAGGAAATATTGCTTTGTTGACCATCAATCGTCCAAAGGCACTCAACGCTTTAAATCCAGAAGTTCTTAAGGAACTTGGTCAGGCTGTAGATGTTATTAGCGCTGACGACGAAATTTTCGTTGTCATCCTTAAAGGTGCTGGAGAAAAAGCCTTCGTGGCTGGTGCTGATATTACTGCTATGCAAAATATGAGCGCACTAGAAGCACGGGCCTTTGGTTATCTGGGACAGGAAGTATTTAAAAAGCTGGAATATATGGAGAAACCAGTTATCGCAGCTATCAATGGCTTTGCTTTGGGCGGCGGCTGTGAAATAGCTATGGCCTGTGATATTAGAGTAGCATCAGAAAAAAGTAAGTTTGGTCAACCCGAAGTGGGTCTTGGCGTAACCCCTGGTTTTGCAGGAACCCAAAGACTCCCCCGTTTAGTAGGAAAAGGTTGGGCAAAAGAACTTTTATATACTGCAGACATCATTGGTGCTGCAGATGCCCATCGGATAGGCTTAGTAAACCATGTGGTTCCAGAAGATCAACTGTTAGACTTCTGTAAAGCAATGGCCAATCGGATTGCTTCCAAGGGCCAAGTAGCTGTACGTCTTTCCAAAGCTGCCGTTAATCAAGGTCTTGAAATGGATGTTGATAAAGGCATGGCTTATGAAGCTGAAATTTTTGGTCTGTGCTTTGCCACTGCTGACCAAAAAGAAGGTATGACTGCATTCGTTGAAAAGAGAAAGCCAAGTTTTACCGGCAAGTAGCCCTTAAGGAAAAAATTGAAATTCATCGTTTAAATTAACGGTGAATTTCACCCCCACCAATATTAAATTCTTGAGAGGATGTGCTATTGTATGGATTTTAGACTTAATGAAGAACAAGAAATGTTTAGGGATACCATTCGTAAGTTTGCTCAGAAAGAAATTGCTCCCATTGCAGCCCAAACTGATCATACTCACCAATTTCCGTTGGAAACATTGAAAAAGTTATCTGATATGGGCCTTATGGGTCTTCCCATCCCTGAAGAATACGGTGGTGCAGGCTCTGATTATGTAACATTCGCCATTCTAGTAGAGGAAATTGCCAAGGTTTGTGCTTCAACTGCGGTTATTCTTTCTGTTCATACCGGGTTGGGATGTATGTCTACCTATATGTTTGGTAACGAAGCACAGAAAGAGAAATATTTGAAACCCCTATGCGAAGGTAAAATGCTGGGAGCCTTTGCCCTTACTGAACCTCAGGCTGGTTCGGATGCTGCTGCATTAAAGTGTACAGCCGTTCGTAAAGGCGACAAATATATTGTCAACGGTAGTAAGATCTTTATTACCAACGGTGGCTATGCCGATATGTATGTAACCTTTGTACGGACCGATCCAACTACTAAAAACTACAATGGAGTTACCTGCTTGATCGTTGATAAGGACACACCAGGCTTAATCATTGGCAAACCAGAAGAAAAAATGGGCTTGAACGGCTCCGCAACTGTAACCTTGACCTTCGAAGATGCCGAAGTACCGGTAGAAAACCGCCTACTGGAAGAAGGCAAAGGCTTTAACGTAGCCATGGGTCTCTTAAACGGTGGCCGGATTACCATTGGTGCACAGGGCTTAGGCATTGCTCAAGGTGCGATGGATATAACAATTCCCTACGTTAAGACCCGTGAACAGTTTGGCAAACCTCTGTCTGCTCAACAGGGTATTCAATTTATGCTGGCCGATATGCAAACAGAAATTGATGCAGCCCGTCTGCTGGTTTACCGTGCTGCCTGGTTAAAGAGCAACGGTTTAGAACACGCAATGGAAGCTTCCATGGCCAAAAAGTTTGCCACTGATACTGCAATGAGAGTTACCACAGACTGTGTACAATTATTTGGTGGTTACGGTTATTGCAAAGAGTATCAAATTGAACGGTACATGAGAGATGCCAAAATTACTCAAATTTATGAAGGTGCTAACCAAGTTCAAAGAATCGTTATTGCTAAGAACCTTCTTAAATAAGTTCTTAGTACTTATAAACCCAAATAAAAAAAAGGGGGTATTAGTTAGTGACAAAGTCTAATAAGAGGATGTCTCTAACAGAAGCCATCAGTATGATCAAAGATGGCGACATGCTTACTTTCAGTGGGTTCACGATTTGGCGGCGTCCAATGGCCGCAATTTATGAAATCATCAGACAAGGAAAGAAAAACCTTCACTTAGTAGAAGTAAACGGCGGGACACACAGTGATGTTTTGATCGGTGCAGGATGTGTAAAAGTATGGGAATCTTGCTGGATCGGACATGAGTTATTTGGTAAATTAGGTGCTAACTTAGCTCGAAAAGCTAAAAATGGCGAACTAATCGTAAATGACTATAGCCATGTTCACATGGTTCTGCGCTTGATGGCCGGCGCCATGGGAGTTCCTTATTTACCAACAGCATCGGCAATGGGCACAGATATTCTTAATCCGGACTATGATACCCTGGCAGTCCATGGCCTGCGGAATGGAGAAAACCCAAAAATTCCTGCAGCCAAGTATGAAGTTGTTAAGGACAATTTTTATGATATGGGAGAACTCATTCACATTCCTGCGGCAAAACCAGATGTTTGTATTATGCTAGTACAGCAGGTTGGTGAAGAGGGTACTGTTCGAGTACAAGGCCAGAAGTACACCGATGAAGAGGCAGCTAAATCAGCTGACAAAGTAATTGTCATTGCTGAAGAAGTTGTACCCGAGGAATATATCCGTCGCGAACCAGATCGCAACCTTTTACCTCCCTATCTAGTTGATGCCATTGTAGAGCTTCCCCTGGCAGGTCACCCAACTGGCTGTTATGGCAAGTATGAAGTTGATGGTGACTTTATGAGAAACTTCTACAATAAAACCAAAACACAAGAAGGTTTTGATGCTTGGGCCCAAGAGTGGATCTTTGGTGTTAAAGACCATTATGAATACTTAGAAAAACTGGGTGTTAAAAGATTAGAATCCCTTAAAGCAAATTCTGCCTTAAATTATTCAAATAAAGTTAAGAGGGGGGCGAGATAATGAGTAGCCATGAGTTTGCCAAACCAGGTGAATACAAAATTAACGATCTACTGGCTGTTGCAGCAGCTAGAGAAGTAAATGATGGCGAAGTCGTATTTGCCGGTACAGGTTTACCAATGCTTGCTATCATGCTTGCCCAAAAAACAACCTCTCCGGGTGCCTATTGTATTTATGAAGCTGGATCAGTAGATGGTAGACCCATTGACTTGCCTGCTTCAGTTGGTGACGCCCGTTGCGCTTATGGTGGAGCTATTGCCTCTGGTTTATTTGATGTATTTAATCAGTTGCATAAAGGTGGCGTAGATCTTGCTTTCCTGGGTGGGGCAGAAATTGATAAATATGGTAATGTTAATACCACTGCAATGGGAGATTATTTGAAGCCTTCTGCTAGACTTACTGGTAGTGGTGGTAATGCTGACATTAACGCGTTAGCTAAGCGAACCGTATTCATGATGGTTCAAGAAAAGCGTCGTTTTGTAGAAAATGTCAGTTATGTTACCTCCCCAGGCTGGAGGATACCTAAATTCCCAGGTCGTCAATTTGTTCCCAAGCAAGAGGTCTATGGTAAGTTCTTTAGAGGAGGACCATGTTCTGTTATAACCAATATGGCTGTCTTCCGTTTTGATGAGGAAACCGGTGAAATGTATCTAGATACTTATCACCCTGGTTTTACTGCACAAGATATTAAGGATAACTGTGGTTTTGAACTAAACATTTCCAGATGTAGTGGAGAAACCAAACCACCTACCTATCATGAACTTGAACTGCTGTATAAGGTAATTGATAAAGAAGGGATCTTCCTGCCATAAACTAGACTAGTTAGTTATAGGATTGACTTAGTTCCTAATATAAGGCTAGTGCTCATCCGAAAGGATTGCACTAGCCTTTTGTATAAACTGCTATGGTAAATTAGGATATTTCAGCAATTACAGCACCGGCTATGGGACACATTAATAACACTTTTTAGTGTTGAAATAAATTTTTTCTGAGCGGTTAGCAAGTAATCTTTTCTGTATAGAATCCCGATATGAAGGGTAGTTTCCATGTCTGTAATACTTAAAGGTACGATCTTGCCTGATGCTACATAGATGTCATTAAAGGAAGTAACTCTAGGTAAAAACCCTACAGCAGTTCCCCGAGCAATTATTTTTTTAATACTTTCCCGGTCAGTAAAGCGTATGATGTTGGGGTGTTTATAATTTATGGCATTTTCAATTTCATAATCTGAAAAATTATTCTTAAAAATAACTAATGGAAAGTCCTGAAAATCTCTCGTTTGTATTTGTTGTTTATTTGCAAGCACATGATCGGTGGAAACAAAAAGACATAATTCATCTGTAAAGAGTTCTTCATACCAAATATTGAAATCCCTGGCTTTAGTAGTATAGGAAATCTTTTCATAACCAAACAGAGCAATGATTCCAAGGTCTATGCCACCATATTTCATTTCACGTATAACACCAAGACTATCATCTTCTTTAATTATTATGTTAACTTGAGGGTAATTTTCTTTAAAAACAGAAAAAGCCTCAAGTAAAATATAGTTACTTATGGCCGGCAGAGTAGATATTGTTACAGTGCCCTTTAAAATTGGGGAAGAATTTAAACAAGCATTATTTATTTCTTCAACCTCCTGAAGTATTCGGGAGGCTTTTTCTATTATATAACGGCCCATTTCAGTTGCCTCAACGCCTTCAGGAGTTCGGTTAAAAATCTTAGTATTAAGTTCTTGTTCTAGATTACTGATGGCAGCACTAAGTGATGGTTGCGCAATGTATAAGTGTTTAGCAGCTTTCGTTATAGACCTATTCTTGTTTACTTCAATGATGTACTGAAATTGTTCTAGGCGCAATTCATCACCCCTCAAAATATCTTTATATTAAATTATATCATATAAGGGGCATAGTTTTTGACTATGCCTCGCATAGTTAGGCGATATTTTACGTGCTTTTAGTCACAAAATATAATGTAATAAAGGTCTTCCGGAAGACAAAATTGGAAAGGAGAAGTAATATCTTTTTGAAAATGGCTTTTCTGAACATATGAAAACCTATGTTCTTAGCTTAGATAATTAAATATAGTTTTTTTAGATTAAAAGTGAAAAAAAGGGTAATCACAATTGCGGTTGTGTTTAGTCCTATACCATACTCGTGACAACAGTTAAAAAAGTTGTTTAGTTAGCTATTTGCAAAATAGGAGGGGAAATTATGACTTATCCAAGTGTTTATCCAACGGGAGTTACAATATACAGTCCTGAAAAATGTTGGAATGGTTATACATTATTTCAGGTTGAAGAACTTGGAGCACTATTAATTAATATGAACGGCGGGGAAGTTAAATTGTGGAGGAATCTTCATGGCTTTCCAAATAAGCTGCTGCCAGGTGGACAAGTTTTTGGTCACACTGGGGAAAGAAATATTGCCTTTGGTGTGCAAGATGGTATTGATTTGATTCAAGTTGATTGGGACGGCAATATTGTATGGAAATTTAATCAATATGAATTTATCGAAGATCCCGGTGAAAAACCCCAGTGGATGGCAAGACAACACCATGACTATCAGAGAACAGGTAATCCTGTAGGTTATTTTGTACCCGGAATGGAACCCCAGGTAGATAGGGGAAACACATTAATTTTGTGTCACAAAAATTTAGTGAATCCTAAAATATCCGATAAACTGCTTGCGGATGACACAATCATTGAGGTTGATTGGGAAGGCAATATTATCTGGGAATGGGTTTGCAGTGATCATTTCGATGAGTATGGTTTTAGAGAGGAAGCTAAAAATATTTTAGCCCGAGACCCAAATTTGCGTGCAGCTGGACCTGGTATGGGTGACTGGATGCATATTAACTCTATGTCTGTTCTAGGTCCCAATAAGTGGTATGATGCCGGTGATGAACGATTCCACCCTGAAAATATTATTTGGGATGCCCGGGAAGCAAATATTATTGCCATTATTAGTAAAGAGACCGGTAAGGTAGTTTGGAAAGTTGGGCCCTATTATGATACCAGCGAGGAGCTAAAAAAACTGGGCTGGATTATAGGCCAGCACCATGCCCATATGATTCCACGGGGACTACCCGGTGAAGGAAATATACTAGTCTTTGATAATGGTGGTTGGGCTGGGTACGGTGCACCAAACCCAAGTTCACCAACAGGAACCAAGAATGCTCTGCGAGACTACTCCAGGGTGTTGGAATTTGACCCCACGACATTGGAAATTATATGGCAATATACCCCGAGCGAGGCTGGTTATCTGCATCCTGTAGATTCTAACCGTTTCTACAGCCCCTTTATCAGCGGTGCCCAAAGGTTACCAAATGGTAACACTTTAATTACAGAGGGATCCGGCGGCAGACTTTTAGAGGTGACACCTCAGCACGAAATAGTCTGGGAATATATCTGTCCTTATTGGGGTAAATCCTTTCCAATGAACATGATTTACAGGGCTTATCGTGTACCCTATGATTGGGTACCACAACTGGAAACTCCACAAGAAATACCAATTAAGCGCCTTGATGTAACCACCTTCCGAGTTCCTGGAGCAGCACCAATTGGTTGTTCCGATGTAACGGAAGTGGAAGGTGTACTGCCCTATCAGGCAGACAATACACTTTGTGTAGCGGCTGGTGAAGAGTTCCAGGAAAAGAAACAGGAGTAATCCACTAGGGTTAAATGTTGAAACGTGGTCAGTTCAATGGATCACTCTCTAGGTAAATCATGTAATAGGTAAAAGAAAGGGGCCATTCCATGAGTAATGCAATGAACTGCAAGAATAAAAATATGGCTATTTTTCAGTGGGCCATAACCATATTAGTACCACTTATTATCTATCTATTTGTCCCCTTAGACTATGCAGGTAGAGCCTTTTTAGCAATCACAGCTACGGCAGTTACCCTATGGATATTTGCCTTAATACCTGAGAATATTACGGGTCTACTGATACCCATTTCCTTTGTATTATTCGGTGTAGCCGAACCCGAGGTAGCCTTTAAACCCTGGGCGCAAATCCTTCCTTGGCTTGTTGTTGCTGGTATGCTTTTGAGTGAAGTTATGTTGGACACTGGACTGGCTAAACGCCTAGCATATAAATCACTCCTTATAACCGGTGGCTCAGGAAAAGGTATTTTACTAGGCTTCATTTTAACAGCCTTTGTACTTCCATTGTTGGTACCATCATCTGTTTGGGCAAAGATGTTTATTATGGCGCCCATCGGGATAGCTATCTGTAAAGCCTTAGATTTTAAGCCCCTGAGCAAAGAGGCTACAGGTATTATGTTAATGGCTTGTTTCGTAGCATTATCTTCGGGATTTGCCTTCCAAACAGGTGATGAAACAATGGTTTGGGTTAGTCAGATTATTTCGGAAGCGACCAAGGGGCAGATTACTGTATCCTGGTTGGTCTGGCTTAAATATATGTTCTTACCGGGTTTTTTCTGGGCTATCTTCTCGATTTTAACGGCTTATTATTTACTAGTTAAAAAAGCCTTTGACAAAAAGGGAAATGTCAAAGCGGTACTGGAAGCTCAATACAAGGAAATGGGTACCTTAAGCGGTAATGAGATTAAAGCATTACTAATCGTGGTGTTGATCTTGCTAAACTTTGTATTTGAAACTAAGCATGGCTTGAATGCGGCATTTGTTATGGTTGCTTTGGTATCCTTGTTCTTTGTTCCTGGTGTAAACCTTATGAAACGTGAAAAGTTACAAAGTATTAACTTGTGGATTCTCTTTTTTGTAACAGGGGCGATGTCAGTGGGCATGGTGGCTGGTGCTGTGGGCGTTTCAAAACAGGTTGCTGACATAGTGTTGCCATTTATCAAAGATTTTGGTCCCTTTGGTGCAACTTTTATGGCATTTACCTTTGGTGTAATAATGAATTTTGTTATGACACCACTGGGAGCTTTAGCAGCATTTATTACAGTAATTGCCGATTTAGCAGTACAAGCAGGCATGCATCCCCTTCCTTTGACTATGGCTTATTCATTGGGCTTAGATATCTATGTCTTCCCCTATGAGGTAGCACCTGTATTATATTTCTTCGGATTAGGGTATATGAGTTTGCAAGAGGCCATAAAAGTATTTGTGGTACGCACGGTGCTTTCCTTTGCAGTTGTGGCTGTTGTATTCTCCGGTTACTGGTATCTTATTGGAATTATGTAGGTTAAAGACAGCAACTAAATTTAGTTAAACTAGAGAGGAATGTCTTAGAATGACCAAACCATTAGATGAGTTGACTTTCCCTAATGATATTCATTATTTTGAAGAGCATACCTGGGTCAGAATAGAAAATGATCTAGTGAAGATAGGAATAAGTGACTTTGCTCAGGATAATTTAGGCAACATTATTTTTATCGAGCTGCCTAACGCAGGAGAGATTTATAGTAAAGGTGATGAATTTGGGCAGGCAGAATCAGCCAAGACAGTTTCTGCACTATATATGCCCATTAGTGGAGTAATAGTTGCAGTAAATACCATTTTAGAAGAAGGACCTCAAACTGTAAATGAGAGTCCTTATGAAGAAGGTTGGATGATTAAAGTTAAACCTAGCAACTTAGCTGATGTTGGTAGTTTATTATCAAAGGACGAATATATTCATTTAATTAAGTAATAATCTAAGTGTTTTCAGATAGGGGAAGGAGAACTATGAGCTATACAATCTACACTGCAACGGGTTGTACTCGTTGTAAAATAGTTAAACAGTTTATGAAAGAAAATAGCCTTGATTATGTGGAGCATGATATGAAGGCAGAAGGCAAGGAAGCCTTTCAAAAATTTTATACCGCCAACCGTAAGGCTATTTTTCGTGGACAGGATGGGGTAGAGTTTCCTATCCTTACTGATGGCTCATCTATTCGCCAGGGCATAGGTGCATCCATAGCTTTTCTTCATTCAGGAAAAAATTTAGACGGCTTTTTTAGTGTTGGAGCCTTACACAAGGATTGGGTGGATGGTATCCAAGTATCAACAGGCAATTCAGAATACGCAGCAGAGTTTCTAGAAGTCTTGCACTATCTCAAAGGTAACAATATGAAACTGCAAATTGAAACCAATGGGTTGAATAGCCAAATTTTACAACAGGTATTAGAAGCAGGATTGGCCGATGTAATGATAATGAATGTATTAGGTCCGAGGGAACTTTATAGTCGAATTTTAGGATTTGATGTTGACATTGCTGACGTTGAAAAGACTTTAGCTATGGTTATTCGCTTCCCGGAATATAGATTCCAGACTACAGTAGTCCCTGTTATTCGCCAGGAGCTTAACCCGCCGAAAATTAGTTACTTGACCACTAAAGAGATTGCTGAAACAGCCAAGTTCATTAAAGAGATAACTAGTAGTATAAAAAATCCCTACTTAATTAAAATATGGAATCCTAAAGAGACCAGTGATAAAAGGTTAAAAACAATAGATCCGATGGCTCCAACTGAATTGCTCTCCTACCGGAATCTGGTCCGAGCCCATCAAGTATTTGCAGAAATTGAAAAGGCATAACCATAAAGAGTCATAAATTAAGAGTCGGGGGCTGCCGTAGCCCCCAATTATATTGCCTAAATTATTTCAATTGCTATCAAAGAGTAGCAAGGAGGTAAAAAATGATATATGATGCTGTAGTTATTGGAGGGGGACCGGGGGGATATGTAGCGGCCATCCGTATTGCTCAGTTGGGTGGTAAAGTGGCTGTAGTAGAAAAGGATCAATTAGGAGGCACCTGTCTAAATAGGGGCTGTATACCAACTAAATCACTGATTGCTGCAGTAGATAAACTTGGAATCATATCAGAAGCTACTGAATTTGGGATTAATGTTTCCAAGCCAGTAATTGACTTTTCTAAGGTTCAAGGAAGAAAAGCAGAGATAGTAGAGAAACTGGTTGGGGGTATTAAGTATTTATTTAATAAGAATAAAATAAACCATTTTAATGGTAACGCAAAAATTAAAACGGCCAATCTAATAGAAGTTAAGGTCGGAGCTGAAGTACAAGAAATAAAGTGCAAGAATATCATCATTGCCACTGGTTCAAGCCCGGCCTTAATCCAATCTTTAGGCTATAATGGTTCCACCATTATTACCAGTGAAGAAGTATTGAACCTTACAGAGGTACCAAAAAGTTTATTGATCATTGGCGCGGGTGTGATAGGCTGTGAATTTGCCCACATTTATGGTAGCTTGGGAACAGAAATTACGATGGTCGAAGCAGCATCAAGTATCCTAGCCCTACAGGATAAGGATATTTCCCGGCGGATGCAGACCATTTTCAAAAAAAAGAAAATCATTATAAAAACCAATGCATCTATTAAAAAGATAAATTCAACTAAAGAGGGAATTGTTGCAGAATTAGAGAGCGGCGAAATGATCAGTACTGAGAAAGCACTTATTTCAATTGGGCGTCGGCTTAATACACAAAACCTAGGCCTTGAAGAGAATGGAGTGGAACTGGGTAATAAAGGGCAGATCTTAGTCAATGATTATATGGAAACCAACATTAAGGGCATTTATGCCGTCGGAGATGTGGTAAGTAAATATCAACTGGCCCACGTGGCGTCTATCCAAGGGATTGTAGCTGCAGAGAACATCATGGGTCAGGAAAGTAAAATGGATTACAGTGCGGTTCCCAGTTGTATTTTTACAAACCCTGAAGTGGCCACAGTTGGTTTAACAGAGCAGCAAGTTAAACAAATGGGCATACCGGTAAAGACAGGTAAATTTAATTTCATGGCAAACGGTAAGGCCCTATGTATGGGGGAAAGTGAAGGGTTTGTAAAGGTAGTTACCCATCAGGAAACCGATGTAATTTTAGGTGTTCATATTATTGGACCCCATGCTTCAGATTTGATTGCCGAAGCAACATTAGCGGTAAAAAAGGGACTTACAGCCAAAGAATTGGTAACTACCATTCATGCCCATCCTACCTTGGCTGAGGCAATCATGGAAGCGGCGGAGAACGTACATGGGTTAAGTATCCACGGCTAGTCTATATTTTTAAAGCCGATGGGTAAATTTGTCTAAGTAAAAAAAGGGGGAGTAATGTCCCTTTACTTAAGTGTTTGAGAGGTAAAAACAAATGTTGCATATGTTGCTGATTCTTTTAGCTGGGTGTAGCTTTGGTCTATTGTCCCCTGTGGTTAAATTAGCTTACAAAAATGGACTACAACCAGGTCAGGTGGTTTTTACTCAATTTTTTATAGCATGGTTGATTCTAACTGCCGTTATGCTAATAACTTCCCGTAAAAAAATTGATATTAAAAAGGTCTCTAAGCTTGCAATGGCTGGAGCGACTAATGGTGCTGCGGGGTTATTTTTCTTCTTATCTTTGCAAACCTTACCTGCTTCTATTGCTATAGTGATTATGTTTCAGTTTACCTGGATGGGTGTGTTAATTGAAGCAATTATAGATAGACAATGGCCTGGTAGAGAAAAGTTATGGTCTGTGCTTGTATTAGTATTAGGTATCATTATAGCTGGTGGAGTCTTGGAAAGTGAAGTTAAGCTGAATATAATCGGAGTCCTGTTGGCAACTCTCTCAGCAGTTGCATATTCCTTTTACATCTTGTTTAGTGGTCGTGTAGTTACAGATGAGCCACCAATTAATAGGAGCTTGTGGATGATAACTGGAGCAGTTATATTTAGTGCCTTTGTATATCCACCTAAGTTTATACTTCAGGGACAGATAACTGAAAGTTTAATTGGGTTTGGCCTTGGTATAGGGTTATTAGGAGGAGTTATTCCTACAATTCTTCTAGCCAAGGGAGTTCCGCGAGTGGGGGCAGGTATGTCTACTATCCTTTGTTCCTCTGAACTTCCAGTGGCGTTGTTAGCTTCGGCCTTCATTTTGGGAGAAAAGTCATCATTTTTACAGTTGCTTGGAGTTATGCTAATTTTATTTGGCATCGCTTTGCCTTATTTATTTATTTCCAGTAAACGTGATCAAAAGCATTTTGGTTTCTAAATAAAAACTTGTTTTCTAAAAAGTTAACAATGTATGGATAGAAATACCAGTTGTTAAAAGCAGTAGCTATCAGAGTGCTACTTTTCTGATAGCTGCGCAATTAATAGATTAAACCTCTTCTGAGAAAATCTGATAAATTGGAACTCCTTTACATTGCGCAGGGTAGCGCAAACCAAACATAAGGTGCAACATCAACTTGTCTGATAATACGATTTGTTGTAAATCCAGGCTTAATACCAGGACCTGCCGCTACAAAAATTGGTGAAACAGATGAATCATGATAGCCTTCTGAAGTCGAAATACTATCGTCATGTAAAGGAAATGAGTCAAGGTTTATTATTGAGAGTCAGGGAATAGTTCTCTGACTCTTTTTGTGCCCAATAATAGTTTCAAACTTTTAATTTACAGAAGTCAGGGAGCATCGACAATTTAGCTTTTTTTTTACTTATACCGGGTATAGATATTGTGTAATGTACATTATTCGACAATATTTTTATAATAACCTTACAAAGGCAAGTGAAGGTACGAACAATCACTACACACTTTTGTAACTGATACCAATATTCGTTGTAAAGAGGAGGAGATATAGACATTATAAGTATAGCAGCTTAAAGTATGTAATTTATGTATATGCAGAAAATAAATGGCAAAGTTACGAACATGGAAAATATGAACTATGCCCAAGAGGAGTGGAAAGATGGAGATTAAATACGCAAAGATAAATAAATCGGTATTTTGGGGTAGTGTAATCATTTGTTTATTATTTTTTGGTCCTATGATTTTTTTACAAGGATCTGCACAAGACTTAGTAGCTAAAGTGATGCATGCAGTTACTCATGGTACTGACTGGATGTGGGAAATTGTTGTTTTTGGTGCTGTGCTTTTTTCATTGTGGTTAGCATTTGGTCCCTACGGCAGAGTAAAGCTTGGTGGACCAGACGAAAAGCCAGAATTCTCTACATTTACTTGGTTTGCTATGATGTTTTGTGGTGGTTCAGGTGCGGGACTTATTTATTGGGGTATTCTTGAACCAATCTATTACTTGAAATGGCCACCTTTTTGGGCTGAGGCAAATTCAGCTCAGGCTGCTCAATGGGCACTTTCCTATGGTATTTTTCATTGGGGTGTTAGTGCTTGGGCTACATTTGTAATCCCTGCTGTCGGATTCGCGTATATGTTTTATGTTAGAAAAAAACCATTCCTTTATCCAAGTTATGCCTGTCGCGGCATTTTAGGCAATAGAGTTGATGGTTGGTTAGGTAGAGCCATTGACCTAATAATGGTTGTTGGTATGGTAGGTGGCGTAGCCACAGCTTTAGGTCTAATTTTACCAATGATATCTAATATTGGTGCAACTTATTTTGGATTGGAAGATACATTAACTGTAAGATTGGTAGTAGCAGCATTGTTTACTTGCCTTTATGGTTATAGCTGCTATAGAGGGTTATATTCTGGTATTGCTAAAATTTCAGATTACAATATGTGGTTAATTTTAATTCTATTATTATTCGTGTTATTTGCAGGTCCAACAGCTTTTATGCTATCTTTATTCTTTGATAATATTGGAGTGCTATTAACTAACTTCTTACGGATGAGCTTATATACTGACCCTATAACTAAATCAGGTTTCCCACAAGATTGGACCGTTTTCTATTGGGCTTGGTGGTTTGCATGGGCAACTTATATGGGCCTATTTGCTACAAGGATTTCTAAAGGCCGCACTATTAAGGAACTTGTTTTAAATATGCTCTTCACAGCAACTGCAGGGTGTGCACTTTTCTATCTGACTTTTGGATCTTACACTGTTGATTTAATTTTAAATCAGGGCAAAGACTTAATTACTATATTACAAGAACAGGGTGGTCCAGCAGTAATAACTTACGTGCTTAACACTCTACCCATGGCTTCTATTGTAATACCTATGTTCCTGATAGTAATGCTTGTATCCCAGGTTACAGCGGTTGACTCTGTTTCTTATACAATTGCGGCTATGTGTTGTTCTGAAATAAGGGATACTCAAGAACCACCAAAATGGTCAAGAATATTCTGGTCCTTCATGTTGTTTTTCTGTACAGCGGCATTATTCTTGGTTGGTGGTGTGAAAGTAGTTCAACTTGCATCTATTTTGACCGCTTTCCCTGTTGCCATTCTTACGGTAATATTAGCTCTCTCTCTAGTAAAATGGCTTAATGAAGATTTTGGAGATAAAGCTAAACCGGCACTCTTGACTTTAGATGATTCAAAATATGGAGAACCAGATGTAACTGAACCAGCTACAACATCTAGTTCTAGCAAATAGTTATTTTATAACTAGAAATTTTAAAAAAGAATTTTAAAGCCTCCTGTAAAACAGGAGGCTTTAAAGTTAGTCAGTTATTAGCATAAAGCGTGTGAGGGGATGAAGTAACATTATGCTAAATGGGTATTTACTAATTATTATAACTGCAATAGGATATGCTGCTTTGCCCATATTTATAAAGCAAGGGTATAACCTAGGCTTAACTATAGATATAATGTTATTTATAAGGTTTTTTATAGCTAGTATCTCGTTGATGTTTATATTATTAGTCAGCAGAAGAAAAAGTTTTACTACATATAAAGCTTATTTACCCCAGTTAGTTATACAAGGTTTGGTGTTTTTTGGGAGCGCATATTGTTACACTCTCTCAATTAAATATATGTCTGCCACAATTACGAATATATTGCTTTATACCTATCCTTTAATGGTTGTACTAATGTCAACTCTAATTTTTAAAGAAAAGTTCTCTCTAATTAAGGGGATAACTTTATTTACTACTTTTTTTGGTTGTCTACTGGTTATAGATGTAATATCTATGTCTGCGTTAAAAATGAATATGTTAGGTGTTTTATATGGCATTGGATCCGCCGTTTTTTATGCAATATATAATATTAACGGGCAGTACCTATCTAAACATATAGAGCCTTTAACTGTTTCGACATATACTTCAGTAGTTTGTTTATTGGTAACTTTAGCTATTTATCCTCCAATTAACGGCTTTGCAGAGCATTCATATTCCGCTATCTTGATGGTTGGTCTTGGAACAGCAATACTATGTACGGTTATACCACTTTTCTGTTATGCCAAAGGTATAGCATTGTTAGGGGCCAGCAAAGCTTCTATTTTAAGTAATATAGAACCTGTTATTGCTATCGTGCTGGCAGGAGTAATTCTAGGAGAAAAACTAACAATCATCCAGTTAGCTGGTGGTTTTTTAATCATATTAGGAGCAATGTTGCTAAAATTAGACGATTTGAAACAACCGCTTACCTTAAATCATAGTGTTAGTCGTTAAGTAGTGAAAGTGCTTTAGAAATATTTCATGTAATTAATGAATAATAAAAAGATCGCAAAAACTGGCCAACTAGCCTATTTGCGATCTTTTTTGCACATTTTATAAGTTAACAATGTTTTCGCGTATTGAGTCTAAGAAATCATTAATAATTTTAGGCATTTTATATTTTGGGTTTATCACGTAGCCAACAGAAATGCTAGTATCAAAGTCAGTAACTGGTATGGCACGGATTAGGTCATCTTGCAAATAGATATCTTTTTGTGACATTTTTTCTGGAAAGAAACAAACATAATCCGAGTATTCGACCATTTTACGAATGGTGCTAATTTCATCTGTCCTAAAAGCAATATTAGGCTTTGGTATATTATTAAAAAGAGAGCTTAAGCCTGTATTATATGTTTGAAACTCCTGCCGGTAAGCAATATATGGTTGTGAAAGCACTTCTTGCAATGTGGTGCTTTTTTTATTGTATAACGGAGAATGTTGCCCTACATACAACACATAACGATCATCAAATAGCCCGTGATATTCAAGAGAATTTAAATTCAATGTTAGGTCATTAAGTATTAGTCCTAAACTTGAAAGACCAGAGGCTACATTGCGGATAATTTCTGTGCTTTCAGCAGTTTGCACGGATAGTTTTAGAAGTTGTTTATTCTCGGTCAGGCTCAGAATGCATTTGGGAATAAGAAAATCGCAGATACACGGAATTGCTGAAATGTTAATCATTTCTGATTGATAGTCTGGAGAGAGAGCACGTATTTCATTAATTAGTGAAAAAATTTCAGCAGCTTTTTCAATTACTTGTTGACCGGTATGTGTTGGTTGTACACCTTTACAATTTCGATCAAGCAAAATAATGTTGAGCTCTTTCTCTAAATTTGTAATGGAAGAGCTTAATGCTGATTGTGAAATATAATTTTTTTCTGCAGCTATAGAAATAGAATTATACTTGGCTGCTTCAACAAGATACTGCAGTTGATTTAGCTTCATAGATAGCCCCTCCCTTCATGAATAACGCCAATCCATATTATAACTTATTTCGGTATAATTTTATAGAATTTATAAGATTTTGTTTATACCAATAAAAGGAGTTTTCGTTCTTTAATTTAGCCTTTTTAAGAGGTCAATTCAAGTATTCAAAACTTTAATTTATCTGATATCCCCTATCTATTTTTGCTGATTCCCAAAGAAAAATAAAAATGCTAAATTAATCACATAGTCAATTGTGATGGTGCTCACATAATTGTTGAGTGAAATAATTAATACAGATATTAGTTGAAGAATCAGAAAGGAGCTAGATTTCATGAAAAGAGAAGCACTTACCAATAAGCTATTGGTATTAGGTGTTGACGGCATGGACCCAAGAATTAGTCGTAAATTCTTAGCGGAAGGGAAAATGCCTAATTTACAAAAACTAATTGACCGCGGTGCTGCCAGAGAAGATTTAAAACTACTTGGGGCAATTCCTACAATCACACCTCCTTGTTGGACTACACTTGCTACAGGCGCTTATCCCGGAACCCACGGCATCACTTGCTATTGGAGACAATCTCCGGAAAGTCTGGATGCAGTTGTTTATAATATGGATTCACGCAATTGCACTGCAGAACAAATCTGGAACATTACCTCTGAAGCTGGCATGAAGACTCTGGTATGGCACTGGCCGGGCAGTTCTTGGCCCCCAACCTCCCAAAGTGAGAACCTGAGTGTTGTGGATGGTACACAACCAGGTTCTGTTAATATGGGTGTTGCTCAGCTAGACTGGGAAAAAGTTATTGTTGCTTCCCCTGACATTAATGAAGTTCGTTTTGCACCCAGGGTTGACAAACCAGCTGGTGTTGGCTGCATTATAACCGATTTGGAAGACACTTTAGACGGTGATGTTGACGACGAAATGATGGAACTTTGGTGGGGCGATAAAGCTCGCGAAGGCGACGAAATTCGTACCTATGTTATGGATGATGAAGATACTGAAGTAGTTATTGGAAGTAAGGTAGCTTATGACATCATTAACTCTCCGCTAAAAGATGCTAAAGGTTGGGCCAATGCTCCAGAAGGGGCGAAGGAATTCACAATCCTAACTTCCGGTGGTGTAATGAGACGCCCTGCTTTAATTCTTAAAAATGAAGCTGGCGAGTATGACCGTGTAGCTATTTATAAGAATAAGAAAGCGGCAGAACCCATTGTTACCTTAGAAAAAGGTAAGATGGTTTCCGGAATCATCGATGATGTTACCAAAAAAGAAGAGACTAAGCCAGCATGTCGTTCTTATAAGATTTTAGAACTTGACCCAGCAGGCAACAAGGTCAGACTTTGGATTAGTAATGCCCTTGATATTGCCAATGATATGTTGTGGCACCCCAAGGATCTATTTAAAGAAGTTGTTGAAAATGTTGGCGTGGTTCCACCTGTTAGCTTAATCGGTGGGGAAGATGATGAATTAGTACGCGAAATCTTCGAACCATCTTGGAGACTTTACAACAAGTGGCAAGCTGATTGCATGAATTATGCCATCAAAGAAAAGGGCTATCAAGTAGTATTCTCCCATCTACACAATATTGACTGTGCAGGACACCAGTTATGGCATCTTGGTAAGACACTGCCCGAGTGGGAGCATACAGATGAAAAAACCTATCAAGGGTTTATTGAAAGCTTTTATGTACAAACAGATGAATATATCGGCGAATTTATGCATCTGTTAGATGAAGGTTGGACTCTGTTACTTGTAAGTGACCATGGTCTGATAGTTGGGGAAAACGTACCACCTATTATTGGTGAATATGGCGGCCTCAATACAAAAGTTATGGAAGAGCTGGGCTATACAGTAATGAAAAAAGATGAAAACGGTAATTCCATAAGAGAAGTGGATTGGGAAAAGACAAGGGCCGTTCAAATTCGCAGTAACTATATTTATATCAACCTTAAAGGTCGTGACAAAACCGGTATTGTGGACCCCAAAGATAAATACGAACTAGAGGAACAAATCATCAATGATTTGTACAATTATAGAGATGGGCGTACAGGTAAACGTGTTATTGGAATTTGTCTCAGAAACAAAGATGCTGTGTTACTAGGCACTCATGGACCAGAGTGTGGTGATATTTTCTTCTCGGTTGAAGAAGGGTACAACAGATTGCATGGCGATAGTATCTCAACTTCAGAAGGGTATTTTGAAACATCAGTATCACCAATCTTTGTAGCAGCGGGACCTGGTATCAAGGCTGGCTTTACCACAGATCGTATTATTAGACAAGTTGATGTTGCACCTTCAGTCTCAGTATTGCTCGGTTTGCGTTATCCTGCGCAATGTGAAGGGGCTCCAATTTATCAGATTTTCTCAGAAGATATTTAAGGAATAGAATTGCACCAGCTATCAGAAAGTAAATTCTGATAGCTGGTTTTTAAATCGAGGAGTTAACGAAATAAGCGCCACCACAGCATCCCTAATTTTAATTGTTGAACCAGCATGTGCAGGTATTTTTGGCTATTTATTATTACATGATCATTTGGGTTTAAAAGAACTGTCAGGTAGCATAATGATAATAGCTGGAATGCTTATTACCCTGCTATTAAAACCAGCCAAACCAACTCCAAACACCTAGTGCTAATTTATAATCAATTTATATAAATAAAACATTAAATTTTATTTCTAAGGAGAGGGTAGTATGTCTTTGCAACAACTAAAATCAGAAAGCTTCGAAGAAATCATCTATGACAATGCTGAACCTTGTTTGGTAGTATTTTCAAGGAAAAATTGCCACGTTTGTAAAGAAGTTGTTCCCATGTTGGAAGAGCTGCAGCCTAAATACGAAGGCAAGTTTGGTTTCTATCGGGTTGATGTGGAAGAAGATAAGAATCTATCTCAAAGGTTTTCCCTAAAGGGTGTTCCTTCGATCATTTTTTTCAATGAGGGCGAACTTCAAGGAAAAATGGCAGGTAATGTCGAGGAAGAACAAGTAGAAGAGAAGATCTCAGAAGTGCTTGGCGAATAAGTCTAATAATAAGGGAAGTGACATACATGGCTAATGCTTACGATTTGATTATTATTGGCGGTGGCCCCGCAGGTCTTACTGCCGCTATCTATGGTGGTCGGGCCAAACTTAAGACCTTAGTTATCAATAAAGGGACCATCGGCGGTTTAGTAGATACTACTCGTGAGATCGTTAATTACCCGGGATATATAAATACCAGCGGGCCGGAATTAATGAAAGATTTCCACAATCATGCCCTGAGTTTTGGTGTTGAATTTCTCAAAGGCGAAGTAGTAAGTGTTGATTTTTCTCAAGAAGAGAAAGTTGTTAAGACTAAAAAAGGACAGGAATACTCTGCTAAAGCCGTCATAATTGCCTGCGGCAGTCAACCTCGATTGCTGAACATTCCTGGTGAAAAAAGACTGCGGGGTAGTGGTGTGGCCTATTGTGCCACTTGTGATGCCGAGTTTTTTGAAGGTGAAGATGTTGTGGTAGTTGGCAGTGGCGATCAGGCCATTGAAGAAGGCATGTTCATTACCAAGTTTGCTCGCAAAGTGACCGTGATCGTTCTACACGATGAAGGAACTCTTGATTGTAATAAGGTAAGTGCTGAAAGAGCCTTCAAAAATGAAAAAATTGAGTTTGTTTGGAACTCTACAGTAGAAGAAGTTCTCGGGGAAGATAATGTAGAAGGAGTAAAAATAAAGAATTTAAAAACTGGTGTTTCTTCAGAGCTTACCTGTCAGGGCGTATTTTTCTTCGTAGGTATGGTTCCAGCCACTGGCTATCTTAAAGATAGTGGTATAGAGATGGATAAAAGAGGATATATCCCTGTTAATGACTTGATGGAAACCAATCTGGAAGGAGTATATGCCGTAGGTGACAACCGTGTCAAATATCTAAGACAAGTTGTCTCCTCTGCAGGTGATGGTGCCACAGCAGCTGTAGCGGCCGAGCGGTATATTGAAGAAGTTAATAGTTTTAACGCTGATGTTCTGCAAAGTGACAAAAAGGTTTTACTGCTATTCTTTAATGCACTAGTTAATGAAAGTTTAGAGTTTAGTACGTTATTAGAAGAATTAAACAGTGAAATTGGGGATAAGTACAAAATAGTTAAAGTGGATTTGGCTACTAAGAAAAATCTAGCAATAAAATATGATGTTAAAGTGGCACCTGCAGTTGTGGTATTAGACCACGGCAAAGAAATCAAGCGTTTAGAGTGCACTTCAGATAAAGAAACAATAAAAGCTCAAATTCTCTAGTGTAGGGGGTAGGCCTTGTATCATATGACCAATGGAATAATTTCCGGTTGGTCATATTTTTTATTTATCAAAGTAATTGCCCTTTGGGTTATCCCTTGGGACAATCACGGTAGAACCGATGACGGGGAATATGACGCGTTATATGTTTAATGATAAAATCAAAAAGCATTAAAAAATCACTTGTGTTAGTACGAGAGGATGATCAAATATGGCTTTTTTATACTTGATGCTGGCAATTGTCAGTGAACTTATTGGAACATCTCTACTTAAGGCCTCTGATGGTTTTTCAAAGCTATATCCTACTATCGGATTGCTCGTCAGTTTTTCCTTAGCTTTCTTCTTTTTATCTTTATCACTTAAGACCATACCACTAAATCTAGCTTATGCCATCTGGTCGGGCTTAGGTACAATAGCAACTGTGATTATATCTATTGTAATTTGGAAGGAACAAGTGAATTTAGCCAGTATTTCTGGGATTACCTTAATTATCATCGGTGTTATTGTATTAAATCTCTATGGACCGGGACATAGCGAGTCAGGAAAATCAGAGCAACCAGTTAACGATAAAAGAAGTGGTTCGTTTCAAACAAATAAATAAACAATACTGAAGAGTTTAAAAGACCTCAACCCTCAAAAAAACAGGGTTGAGGCCTTTCTTTTATATCGTAACCATGCTGGCAATGGAGCAATTGGGAGATTTGGTTAATATTTTGATGTTTTTTCGTAAGCGTTCATATCTGATAGTGCAGTATTCAAGAAAATCGTCACCATTGTAATGTCTGATTAAAGCCCAGGCAGTCCAGAGTAAATCTTGAGCCATCATAAAGCTTTTTATCTTTAATTCTTCCATAGGGGTCAGAGGATGGCCGAAGTAGCTGTGACTTAGATAATTGATAGCCTCTGCAGAGAGTTTGGATTCAAGAATGTAGGCTGCTACATCCCAACAGGGATCGTTCATGCCAGAATACTCCCAGTCAATGAGATATGTTCTGCCTTTAGCATCAAGGATAAAGTTTTCAGGCACTGTGTCATTATGACAGGGCACTAAACTTGTACTTTTAATATTTTCTTGGACAAAATCGACTAACTTATCTTTTAAGGTTGTGTAATCAAAGAAAAATTGGCCTCGTTGTTGTTGGATAATCCGTTCATATTTTGAAAGTTCTGCTTTCCAATCAAAAATGTTTAAAAAAGGCTTTGGGAAAGAGTGAATTTTCTTCATCAAATTAGCAACAGATTCCAGGTTTTTGGGAGAGCAAGGATCCGCTTGGGCCATATTTTGACTGTCTTGTATATAAATGCTTATTTTTATTCCGCTGTGTTCATCAAAGTAAACGCAATCAGAGTTAACGCCAAATTCTGAGGCGATATTATTATTAACCTGTTCTATTTTCCGATCAATTATCTGTTCCGTCATTCCACCTGGTTGCCTGATAACATATTCAATACCTTTGATGTTCATTATGTAGTTGTAATTGGTTAGTCCACCGGCAAAGCGGGATTTATCAAATATAATGCTTTCATCGCGAAAAGCATGACGCAGCTTTTCTTGGACTAATTCTTCCATTCTCATATATAACTCCACCAAGTACTTTGAACTTGGATTTTAGGATTATTGTAAACTTACTTTAGCAAAAAAAACTAACAAAATCAATGCAATTGGACCGGCATATTGGTCTAGCAATGAATTTGCATGGCTCATATCGGGCGGAAAAATTTAATGATCTGACTTTGTCAAATTAGCTCTTTTGTCTCAATTATTCAATAAAGTCACTTTAATACAATGACAAAATTATACTAGACATTAAAGTGCTAATTATAGATCTTGATTATTCAAAAAAATAATTTCTGCATGCGATATTATAAAGATAACAAATTATCAGTTAATTAAAGAACGGTTTCCGGTATTATGGCGAGTAGACTCGGCTTAATCAAAAACAAAAGAAAGGAATTTTTTCTATGAACGACACTTTATCTTCTGCGAATGCAACTGCGGTTGCTGCGAAAAAAAAGCTATCATCTAGTTTTTTCAAAAAGGGAGTTATCGTAGGAATTCTTTCCGGTATGTCCTACGGACTTTATTCCGCATTTATGACCTTGGGTATGGCGAACGGAGTCTGGGCGGACTGGTATGGCGTAAATACTGCCGCTCTGTCAGGGTTTGTGATTACGTACATGCTTGGGGCGTTGGGGAGCGCGCTGAACGACACCATAAGTGCCCTCTGGTGTATCGGGATTGCCGCTTTCAAAGGAAAGCTGGGCGACTTCTTCAGGACACTGAAAACAAAGCCGGGCAGAATGATGATCTTTGCCGCCCTGCTGGGGGGACCGATTGCAAGCACCGCATATGTTGTCGCCCTTCAAATGGCTGGTTCTATCATAATTCCAATCACTGCTCTTTGTCCTGCCATCGGAGCAATCATGGCAAGAATCTTATTCAAGCAAAAGCTAACTCCTCGTATGATGCTTGGTATTGCAATCTGTTTCATCGCTACTCTTATGATCGGCAGCACAAGTATGAGCGCTGATGCACCGGAAGGTCTGCTTCTTGGAATCTGTATCGCTTTCATCTGTGCCTTCGGATGGGGGCTGGAAGGCTGTGTCGCAGGTTACGGAACTTCCATGATTGACTACGAGATTGGGATCACCATCCGTCAGAGTACCTCCGGTCTTTCTAATCTGATTATCCTAGTTCCGATTATGGCGATGTTAGCAGGAAATATCAGTCTAGCTCCTTCGCTTATAGTCCAAGCCGTTACAAGCGGACCTGCGATCATTTGGTTTGTGGTCAGTGGTTTCTTTGCGGTATTCGCATACAGTCTATGGTATAAGGGCAACAGCATGTGCGGTGCGGCGCTCGGTATGGCCTGTAACGGGGCATATTCCTTCTGGGGACCGTTTTTCTGCTGGATGGTGCTCGGCGTATTTGCCGGTCAGGAAGGCTGGGCTATACCGCCTATCGCCTGGATGGCCGCCATCGTGATGGCGCTCGGAATTTGGATCATTGCGATGAATCCGTTAGACTTATTCAGAAGGAAGGAGGCCTAAGCCAATGAAACCACTGAACTACGCTATTTTAAAGCATTTTACAAAGGTGAAGGAAGCTTGTGCCGACGACGTGATCGAAGCGTTAAAGAAGAAATACGGCCATTTCAAAGCTTTAAAAAAACCAGCTGTCATTGAAGCCATCATGACAGGTGAGGCCAATGGACTCCTGGAAGAAACGAGATATGATCTTGATGAAAAGGGAGAACTGAGAGTATATTACCGCGCACACGAAGAAGGAGCGGCAACGATAAACAAATACATCCCCGATTAGCCATAGTTCTTTTTTCAGGCAGGGACGGCATTTGCGACCGGTTCCTGCCTGAAGTTAATAAAATGTGAACTTATTTTCCTGAGAATGCATATGCCTTGGTGGTTTAAATAGAGAAGTAATGTAAAAAAAGGAGTTGTTTCGATGAAATACTCTGGCGAGGAAGCATTGGGTCTAATTGAAACAAGAGGAATGGTTCCGGCGATCCAAGCGGCGGATGTCATGCTTAAAACTGCTGATGTTGTCCTTGTTTCGTACGAAAATATGGGTTCTGGGCTTGTGGTGGTGATGGTCAAAGGCGATGTAGCAGCTGTGAGGTCAGCTGTAGAAGCCGGGGCAGCAGCTGCAGCAGCCATAGGTGAGATGACAGCTTGCAATGTTATGCCACGACCCATCAGTCGGGTAGGCAAGATTGTTTCTCAGCATGACATTGATGCGGAATAGACATGAAATAGTATGGAAAGGGGAATCCGCGTGGACAAAAATGACGCTCTCGGGTTCATAGAAACGTATAGTCTGGTTTCTGTAATAGAAGCCGCGGATGCCATGTGCAAAGCTGCGGATGTGGAATTGGTAGGTTATGAAAATGTGGCGTCCGGTTTAATTTCTGTTGTAGTTCGTGGTGATGTGGGAGCGGTGAAAGCAGCTGTGGAGGCTGGCGTCAAAGAAGCCAACAAGGTGGGCAAGGTCTATAGCTCCAATGTCATTGCCAGACCTCATCCGGATATAGAAAAGATTATCGCTAAACATGCTATCGACTGGTAGATAAGATTTTTAAACCTTTATATTGGCAGCGGAAAGGGGGGAGTGACTAAGCTATGAACAGAATTGATAATGATTTGCTTTCGGTCCAAGAGGCTCGGATCCTTGTGGAAAATGCCCGCGAGGCACAGAAGATCCTGGCAACTTATCCCCAGGAAAAATTAGATAAAATTGTTGGTCGTATGGCCGAAGCCACATATAAATGTGCCAAAGAGCTTGCTATTATGTCCCATGAAGAAACCGGATTCGGTAAATGGCAGGACAAGTTTATTAAAAACATTTTCGCCAGCGATTTTCTCTACAAGAAAATCAAGGACATGAAAGTTGTCGGTATTATCAGTGAAGACAAAGAAAACAGGACAATGGATATTGGCGTACCTGTTGGCGTGATCGTCGCGTTGCCTCCTTCAACCAACCCAGTGTCCACTACAATATATAAAGCACTGATCGCCATTAAATCGGGCAATGCTATCATATTTTCTCCTCATCCTAAGGCGAAAAAAACCATTGGCAAAGTGCTTGATATCCTGATCCAGGCAGCAGAAGAAAGTGGATTACCTAGCGGAGCCATCGGATATTTGCGGACACTGGCAGTCGACGGTACCGCTGCATTGATGAACCATCAAGACACATCGCTTATTATGATTACGGGTGTGCCACAGATGGTTAAAGTAGCAAATATATCTGGTAAACCGACTATCAATGGTGGCCCAGGCAATGGACCTGCCTTTATTGAACGTTCTGCCGACATTAAAAAGGCCGTAGCAGATATTATCGCCAGTAGAACTTTCGATAATGGTGTTGTCTCAGCTTCAGAACAATCCATTGTTGCTGAGGACTGTATTGCCGATGAAGTAAAGGATGAGCTCAGGAGAAATGGAGCCTACTTCTTGACAGTCTTGGAATCGGAACGGCTCGGTAAATTTTTTTACCGACATGATGGCAGTATGAACCCTGAAATTGTCGGAAAATCTGCGGTAGAGGTGGCACGCCGAATCGGCCTGTCTGTTTCGGAAGATACCAAAGTATTAATTTCAGAACAAAAATACGTGTCTCCCACCAATCCATATTCCAGAGAAAAACTTTGCCCAGTTCTGGCATTTTACGTTGAAAAGGATTGGATGAATGCCTGCGAAAAATGCATTGAATTACTTATTAATGAAGGTCGGGGGCATACCCTAGTGATTCATTCAAACAATGAGCATGTCATTCGGGAATTTGCCCTAAAGAAACCTGTATCAAGAGTACTGGTGAATACTCCGGCTACATTAGGTGGTATCGGAGCAACAACCAATCTTTTTCCGGCATTAACCTTGGGTTGCGGCGCATCAGGTGGCGGATTTACTTCTGATAATGTCTCACCAATGAACTTAATTAATATACGAAAAGTTGGCTACGGCGTAAGGCAATTGGAAGATTTAACAACGGGTGTGCAAGTGGTGGAAGCTGCAGAGTCTGTTGGAAATTCTTGCTTTGCCAGTCAACGTTCCATTGATAGTACGCATGATTTAAAAGAGCTTCTTGAAAAATTACTAGAGCAACTTAGGTAGTGCGAGATGAGGTGAATGACTGGATTGAAAAAGTTTGTTATTAAACCCCAGATATATTTTAATGAGGGATCCATGGAATTTCTTAAAGAAGTCAAAGGGTCCTGTGCGTTTATTGTTTCGGATGCAATTATGGAGAAGTTGGGATATCTACAAAAGACAATAGATTACCTAAACGAAACAGGAATAAAGTCTGCTGTTTTTACGGATGTGCGTCCTGACCCGGATGTAAAAGTTATAGCTGCGGGTATGAAGAGATACATGGAAAGCCAAGCAGATACCATCGTTGCTCTTGGTGGTGGTTCAGTTATTGATGCGGCTAAGGGCATTTTATACTCCTTGTGGCAATTTAGAAAAGCCGCTGGGGAGGAATTCAAGAAGCCTCTATTTATCGCTATTCCGTCCACAAGCGGGACAGGCTCTGAAGTGACGAATTTCTCCGTTATTACTGCAGAAGGCGAAAAAGTGTGTATTGTAGATGAATGGATGGCTCCCGATATAGCTATACTTGATTCCACTTGTATCCAGCATGTTCCCCAGCAGGTAGTGGCAGATACGGGTATAGACGCATTGGTACATGCCATAGAGGCCTATGTTTCTACCGAGGCTACCATTTGCACAGATGCACTTGCTGAGAAAGCTGTCCAATTAATCTTTGCAGATCTCAAGACTTTATACAACGATACGAATAATTCCGGTGCAAGGGAACGCATTCAAAAGGCATCTTGTTTAGCGGGTATGGCTTTTACAAATGCAGGACTAGGGATTAACCACAGCCTGGCACATGCTTTTGGAGCGACCTTTCACATTTCTCATGGAAGATCCAATGCGCTTTTAATGAGCGCAGTGATTGAATATAACGCTAATTTAAGTAATAGTGCCGATAGATACGTAGCTGAAAAATATGCCAAATTGGCTGCTGTGTTGCAATTACCTGCTCGGACTTACAGAGAAGGAGCGATCAATTTCATACAGGCAGTCAAGGATTTGAAAAAATCCTTAGGCATACCCAATGGAATTAGAGAACTGGGAATTGATAAAGTCAAATTTGAGAATGAACTGAGTAATATGGTTGATCTGGCCCTCAATGATCGGTGTACCCCCACAAATCCTAGAATACCATCCAGAGAAGACCTAATCAGTATCTATAATAAATCGTTTTAATATCTATTAAGAAATTTATCCAGTTAAATAAAGTGAAAGGGAGGAAAGAAGTTGGATATTAAAGAGTTCTCCAATAAATTTGCGGACGCAACAAAGAATCTGACCCCTGAAGAAACAGCGGCTATTATGAAACTGTTTCAAGGTATTTCCAAGGAATTGTCCGCAAACAGTTTGACAACATCCGGTGAGACCAAATCCCCTGTGTATGAAGGGGAAATCACAGGACTGACCCCTCGTTTGGAACGGCTAAAGGCCGCTTATTTAAAGGTAAAACCTAGTGTCAGTACTTATCGTGCCAGAGCTTTCACCCAAGTAACCAAAGAAAATCCTGGTTTACCTAAGATCCTTCTACGGGCCAAATGCTTCAGAAAAGCTTGCGAAACAGCTCCCCTGGTAATTGAAGCTGACGAACTGATTGTAGGACATCCCTGCGGTAAGGCTAGAGCCGGTGCTGTATCCCCAGATATTGCTTGGAGATGGATTCGGGATGAACTGGATACCATGTCTACCAGACCACAGGACCCCTTTGAAATCAGTGAAGAGGACAAGCGAATTTTGCGGGAAGAGATTTTCCCCTTCTGGGAAGGTAAAAGCCTCGATGAAGTATGTCAACAACAGTATGAAGAAGCCGGTGTATGGTCTTTCTCAGGTGAAGCCTATGTTAGTGACCTTTCTTACCACCAGGTAAATGGTGGTGGAGACACCTGCCCTGGTTATGATGTCATCCTAGTTACAAAGGGCATAAATGGTGTAAGACAAGAAGCCATTGATAAATTAAAAAGTTTGTCCATGGAAAAACCAGAGGACATTGATAAGATTTACTTCTATAAAGCGGAGATTGAGACTTGTGACGGTATTTTAGCCTATGCCAAGCGTCTTTCCGATTATGCAAGAGAACTGGCTGATAGAGAGCAGAACGCATCCCGCAAAAAAGAACTTTATAAAATATCA
This sequence comes from Desulfotomaculum defluvii, assembly GCF_054657375.1. Lineage (NCBI taxonomy): Bacteria > Bacillati > Bacillota > Clostridia > Eubacteriales > Desulfotomaculaceae > Desulfotomaculum > Desulfotomaculum defluvii. The sequence goes on along the minus strand of NZ_BAAHYV010000007.1, from coordinate 1,262,225 downwards.
GAAGTTTTGACTAACGTACCGGCTAATCCGCCCTGTACCTTCCAGGAAGCACTCCAGTCAGTCTGGACTCTGGAATCCCTTTTCGTGGTGGAAGAAAACCAGACTGGTATTTCCCTCGGCCGCTTGGATCAATATATTTATCCCATGTTCAAGGCCGACATGGAAACTGGCCGTATGAATAAGCTAGAAGCCTTTGAACTGCTGTGTTGTTTTATTATTAAATGCTCTGAAGTTATGTGGCTATCCAGTGAGCTGGGAGCAAAATATTTCGCCGGTTATCAACCATTTGTGAATCTGACAATCGGAGGACAGAAGAGAGCTGGTGGCGACGCAACTAATGATCTTACTTATCTGATCATGGATGCCGTTCGTTTTACCAAGATGTATCAACCGTCCTTGGCTTGCCGTATTCACAACAAATCACCACAACAATATTTGAAGAAAATAGTAGATGTTGTAAAAGCAGGACTTGGTTTCCCTGCCTGCCACTTCGATGATACTCATATTAAAATGATGCTTGCTAAAGGCTTCTCCATCGAAGATGCACGGGATTATTGCCTCATGGGTTGCGTTGAACCCCAGAAATCCGGCAGAATTTATCAGTGGACCTCCACCGGTTATACCCAATGGCCCATTGCCATAGAATTTGTTCTGAACCGTGGCGTTATGAAATGGCATAAGACCCAGCAAGGCATTGATACTGGTGAGCTTGATGATTTCAAGACCTATGAAGAATTTGATGCTGCTGTTAAAAAGCAAATAGAACATATTATTCGCTTATCTGCCATTGGAACTATTGTCAGCCAGCGTGTTCACAGAGACCTTGCTCCAAAACCTCTAATGTCCCTGCTGGTAGAAGGTTGTATGGAAAAGGGTACCGATGTTACAAACGGTGGTGCGCTTGTCAATTATGGCCCTGGTCTGATTTTCTCTGGTCTCGGAACCTATGCAGATTCTATGGCTGCTATTAAAAAACTTGTCTTTGACGACAAGAAATATACACTGAAACAAATCCGGGATGCTTTAGCGGTCAATTTTGAAGGCTATGAAACCCTTCGGACTGATTGCCTAAATGCACCAAAATATGGCAATGACGATGACTATGTTGACGAAATAGCTGCAGATCTCGTAACCTGGACAGAACGGGTTCACCAATCCTTTAAAATGCTATATTCGAACTTTACCCATGGGACTCTGTCCATTTCTAACAACACTCCAATCGGAGAGATTACTGGAGCATCTGCCAATGGTCGTCTCGACTGGACACCACTTTCTGATGGAATCAGCCCCACACAGGGTGCGGATAAACTAGGTCCCACAGCCATTATTAAATCAGTTAGTAAGTTGAGTTGCGAGTCCATGAATATTGGCATGGTGCATAACTTCAAACTGTTACGTGGCATTCTGGAAACTCCAGAAGGTGAAAACGGCCTCATTACCTTGCTCAGGACAGCATCCATTCTTGGTAACGGACAAATGCAATTCAGTTATGTTGACAATGAAGTCTTGAAAAAAGCCCAAAAGGAACCTGATAAGTATCGAGACTTAATCATTCGAGTTGCTGGGTATAGCGCTTACTTCGTAGAGCTTTGCAAGGAAGTACAGGATGAAATTATCAGCAGGACCGTGCTGGATCATTTTTAAACATTAATTCATGTGGAATATCTGAGGAACTCAGGTTCTTTAGAAATTCCAAAATACCTTCCCAAACGTAGGAATCAGAACTAACTTTTCAGTAGACACAATTTAAAGGATGGGACACTTATGAGTACAGGAATCAGTAGCATTTTGGAAAGAAAAGCAAGAATCTTCAATGTCCAGAAATATTCCATCTATGATGGACCGGGCGTTAGAACATTAATTTTCTTCAAGGGGTGTCCCCTGAGATGTAAATGGTGTTCTAACCCCGAGGGACTTGTAAAAAAATATCAGGTCATGTTCAAAGAAGATTTGTGCATTCATTGTGGTAACTGTATTCCTGTATGTCCCGTCCAGATCCATCATTTCTCGGATGATGCAAGCCCAAGGCATAAAGTAAACAGGACTATAGACTGTGTTGGATGCCGAAAGTGTGAAAGCGTTTGTCCTAAACAGGCATTGTCAGTTGTGGGATCTGACAAAACCATCTCAGAAGTTCTAGAGATCATTGAACAGGATGCACTTTTTTACCATAGTTCCGGCGGAGGAGTTACCCTTGGCGGCGGAGAGGTCACAGCACAACCAGAATTTGCTGCCAATTTGCTTACGGAATGTAAACGAATGGGAATCCATACTGCCATTGAAACTTCTGGTTATGTAAAATTGGACAACCTCCTGATGATCGCACAGTTTACTGATTTATTTCTCTACGATATAAAGCATATAGATTCGGATCACCACTATGAACTTACGGGAGTGCGCAACGAACGTATTCTGGATAATCTGTCGGAGCTGATACGCCGTGGCTTTAATGTTAAAGTCAGGATGCCTCTAATCCGAGGGTTGAACGATAGTGAAGATACCATTCGTAGAACTTTAGAATTCCTACAACAATTCAAATATCATAAAAACTTTCTGGGTATCGATTTGCTACCCTATCATAAATTGGGCATTAACAAATATAAGCAATTGGATATGCAATATGCCATCACGGAAGATCTGAGCTTCAAAGAACAAGAGCTAGACAGAATTGAAGAGTTTATAAAAGGTTACGAATTAAAAGTCGAAGTCATCAGACATTAATGCAAAAGCGGACGGAGGGATTTTATGAGTGCAGCCGATGAATTTGATAGAAAACGCATTATTCAAGAATATGTACCTGGCAAGCAAGTCACCCTGGCCCACATCATAGCTTCACCCGTTCAAGATCTATATGAACGATTGGGAATTGAAGAGACAGGAGCCATAGGAATTTCTACCCTTACTCCCTGTGAGACCGCAATTATAGCAGCGGATATTGCAACTAAGACTTCTGATGTAGAGATCGGTTTTCTAGATCGTTTTACAGGCTCACTAGTCATATCTGGGGATGTGGCAAGTGTAGAAGCGGCTATGATTGCCATTAATGACACTTTAGAAAAATTGTTAGGCTTTACGCCTGCCAAGATTACACGCACATGAAAAAGCGCATTATGGTAGTGGGACCAACCCAATCCGGTAAATCCACCTTAGCTAATGTCTTAAATGATACAACTAGGCCATTGAAAAAGACCCAGGATGTTATATATGGAAAAAACACCATTGATACTCCTGGCTCATATATAGAAAATCCTGCGATGTACAGATATCTCATTGCAACGGCACAAACCGCGTCCCATGTGCTTATACTGGTTGATCAATCTAGACTCACTGAAGTATATCCGCCTGGTTTTGCAAAGTCCTTTACCTGTCCCGTCATAGGGGTGATTACCAAGGTTGATTTAACCCCGCAAAATAAAGATTTGCCTATTCAGCAATTGAAAAGGATTGGGGTATCAGAACCCTACTTTTGGATCTCTTTAAAGGATAATATCGGCGTCTCAGCCTTAAAAGAGTACTTACTTGGAAAACACGAATCATCTGACAAAAATTGATGTTCTTTATATATATTACTAGCTTTATTTGTTTTGGTTTTTCTTTCCGTAATAAAGGTGGCAATTTGCTAAAGGGATTTAGGAAGGGTAGGTGAGGCCGTGAAGTTCATCACCGAAATGGAATTACGAGATTTATATAAAACAGAGCCCTTTACTACTTATGTTCTGGAACCAGCTACAAAGATTACACCAGGTGCCCGCCAATTTCTGGTGGATAGACGAGTCACACTGGTACAAGCCCAATGTAGTGAGAGTAAGAAACAAAACACTGACGAGTCTGATAAGACCCCAGCTCGCCAACACTGGGGAACCCTCAGATTGCGTAAAAGAATGGATTATATAGATTCTTTATTCCTCTTAATTGCAGCAGAACTCTTAAACGCTGGAGATGCTGTTCTGTCAGAGGAGGTACTGGCACTGGGCAAATGCTTCCGGAACCTGCAACATGCTGAACGGGAGAATACTAGCCCGGACAATATTCAATTTTGGGGATGGTCGGAAGATGAAATAAAAAAACGGTCCGATAACCTAGAGATTGAAATCAGTGAGTTTCACATTGGCTTGGCAAACGGCAAAGAAATCGCTTTGCTAAATCACTTGCGTGCCTCCCTTCGAGAGGTCGAACCAATCCTTTTAGAAATCTTTTGGGACGAGGAAAAGCAAGTTTGCTCACGTCAAGAACTGATTGATACCCTCTATCTGATCATTAACATACTCTGCATAATGATGTGGAAATGTCTGGGAGGACAAAAATGGCAAAGATAAATTCTACTTTCCAATACTGCGATCAACTGGTACGTGATTTTGAGGAAGTGATTAAAAAACCTATACTGAGAAAGTCCTCAGTTTATTACACCGGTGTTGACCTGGGAACTGCTTATATTGTTCTGGCGGTTCTTGATGAGAATTATCAACCTGTTGCTGGTGCCTATCGTTATGCCAGTGTTGTTAAAGATGGTATGGTTGTGGACTATATCGGAGCTATGCGCATAGTCAGGGAATTAAAACAAGAACTGGAACAGAAACTTGGCACAGAATTAGTCTATGCAGCGGCGGCGCTTCCACCCGGTACCTTTACCCTTGACTCGGGAGCTATTAAACATGTGGTAGAGGGAGCAGGCTTTGAAATTACCAGCCTACTGGACGAACCGACGGCTGCCAATGCTGTACTTAAGATTCAAGACGGGGCAATTGTCGATATTGGTGGCGGTACTACAGGGATTGCCATTCTGAAAGACGGCAAAGTGATTTACGTAGCCGATGAACCAACAGGAGGCACTCATTTTTCTCTCGTCATTTCCGGTGCTTATAAAATGAGCTTTGACGATGCGGATCAATATAAGCGTGATTTAAAAAACCATAGAGAATTGATGCCTGTACTAAGACCTGTCATTGAAAAGGTCTCATCCATTATCAGCCGCCATGTAGCTGAGTACCAAGTAAAAGAAATCTATCTAGTTGGTGGAACCTGTTGCTTGGCAGGCATTGAAGATATTATCGCCAAGCAAACCAACATTCCAACTTATAAACCGCAAAACCCCATGTTTGTAACTCCTTTGGGAATTGCACTTAACTGCACACAGGAAATCCTTTGAGAAAAGGGGTGGCTTTTACATGGAGTACCGCATTATAAAATCCCCCACTAAGGGGACATTAGATATTCTTTTTCGAAGAAAAGGCTCTGCTGCTACTACTCCCATTGAGAACTATGATGCTATAGGTTTGGTTCAAGGGCGACTCATAGATATGGTTTTTGCTGCAGACATCGCCGAAAAAGCTGCCGGAGTGGTAGTGGAAGATATCAAAGGTCATTGCCCGCAAAATCTTATTATGATTGCCATATTTGGAGATACAGCATCTGTGGAAGCAGCTATAAGCGAAATACAAATTAAGTTGAAAGCAGCCAAAAAGGGTGAAGTCGTATGATAGCAGCAAAGGTAATAGATAATATTTGGGCAACCAGAAAAGCCGATTCTCTTAGGGGTTTGAAATTCATGTTGGTAGAAGTTCTCGGGGGGATTGACGCTGGTCGTCTCCTGATAGCCGCCGATACCATCGGTGCTGGTTTTGGCGAGCGTGTTCTTGTCTGTACAGGCAGCTCGGCTCGTAAAATGCTGAATCAGGAGGATATACCCATTGATGCAGTCATAGTGGGAATCATTGACGAAGACTGTACGTTTTAAGAAACCGGAGGTGGAAAAAGTTGGATCTACTAAACATAATCAAGGATGCAGGGGTTATCGGAGCTGGAGGAGCTGGATTTCCAACTCACGCTAAAATAACTTCTAAAGCAGAGTATATATTGCTTAACGGTGCTGAATGCGAGCCGTTACTCAGGGTAGACCAGCAATTGATGGAGCTGTTTCCTGATGAAATCATCAAGGGACTGGAAGCAACGGGAAGATATATCGAAGCTCGCAAAGCCATTATTGGTATTAAGGGTAAACACAAAGAAGTTATTACCCTTTTGCGAGAAAGAATTGTTGCTCTGGGACTTACAGATTACATGGAAGTAATGGAACTCCGGGATATGTATCCTGCTGGTGACGAACAGGTTTTGGTTCATGAATTAACTAATAGAATTGTTCCGGAAGCATCCATTCCTCTAAAAGTTGGCTGTGTGGTTATTAATACTGAAACTGCACTTAATATATACCATGCCATTGGCGGGAACCCTGTTACTGAAACATTCATGACCATTGCCGGGGATATTCCCCAACGCATGACTGTTAAGGTACCCGTGGGTGTAGCCATTCGTGATGTATTTAAACAATGTGGTGTAGAAAATCTGGATGATTATGCTGTGATTGAAGGCGGCCCCATGATGGGTTCTGTCATGAAAAATGTAGATGGCTATGTCACCAAAAAAAGCAAAGGTTATGTCTTACTTAAAAAAGATCACTTTCTGATTCGCAAGAAGTCAGTGAATGTGGCTCAAGCAAAAGCAATAAGTAAGGCTGCTTGCGAACAATGTCGGATGTGTACCGATCTGTGTCCTCGCTACCTCCTGGGACACAATATACAACCGCATAAAATTATGCGTGCTCTAAATTACAATTTGGATGTGAAAGACCAACAAATCGCCCAGTTATGTTGTGAATGCAATGCCTGTGAATTATTCTCCTGTCCGGCCAATATTCATCCAAGGTCTACCAATAATTATTTTAAGCAAAAGTTGGCAGAACAAGGGATTAGATATCAGCCGACACAGATGGAATTCAAAGCCAGATCGGCTAGAGAGTATCGCCTGATTCCAAGCAAACGACTAGTTGCCAAGATTGGCTTAACGGCTTTTGATAAACCGGCACCAATGAGCAAAGTTGAATTTAGACCGGAATACATTAGTATCCCATTGCGTCAGCACATTGGAGCTACAGCAGTACCAGTTGTCGAGGTAGGCGAGCAAGTGAAAGCTGGTCAACTAATTGGGAAAATTCCAGATAACAGTCTAGGCGCTACGGTTCATGCCAGCCTAGATGGTACGGTTGTAGAGAATAGGGATAATTTTATTGTGATAAAGGTGGGTTAGTATGTATAGAGCAATAGGTATGATTGAACTTTCCAGCATTGCCAGAGGAATTTATGCAGCAGACCTGATGCTTAAAACAGCCTACGTGGATGTGGTAAGTGCAACCTCGGTCTGTCCAGGGAAATATATCGCAATCGTTCATGGAGACGTTGCTGCCGTAGAAAGCTCTATTAGCGCAGGCATTGAAGCAGCGGGAGAATATCTGATTGATAGCTTTATCCTGCCCAATGTTCATCCGGCTGTGTTCCCAGCCATTACGGCCACCACTATGCCAGATAAAACTGGAGCTCTGGGGATTATGGAATCCTTCTCCATGTCATCCATGATTATTGCAGCTGATGCAGCACTGAAAGCTGCCGATATACAGGCTCTGGAACTACGTCTTGGTAGGGGACTGAGCGGTAAAGCCTATTTCACCTTTACCGGAGATGTTGCTGCTGTGCAAGCCTCTGTGGAAGCTGGCAAGACACTTATCATAGAAAAAGGTTTGTTAGTGGATGTAGAAGTAATTCCTTCACCTTCCGATAAATTATGGCCAACTTTGTTCTAAAGTTAGTAGCTCATAGATTCATATCAAAATAATTAGCGAAAGGGGGTGCTGCCTTGAAAAAACTTGTTTGTGCAGATGAGATACAAGCCGTTGCAGATAAGGGGCAGAAGGTATTCCACGTAGAGGCTAATACCATTATTACACCAGCAGCCAAGGACCTAGCTAAAGAACTGGGAGTGGAATTCACAACTGTATCTGCAACCACAGGAAATTACAACTATAAAGACGGTGATCTTCAGAAGAATGCAAACACAAAATCGATAGATCAAGAGATGATCTATCAAATAGTAAAAGCTGTATTAGCAAACAGTCTTCTGTCAAGTATCCCTGCGACAGCTTCAGAACCACCATTTCAAACAGAATGTGAACCGAAAAGTGGGCTGAAGATTGTACGCGGTAGGACAGTGAAATACGATACCTTTGATACCGGAGATCCTAGCACAAATGTAGCTTATCGTGAAGTGGTCAGCAAAGACGAGTCCCAAATGAGTGCAGGCTTTTTAACAATCGAGAAATCTAGCTTTGATTGGGAGTTGTGTTACGAAGAGGTAGATATAATCCTCGAGGGAAGCCTGTCCATCACTATCAATGGTGAGACTTATGAAGCGTGCCAGGGTGATGTACTCTTTGTACCCAAAGGTTCCAAAGTAACCTGGAGTTCTTCAGGGTATGTCAAACTCTTTTATGTAACTTACCCGGCAAACTGGGCTGATCTTATGGCGCAATAATAGGAGGGTAAGCTATGCAGGCTCTTGGCCTAATTGAGACACGAGGACTCCTTCCTGCTATTGAATGTGCAGATGTAATGCTCAAGACGTCGCAAGTGGAACTTGTGGAGAGAACCTTTGTAGGGGGCGGCCTTGTAACAATTACCGTAACTGGGGATGTGGGAGCTGTTAAAGCTGCTGTGGAAGCAGGAGTAACAGCGGTTACAAGGATTAGCGAGTTATTTTTAGTGGCTCATCATGTAATACCTAGACCGCATTCTGATATAGACACAATGGTCGGTGGTGGCTCAAATCCCGATCCACCAAAGGAGAAAACCGTGTTACCTCAGGAAGCGGATTCAACAGCTGACCTAAATGATCAAAAGCAGAATGTAGTAACAGATTCAGATGAACCGACGACGAATACAGAAAAAGCTACCTCTGCGCCAATGCTCAAACACCTCAACAAAGAAGGCGTTGATGCATATGTACAGAAATTCGGCCTTGAAAAGACTATTAATGCACTAAAATTGCTCTCCGTTGTTAAACTTCGCAAGTTGGCAAGAGATTACAAAGAACTTGACATAGCAGGCAGAGCTATATCCAAAGCAAATAAAGACTTACTTATTGAAAAACTAACGGAATATTACCGAAAGGGAGTAAATAAGTAGCCTTTGTGAAAATAAGACGCTGGAGAGAGGAAGAGTTAATTGCAAACCTTTGATTATGATTTACAGTCAGTACAAGAGACTAGAACTTTAGCGCGTCAGGCGAAACTGGCTCAAGCTGAACTTGCTAAATTCAATTGCGAGCAGATAGACAAAATCATCTGCAATATGGTGAAAGTAGCCGAGGAAAATGCAGTTTCCCTGGCAAAATTGGCAGTGGAAGAAACCGGATTTGGTAAAGTAGAAGATAAAACCTTTAAAAACCAGTTTGCTTCCACAGAGCTATATAAATTCATTAAACCAATGCAAACCATAGGAATTATTAATGATGATCAAGTTAATAAAGTGGTGGAAATTGCAGAACCCGTGGGACTTTTAATGGGGATTATTCCCTCAACTAACCCCACCTCCACGGCTATTTACAAATCCATAATTGCCATTAAAGCACGTAACGGCATTGTCTTCTCACCACATCCATCAGCCCTGAAATGTACTCTGCAAGCAGCCAAACTAATGCATGATGCAGCAGTAGCTGCCGGTGCACCGGCTAATATCATTGGTTGTATTTCCAAACCCTCTATGCCTGCAACCAATGAATTGATGAAATGTGATGAAGTAGACATGATTATTGCCACCGGTGGTACAGCCATGGTCAAGGCTGCCTATAGCGCAGGGAAACCAGCACTGGGCGTAGGCCCTGGCAATGTTCCAGCCTATATTGAAAGAACTGCAAATGTACAAAAGGCAGTTAAAAATATTATCACCAGTAAAACCTTTGACAATGGAACCATATGTGCATCCGAGCAAGCGGTTATTGTTGAAGAAAGCATGCGTGATCAAGTTATAGAAGAGTTCAGACGTCAAGGTGGCTACTTCATGACTCCTGCGGAAACAGACAAAGTTGCCAAGAATTTGTTTGTCCGGGGCCATGCCATGAATGCTAAGTTTGTAGGGCGCTCCGCGCAAGTCATCGCAGACAGTGCTGGCATAGTTATTCCACCTGGAACAAAAGTTCTGTTGGGTGAACAAAAGGGAGTGGGAAAAGAATATCCCCTATCTTTTGAGAAATTAACTACCGTTCTGGCCTTCTATACCGTAAAAGATTGGGAAGAAGCTTGCGATGTGTGCATCAAGTTACTGAAAAATGGCGGTGTGGGTCATAGCCTCTCCATTCATACGGAGAACCCTGAAATAGCTATGAAATTCGCTGCCAAGCCAGTATTTAGAATCTTAGTAAACACACCTTCCACCCATGGCGGTGTGGGTGTAAGTACCGGACTAGCTCCAGCCTTTACCCTGGGTTGCGGTACTTGGGGCGGTAGCGCAACCTCCGATAATGTAACCCCCATGCACCTGATCAACAGAAAACGTGTAGCCTACGGAATCAAAGAATGCAACGAAAATTCAAGTACTATTAATTCAGCCTGCGTGGCACAAAGTAGTAGCACTAGTGCCATCAGTGAAGATCATATTATGAATGTTGTGAATGAAGTTATTGCTCTACTAAAAAAAAGAGGTGATAACTAAGTGGGAAAGTATGACGCTTTAGCAGAGCTTCTGCTGGAGGCAATTAAAGAAGGGGGGCGTTATCAGAAGGACACCAATACCGATGCCAACTCTATACCTGTGGGAATATCTAACCGTCACATTCATCTTTCTCAAACAGATCTGGAAACCTTGTTTGGCGTAGGATATCAATTGGCAAAAGCCAAGGATTTGTCCCAACCTATGCAATATGCCTGCAAGGAAACCTTGACCATATGCGGACCCAAGGGTGCTATTGAAAAGGTTCGCATCCTCGGGCCAGTGAGAAGCGAAACGCAGGTAGAAATACTTCAGGCAGATTGCTTCAAACTTGGCATCAGCGCGCCGGTGAAAATGTCTGGAGACTTGCAAGGAACTCCGGGAATCACTATCATTGGCCCCAAAGGAAGCATCTCGCTGTCCAAAGGAGTTATAGTAGCTCAACGACATATTCATATGACACTGGAAGATGCAAAGCGTTTAGGTGTAACTGATGGAGAACAGGTTAGCATAGAAATGGGCGGACTCCGTGGAGGAACTTTCTCCAATGTCGCCATTAGAGCCAACAACACATCGGCTCTTGAATGTCATATCGATACAGAAGAAGCTAATGCACTTAATATTGGACCCAAATCAAGAATAAAAATTATAAAATAAATTTTAGGAGGAAACAAAAAATGAGTAGATCAGAAGCTTTAGGATTAATTGAAACCAAAGGTTTAGTAGGAGCAATTGAATCGGCCGATGCAATGGTCAAAGCAGCCAACGTTCAACTGATTGGCTACGAAAAAGTTGGCGGTGGTCTGGTTACCGTTATGGTAAGAGGAGATGTTGGTGCTGTAAAGGCAGCAACCGACGCTGGTGCTGCTGCTGCTCAACGAGTTGGTGAACTAATTTCCGTTCATGTAATTCCACGTCCACACAGCGACGTAGAAATCATTCTCCCCGCTAGGAAAGAAGTATTATAATATTAGACAAGCCATAGAAAAGGGTTGCCTCAATAAAATGAGGCAACCCTTTTCTATGTATTTAAAGCTTAAGTGTCAATTCTCAAATTAATCTAGCTAAGATTCTCAAAATAAATTAGTGTATCCTTCCTGAAACTAGCCCGTTATTCGCAAATTAATTTAGACTTCCCTAACTAATTATCAAATTAAATTAGTACGTATCCAAGTCCGGTTTTGGGGTAAAAAGAAAACCGGGTATTTCACCCGGAATCTCACTAAATATTTAATTCATTTTGTGCATGATAAATGGCTTCTTCATCAATACTTCTTTGATTTTGGTTACAGGCGTAAATCATTGCATTAGTCAGTAAACTATTGACCACCCTAGGTATGCCATTTGAATTAGAATAAATAACTTCATAGGCTGCCTCAGTAATAATATCCTCTACCAGTCCGGCCAACCGCAGTCTGCTGTTACAATAATCTTTAATTTCTTCCTGCCTTAAGCCTTGCATAATATGCTTAACAGCAAGTCTTTGCCTAAGGGGTTTGTTAATATTTAAACCTAGCTTGTTACGTATAGGTGGTTGACCGGCTAAGATAAGGATAAATGGATTTTGTGAATCCATTTTAAAGTTAAAGATTAGCCTTAAATCTTCTAGTAGCTTGTTTGAGGCCATGTGTATCTCATCTAAGATAATTACTGGTGTTATCCGATTATCATAATACATAGAACTGATTGCCTGCTGAATCTGGCGGAACATTACCACCCTCCGATTAGCCGGTTGCTCACCAAGTTCTAGAGTTAGGGCTTGGTAAAACTCTGATAATGTAACAGTAGCCAAAGAAAAGTAACAGTGACGATAGAGGGATGGATTTAATTCAGTAACAAATTTACGCAAAGTTGTGGATTTACCTGTTCCCGGTTCTCCCGCCACTAATCCAATGCCTCTGGTTTGCTGTAAATATTTCAATCTATGTTCAAGTTCCAATAAATCTTGGCTGATGAATAGATTCTCAGTGGGTATCTCTTTGGTAAAGGGATTGAATTTAAGACCAAAATGTTGAAGGAACATTAAATATCACCAGCCTCATTAGTTTTTTTAGAAAGACTTGCAAAAGAAATGCTACTGCTGGGAATGAGAGACGATGTATCAGTGTTAGTAGGGCTGATTTCTAAATCCTCTTTTTTGCTTGATGCTGCCGGACGTCCACGTCTTTTTACTTTGGAGTTATCATAGAAATTGATCATTCGGGCTTCCCCTACAAATTTGCCACCTTGGTAGAGGGGTAATGTTCTTTGGGGAACAGACAACCATTCCGGTTCAAACCGCACCTCTACCTTGGAGTTGGCTAAACCTTGGTCAGTTTCATAAAGTACTCTGTTTACTGATAAAGTAGCATCATGGTTTACCTTGCGGCCAATACGCATTAAAAAATGTTCTCTCAATAACTCGGGGTCAGAATAAAGCTGCACCTTATGGGCTTGAGACATAAAAAAATCCAAGGGGCTTACCCCTAGGGTACTGTGAGTTTTACGATGATAATCTTCTTCAAGCCATCGCCAAAAGAGCAAATTTAATTCATCCACGCTCGTAATTTTAGTAGGATCGATGGTGGATAAAAAACGCTGGCGGACAGTAAGAAAGAACCTTTCAACTTTCCCCTTAGCGTTCGGCGTAAATGGGGCAGCATGAATTAATGAACACCCTAACCCAGCACAAAGCATAGCTAACTGATTAGTGCGATAAACCTTACCGTTGTCGGTGTAAATCATTTTGGGAATTCCTCGTCTTAGTATAGCTTCCCGCAATGCTGTACGCATAGCTGTGTAGTTCTGGGTATCAAAAAACTGACCATGAGTAACAATCCTTGAGGCATCATCTAAAAATACAATTAGGTAGGTTTGCTTTTTAGACTTACCTATCCTAATGTATGGCCCATACATAATGTCGGCTTGCCATAGCTCGTTAATCGATTGGTAAGAAAATCTTTTAAGTTCACGTTCTTTCTCCTCCGGGTCTATGCCTGCTGCTAAATCGGGATTAGCGGCCATAAACCGATAAAAGGTGGCCTTAGATAATTTGTTAGGGTCAAAGGCGCCATCTTTAACCAGTTCTTCATACAATAACACTGTGGTTAACCGAGGTTTTTCTGCTCGTTTTTTCCTGATGGCATCAGCGATTTCAAGGCTTACTTTACGACTCTTGCCTCGATCAGAGCGGTGACCAGGTTTTAAAGCCTCAATTCCACCTCGGCGGTACTCAAAGAGCCAAAATAGCAGTGTCTTTGGTGAATAACGCTTTAAGCCGTAATATGGCATATCAATGGGTTCACTGCATAGGGCTTTAAAATATTCTGTTTGATTTGTGATCTGGCCATTTAATACGGGGCTAATCAGAGAAAATCTTTTTAAAGCAATATTTTCTCTATCCTCTGTGGAAAGCACAACAAACACACCTCCGGCAATCTTTAAATTTGCGGGAGATGTTTAACCGGCTAAACTTATCCCATAGTCTGAAGGATACCATTAGTCTCTGCAAGGTACTATGCAAAAGTTCTGTTTTTTACCCATCTCTTCAAATTTTTAGAATGATTGGTTTTCTAAATGGCTAAACTAATTTTAGAGATGGGCCATAAAGGAACTGTTGCATTGTGAGAAAAACCTTGTGGAGAAGGCTTGGATTGTATTGAATCCGGATATCGCAATGTTCAGCACCCTTTTGGCCTTTTCTTTTTCTTCAATTTCATCTGGTAACTTAACCTCCGGCATTAAATGTCGTAACACTACTTGAATGAAGTTCAGGTTGCTTTTAAACCGACGTCGGTAGAACTGTAAGTGTTGCCTTTGCCAATCGACACTAGCCATTAGGGATTTAAGAAAAGATACGATATTAAATACCTGACAAATCAAGTTCGCCCAAATAAGGGCTAGGGTATATTGATAATATGGAAGGCAGAAGGATGGTAAGTAAGAAAAAGTGTGACCACATCTTGGGCATAAGTATCTCCTAATCATAATTCGTTCGTTAAAATTAATTGAAATAACATTTCGTATGTAATATCCGTATGGTCTGGGTGGGATAGGTATCCTGCAATCTGGATGCAAACAGGTTTCTGGTCTTGGAAAAGAATATGTTTTTCCGGCATTAAAGTAGTCCAGTGGAGTATCTTCAGTATAAAAAATGAGTTGCAAGTTTATCACCTCACAACTCATTGTTCCCAAGATTAATGCCATTATATTATGAGAAAAAATATCACAATAGTTTAGCCGTTACCTGATTCGTAAATTATTTAATTAGTTTATTGTTAACCCTTTCTGGCTTATATAAAATGAGGATTTACACTTAAGGTTTATTCTGACGCATGGCTCCTACTGTAGCAAAGGCTGATCCTATTTACATTTTTATAGGGGTATTGTATTATTAAAAAGATATAATTCTGTTTTATTCGACTTTTTTTGACATTAATTGGCTCTAAATCAGCGGTTAATACATTGTTAAATCAGAGAAAAGGACTTAGGGCGAAAAAGCATGAATAAGACTAATAAAACACTACACAATTTAGTAGATGGCAATCTATATTCTCGATATAGCGGACTTCTATCCTTGTCCAATATTTCTCTCCATTTGATCGATACCAATGGAGATATTCTGCTTGAGTTTAATCCTTCTCCCGACTTTTGTAAACTTATTTGTCAGGAAGATGAAAAGCGAATTTGTACAGACTATCTTTCAAGATTAAAACCAGGCAAAGGAGACCGATTTAACTGTAGGCATGGACTTGAAAACATTGTTTTACCAGTGGTTATTAACGACAAAACCATAGGCTATATAGTGGGGGCCCAAGTTTATTTACCAGGTAATGAATACAGGAAATATTTAATTGATATTATGGGCATAGCAAAGGAGAAAAAACTTGAACCTGAGTTTGTTGCAAAAGCGATTGCAGCCATAAAAACCACTGAGGAAAACAAAGTTGAAGTTCATGAGCAACTATGTAACCATATTGCTAAGAATATTTCCTATGACTTTTCTGAAAGTATCAATAGCACAGATAAGGCAATAACAAGATTATCTATTGAAAAAGAAATGTTGGAAAAGAAGATTCTTGACCTGGAAGCAAAAAATATGTCTTTGGTCATTAACCCACATTTCTTATTTAATACCTTAAATTCCATAGCACGTATAGCCTACTTTGAAAAATCTCATACAACGGAAGAACTCATTTACTGTCTTTCGGACTTATTACGCTATAACTTAAAGCAAGATGATGAGTTACACACCATCGGAAATGAGATGGACAATATCGAGAAATACCTCTATATTCAGAAAGTACGCTTTAAAAATCGCTTAGAATACGACATTGATATTGCAGAGGATATTAAACCACACAGAATACCCAATATGATTATTCAACCCATCGTCGAGAATGCCCTTATTCACGGTATCTCCCCGAAAAGGGATGGCGGCAAGATAAAAATTAGCGCGGAAAAATATAAAGATAAGATAGATATTTTTGTTATGGATAATGGGAATGGTTTTCCCAAAGAAGTTTTACAAAGCCTACAACAATCTGAGAGTAAGCTAGGAATTGGTTTTCGCAGTACAGACAAACGTTTAAAACAATATTTCGGAGAGAGTTACGGCTTGAAAATCGTAAAATCTGACTATTCTGGAAGTACTATCACAATCTCGATTCCTACCAAACCCAATGCGAGGCGATAATGATGAGCATAGTTTTAATTGTGGAAGATGAGTTGCTCGAATTGGAGTTTCTAAAATCGATTGTGGCCGAGGAGCTTAAGGATAAGGAAGATAAAATACTCACTTGTCAAAGTGGAATCCAGGCTGTCAAACTGGCCAAGCAGTATCGGCCAGATATAATGATCATGGATATACACATCCCAGAAATGGATGGCTTACAAGCAATCAAGGAGATAAGGAAATTTCTCCCCCAGGCAAGTATAATGATCCTTTCTGCCTATTCAGATTTTTCCTATGCCCAAACAGCAATCCGTCTCCGTGTCCAGGAATACCTGCTAAAACCCATTAAACCGGTGATTTTTAGACAGGTATTTCATGATTTGTTGGCTTCTATAGCTACGTCCCAGGAACATTCTGATGAACAGGTAATGGAACCGAAAGCCAATCAGATGCAAATTATTGAAAAAGCATTAAAATATATTCACGATAACTTTAAACAAAAATTATCTCTGCAAATGGTCTCATCCTATGTATACTTGAATCCCCAGTATTTTAGCCGCATTTTTAAAAAAGAAGTAGGAGTGAGCTATATAGATTATATAAACAAATTAAAGATTGAGTATGCTTGTAAATTATTAGAAACAACTAACTATCCTGCCTATCGTATTTCCAGTGAATGCGGGTTTACTGATCCTTCCTATTTTAATCGTGTCTTTGTACAGCAAATGAATATGACACCAAAAGCATACAGAACAAAACATCTGTGTGATAATACAGATAATAACTAAACCCCTTTATTTATACCCCCAAACTTCTTCAAGTAACTCTTTTAACAGTGTGTGGTTGAAGCTAATAAACCACACACTATTTTTTAGTCATGCCACACTTCCTGGAAAGTAGGTCAGGCAGAAAAAAACTTACTGCATTTTAAAATTTCTAAATTGTTGATTTTTAGTTTTCTTAAAGATATAATTGTCTTGACAAGATTATTTTGTTGTAGAGGGAGATACCAGTGACCTTTAACCTTGATAATAGCCTAGGATATATTTTAAATCGTACAAATACACGTATGAAAAATAACTTGCTGCACCATTTTAAAGATTATAATGTAACTCCCGAACAATGGGCAGTTTTAAATCGTTTATGGCAGAGAGAAGGAATCTCTCCTAAAGAATTGGCAGAATTAACTTCCAAAGATCAACCCACAACAGTAAGAATTCTAGCAAAGCTTGAAAAGAAGGGCTTTATTACAAGAGAAGTTAACCCGGAAGATAATAGAGCGTATCAAATTTTCCTCACCAGTGAGGGGCGTGACTTAAAGGATAAACTATTTCCTTTAGCATTTGAGGCACTTAATGAGTCTATAAAAGGCCTTGATAAAGAACAAATAGAGGTGGTTAAAGAGGTTCTTAATAAAATTTTTGAGAACCTTGATAAATAATTTTTAGCTAAATACTTGTTTAGACAAATAACTGTAAAATTTAATAATGATATTTTGAGCTTGCTTTTTCTTAGGGGGTCAAAAAATGCTGAAAACTGAGCTAGCAATTATATTGTTCTTACTAGTTGGTTGCATTGTTTACCTATTCTCAAAGAGAATTTATAAGCATTAAGGAGGCTATGGAAAACGAGCGCATATTGCTGTTGTTTTGACCCTGAATGCTAATAGTTAGACAACAAATTATAGAAGGAGAAACAATTATGAACGAAAGACATTCTATTTGGACCAAAGACTTCATCTTAATCTGTCTAACCAGCTTATTTATGTTTACAAGTTTTTATTTCTTAATTTCTACCTTACCGATGTATGTTACTGAGGTTCTAAGAGGTAGTGAAAGTAATGTTGGATATATTGTTGGGGTTCTGACCATAACAGCAGTATTAGTTCGTCCAATCTCGGGTTACATGCTTGACACAATGGGTAGAAAAAGTGTTGTGGTGTTTGCATTAGTTGCCTTTGTGGCAGTTACCTTTGCCTATAACTTAGCAACAAGTTTGCTTATGCTTTTTCTGTTAAGGGCTGTTCACGGGTTTTCCTGGGGCTTTACTTCAACAGGTGCGGGAACCATAGCCAGTGACATTGTCCCTGCTGCAAGAAGAGGGGAAGGAATGGGTTACTATGGATTAGCTGGTACCCTTGCAATGGCAGTGGGACCTGTATTAAGTCTATATATTCTTGATAACTATGGCTTTAATACTTTATTTACAACAGGTTCAATCATTGCTGCCCTTGCCCTGTTATGTGTGCTTAGTATAAAGGGCTTGGAGATTAATATGGATAAGCCGAAAACTAAGATTGGCCTTAACAGTTTTTTAGAGCCAAGGGTCTACTCCCTGTCAGTGGTATTGTTCTTTGTTAATTTGACCTATGGAGGAATTGTTTCCTTTATAACTCTTTACGCAAAAGAATTAAACATTGCTAACGCAGGTATCTTTTTCATGGTTTACGGTGTGTCCTTATTGTTTGTTAGACCCTATGCTGGAAAAATCTTCGATAAACGCGGCCCCAATCAGATAATGTTTATCGGTTTTTCTGCTTTGGCCATATCATTTTTACTACTTTTTTTTGCAAAGGGCTATCTGACCTTTGTACTATCGGCAATTATACTGGGCATAGGTTTTGGTATAGTGCAACCAACCCTTCAAGCTATGGCCATCAATAGAGTTGAGCCCTTTCGTAGAGGAGCTGCCAACGGAACAATCTTTACTGCCCTTGATTTAGGAATTGGCATTGGCTCTATCTTATTGGGGTTGGTTTCTAATAGACTCGGACTATCCTATATGTACCTTATCTGTGCCTTTATTGTTTTTATCCCTATGGTAGTTTTCTTTTGGAAGGATGCTAAATAGCCAAGTACACAGATGGGTTAGACATAGACATATTACTAAAACAAATACCCTTCACCTGTAATGACAAAATATTTTGGCATATATACTCTAAATCCGTTTATATTTGGTTTTATCAGAGTACATTCATTTTTCTAGACAAATACGTTTCTATCTGATACAATAAAATTAATTAAAAAGTGCCATGCTACGTGTTGTGCCAAATTGGTACAAGGAATTCGGACTACTGGGGGGGGTAGCCTTTAACAAGGCTATTCCTCTTTTTTGTTGTCCTTTTTTTGTGTGTTCTGACACTATAAATAGGGGGTGAATATTTTCCCAGTTTTGTACGAAGTTCACGGAAAAGTAGGTAACAAGGTCGATACTTGAATACAAAAATGGTAATACGGCAGAATACTACAGTGAGTGACTGACCTGTGAATAATTATAATGTTGTTAGTCTATATAGAATTTCTCATTTTGGAGGTGTGTTATATGAATCAGAAGGGCTTGGGACAAGAGAAACAGATGGGTATCGGCCAAGCATTTAAAGCAAATTTTCTGGGTGATGCTCCGAATTGGTACAAAACAACAATTCTCGCTTTTCTGGTGTTGAACCCTATTTTGTTGTTTACAGCCGGTCCGTACGTTACCGGTTGGGTGTTGATTGCCGAATTTATCTTTACTCTTGCAATGGCGCTAAAATGTTATCCGCTCCCTGCAGGTGGACTTCTTGCAATCGAAGCTGTTGTGATCGGGCTTACTAACCCGCATTCGATCTATCACGAAGTTGAAATGAACCTCCCGGTTATTTTGCTTTTGATGTTCATGGTTGCCGGAATCTATTTTATGAAAGAAGGTCTTGTGTATCTGTTTTCCAAGATCCTTACCAAGGTACACTCTAAAGTTGCCCTTGCATTCCTGTTTTCTATAATGGGTGCAGTTCTTTCCGCTTTTCTGGATGCGCTAACTGTAACGGCGGTGATTATTGCCGTGGCATATGGGTTCTACAACATCTTCCATAAATTTGCTTCCAGTGAAAAAATATTCGAAAAGTATGACATCAATAACGACCATATTATCGATGACAAATATCAGGAGGACCTGAATCAATTCCGTGGTTTTCTGCGCAATCTGATGATGCATGGTGCTGTGGGTACTGCGTTGGGCGGAGCAACAACACTGGTTGGTGAACCGCAGAACCTACTGATCGGTACCATTATGAAATGGGACTTTGTTGATTTCTTTTTACACAGCGCACCTGTGTCTATCCCGGTACTGATCGTTGGTCTTCTGACCTCCATTACCCTTGAAGCCACCAAGTTTTGGGGGTACGGCTATCAGCTTCCTGAGGATGTTCGAAAGGTTATGGAAGATGACGTTAAAGCCAAAGATGCTGCGATGGATACTCGCGGACGTGTACGCCTGATTATTATGGCTGTAGCCGGCGTTTTGTTGATTTTCTCCCTGGCACTTCATTTGGCAGAAGTCGGTATTATTGGTCTGATGATTATCATCCTGCTTACAGCTTTTAACGGAGTTGTTCAAGAAGGGAAGATTGGTCATGCCTTTGAAGAAGCACTGCCGTTCACTGCGCTGTTAGTAGTATTTTTCGGTATCGTTGCGGTTATTCATGACCAGCATCTGTTTACGCCGATCATTCAGTGGGTACTAAACCTGGAAGGACAGAATCAGCTTGTCGCCTTCTTTGCGGCCAACGGTGTCCTTTCTGCAATCAGTGACAATGTCTTTGTTGCTACCGTATATATGTCAGAAACACAGAAAGCCTTTGAAGCTGGAGGCATTGCGCTGGATCATTACCAAAAGATGGCTGTTTCAATCAACATGGGTACAAACATCCCTTCTGTTGCTACACCAAACGGCCAGGCGGCGTTCTTGTTCCTGTTAACCTCTGCACTTGCTCCGCTGATTCGCCTGTCTTACATGGAAATGGTGAAGCTGGCTCTACCATACACCATCGTTATGACTATTACAGGCGTGCTGGCAACAATGTACCTGTTGTAATTTAAAAATATCTAGTTAAAAAGATCAAAAAATTTAACATCACTTATCAAGCAAAAGAGAGTGTCCTATGCGACACTCTCTTTTAACAATTCTTAAGCCCTATAATTTCTATGTGAAACCAGCTCAAAACCAACCATTATATAGATAAACTAATCCCATTATCATCCCCGGTAGCCCTATGTAAAAAAACGTACTTGCCCACCTTGACCTTTCAGTTCTGTCATTTTCTGGGGTGGAGTAATAATGAGCTCTTATCTTATCACCAGAACTTCCCATGGCTCCCTGTATAAGACCTGATATTACCCAGAAGGCTAAGCCAACAAAGAATGAGTATCCAACGGCTTTAGCGTTGTAACCAGTAAAAACTGTTATGACTAGAGGTATTAATATACCGACTATCAACGAAGCTTTAGGCGATAATGACGCTATCATGGAATCCCCCCTATTAGATAAGGATATTAAGTGTATCCTTAAGGATAAATACGAGAATACAGATTAGACCAATAATGGTATATTTCCTATTTCTTCTGGAGTTAGGAAAGACGTTAAACCAATCTGCTAGTACTATAGAAGCACCAAGGATGATAACAAGGAGTATATGCAAATCCATAAAAGACCTCCCTTAGAATATTTATCATAAAGCTTATTCGTTAATTACAAAATATTTCCTGCATAATAATTAATAAATAGAATTTAGACTCAGGCTGATTATATTGAATTTTGGATGAATGTTGCACCAACTCTAAACCAAGATATCTTGACAAACATATATCAATTGTGGGATAATTTTTGATAAGATTATATTTGGTTTTCTAGGGTTCCGCAGTTTATGCTGGTCTGGACCGAGAGAAAGCACACAGATTACTGTGCACACGGAGGGATAAAAACCCGGGAGGATATCAACAAGATATCTTTTCGGGTTTTATTATTTTTCTAATTGTAAGGAGGTTTTATTTGAAATGGTATGGTTTTATATAATTGTAGCAGGCTTATTTGAAGTTGTATGGGCGATAAGTTTAAAATACTCAGAAGGTTTTACTCGTTTGTATCCGTCAGCAATAACAATAGTTGGTATGATGATTAGTTTTTATTTTTTATCCTTATCTTTAAAAGTTCTACCAATTGGTAATGCATATGCGATCTGGACGGGAATAGGAGCGGTAGGTGCGGTGATTGTTGGTATAGTTGCCTTTAATGAACCACATGATATAACACGTCTAATCTTTGTTGGATTCATTTTGGTTGGTATCGTCGGGTTAAAATATTCTTCCAATATTTAATAGCAACATAGTCATGATTTAATTAATATTCATTTTATGCCGTAAAGTTACAAATTACGGGTGTTTCATATATATTTCCCACCAAATGAGATTGAGCCACCGTTTCTGTTTGACTACTTGGCTTTCTAAACGGAAACGGTGGCTCTATGCTATTGGAAGAAATACAAGACATAATCCTTACTTGCTAAGATTTAATATGATATCTGAACCTTGTTGTTGTACAACAACCTTCCAACCCATATTTTCTGCTGCTCGAGTAACATTTTCTTTAGCTGTGTTATTATCTACTAGTACCTGAATGTTACCTGATATTGTTTGATTTAATACTTGACGTGTTAATATTACCGGCTCAGGACACGATAGTCCCCGAGCGTCCACTGTTTTTAACATTGATATTTCCCCCTATTGCTTTACTTCCTTGCAATCCAAGTACTCCAATTGCCGCCACTACTAGAATTCCCAAAATCACAGCTACCTGACCTGCACTAGATACTCCTTTTGTACTAGCAGCCAGACCGTAATTATGAGCAAAGGCTGCGCCAGCTATAAAACCTAACACAGTAATAACCGAGTCGGTGTTACCTTCACTGGCAGAAATGATTTGGCGAAGTGGACAACCACCTAGTAAAATAGATGATAAGCCTGCCAATACCATGCCTAAGAAATTCCACAACCCATCGTTATGAGCTATGGGCTGTTGTTCAAAACCTAGGTTAAAATTACCTATTAATATGTTTCCAATGGTGGCAATTACCAGCATAGCAACAAAACCTGACAGCAGATGAGTGTCCCGGAAGAAAATCAAATCACGGATACCACCAACCATGCATAAACGGGAACGCTGGGCTAAAATCCCCACCAGTAAACCTGACCCTATAGATATTATTATTGGGGCATGCATAGAACCTGGACCCTCTTGACTGAAGAAAATAAATGCGGGTTGAACTAATAAAAATACCAATAAAATGATAGCTATAATCGGGAATATGTAACCAGAACCTTTATTTTGTGGTATAGCCCTACCCAGAGAATAGCCGTACTTTAAAAACATTGTACCAATTGCAACCCCAACTATTAAACCCACTAAACCTACCAAGGCATTTAAATCCCCGCCCGCTAGCCTTAATACCACGCGTACCGGGCATCCTAAAAATACCAACATACCGATTATACCCAAAAAGGCTAGTGTAAAGCGGGCTAGCGTATTTGAGCCACCCACAACTCTAAATTCACGACTGAAAAGAGCCGAAATAAAGGCACCCAGTATCAATCCTATTATCTCAGGACGAAGGTATTGAACTGGTGCTGCTCGATGTAGCCCTAAAGCTCCTGATATATCCCGCAAAAAACAGGCAATACAATAGCCCATGTTAGCGGGGTTTCCCATGGTAACCAAAAATACACCAAAGAGTCCGACAATTCCCCCTGTGGCTACAATAAGTATTTTGTTTCTCATTAGAAACCTCCTTTGTGAATTATTTTATACATATCGTCTATTAAACAAATATATTGAATAACCTGTTATATTACATATGAAATATATTGATATATCAAGCCTGTTATTGGTTGGGATAACTGTAAGTAATATATCTAAAAAATAAAAAGCTTATATAAAATTCTAGCTAACTATAACAAAAAGTTATTGGACGCATAAATGCCATTTATGTTATCTTTGATTGGTATTATATTCGAGGAGGAATTTTGATTGCGTAGCAAAAAGTTTTTACTTGTGTTAGTAGTTTTTTTACTAGGGATTTCCTTGGTGGGCTGTGGCAGCCAGGGAGAAAAAGGATCTCCAAAAGAATCAAAGGCTGCTAGCCAAGAACCTGCTGACAATGCAAAGATTCTAAAAGTAGGACTTGTTCCTAACCAGGCTCCAGATCAAATGAAGGCTAAATATGAACCATTTAAAGCTTATCTTCAAGAAACGCTGGGTATAGAGGTAGAACTCTATGTAGCCAATAATTATGCCGGTGTGGTTGAGGCAATGGCAAGTGGCAAACTGGATATGGCTTACTTTGGCGGATTAACCTACGTACAGGCCAAGCAGAGGGCCAAGATTCACCCCATTGTCACTGAGATTGATAGTGAAACCAAAACAACAAAGTACTATAGTTTGATCATCACCCCTGCCGACAGCAAGATAAAGAGTGTAGCCGAATTAAAAGATAAAACCTTTGCCTTTGGAGATGTCAGTTCCACCTCGGGTTCCCTTTACCCGAGGATTATGTTGGATCAGGCGGGGTTAAAAATACCGGATGATTTTGCCAATGTTATTTATACGGGAAAACATGATGCTACAGCAATGGCAGTTGAGAAAGGTAAAGTTGATGCGGGTGGTCTAGAGGGCAGGATCTTAAACAAACTCATTGCGGACGGTCAAATTGATAAAACTAAAATTCGCATCTTGGCTAAGTCTGATATGATTGAAGGCTACCCCTGGGTTGTCATAGATTCAATGGATAAAGAGTTAGAAAACAAAATTATCGAAGCATTTTTGGCCATGAATGATGAAGAATTGCTTAAACTTTTGAAGGCAGAGGGCTTTGCTAAAGTTACTAAAGAAGATTATAAATACATTGAAGAACAAGCAGCACGGTTAGGACTGCTCAAATAGCTGGAGGAAATATGGATAGACAAGAGATGGTCCGGGCAGAGAAGTTGGTTAAGGTTTATGACAACGGCGTTACGGGACTAAAGGGGATTGATGTGAGTATATATAGTGGTGAGATGGTGGGAGTACTCGGAGCCAGTGGCTCCGGGAAAACCACCTTTTTCCGCCTTATGAATGGGTTCATTGCGCCAAGCGAGGGCAATCTCTATGTTATGGGCCAAGCCATGCGGGGACTTAGCCATCCTGATTTACGAAAGCTAAGGTCTAGTATTGCAATGGTCTCGCAAAATCATAATATCATTCCTGGCTTATCCGTAGCCCGTAATGTGATCATGGGTAAACTAGGTCAGGTGTCAATTTATCAGGCTCTACGCTTACTCTTTTATATGAGTGAAAAAGAAATAATGGAAGTCTGGCAGTTATTGGAACAACTTGAATTAGCAGAGAAGATATTCGTCCGTGCCACTGACCTTTCAGGAGGACAGCAACAACGGGTTGCTATTGCCAGGGCGCTGCTCGGCAACGCCAGTCTTATTCTAGCAGATGAGCCCATCGCCTCGGTAGACTCCAGAACTGCGGCAAATATACTAAATATATTTGCCAGGCTTAACCGCGAGAAAAACATTACCATTGTTACAAATCTCCATCAGCAGGATTTTGCACTTCATTACTGCTCACGAGTACTAGTGTTGGATAAAGGGAGCTTAATCTACAGCGGGCCTCCAGAGGGATGGATTTCTCAAAGGGGGTATGTCCGTGCACAGTAAAAAATCATTACCTCAATATAGAAGTAATAGCCTAGCAAATTTTGCTCTACTCTTTCTTTTCCTCTTTTTCTTTGTATCAAGTGCCAAGGCCACAAATTTTGAGTTAGCAGCCTTTACAGATCCTAAAAATATTAACAGTATCGGCGATTTCGTATCTGGCCTGTGGCCTATGGAGTTGAGACCAGATTTTTTAAGAGATGTAGGCAAAATGATACTTGAAACCCTTACGATCTCCGTGGTAGGAACTGTTTTGGCAATAATCCTTGCTCTACCTTTAACTATCGGTGCCCTAAGACTAAGAGGCGAGGAATATTCTGCACGAAACAGTAGTGTTATATCCTGGTTGGGCAGATGGATTCTTTACTATCTATCACGGTTTATTTTAAACCTTTTCCGTGGCATTCCTGAACTACTTTGGGCATTAATATTTGTTGTGGCTGTGGGTTTGGGGCCTTTTCCCGGGGTGTTAGCCCTAGCAGTCCATAGCACTGGTATTTTAGGAAAACTGTATTCCGAAATTCTAGAATCAGTTGACCAGCAACTGGTGGAAACTGGCCGGGCCACTGGAGCAAGTGAACTGGCTGTTTTACTATTTGTTCGAATTCCAGCGACTCTTCCTGTGCTGGTGTCCTACACATTGTTCAGGTGGGAATGTAACATGCGAGCGGCAACCGTTCTAGGGCTAGTGGGTGCGGGTGGCATTGGAACGCAATTGACCATCAGCATGCAGTTATTTGCATATAACGAAGTAGCTACACTAGTAGCGGCCATTTTAGTTCTCGTGGTACTGGTGGATCTGGTGGGACAGTTTCTAAGGACAAGGATACTTGATCGGTCGATAAATTGCATGGGCGAGAAACAATTACTAAATCCTGAAAATGAATAAATTTATACCTTTAATAACCTTCCCTTTTGATCGGAAGGTTATTTTTTATAGCGACTGTTTGCTTGGATAGGGGAATAAAGGGAACAATATTGCATATTGACCTGCCTAGAGTGAGCATAATACATATGAAAAAAGGGGAGGTGAATAAATTGATCACAAACGTAGATATTCAAAACTGTATCGACAAATGTACACAGTCTGCTCAAATGATTCGTAATATTGCTAACGGTACCGTAGATCACCGCGCACGCATGGCTCTTGCAGAAGCAGACCGTCATATTGAGATGTGCATACACAGTTGTCTTGATGCTAAAGAAATGGCTAAATCTTAATCTGAAAGAAGGTGCAATGAATGAATCAACAACAACAGCAACTCCAGCAATGCATTCAAGATTGTCAAGATACATTGAATAAACTTCAGTCGTTTACTAATAAAACCCAAGATGTTCGTTTAAAGTCCACTCTTACTGAATCCGTCCACCATCTTGATATGTGTGTTCGGGAGTGTCAATTTGCTACCAAGCAAGTTCCTTAGATTTTTTGGGGTCAATATGGTCCTTTAATTTTTATCAAGACACCTTCAACTAATCCATCAATTATCTCTTATTATATATGAAATAAATAGGACTAGGAAAAAATCAAGAAGCCAACCTGAGAGGATTGGCTTCTTGATCTGTTATAAAGAGGAGGGTCATATTAAACTGGTTGATCAACGGGAAATTTCTTCTTTCAGCTGCTTATATTCGTCGGATGTAATTTCATTACGGGCATAGCGAGATTTTAATATATCCAGGGCATTAGAAGAAGAATTTTCCTTGAGGGCATTTTTCATCCCGGCACTTACTGCCCAGTAAATTACAAGCCCGAACAAGGCTAGGGGAATTAACATCATCAATATTCCCCCAAAGCCCATGCCATAACCGCCGTACATCATTGGCATCATGCATTCCTCCTTTATTTTGGTTACTTTATTGTTTACCACATCGGGTTGTTTTAAAAGGATGCCTGCGCGGAGACAAATCTAGCCAAAGATAGTGATGGAGGTCTTACAGTTTTAAGTATATAAAAAGGTTGTTACAACACTGTCACCAAAATATCACATTTTTGTGATATTTAAAATCTCCAGAAAATGAAGGTATATACTACCGATGTCTAAACGACACGTTTGGCACTACCCACAGCTAAAGCAGTGAGATAGCTGCCAATAAAGCGAGCAGCACCTTTTTAGAAACTATTGCTAATGGCTCATAGAATGTAATAAAGATCGAACGGGTTACTCCATTGGTTAGCATGTTTCTGGCTTAATGGTTTGTGTGGATGGCCGAACAAAATTTTCTAATTAATGCTAAAATATATTGACAAGGTCTGGTAAAGTGGTATAGTTTACGTAACTTATTCTCAGGGCGGGGTGAAATTCCCCACCGGCGGTAACCAGTTTAGACTGGAAGCCCGCGAGCGCTCCTTTACATTAAGGGAGGACAGCAGATCTGGTGAGAAACCAGGGCCGACGGTATAGTCCGGATGGAAGAGGATAAGACAGTCAGTAACCTACTACAGCATAATATTTCTCATGCTGCCGTTATTAATAGGCAGCTGTCTGTCTTTACGCCCTGATTCTGGTAAGTTAAAAATCAAAAGGGGGATTACCATGAATCAGAATTTACTTGTTCAATTTGGCAACCCGTATGAACGGGTTGAGAGGGCACTTTGTTCACTACGCAACGGTCACGGAGTATTAGTTACGGATGATGAAGATCGTGAAAATGAAGGAGATTTAATATTTCCTGCGGAAACACTTACTGATGCACAAATGGCAATGCTAATACGTGAATGCAGTGGTATAGTATGTCTATGTCTTACTGATGAAAAGGTAAAGTCTTTAGCACTACCCATGATGGTTGATCATAACTCAAGTCGGTTTCAAACTGCTTTTACCGTGTCTATCGAAGCAGCAAATGGAGTTACAACTGGTGTTTCTGCCTTAGACCGTGTTAGAACAGTAAAGGCCGCAATTGCGGATAATGCCAAGCCTGAAGATTTAAACCGACCAGGACACATTTTTCCTCTAAAAGCACGTCCCGGTGGCGTGTTGGAACGCCAAGGACATACTGAGGCAACGATAGATCTTATGAAATTGGCGGGACTTAAACCTGCAGGGGTACTTTGTGAATTAACAAACCCAAATGGTACTATGGCTCGCCTACCAGAGATTGTTACCTTTGCTAATAAGCACAACTTTTGTGTACTATCAGTCCAAGATTTAGTGAATTTCAGAAAATCAATTGACCGAAAGATAAGTTAGTAAATCTCCGTAATAGCCCCTGAGTAAATAGTAAAGGGGCTATTATTTTTTTGGGTATAATTAAGTATTAGCTTTCAAAAAACTCTTTTTATTTTGGTCGGTACCTCAATTTATGGTCTTGTGCCATTATTACTTCTTCAAATTTTCCTTCTCCTATATGACAATAACCATCTGGGTTCTTTTCTAAATATTTCTGATGATATGCTTCGGCAGGGTAATAGTTTTGTAACTTAGATACTTCGATAGCAAGCGGATTATCATAATTCTTCTGGAGTTCTATTAATGAATTAACTATTATTTCCCTGTCTTGTTCATCTGTATAATAAATCCCTGTATGATACTGAGTCCCTATATCATTTCCCTGTCGGTCTTTTGCCATGAAGTTGAAAGGAAGGGAACGTTTTGGAATGGTTGGATATACCCTTCCGTTCCATGCACGCGAATGCGTTGCCCATCTTTTATTAGCTTGGTAGCATTTTCTACTCCGACAACTGCTGGCAAGCCATATTCACGTGCGATAACTGCTCCATGGGTCATCAGTCCACCTACTTCGGTGACTAGGCCTTTTATGGATACAAACAGTGGTGTCCAGCTAGGGTCAGTAAAGGAGGTGACTAATATATCTCCATCTTCTAGATCAGCATCTTCTATATTTAAGATGACACGTGCCCGTCCCTCTATAACACCGGAAGAAACAGGTAGACCTACAATAGCTTCGGCGGGGAGATTTTCTCGTTTGTACTCACCTGCAATGATTTCACCATCAGATGTGATAACACGTGGGGGAGTTAGTTTTTCATATAATTTGTACTCGTCTTTTCGTTTGCTGATGATCTGGTAATCAATTATATTTGTCCGTACGACTTCGCGAAGTTCTTCAAAAGTGAGATAGTATATATCTTCTTTTTCATGAATAACGCCTACTTGTACCAGTTGTTCGGCTTGTTTCAGTAAAGCATGCTTATAAACGAAGTAGCGATTAACAATGACGTATTTTGGATATTCACGATAACCGATGAAATTACGAATTAGGTCGATCATTTTTTTAGTTTCTTTGGCTTTTTGTTCACCATCCGGTAATTGCTTCAATCGATCTATTAACTCTTGTTCTTTTTTTAAAGCTTCCTGTCGGCCTTGCTCAAATTTTCGATGGCTAGCATTAGGCTCAAAGTTTTTAACATTACTAAGAATCATCGGGATAAGTGTAGTTGGTTTTTCGCTCCAACGAGTTTTAGTAATATCGATTTCTCCGACACATCGCATTCCGTATTTGTTAAGATAAGCATAGATAGCCTCTTGGGTTTCCTGTCCACCCTCAAACTTAACCAGTTCATCCAAAAAGTAATCATCTTTTACACGTTGTAAATAATCAATTACTTCTGGATAAGGACGAATCACATCAGCGACATCCAATAGCGCCAGACCCATTTCAGAAGTAATATTGTTTGGTACAGATTGTGAAAGCGTGTCTGCTGCGTCTTTTTCACCCAACCACTTCTCTATATTTTCATTGATCCATGCTGAAGCATCTTGGGCTGCCATAATCACACCTAAATTTTGTGGGTCAAATAAAATCTTCTTTAATTGCTGGATATCTTCTAGAATGAAATCAAATAAATCTGATCCTGATTTCGTTTGGATGATTTGTTTTAATTCTTCTATCGATGTTTGACTACTCTTTATCAAATCAGAAACGATTGTCGGATCGTTTTCGATTTGCGATTGAAAACCCGCGGACGACATACCCTTATTGTTTTTACTGGGACTCTGTCCTTTCTTATCATTTGGAAATGATTTTATAAAATCTCCTCGCTCTATTATGGTCATGAGTGCGTCTTTTATGAGTGGATCGTGTTGTCCCATTGCATCTAATAAAATTTCTCTGGTGTCAGGTGAAGCCAATTGATGTGTGACATCAACAAACAACCTACCACCAGCTTTAAACCTGGGTCCAAAAGATGTTAATTGGAATATCGACATTCCCAATGGTTTCAAGGGGTCGGTCATCATTTGTTGATGACCCACAGATACATAAACGTGATTTTCTTGATCATTCGCTTCAGGAATGGGGTATAAAGTTGTGATTGGTCGACTCTGGACAATGTAAAATGTATCATCAACCAAACACCATTCAATATCTTGTGGGTAGCCAAAATAAGCTTCGATCTGTTTTCCAATGCGTGCTAGCAGTAAAATTTGTTGTTCAGTAAGTGTTTGAGTCTTTTGTTGAGCAGGATCGATCTGCTGTGTCTCTGTTCTGCCTTCTTTTAGTCCATAGATAGCCAATTTTTTGGTTGCTATCATTTTTTCGACGATTTCCTCTTCCTTTACTTTATAACAA
The DNA here is from genome assembly GCF_054657375.1 of Desulfotomaculum defluvii. Lineage (NCBI taxonomy): Bacteria > Bacillati > Bacillota > Clostridia > Eubacteriales > Desulfotomaculaceae > Desulfotomaculum > Desulfotomaculum defluvii. The sequence goes on along the minus strand of NZ_BAAHYV010000007.1, from coordinate 1,231,002 downwards.
TCGGCAGATACCAAGCCAGAGACCAGTGCTTCTCCAAGTCCAAAACTGGCATTGATTGATAGTAGCTTTCGGTTAGAAGTAATCGGATCAGCGGTAAATAAAATCCCTGAAGCCTGTGGGAAAACCATTCTTTGAACGATAACAGATAAATTAACTTGGCTGTGGTCAAATCCATTTTGCATTCGGTAGATTACCGCACGATCTGTAAAAAGGGAAGCCCAACATTTACTGATATGCTGCAAGATTGCTTCTTTCCCGATGATATTTAAATAGGTGTCGTGTTGACCAGCAAAAGAGGCATGTGTTAAATCTTCAGCAGTGGCACTAGAACGCACTGCATAAGCATGTTCATCGCCTAACTGGGAGAGAAAGTAAGAAACTTCTTTAACAACATCAGAAGGAATTTCTACTTCTATAATGATTTGTCGAAGTTTCCTGCTGAGTTCACCAATTTGATCTCGATCTTCTATTTTTAGCATTGTTAGTTGATCCAACAATGCTTGAAACGTTTCGTTTTGTTCGATGGCTTTTTGATATCCCACTGTTGTAACACAAAATCCATCTGGTACTTGTATTCCTTGAATTTTTGATAATTGCCCTAAATTTAACCCTTTTCCGCCAACGAGCAAAAGCTGTGTTTTTTTTATTTCCTGAAAACCGAGAACCAAAGAACTCATTCTACATCTCTCCTTAACCATCACATTTCTTTTGGTTTCCTTTTCAACAAATCTTATTAGAGTTCTATTGCATTTTAGCAGTGGTAAATGAGAATATATAGTCTATATTGACCATTTTTTATATGCTATAATTAATTCAGGAAGAGTTTAATTTGTAAACCATCAGACTTTCACAGGATATCGTTATTCCCCAGCCCACCTATATCTATATGGCGAGCTAGTGTTAGGTAAATAATTTTGGCCTCACCGGATAAGCTAATAAATGATAAAATATTAGCTGATGAGGAGGCCTGTATATGCCACGTAAACCAGGTGCCACAGATAAAAAGAAAGGCAGTCAAAAGAATGAGACCTTTATTCCCGGGGTAACAGAGGGAGCGGATTTCATTCAGCAAAAACTGGGTGATCCCCAGGGAATGAAGCTAGATAAAAGTATTGTCCAGGCAGCTAAAAAGGATGAGTTCAAATTATAAGTGTATTCGGCTGAGTTGGAAGTAAACCGACCCAGCCGATTTTGTTTCCTTGCAAACTTTTTTTGTGAGCTATTATTAAGGGACTTACGTCTTTAGAATACATTAGAGAAGGGCATATTAACCTTCTCTAATTTGCTATTTTATGGTTATTTATCAAGTTGTCTGTTAAAAGATTTGAGGAATATATTAATCTAGTTGGTAGAGAATAAGTAAAAGAATAAAGGTGGGGAGGAAGACTGCTATGCCCTTTTGGGAAGGTCAACAAGACCTTACAACTATCCAATGGTTGTTGAGAGCCTTTTTTGTATATTCGTACTTGCTGATTTTAACCAAACTAATGGGCCAACGTGAAATTGGGCAGTTAACTCTGTTCGATTTTATTGTAAGTATAACTATCGGCAGTGTTGCCGCGGGTGGTCTTAATAACAGCACAGGTGGCCTCCGAGGGGTTATCACCACAATAGGGGCATTAGCTATTCTCCAAATAATGTTAAGTTTTGTTTCATTAAAAATGTCCAAATTAAGAAGGGTATTTGAGGATGAGCCGATCATTCTAATACAGAATGGAAAGTTATTAGAGAAGGCCATGAGGAAAACAAGGTATAATCTTGATGATTTAATGTCCCAATTAAGACAGAAGAACTTTTTCTATCTTCACCAAGTGGAATTTGCTGTTTTAGAACCTTCAGGCAAGATCAGCGTACTTGCAAAATCACAGTACCGTCCTGCCACTCCTGCGGATCTGAACATCAATACCCAATACGAGGGTTACCCCAGCATATTAATTGAAGATGGAAATATCATAAATGAAAATCTTAAATTGATAAACCTTAGTGAGGAATGGCTTATGGGTGAACTAGAGAAAAATTATATACAATCACCAAGGGATGTTCTAGTGGCTATGCTGGATACTAAAGGAAAGTTATACTTTAGCCTAAAAAATAATGCCTCTGAAAGAACAGGATCTCACGGAGAGCCATCAATGGCATAGGACAGGATATTTTTTCCATAAAATATTCTATTAGGACTCTTCCATGCAATCCTTTTCGCTGCGTAACAACTTTAGATGGGGCAGCTTGCTAGTCTTTAGTTCGTTAAGTTGGTAACGTATGTAGGGACTGACCCCTTCTGGGATAAACTGTATATCTCGATTGATCGAGATATACTTTACCTTCATCTCCATCTACAACCACTTTAACACCATTCTTTATAATACTCATGACACCTGGTATATTTACTACTGCGGGAATTCCGTATTCTCTGGCCACAATAGCTCCGTGTGACAAAAAGCCTCCCGTTTCCATAACCACTGCACCAGCTTTTAAAAATAAAGGAGTCCATCCCGGGTCGGCGGAAGGTGCTATCAAAATATCCCCAGGCTGAAGTTTGCTTCCTTCATTGGGGTGGAAGATTAGTCTTGCTACCCCGGAGGCCTTACCGGCAGCAACGGGCACCCCCTTCAGGCAGTTACCAGAGGTTTGGATAATTGGTTCTGTATACCAAAATTGGCATTGACAACTAAAACGTCCTGACGACCTGTTTAGGGATCACAGGTAAAACCAACTCCGGCAGCAGTGGCCTTTACCATTTCCATCACAACTACCGCAGGCAATACGTCATTATCACTTATATTTAGTTTTTTGCGGTAAATAACCGCCTCAGTGGACCATAGAGAGGCACAACCTTTGATAGCATTAAGAATATTGTCCAAACCACAAACATTCAGAAAGGATTGATGTATACCTGCAAAGGATGCTTTAATTGAGTCTTCAGCCGATGCAGATGATCTTACCGCTAAGGGTTTTCCTAGCATACACTCATTATTAAGTAAGAAAGCTTTTAGGATATCCGGTGGTAGAGAGCCATCTTGAATTTTTTGTCTAAGTTGAAGCAATCTGCCCAGTATAATTGGTTTTTCTATATTTTCAAGGGTTAATTCTCCTGAAATGCTTTCAATCATATCCTGCAACTTATTATACTTGATAAACTCTACGTAAACCTGAGTAGTGAATACACCTCCTACAGGAATATTAAACCCATACTTTGCCAAGCGGCCCAAATTCCAACCCTTGCCACCCGCAACCTGAGCACCTGACTGAAAAGCCTCTTGCCATGTTAAAAAGACTTTTTCCTCGGATTTCATATTTACACCACTCTTTCATTATTAGGTGGGCGTTGTACCTTTTAAAATCTTTATTTTGTAGTCTCTTCCCTGTTAATTGACCCGTAGAGAAACAAATCTACTACTTTAGCCATCTCCTTACGAATATCGAACCTTGCTGGGTCCTGTAACCAATCTAAGATAACGGCACCACGGAGAACCTCGATTTGCGTCATTAGTAATTTAGCTGATACATCTCGTCTAATTTCGCCTGCTTCCTGGCCCAACCTGATAATCTCAGCCATGGTGCTTTGCGTCCCTGTTTGGCTACTATAACCACAACCCTGATACATGTTTTTTAAACGGTAGCCTAGACATATTCCTGTAATCTCTGGATTAATTTCAACCCACTCATAAGCCTTATCCAGGGCAACCAATAAGCGCGACCTGGTATCGGGCAAGCTCTGTAAAACTTTATAGGTCTCCTTAGCAAAGCCCATTGAGAGTTCTCTTACATATTGATCCACAATAGCTTCTTTCACTGGGAAATGGTTATATAAGGTTTTCCTGGCAATATCAGCTTTTTCTGCTATCTGCTCCATAGTTGTATTGTTAAAACCCTGACGTTCTTATACTCCTTTGCCTTAAAAATTTCTTTGTTATTTCCATAATAATCTTTACATACCAAAGAACAATTTTGAATATTTTAGCGTGGTGAAATCGCAATGTTCCGTTTATTAGAGCCACCTTATTAAAACCTTTGATCCTAACATTTTACAAAGTAAAAGCAAAGCTTTTCGCCACTTAAGGGCCGTAGAAGCTTTGCTTTATGTATTTCGCTATTGATTTGACCGATAAGTATTATGGCCTATAGTTCATTGGTGAATAGTATTACTAGAATGTATATCAATAAATTTTTATTATCGCTTCTTTTTTTAAAATATGGTTTTGGTTTTCTTTTTTCTCAAATTATACAGACAATAAGTCACCACTAATAAAATCTCAAATAGGAAAATTAAATCCATTAATAACATTTGGTCATTATAATAAATATAATTTCTTAGACAGTTAAAAAAGCCATAAGAATAAAACATAAAAACTGTAATATTGGGAATTAGGATAATAATATTTTTTGTTATATTAGTAGCTTTATTTATACTCCAAATAAATAACACCAACATTAATATAGAACTAACAATAACATGAAGTACCTCTCCATTTGTAAAAGAGGGGGGTATATCCGATGTAATTAACATCCTGACAAAAAATGTATATCCCATTAATACAAGTGAAAACACATATAGCACTATATACATAACTTTTCTCCCCGTTACATAGAATCTATATTCATTATAACTTATCTCTTTTTTGTTTGTTGAACATTAATCAGCTAATGCGTACCAATTGTTCAGATTATCGGTTGGCTGTTGCTTCGGCTGGTATCTTTCTGAGTGGGGAATAGAAGTGGGCAATTATCCCTCAAGCCTTAATAAAATTGAGATAATGGAAAGGAATAGATTGAAGAGTAGAGAAGTAATTGATGATAAGAAATTATTATTTAGGAAGTGTGATAGTTGATTAACTATAAACAAATGATACCTGTTGTGTTGGGTATCCTATTTGGCCTATCTGTCATCATCTCACAGTCTGGTATCCTGAAAAATATTAATATAAGTGCATACACGTTCGCTAGCCACATAAATTTTGTATTACATGTCCTTATAGTAGTTTTAGCATGGCGACACTATAGAAGAATGGGTTCCCCCTTATTTAAATGGATATTTGTCAGTATGGTTATTTCGTTTTTCTTAAAAGTTGAAAATTTACTATATAATTATTTCATGACTTTCCTTCGCAAGGCTTTAGGCTCGGAAGTATTTAGTGTTATTCAGCAAATAAACCTCTCAATAACCCTGGGTTGTAGTCTAATTGTTGCCCTACTGTTGGTCTATGCCCTTTATAACTATCGTACTAAGACACAGTTTCTTTGTTTTATCAAACCTAGCTGGTTGGCAGTTCTAATATTAGTTTGGTTTGGTTCTAGTATAGTTGCCCTAGTGCAAAGTAATACCTTTAATGAATTCATATACCTTCTACCACAGATTACAGTTGGAATTATCTACTTCTATGGCTTTAGAACATCAATTAATATGTACAAACTTCATAATGATAACCTCTTTAGGTGGTTTACCTGGATTTTTATATGCTACCTGACACCAGTTCTTCTAAGCATAATTACTATTGCCTTTACGCCATTCCCTGATATTTTCGAAACACGTTTCTTTGCTTTATATAACTATGTAGCAATGGTATTTGCTTTTGGAAAGCCTACCTTACTGTTACTATTTTTGCTCAAGTATCATAATGAAGAACCAGTTTTATAAAAAACTTCTACAGAATCAGGTCTCACTTCGAGGTTTCATTTGTCTATCCCCTTGCTATCATAAATACTTAATTAAATATAATGAAGTTACCCATAGCATATCGAATCACCATCCTTTTTGTTGGTGAGAAACATTATTATTTATTGTTTTTAATATATAAATTGTCCAGGGTGCAATTGTTGTTTCAGTAAGCCATTTACACGGGTCACTCTCATTAGCCAGTGGTTTATAAATATGTACCACCTCTAAATCTGCTCTTTTGTAAACCTCCTGATAATCCTCCTCTGTCCAGATAAAATCCTCAACTGGTCTATTGTCTTCTATATCAGTAATAATGATTTTAACCTTGTCTCCGCTTTTAGCGTACTTATTTTCAGGGAAGTCTTTGGTGGAAAAGGAAACCCATTCATTTGTATAAATTTCAGGTGAAGATACCAGATTGATTATTCTTCCCTCGCTTTTTAGAAGACGACCCATTTCTCTAAAAAGTTGCACTTTTTTCTCCATTAATGGGATATTATCAAAGGTAAAGGCAGACATAATGAGATCGTAGTTTCTAGATTGAAAAATTCTAAGATTACCATCTTCAACCAACCGATAATCACCCTGAGGATCAATTTCCCTTGCCATTTTTATCATATCCTCGGCTATATCGGCCCCAGCAGCAGTATAGCCTAATCTTTTTAGAAAGCGTGTAGATCGCCCAGTGCCGCAACCAAAATCTAAAGCGTTTTTTCCTACTATATATTTGCCCAGTATGGACGGTAAATCCCGATATGCCAAATAATAAGTGCCTGTGAATCCCAATTTTGCATAGGCTTCTGCACGTTTGTCATCCTGGTAGCAATTAATTATTTTCATAGTTTCCTCCTGGTAATTTCAGTTGCATCCACACCACATCAAAGTTAACACCATTTTTAAACCCTATTTCTTTAAACATACCACATTCCTCAAAACCATGCGTTCGATGGAATTCTATACTACCCTTATTAAAAGATGATATGTTTGCCAATATATTTATAATTCCCTTCCCTTTAGCCTTCTCCAGTAGGAATTTGAGCATGCTAGTTCCTAATCCCTGGCCTAATAAGTCTGGCTTAATAAAGTAAGAAATTTCAGCAGTTTTCTTAAAGGTGGGTATAGGGCTATAGGGACGAAGCATAGCAAAACCAACAACATTACCCTCCTGAAGTTCAACAACAATCCTTGGATAAAATTCATTTTTTAGAAATAACTCCTCAAATATTGCATAGGTTAATTTTTTCTCGGGGTAAGCTGCATACCCATGTTCTATATAATGGTTCAAAATGTCAATTACCGGAACGCGATCACCGATGTTCATCTCTCTAATATTTGCCATAAGTACCACCTTTCTATATGAGGTAAATATCTTGTTATGATGATAAACCTATCTACCCAGTAAAGGTAGACACAGTTTATAGGGAATTTATATATAACAGTTGCAAAGCTAATCTCGCTGTTATATGTTTTAGGAAATGGTGAAGGGGGTTGTACTGCCATCAAAAAGTACAATCAGATTATGAATAGAATTCAGGAACTGGTTCACACAGGAACTATTATAGAAGGTGAGCGATTACCGTCTATCCGCTCAATGGCCAAGCAAACAGGTGTTAGTGTCATGACTGTTCTTGAAGGATATCGTCGTTTGGAAAATATGGGCTTAATCGAAAGCCGACCCCAGAGTGGCTACTTTCTTCTGCCTAAAGTAATTCGTACCCCCGAGCTAAACTCTCGACTACCTGAAGTAAGCCGATCAGATATTGTACTTCGGACAGAAACGGTGAAGATTCCTGAGGTAGTAGAGCAGCTTGTCAAACAATCTGCTCGAAAGGATGTTATTCCGCTTGGAAATGGGGCACCCATAGCAGACTATTTTCCAAACGAAGAACTAAGTATCCATTTGGCCAGAGTAGTCCGTACCAATCCAAAGGTTATTAACTCTTATGCTATGGGGTGGGGTCATCCTTCCTTAAAGGAGATGATTTCAAGATGGATGATTGAGGCTGGATGTATTACTAGGGAAGATGAGGTTGTTGTAACAAATGGTGCAACTCAGGCATTAATGCTAGCCTTGAGGGCAGTAACAAAACCCGGCGATACCGTTGCCGTTGAATCCCCCGGGTACTATGGCTTCTATGCCTTGCTACAGTTTTTTAACTTGAAAGCAGTGGAAATACCCTCTGACCCGCAAAGTGGACTAGCGGTGTATGCACTTAAGAGTATATTAGAGGGGGGGGTGCACCCAGCCTGCGTATTGCTTTCATCTTGTCATTCCAATCCTACCGGAGCTGTGATGCCCAATGAAAATAAAGAGGGTCTAATTAAACTTTGTCTGAAATATAACTTGCCAATCATAGAAGATGATACCTTTGGAGAATTGACTTTCAATAACTATAGGCCCCGTCCTCTTAAGTCACTGGCCCCTGACAATGTACTTTATGTGGGGAGCTTTAGCAAAATTCTTGCCCCCGGCTATAGGATTGCTTGGTTGGCTGGTGGTCGTCATACAAATGATATACATAGATGTTTTGCTATGTCAGTGCTTGGTAACTCGCCGGTGACACAGCTTGCATTGGCTTCATACCTAAAAACTGGAGGATTGAAGAGGCATCTGCGATCTTTGAGAAAAAAGTACAAAGAAAATGTTATGTTGTTTCAAAATAAAATTGCCCAATGCTTTCCAGAAGGAACCAGGGCTTGTAGTCCACAAGGGGGTCATTTTTTGTGGGTAGAGTTACCTGAGGAAAGTGATGCTGTAAAGCTATCTATTGCTGCTATTTCAGATAAAATCTCAATAGCTCCGGGAGTTTTATTTTCTTCTCGTCAGCACTACAGAAAATACTTCCGACTTAACTTTGCAGTTAAATGGAGTTTTGAAGTAGAAACAGCACTGGAGCGATTAGGCGAATTAGCCTATCTTTGTTAATTATTATTAAATTAAAGGTAGAAAACTAAGAGTTAAAATCTATGGGCAACTTTCATGCATGTTGTCTTTGGTGAGTTAGTTCCTAAATCATTAGCGATACAGAGAGCAGAGAGGATCACAGTGTTGTTAGGTGGGCCTATGAGGCTTTTCTATTATGCTTTTTACCCTGGAATAGTGGTATTTAACGCGGTTACTCCAAAATATATTTGAATTTGAGAAAAGAGTAGCCAGGGAGGTTGGTACCTCGTCTGGAGGTTGTTTTCTTGGATAAGAGAAAACTCCTGGAGGAAAATTTGGAAATTGCGCGTAAGACTGAACACACCCGTTTCCCCCTGATAAACGGGGACAGCGACCATGTGATTGGGCTTGTTCATATAAAGGATCTTTTCCGGCTAGATGACAGAGCAAGTATTGAAAAAGTAAAAAGGAACATTATGATGGTTCCAGGAGGGCATTCAACGAGTTCGTTTAAATATATTGGACAAAAACCTTTGCGAAGAAAAACTTGTGGCATCATAAAAACTTCGGGCTTGGCCCGGAGTTTTTTTTATTAGGGTTCTTGTAAATATTTCAGCTCAATGCGCCTGATTGTATTTTTATCTATTTCCAAAATGGTAAATTGAAACTCAATATATCGAACAGATTACCCCTTTTCTGGAGCCATTTGGATTCCTCAATGAACCATCCTGTCAGAGTAAAGACACCTTTTGTCTTAAAAGCTGTATTAAATTCCACCCTTTCTAGAGCTATAAGATTAGTATTTTTCAAATATAGAAAATCTTACTATGAATGTTCCTGAGAGGGGTTTAGTTAAACCATAGCAATAATTCGACTGTAGATGTATTTAATAGCGCAACGTTTAACTGTACAGTTTCATAGTGAAGCTTTATACTAAAAGAAGTGAGGGTTTGTTCATGGGATGACACTTTATTAGGATAGGGGAAGAAAATTAGAGAGGATAGACGACTTGTACAGTGTATCTTACTTGAAGGAACTGACAAACAAATTTAAATCGCCCAACTGAAGCCAATAGTGGTGAAAATATACTCCACCCTTTTCGATTACAGGAATTCAATAGGGTAGTTATGGAGATATGTATTAAAAATAAATGAGGGAGAGATATATGATTTTAAAAGAACTGAAGAGTAGGTTCTTCAAGATTTTAAATATTAAAGACAATCCAGATAAACTAGCAAAAAGTATGTCCCTAGGTTTTGGATTGGCACTACTTCCTTTACCAGGCATAAATATACCGTTAGGTATTTTGCTCGCAAAACTTCTGAAGCTAAATATAATAGCTACCTCTGCTCCAGCCCTTTTATTGACATATGTATCACCTTTTCTTTACTTGCTAAACTACAAAACTGGGGCAGTATTTATTAAAACCTCTGAGAAGCCACCTCAGGATTTTGTATACGATTTGACCTTCTGGGAGAAAATAGTTAATTTTTTCGCTCAAGCTGGTCCTGCTTATCTACTAGGCAGTGTAATTAATGCTTCCTTAGCTGCTATCGTATCATACTTTACATTCTTGGTTATATATAAAAATGCACGAAAATTACTTTCTAGAAGATATGGAATCAAACTAAATAAGCATGCTTTAAACAAGTTCCTAGGTCACATAAAAAACCCTCAAATATTAGAGAGGATTAGAAAAAAGAAAATAAAGCTGTAGGTGTTTCTTAGGTTCGACATGGTATATAGTAATAACCAGATTATTCTTAAAAGTAAGGCCCTGTTAGTGGGTTGTCAGCAACAGTTCCTTTGTATTCTTTCATAGTTGCACTATCCTCCTAGGTGTCATTCAAATGATGGAGGATATGTGTAAGCTTCGCTTCGAGACCGTTGTTTCCACCCGAAAAGTCATGGGTTTTTAGCATCCCTTGTTTTTTGCTGCCTTCTGTCCATGTAACTCATACCGTACAAATACTTTAAAATGTTCAGTAACTTACAGACAGACCATAACCGATTTGAAGTTACCAAGCATTTACTTTTAAAGGGAAGCCGCTCCGTAAAGGGGCGGTTATTTCGTTGTATGCTATGATGCTGTCAACGAGATATACTATCCAATTAGATAGTATACGTCAAAAAAGTGCATACTTGTTCGTGATTCCATACCGACTATATAATACATTTAAATCAAACATCTTTCACCTCTGATTCTAATGTGGGGTGTGCTCCATATGCAAGAAATAAATTCATTTGGTGACTAGATATAATTTATCAGAATGGAGAATCATTACATGGCAGAAAAATATCGTAAGGTTTTAACAAAAATCCAAGAGGCCGACAGCATTGTTATCGGCGCAAGTAACGGCCTCTCCATATCGGAAGGTATTCATATCTTTGCGGATGATACAGCTTTCCAGGAGAATTTTGGCGATTTTCGTAATAAGCATGGTTTCCGCAGTATCATACAAGGATGCTTTTATCCATATCCTTCCCAGGAAGAAAAGTGGGCTTTCTTCAGCCGTATGTACGAATATTTTTTAATCAACAAGTTAACCAGTCCAGTGATGAAGAACCTTTATGAACTGGTGAAAGATAAGAACTATTTTGTGGTTACCTCTAATATAGATGCTCATTTTACACTGGCAGGATTTCCAAAGGAACGCCTCTTCGAAATCGAAGGCAATTGTCGGAATCTACAATGTTCGCATGGTTGTCATAATAGGATTTATCCAGGCGACGATGTTTTAAGCAAAATGGCCCAAAACCAAGAGAATGGAAAAGTTCCTCCGAATCTTATTCCTAAGTGTCCTGAGTGCGGAGGACCAATGCAAGTCCATATCGAAGTCGATGGGAATTTTCTAAAAGAACAGTCTTGGCAAGACAGCTATCATGCTTATCAGGAATTTATCCAGAAAGCTCATGGTAAAAAAATAGTTTTTCTGGAATTGGGCGTAGGTGCCAGAAACCAGCTGATAAAAGCACCATTTATGAGGTTAACGAATGTTGAGGAGCATGCTACCTACATTACTTTTAATAAAGGCGGCGAGCTTTATATTCCAGAGGCAATAGCTGCTAAATCTATTGGTATGGACGGTGATATTGCAGAAGCGTTGCAACAATTGGTGCAGATGAAATAAGAGAATTCTACAAATGTGAGACTAAAGGAGATAAAAATGTTTTTAGAACAGGTTTTGAATGATCCTATCTGTCAGCCAGTTGCAAAGCATTATAAACGATGGTGTATACTTATGGAGCAAAATATCGGGTTTTGGCTGCGAGACAGTGTCAAGCACACCAAAGACCATTGCGCCCGGGTGTTGCTGCTGGCATTGGTTATAGCGCATCAAATTGGGCTGAGTGATGAGGAGATGGAAGGGCTTAGCATGGCGGCTATTTTCCATGACTCTCGCCGCCTGGATGATTGGCTGGATAAGGGGCACGGCAAGCGGGCGGCAGGATATTACCAAGATTATTGCCGTGAGCATGGCATGCCCTTTGATAAACAGACTTATTATATTATGTATTACCATGACCTGGATGACACCATTGGTTTGGCAGAGATTGCAAAAGCGTTTACTGTCGGTGAGCGGTGCACATTACTGTATCAGATTTTTAAGGATGCTGACGCATTGGATCGTTTCCGCTTAGCCCCGGATGCTCTGGATGTAAATATGCTTCGGACGGAAGAAGCACATACACTTGTTGATTTTGCAAAATACCTTTTGCAGAAAAGCAGCGATGGATTAAGCTATGAAATATATATTTTTTAAGTGTAAAACAGACAGAAAATAATATTTCTGTCTGTTTTACTCATTTTAAAGCCGTCATTATTAATAACACAGCATTATAGTAACACTATCCCTAGAGACAGTATGTGTCAAAAAAGTGCATACTTGTTGATAAAACTATACCGACTATATAATACGCTTAAATCAAACATCTTTCACCTCTGATTCTAATGTGGGGTGCTATATAAGTAAATGTTTTCAATAATAATAAACATCGTTAGGAGGACAAATAAATTATGGTATCAAAGCAATATCAAGACAACATAGCAACAATAGTGCAAAAAATCCAAGAAGCTGAGGCGATTGTGGTTGGCGGCGCATCGGGCATGTCTACTGCCAATGGTCATGACTTTTATGGGCATAGCAAGTATTGGATTGATAATTTCAGTGAATTTGAAAGGAATTACGGGATTCGCGGTAATTTCCAAGCCCTTTATTATAAATATCGCACCAGCGAAGAACGTTGGGCTTATTTAGCCAAACACGGTACCCTTATGTTCGATACCCCACCCGGACAGACTTATCTGGATCTGTACAAGCTGATCAAAGACAAGAATTATTTTATTATTAGCACGAACCAGGACATGCAGTTTTCCAAGCTCTTTCCAGAAGAAAAAATCTGTCTGCCTCAGGGTGATGCGCACTGGTTCCAATGTGGAATTCCTTGCCATGATCAAGTTTATCCCGCAGAAGAGATGCTTAGAAATATGGCCGCCAATATTAAAGATACCAGAATTCCCACCGAACTTATTCCAAGATGTCCAAAGTGCAGCGGTGAAATGGAGCCTTGGATCCGTTCCTTTGTTTTTCTGGAGGGCGAATTCTGGGAAGAAGGAATGGAAAGATATGGAAAATTTTTAATTGAGAACTCTGATAAGAAGGTTCTGTTTATTGAACTGGGTGTAGGGTCCATGACACCAAACATAATTAAATATCCATTTTCCCAGATGACGTATAGCCGGCCAGATGCCTTCTTGGTTCGTATTAATAAAGGCGAGGCTCCAACTCCTGAGATGTTAAAAAATAAAGCAATCACGATGAATGCAGATATTGCACAAGTACTGAGTGATTTGGCTTCGCATATGCAAGGAATGAATTCATTGGACGATGGAGAATTATCACAAGGAAGAGAAGTATCGTAAAGTGTTGCAGCAATTGGTGCAAATACGAATGTGAGGCTAAAGATAATAAAATGTTAACAGCAGGGAGGAATTAAAGAATGAAGGTTCTGGTAGTTATTGATATGCAGAATGATTTTATTAATGGAGCTCTTGGTACGGAGGAAGCTATAAAGATCGTTGATTCTGCGAAAGCAAAGATTGACAGTTATCTGGAGGCTGGTGACACGGTCATTTATACACAAGATACCCATACCGAGGCTTACCTCCAGACACAAGAAGGAAAGACGCTGCCTGTTGAGCATTGCATAAAAGGGACGCCTGGCTGGGAAATTTCGCAAAGGGTGTATGTGAGCGGATGTCCGGTGATTGAAAAGCCCTCTTTCGGTTCAATAGAGCTTGCTGAATTGATTGCAGGGATGGGGGAAATGCAGTCTATCGAGCTGATTGGGATTTGTACCGATATCTGTGTGATTTCAAATGCACTGATTTTGAAAGCAAAAATGCCAGAGGTTCCCATTATGGTTGATGCATCCTGCTGTGCAGGTGTGACTTTGGAAAGCCATCAAAACGCACTGGATGCAATGAAGGCCTGTCAGATTGAAGTGATCGGAGGAAAAGACGATGACTCAGTTTGATAAGCGAAATATCAGCATGATGATGGATTTATATGAAATGACGATGGCTAACGGATATTTTGCGGGACAAAATGAAATGAAGTGGGTCGCATTTGACGTATTCTACCGCAAAAATCCGGATAAAGGAGGTTTTGCTATCTTTGCAGGTTTAGAACAGATCATCGAGTATGTAGAAAATCTACGTTTTGACGCAGATGACATAGATTATTTACGCTCGATGTATCTTTTCAGAGAAGACTTCTTAGATTTCTTAAATAATTTTCGGTTCAAAGGCGATATTTACGCCTTCCAGGAGGGAACCATCATGTACCCCAATGAGCCGATCATTACCGTAATAGCTCCACTCATTGACGCACAGTTAGTAGAAACGGCAATTTTGAATCAAATCAACCATCAGTCCTTGATTGCCACAAAAACCAGTCGCATCGTAAGTGCTGCGGACGGACGGGCCGTATCAGATTTCGGAGCAAGGCGCGCTCATAATATGGACGCGGCTGTTTACGGTGCAAGGGCTGCTTATATTGGTGGAGCCAGTAGCACCTCGAACGTCATGGCAGGAAAACAATTTGGAATACCTGTCAGCGGAACGATGGCACACAGTTGGGTCATGTTCTACAAAGATGAGTATGAGGCCTTTCGGCATTACGCAGAAAGTTATCCAGATGCAACCGTGCTGCTAGTAGACACCTATGATGTCATTCACTCTGGCATCCCCAATGCCATCCGGGTAGCAAAGGAAGTTCTGGAGCCAATGAGGAAACGACTGAAAGGCATACGTCTGGATTCCGGAGACCTTGCATATCTCTCAAAAAAGGTACGTTGCATGTTAGATGAAGCTGGGCTTCATGACTGTAAGATTTTTGTATCGAACAGTCTAGACGAATATACGATTACTTCAATCCTCAACCAAGGCGGCAACATCGACGGCTTTGGCGTGGGAGAACGTCTGATTACTGCGAAAAGCGCCCCGGTATTCGGTGCGGTATATAAGCTTGCCGCTGTGGAAGAAGATGGTATATATGCACCGAGGATCAAGATGTCGGAAACCTTTGAGAAAATAACAAATCCGGGGCTTAAAAAGGTTTATCGCGTTTACAGTGAGGAAGGAAATGCGGTAGCCGACCTGATTACGAGGGCGGACGAAAGCGTGGACATGGACAAGCCCTACCGATATGTCGATCCAGAAAAACCCTGGAAAAACCGCTACTTCACCAACTGCACCGTGAAAGAATTGCAGCAGCTTGTGGTGAAAGCTGGGAAACGGGTATATCAGGCGCGTAGCCTAGATGAAATCCGCAGTTATGTAGAGCAACAATTGGAAACCGAAATTTGGGAAGAAGAGCAGCGGTTTGAAAACCCGCATAAGCACTATCTAAATATGAGCCCGTATTACTATGAATTGAAGATGAGCCTGCTGCACGAAGCGCAGACTGCATGACAAGTTAATGAGGTGGATTTATGTTAGGAGCAATCATTGGTGATATCGTCGGCTCGCGCTTCGAGTGGAACAATGTCAAGACAAAAGAATTTGATTTTTTAACCTTCCGATGTTCCATAACAGACGATGACTCCTTGGGGTTGAAGAAGCTTTGCTTTATGTATTTCATAGAGTTATTACCATGTTAATTGCTAATAAACAATTCTATTAGAGACCCTGGTGAATAGTAGCGATATCTTGTGCACTACTTCTCTAAAAAGGCTTAATAAAATTAGTTATCAATGGTTGAGTTTTCACAACTTGTCTAACAACCTTCACATTAAAAGAACAAGAGGCAGTGTTTCCAGAAAGATTTGTAACAGTACAGGTGACAATTGTAGTTCCTATGGGGAAGAATGTTCCAGATGGTGGACTGCAGATGCAGTTAACAATACCGCAGGTGTCGGATACAGAAGGATCTGGATAGTTAACTATAGCTCCGTTCTGCCCTGCCGAATTAAGAACTGTTATGTCAGCAGGACAGATAATCAATGGTGATTCAGTATATTGGTATAGGTAATAGTTTGTTCCATCAAATCGCCACAGCAACTTTGTGCAATTCAGATTACCATGAGGAGCTGTGATTGTTTGCTGTGGATTATTGTTTTGCGGGGGACTGTACTGAAAAATACTTGATGGCCCTCCATATCCCTTAGCTACCCCTACCAGTGGGAAATAACTATAACCAGGAAGAGGAACGTTATTGTTATCTAAATCCCCATAGGAAAAACCAATGCAGCCAGTGTTAGTGAGGACAACCTGGAACGTATTGATTGGAGGGTTAGATTCTTCGGTATTCCAAACAGGTAGATTGTTCCATGTAACAATAAAAATATAAGGTAACTGTTTTATAAATACACCACCGTTAGTACCAGCTAAACTTGGGTCTATGTCAAACCAATATGGTGCAATTCTAGGATATGTGTTGATAAACGTAATAAAAGAGTTGGAGAATGGATCAGTACCTTCGGTACCCCCGAAAGTTAGATTGCCGTTTGAGTTCACATATAGATTTGTATGAGAAACACCGTGAAAAGGAAAAGTAAAACCTAGTGTAAAGTCCACTAAAGCACTGTCATCATCACCTAAGTTTAGCTTTGTGCCAAAATCAGGTCCCGGATCAAACAAGGAACAGGAATCTGCAATTTCTAATATTTCATTATTTTTAACAGTACTCGTACTTGTAGAATCTTTTAAAGGGACTGCTAAGGGCTTCTCTTTAATATCGTGCATTTCTTTTTCCTCCAAGTTATGAACATAGGTTTGAAAATTGTATTATATTATATTTTTGTGATTAAATTTGGTTCCTATAAACCTTTGATGTGATGTAGCATAGGAAATTAACTTTAAAGCCCTCCCGGCTAAAGCATTTCGAAAGGGCTTAGTAAATGGTGTTGAAGTGTGTTTTTGGGAAACAGTAGCTAATACTGGCGATAACCCACCTTTATAGAGGTGGGCTTGCTCATCAAAGGTCTATTAACCATGAACATTACAATAATGGAGCGGAATAACTTTGCAGTAGAAAATCCCTAACAAAAAACAAAATCCGGCATACTTTGTGCCGGACTTTTTTTCTATACGAATCCACGTGAAAGGGTTATGTCTTATTGTGATAACCCTATCGTCATAAGTTTCGTTTTCTATTCAATTAGGGCAGCAATATCACATCGACAATGACAGGCACTACGGCAGCCGGTTCTAGAAGGATATCCACATTATTGGCATGTTTATTCTGCCAAGCAATAATATGATTGGGACTGTTAGAGCCAAAGGTCACTGCATAGTTTGAGGTTCCCAAAGAATGGTTTACGGTCTGGGTCGTTTCTCCGGGGGCAAAAACAACTTGCATCCTGTTTCCAGAGGCCCAGATAATATTAAATTTAGATGTACCACTGGGTTGAACAAAGAAACTTAAATTATTGCCATCATATAGCACTCCACTCAGTGTAACGTTACCGTTTATAGTCAAATTTCCACTAAGGGTGTCATCCGCATCCGAACGAAGAAATTGGCTTGAGCCCAACCCATCTAGCAGATTTGCATTATTAGCATGTGCAGCATTATTGGCTGCTTCAGCGAAGTCCGCATGAGTGGCATTATTGGCTGATTCAGCGGAGTCAGCATGTGCAGCATTGTTGGCTGCTTCAGCAAAGTCCGCATGAGTGGCATTGGTTGCAATCTGTACCCAGGTTGCTCCAGTATCTAGGTAAATATTGCCAGAATCAGTATCCACAAACAACCGCCCGGCAATCCCTGCAGGAGGTCTATTGGCTAAAGGGTTTTCTTGGATAGAAGGTGCGCCCCCTGCATTTCGTACAAACTGGCTTGGATCAATGGTTACGCACATCGAAGAATTAGGTACGAAGGGCAAAACCCGGGAAGTAACAGAAATACAACTCCTGCCGCCCTTATTGTTAGACATAAGAACACCCCTCTTCAAAGTCTACTTAATGGTAGAATATGCTAGGAGTAATGGGTTTGCTAATGAATGTAATAATTCAAATTATTGTCAATAATCCCTGTCATATCGCTGACAATAACTATTATGACGGTAGTTCTTTGGCTGATTGTAGGCATATTTCTCCCCCCCGTTTTTCCAACATTTACCTTTTTTATGATGTGCGCGGGGGATTCTAATAGTTAAACCTTAAATATTAGAACACTTATGGTGTACATTTTCAATAATGCGAATCAGGAAGTCATAATGCGGGTTCAATATTTGTAGTACTGATTGCGGCAATGCTGTATGATAGAAAATTTGATTAAAATAATTTTAGGCAGTATTATGACAGCATCCTTTCGATTTGTTCAAAATTGAAAACGGCAGACTTGCTTGATAACAAACCTCAGCAAGCAGATGAGACGGAACTTGGAGTGGACACAGATAAAGATAAAAAGGAACAAGAAATGAAACTGTTATGGAAATAGTTTATTATAGCTGCCATATTTACAGTTCCGCTACTATATGGTGAAAGTATCCCAGTAGAAAAAATGTGGGGGATAAGATTATTGGGGCAAGTATCAATAAAAACGGTACTATAAGATATAAAGCTACTAAAGTTGGTAAAGATACCGCCCTTGCTCAAATCATAAAATTAGTTGAAGATGCACAAGGTTCTAAAGCACCAATTGCCAAAATGGCAGATGTTATTTCTGGTTACTTTGTGCCAATAGTGATCACTTTGGCAACGGTTTCCGGTTTAGCATGGTACTTCTTTTAATATCCCGTTTGCAATCTTTTAAGTGATATAAAATGTGCGTTATTTTAGCTTCCAGGTCATTATTGGCATAGGTAAAATCATGAGTGCTCTCAGAAATTAGGTCTTCGGAGAAGATGTGGTCAAATATATCACTGCATAATGCCTTCAATAAATCGTCTTTGGTTTCAAAGTGGGAATAAAAGGTACTTCGACCAATATTGGCTTCATCTATGATATCCTGCACCGTAATTTTAGAATATCTCTTATGTGCCAAAAGTGAACTGAAAGCACTAAAGATTAATTCCCTCGTTTTTTGAATTCGTCTATCCATATCCAAACATCCTTTCCGTACAGTAATAATATTTTGTTCGGTATCTTACATTTCAGCTTCTTTTGATTATGGTTGTTTAATATAAAAACAGTATACTAGTTAAGATTTTTAAATAAAGTTCTAAATTTATTTAAATGCGTAAATACTTGAATACTTGTTCATGTAACTATTGACACATATCAAAATAGGAATATAATAGAATCAAAACATATGAGTAACCGCTCAAACGTGTACACAAGTTGTTGTAGGGGAGGTCTGAATGTGGCAAAACAACAGAACCCAATTGAAAGATGCTCTTGCGATGTAATACATGAGGAAGTCGTAAACCAAGTGAAAGATAAAATGCCTCCAGAGGAAACCCTCTATGACTTGGCGGAACTCTTTAAGGTATTTGGAGATTCAACACGAATCAAGATACTATGGGCCTTAGATGAAGCTGAAATGTGTGTTTGTGACATCGCTGTCTTGTTGAATATGACACAATCGGCAATTTCACATCAACTTAGAGTTTTAAAGCAAGCTAGTTTGGTAAAAAACAGAAGGGAAGGTAAAGTGGTATATTATTCTTTGGATGATGAGCACGTAAAACATATTTTTAATCAAGGTTTAGTCCATATCAATGAGGGCGAGTAACGACCAGTGCCTTGTTGGGTCTGACTATTTTGGTTAACTAACTAACGAGTTACTCCGCTATATGCCATCTTATCATGCTAATGGGTCATGTCTTTTTTTGGGCTCAAATATGAACATATAAGTAAATATTCAAATGACGCAAAAAACTAGGAGGCTTTAGAAATATTATGAAAAAGAAATTTTTACTGGAAGGTTTGGATTGTGCAAATTGTGCGGCAAAAATGGAGAAGTCTATTAGTCAATTGGAGGGTGTTAAAGAAGCTACTGTTAATTTTATGACTCGCAAACTTGTTATTGAGGGTGAAGATGAAAAGATGTCTGCCATTGTACAGGCGGCGGAAAAAATCATTAAAGATCTTGAACCAGATACCATCCTGAAAAAGGCTTAACTTCTAAACATCCTATTTTTTTAATACAAAATATGAATACGTGCTCAATCATTCATTCATTTAAATACATACAAGATCTCAAGTCTGATACAGGATAATATGAGCGATAAGGAAGTGTAGTTATGAGAAAACGCCTTTGGCGAATCATTCTTGGTGCAGTATTTTTTATTGCAGCAGCAATAATGAATCCAAATACCGAATGGTTTAAGGTTGCTTTGTATGGGATCAGTTACATCATTGTAGGTTGGGATGTTGTTATAAAAGCCTTTAAAAACATTATTAAAGGTAAGGCCTTTGACGAAAATTTTTTAATGACTGTAGCCACAATTGGTGCAATGCTAATTGCGGAGTATCCAGAAGGTGTTGCAGTTATGCTATTTTATCAAGTAGGAGAGCTATTTCAAAGCTATGCAGTTGATAAATCAAGAAAATCAATCGCAAGCCTGATGGATATTCGACCGGATTACGCCAATGTAAAAAGAGGCGATGAACTGGTTAAAGTTGACCCGGATGAAGTACAAATTGGAGAACTTATTGTTATCAAAGCAGGAGAAAAGGTCCCACTTGACGGTAAAGTGATTGAGGGAAGTTCAATGGTTGATACGTCAGCCCTTACTGGCGAGTCTATTCCCCGTGAAGTAGAAGTGGGAAGTGATATTTTAAGTGGATGCATCAACCTTAATGGAGTTATTACAGCAAGGGTTACAAAGGAATATGAAGAATCTACTGTAAGTAAGATTCTTGATTTAGTTGAAAATGCAAGCAGTAAAAAATCACATTCGGAGCAATTTATTACGAAGTTTGCCAGGTATTATACTCCAGTGGTTGTTATAATAGCAATTTTCCTTTCTATTATCCCGCCACTTGTTCTAGATGGTGCCACCTTTAGTGATTGGATATATAGAGCATTGTCATTTCTGGTAGTTTCTTGTCCTTGCGCCCTGGTTATATCGATTCCTTTAAGTTTCTTTGGAGGAATAGGTGGGGCATCGAAAAAGGGAATATTGGTAAAAGGAAGCAATTACTTAGAAGCATTAGCAGAAACGGAGATTATTGTATTTGACAAAACCGGAACCCTTACAAAGGGTGTATTTAAAGTACAGGAAATTAATCCAGAGGGAGTTTCTCAGGAGGAACTATTAGAGTTAACAGCATACGCAGAAAGCTACTCAAACCACCCCATTTCCAACTCTTTAAAACAAGCCTATGGCAAGGAATTTGACAATAGACGTATTGCAGATTTAGAAGAGATTTCGGGTTATGGTGTTCTTGCAACAGTTGATGGCAAAAAAGTCATGGCCGGAAATGGTAAGCTCATGAAAAGGAAGAATATTTCTTACTATGAAGGTGAGTTTATCGGTACAGTTGTGCACGTGGCCATTGATCAACGATATGCTGGGTATATTGTTATTGCCGATGAAGTAAAGGAAGACTCAGCTCAGGCCATTAAAGAACTTAAGAACGCGAACATTAAACAAACTGTGATGTTAACAGGTGACACTAAAAATGTTGCTGCAAAGGTTGCCAAGGAACTGGGTATTGATACAGTATATTCCGAGCTGTTGCCAGGAGACAAAGTAGAAAAGGTAGAAGAATTATTCTTACAGAAATCGGGAAAGGGTAAACTTGCCTTTGTAGGTGATGGTATTAACGATGCCCCTGTTTTGGCCCGTGCAGACATTGGTATCGCAATGGGTGGTTTGGGTTCCGATGCTGCCATTGAGGCTGCAGATCTTGTAATAATGACCGATGAACCTGCTAGAATTGCTACAGCAATAAGAATTTCTAAAAAGACGCTGGGAATTGCCCGGCAAAATATAGTGATTGCTATTGGTATAAAAGTAATCGTTCTTATTTTGAGTGCTTTAGGAATAACGACTCTGTGGGCAGCAATATTTGCAGATGTAGGTGTTACGATCATTGCTGTACTAAATTCCTTCAGAACACTAAATGTTAAAAACCTATAAGGGTGGACAATTTCAAGGAGTAGCCGACAACCTTTATACAACTTCTGATTTCGCTAATATAGATTGAGCAAAATAGTTTAGAATGATACACTTAAGTTCGGGGACAATTTCAAAGGATTTGTCCCTATTTTGTTTAGTAATTATCCCGCTTCTGTAGAGAGAGGTTACATTATGATTAAATTTTATAATAGAGGAACTAAGAAATATGAAACTGAACAAGTAGTTGGAGATACATATCTTAAGTGGACTTATGCTTCACCTGTTGGGATGAAATTTTTGGAATTAATTATTAAGAAAAAGCTTTTTTCTAAGCTATATGGTTTCTACTGTGATAGAAAAATGAGTAAAAGAAAGATTAAGTCTTTTATTAGGCATTATGGCATAGATATATCTTTATGTGAAAAAAGCCTAGATCAATTCGAATCATTTAATGATTTTTTTACTAGAAAACTGACTAGTGAGGTAAGACCTATAGATAGCGCATTAGGCTCACTAATATCTCCTGGTGACGGCAAGCTGGTAGCCTATGAGAATATTGACTTAAGTAAATTAGTTCAAATTAAAGGTTTTACATATAGTCTTCACAATCTTATCGGTGATCCAAGTAAAGTAACACAGTTTTCAGAAGGTATCTGCTTAATTCTGCGACTCAGTCCAACAGATTGTCATAGGTTTCACTTTATAGATAATGGTATATGCGAAGAAACAAAAAAAATAAAAGGAGTTTATTACTCCGTAAATCCCATTGCACTAAAGGCAGTAACTGAGCTTTTCTGTAAAAATAAAAGAGAATGGAGTATTTTTCATTCAGATAACTTTGGCGATGTATTATGTATAGAAGTAGGTGCAACCTGTGTTGGCTCAATAATACAAAGCTATGCTCCAGGAAAAAGAGTAAAAAAAGGTGATGAAAAAGGGTATTTTAAATTTGGCGGCTCTACTACCATATTGTTTTTTGAAAAAGGGAAAGTAAAAATTGATAAAGATATAATTGATCAGACAAGCAAAGGATATGAAACAAGGGTATTTATGGGCGAAAAAATTGGAAAACGATAAGATTACCGGGCTGACATTAGGTGCGGACGACTATATCACCAAGCCGTTCCGTCCATTGGAACTTATTGCCCGTGTCAAGGCGCAGCTCCGAAGATTTACCAAATATAATTCTTTAGAGTCAAACCCGGAAGAACACTTGATTGCCTTTCCGGCTAGGTATTGGACATGGATACCCATGAATGTACGCTGAATGAAAAAAAGCTATCTCTCACTCCTACAGAGTTTTCCATTCTTTGGGTCCTTTGTTCCAATCGCGGACGGGTGGTAAGTTCGGAAGAATTGCACTTGATCCGAGCAGCGCAAAAATGATTTAGTGGTTTACCTGGCTCATGATATAAAGACACCTTTGACCTCTGTTATAGGATACTCAACCAGAATGTAATAGCTCCACAGTGCCCATTAGGCTTTGTCAGGAAAAACATTGATTTCGCCACGCGTGATTGTTCAAATTCAAATGGAGTTTGTGGGGATATACGACACTGCACGGTGGATGTACCTTTCAACTGCACTACTATGGTATCCTTTAACGGAGCATTACCGGTGCTTCCCCAGGAGAACTCAAGCAATGAGTTTGGCTACCATCGTAAGCAAGAGCTTAAAGGAGCTGGTTTTGCCGAAAAGGATCACTTGTTGTCCTCTGACCTTTCGGAATTTAACCAGGTATCTGAAGAGTTTTTCACTGAACTTCCTTATTGTGAGCTTATTAATGCGAGCATGGTTGAATATAATGAGTACCTCAATCGCCAACGTCCGAAAGGTGTAGTTCCCTTCGAGGAACGTGAATTTCGGCAAATAGAAGAAAAAATGGTGTTAGATATAAACCTCAAAATCCTGCAGGAGCAACAGGTAGCAATACCTGCCCCGGCACCTACACCCTGTGTACCACTTGCTGAGTCCGGTGGCAGTGGGCAATTTACATTCCAACATTTTCTGGGAAACCAAGCTGGTTGTTTTGGTATAGCCTTTGCTTCAGTAGGATCACTTCATTTAAAAATCACCCTAAATGGGAGTACTTTTTTAGAGACTTACCTTTTTGGTGCGACTTCGTTTTCTGCTGGTTCTTTAGAATATGACCCAAATACAGACCCGCAAAACATCACGGTAGATATTGATGCAAGTGAAGGAAGCATCTGGACGCTGGCAATCTCTTGCCCTGGGCCTTGTCCTGATGACAGTGGTTTTGCAGTAAACCCCCTGGTAGCTGAAGAGATTGAAACAAAATTTGGTTCAAAAACTATTCGAATTGCCAAAGTGACGTCTGCTGTTAAGTAAAATTACCTCTCTGCATTTTTACAATTTCTCAAGAAAATTTAAGCTTGTTTTAAGGTTTGGCTTTTAAAATGAATTTATAACTCCTCGCTTCCATTAATATAGAAATGCTTATAGAGAAACGTCGCGTCTTTTGCGGCGTTTCTCTATGTCTAAAGAGATCATAAAGTAACATTTACTGGTGCTTATCTATAATATAAACTATATATCTCCGTGCGGAGGTGCACTATTATGTCAAATAATGATTTAATTTTGGTGAAATAGGATGTTACAACTCGTTTTCGACTGTGATTGCAAAGGTACAGGAGGATATATTGCCAGAATCATCGGTAGCTGTACAGGTGACTATGGTAGTCCCTAATGGGAAAATGGACCCGGGCGGTGGGGTGCAGGAAAAAGAGAAACCACAGTTATCCAATACAAAAGGATTCGGATAATCGACGGTTGTTGGTGTATCACTGAAAACTGTAATGTCTTCAGGACAGCTTATTTGTGGTGGTACGATATCCTGGACTGTGATTGTAAAGGTGCAGGAGGCTATATTGCCTGCTAAGTCGTTAGCAATGCAAGTGACAGTTGTAGTTCCCACATCGAAGAATTCTCCAGAAGGCGGATCGCAAGTAAATGATACAAAACCGCAGTTATCAGATAAAATAGGGATGTATTCAACGATTGCTCCACATGCATTAAAGTCACTGGGAACTGTTATGTCTGGACAGGTTATTTTCGGTGGTTCGGTATCTATGACGGTAATTGCAAAGCTACATGAGGATGTATTGTCAGATGCATCGGTAGCAATGCAGGTGACGGCGTTGGTTCCCACAGGGAAGAAAGAGCCGGAAGGTGGACTACAGGCAAAAGTAACACCAGGACAGTTTTCAAATATCAGAGGATTGGGATACAAAACGTTTGCTCCACATAGACCGGGGTCATTGGGAACTATTATGTCTTGAGGACAGGCTATTACTGGAGGTAAGGTTTCTCTGACCGTAACGGCAAAGGTGCATGAAGCCAAATTGCCAGCTACATCTGTAGCGGTGCAGGTGACAGTGGTTGTGCCTAAAGGAAAGGTAGAACCGGAGGGTGGGCTGCAGGAGAATGTGACACCAGGGCAGTTATCAAATACTATAGGATCAGGATATCCAACAATATCTTCGCATTGAGTAGTAATTAGTATCCGATCTGCAGGACAGGTTATTTGTGGTGGTTCGACATCTTGAACTGTAATGGAAAAGGTGCATGTGGCTATATTACCAGCGGCATCAACGGCAGTGCAGATAACGTTGGTAGTACCCACCGGGAAGAAGGAACCGGATGGCGGAGTGCAGGTAATTGTAACACCAGGGCAGTTGTCGGGTACAGTAGGATTGGGATAGTTAACGGTTGCCCCACATTGCCCCGGATCATTTGGCACTGTAATGTTTTGCGGACAGGTTAAGATTTGACATGGGTTAGTAATAACAGGGATATTCCTACATATTGGAACAACACTAGATTTAACCGTAACACAACTTGAAAGGAACTTGTTCATCATTGGTATTCCTCCCACTTAGAATTTTCTGGCAATTTATATTATGCAAATTGTGGCAAATTGCTACGAGATTCTTAAGGTCACGGTTGAGGTCTGCTAGAGAATGAGTGGGAGAAGGTGTCAGGCACTAAACAAATTAACTTTTGAATTGTGGTGAACTTTTATCGGTTTAATTAGGTAGGAGTTGATTTTTTTGGGCATATCCCAGTCCCAAACGATAGTATCTTTTTGAGCTTCTAAGATATTTTCACCAGAATCCCTATTCTGGCGAAGATTTGTCAAAACCATGGGAGTATGCCCTGGGGTAGGAAGAGTTAAATTCAGTAAATATATAAGTTAGAAACTAAAGTTCTTGTCACCTGTGTCAAATAAAAAAGCCTTTGTGGTTTCCCACAAAGGCTTTTGCTCTGGTGTCGAAGGCGGGACTTGGTCTGAAATGAAAATAGAAATAAAAAACCCGTAAATTAGCGAGGTCACAGAAAAAGTATCATTTTTTTAAAAAAGATAAGGAAGGGATAGAATGATAGATAACAATGATAATATAAATATTTTTCTATCAAAAAGTATGAAAAAACGGCTAATGAATTAGAAGATTTGCCATGTATGCTAAAGGCACGTCCATTCGGAATATTGAAGATCACATGAGAGATATCTATGGCGTGAAAGTCTCTGCAACAATGGTTAGCAAAGTTACTGATAAAATCCTGCCAATGATTGCAGAATGGACATTCTAATAGCCTATAAAGAGGGACTTTCAGGCTTTAGTGATGCTATTAACACTGTTTTTCCAAGAACTAGGATACAGTTATGTGTTATCCACCAATTGATCCTAAAAAGCTCAAAAACCCTCAGGCAATGTAAGAAACTAAAAAGAAGAAGGAATTTAGTAGAATTACGACGCCTGGGCATAGTGGTAAAAAAGAGCATTGGAGATTATATTAGTTATCTTCCTACTAGATCTGCTGGTAATATTGAGGAGGAAAATAGAGGTAATCCCAAATCATTGTCGAAAAATGAGAACATTCAGTAGATAATGGGAGGTGTCTGGAGTAGAAGATTATTCGGACGAAGTTGTGACAAAAAACTTTAGGCTTAACTTCATTGTTGATTATATTAATAAACAGACCCCTTACGGTGGGGTAACAATAAAAGAACTTATGAACAAATTTGGTGTTTCGGATTCACAAATCCATAGGGATTTAAACACTATTGGTGAGAAGATGGGATATTCCCTTCTTATTAAGAAGGTTAAAATCAAAAGACATTGGGTTAGCCATTACTATTTTGATAAAGTTCACTTACCAAGTATAAGTCCTGAAAAGGCTACGGTGATTTTTTTAAGTTTACTCCAGCAAAAGGGGTCAGCCCTTACTGGTTACATTAATGAGATTAAAGATATTCTAGTTACTTCGTTGTTTAAAAATAGATTTACTCTGGAAGAACAGGGTATAGAAACATTACAGAAACGAATTTACATGGTAGAAGAAGCTTTAACTGAGCCAGACAAAGTAGGGGATATCTTCGCTAAAATAATTCCCGCTCTAAAGAAATGTTATCGGTTAAAGATTTCATATTTCGGCGCATACAGACAAGGGGTAACAGAAAGGGAAGTTGAACCCTACGGGTTAGTTTGTAAAAGGCAAAATTGGTACTTAATTGCCTTTTGCTTACTAAGAAATAAGCTACGGGTTTTTAGGGTTGACCAGATACAAAATATTTTTCCTTTATCAATGTGCAAATTCCAGTATCCAAAGGATTTTGATTTAAATGAATATATGGCTAATAGTTGGGGTGTTATTAATGATAATCAAATATATGATGTTAAGTTAAAATTCCACCCTTCTATGTCATTTAGAGTTAAGAATTATATTTATCATTCTTCACAAATTCTAGATGAATTGCCGGATGGGTCAGTTCTAATTTCAATGAGGGTATGTGGGCTTGATGAACTAAAAACTTGGATTATCCAGTGGGGAAAAACCGTTGAGATTCTAGAACCGAAATCCTTAAGAGAAGAGATTTGTAAGTTTTGCAAGGATATTATAAAACTATATGATTAGAAAATTGTAGTATAAAAGTAGAGAGAGGATAAGGGGAGGGTGTAATTTGAAATTATTAAAGTACTTAGAATTATGGAGAAACTATTATTATCAAGCTTTAACCCAAGGAAAATATGTACCAGAAGATTCTTTCTTAAATAGTTATTATCATAGTTATTCTTCTAAAAACGATGAAACGAGACGATTAGATGAATATATGCCAGAACCTTACATAGGAAATTTTTCAACAGCGAAAATTGCTCACATCAACATAAACCCTGGTCCAATTATTGATTTTCAACATTGGACGGAGGGTGAGGTAGCAAAGAGTCTTCATGCTGAGATAATTAAGGGCAATAAGAATGTTTATGATGATTGGGCAAAAAAGTTTATCTATATGGATTTCGAGAACGATAATGCAGGAACAAAATTTATGGAACCAAGAGTAAAATACTTTGAAAGCGTTCTTGATTGTAAGCTTGGAAAAGATGATATCGTTAATATGGAGCTATATGCTTGGCATTCTGATAAGTTTGGAAAATTAAGAAACACGAGTGAAATTTTCAGGGAGTATATCCTTGAGCCTCTACTTGATACACAAGTAAAATATGTTTTTTTGTTAAGGAAACCTATAGTGGAGGCAACCATTAAAAGTGGGATTAATTTAATGAAAATTGAAGAACAGTGGTCTTCTGGGACACTAAGTGTTTACGTTGGTAAGTTTAGGGGGAAAATATTTATAGGTACTGTTAATTTTATGAGAGGGTATCCTGGAAATAAGATAGACCAGGACAAAATAGGTGAAATAATTACGGGTTTAGGTTAATTTAATTCATTAGTTGATACTAATCTATAGTTAATAATAAAAAGCGCTTGATAGGAGGATTTATTCTATTTATATTAGTCTTTCAGAATGATTCTGGAGGGCTTTCTTGTTAGTCAAAAACCCTTTATGCAAACTTTTAGCAAAATAGTAATCATTTAAAACTTTTTTAAAATTAATTTTTCACCACCCACATATTGTTGTCGGTGGTGATTTTTATAATTAAGAAAAATGATCTTTGAAAATTATATAAGGTGTTACAGTTGTGTGCCATGTCCTGTATCCCTTTTAGAGAAATTTAAATTAAGGGAGGAAGTATCAATGGGAACATGGAGTCGAGAAATGCAGGTTTGTGCATCTTGTAGATACTGGTGTGGAAAAAGGAAAATAGATTCCTGGGCCTGCAGTTTTGAAGTAATTGAATCAGAAGGTATTTGTAACGGTCCTGATGGCAGTTTTCGTAGTATGGTAATGTGGGGGAGTTCCTCCTGTGGTGAGTGGAAACCTTTTCGGGACTAGTGTAGACCAGAAATTTTTAAGCTTAGAAAAACGTTAGTTGTCTGCGGGTAAATGATTCTTAATTATCACCTCTAATATAGTATGTTTTTGAAAGGAGGTACCGGTTTGCAGGAAGGCAATTCAACTAATCAAAAAACACCATTTGGAAACCAGAAATTATTGGAAACAATTGCTGAACTGAGGAAGACAACTGTATGTGTTAAAAGACAAGAAACTTTAATTACTGCAGCAGAAAAGAGTCATGCTGAAGTGGTTCAAGCCTTTCTTCCTTCAGGTATAAATGTGTTGGAAAATGAATTAGGAAGGAAGTCACTTTACAAAGCAGTATATAATTGTCACGCCAGTGTAGTTAAAGTATTACTTAACTCGGGGGTAAACCCGAATGATTTATTTATAAGTAATAACGGAATAAAACAATCTTTCATTTATCTAAGTGTTTACAAAGGTGATATAGATACAACGACTCTACTCATCGAGGCTGGCGCAGATGTAAATATACCAAATGTTAATGGCATAACAGCCCTCATGACTGCTGCTTCAAAGGGACGATTAGATATGATGACAATGTTGTTACAGGCAGGTGCAAATATTTATCAAGAGGACTTATTGGGTGGCAATACAGCCCTTTGTTATGCAGCAAAGTCTAGTAATATCGAGGCTATTAGTTTATTACTTGAGGCAGGTGCAGAGATAAATTACCATAGCAAAGCTGGGGTAAGTGCGCTTACTTCTGCAGCAGGTGATGGCCAACTAGAAGCAGTTAAGTTTCTGCTTGAGAATGGGGCAGATATTAACGGTAGTAGTCAACTTTTAATCTTGCCTATTATACATGGCTATCATGAAGTAACTAAACTACTAATAAAATCTGGTGCAGACGTGAATACACGCTTTACCGACGGAAGTTTTCCACTTAATGTTGCCGCGGGTGTTGGTAATTTGGAAATTGTTAATCTTTTATTAAAAGCTGGTGCCGATGTTAATATGCGAGGAACTCATAATATTACAGCGTTATTAACTGCCGCTGAAAACGGTTTCTGTAATATTATGAGAGTTTTAATTGATAACAGGGCTAATGTTAATGCAATGGATATAGATGGTCATACAGCGATGTACTATGCAAAACGAGAGGAGTATCAGGATATTGTTATGCTCTTGAAACAAAGTGGAGGTAAAATTGACAAATCAAAAATTAGGAGGCTATATTTGTAATCTATTTGGGCAAGGTCTTAAAAGTAGTATTAAAAATTGGTGTTCATATGGAGGTGCGAAATAATGAGGCCTTCTCTAGACAATAAACTGGTGGTGGCTATATCCTCTAGGGCACTATTCAATTTCCTAAGCGGGCTCGATAATTCTCCCATACTTGAAAGATTCAAACCACATATCTTTTTTGATGATCAAAGAACTCATTGTGAAAGGGCATGTGGAATTGTTCCAACAGGGCACGTACCATATGGTGTTGACAGGAAGGTGATATAAATTTTGGTTGAATCTCATAAAGGTGGCAAAATAGAAGATTGGGACATTGGAAAAGGTCCGAAAGAATTGAGTGCAGTAGCTGACACAACGACAAAAAACCGGTATGAATTAATAAATACTCTTGCTGTTTGGCATACATCTGAAATGCACGAAATAGTGGGATTAATGCTTAAAGATTTGGCAACTAGCCAAACAATCGGCTACTCTTTTAGAGAAGCCTGGAGATTAATCAAAGAACATGGTAGTACCAACATCATTGCTGACGGAGAACAGAGGGGGATTTTAACAATACGTATGTTGACAACAAAGAATGGTTTGGCTTCACTTGATGACCCTCAATGGGCAATTTCAGTACTAACAGAACAAGACCAACCTCATACTGTTTATTCTAAATGTCTAATACAAAATATACCAAAGAGAATCAAAGCTGCCAGGTTATCCAGGTTTAGTAATGTTATGAGAAAAAGAGAAATAGTAGATACAAAAAAAGTAAAGGTCATGGAAGAAAATAATGAGCAAATAATAAATTACAAGAAATTAAGCGATTATATAAAAAAGGCTAAAAAAATTGTGGTTTTGAGTGGGGCTGGAATGAGTACAGAGTCCTTAATCCCAGATTTCAGATCTAGTAAGGAAAGTATTTGGATGAGGGATAAACTTTTATTAAGTCAAAAGACCAATTATCAATTAACAACTAGTCAAGAAGATTTTTGGAACTCCTTTAAAGAATTATTGTATTTGGTATTGGATGACTTTCTACCAATTAAAAGTAATAATACACTACTTGAATCCATTCGTTATTTTGAGCCCAATGTGGGGCATCAGTTTTTTGCTGAGTTAGAGCAACAAGGGAAAGAAATATTAATTATTACTCAGAATGTTGACGGATTACATACAAAGGCCGGAAATTCCAAAATTATTGAGTTGCACGGAAATATAAATAAGGTAGTTTGTCCCGTTTGCCAAAAACAATATGACTTGGATACAGTAATACAAGAAGATGTACCTAGATGCATAAATAAAGTAGGTAATAAATTTTGCCAAGCTATTCTTCGTCCGGATATGGTATTATTTGGTGATCTTGTAAATAATTTCGAAGAGGCTGTGGAAGAGGTTAAAAAATATACAGATTTATTAATTGTTGCTGGGACATCATTAGAAGTTTCTCCTGCTAACAAATTACCTTGCCTAGCCAAAGAGCATGGTATAAACACAGTAATGATTAATAAAGAAGAAACTCAGTTCGATTCCCTTTTTGATTTAGTTATTAAAGAAGAAATCGGAAAAACAGTTAAACAAGTAAAATCTTTTCTCCGTGATTAAAAGATTCTTTTTCTTTAGTTCTAATTTGATGAAATTGAATTGATAATGAGGTGTAAATATGAACCTACATCAAGAAAAGAACTTGTATAAATATATGGGTAAAACTTGTGAATATCATGTTTTCTTAAATGAAGAGAATCAATGCTATTATGAAATTATATTTAACAGTCAAGTTGAGATTTTTCTTAATAACAACTGGCAGAAAGCAATCTTTAAAAATGCATACCTTAGAACAGATTATAAGTGGGAGGTTTTTCTAAGGGAAAAGAAAGCAACAGTGATTGTACCAATGGGTACGAAAATAAGAATTAAAAAAGATTACTTAGAAAACAATCCCAGGAATGAACCTAAGATACTTGGAAGTAATATCGAATATATTAATTTTGTTAATAGCCATAAGCAAGCGGAATTACAAAAAATTCAACAGGTAATAGGCCAGATTTGGGGTTTAACTTTGGGGTGGGCCTAATAGCTGCCATTCCCCTTTGGTACATCAACCCCAACCCACATCCCCCTGCTCAACGTTTTGGGGCCAGGAGGCTTTCTCTTAAACCGTGTCGCACATCCAAAGGTGATAATAGTCAATTAAATGCAATCTTTTACTCATTTATATAGGAATTTAATTTACTCCTTGGTATGTAATAAATACTCGTCTATCCGCCCAAGAGGCGGTCTTGTTTTTTTAACAATGAACTTTGATTTGTAGGAAATATCACAAGACATATAAAACTTATCCAAAAATAGATACATTATTTTCAAACTCTTACACATTGCTGTCAGCCATATGGTGTAGATTTTAAAGAAAGATAACGTTAAATACGGGGGTGAATTATCCTGAACAAATTACTACTATCAGTTAAAAAGGCCTGTGAGAACTACCTTTTGCAGGAAAAATAACTCATCGTACCATCCTATTCTCATGGACATAGTTTATGTGAAGATTTGGCCAGGTTCGGCGGGGGGGTTAATCTGTATATCGAAACCATTAATGGTTTGGCACAGCGGGTTGCAGGGGTCCATATGGCCGCTAACAATATCACTCTGGTAAACGGCTCCTTGGTCGCCTCCATTATGGAGGATATTTTCAAAGACCTGGGGCAGATGGCCATAACCAGCAGCAGTATTCCTGCCGGAGCCTTTGTTTGCCCGGAGAAGGAAGCAGATATGCTGCTGCTTCTTAGAACTTATGAAAGCTATCTGGGGAAAAATAACTACTTAGATTGCCCCGGTTTACTGCAGCTTGCTGTTAGCCTCCTTGCTGGACATAAAATTCCCGCTGGTGACTCTGTCTACCTATTGCCCACCTTTATTAGACTTAATCCCCTGGAGCAACGGCTTGTAACACTAATGTCCCAGGATAAGCTGCTGTATTTGGAGACGGATATTATATATGGCTTTGACCCTGGGCTTATTAATACTTTAGATATCTCTGATACTAAAACTACTCATGTAAGTGTAACCCCTCTTTCAGATGTAGAGCGTCTACCTTGGCTCTACAGTGTAGATCAGTCACCGCCACCTGTCGGAGATGATGCCCTAAGCTGTTATCATGCCTCCTTAGTAATGATGATATTACTTTTCTCAGGCTGCTTGAGAAGATGGATAAAGAGGATGACGTAACTCAAAATCGTTGGCCAACTAAAGAAAACGCTCTAACAGCCAAGGAAAGGTATAAAGCCTTTAGGGAAAATTGTATCGTACCGACCCTTAAGGCTTGGGGTGAATACAGGCACGAACACCTAATAAACTTTGTGCTACCTGCGGTGGAAATCTATAACCAGCGGAAGCGGGAGTCCTCCTGGCTCAACTTTCAGGATTTGCTAATGCTGGCTGCAGCCTTGCTGAGGGATAATGCCGAGGTGCGGCAATATTTCCAGAAACGCTTTAGTCACCTTCTAGTGGATGAGTTTCAAGATACTGACCCCATTCAGGTGGAAATAATGCTCTATTTGGCAGGTGCTGACACTACCGAGAAGGATTGGCGCAAACTGATGACCAGACAAGGCTCGTTATTTATGGTGGGTGACCCTAAGCAGGCGATTTATCGAACGCCTATGGTATTAAGACAATCACCATACAGAAGCAGCCGGGTATTTTTTATTTGCTTGACCAAGGAAGCAACTTGTAGCCATGGATTTTTCCAGCTACAGTTGCTTCTATTTATTTCCCTGGCTTCCGCAAAGGTAATTTCCCATGCCAATACAACAATTTGGGTCTAAGATTCAATAAAAAGACAAAAATAGACGTCTCCAAACTCCAACTTGAAAAGATAAGTTAATTAATTTTAAAGTACCATGCTATGACGCATAATTTGTTGTGACGTATAAAAGTAGATGAGTGTGGAATGCTAAAATTAGTTTGTGAGGATCCCATCTTTAATTTAGAAAGCACTTTAACCCTACTACTGACTATTAGAAAGGGACATAAGTTACCATGTGGAGATACTGGCTGCGTTCATTGTTGGCTTTGGATTGATGAAAATAACTATGAAACTCTTTTCTAGATAGGCATTATCTCTGAATGATGCCTTAATAACTATATTCTGCTTTTTAATATTAATAGTCTTCCCTCGCTAAATTAGACATTGGGTTAGTAATAAACTTTTACTTTATCCAACACCCCCCTTTGAAAGACATATTTTATATTTTAACCGAGTGTCCATCAAGAGGATTTCACTCTAAGTTACATTTTGCTGTTTACCTTTCAAAATGAACAACTTACATAAACAAAAAATAATGTAGCCGAACTCAACACGAGCTATATAGATAACGTAGTAAACACTACTCATTCCAGTAAGGGGTGTCTCACTCAAAGAGCACACTTGATATAAAAATATAACGGTTTATATTACCGTTCATATTAGGATTCCAAATATATGACGAGGGGAGAATTGTATGTTAACATTAATTAATATTGCGGTAGCTTTTGGTGGAGGTATGTTTGGAACCGCAGTAGGTGCCTTAGCTGCATTCATATTTGCTGGTTTTTTTGTTATTGCGGGACTGAATGATCTGGCATTTGGGCCATTTATAGGTCCCCATGTGGCTTTTTCCGGTGCTGTCTGTGCTTCGGCTTTTGCTGCTAAACGAGGCTTAGAATCAGGTAAAGATATCATAACTCCTTTAATTAAGCTAAACGATGGAGCTGTTTTACTTGTAGGCGGAATATTTGGCGCTCTAGGTTATATAATTGCAAGCTTTTTAAATAATATTAATACACCAACAGATACTGTTGCATTAACCGTTGTTATACAACAAGTTGCTGCAGCTTTGATTTTTGGCAATAAGAAAATAATAAGCAGTTACAAATTACCAGACAGCAAAACGGCTTTTACTTTAATCTTGTTAGGGCTAGGTGCAGGGCTAATATCTGCTTATGCAGCTGTTGTTTTTAAAAATACAGTAATTGGTTTTGGGCTTGCAGCAGTTTCCCTTATTCTTGTGCAATTTATGGGTACGGGTCCTGTAACTCACCATATTGTATTACCAGCTGCGGTTGCTGCAGCAGCTGTTGGTAATATATGGATTGGGGGGCTATTTGGTATACTAGGAGCCTTACTAGGAGATTTTTTTGGTAAAACCTTGAATGAAGGTACTACCCACATTGATCCACCTGCTGCGACTATCGCTCTATTGACAGCTGTTGCGGTTTTATTGCTTTAATAAGAGGAGCAATATGGGTCAATCATCCTAGTAGATTAAAAAGCTCCTTCATTTCTTCGTTATAGGGCAATACGTTGGTGACAATGACAAATTGTTAGCCCCAGAATGTACCAAAAATCATACCTGCTAGAGTGGACATGATGACCACTAGCGTTACATAAACCGCTGTCTTTTTAGTGCCCATAATTTTGTGAATGACAATCATGCTGGGTAGGCTTAAGGCAGGACCAGCCAGGAGTAGGGAGAGGGCGGGGCCTTTGCCCATACCGCTACCTAAAAGCCCTTGTAGGATGGGAACTTCCGTCAGGGTAGCAAAGTACATAAAGGCACCAAAGACCGAAGCCAGTAGATTAGCGCCCAGGGAGTTGCCACCCACCAATTGAGCTACATACTGCCCGGGGATAATTCCGGCATCCAGACCAGGGCGACCCATTAAAAAGCCAGCCACCAGTACACCACCTAGTAGCAAGGGGAAGATTTTCTTAGCAAAGTCCCAGGTGGAATCGAGCCAACCGGTAATTTCACTGCGATCGAACCAAAGTTTTAACAAGATCGCTAGTAGGATGAGGAAAAAGATGGTCAAATACCAGTGTATCTCATAAACAGCATTGAAAAAGCCCACTGGCTCCGGCGGCTTTCCCCAAGCGGCAAAAATTAGAATGAAGACCATTAAAGCAAAGTATATGGCATATTGCCCCAGGGATCGCTTATCTTCCGGCGGGGGTGGTAAGGTGAGAGCTGCGGCCACCTTTTCTCGTTCTTCCTTAAGAAAAATGAGATGCATAAGTAAGCCGATGATGATGGAAAATATCACTGCGCCCACTGCCCGGGCTATGCCGATATCGGCACCTAAAACTCTGGCGCTTAGAATAATTGCTAAGATGTTTATGGCTGGGCCAGAGTAAAGAAAGGCTGTGGCCGGACCAATACCAGCACCACGGGTGTATATGCCTGCAAAGAGCGGTAGCACGGTGCAAGAGCAAACGGCTAACACCGTACCAGAAACCGAGGCTACGCCATAGGACAAAATTTTATTGGCTCCGGCCCCAAAATACTTGAGGACCGATGCCTGTGAGACAAAGACTGAGATAGCCCCTGCAATTATATACTAGGAGGTGTAACAGCATATGGGCTGTTGTGATCCGAAAGCCCAGAGATTGATTCTCATCCTTCAATTATATTCCAGACTCTGCCAACGGGAAGTATGCTGCGTCTCTGTGGGAATATTACAAGGGGCAAGGATAAATATTCAATTGATGCAAGCCTGCGATGCAATCGGTGATTGCTAGGGCGATTGAAATGAAAACCCGGAAGAGAACAAAGTAAAGTTCTTTTCCGGGTTGCTATTTTAAGGAGGTGTTATTTTACCGCGCCACTGGCAGTAAAGTATTTTTTCTTAAAGCCCAAAGCTACATTTACCAGAGCAATCATCACAGGCACTTCAATCAGGGGTCCAATGACTGCTGCAAAGGCCGCACCGGACTCGATGCCGAAGATGGCCACAGCCACCGCAATGGCTAGCTCAAAGTTGTTGCTGGCAGCGGTGAAGGCCAGGGTGGTGCTTTGGCCGTAGTTGACTCCGCTGTGCTTGCTCATGAAGAAGGACAGGAAGAACATGATGCTAAAGTAAATTAAGAGCGGAATCGAAATCCGTACCACATCCATCGGCAGTTCCACAATATATTTACCCTTTAAGGAGAACATAATCACGATGGTGAATAGCAGGGCAATCAGGGCCAGCGGGCTAATACGGGGAATGAATTCTTTCTCATACCACTCTTTTCCCTTGCGGGGAACTAGTAACGCCCTGGTTAACATACCACCGGCAAAGGGAATGCCCAGGTAAATTAGTACACTTTTGGCCACCTCGGCCATCGAAACATGCACTTCAATGGCTTCCATACCCAGCCAGCCAGGCACCAGGGTGATAAAGAAATAAGCGTAGATGGAGTAAAAGACCATTTGGAAAATGGAGTTTACCGCCACCAATGCAGCAGCGTACTCATTATCCCCTTTGGCTAAATCGTTCCAAACAATGACCATTGCAATGCAGCGGGCTAGACCAATTAGAATAAGTCCAATCATATAATCAGGATAATCCCGCAGGAAGGCAATGGCTAGGACAAACATTAGGGTAGGGCCAATAATCCAGTTTTGTACCAGTGAAAGCCCCATAACTTTACCATTTTTAAAGGCTTTACCCATTTCTTCATATTTTACTTTGGCTAGGGGTGGGTACATCATCACAATAAGGCCAACAGCAATAGGAATGGAAGTGGTGCCAATGGACATACTGTTTAACCAGTCGGCAATGCCGGGAAACACATAACCCAGACCCACCCCAATGGCCATCGCCAGAAAAATCCACAGGGTTAAAAATCGGTCTAGGGTAGATAGTCTTTTTTCTGCCATGTTGTCATAATCCTCCTTAGTAATCTTCTTCACAGACAGATTTTTTCTGACCCATCAGGTCACAATAATTAGGGGTCTCTCGTAAGGCCGAAGGTTTGATGTCAGAGGTCGTAGCTTGCAGTAATTCTCCTAAATGCTGATCCACCAGTGGATAAATCTGTTGCAAGCCACAGGTTTTCAGAGTGTACAGCACTAGTTTGCCGTGTTTGGTGTTTTCTATTAAGTCCGCTTGACGTAAAATTTTTAAATGGTGCGACACCGCTGGCTGGGAGAGGCTGAGGCCTTGCATGATTTCGCAAACACTCAATTCCTGTCCCGACAGCATTTGAAGAATGTTCAGCCGATGGGCATCCCCCAAAGCCTTATAAAGATTGACTAACTTTTCCATATCTCACCACCATATATATTTAAATTTATGAATATGATAACTCATTATATTACAAGTTAATGATATAATCAACTTAGAATACATTAACTTTTTTAACCATAACTTTACATAACCTTCATTGCTTTTTGAGACTGGTTTCTATAAATATTGAATAGTAAGTACCACTAAAACCTATATAAGGAGAATGTCGTTAGATTCCCAGGGTAACGTGGAAGTTGTGTTCTACCTGAATTTTCTCCAAGAAAACATAAAGCGTGGGACAATGTCCCACGCTTCATTTCAAGTGGTGTCGAAGGAGGGACTTGAACCCTCTGCATAAACCTGATTTTGCAAAAATATCGGACAACGCCCGGGTATTTTTGAAACCTTCAACCCTACACATCCAATTTGGTCGGTCGTATGCGGACGAAGTAGTGTGCTGCTAATAGTATTAACGGCTATAGATATAAATAATACATAATTTACCATTAATTCAAAAAGCTCTATCAGGGCTATCGCCAGGGCAGAGAAACAATGAAAAAAAGTCTTTTATGTAGTGGCCTGAAATATAAACCAGCCATCCTTGACCGAAAACTGGCATACACCGCCATGCTTTTCCACGATATGAGCCATGCTTTTTGTGCCAAAACCATGCCCCTGTTCTTTTGATACAGGAATGCCCTGATGGAATATCGGTTCTGTCTGATAGCTGTTGCGGATGTCAATGCACAGCTTATTATTCTTGGAATACACACGCAGCTTGATATAGCGTTCATTGCTGTCGGCTATATTTTCACAGGCATGTATGGAGTTTTCCAAAGCATTTGACAATAGTGAACAAAGCTCGGTGTCGCTAAACTGAAGCGAGTCAGGCAGCTTCGCTTCTACCGTCAATAGGATTTCCGATTGTTTTGCTTTGGAGGCGAAAGCGGACAAAATCAGATTGACGGTTTCATTTTCGCAAAAACGCATGGGAGTGATGGCGTCCATGTCGGACTGGGCAGTCCGTAGATACTCTTTGATCTCCTCTATGCGTTCCTCGGATGCCAGACCCTGTAAAAGAGCGAAATGGTGGCGCATATCGTGCCGATAGGCCACGGCATTCTGCTGCATCTGCCGCAGAGAAGCAAATTCTGTTTGTGCCTGCCGGAACTGCGTATCCAGCATATCCCGCTCTCTTTGGATACTTGCCTGTTTTTGCGTTTCGGCATAGTAAAGGAGGACAAACACAAAATAGAATGCCGATGTCACGAAGGGCATGAACTGTACAGCCGCGCGTGTTCCACTATACATAAAATCGGTGTAAACAGTGGCGGTATAGTCGAACAGATAGTAAAAAGCCGGCATGGCGCCAAACAGCAGGCAGGATTTAACGGAGCGTTCCATCAGATGCCGAACAGATTTCACCACATATTTTTGCAGGAAATAGTACATCAGAAACACAGCCGCAATATAGCTGACATGGTTTATGGAAGCACTGTCAAAAGCGGCGCCTGCGACACTGCCGATCCAACGGGGAGGCTGGCAGCACAAGAAGGAGACAAACACGCTGGTTACTGAAATCAGCCACGGGCGCTTTAAGTACACGATGATAAAAATAGCAACCGGCAAATGGGAAAGCAGCGGATATATTTTTATAGTCATGTCCATGCCCCAAATTCGCAAGCAGACTAGTTGCACAATAAATAAAACGACGGTAAAGCATCCGAAAGCCAGATAATTTTTCCGTGTACGCACCATTCCAGCGAAACTGACCGCAACCGCCGCACCGAATAACAGGGCAAACCAATAACGAGAGAATTCAATGAGAGTTTCTATCATTTCACTTATTCTCCCTCCATTTGATAAGCCAGATACTGCTGTTTGATCTCCCGTGCCTTGCCCTGTGCAACAGGAACAGACGAAAGGGTCTGTAAAGTCACCCGATGATTTTCAATGGTATCCACATACTGCATATTCACAATGTAGGAGCGGTGGGTTTTGATGAAACGCCCATAGTTCAGCAGATTATCGCAGACGGAGGAAAAGGGTTCTGTGCATTCGATTACCTTACCGGAGCGCAGGTGATACAACACATTTCTGCCGATGACCTCGGCAAAAACCAAATTGGAGATCAGTATTTTTTGAATTCCTTCATTACTCTTTACGATAATCGCATCCTCATTTCTTTCCACTTTTATCTGCTCCAGCATTTCGTCAAAGGTGAAGAATAATTTCTCCTTCGATATAGGCTTTAATACATAGTTAATTGCTTTCACCGAATAGCTTTCCAAAGCAAACTCAGGTGATGAGGTAAAGAACAAAATCGGCGCGGTTTTGTCAAAAACACGGATTTCCTTTGCGACATCAATGCCCATAAAGCCCGGCATAATGATATCCAGACAGTATATATCAAACCGCTTTCCTTTTTCTAAGGCCGAAACCAAATCAAATCCGTTTGGAAAGACGGCGTATTCGCAGTTTAGATGATTAGAAGTTCGGTACAGGTCTATAAGCTGTACCATATTGGATAGCTCGTCAATATTGTCATCACAGACCGCAATCTGCAGCACAAGCATCCCTCCATTTCTTTATTATTCTATTTCTCCATGATAAATTTACCATAAAAATCGAATATCCAACACCATGTTTCATGTCGAAAAAATCATGTTTCATGCAGCGGACGGTTTTTTCGGGGGAATTTCTGATAGCTTGAGTCTGTGAAACAAAATTTCTAAAGGAGGAACAACATTTTGAAAAAACGATTTATGGGCATACTGCTCACCTTTTGCATGGCTCTGACCATGCTGCCGATGACTGCATATGCATCCCATCCCAACAACCCCACACCGAAAAACGGCTGGTACTATCTTCGGTGCATGGGCAACTATCTCAACCTTGACGCAAACGGCAACGCGGAACTGCGCGACAAAACCAACACCCCGGAAGGAAACACAAAGTGGCTTCTGCGCGGGCGTGGTAACGCATATGCTTTGGAGACGGTGGACGGCAAGCGTTTGGGCATATCCAGCATATCGAACGGTGCTCGGGTAAAGGTGTTGGCAAATGACCCGGATAACCCTTTGCTGAGCTGGCGGCTTTGCGGCGAAAATAAACCCAGCAAGGATATTTGCAGCCTACGCCCAGTTGATAATCAAGATATGTTATTGAACGCCTCCGGTCAAAAAAAGACGGATGGAACCGCGATTATTTTATGGAACCATATAGACAAATGGGTTTGTCCGAGCCACCCTGTCCCTGACGGGCCTGAACATAGCGAGTTCCGGTTTATCCCCGCAGGCAACCCCTCCGCAGGCATCGCAAAAGCACCTGCCACCGGTTGGTACTGTCTGGAAGTGTTCAACGGCAACAACCAGCGCACGCTAAACATAGATGCCTCGGGCAATGCGGAATTGAATCGTTGGAACCCGTCCACAGAGGGAACAAGGGAATTCTACGTGGAAAACAAGGGAAACAATCAAATAACCGCCAGAATGAAGGACGGAAGATATCTGGGCATCGCCGATCCCATAACGGACGGAACACGGGTAAAGGCTGTGAGCAGTCCGTATCTTTGGAACGCCTACAATGAAAACACCGCTGGCTTAAACTCAAGCTACGAACGGTGTAGCCTGCGACCTCCCGCTGCCACTAAGCTGGTAATGAACGCCTCAAATGAAAAAAGCGACATCGGAACCCCCGTTATCCTGTGGACAGAAACGAACATGAACGCCCCCAGTCATGCCGAGTGGACGTTTACCGTTTTAAGAGAAGACCAAATCCCGAACGTGCAAT
This sequence comes from Desulfotomaculum defluvii, assembly GCF_054657375.1. Taxonomy (NCBI): domain Bacteria; kingdom Bacillati; phylum Bacillota; class Clostridia; order Eubacteriales; family Desulfotomaculaceae; genus Desulfotomaculum; species Desulfotomaculum defluvii. Next base: position 1,188,673 of record NZ_BAAHYV010000007.1, on the reverse strand, counting down.
TCTCAACGAAACCTACCCCGGTGCCGGTCACACCAGCCGCGCCCACAGTCACCGCCACGCCAAGCAAGACGAGTTTTGTTATGAACAGCAAGCCCGTATCCGTGACAGCGGCGTACACCATAAATAGCACCAATTACTTGCAGCTTCGCGCAATCGCTGCAATGTTAAACGGCACCGCTTAACAATTCGACGTGGGCTGGGACGGACAGTATGTCGTGATTGAGCCCGGAAAGTCATACAGCGGTGCGGTTACCGAAACCAAGCTCCAAAAGACAACGAATGTTAGGCAGAGCAGCACGAAGTTCAAGCTGAATGGCAAGATCCTTGCATTTTCAGACGCCCGACTGATTGCCGGTGATACCAATTACCTCCAGTTGCGTGAGTTTGCACAAAAACTCTCCGGCACAGCATCACAGTTCAATATGTATTGGGACAACGTGGCAGGTCAGGCAGTCATCCAGCCCGGCGTGGCCTATACGGGATCAGCATCATAGTCATTATCAAAGCGGCGCAAAACCATGACACAGGGGCAAACACCTTCCTTGAGTCTCATCTGACCTATTATTAAGAGCATCTCATTAAAGTAATACCCTTTGTACCAGCGGCGGGGCAAGAGCTCCCTTTACCTGCCGGGTATACATGCTGCAAAATGGACAGACAAAATTGTGATCTGTCTGTCCATTAAAAAATAAACAAGGAGGAAACGAATATGCTGCCAACCTTCATCGCAATTGCCGCAATTGTTGCGGTCATTGTTCTATGGATAATTTCTACGCAGCGCAAACTGGTAGTGCTGGATGAGAATATCAGCAATGCCATGAGTCAGATCGGGGTGCAGCTTTCGAGTCGTTTTGATGCCCTGACGGCTCTTTTGGATTTGACAAAGGGCTATGCCAAGCACGAAAGCGAAACGCTGATTGAAACAATCAAATCAAGAAGAAGTGTAATTACGGCAAAATCCACACCGGATGATGTGCTGCGCCAAGAAGGGATTATTTCCGAAGCCTTGGGCAGGATTGCCATGGTGACGGAGCAATACCCCGAATTAAAGGCAAACCAAACTTATATCAAAGCCATGGACGCGGTGCAAACCTTTGAAAACATGGTGCGCACCAGCCGCCTGATTTACAACGACAGCGTGACGAAGCTCAACCGTGAAATCCGAATGTTCCCGGTCTCCTTTATTGCCGGGATGTTAGGCTTTAGGCAAAGAGACTATCTGGAGGAGCAGGCGGCCAAGGCGGATATGCCAAGCATGAAATGAGGTGCTTTATGCGTAAAAGAGTGAGCGGCCTAATTCTGTGCTTTGTCCTGCTATTTGCCCTCCCTCTCCCCGCTTTTGCAGCGAATCAGGTGCATACCATGGATATTCAGGCTGTCCTTTACGAGGACGGCTCCATGCACATCACCCAGAACTGGGAAGGGCGCTTTGAGGAAGTAACAGAAAGCTATATCCCCATGAATGCGCCCGATTATCTGACCATCAGCGAGCTTACGGTCTCTGACCAAAACGGTATCTACGATACCGTGCCGGATTGGAACATTGACTGGAGCTTTGAGGAAAAGGCAAGAAAATGCGGTATTCATGATACGGACGGCCCCCGATTTGATAATAACCGCCCGGATGTGAACGACTACATCCGCTCGTATCAGCGCAGCATTGAGGAACTTGAAAAGCTGGTGGCTGCATTCAAGACGGTGGCCTTTCTGGAAGCACCGGAGCAGTCCATTGGTCTTGGTGCAGTGGGGGCACAGGCGGTACATACAACCACTGCACCTCCCGCCGATGCCATCGAGGAAATCAAAAAATACAAAACACTTATGGAAGAAGGAATCATTTCTCAGCAGGAGTTTGACGCAAAGAAAAGGCAACTGCTTGGAATTTGAAGAAAAACGCTATATCTGTGGAAAGAAGGGGACTGCATGACTTACGCCTGCGAGGACTGCGGCTTTCTGTTCTACCGGGCAGGAGAGGTAGAGGAATGCCCCTCCTGTGAGAAAAACCATATTCGCTCTGCCACCAAAGAAGAAACCCAAAGGTTACAGACACTTCTGGAACAAGGAAAACCAACTTTATTTAAGGAAGAACAGACTCTATGAACAAACGATTGCTAAATATGTTTCTTGTGCTGTGTATGGTATTGACTATGCTGCCGGTTTCGGTAATGGTGGTAGTCACTGTCACCAGCTATAACGTGTGGTAGGCAGCACGCAGGTGACCAGCGAGAATAAGGACGCTATCACCGGCGCAGTAATTACAGGAACAGGTGTTAGAATATTTATCCACCTTACAAGGTGTCATGTTTGATCAGTTAAATGACCTGAAAAAAAGAAAATCATGGACGCATATGTCCATGATTTTAGGGTTTTTCCTGATAAAATTGATACTTAACTAAAGCTAAACATTTGTGCGGATAATGGTGGTGTCGAAGGCGGGACTTGAACCCGCACGGTGTTACCCACACGCCCCTCAAACGTTGGATATGTTGTCCCAACCTTGCAACGCCCTATAGTAAAACTTAGGTGTCCAATAATTGACACCTAAAGGTCAATCGGACATAAGGGAATTAGTTGTTGTTGACTCGGTGGAAACGTTAACCCTTGGAATATAATGTGTCAAGTATTATGACTTGACAATAAACAAGCGGTAGGGCGTCCGAATCTGTCCACCCCGACGAATTTTCACTTTTGAAAGTTAACATTATGTTAGTATTCTACGGAACGGTTTCCTAACAATAAAACTATTAATAATAAGGGAGATATAGAAGGTTATTGTTTGAGGTACATTTACGTTCCAGTAGGGGACATTTGCGTTCCATAATGACTAGGTTCTAGTTCCTTTAAGGATTGGGCAAAGCCCCGAGAGGTTAAATAATACGTCGCATAAGGATAATAATTAACTAACGATACCATAACATTCCAAGAAGCGATTAACAAGTTCCTTGACGAACTCCTATCCCAAGGCAAGAGCAACCTTACCATTACCAACTACCGCATTGACCTAAACAAGTTCGTCGAATGGCTTGGCAAACATGACCCCCACACCACCCTCGCCACCCTCGGGGAAATAGGTAGAGTAGTAATAAAAGATTACGCACAATTTTTGAAAACTTCGGGTGAGTTCGCGCCTTCTACCGCCAACTGACGTCAAAACTAAGTCAATCCAAGCCCAAAACGAAGTTAAATGGCTTACACGTCCCGAGGTAAGCAAGCTATTCCACGCAATCGAAACCGCGCCCCGGGAAGGTAAGGAAAAGAAAGCCCGCGACAAGGCGATTCTTTCAATCTTGGTGAATTGCGGCTTACGCGTTTCCGAACTGGCAAACCTACGCACCGCCGACGTTGACCTTGGCAACGGTATATTGACTGTATTTAGCGGCAAGGGCGATAAGCTCCGTAAGGTTCCATTAGGTAAGGCAACCGTCAAAGCCGTCAATGAATATTTAGAGCAACGGAAAGACGCCGAAACCGATTACCTTTTTACGTCCAAACGTTCCCCCAAGCTGACCGATCGGGCGGTTCAACACTTGTTTGAACGCATATCCAAGACCGTAGGTTTCGAAGTTACCCCGCATATGTGCCGTCATACCTTTTGTAAACAGATTGCCGACAAGACCGGGAAGTTGGAAGTTGTTGCGGACTTGGCGGGGCATAGCAATATTGAAACTTCTAGGCGGTATGTTACGCCAAGTATGAAGGAATTGAAGAAGGCAGTGGAGGACGTTGAATTTGACGTTTAAAATACTTTATTCCTATAAATAAAAAATATGGATTGTGGAAGAATAAAATAAAGACTCAATTAGGAGGAAAAAACTTGAGACAACTAACACCAAGTGAAGTTATTCAACTTAGAGAAATGCTTCAAATGGAAAGTAACGCTTTGGCTAAAAGTAAGGCTACGCTTCCCTTAATTACTGATGATGATCTACGGAGAGAAGCCGTAAACGGTATGCAAGCAATGGATGCAAGGGTTAGGGGTTTACAGCAGTTTATTGTCGAGAATGAAATAATTAGGACTGAGGGGGTACATTAATATGCCTTCATTGTTTGGTGGACTTATGGGCGGTGACGCTGAACATGGTATTTCCAATGAAATAATTGCAAACGATATGCTAGCTGGAGCTAAAGCAGCAGCACAGGGTTATCTTAATGCAACACTTGAATCGTCAACTCCAGAGTTAAAGAATCTTTTTAGTAGTTATGTAACTCAAGTATTAAATGGACAACAAAGTACAAGTGAATTAGCCCTAAAAAAAGACTGGTATCGTCCATATAAGCCTGAACAGGAACAATTACAGGAAACATTCCAGTTTTCACAGACAATAACCGAAGCACATGCTTAAAAATTTCTATCGATTAATATTTATAACATAAGGCATGAAAACTAAAATATTGAGAGTAGGAAAACCTTATGCTATATAAACCCCTAGATACTATCTGGGGGTTATTAATATAGTAAGATCTTTATAAAAAGCCGTCGTCCGATCTAGCAGGACATTCCAATATTGACGTCACACGGTGAGGCTGCCTATCGCAGTCTTTATCCTTGCTTACTGCAAGTCGTCGCAGACACCACGCTCTAGCTGTGCACATTTCGTGGTTCCCTGTAGCCGGCATACATATCCAACTGACATTTGTGATGTTCATCAGTACGACTAACGGACATCAATCTGCGACTTGCCTGTTAAGCGGTGTAGGCAGGGGTGACATTTCAACCCTCAGATGCGTTAATAGGTTCGTGTTCCTCAACCGCCCCATGCTCAGCCTAGAGACTCATCTTGGCGTAACCGCTTCGCCGCAAGCCCCATTACCCACGGACTTCGTCACCTTGCCAGTGCCGGCAAGTCACCGCCGTTTCGGCTCACCTCTTCTCACAGCAGAAGAAGGGCATGCCTGTAAAAAAAAACTAGACATGCATTCCAAACATGCTCAAGTAACTTGTTCCAAACAGGAACTCAGTTATCTGGGCGTACTATAGGTTATATCCGTAACCCAGACAGCATTAGGTGCCTTCGGGTTGAAATGTCTATTAAGGATGTTTTTGAGCTTGTCATCAAAATCTGGATCTATAGTTGTTTTTGTGTAGGGGCGTACCCATATTGCTTTTATTCAGCAACATCGGAACGAACGTATACTTCCGAAGCCCTTATATTAACGTCTGCAATTTCAAGCGAAAAAGCTTCCTTGGGGCGAATACCAGTGTCAAGTGTTAGTAAGAACAAAGCATAGTCCCTTAACCCTGCATAGGTTTTGCAATCAGGTAAAGTAAGTAATCTCCCAAGCGTTTCGGCATCCAAGTTAACAACCCGTCCTTCGTCCGTGCGCTTTTTTAAATCACTCATCGGGTTATCATCGTATACCCCTTCCCTTACACACCAATCAAAGAATTGTTTTAGATAATTCCGGCGAATATTATAGGTTGCGGTCTTAATATCCTCACCCATGAAGGCATATAAGGATATTTTCACGGTCTTAGTGTTATACGCTTCCGGGTGACGTCTGTAGAAAAGACCAATAACGTCCTTATGCCCCTGCAAGGTAATTTCCCTTAACCCTTCGGCTTTTTTCCACATAAGGTAAAACTGAAGTGCTTCTTCCCATGTTGAGGGAACATTTTTCTTAGACTTTTTTACACATGCCATAAATAAAAAACTCCCTTCGCTATTTTGATTCGACAAATAGCAAAAGGAGCAATCGTGTAAGGCTGGCGAACCCCAAAAAGGTACTCACGTCTGCATAAAAAAACATGGGTTTGAGAATTGCTTGACAACTTCTCAAACCCACGTTTTTAAAGGCTTCTGGTGTCGAAGGAGGGACTTGAACCCTCACGGTGTTACCCACACGCCCCTCAAACGTGCGCGTCTGCCGATTCCGCCACTTCGACAAGTCTTAATCGCAAGTGTTATTATAGCATATCAAAAATAACTGGGCAAGAACTTTGTTAAAAGAAATATTTTTTGTGTCGATAAATTATCTCTTTATCAAAGTGATAAACATCACCTCGGGCCAGTGATTGGCATCATACCTGGAGGTGCCTTTTTTTAGTAATCTTATTACAAGAGATAACTGGAAAGGGTGGTAATAATGATGGAGAATAGAGATAAATGGATGAAAAGACGCAGGGAGTTAATGGATTGGTGTGGTCAGTGTGTAGGTTTTAGGGCTAAGGGTTTAGCCTTGCCGACAATGGAGGAAGGACACGTTTGCCAGCCTAATGAAGCTTGTCCGAAACACTGCCCCGGGTTTCAGATAGATTTCGATGAGATTGCTCAGGAACTGTCTGGGGATGTTGCTGAATTAGCTGTAGAAATGCAAGGGGAAACTGTGGAGAACATTCCCACCGATAAACCAGCCCGTGCAGTACACTGTAAGAACTGCGGTAGATCAGACGAGAAAGGTTATCTGATACCGGTGCAACATGCAGGGGAAAGTACATGGATATGTACCAGGTGTTTACCAAGCTTAATACATGGTTAAATAATAAATGCAGGGTAGAGGCCCTGCATTTATCATTTGGTAGAAATTATATATTGCAATTCTAGGTAAAATGGTTCAAAATGAATATGTTTGCTTATTTACATTTTGTGAATTATAAGAAGTGGGGAGTGATACCCTTTATGAGAAAATACGATGTAATTGTTGTGGGTGCTGGTCCAGCTGGTATATTTACCTGTTATGAACTGATGCTAAAGGCCCCTCAACTAAAGGTTTTATTAATAGAAAAAGGTCGCAATATTTATAAGCGACATTGCCCTATCCTCGAAAAGAAACTGGTTAAATGTCCACCACCAACCGTTAAAAAAGAGCATGCAGGATGTATGCCTGCCTGTGCAGTAACCAATGGTTTTGGTGGGGCCGGTGCCTATTCTGATGGAAAGTTTAATATTACTACGGAGTTTGGCGGTTGGATGACTGATTACCTAGCACCCTCAAACGTTCTTGACCTTATTAAATATGTAGATGAAATTAACCTTAAGCATGGTGCAACTACGGTGATTTCTGATCCCACAACCCCTGCGGTTAAAAATATTGAAAAACTTGGTCTGGGTGCTGGATTAAAATTACTGCGGGCAGAGGTCCGTCACCTAGGTACTGAACAAAACTTGGAAATTTTGAAGAGTATCTTCGAGACTTTAAAACTAAATATCGATATGGAATTTGAGACGGAAGTTGAAGATATTCTAGTTGAAAAAATGGTTGATAGTAAATATATTAAGGGAATTGTAACCAAAACAAAAGAGGAAATTTATGCCAATAACGTTGTTGTTGTACCGGGTCGTGACGGCTCAGAATGGTTAGGCAGTATTTTTAAGAAGCATGATTTGGAAATGACCAACAACCAGGTGGATGTTGGGGTTCGTGTAGAGACTATGGACACCATCATGGAAGAAATTAATGAGAATCTATATGAAGGTAAGTTTATCTACAGATCCTCTACAGGTACCACCGTAAGAACTTTCTGTAGTAACCCATCGGGACATGTGGTTATAGAAAACCATAGTGGAGTTATGTTAGCAAACGGACACGCTTATAATGACAAGAAACTGGGTAGCAGTAATACCAATTTTGCTTTATTGGTATCTCATAAGTTTTCCTATCCCTTTGATAAACCAATTGAGTACGCCAAGTCCATTTCTCGTCTGGCCAATGATTTATCAAATGGAAGTGTGTTGATTCAGCGTTTTGGGGATATTCTAAAGGGGCGTAGATCTACCGAGAAAAGAATTCAGGAAGGGTTTGTGGAACCAACCCTCAAGGAAGCTGTACCTGGCAACCTAAGCTTGGTCCTGCCCTACAATACTATGAAAAGTATTATCGAGATGATTCAAGCTTTAGACAATGTGACTCCTGGTATTGCATCTGAACACACCTTGTTATATGGAGTGGAAGCTAAATTCTACTCTTCTCGCCCTAAACTGAACGATAAGTTTCAAACAGAGATTAGTGGACTTTATGCCGGTGGCGATGGTGCGGGGATTACCCGTGGCTTGGCCCAAGCTGGTGCCTGTGGTGTGCGGATAGCAAGGGATATTGCGGAGAAGTTGATATAAGGTCATAGGTCACTGGTTTTGTTAATAAACCAGTGACCTATTTCATTTTGTTAAAAATAATCCTCTGTTATATCTTTACCCAGTTGCCTTAAGCTATTGATTAAGTCGCGAATGACGTGGTGTTTATAGGCATAAATGGCTGGAACATCATTGCAGTACAGAGCTTCATTTTGTGCTCTACCCACCATAATATGAATTATATCGGCACTTCTTAAGAGAGCTGTGAGCCGACTGGCACCATCCTTGCCGGCCTTTAAATCCTTTAGTTTGGTATTTGCTTTAATATGTTCTAGGGTTCGAACTAGAGTTACGGCACCTTCGGTAATTAGGTCAATACCTGGCAGCATGCCCACAGGGGGGATGCCTTCCTCCACAGAGGAAACATCCACAAAGACCTTTCTACCCAGTACACGTGCCACAATTTCACTAGTTGTTCCACCACAAATCACCTTGGCCCCGGGGGCTTCCATCAGCTTACGAACCACCATAAGGTCGTCTTCACTATTTTTGGGAGGGCCAATTAGCAAGGTTACATGAACCGGGCGTTTTACCTTCACAGCCACCACTGTCGCATCGTCCCCTGGTTCTTCTCCATAAAGGGTGTTGCAAAGATGGGTAATTTCATTGGCCCATTCGCAGGCGGGTTTTTCCACAGCATAGGATTCTTCAATAAACCTACCCATGCGATCCCAACCCCAGCGTACGTTCATATGCCCTCTGATTCCAGCATTGAGAACTCCGTCAGAGGTCAGAACCAGCCAGTCCTGTTCATCTACTTCAAATTCGTATTCTAATATTTTTTTGCCAGCCACAGTCCTTTCCTCATGTCGGGGGTTAAATAATGTGTTCTGGTTGCCGATAAAGACACCAGGGTTATCATATTCAACTAGGTTTAGTTTACCATTGTTTTGCACCTGCAAAATGGAGAAGGTGCTGTAAGCCGCGTTAATTACTTTATCAATGGGTAGAGTTTTAGCCACCGTATCGATGACTTCATCAATATTCCCACCCATACGAAGCATGCTGGCTGCTGTTTTGGTAGTGAGGCGGGAGAGGATGTTGGCCTTAACCCCACTGCCCAGTCCATCAGACAGAACTACAATATTTGCCTGCTCAGTGTGCACAATTTCCACACTATCCCCACAAAGTTCCTCACCATATTTTTTTAGCTGCGATACACCAATATCTAAACTTATTTTCACAGGGGCACACCTCCCCTAAAGGTCTTCTTGTCGCATTAGCTTTATTAATTTACCCAATTGGACTTTTGTCTCTGCCGTGGCTTCCCCTAATAATCCGGCTATCTCCTGGGCCACCATCATTTGTTTTTCAATGACTTCTTGGGCCTGTTGAATAGTTTGACTCTTCATCAATTCATATTGTTCCCTTTGCTTCTTCTCGGAGGTTATGTTGACAAAGATTCCTACCACCACATCCGTTCCCCTAACAGGAAAGAAAATCTCTTTAGTTACGATACCCAGATTGGGGTAGGCGCTGGTGGCATTCATCATTTTACCGCTTTGCATTACTTTCAAGAAATTGGTAGCTGGCATCAGAGTCAAAATCCTTTGTCCCACTACTTCCGAGGCAGTACATTTAAAGAGTGTCTCTGCAGCAGAATTTATCTCCAGAATATCTAAATCTTTGCCCACCACAATAATGGCATTGGGCATGGCAGAAATAACTAAGTTGGACATGGACTCGGCTCTTTTTCTCATATAAGGAATACACATTTCTACTTCGGCCTTACCCTGAAATACAGCCACGGCTTTATCTCGACAAGAATTATAGCCGCAATTGCCACAGTTAAATTCCTGGTCTGGGGAGTGTTTACCCGTTCTAGCTAAGATAATCTTAATTTCTTCTTCACTGGGGTAAATTTGTTCCACTTTACGGTTGGTAAAATCTCGTTTTAAGGATATTTCCGGCAAACGAGAGTTGTCAATTTCAAATACACATTCACCCGATGAGTTGTAATACTGTAAAAGTTTACGTTGTCGCATAAATTGGCTCTCTTCCAGACAGAGAGATAAGGGACCATTAATACAGCCACCTTTACAAGCCCAGAGCTCCATTAACTTAGGTGGGTTTATGATCTGTCCTTGACCCAGATGTTTAATAAATTCAATACAGCTATCTAAGCCAGAAATGGTTAGGAAGTTTTCACCGGCCTGTTGAAGTTCTTCTGCCACTGCCCAAATCACACCACCCTCCACGGGGTAAATGCGGTTGTGACAGGGAGAAAAACTATCAAAATTTGAAGGAGCTAGTTCTTCCACAACCACTTCAGAATCTTGAACCCATTGCCAAAGATCTTGGAAGCCAATGAAATAATCGATGCTATCCTTTAAACCCAAAAGCTGTGCTTCATCTCGTTTGGCAGCGCAGGAACCAATATAAACCACCTTAGCCTGGGGGTTTAGGGACTTAATTACTCTACCCTGGGCAATCATGGGCGAAACGATGGGAGCCAGCAAGGGAATAAGTTCAGGGTAATGTTTTTCAATTAAATTAACAATTACGGGGCAGTAACTAATTAAACGGGGGTGTTCAAAACCCATATCCAGATATTCTTGGGTTACCAAACTTGCCCCAATGGAGGTTTCCTGAACCTCACTAAATCCCAGCTTTCTTAATAGGGAGGGCATGAGATCCGGTTCCTTTAAAGGCAGGGAACCCACAAAGGAAGCAGCTATCACAGCGATGACAGGATTTCCTTCGGCTAATAGTTGTTTAACTTGTCTAAGATCAGAAACAGGCTTTTTGGCCTTCTGGGGGCAGGCCAGTATACACTGTCCACAGTGGACACATAGTTCATCAATAACTTGGGCGTGAAACTTACCTAAATTACCGGTATTCATTTTTACTGCTTTCAGATTACAAATCCGTACACAACGGTAGCAATCACGACAATTCGCTCCGGTATATATTAACCCCATGCTTACACCTCGCTTTTTCAAGATAAAAATAATAGAAGGCCTTGGGCCATGAGCCATGGGCCTTGGGTTTTAAGTAAATGTTTTGGCCCGTAGCAAACGCTATATTTTCATCAGTGGCTTTGTGTTCGAGGTTCCTGGCCAATTAATATTGATTTCAACTTAAAACTAATTTCTCCTTTATACCAAGCTGAATTAAAGCTTGTATTCCCATGGGCAGAGTGGTAACATAATACCATGGAAACGATATTTGTTTTAATAGTTTACCTAAAAACTAGAAATACCGATAAGGGGCGATGATAATGAAGAAAAAGCCAATTGCACTTATTCTAGTAGCTTTATTGGGGTTGGCCGGGTTCTTAGGTTTTCAGCATTTGGAGAACCAGGAGGAAGCCTCGATAACTGCCAGTGGGACCCTTGAAGTAACCAAGGTGGAACTTAGCGCTAAGCTCCCTGGAACCATTGGAACCCTTTCGGTAGATGCTGGAGAAAAAGTTAATAAAGGTCAACTGGTTAGTCAAATTATTAGGAATGATCTGGTTGCTCAGAAGGAGCGGGACGCATTGGGTGTTCTCAAGACCGAAGCTCAATTAAAGGATCTTACCTCTGGAGCCAGAGAGCAGGAGATCAACGAGGCTGACTCCTATGTAAAAATCGCTCAGGCTGCCTATGATAAGGCACTGGTTGATTATCAAAGGGGACAGACCCTATGGCAAGAAACAGCTATCTCCCAAGAGCAAATAGAAAAGCTGCAAACGGATCTGGTGATAAAAGAAAATCAACTGGCGTCTGCCAAGGCGAAGTTAAGTTTGGTGGAAGCAGGTAATCGGCCAGAAACGATAAAAGCTACCCAGATGGAATTGGAACGTTCCCGGGCAGTATTAAAGGCCTCCGAAGCACTTCTGGCAGATACCAAGGTTTTTTCTCCCATTAACGGAACTGTATTATCAAAGAATCGTGAGCCAGGGGAATTTGTCCAGGCTGGAACATCGCTGGTCACAGTGGCTGATTTAGCAGACATGTGGCTAAGAGTTTATCTGCCCACTGATGATCTACCAAAAATAAAACTGGGACAAAGGGTTTATTTTACCGTTAGCGGCAGCAGCGTAAGGTATCAGGGTGTCATTGAAGAAATTGCTTCCCAGGGGGAGTATACCCCGAAAACAATCCAAACCCAAAAAGAGCGGGCAAATATTGTCTATGGTGTGAAAATTCGGGTGAGTAAGTCAGATGGCAGCCTAAAGCCAGGTATGCCCGCCGATGTAGTTTTTGAATAGTGGGGTGGGGCAATGATAATTCTTCGGGAATTAGTCAAAAGTTTCGGTCCCATCCAAGCTGTGACCAAGGTCTCCCTGGAGGTTCAAACCGGTGAAATCTTTGGTCTGGTGGGTCCCGATGGGGCTGGCAAATCTACTCTAATTCGGATGATTTGCGGACTTATTACACCTGATAGTGGTAGTGTGGAATTGTCTTTGCCGGAACCAACGTCAGAGCGAGGTGCCTTTGGCTATATGCCCCAAAAATTCAGTTTATACGGTGACCTTACGGTAGCTGAAAATATTGATTTTTTTGGTGCTATGTATGGGTTGAATCGCCAGACTATTCGGCAGAGATCTGAGGAAATTTTGCAACTGACTAATCTTCTTTCCTTTAAAGGAAGACTGGCTGATAATCTCTCTGGTGGCATGAAACAAAAATTAGCCCTAACCTGTGCACTGATTTCTAGACCTAGCCTATTGGTGCTGGATGAACCAACCTATGGGGTTGACCCGGAGTCTAGAAAGGAGTTCTGGAAAATCCTATACCAACTAAATAAGACTGGCATGACTATTTTAGTTTCCACCCCCTATATGGATGAGGCAGAACTTTGCCAAAGAGTGGGTTTTATGAATAATGGTCAACTGGCAATAGTTGATGCACCTGCAAAGTTAAAGGGCAATTTTCCCTACAAGGTTCTGGAGATAAAGGCCGCTACCAGGGAACCGGAATTATTCAATCAAGTAAGGTACGTATTGGATGCCAATTTCTATGGCTATAAATATCATGTTGTGGTGGAAGATGTGGCAGGTGCTATAAGGGAGATACGTTCCTTGTTAGCAGAACGTAATATTCCTTTGGAGTCCATTGGCCAGGTAGCACCCACCATGGAGAATGTTTTTGTGACCTTGGCGGAAGGGGTGGTTTAATGGATTATGCGGTGGAAACCTTTGAATTGACAAGGACCTTTGGTAACTTTACCGCTGTAAATAAGTTAACCATCCAGATACATCCCGGTGAGATCTATGGTTTTCTGGGGCCAAATGGTTCGGGAAAGTCTACCACCATAAGGATGTTGTGTGGCATATTGGAGCCCACATCAGGCAGCGGTAAGGTACTGGGCTATGATTTAGCTCGGGAGGCTGAGGAAATTAAAAGCCGCATTGGTTACATGTCCCAAAAATTTAGTCTCTATGATGATTTAACGGTTCAGGAAAATCTGCTTTTCTATGCCGGACTGTATAGTGTGCCGTATCGGCAACGGAATATGAGAATTAATGAGATGATAGAAATGGCTAATCTTAGTGGCAGGGAAAGGGAACTGGTAGTCAATTTAAGTTTGGGCTGGAAACAGCGTTTGGCTCTGGGTTGTGCCATTCTTGCCAAACCCGCCATCTTATTTCTGGATGAGCCCACCAGCGGTATCAGTCCCACCAGTCGTAAGATGTTTTTTAATACCATACAACGGCTGGCCAATGAAGGAACCACTGTCATGGTCACAACTCACTTTATGGATGAAGCCGAGCGCTGTAGCAATATCGCCTTTATATCTGAGGGGAATTTGATCGCCAACGACACCCCGGATAACCTGAGAAAGTATATTTTGGCTGGGGTCATGGTGGAGGTAGTTGACGAAAATCCCATGGATAAACTTCAGGATCTGGAGGGTTTACCCTATGTTAAGGAATGTTCCGTGCATGGTTCACTATTGCATGTATTGCTCCAGGGTGAGGAATATATACCACAGCTCCAAGGGCAGACGTCTGGAGTTGTCAGGAGAATTACTCCTTCCTTAGAGGACGTCTTCATCGCGTTGTCCAGTCAAAGAAAAGGGGGGAAGACCAATGAGTAGAATATTAGCCATTTTGTATAAGGAATTTTTACAAATGAAAAGGGACCGGCTAACCATTGGTTTAATTTTTATGCTTCCCCTAGTACAGCTACTGCTTTTTGGTTACGCTATTCAAACCGAAGTCAAACACATACCAACGGTGGTTTTTGACCAATCCCTATCACCCGAGAGTAGAGAACTATTAGAGTCCTTTCAGGCCTCGGGTTATTTTGAAGTTACCCAGGTGGCTGCAAATTATGACGAAGTAACCCAAATGATAGATCAAGGTATCGTAAAGGTTGGGGTGATCTTTCCACCGGATTATGCAAAGAATGTTAGAAAAGGAGAAACCGCACAGGTACAGGTGCTGGTGGATGCCACTGACAGCATGGTTTCCAATTCAGCCATTGCCACTGCCAATGCCATTGGGCTCATCGAATCCCAGAATGTTATTATAGAAAAAGTTGGCCAATTTCAACCAGCCTACGATATTCGAGTAAGACCCTGGTATAACCCCGATGGCATTACCGCCTATTATATGGTGCCAGCTATTTTGGGGATTATTGTTACCATGACGATGGTTATGATGACCTCAATGGGGATAGTCCGGGAGAGGGAGCGGGGGACGTTGGAACAACTGATGGTAACTCCCATTAAATCCTATGAACTGATGATCGGAAAAATTATCCCCTACATCGTATTGGGCTATCTGCAAATTACCGTTGCTTTGTTGGTGGGAGTTCTGGTTTTCGATGTTCCTATCCGGGGCAGCCTATTGCAGCTTTATTTATTAACCTTGTTCTTTATTACTGCTTCACTGGGTATTGGTGTTCTAATATCTAATATTGCCAAGACACAGATGCAGGCCATGCAAATGTCCTTTTTTGTTCTACTGCCTAGTATTTTACTATCTGGTTTTATGTTTCCACGGGAGGCCATGCCTGTTATTATAAAATACCTCAGTAATCTGATACCTCTTACCTATTACCTAACCATCATCAGAGGAATAGTTTTAAAGGGAATCGGCTTTTCCTATTTGATACCACAGGTAGTTTCTTTATTTATTTTTACAATGGTACTGATGACAGTGAGTATCTTAAAATTCAAAAAGAAGATTGTCTAGTAGTATAGGGGGGGTTGGATGGATACGCGGGAAAAGATTATTGCCCTTTTCAGTATGTTAGCAGAGGAAAGAGGCTTTTACGGGGCTACGGTGGATGAGCTGGCAGCCCGTAACAATATGAGCAAGCGAACTATTTATCGCTATTTCAAAAGTAAGGAGGAAATCATTGCAGCAGTGTTGCAGCAGTTTATGATGAAGACCGAGAAAGAGGTGTTCCAGGTACTGCAAAATACGGATAATCCCATAGAAAAAATTACCCTCTTTGTTAAACTAATTTCCGAACGTGTAAGAATTCTATCACCTAGGGTTTTAAGTGAGCTGCAGCGGCATTACCCGGATATTTGGGAACAGGTGGAGCAATTTCGGGCAGAAAAAATTAAGTATCTGATTCAAATCATATTGGAGGGTAGTAAAGAAGGATATTTTAAAGAAATTAACCCCACCATCGTTACAGCATCTCTTTTAGCGACGGTCCGGGCAGTGGTGAACCCAACCTTCGTAGTAGAGAATAACCTGACCATTGAAGAAGCCTTTAAAACAGTTATGCATACCTTTTTATACGGGATTGTGTCAGCAAAGTATATGGGTAATTTACCGCAATAAATAAAAGATCTGTTGGACAATGATTTATCGCTCTTTTGTAGATAGTGGTAACGGCACGGGGGTCGTTCCCCTACAAGCTGGTGTTGTGCTTATTATCTGTAAAATGAAAATAAAAGAAGTGTCGCAAGCTACTGAAAAGCAGTTTTGCGACACTTCTTTTTGTTCTATGGTCGGAGCGACAGGAGTTGAACCTGCGACCTCTACCACCCCAAGGTAGCGCTCTCCCAAACTGAGCTACGCCCCGATTGATAATGTTTTGGCAACGACAAAAATCATTATACCAAACAGTGGTTCATAGGTAAAGAAGTTTTTTTGAAAATTATCTGAGTCATCAGCTTTAAGATAACTCTTGGAAAGGCATCGACATCAGTAAAGGGATCTATTAGCCATTTTAGGTATCTGTAGTAAACTTACGGCTCATGGCACAAGGCCAATAGGCTTACTCCTCTTTAGCATACAAGTAATGATAAACCTTTTGGTTCCAAAGGACTCGTCGGATATACTGCCTAGTTTCCATAAAAGGAATTTGGTCAATTGTCTTTCGTTCGCCAGTCCAATGTTGTTCATTTAACCATTTGGAAACATTACCCCGTCCAGCATTATAGGCTGCAATAACTAAGACTGGGTCGCCTTTAAACTCTGTAAATAAATCTGATAGGTACCAAGTACCTAGGCGAATACTGGTTTCTGGGTTGAATAATTTTTCTGGCTGAAGGGATCCGGTACCCATTTGCTGTGATATCCAGTTAGCTGTGTTTGGCATTATTTGCATAAGTCCCCGGGCACCCTTGGGAGAAGTTGCCTGGGGGTTAAAATTACTTTCGGTTTTAATAATAGCTGCTACCATTAATGGATCCAAATGATTTACTGTGGTGTAATGATAAATTAATTCCTGATGTTCAAAGGGGTACCATAAACGTCCAATCTCTTTGTGACTAAACCACAATAGCATAAGCAACAGCAACAGCAGGAGTCGCCTTTTAAATCCTTTAGCTTTTTTTCTTCGTAAAATCACCATGATCACTCCTGCAATTTAGCTTTTAGCCTTTAGTTTTTGTGCCCTTTACTCTTTCGTCATCTTTGAATAGCTTTGGCTATTCAAAGAGGCACTTGCTCCAAACCATCGATAACTATACAACAGACCGAGGTCATAAGCTAAAGATTCTTAAGTAAAAACATGCTTAAAAAAACCCAAGGCCCAAGGCTCATGGCTCAAGGCCAATTAAGCTGAAGGCTAATTTTATATTAATTATATACCAACAAATGGTTATTCATGATGGGTTATTAGGCTAGACCAAAGATCTTTTAATTTTTCTTTTACTCTTTCTGGCGAACTGGAATTATCAATAATTACGTCAGCAAATTTTATTTTTTCCTGCTGTGGCATTTGGCTGGCAATTCGACTTTTTGCTTGCCCCAGGGAAAGGTTGTCCCTTTGCATTAAACGCTCTATTTGTACCCTTTCGTCAACGGTTACTAGCCAAACCTGATCAACTTTTTTATGCCAGCCTACTTCAATGAGCAGTGGGACTTCTAAAACCAGTACAGAAGAAGGGTCAGCTTTACTAAAAATTTTAATTTGTCGATTTATCTCTTCCTCGATACGGGGATGTGTAATGCTCTCTAATTTTTTTCTGGCCTGGGTGTCATTAAATATAATGGACGCTAATTTATCACGATTTAAAGTTCCGTCCTCATTTAAAACACCCGACCCAAAGGAGAAAACAATCTCCTTTAGAGCCGGGGTATTAGGTAAAACAATTTCCCGAGCTATCCGGTCGGCATCGATAACCTTTGCTCCTAAACTTTGTAAATAAACGCCCACTGTACTCTTACCACTGGCAATGTTTCCGGTTAACCCAATAATCATAAACCACAACTCCTCAAACTGACAATATTTATTTTATTTTAAAAATACCTAATATAATTAGGATGCAGCCAGGGAGCATTGCTAATTGACGCCCCAGGGAACTGCAGGCGCAATATTTTCCCAGTATCAGCCCACAATAGGTTAGTAAAATGTGTCCTAAGCCAACCACTGCAGCTGTTAAGGGGATACTAAAACCAAACATCGATACAGCAAAGCCTGCGCCAAATGCATCCATAGCCAAGGCTATACCCAGTAACATAGCCTCATGGGAGGAAATGACACCGGATTTATCCAGGTCGGCCTTGGCAGGTTCCCGAAGAATTTGAATTACTAAGCCCAGTGATTTAATTCGGATTTGCATGACTGTCCGTTCGATATCCGATAAATCGTCGGGATTTTCTTTTCTGTTGTCCTTTATGGATTGAATAAGAATCCAGATACCTACCAGTAGCAAAAGAATGCCACCCAGCCTGTGGGCAAAGTTTGGTGAAACCAATTGTGAAACCATTTGTCCTGCTGTCATTGAAAATACAATGGTGATAACAGACATACCGCTAATAATCAGCAGCGACAAAAATGGAATACGAATTTTTCGTATCCCATAGGCTACCCCAGTGCCCAGGGCATCCATGTTTAAGGCTAGGGCAAAGGCAACCAAAGCGAGCAATTCCATGACTTCCCCCCCAGTCGATTATCTTACAATACAGTCTATGAGGGGGTATAAAAAGGGGTGCGTGCTACTATTTGGCTTTTTGGCAGGAAGGACAGTAATAAGAACTTCTCCCTGCCACCTTTATTCGTTCAATAGGTTTGCCGCAATTAAAGCAGGGAAGACCTTCACGGTTATAAACCCTCAGATGGTTCTGAAAGCTACCGGTGCGACCTTCGCCGTCAACATAATCACGAAAGCTGGTGCCTCTATGGAGAATACCTTCCGAGATCACCTCAACAATGGATTTGTGCAAGTTTGCAGCTTCCCGGGTGGTTAAATTGGGGGCTAATCGTTCGGGATGAATCTTTGCTCGATGCAAAGCCTCGTCTACATAAATGTTTCCTAAACCAGCAACAAAGCTCTGGTCCAGTAGCAAGGGTTTAATGCGGGTTCTTTTACGACGGAATTCTTTCTTTAAATATTCTCTACTAAATTCTTCGTCCAATGGTTCTGGCCCCATGTCTTTTATGCCGGGGAAATGATCTACCTCAGGGGTAGGAACCAGACTGATGCGACCAAAACGCCTTACATCGGCAAACCTTAAATGTTTTCCATTATCCAAATGAAAAATGACGTGGGTATGTTTTTCCATGGGATATTCTGCAGCACAATAAACCAATCTGCCGGTCATTCTAAGGTGAACAACCAGAGTTAATCCCTCTGTTAAATGAATAAGAAGGTATTTGCCTCGACGACCCAGTTTTTTTTGAAACTTTCGGCCAATAATTTGTTCCATAAAGTTTTCCGTTCTGGGTAAACGGATAACCTCTTCTTTGATTAAATCTACATCAGTAATTGTTAGGCCTGATAAATGTTTTTCTAAGGAGCGAACTACAGTTTCTACCTCCGGTAGTTCAGGCATTTGTCCACCTCCAAGACAGAGGACTACTTAAATTGGTTTCGCTTCGTACCAATTTACCCCAAGCTTAATATCTACAACTAAGGGCACATCCAGGGTTAGAGCATTCTCCATACATCTGCGAACCAGTTTAATCAAGGTTTCAATTTCGTTTTCCGGAGCATCGAAAATTAATTCGTCATGGACTTGTAAAACCATTTGTGAAGAAAGATTATGGGCTTTTAATTCCTGTTGTATTTTGATCATTGCTAGCTTTATGATGTCCGCAGCGGTGCCTTGAATTGGTGTATTCATGGCAGCCCGTTCGCCAAAGTTACGAATATTATAGTTTTTGCTATAAAGTTCAGGTAGGTAACGTCTTCGATTCAAAAGTGTACTGACATAACCAACTTCCTTTGCTTCTCTGACAACTCGGTCAATGTATTGTCGCACACCAGGGCAGCGAGCAAAGTAGTGCTCGATATAGCCCTTGGCCTCGTTGCGGGTAACTTTTAAGTCCCTGGCCAACCCAAAATCACTGATACCATAAACTATCCCAAAGTTTACCGCCTTGGCCTTGCCACGCATCTCTGAGGTGACTTGATCCATAGGTACGCCAAAGACTTCTGAAGCCGTCCGAGTATGAATATCCTGGCCCTGACGGAAAGCATCTAAAAAGCTTATATCCTGAGACATATGGGCAAGGACTCTTAATTCTATTTGAGAATAATCCGCTGTCAAGATTAGGTTACCCTTTTTGCGGGGAATAAACACCTTGCGAATTCTTCTGCCAGTTTCCAACCTTATGGGGATATTTTGTAAATTTGGTTCGGCACTGGATAACCGTCCGGTGGCTGTGACAGTTTGATGAAAGGTCGAGTGTAGCCGTCCGGTTATCGTGTCTATCAATGCTGCCAAGCCATCGGCATAGGTGGACTTTAGTTTAGTCATTTGCCGGTATTCCAGAAGCAGTGCAACAATGGCATGTTCTTCAGCAAGTTTTTCCAGTACCTCTGCATCGGTGGAGTATCCTGTCTTGGTCTTTTTTAAGACCGGCAGCTTTAGTTTTTCAAACAGAATGGGACCTAGCTGTTTGGGTGAATTGATATTGAAAGTTTCTCCAGCCAGATGATGTATCTTGGCAGTCAGATTTTCCGTTACAGCTTGTAGTTCCGCAGACATTTCCTTTAGCCCTTGTTTATCAACGGCTACTCCAGCAATCTCCATTTTTGCCAAGATACGCACCAAAGGTAATTCCACTTCTGTGAGTAACCTGTCTTCTTGACGCTCTGCTAATTTATCATAAAGTTTCTGAGCTAGCTGTCGAATTGCTTCTGCCTTGGCCGCCTTTGCAGTTTCCCCTTCGGCGGGAAGGACCATACCTAGGTGTTCCAAAGCAATATCGCTAATATCGTAGTTGGCTGCGGTCGGGTTTAGCAGATATGCTGACACCATTGTGTCTGCAGCCAAGGCTTTTAGAATAATACCATGGTGATGCAGCAACCAGAGGGCTTGTTTGGCATCATGGAAGTACTTTTTGACGGTAGCGCATTCGCAGATGGCCTTAAGTACCGTCAGGGAGAGATCTGAAGTATCTGAATCAACTTCTATAACCAACCTGTATACGTCCTGGTCTGCCAGGGCCAAGTAAGCTTCTTTGATTCCTTTTTTCCGATCTCCCTCTAAGTAAATAGCCACTTTACCCTGTCTGGTCACCTCAATTAAGATATTATCCAGAGTCTCCTGATCCTTTGCGTTTAAATAACCCACCTGGTAAGTTTTCAACGGAGGTAAATCTACCGAATCTGAATTATTCTCTGCTGTTTTGGTCGATTTCGGGGCGGTGGTAAGTTGTTTGATTAATGTTTTAAACTCTAGTTCTTGGTATATTTCCAAAAGTTTCGCATTGTCCGGGCCGTGCCAAGAACACTCAGATAAATCCAAATCCATTGGGACATCTCGTATAATGGTGGCCAATTTTTTAGAAAGCAGTGCAATCTCTTCATTTCCCCGCAATAACTTTTGATGTCTCGGGGAGAGATTATCCAGGTTATAGATGATATTTTCTATGGATCCGTGTTCTTTAATAAGGGTACTGGCGGTTTTTTCACCAATTCCTGCAACACCGGGAATGTTATCAGAGGTATCACCCTGGAGACCTTTTAAATCAACAATCTGTTCTGGGGTAACGCCGTATTTATCCCATACTTTACCTTCGTTGAAAAGTTCCGTTTCTGTAATACCCTTGCGTGTTAGCATAACCTGTGTCTTTGGTGAAACCAACTGCAAAGCGTCTCTGTCGCCGGTAAGAATTAAGACCTTAAGGCCTGCAGCTTCGGCCTGGGTAACTATGGTACCTATTAAATCATCGGCCTCAAAGCCATCCATTTCATAATAGGGAATTCGCATGGCCTTTAGCACATCACGGGCTAGAATAAATTGAGGACGCAGTTCATCGGGAGTAGCCTTGCGGGTTCCTTTGTATGCGGCATAATCCTGGTTGCGAAATGTGACCTTGCCTTTATCAAAGGCAACAGCAACTAGGCCTGGTTCTTGCTCATGTATCACCTTTGTAATCATGTTGGTAAAACCATAAACTGCGTTGGTAATAACCCCTTTGCTATTGGATAGCAGGGGAATGGCATGAAAAGCCCTGTGTATCAAGCTGTTGCCGTCTATTACAATCAGCGTATCAAGGGACAAAGTTAGCACCTTCCTTATTTAGCATCTTTAGTATTTTCCTCGGAAAAGTTCAAAATACCTTCCCCCAGTGTTAATTTTACTGGATAAGAAAATTAGGAAGGGTTTTGGGGGTACTCTCTAGAAATTACCATATACAGTAAAACTGTTATGAGGTGGTACTTTGTTAAAACGTTTGGTACTTATTTTTTCATTTTGCTCCCTGTTCTGGACTCTTCCGGTCTATGCCCAAGAAGATAAGGCAATAAATGGTGCGGCAACTCTAGGGGAAGTTTTTGGTTATATTAGTCAGTTCCATCTTGACAAGCCTGATATTGATGAGTTAACCAATGCTAGTATTAAGGGGATGCTGGATCAATTAGGAGATCCCTATACTGTTTATTTTACTGATGGGGAACTGAATCAATTTAATGATGAGCTAAACGGTGACTTTGAAGGAATTGGGGCAGAACTGGAGATTCAGGATAGGTACCCCAAGGTGCTACGGGTACTGGATCAATCACCGGCCCAGCAAGCAGGGTTACAAGTCGATGATATCATCCTAAGGGTGGATGGTTATGATCTGGCTGATAAGCCCTTGGTGGATGCTGTAAAGATGTTACGGGGAACCAAAGGGACAAAGGTTACCTTGCTGGTAAGACGGGCTGCCCAAGGTGATTTTCAAGTAAATATTACTCGTAATACAGTAAATATGCCGACAGTCTACGGTGAGTTGATCAATAATAAAATTGGCTATATTGCAATCGATAGTTTTGGCCTTGATACTGGGGAGGAATTTGGTAATCAATTAATAAAGCTAACTGAAAAAAATGCAGATTCATTTATTATTGATCTGCGTAATAACGGTGGAGGTTTTGTTGATTCTGCAGTAGAAATTGCAGCGTATTTATTGGGGAAAGATAAAGTTATTTTTATCACAGAGGATCGAGATAAACTGAGGATTTCCTACTATACTGAATATGAAAGGATAACCCAGCAGGTTCCCATGGTGGTATTGATAAATGGTGAAACAGCTAGTGCTTCAGAAATTTTGGCAGGTGCCTTGCAGGATTATGGTATGGCCACCCTGCTGGGTACCAACAGTTATGGCAAGGGAACAGTACAAGATATTATCCCTTTGGGAAATGGCGGAGCACTTAAAATAACCACTGCAGAATACCTCACGCCAAAGGGGCGCAAAATCAATGGCATAGGTCTAAAGCCAGATCTCAATGTAATGACGCCAGCCCTTCAATTACATGCGGCGGTACAGTTATTGCATCCGGAAAAAGTAACCCTCCGTTATACAAATGCTGGGGCTAGCATCAATGGTAAATTCTTTAACACAATAGGGCTCCAAAAAATGGCAGAAGAGTACTTTGTTCCCCTGCGTCCGACCATGGAGGCTTTGGGTTACCAAGTACATTGGGAAAATAATAGGATATTGGTCACAGGCAAAAATTCAATTTGGAAGTTACCAACTGACGGAGGTAATAGTATTTTAAACGGTCAATCTAAGATAACACGGCCTTTACTTAAGAAAGATAACACCACCTATATTTCATTAAAGGATTTGACTTTGTTAGGCTGTGAAATTCTGGTGCAAGGGAATGAAGTGGTTATTACAGATTAACTCTTATTGACCGGGGTTTTTTTAACCCCGGTCATATTTTAAAAGGACCAAAAGTATAATTGAATGGGATAAATACAGCAAGGGGATGTTAGATCATGCTAGATTTTTTAGAACCTCTGCTGCACCAGGTGACTGTTATAATTTCAGCCCTTGGCTACTGGGGGGTGGGGCTAGGTATGGCCATTGAGAGTGCCAATATTCCTTTACCCAGTGAAGTAATACTTCCCTTTGGCGGATATTTGGTTTACACAGGAAGGCTTGGTTTTTGGGAAACTGTAATGGCAGGCACTGTTGGAGGGACCATAGGATCTATTGCTTCCTACTATCTAGGCTTGCGGGGTGGGCGGCCTTTTTTGCAGAAATACGGTCGCTATATTGGAGTGACACCAAGTAAATTGGCCTTAGCAGATCGGTGGTTTGAAAAATATGGAGAGGCTACGGTGTTTTTTACCCGTTTGATGCCTATTGTCCGTACTTTCATTTCTTTACCCGCTGGGATCTCTGGTATGAATTTTAAAAAGTTTGTTTTTTACACATTTTTTGGCTCCTTGCCCTGGAGTATCCTCTTAGTTTATGCTGGATATGCTCTGGGACAAAATTGGCAGTCATTAAAACCTTGGTTCCATCGGGCGGATTTTTTAATGGCAGGTTTACTGGTGGTTTTGGTGGTTTATTACTTTTATGCGAAGAAAAAACGTAGATAAAAGGAAACCCCTCGGTCAATTAATGTCCGGGGGGTATTTTAGGTGGTTTTTTATTAATGAAGATGTTTTTTGAATGGCAGCCTTGAGGATTTTTCATCTTACGGGAAAACAAAGGCCAGGCCAGCAAGGTTAATAAGATGAGCAGTATGGTTACTTTGGTGGCTAGACCTTCGGCTTGACTAAAACTATGGCCCAAGGCTGTATAAATGATTATTTCAGGTAGTTTACCTATGGCTGTGGCAATAAAAAAAACCCGGAATGTCATTTTACTAAGTCCAGCAACATAGCTGATAATACTGGAAGGAATTATAGGGATTAAGCGGGCCATAAAGACTACCCAGGGACCTTGGCGGTGACTCATTTCATCAACCTTGATCAGATGGGCTTCCTTAAGGTAGCGTGTTACATAGCCTCTGCCGAAACTCCTGGCGATATAAAATGCAAGGGTAGATCCGATAATAGATCCTGTTAAGGTCAATATGATGCCATACTTGACTCCAAAAATAAAGCCATTGGCACCTGCCAAGAGGAAAAGTGGCAGAGGAGTAAATAGTGTTTGCAGGATCATTAAGGCTAGACAGATTAGCACTGTCATGGCCCCATAGGAGCGAAGATATTCGGCTAAGTCTTCAGAATTTGAAAAATTGGGCATATTCCAAGTGGGTAGCGTATAAAGTCCTAAAACATATAATGTTACCACAATAATGGATCCTGTAATGATTGCAACTACACATTTTTTAATCATATATATCCCCTAATGTTATGTATATAGAGCAAATTAACTATACCAAATTCCAGAAATTCTGAAAAGGTAAGAGATTACTAATTATAATATATTATAAAACCTGACAGCGAAATGCTCCCCTGAAGATTCCAGGGGAGCATTTATCGCAATTTTTATAGACTAAAAACAACAATTAAAAGCATCTTAAACCGTTCCTTGGCCATCAAGCCATGGGGTACGTTATTGGGCATGACTATAGTCTCGCCTTTTTTTACAATATGGGTTTCGGTACCAATGGTTATTTCAGATTCTCCATCCAAAATATAGACCATGGCATCACCTGGTGAAGAATGGGAGCTGATCTCTTCTCCCTGATCAAAGGCAAAAAGAGTAACGCTTAGGGGTTTTCCCTGGGCTAAAGTTCTGCTGACAACCCTACCCTCCTGATAATCTACCAAAGAAGCTAATTCGACTGCTTTGGAGAATTCAATATTCTTAATAAAATGTTGAGCTGACAATAGGCTTCCCCCTTATTCAATAATCTCAAAACCCTTTTCTTGAAAGACTTGTTTAATAGTGTTCATATCAATCTTTTTCAGGGCCGCCCCCTTGGTGATAGTCATAACTCTACCTGCTGTGTTTAACATAGCAGGTTTAACAATATCTGTAAAACCAAGTTCCAACATAATATTTGCTATTTCAGGGTGTTCTCGAACCAATTCATAGATATTTTTATCAAGGTTAACTGTTTTATTCATGTCATCACCATTTTATTTTTTGATTACCTTACCCCAAAATCACAAAAAATATAAAGCAAGTGGAACTGCTTTTCAGCCCACTTGCTTCCATTAATCAATGGTTGCTTCACCATATTTCAACAACTCAGATACAGTAACCAATTTGTAGCCCTGTTGCTTTAAACCTTCCAAAACTAGTGGCAATGCTTCGGGTGTTTGCAAGCAAGTATCACTGGCATGCATTAGAATAATTGCTCCAGGCTGTGTCTTTTTCAAAACACGGTCAACGATGGCCTGCACGCCAGGCTTTTTCCAATCTAAAGAATCGGCACTCCATTGAATAACCTTGTAATTTAGTTCCTCCGCGGTTGTCAGCACCATGTCATTCCAATCGCCGTTGGGTGTACGAATTAATGTTGGTGTTACACCAGTAACCTCCTTGATTTTTTTCTGTGCGGTAAGAATGTTTTTCTTTACCTCGTCTTTGCTATAATCACTCAAATTAACATGTTCTTCACCATGACTTGCTATTTCATGCCCCTCAGCCACAATTCTTTTAGGGAATTCAGGATGTTTTAATGCCCAGGGGCCCGAGATAAAAAAAGTAGATTTAACATTATGTTGTTTTAAGGTATCCAGGACTGGGCCGGGAACCTCAGTTCCCCAACTAATATCAAAGGTTAAAGCGGCTACCTTTTGATCTGTTTTCACCTTGTAGATAGCATATTTCTTAGCTGAAGTAGGTGATATCTGCTGTTGATATAGGAGTGCTGTAATAACACATGCACAGATAAAAAAGGTACCAAAAACAAGTAGCTGTTTTTTAAATTTACGGTAATCAAAAATAAATACTTTCATAGACGACACCTCCCCATACCTAAATAATATTGAAAACAAATGGAAGATATGAGGAAAATTTTTAAATTTACCCATTTATAAAAATTGTTTCCTGTTATCACTTATTGGTAACTGGCTAAAAATATGGCTGGAGGAGGATGAGGTGTGAAGCTTAAAAACTTTATCAGTGTTATCCTGTGTATACTAAGTATAAGTTTATTATTTCCTGAAAAGTCTTGGGCTGAAGATGTTTCCGTTAATAAAGTACCCAAAATTAAAGCTTCGGCAGCTTGTTTAATGGAGGTGAAAACTGGCCAAATTCATTTTGAAAAAGAAGGAGATAAAAGAAGAGAGCCCGCAAGTTTAACTAAAGTAATGACTGCCATTGTAGCCATCGAAAATGGCAATCTCAAGGATATTGTTACTGTGCAGCAAAGGGCTGCCAATGTCTCAATGGGACAAGATATCGGCTTGAATACTGGGGATAGGTTATATTTGGAAGATCTGTTAAGGGCTGCTCTAATGTATTCAGCCAATGATTCAACGGTAGCCATTGGGCAGCATATTGGTGGGAATCACGATCAATTTATTGATATGATGAACAAAAAGGCAACTGCTTTAGGTATGAAGAATACCAATTTTGCTAATACCAACGGTTTTCATCATCCAAACCATTACACCACAGCCAATGATTTAGCAAAGTTAACTTGCTATGCCTTAAGGAATAAGACCTTTGCCGAATTTGTTCGAACCAAAGAGGCTACGATTACCTGGCTAGCCAAAGAAAATAATGCAGAAACTAACGAAAACAAGAACATGACACCACCTAAACAACGAAGCCTAAGGTCCACCAACAGATTATTGCACTCGGATTTTGAAGGGATTAACGGGGTTAAGACAGGAACAACTCCAAGGGCAGGTAATTGTTTAATTGCCTCTGCTACCAGAGAAGGACGACAATTGGTGGTTGTTATCTTAAATAGTAACAATCGTTGGAACGATGCTACTCGACTGCTGGAATATGGTTTTAATGAAGTAAAACAGAGAATTTTGATTGAAAAGGATGAGGTGGTATCTGAAGTACAAATTCAAGAGGGGGTAGAGAAAAAGGTCACGCTGGTAACAGCCCATAAAGTTGAAGTTTATGTACCAGAAATAGATCGGGATAAAATAGAAAGGAAAATTACTTTAACCCCCTCAACCATGGCTCCTGTTAAACAGGGAGTTAAACTGGGCAAAATGGTATTTATACTAAAGGGTAAGGAGATTGCCGCAGTGGATTTGGTAGCAAATCAGAATATTGAACGACTTGCCTGGTATAAACGTCTTTTTGATTAAAATTATAAATTAAACAAAGGGGCTGTTGTACAATAAGTGATTATTGGTGCAAGGAGCCCCTTTGGTTCATTTAAGGCAATCTTATTTTAGTCCAAGAAAAATGCTTGACTTTCCGAGAAGCATCGTATATATTAATTATTGCCTTAAGAATATTAGGTTTTTGTTAGGGACGTTAGCTCAGATGGTTAGAGTGCTGCGTTGACATCGCAGAGGTCACTGGTTCGATTCCAGTACGTCCCACCAATCTTTATATTTTAGTTTTTTTACAACAAAGCTGGTGCAAAATAATCAGCTAAAATATTTTTAAGACTCAGGGTGTAAACCCTGGGTTTTTTGGTTTTATGTATTGTGTATAGAAATCACTTTCACTATCTAAATTGGTTTCAGGAGGTATCCATAATGAAACAAATACCAGTAAAAGAGATTATGATCAGTGCGGAGGATTACTTAACCATAAATCAATTTGACACTGTTAAAGAGGCAATTCAAAAATTGCAATCTTCCTTTAAGTTAGATGATAAAGGAATTGCCAGAGGGCATACATCAGTTTTAGTAACCAATGATAAGGGGAAATTAGTTGGCATTCTAACTATTCGAGGGATATTAAAGGCTTTGGTCATGCAAGAACAGAGCAAAGAATTACCAGCAAATTATTTATGGACCATCTTTGTATCTAAATCTTATAAAACCGCATCTGAAATTCCAGTGCGGCGGATTATGAAAGACCGTAACGTATTTTCCATAGGTCCTAATGAAGATATTATGAAGGCAGTGCATATGATTGTTGACAATAAAGTAAATGCTTTACCGGTGGTGGAAAATGGAAGAGCAGTGGGTATTATTCGGGCCAAAGATATATTTGGTATGATTGGTGTATTAATCGATGATTATGAAAATGAAACATAAGATTCGTCTTCTCTAAAAGGACAAAAGTGTTAAATAATTAGAATATATAAACTTCTTTCTAAAAGATTGCACAATTTCCAAAAAGTATTAAAATAATGTTTGTACAACTGAATAATAACTGGATGATATTTGCGGGAGAGTGGCAGGGATGCCCACCGAAGGAGTTAAACTCTCAGGTACTTTGGTAAAAGTAGAACCGTAAATGGACAGAACTCTGGAGAGACCCACTAAGGGCGCCGAAGGTGCAAACAGCTGTTTTTAAAGCTGTAAATCTCTCAGGCAAAAGGACAGAGGGTGAAAGGAAAAGCAATAGTTTATAAATTATGCTTTTGTTTCGCATAGTCTGTCTCTCTGGAGTCAAATCTTTGATTTGACTCTTTATTTTTTTCAGCATAGAAGAGGGAGATGGGGAAATTGGATTTTGTCAAAATTCTTGATCAAGTGGACAGTTTTGTATGGGGACCACCACTTTTAATGTTGCTGGTTGGTACTGGAATTTGGTTAACTTTTAGGCTTCAACTTATTCAGTTAGTTCGTTTACCAATGGCTTTGAAACTAATTTTTAAGGCCAAAAATGATGGCACAGGAGATGTTAGTAGTATTGGTGCTTTATGCACAGCATTGGCAGCAACCGTGGGTACCGGTAATATTGTAGGTGTGGCTACTGCTGTAGGTGCTGGTGGACCTGGAGCGATCTTTTGGATGTGGATGGCTGCATTTTTTGGTATGGCCACTAAGTATGCTGAAGGTCTGCTGGCAGTCAAATACCGCACCATAGATAAAAATGGACAAGTTTCTGGTGGACCCATGTATTACATCGAGAGAGGCTTGGGGCGTAAATATCGTCCACTGGCTATTATGTTTGCGGCCAGTGGAGTTCTGGTGGCCTTTTTCGGCATCGGTACTTTCCCTCAGGTAAATGCCATTGTTGATACTTGTAAACTTTCCTTAGGAATTCCTACCTATATCACTGCAGCAGTTATAACTGTGTTAGTGGCAATGGTTACCATAGGTGGACTGAAAAGTATTGCTCGGGTTTCAACGAAAATAGTACCTTTGATGGCTGTTTTATATTTACTAAGTTGTTTTTATATCTTAGTTATATTTGCTGATCAGATACCAGCCGCTGTAGAATTGATTATTTCCAGTGCTTTTACCGGAACTGCTGCTACTGGCGGATTTTTAGGAGCTACTATAATGTTGGCAATTCGTAATGGTGTGGCCAGGGGTGTCTTCTCTAACGAATCGGGTCTAGGTAGTGCGCCCATTGCGGCTGCTGCAGCAAAAACCAAATGGCCTGCGGAGCAGGGATTGATTTCCATGACTGGTACCTTTATCGACACCATAATCATTTGTACGATGACTGGTCTATCTTTGGTGGTTACTGGAGTCTGGTCAGGCGAAGCAAAGGGTGCTGCCATGACAAATGAAGCTTTTCTGGCTGCCATTCCCGGCTTTGGACCCATTGTTTTAACTGTTGGTTTGGTTCTATTTGCTTTTACTACTATATTGGGATGGAATTATTATGGGGAAAGATGCTGTGAGTATCTTTTTGGAGTCAAAAGTATTAAGGCCTATCGTTTAATTTTTATTGGTCTAGTAGCAGCCGGTGCCTTTCTGAAGTTGGAGGCTATTTGGCTGTTAGCGGATATCGTAAACGGCTTAATGGCTCTACCAAACCTAATTGCCTTGTTGGGTTTAACCGGTGTTATTGTCTCGGAAACCAAACTCTATTTGGATCATGTAAAGTCCCAAGAAACTAAAAATCGTTCGGAAGTAGTTTAGGATTCTTTGCTGTCAGCCCTCAGCCTTCAGCTTGTAGCGCATTTATAGAGGGTGTGGGCCATGAATAATGGTCCGGTAACATACGAATTAAAGGGTCTGATATTAATCAGACCCTTTAGAAATTTTGGAAATAAAATTAATATGTACACACGGTACAGACTATTTACAACCTCAGCCACCTTTACCGATCATTCTAAAGATTATGATTACTATGATGATAAGTGCTAGATAGGATGCAATGGAGCTTATATCCATGGGAAAGCCTCCTTTCTTACTAATTATAAATATTCGTCTAAAACAGGCTAATTCCTTTTCTTATATCTTAATTTACCTTTTCCTTTGTATGTTATATGATATAACAAAGGACATAGGGGGGATAAATATTGGACGTCAGATTCATGATAGGAGTAGGTTTCCTACTGGTGGCCGCCTTTATTTATTTTACACAGGTTGTCTAGTGCGACAGCGGGGACGGTTCTCGCTGTCGCATTCTGATTCTGTACTTAGATGCTGAAAAATGCGACAGCGAGAACCGTCCCCGCTGTCGCATAAAAAAACCGCCGGAAGGGCGGTTTTTTTATGCTATTTTTTATCCTTTGCTGCGTTAAGTTCAAGCCCAAGGATCTCTTTAATGTCCATCACTACCGGGGCTACTTGTTCTGATAAAGTCTCCAGTTTCACCAGCAATTCCTGAATCTTGGCCACTTTAGCTTCTGCTGTTTGAATGGTGGCTTTAGCGTTCCATCGTATAAAAAAGGAGCCTTGCATCATTTTTATCTGTTGCCTAAGTGATATAATTTCAGCTTCACATAGTTTTTTTAGCTCTTCTGTTTCTCGAAACATATAAAGAAACACCTGCCTTTTTTCCCATAATATTGAATACTGCTGTAAAAGGTGATGTTTCTGGTTAAGAAAATTTTAAAAGCAGTAGATATAAAGTTGCTAAAATAAAAATCTTTAGAGGTCTTGCTTAATATACTTTTAAAAAGCCAAAAAAAAGGGGTGGACTTTTTGGCTAAAAAAAGAAAGCATCATAGTAAAAGATATAAAGTAAATGCCAGTGTTACTAAAAAAAAGGAATTTATTTTACTACAAAGCTCTTCGGATAGGGTTGTGATTCCTACCTACATTAGAATAAAAAGAATGAAAATAAGGGGGGGATTTCAAACCTTTGTCAACTCAAGTTGTGTACATCAGCATGTTTCTCTACCCTTTATAGCTGATCAACCTAATTCCCAATCGGTAGAGATCAATATTTCTCCTGATATCATTCTAGACACTGCTAAAGGACGAGGCAGGAGGAAAACCTTGGGCCAGTTTGTTGCTGATGATTGCATCACTAATTCTCTAACTAATGTAGTAACTAATTTTTGTAAGCAGCCGGCCTTCGAAAATCCTTATCCAACCATAAATGGGTTAACGCCTGACGTTATTGGGCAAAAATCCCTAGTTCGCAGAAGGAAAAAGCCCAATATATCCTTTGTGCCTGAGGGTTGTCATACTGATATCATTTCCCTGCCAGCTTATCATAGTGTTAGTATTACCAACGAAATACCAAGGAAAGTATATACCTATATTGATCGGCCAAATTCCCCGGATATTTTAGGGCCAACATATAAAAAGAGAAAGCGTAGAGAATCAGATATAACTTCCTTTGTGCCTAAAAGTTGTACGGTTGATCTAGAACAAATCTCTTCATCAACAAAAGAGGTAGAATATTATGACATTTATAGCAAGGAGAGTGAGAGAAGTAATAGTGATACAGTTGTTAAAGTAACCCAGGAAACTAAGATATTTAAAAAGAGTTGGCTGCTTCTTGTAGTGTTTTTAATGTTGTTACTCTTATCTAGCTTGTTATGTTTAAAATAAATTTTTAGAAAGAAATTATCTTCAATAACTCCAGAGTTAGGATTGATCCATAATTTTTACATAGGATAGCAACATAGATTTTTGCCTATAATGCTAGTAGATAAAGATAAATTTAAAATTTCGCCAAAATTGAACCAGTATACAAAAAAATGCCTCTCATATACTAATAGTAAAGGAAGGGGTGATCGTGGAGATGAATCAATGCCTTTCCATTGGAGCCACCCAGCATATTGATTTGTTGAGAGATAAACTCGGTAAAGAGTTTAAATTAAACGGAGATAATAATCTAATAGTAAAGCTTACGGAAAAACCAGCTGGTAATATCACTTTTTTATCCTGTGATTTCAATGGAACTATATGCTGTGGCGGGCCTCTGGAAGATCAGATATTGTTCAGGCATTTTGTTGCAGATATCATTTCAGACCTAATTTTAAACCACTGGGAAAAGGCAATTATCTTGGATATTATCAGAGAAAGTTATTTTTTCTTTAATGAAGATGAGAAAAAAACAATTTTCCAATATTCTCAAGACTATTCCAATGGATTAAAGGTATTTCCTGGACGGATGGAACGTTTAGATAGAAAGAATTTTATAATTAAAAGGCTGGTAGAATATTTAGAGCAAAATAATAGCCTTGTCATAGATGGTTTTGTAAGATTTCGTTTGAAGGATTATATAAATGAGATAAAAGAAACCGTTGACCAGGCCGTAGATGATTATCTTATGGAAAGAGAATACAGAGAGTTTATCCAACTTCTTAAATATTTTGTGGAAATTCAAGATCCTAAAATTGACCTTGTTAATGTTTTACTTAACAAAAAAGGTACCTACCAACTCCTGGATCAAAAACATGAACCTATTAATAGTGAGTTTTTAGAAGGGTTTATTCTAGATGTTATGGATAATGAAATTAACTACGAAGACCTGTTAATCAGTGCTCTTATTACCATAGCTCCTAATAAAATAGTATTTCATTACGGAAGTCAAATAAAACCGCAAACCACTATTGATACGATCAAGCATGTTTTTGAAGGAAAAGTACAAGAATGTACTGGCTGTATATTATGCCAAAAACAACAGCAATAAACAACCGCCCTTCACAAGGCGGTTGTTTTATTGCCGTTAGCCATTAGCCTTTAGTCATTAACCATTTACTATTAGCCAATCGGCAATTTTGTATACTAAAAGCTAAAAGCTAAAAACTAAAGACTAAAAGCTAACAGCTAATTCTATTGCACCTTTCCTTACATTTTGATATAGTAATGTCGTTAATTGACGAATGGAGGTTATGTAAGGTGCAGTGGTGGACGGTTGTTCTAGTTCCTGTTATTGGCGCCTTTATTGGTTGGGTTACTAACTTAATTGCTGTAAAGGCTATATTTAAACCATATGAACCTATTCATATTATCGGGTCTTTTTCAATTCAGGGAGTTGTACCTAAAAGAAGGCAGGAGTTGGCCAGAAGCATCGGTGAGGTTGTGGAGAAGGAACTCTTTAGGGTAGAAGATCTCCTAAACCAAATGAAGTCTCCGGAAGTTCTAGATAAGATTGTAGAAACCGCCAGTGGGTCTATCCGTAATATGGTTGTGGAAAGGATTCCTGTTTGGGTCCCTACAACAATTAGAACGGTTATTCTTGAAATGATGGGTGACATGCTGAATAAACAGATGCCCCAAGTAATTGAACAAATTCTTGACCAGGCTGGTGGTAAAGTAACAGAAAAGGTTAATATTGCCCAGCTGGTTGAAGAAAGATTGAATGCTTATGAAATAAGACATTTGGAAAACATAATTTTATCAGTAGCTTCCCGGGAATTAAAACACATTGAGATTATTGGTGGAGTACTGGGCTTTCTTATTGGATTAGTACAGGTTGCAGTATTTTACTTGTCTGCTTGACATTTGTTATCAGTAAACCTATAATTAACCCGTAAATAGTGTGCAATGATAAGGAAAAGTAAGGCAGTATGTTCGCGCAGAGAGGAAGACCTAGGCTGAAAGTACTTCCCGATACCGCTGTCTGAAAAACCACCTTGGAGCAGTTTGCTGAACCTAAGTAGGCAAACCGGTAGGAAACCGTTATCATCCTTTGAGGTGGGAGTCTATGACTCCAACCAGGGTGGAACCGCGGAGATAACCCCGTCCCTGAGAAATCAGTGACGGGGTTTTTTATATTGCCATGAGCCATAAGCTAAAGACCCCAAAATAAAAAATGCACAAAAAGCCCAAGACCCATGGCTCATGGCCCAAGGCAAAGTTTATTTTCATAAGAATTACCGAAAGGAGAAAATACAATGATAAAGGTAACACTAAAAGACGGCTCTATCAGAGAATATCCCGCAGGAACTACTGTATTGGATGTTGCTAAAAGTATCAGTCAGGGTTTAGCCAGGGAGGTCTTAGCCGGCAAAATTAACGGTAAAATCGTGGATCTTGAGTATCCCATAAATGAAGATGCCACTTTAGAATTATTCACCTTTAATGACGAAGAGGGAAAAAAGGTCTACAGGCATAGTACAGCCCACGTTTTAGCCCAGGCTGTTAAAAGATTATTTCCAGGTGCCAAACTAGCAATTGGTCCCGCCATTCAAGATGGTTATTATTATGACTTTGATGTAGAACAACCATTTACGCCAGCTCAAATTGAACAAATTGAAAAAGAAATGGATCGCATTATTAAGGAAGATATTCCTTTTAAAAGGGTTGAACTTTCCCGGGAAGAGGCCTTGGAACACTTTAAAAAGCAGGGCGAAATTTACAAGGTAGAACTAATTACAGATCTTCCTGAGGATGCTGTTATCTCTTGCTACCACCAGGGGGATTTTAATGATCTGTGTGCTGGTCCTCACGTACCTTCCACCGGGAAATTAAAAAGCATTAAATTAATGAGCATTGCCGGAGCTTATTGGCGAGGCAGTGAGAAAAACAAAATGCTGCAGCGTATATATGGTACCTCTTTCCCCAAAAAAGCCTTATTGGATGAGCACCTGTTTCGTATTGAGGAAGCTAAGCGTCGTGACCATAGAAAACTAGGTCACGAGCTAGATCTCTTTAGTATTCAGGAAGAGGGACCAGGTTTCCCCTTTTTCCATCCCAAGGGCATGGTATTACGCAATGAATTGGAAAACTTCTGGCGTGGGGAACATAAAAAGCGTGGCTATCAGGAAATACGCACACCTATTATCTTAAATCGTGGCCTATGGGAACAATCCGGACACTGGGATCATTACAAAGAAAATATGTATTTTACTAAGATAGATGAAGGAGATTATGCAGTAAAGCCCATGAACTGCCCAGGCAGTATTCTGGTTTACAGAACTAAAATGCACAGTTACCGTGATCTTCCCCTGCGCTGGGGTGAACTGGGTTTGGTTCACCGCCACGAGTTGTCAGGTGCTTTACATGGCCTGATGCGGGTGCGCTGCTTTACCCAGGATGATGCACATATCTTCATGTTACCCAGCCAGATTAAGGACGAGATTATCGGGGTAATTGACCTGTTTGATTATTTCTATAATACCTTTGGTTTAAGCTATCATGTGGAACTGTCTACCCGTCCGGAAAAATCAATGGGCTCCGATGAGATGTGGGAAACTGCAACAAATTCTCTGCGGGATGCCCTGGAAGCTAAAAAAATGGATTATACAGTGAATGAGGGCGATGGGGCATTTTATGGTCCGAAGATTGACTTTCATTTAACCGATAGTTTAGGAAGAACCTGGCAGTGTGGTACCATTCAGCTTGATTTCCAAATGCCGGAAAAATTTGAACTTACCTATGTTGGTGAAGATGGTCAAAAGCACCGTCCGGTTATGATTCATAGGGTTGTGTTCGGTAGCATTGAACGGTTTATTGGTATTCTCACAGAGCATTTCGCAGGAGCTTTCCCGGTTTGGTTGGCGCCGGTACAGGTTAAAGTGTTACCTATCACAGATAAGCATCATGAATATGCCAAAGAATTAGTAAAACGACTGAATGATCTGGATGTTCGGGTGGAGCTGGATGCCAGAAATGAAAAGATCAATTATAAGATTCGGGAAGCTCAAACCCAAAAAGTCCCCTATATGTTGGTGATAGGTGATCGGGAAATGGAGCAGGGAACTGTTGCTGTACGTCAACGGGGCAAGGGAGATATTGGCGCCATTGCTGTGGAAGAGTTCATTAAAAAGATTGAAGAGGACATTAAAAGTAAGGCAATTTTCTAAGTCTAAAGGGAAAGCCTTGACTCCATAGGTAGTCTATGGTACAATGTCATCTGTTGAACTTAATATAATTGCAAGTAGAAGCATCCCGCTTCTCACCTTACGACTATAGTTAGTAGGGTTATCTAACACAAATTATATTTATAGTTGTGTCTATAAGCGGGTGTTTGTCACCCGCTTTTTATTTTTGTTTTGACTTTAAATTTTGGAGGTGAATATATATTTCAAAACAAGAGCAACGCATTAATGAGGAAATTAGAGCACGTGAAGTACGGGTAGTAGATGCTGAAAACAACCAGCTGGGCATTATGCCTCTTAAAGAAGCTCTGCGTTTAGCAGAGGAAAAACAGCTGGATCTTGTGGAGGTTGCTGCCCAAGCAAAACCGCCGGTTTGCCGTATTATGGATTTTGGTAAATTTAAATATGAGCAAAGCAAGCGAGAGAAGGAAGCCAAGAAAAAACAGCGGATTATTCAGATTAAAGAGGTTAAACTTCGCCCTCGCATTGAGGATCATGACTATTCTGTAAAATCCAAGAATGCTGAACGCTTCCTAAAAGATGGGGATAAGGTCAAGGTTACTATCATGTTCCGTGGCAGAGAAATTGTTCATACAGAGCTGGGAAGATCCCTCCTGGAACGTTTGGCCCAAGACCTGAAAGATATTTGCATTGTGGAAAGACACGCTAAGCTTGAAGGTAAAAACATGATTATGATCTTAGCACCAAAAAATGATAAGCAAGATTAGAAAGGAGTTGCCCTAGATGCCTAAAATTAAAACCCACCGTGGGGCTGCTAAGAGATTTAAGAAAACTGCCACTGGTAAAATTCGTGGCTGGCACGCTTTTCACAGCCACATTCTTGGTAAAAAGTCTCCTAAACGTAAGCGTAACTTACGCCAATCTACCATTGTTCATGAGTCTGATGTAATTCGTCTTAAAAGACTACTGCCCTATTAAAAGTTGATTTTTTTAAGTAAAAGGAGGTAATCATCATGCCACGGGCTAAAAGCAGTGTGGTTTCTCGTAATAGACATAGAAAGGTTTTAAAACTGGCCAAAGGTTATAGAGCTTCCCGTAGCAAGCTGTTTCGGGTAGCCAACCAGGCTGTTATGAAAGCTTTATTTTATGCTTATAGAGACCGTCGTCAGAAAAAACGTGATTTCCGTAAACTATGGATTGCTCGTATCAACGCAGCAACCCGTATGAATGGTCTGTCCTATAGCCGCTTCATTAACGGTCTGAAAAAAGCTGGTGTAGAAGTAAACCGTAAAATGCTGGCTGATCTGGCAGTAAACGATGCCAAGGCATTTGGCCAACTTGTTGAGCTTGCTAAGTCCAAGCTTGCCTAAAAACCCATTAGTGATGAACTAAAGCATGGTCTTGGACCATGCTTTTGCTATATAAAAGCCCTCAGCCCTAGGAGAGAGCATTGGATTTTGTTCATTAGGAAAGATAATCTGACGAATTGGTAGGTGCAATATCCCTTGCACAGCCAATTGCATGGGAAGGATATACTAGTGGTTATAAAGGAAATGTTAAATTTTAAAAAATGAGATGGTGGAGATCCAATGATTACATCAACCCAAAATGCACACGTGAAATATATAAAACGACTAGCACAACGAAATTTTCGCCAAAGGGAAAGAAAGTTTATAGTTGAAGGTATTCGCTTTGTTGAAGAGGCTTTGGCTAGCAATTGGACTGCAGATTACTTACTGTATACAGCGCAGGGAACCCAACTAGAACGGGGTATGATGCTGTTAGAACAGGCCAGAGGTAAAGGGATAGAAACCCTTGAAGTGTCTGAGAGTATCATGAGGGAATTGACCGATACAGAGACTCCCCAGGGAGTGCTGGCGGTGCTTTGGCAACCGGATTATACTCTGGGGGATGTGGTAAAACCTGGACAACACCCTTTGGTAGTTATTGTAGATGGTGTACAGGACCCAGGCAACCTTGGTACCATTATTCGTTCCTCTGACGCTGCGGCAGCCAGTGGTGTTATTTTACTTAAAGGTACAGTAGATCTATACAATCCCAAAACCTTGCGCTCAACAATGGGTTCCTTGTTCCACTTGCCGGTGATGCAGGCTGAGGATGTAGAGGGTGTATTAAATTACCTAATTTCCTTAGGGATTACCCTGCTGATAGGAGATCCCGCGGATGGTATCCCTGTCTTTGGGGCAAATCTTCAAGAACCGGTGGGAATAGTGGTGGGCAATGAAGGGGCTGGGCCTAGAAAGGAAATCTTCTGCCATAAACATCAAAAGATCACCATACTAATGCCCGGCAATGCAGAATCCTTAAATGTTGCTATAGCAACTTCTATTATCCTTTATGAAGCAACTAGGCAGAGGCATAAAATTCAGTAAACTTCCTTGTTTTGCTTAGACCCATATGATATAATCAGTGTCGAAAGGTCCCCAAAAAAGGATGAAAGGTTGTGGTTACGTGTTGATAACCGCCGAATTTTTTTGGAACCTGTTCGAAGCAACCGGGTCGGTTACAGCGTATATAAATTATCGCCGGCTGGTTCTACACTAATAATGCCAGTGCAATGACGGGGAAAAGTATGTAGATTTTTCTTTACAGGGAGAAAGGGTCAAGACTGGAAGCCCTTTTAAAGAAAAACTCCGGAAAGTTCACCCCTGAGCTGCGTTCTGAACGTATTTACATACTAGTAGGTTTCGCCGGTTCTTCTACCGTTATCAGAAGTGGATAAATGTTAATTTATCCTCTAAGTGGTTCTTGATTCTAGAACAATTTGGGTGGTACCACGGAGCTGATCCGTCCCTAATTTTAGGGACGGTTTTTTTATTATTTTATCTTATTTTTACAGGAGGATCGTCATGGAGCAAAAATTAAGAACTTTGTCTCAGGAAGCGCTAACTGCTCTCAGGGATGCCCATACCCCAGAAGCAATCAATGATATTCGAGTTAAATACCTAGGAAAAAAAGGTGAAGTTACACAGGTTTTACGGGGTATGGGTGCTTTATCCGCAGAGGAAAGGCCCAAGGTGGGACAGGTGGCCAATGAAGTAAGGGCAGAAATTGAAAGGGCTCTAGAAGAAAGAAATAACCTGATTAAAGAAGCCCAAAAGGAACAAAAGTTGGCTGCTGAAACCCTTGATGTTACTCTGCCAGGTCACCGTTTCGGCTTGGGTAGATTACACCCGCTGACCCAGGTGATGCAGGAAATAGAAAGTATTTTTATGGGCTTAGGCTTTAAAATTGCCGAAGGGCCAGAGGTGGAGCTGGATTACTACAATTTTGAAGCTTTAAACTTGCCTAAAGACCACCCGGCTAGAGATATGCAAGACACATTCTTTATTAATCCAGAGGTTCTTTTAAGAACCCATACTTCTCCTGTGCAGGCAAGGACAATGGAAAAAATGGTGCCTCAGGTGCCAATAAAAATAATTTGTCCAGGTCGAGTATATCGTAGAGATGATGATGCAACCCACTCTCCTATGTTTCACCAGGTGGAAGGTCTGGCCGTGGATAAGCATATTACCTTTGCAGATTTAAAGGGCATATTAGCTACCTTTGCTAAGCAAATGTTTGGGCCTGAAACCAAGACTAGATTGCGTCCCAGTTATTTTCCATTTACTGAGCCCAGTGCAGAAGTGGATATCTCCTGCTTCAATTGTAAAGGAAGCGGCTGTAGAGTTTGTAAGGGGAGTGGTTGGCTGGAAATTCTTGGTTCGGGTATGGTACATCCCAGAGTCCTAGAGATGTCTGGCTACAACCCCGAGGAAGTAACAGGTTTTGCCTTTGGTATGGGGGTTGAGCGAATTGCTATGCTGAAGTATGGCATAGATGATCTTCGGTTGTTATTTGATAACGATTTGCGTTTTCTGGCACAATTCTAGATTCGGGAGGTTTTTAGATAACCATGCGAGTTTCTTACCAATGGCTTAAAGATTATGTTGATATTCAGATTACACCCCAGGAATTGGCTGATAGGCTAACCCTATCCGGGCTGGCTGTAGATGTTGTGGAAGAACTGGGTGCTGAAATTGAAAATGTTGTTACCGGGCGGATCACAAAAATAGAAAAACACCCTAACGCTGATAAACTGGTGGTTTGTCAGGTGGATGCAGGTAAAGATGAGCCTTTGCAAATTGTTACTGGTGCCACCAATGTGCGGGAGGGTCATATGGTTCCAGTGGCCCTGGAAGGTGCAAAATTGGCCAAGGGATTGCAGATTAAGCGTTCTAAACTTAGAGGCGTGGAGTCCCGGGGGATGCTTTGCTCTGGCCAAGAATTGGGAATGGAAAGTAAACTCCTTTCCGCCGATATGGCTAATGGCATTTTAATTTTACCTGATGATGTAAAAGTGGGCTTGGATGCTAAGGAAGTATTAGGTTTATCCGATTCCGTGCTGGAATTAGACCTTACCCCCAATCGCGGCGATGCCCTTAGCATGATTGGTGTTGCCCGAGATGTGGCGGCCTTATTAAATACTAGATTAAAGGTTCCTGTGCCAAAATTAGAGGAAAACCAGGAAAATATCAATGAAATAGCTAAAATCGAGATAGAAGACCCTGATTTGTGTAGGCGTTACGTGGGGCGAGTAATTAAGGGAATTAAGATAGGGGCTTCACCAATTTGGTTGCAAAATCGACTGCGGGCAGCTGGTGTGAGACCTATTAGTAATGTGGTAGACGTAACGAACTACGTCATGTTGGAAACTGGTCAACCACTACATGCCTTTGATTATGATAAACTTGCTAACCACCATATTATTGTCCGCCGAGCCAAAGAAAATGAAAAAATTGTCTCTCTAGATGGTGTAGAGCGTACCTTAAACCCTGAAATGTTGGCCATTACCGATGAAAAAGGTCCGGTGGCTGTTGCCGGGGTCATGGGAGGACTGGACAGTGAGGTTACTGCCGATACAGTAAATGTTCTTATTGAATCCGCTTACTTTCATCCTATTAATGTACGGCGAACTTCCAAGGCCCTAGGACTACGTTCGGAATCATCCGTACGCTTTGAAAAAGGAATTGACATTAACAATTGCAAGAAGGTTGCAGACAGGGCTTTACAATTAATTCAACAACTGGCAGGGGGAATTGTTGTTTCGGGGGCCATCGATCAATTTCCTAACCCTATAGCTGAAAAAACTATCTTGCTCAGACCCAGTCGGGTAAATTGGATGCTGGGAGTGGAAATCCCCAAATCGGAAATTGTACAAATCATGGAAAACTTGCAATTTAGAGTACAGGAGCAGGGGGAAGAACTATTGGTTACTGTTCCTACCTTCCGACCAGACATCTTTGGTGAGTGGGATCTGGTAGAAGAAGTAGCAAGATTACACGGTTTTAATCAGATTCCTGAGACTTTGCCCTTTGGTGCATCCACCCAGGGTGTGAGAACTCCTGAGCAACAAATGAATTGGGATATCCGCAAGATTATGACTTCATGTGGGTTTTATGAAGTTGTCACCTACAGTTTTGTACATCCAAGGATATTTGATTTAATGAATTTACCTCAGAACAGTAAGTTTAGGAATGTCGTAAAACTTCAAAATCCTCTCAGTGAGGAACAATCTGTTATGAGAACAGTTTTGGTTCCTAGTCTGTTGGAGGTACTGGTTAAAAACCTTAATCGTCGTGCCCAAAGTGGAGCTATTTTTGAAATTTCTCGGGTATTTTATCCCCAGGAAGGGCAACCTCTACCAGAAGAGGTACCAGTACTGGCAGCAGTGGCTTATGGCAATACAGAAAAAACCTGGAATCAGTCTGCCAGACAAATGGATTTCTTCTTCATGAAGGGTGTCGTAGAGCAATTACTACAAGCCCTGGGAGTTCCAGATGTTGTCTTTAAACGTCATCAGGATCCTAGCTTCCATCCCGGTCGCTGTGCGTCCATTGAAACAAACGGACAGGTGTTGGGTGTAGTGGGAGAACTCCATCCCAATGTAGTGGAAAACTTTGAGCTGCCTGGCAGAACTGTTGCCATGAAGTTAGATTTACAGGTTTTAGCACAAACTGACCGCCCTGTAAAACAATATCAAGGTTTGCCTAAGTTTCCGACGGTAGAAAGGGATCTGGCTGTTTTAGTGAAACAGGAAGTTTTGGCTGCGGATATGCTCTCGATTATTCAAAAGGCTGCCGGTAATTTATTGAAAGAAACGGAAATATTTGATCTTTATCAGGGAACTCAGGTTCCTGAGGGTTATAAGAGTGTAGCTTTTTCCATGAAGTTTCAGGCTCTGGATAGGACCCTAACGGATGAAGAAATAAACGATAAAATGCAGCGAATTATTAAATCATTAGCTGCCCAGACCGGAGCAGAATTAAGGAAATAAAGGAACTTAGCATTAATGACCATAACAGGTCTTAGCAAAGGGAGTGTCGCTAAAACTACTTCTATAATAGTGACACTTCCTTTTATATTCATTTTATAGATATAACGCATATGCACCAGCAGGGAACGACCCCCGTGTCGTTCCCACAGTATATCTACATATTCATTGTGGCATCAGTTCTCTTTGTATTTAAGCAGAGGAATCATATCCCGCTGCCCAAAATTTACAATTGTTCAGCAAGGTGCAAAAACATGAAGGAATTTGCATAATAACAGCGAATAAACAATCAGCAAAGGATATTAGGGGGGTTAAAGATGTCTAAGCAACCAAGTAAGGTGGAAGTCGAAATATTTGGTGAGTACTACACCTTAAAAGGGCATGAATCCCCGGAATATATGCAAACTGTAGCAGAATTGGTTAACAAAAAGATGATGGAGATAAGTCGAAGAAACCCCGTACTCTCTCCCAATAAAGTTGCTGTATTGACGGTTGTTAATCTGGTCGATGAGTTAATCAAGCTCCAGGAACAGTATGACAACCTCTTGCAAATGATGGATCCGGAAAAAGCAAACTCCAGTAACTCATGACCAGATCATGAGTTTTATTTTTGGTGTGACATTTGGGGATGATAATCATTAAGTTAAATAAACATAAGCAATTAAAAATATTGTAAAGCATAAAGTAGCACAGAAACGGAGCGGTTTTCATGCAGAACATAGAAATCGCATGGGTTTTCACCGAGTTGGCCGACTTATTGGAACTTCAGGGAGAAGACTTTTATAAAATAAGGGCCTACCGTCGAGCGGCGGAAGTCCTTGCGAAGTTAGAGCAACCTATCCAGGAATTACACCGCCGAAGATTATTATCTAAAATACCTGGGGTAGGCAAGGCTATAGAAGAAAAAATTAAGGAAATACTTGAAACAGGAAGACTAAAGAAGCATCAACAATTATTACAGGAAATTCCCCGGGGTGTTTTAGAGATAAAACAACTGCCAGGAATTGGCCCTAACCGGGCCAGAGTTCTGTATAAGGAATTGGGTATTACCAATTTAGAAGAATTAGCAGAGGCAGTTAATAAACGGCAGGTTCGTACATTGAAGGGCTTTAGCGCAAAGTTGGAATGGGATATCTTAAATGGCATTGAAATGCTCCGCAACCGCCAAGGGAGAACTCGTCTTTCTGTAGCCAGA
Source organism: Desulfotomaculum defluvii (assembly GCF_054657375.1). NCBI lineage: Bacteria > Bacillati > Bacillota > Clostridia > Eubacteriales > Desulfotomaculaceae > Desulfotomaculum > Desulfotomaculum defluvii. The sequence continues at coordinate 1,144,530 of NZ_BAAHYV010000007.1, read as the reverse complement.
GAACTTGCAGCAGAATTAATTAAATACCTAAAACTATTACCAGGCACCCTAGAGGTGGAGGTAGCTGGCAGTACCAGACGTTGGAAGGAAACGGTGGAAGATTTAGACTTAGTGGCCGCGGCCGAGGATCCAGAACCTCTATTGACTGCCCTTGCCGCTCATCCCAGGGTGAAAGAGATAATTGAAAGACAAAGCTATCGAATCTGCGTAGCCACCTGGTGGGGACTCTCTGTGGATTTGCAGGTGGCGTCGCCAGAGGAATTTCTCTTTACACTCCATCGCAATACTGGGTCTAAAGACCATTATACAAGTTTGCAACAAATTGCAGCAAAACAAGGTTTGAAACTGAATCACCATGGTATTAAGTCAAAACAGGATGAATTTCTACCTATCAATAATGAAGTAGGTATTTACAAAACCCTTGGCATGGAATATGTTCCACCGGAACTGCGTGAAGGCTCCGGCGAGGTGGAAGCAGCTTTAAGGGGTACTCTGCCATCCCTAATAAATAATTCAGATATTAAGGGTGATCTTCATATCCATACTACATGGAGCGATTCTGCTCTGGGAATAGATGATATTATCAAGAGATGTCGGGAGAAGGGATATTCCTATGCGGCTATTACGGACCATTCGCGATCCTTAAAAATCGCTAATGGATTGGACCTTGATAGACTGGCACAGCAGCATCATCTGATTCGCGAATTAAATAAGAAATTGGATGATTTTACACTGCTTACGGGTGTGGAGATGGATATCCTGCCCAATGGTGAATTAGACTATCCAGACGAAATCCTAGAGCAAATGGATGTGGTAATCGGTTCTATTCACACGGGTTTTAAGCAGAGTAAGAAAGAGATTACCCGTCGAATCACCAAAGCCATGGAGAATGAACGGGTTAATATCATTGCTCACCTGACGGGCCGTCTGATAGGCAGACGAGAACCCTATGAAGTGGATATTGAAGAGTTATTAGAAACAGCAGCTAAGACTAATACGATACTAGAAATCAACTCTTCGCCTGACCGCTTGGATATAAACGAGGTTTATGCACGGCAAGCCAAAGATTTAGGGATTAAGATCAGTATCAATACCGATGCCCATGACCTTATGCGCTTGGATGAAATTGTCTATGGCGTAGCGGTGGCCCGTAGGGCTGGGTTGGAACCGCAGGATGTCATTAATACTTTAAGCCTAGAAGATTTACAAGAGGTGCTGCGATAAATGCAACCGTTACCGGTAGAATTTTATGCCAGGGATACTACCTTGGTGGCCAAGGAATTGTTGGGGACATTATTGGTGCACAGGAGTCCAGAAGGGATTACGGTGGGGCGAATTGTGGAAACTGAAGCATATTTGCAGGGGGACCCAGCCTGTCATGCCTCACGGGGTATGACACCCCGTAACAGTGTTATGTTTGGGCCCCCTGGACATGCCTATGTTTATTTCACTTACGGTATGCACTATTGCTTTAATGTGGTTACGGCTTCCGAAGGGGTAGGGGAAGCTGTTCTTATTAGAGCCCTGGAACCTATAGAAGGACTGGAACTCATGAGAAAACGCCGTGGTAGGGATCGTCTCCATGAATTGTGCGGCGGACCAGCTCGGTTGGTCCAGGCCTTTGGTATCACCAAAGAGCATAATAAAAAGGACTTAACCACAGGCCCATTATTTATTGCTCCATCCCCCGACCCACCACCGGATATCTACATTACCACCCGCATAGGCATAAAGGAAGGGGCTGATCTGCCCTTGCGTTTTTATATTCAAGGCAACAAATTTATTTCCAAAAAGTAGCATATTAGACATTAGCCTTTAGTCGTTAGCGGAAAGTTGAAAAGCTAAAAGATTTTCCTGCCGCCAGAGGCACTTGCAGAAGATAAAATTGAACCACAGCATATCGCCTTTTTTGTAAGCATGTTAGGATAGGTTAACTATAAGAAATGTAGGGAACGATCCCTGTGTCGTTCCGCCCGGAACTGTCAAATCAGTTTGTAACCCAGGTGCCTGGCACCGATGAATTGTAAGCCATTTTTTAGGATAGTTAAAACTAAAAGCTAAATTGAAAGGAGCCAACAATAATTATGAAATTACAAGAAATCTATGATCTTATTATTAAAATGGGTATTGAGCATGATCCCCGGGGTTTGGAAGTTGTGCAAAAACAGTTGGATAGGGAAAAGAAAAAAATTGCTGATTTAAAAGAGGACGAGAGGAAAGAAGTGGATCAAGATCGTATTTTTAACCCTTATTCTGATACCAGAGTCCTTTTTGGAGAGTTGGACAGAGAAGTAAAACGAATTTTAGTTGGGATTGATATGGAAGTAGGTGAAGTGTTACTGGCAGATCGGCTGGCAGATAAAGGTAAAAAGATAGATTTAATTATGGCACACCACCCAGAAGGAAAGGCAACTGCCGGTCTTTATGATGTCATGCACTTGCAAGAAGACCTGTTATACCAATTGGGAGTACCAGTTAACGTAGCAGAAGGAATTATGGCTGGTCGCATTGCCGAAGTTCGCCGGGGTCTCATGCCGGTAAATCACAATCGAGCTGTGGATGTAGCAAGGTTACTGGATATACCCATGATGTGCTGTCATACCCCTGCTGATAATATGGTTACAGAATATGTACAAAAGAAAATTGGCGAAAATTATTGTGAAACCCTAGGCGACATTGTCAAGGTGTTAAAGGATATTCCTGAATATGCAGCAGCTGTCAAAACCGGTGCAGGTCCCACCATTGTGGTAGGTTCCAAAGAGCGTAGTGCCGGTAAAGTATTTGTAGATATGACCGGTGGCACCAGCGGTTCTGAGGATGCCTATGCCAAGCTAGCCATCGCTGGTGTTGGCACCCTGGTAGTTATGCATATCAGCGAGAAGCATCGCAAAGAAGCTGAAAAGAACCATGTAAATGTTATCATTGCAGGTCATATGGCCAGCGATTCCCTAGGCATGAATCTGATTTTGGATCAGCTTGAGCAACAGGGCGTGGAAATATTAACCTGTTCGGGCTTGATTCGTATAAAGCGCTATTAGCTTTTAGCTTTTAGCTGTTAGCCATTAGCAGTTAGCCTTTAGCCTTGAGCTTTTAGTCGTAGAATGCTGTTGCCTTTAGGGTTCTTAAAAACTAATAGCTAACGACTAATGGCTATACAGTAGCTTTGAGATGATAACAACCCTTGCTAAAAATAAATATAATTTTCAGCTATACTCTACATTAGTATTAGGAGGAACCCCCATGACCCAAGGACCTGAGCTGCTGGCCCCGGCAGGAAGCTGGGAAGCTCTGGTAGCTGCAGTACAAAACGGAGCGGATGCAATATATCTAGGCGGCAAATTGTTTAATGCCAGGCATTCTGCCAGTAATTTCGATCATGACGAATTGGCCCGGGCGGTAGAATATGCCCATGTTCGTGGAGTCAAAATTCATGTAACAGTAAACATCCTCTTGGCAAACCACGAGCTGGAGGAAGCCTTGGGCTTTCTTCACTTCCTGCATAATACTGGGGTTGATGCTGTTATCGTACAGGATTTAGGCTTAGCCAGGTTGGCACGGGAGGTTATTCCTGAGCTGCCACTGCATTCCAGTACCCAAATGACCGTACATAATTTGCCAGGTGTCCAACTGATGCAACAGAGCGGCTTTGACCGCATTGTGTTGGCCCGGGAGATGGACCTGCAGGAAATTGCAGCAATTAAAAAACAAACTGGAGCTGATCTGGAGGTCTTTGCCCACGGGGCCCTCTGTGTTTGCTATTCCGGTCAATGCTTGATGTCCAGTATGATCGGCGGGCGCAGCGGCAATCGGGGCAAATGTGCTCAACCCTGTAGACTTCAGTATCAGCTGGTAGATGAGCGGGGCAGAAACCTTGCTGACCCTACTAAGATTGGTGAATATCTGCTGAGTCCCCGTGATATTAATTCCAGTGAATTGATTCCTCGGTTAATTGCCGCAGGCATAAATTCTTTTAAAATAGAGGGCCGAATGAAACGTCCAGAATATGTGGCAACGGTTATTCGTACCTATCGAAACTTAATTGACCGGGCCATGGAAGATGTTGAAAGTTATCAGGTTATGGAAAATGAGGCCCGAGATTTAGCCCAAATCTTTAACCGTGATTTTAGTCCAGGCTATTTTTTAGGTAACCCTGGTAAAAATTTAATGAGTTACAAACGCCCCAATAATCGTGGGGTCCGTCTGGGACGAGTCAAGGGGTTCAATAAAAAATTCAACACAGTAGAAGTGTTATTAGAGGAACCTCTGCGACTAGGGGACGGTGTTGAAGTGTGGGTCACCGAAGGTGGTCGCAGCGGAGTAGAAGTTAATAGTATTATAGTTAACGGCAAGCAGGTTGAGTTTGCTCAAGCAGGCACCGTGGTGGGATTATCTATGCCTGGAAAGATTCATACAGGTGATCGTGTCTTTAAAACCCATGATGCAAGTCTAATGGAACGTGCCCGGGAAACTTTCACCTCAACACGGGAAACCAGGAAAATTCCTTTGCATTTTTTAGTTAGGGCCGTAGTTGGTGAACCCATGTACCTAAGGGTGGTGGATGACCAGGGTTTTTCTGCGGATGGTTACAGTGACGAAGCTTGTCAGGAAGCATTGAAAAGACCTTTGACAAAGGAATTTTTACAGGATCAGTTGGATCGCCTGGGTAATACGCCCTTTGCTTTGGGAGAGCTGGAGGCAGATCTGGCAGGCAGTGTTATCCTTCCCATGCGAGAGATCAACGAGCTGCGCCGCAGGGTGCTAACGGATCTGGAACAAAAAAGGGCAAAGGCGGATCGACGGCCTGGTGTGGCAGAGCACTTGTTTAAAGAGCGCCTTCGGGGAGCCCTTAAATCTATTAGACAAACTGAGTCTCCTGAAATTAGTCCGTTGCTAGCTGTGAATGTTACAGACCTCACGTCACTGGAAGCTGCGGTCAGCTATGGAGCCAATATTGTCTATTTTGGTGGCGAAAGTTACCGTTCGAAAGGGATTGTTACAGAAAGAGATATCAGGGCAGGTTTGGAGTTTTGCCATAAGAACGGGGTGTCTCTGTTACTAAATTCGCCACGAATCCTGCATGACCACGATTTGAAAAGATTCACAGGGTTGTTAGAGCGGCTTGCAGAACTGCCACTGGGTGGAATTTTGGTTGGTAATCTGGGTTTGTTGAAGATAATTAAAGATTACACCAGCAAACCAGTGATTGGCGATTTTACCCTCAACAGTTTTAACTCTGCGGCCATACATTACTTCAAGGAACAGGGTGTTCAGAGGATTGTCCTGTCTCCGGAGTTAACTATGAAACAGGTTCAGGAAATAGCCAAAACAACCCCTGTGCCCTTGGAGGTCTTGGTACAGGGTGCTGTTCCCCTAATGAATACTCGTTATTGTCCTGTGGGAAGTGTCCTGGGTGGTTTAACCTTGGAAAATAAATGTGCAGGACCTTGCCATAGTCAGAGATGTGGTTTGAAGGATCGGATGGGACTGATTTTTCCCATAGAGGTAGATCAGTACTGCCGTATGCATCTGTTTAATGCTAAAGATTTGTGTGTCATTGAGGATGTTTTTACTCTCCTATCAGCAGGTGTGTCTGTGTTGCGTATAGAGGCAAAGAAAGAAGATCATGAGTATGTGGCGAGAACAGTGAATCATTATCACAAAGCCATAGAACGATATAAACATAATTTGCGGGATGAACGTAAAGACAAGGAAGCTAAGGAAGATCTGGAACAACTAAGTACTTCAGGCATTACCAAAGGTCACTATTTCAGGGGAGTTATTTAAGGCATATTAAGAAAGTATAACCTTTCAGATATGCGTAAGGGCGAAGTAAGGCAGATGCCATAACCTAAAGGAGTAAAGAAGCATCTAATTATAAGGCCTTTGGGTATGGTGATTAAGCTAAGTTTTACTAAGGAGTATACTGGATGGAACGAACAATCAAGCGGTTGGAATTTAACAAGGTTTTAGAACGTTTGGCAGCCCATGCACAATCGGAACTTGGTAAACAGAGAGTTGAAGAATTAAGGCCTAGCACAAACATTGAAGATATTAAGCGTTGGCAGGCAGAAACTAGCGAGGGGCGGGAGCTGCTCAGGTTAGATCCCTTAGCAGAACTCACAGGTTGGCATGATGTGCGCCAGGCCTTAATCAGGGCTTCCCGCTTTGCTGTGCTCTCGGCGGAGGAGTTATTTGCTATTGGTGAAACTTTATCAGCTTCCCGACAGATTAAAAAGTTTTTTAGTGAGAAGACAGACATTTACCCACTATTATCAGAGTTAGCAGAATCACTGACCAATCAGGCTCAACTGGAGAAAAATATTCTGCAAGCTATTTTGCCCGGTGGGGAAATTGCCGATGATGCTTCACCAGAGTTGTTACAGATTCGCCGGGGTATTCAGCGTGCTCAAAATAAGATTAGGGAACGGATGGAAAACATTATTCGTTCCAATGAAAATCAAAAATTCCTACAAGATCCCATTATCACCATCCGGGGTGATCGTTATGTGGTGCCAGTAAAGCAAGAATACCGCAATCAAATTCCTGGTATTGTACACGACCAATCCGCCAGTGGAGCTACCCTTTTTGTAGAGCCAATGGCAGTGGTGGAAGCGAACAATCAAGTGAGACAATTGGTGGCTGCAGAAAAGCAAGAGATTCAACGAATCTTAGGCCAGCTATCCCAGGGTGTTAGCACAGTGCACGAGGATATTTCTATTGCCCTGGAGGCATTGGGAGAACTAGATTTTATTATGGCCAAAGCACGTTACAGTCTAAAGTTAAATGCTTGGAGCCCCAGGATTATTAATGGAAATATCATTGATATAATAAAGGGTCGGCATCCATTACTCCTTGGTGATGCGGTACCTGCCACCATATCTTTAGGTAAAACCTTTAAAACATTGGTTATTACCGGACCGAACACCGGAGGTAAAACTGTAACCCTCAAGACCGTGGGTTTGTTTACCCTAATGACTCAGGCGGGTTTGCATATACCAGCGGAGGCTGGGACTGAGATGGGTGTCTTTAAACAGGTCTTTGCTGATATCGGGGATGAACAGAGTATCGAACAGTCCCTCAGTACCTTTTCCTCCCATATGACGAATCTGGTTCGGATTTTGGAGCAAGCAGGAGAAGGATCTCTGGTGCTGATGGATGAACTAGGTGCTGGTACCGATCCCACCGAGGGAGCAGCCTTGGCCAGAGCAATTTTGGAGGAACTACATCGCAGAGGTACCTGTACCCTGGCCACTACTCACTATAGCGAACTTAAGAATTATGCCTATGCAACGCCTGGTGTTGAAAATGCCAGTGTGGAATTTGATGTAGAAACCCTACGACCTACCTATCGTTTATTAATAGGACGCCCTGGTAGGAGTAATGCCTTTGAAATTTCTGCCCGGCTGGGACTGCGGAGGGAAATTATTGAGAGTGCCCGTAATTTCTTGACCACTGAGCAGGTGGAGGTGGCCGAATTAATCTCCAAACTGGAAAAAACTCAACAAGTTGCAGAAAAGGAACGGGAAGTAGCTACCGCGCTGAGGCGGGATAGTGAAAAGCTTAAAGAGCGATATCGTGTATTGGAACAAGAACTGAGGGATAAAAGAGAGATCATCCTGGAAAAGGCCCATGAGGAAGCCAGCCGCCTGGTTCGCCTGGCCCGGTTAGAGGCGGAAGAAACGGTAAAAGAACTTAGGTCTCGTTTGGCTGAGGAAGGTGCCAAAAATCGTGAAGAAGCCATTCACCAGGCCCGTAGTAAGCTGCAGCAGGTAACCAATAAAGTTGCGGCCAAGGCCCCGCAGCGTACCAGTGATGGGGAGATACCTAAGGAGGTTAAACCAGGCGAGGAGGTCTTTTTACCGAAATATAACCAAAAGGCCTATGTTGTGAGCGTATCTGGCAACAATGTACAGGTACAAGTTGGTATTATGAAGTTAGTTGTATCCCTCAAAGACCTGAGAAAGACGAAGGAAGTTGCCACCACCTCCGGTCAAAGTAAAGTGGGAAAGGTATTTATGGATAAGGCCCAGCAGATTGGAACCAGCTTGGATCTCAGGGGTATGACTGCTGACGAAGCTATGTTGGATATTGAAAAGTACTTGGATGATGCCTTTCTGGCTGGACTTAGTTCAGTTATACTGATACATGGCAAGGGGACCGGAGCTTTACGAGCAGCTGTGCACAGGGAACTAAAAAATCACCCCCGGGTTAAGTCTTTTCGGCTAGGAGAAACTGGAGAAGGTGGAACCGGGGCTACGGTGGTTAACTTAAAATAATAGTTAATTTGGGGAGTGTCGCATAACTACTTTTGGTAGGAAAGCGACGCTTCTTTTTTATTCAAATTTACAGATCCATGCACTAATTATGGGTGCAATGACAAAATAATTATGCAACTGCCGCTTATTTAATAAAAAATATCTTTAATGCAGCTTACAAAAGAATGAAATTAACTGAAAGCAACAACAAATACAGTGTTGTTATTACTATAATATGTATAACCATAAGCCCTGATCCAGGCTAATGGCTAATTCAATAGGGGGGATAAACATGACTGAACTACTACTGGCCAGATGGCAATTTGGTATAACCACGATTTACCACTTTCTTTTTGTTCCCTTAACATTGGGACTTTCTGTTTTGTTAGCCATCATGGAAACCATGTATGTTCGCACAGGAAATGAAATCTATAAGAAAATGACTCAATTTTGGGGAAAATTGTTTCTCATCAACTTTGCCATGGGTGTGGTGACTGGTATCGTTCAGGAATTTCATTTCGGTATGAACTGGTCAGAGTATTCGAGGTTTGTGGGTGATATTTTTGGTGCACCACTGGCCATTGAAGCATTGTTAGCCTTTTTTCTGGAATCTACCTTTATTGGTATCTGGGTATTTGGCTGGGATAAGTTACCCAAAAAGTTACATGCCCTAAGCATTTGGCTGGTGGCCATTGGAAGTAATCTATCAGCCCTATGGATTTTAATTGCCAACTCTTTCATGCAAGCTCCGGTGGGATATGCCATTCGTAATGGCAGAGCAGAAATGACAGACTTTTTTGCCTTAATTACCAATCCTCATGTATTTTATCAGTTTCCTCATACCGTTTTAGCAGGGTTTGTAACTGGCGCATTCTTTGTTATGGGGGTAAGTGCCTATTACATATTGAAAAGAAAGAATTTGGAAGTATTTCGCCGTTCTTTCCAAATCAGCTTAATATTTGGTTTAGTTAGTGTATTATTAGTTACCACCGTAGGCCATATGCAAGGACAATATTTAGTCCAAACCCAGCCCATGAAAATGGCTGCAGCAGAGGCTCACTGGGAAACTGCAGATCCGGCACCCTTTGCAGTGCTGGCCGTGGTGGATGAGAAAAATCAAACCAATTCCTTTGAAATTACCATTCCCAAACTGTTAAGTTTTCTTTCTTACAATACCTTCACTGGTGAGGTAAAAGGGTTAAAGGAACTGCAGACAGAGGCTGAGGTAGTGTACGGGCCAGGCAATTATATACCGCCCGTTAGCCCAATGTTTTGGAGCTTTCGCATTATGGTTGGAGCGGGTACCTGGATGGTCTTTATCACTTTGCTAAGTATTTATTTTTGGCGGAAAGGATCTTTGGAGTCCAAACCAATGGTTTTAAAGGCACTGCTTTGGTCTATTCCCATACCCTACCTGGCAAACTCCACTGGTTGGTACATGACGGAGGTAGGGCGACAGCCCTGGATTGTGTATGGTTTACAAAAGGTAGAAAACGGTGTATCACCCTCTGTTTCTTCAGGGGAAATTCTCATCTCTTTAATTGGCTTTACATTAATTTACGGGCTCTTAGCCCTGGCCGATCTGTATCTAATGGTCAAATTTATTAAACAAGGTCCAGAACAATCAGTCCATACTCATTTGGATAGAACTGACAAGGGGGTGTCCCTATGGACTTAAATATTCTCTGGTTTATTCTAGTTACTGTCTTGTTTATTGGTTTCTTTTTTTTAGAAGGCTTTGATTACGGGGTAGGCATACTATTACCCTTCCTGGGCAAGGATGACGACGAGAGAAGAGTAGTTATTAATAGTATTGGCCCAGTTTGGGATGGCAACGAAGTATGGTTGCTAACAGCTGGGGGAGCTTCCTTTGCAGCCTTTCCGAACTGGTATGCAACGCTGTTCAGTGGTTTTTATCTGGCTTTGTTTTTAATCTTAATGGCTCTCATTGTACGTGGTGTAGCCTTTGAATTCCGCAGCAGTGATAGAAATCCCACCTGGAGAAATTTTTGGGATTGGATGATCTTTTTCGGAAGTTTTGTTTCTGCACTGTTGTGGGGCGTAGCAGTTACCAATTTACTGCAGGGTGTTCCTATTGACGCTAAAATGCAGTATGTAGGTGGTTTCTTAGATTTACTCAGCCCCTATAGCCTGGTGGGTGGGTTAACGACTTTGCTAGTATTTACCCTCCATGGTGCACTTTTCTTGTCCCTCAAGACAGAAGGCAGAATTTATGAGAGGGCTCGTAGTGCAGCTATGAAGGTTGGTCTATTAGCTATTCCGGTGATATTGGTGTTAGTTCCCTTGACCTATATTAAGACAGATTTGTTTGGCAAGACTGGTGCTGGTGCTGCATTCCTTTTGTCAGGTATATTCATGGTAGTCGCACTGCTTATGTTACGCAAAGGTAAAGAGGGTTGGGCATTTACATATAACGGCTTAACTATTATCTTTTTTACTGTATCAATTTTCTGGGGTCTATTTCCTCGGGTAATGATATCAAGTCTGGACCCTGCCTGGAGTCTGACCATTTATAATGCTTCTTCCAGTCCCTACACATTGAAAATTATGGCCATTATAGCCCTAACCCTGGTACCCATTGTCTTAATTTATCAGGGTTGGACCTATTGGGTCTTTAAAAATCGTGTAACAAAGAAACATCTGCATTATTAGTCATTCGACGGTGCCAGGCACCTAGGTTCGATTAGCCCCAGCTGTTAGTTAATAGCTATTGCCCAAATGCTAAAAGCTAACAGCTAAAGGCTAATGGTAAAGGCTTGAGGTGAATAGGTCTATGCTTGATCAAAGACTTTTAAAAGAGGCCAGAAAGGCACGTTATTATTTGATACTAACCATTGGGCTGGGGATTATTATGGGTTTTATAGTTGTTTTTCAAGCCAAAACCCTAGCCAGTGTCGTAAGTCTGGTATTTATTGAAAGATATCAACTAGCTCAAGTACGACCATTGCTTATCCTTTTGTTGGGTTTAATATTTGTACGGGCCTTTGTGGCCTGGTATAGTGAAATTTCTGCGCAACGGGTAGCTGCCAGGATTAAGGCTGATCTTCGTAGACGGGTGCTACAACAGCTTTTTGAGCTTGGTCCTATCTATGTCAAGGGTGAACGAACTGGGGAATTAATTAACCTAATGGTGGAAGGTATTGAATCACTGGAAGAGTACTTTGCTAAATATATACCCCAACTGGTCCTAGCTGTTGCAGTGCCCCTAACAGTTCTATTGTTTGTTCTGCCCATTGATGTAACCTCTGGTTTAATACTCCTAATTACTGCCCCGTTAATACCTTTCTTTATGATATTAATTGGCAAATGGGCAGATCATTTAACAAAACGCCAATGGCATATATTGAGTCGCATGAGTGCACATTTTTTAGATGTTTTGCAGGGCCTGACAACCTTGAAACTTTTTAACAGGAGTAAGGATCAAATCAAAGTAATTGGCAGAATCAGTGATGACTTTCGCAAGACCACTATGGGAGTACTAAGAGTGGCCTTTCTTTCTGCCCTGGTATTGGAATTACTTGCCACCATTAGCACTGCTTTGGTGGCGGTTGGTCTGGGAGTAAATCTTGTCTATAATCATATTACTTTTGAAAAAGCCTTTTTTTTATTACTACTGGCACCTGAATTTTATTCGCCCTTACGGTTATTGGGATTGAAATTCCATGCGGGTATGAATGGTATGCAGGCTGCAGAGCGTATCTTTGAAGTACTTGATCAACCTGTTTGTGCAGAAACCACAAAGCTTCCGAAAGAACTGATTAATGCCCAAAGAGTTCAACTGTCCTTTGAGAATGTTCACTTTAGTTATGGAACTGCAGAAGTACTACGAGGAGTAACCTTTGACTTATGTCCTGGGGAAAAGATTGCCTTGATTGGACCAAGTGGAGCAGGAAAATCCACCATAACTAATTTGTTAATGGGTTATATCAAACCCACAAAGGGCTTAATAAAGGTTAACGGAATAACCATGAAGAGTTTGGCTAGTAATGAATGGCGTCAACTGGTGTCTATGGTACCACAAACAACCTATCTTTTTTATGGTACGGTGGCAGAGAACATATTGCTAGCTAGACCAGGAGCAACTGAGTCAGAGCTAAGGGAGGCTGCCCATAGGGCCGGTGCCCATGAGTTTATTGAAAAACTCCCCCAGGGTTATAACACGCCCGTGGGAGAACAAGGTATAAAACTTAGCGGCGGACAGGCACAAAGATTGGCTATAGCAAGGGCATTTTTAAAAAATGCACCTATTTTAATTTTAGATGAAGTTACTACTGGGCTAGACCTAATTAGTGATTTGGCAGTTCAGGAAGCCATAGAGCAACTAATGAAAGGGAGAACAGTTCTCGTAATTGCCCACAGGTTATCAACCATTTATGGTGCCAACAATATTCTGGTTTTAAACGAAGGACAGATTGAGGAGAAAGGTCGGCATCAAGAATTAATGGAGCAGAAAAAGCTATATTACGATTTGGTTAGGGCATACAGGGGGGGTGAGTCATGAGTACCATTAGGCAATTGGTATTACTGGTGCTACCCCATTGGCAGCTCATGCTTATGGCTGTGTTACTAGGTTTTCTTACGGTGGGAAGTAATATTGGTTTACTTACTACATCGGCATATTTAATCTCCAGGGCAGCACTGCACCCCCCAATACTGGATTTAATGGTAGCAATTGTAGGGGTTCGCTTCTTTGGCCTTGCCAGGGCAATTTTTCGCTACTTTGAACGGTATTTTTCCCATGATGTTACCTTCCGGGTGCTTTGTAGTATTCGGGTATGGTTCTATAGAAATATAGAACCCCTGGCTCCTAGCAGTCTAAAGGATTACCATAGCGGTGATTTACTAAGTAGAATTGTAACCGATGTGGAAACACTAAAAAATTTCTATCTGCGTGTTTTAGCACCACCTTTAGTGGCTCTAATGACACTAATAGTCAGCTTTTATTTTTTAAGCTACTATGATATCAGAATGTCTTTTCTGCTAATGTTATTCTTTCTTATTGCTGGGTTGATTGCACCTATTTTAATCGGTAGGTGGAGTTGCCCTTTGGGAGAAGAAATTGTAGAGTCCAAATCTAAATTAAACTCCCTGCTAGTAGGCAGTATTCAGGGCATGGCCGATATTGAGGCCTGTGGTCAACAGAGCAGGCAGTTGGGCAAAGTGGCAAAGGAAACTGAAAAATTATTGAAACTACAAGGGAGTGTAGCTAAGATCAACGGATTAGCCAGTTCCTTAACCGGACTTTGCATGCATCTTACCATGTGGGGCATTTTAGTGTTGGCCATCATGAAGGTGGAGCAAGGGGAGTTGGCCGGGGTTAATATCGCCATGTTGTCCCTTGTTGCCCTTAGTTGTTTTGAAGCAGTGACTCCCCTACCTATGATTTTCCCCTTTCTTCAAGAAAGCATGGCTGCCGCTAGTAGATTGTTTGCTATAACTGCTCAAGGAGCTGCGAAATCCGATAATAAAGATGAAATTATTTTGCCCCAAGGTTATCAAATAGATTTTTCTCAGCTGTGTTTTCGATATGATCTGGATAGCCCCTGGGTTTTGCAGGATATTAGTTTTACAGTTCCCCAAGGTGGAAAAGTAGCTGTTGTTGGACCCAGTGGAGCGGGAAAGAGCACCTTGATTGGTCTATTGCTGGGTTTCTACGACTACCAAGGGGGTAGTATAAAGCTTGGTGGCAGAGAAATTACGGATTATAAACAAAACAAACTTGTGGAGCAAATGGCGGTGGTTAGTCAACGGACTCACTTATTTAATACAACGATAAGGGAAAATTTATTGTTAGCCCGGCCGGATGCTGGCCAGGAGGATATGATCAATGCTGCCCAGAAGGCCAAAATTCACGATTTTATCATGTCTTTACCCTTAGGTTATGATACCTATGTGGGCGAAGGTGGTTTTAAACTTTCTGGGGGACAAAGACAGCGATTAGCCATTGCCAGGGCTATTTTAAAGAATGCGCCAATCTTGATACTGGATGAATTAGCCACTGGCATTGACCCGGTGGCTGAACAGGAGATTATGCAGGATCTTTACCAACTTATGAAGGAAAAAACCACCTTGATTATCACCCATAATCTTGTTGGATTAGAGAGGATGGATCAAATAATTGTGCTCGCAGAGGGTAACGTTGTGGAAAGGGGTAATCATCAACAATTGCTGGCACAAAGGGGACTTTACCAACGGCTATTTATGGCCGTTAGACGTTAGCTATCCAACTGTAGCTTTTACTAATTTGGTTTTATGAAATATGTAGGGAACGATCCCAGTGTCGTTCCGTGTTAGGACAGTGTTATTTTGGATTTACCGCAAGGCAATGGCATGCTATCAAAACTGTCTAAATTATCAAAAGATACAAGCAATTTTATGAAATGTCGGCTAAATTTATACTAAATGGCGAAAAGTGTCGTATTCAGGACCTAAACACCTCAAATGCGGTATGTGGTATTACCACATGGATTGCTGGCATTTTATCTTAGCGTTATGATAAGGTCATGCATTATCATAATTAAGGACGGGGTGTTAATTATGATTACAATGATCGACGGCCCTTGAGGAGCATTTTCTAGTTAACCAAATTTTATAAAAGGCGGTTTAGAGGATGCAGACAGGAGAACAATCATTATCGTTAGCAAAACTTCAGTTTTTCGGTCGTATGGAAGGATATAGTTTAGAAGCTCTCCGAAAGGACATAATTGCAGGTATTATTGTTGGTGTGGTGGCAATTCCCTTGGCGTTAGCCTTTGCCATTGCCTCAGGAGTAAAACCAGAGTATGGAATTTATACTTCAATAATTGCAGGTACACTGGTAGGTATTTTTGGCGGCTCAAGGGTGCAAATTGCAGGTCCCACAGGGGCCTTTGTACCTGTGTTACTATCTATTGTTATGCTGTATGGCTTTGAAAATTTGTTACTGGCCGGTATGTTATCTGGTATTATACTTGTCTTAATGGGTATTACCCGGATGGGCACGTTAATTAAATTTATTCCTAGACCTGTAACAGTTGGCTTTACTGCAGGTATTGCCGTTATTATTTTTACTGGACAGATTGAGACATTTTTGGGCTTACAAGGCGTTGTGAAGCATGAGTATTTTCTTCAAAATACATCTGAACTTATAAAACATATGCATACTATTCAGATGCCAAGTATAATTATTTCCATGGTTTGTCTTTTCTTTCTACTTTTTACTCAAAGGTATTTCCCCAGTATACCAGGTCCATTGGTGGCCCTTCTAGCATCTACCTTGGTAGCAATATTCTTTTTTAATGGTACAGTGGATACAATTGGCTCTAAGTTTGGAGCTATTCCAGCAACTCTACCGGAATTTCATCTACCAAATTTAAATCTAGATGCAGTTTTCAATATGTTGGGTCCGGCCTTTACCATTGCTATGCTCGGTAGCATTGAATCACTACTATCTTGTATGGTTGCAGACGAGATGATCGGCAGTAAACATGACAGCAATAAGGAATTAATTGGTCAAGGAATAGCCAATGTTATTACGCCCCTATTTGGTGGTATTGCTGCTACTGGTGCCATTGCCCGTACTGCCACCAATGTTCGAAGCGGCGGTACCAGCCCGGTATCCGCAGTGGTTCACTCCCTGACAGTTCTAATTCTAATTCTTGCTTTAGCACCGATGGTGTCACAAATTCCTTTGGCCAGCATGGCCCCCATCTTAATGGTGGTGGCATGGAATATGAGTGGCCTTAATGAAATAAAACATTTATTGAGAACAACAAGAAGTGATGCCACTGTTTTATTCACCACTTTTACTTTAACTGTATTTATAAATTTAACTATTGCCGTAGGTTTTGGATTGTTACTGGCTGTGGCCTTATTTATTAATCGGATGAGCGATACTATGTCGGTGCAAAAGGTTCTACCCGATCATAATGATAAAGAGAAGGTAACCTCTAAGATGGTTTCTCCCATCCATGATTGCCCTCAGGTTGGTATATTTACCATCAATGGTGCCCTTTTCTTTGGGGCAGTGGAAACCTTTGAAAAAACTTTGACCAACTGTTTATCAGCCAAACCTAGGGTATTAATTTTAAGGATGGGAAATGTTTTTGTTATGGATGCCACTGCAGAAGTGGTTCTAGAGCATATTGTGGATCATTTTCAGAAACAAAACGGCATTATTCTGGTATCAGGCTTAAAATCACAGCCTGAAAGGGTTCTGAGAAATTCTGGTTCATACGCTAAGATCGGTAAAGAACATTTCTTTGGAGGCACCGGGCAGGCCATTACTTATGCTTTAACCAAAATTCATCCAGAAAAATGTATAGGTTGCAAACATAACGCCTTCTACGAATGTTCTAAGCTTGCCGATGAAAAGAGTTGGCTAAACATTCCACAAGCAGCTGTCCATTAGTGACAGTTGCTTTTTAGTTATTAGCCATTAGCCATTAGCCGTTAGCTAAAGCTAAAAATCTAAAAGCCAAAAGCTAAAAACTAAAGACTAATGGCTCATTTCAAAAAAGAAGAAGGTTATTATCAATTTTTGCCTAATTAGTCAATTAGCATAGAATGAAAGGATGATTAACGATTCGCCGTTTAAACCATGTTCAAAAATCATTAGTGACCCTTTGCTGCGCCAGCATGCTTGTTTTTTCTGTTTTACCGTCAGATGCAGCTGCTGCAAATGAAGTGAAAATTGTTATTGACCAAACCCCCGTTGAGATTCCTTCCGATGATCAACCTGCTATTGTTTTAAATGGTAGAACCTTTGTACCCCTGAGAGTAATTAGCGAAAACCTTGGTACCACTGTTCAGTGGATCCCAGAAACACGGCAGGTGGCAATTCTAACGGACAAAGCAACCTCTTCAATTGTGCCTGAACGATCTACAAAGGAACCAGGAGACATTGAAATCATTGTAGATGGAAAAGTTTTAAAAGTATCGGCAGCAGAAGGCTTACCTTATATTACAAGTAAAAGTCGTACTATGGTGCCCTTTCGGGTTATTAGCGAGGCCCTGGGTTGTGATGTACAATGGAAGCAAGACAGTCAGACCGTAGAGATAAAGAAACCTGTTCAACTGCCCACTCCTGCGGAACCAATCCCTGATATAGGTAATTCTGGACCTTCCCAGGAGGATGTTGCTATGCTTAAGGAATTGGCAGGTTATCAAACAAATATCAAGATGCTGGATGGTAGTGTTATTAATTCCAAAGACCTGTTGAATATGGATGTTTCTGTATTTTCCAGTGAACAGCTAAAAAGGCTGAAAACTTACCTGGATCAGGTGAGTAAATATGGGCCAACAATCAAAATGCCAGATGGAAAGGTAATTAATACTGCAGAACTTTCTATTTTTGGTCCCTCTGTGGCCACAGTTGACCAACTTAGGGCTTGGATTGCGGCAGAAACTCCCCGGATGCAAGCGAAAATGGCGCAACTTAACAGAGAATTTGTCCGCATCCCGGACTTAGCAGAACTCTATATCGAAATAGGCGATGAATACGGAATCCGCGGCGATTTAGCCTTCTGTCAAGCAGCTAAAGAGACCCATTATTGGCAGTTTACCGGGGATGTGCAGCCCTGGCAAAACAACTATTGTGGATTATGGGCCACTGGCAGTCCCTGTACAGGACTTGAATCGTACAATGGTGCTGATCCTGAATTTATTCGGTTCGAAGAAGGCGTTCACGGAGCAATTTTTGCAACTCCAGAGGCTGGGGTAGAAGCACATATTCAACACCTCTATGCCTATGCCACAAATAAACCACTGCCCGAAGGAAAGGTATTGATAGACCCCAGATATAGTTTAGTACAAAAGGGTATTGCCCCCACTTGGCAGGGTCTTAATGCCCGTTGGGCTGTACCAGGTACCACTTATGGTCAAAGTATTATTCATGATTACTGGAAGGCTGCCTTAAACAAATAGCTAAAAAGATGCTAAAGGACTTAAGTCAAACATGCATAAAAAAACCACCGGTATCCTAGGGAATACCGGTGGTTTTGCTTTAGTCCCAATCTCTATACCGTTGGGTATACTCTTTCACTCTGGCTGCTTTTTTAATGTTGTTTTTAATATCTTTCTCTATAGATCCAGTGGTTTCTGGTAACCAGTTTTCATTATTATTTTTTTGTTCGGGTTCCTCATTTGAATCGCCTTGGTTGCCCTGATTATTTTGTTCTTCGGGCTTTTCAGGAAGGAATAGTTTATATTTTTCTGCAGTGGCAGGGTCAATGCCATTTTCTGTATGCAGTTTACAAGTGCTGGTTGGTGCTCTTAAAGCAAAATCTGCTACACTTGATGGTACTGAATAGGGAGTTTTGACAACTACCTTAGTAATACGGTCAGTACAGTAGTCATTTGGTAGTTCACCCGTGATTGCACAAACTTCCATCACTTGATGCAGGTTATCCACTTGTGTGGGTACTGTACCTTGGGCAAATATGTCAGAAACCATATGGTCAGATGGGGTATTGGGACCAGGTAAAAGTCCAGACTTACTGTCAACAGTTGCCGTTTCAATACCCGAAGGCTTCCTAAAGGATCGTACTGGTACATCGGCCAGTGCTTTACTCATAACCTCACGCCATATCATTGCTGGATAAATACCACCGTAGGCCTGGGGCATTCTTTGTGGTAAGTCATGGCCTACCCATACAGCTCCAACTAACTCAGGAGTATAGCCAACAAACCAAATATCCTTTCCTTCATCGGTGGTACCGGTTTTACCTGCCACTGGTCTCGCACCCAGATTAGCCCGAGACCCAGTACCGTATTGTACCGCTGAACGTAGCATATCAGTGATTAAATAGGCAGTGGAAGGCTTCATGGCCTGATTACGTTCTGGTTTAAATTCATCTACTATGGTTCCATCATAACGCTCAATTTTTATAATTGCATGGGGTTTTACGTAAATACCTTGGTTGGCAAAGGCACCATAGGCTCCAGCCATATCCAGGGGTACGACACCGCTACTAACTCCACCCAGAGCCATGGCAAGACCGTCACGGTTAGCATCCAACGTTGTTATTCCTAAACCTTGGGCAAACTTGACAGATTGTTGAATACCAACAGTATTTAACAGTTTTACAGCTACTATATTTACAGAGCTTGTCAGAGCCTGTCGCATGGTAATAAGGCCACGGAAGCCACCACCCGAATTCTTAGGACTGTAGCTGCCAAAGGAAGTGGGAATATCATCAATGACAGAAGCCGGACCCATTCCCTTATACTCAATAGCTGGTCCGTAAGCCACAAGAGGTTTAATGGAAGAACCAGGTTGACGACCGATTTTACTACCATTTTCTAAAACTTGATATTGGGTTGCCCGATTGAGGGCCCGTTGATGTGTATGCTCACGTCCACCAACAATAGCCCTTAAATAACCTGTGCCTGGTTCCATAAAGACAGCAGCACCTTGAGGTTGCGGTGTACCATTTTTATCTGCTGGGTAATTTGGAAAATTATTAGGATTGGCTAATGCCAGTTCAGCTATTTTTTGTACCTCAGGGTCTAAAGTTGTATAGACCTTTAAGCCGCCTTTGTAAACCATGTCTGGTCCATATTTTTTAATTAGTTCATCTGTTACATAGTCAACAAAGTAAGGGTAAGGATATTTAGTTGTCTGCATTTTGTTATCATCGGGCAGGGGTTGAGAGGAAGCTGATTCACGTTGTTCTTCTGTAATTTTGCCTGTTTCTTTCATTCGTTGAAGAACGATATTGCGTCTGTTTAGAGTTAATTGATAATCTTTTTCGTACTGCTCCTTGATTTGTTGTTCATCCTGTTCAGAGGATTTTCCAGAGTCTAGGTAACGTGAGTAAGATGAAGGAGCCTGGGGTAAACCCGCCAAGAAAGCAGCTTCTTCCAATGTTATATTATCTGTCTTTAAATCCTTACCAAAGTATGTTTGGGCTGCGGACTGTATACCATAGGCACCTTGCCCAAAATAAATTTTGTTTAGATACATTTCAAATATTTCGTCTTTAGTAAAATGTCTTTCCATTTGCAGGGTTAAGATAACTTCCTGCATTTTTCTTTTAAGACTTTGCTCCGGAGATAGATAGGATAATTTAACTAACTGCATCGTAATAGTACTAAACCCTTCGCGAATCCCACCAGCAGTTACGTTTCTAAACAAGGCCCGACCAAAACTACGAAAATTAATACCATGATGTTCATAGAAACGATCGTCTTCTATAGCAAGAAAGGCATCCTTTACAGTATCAGGGACTTCATCTAACTTTATCGGTTCACGGTTTTCTGTACCGACTCTGGTTACTAAATTCCCGTCTTTATCGTAGATAGATGTAGGTACCATATTCTCAAGGGCTTGGGGATTAAATGCAGGCATGTCCGACATTGCGTAGGCAAAATAGCCTAACGATGCGATACCGCCAATTGCAAAGCATAAAATTGTTATCATTAAAATTAAGCGTCCGGGTCTAAGTTTCCGGCTTTTGCGCTTTGCCAAGAAATAACCTCCTTTGAACAATATAAAGGCCTATGATAACAGAATTATAACATACTAAGAGAAAGATATTGTATAGTATTTTGATTTCTTGTCACTCACTGTAAGCTTTGGTATAATTATTAAGATTTGTCGAATTTACTATATTGTTTTACGCATTATCTACAGTTTTTAGACAGGTTTCGAAAGGTGTCTTTGGATGCTAGATGTTCAAAAACAACTAAAAATTATAATTGTTGTAGCAGGATTTATATGAAGAGGGAATGGTTCGGCCGGCACCAATAGTGAAGCCAGAAGGCTTATCAAAGAAGGGGCAGTAAAAATAAATAATGAAAAAGTTTTTAATTCTAATCAAAGAATTAAACCAGAGAACGCTATGATTGTTCGGGCTGGTAAACGCAAGTTTGCCAAACTAGTCCTTAAATAAATTCACGAAATTTATACAGGCTATCACCTTTTATTTCACCTCCACATATAGATATGATGTGGAGGTGAATGTCTTGTTTAAGAAGAAAAGACAAGTTTCTGGTAAAATAATTATTTTATTAACTTTACTGACCCTAATAGGGATATTCATTTATGTGGATCGTTTACTTCAACCAACTCTTTTTACTATTGCTAGAGTAAAAGCTATCCATATGGCAACTGAAATTATGAATCAAACTGTTATGGATAATCTAGCTCAACAGCAACTAAGGTATCATGATTTAATACAAATACACAAGGATGAACAGGGAAAGATTGTCCTCGTACAAGCGGATACAATGAAGATTAACAAAGTTTCCAATGAAATCACTTTAAAAATACAAGATTCCTTTAAAAGGATGGATAGTGAAACCATAGGTATACCTATAGGTCAACTGCTTGGAATACACCTACTGGCTGCCCTAGGACCTGATTTTAAGGTGAATATGATTCCCGTGGGGATTGTAAGGGTGGACATTATTGACAAATTTGAAGGTGCAGGCATAAATCAAACCCGGCACTTAATATGGTTAGATCTCAGCTCCGAATTCCAAATTGCTATACCATTATATAAAGAAGTTTTTAAAGTTAATACAAAGGTACCTTTAGCGCAAAATATCATTGTTGGGGATGTACCCCCTGCCCTTGTAACGCTCCAGGGAGGGATCCTGGGGAATTAATTTAGCTATTAGTCATTAGCAGTTAGCTGTTAGTATTGGGCTAAAGGTTAGAACTAAAACCTAAAGGCCAAAAAGCTAATGGCTAAAGGCTAATAATTAAAGACTAAAGCAGGAGTGAAATGAATGCCAGCAATATTTAAAATAATTACCGCCATGATTATTTGGGGGAGTTTAGGTGTATTTGTTAGACACATTCAATTACCATCATTGGAGATAGCCTTTTATAGAGCGTTAATTGCATCTATTATACTGTTATTAGTTTTCTTAACCTTTAAAAATAAAAACCTCCAAAGTATCCGTAGAAATCTCCTTGTATTGGTAATATCTGGTGTGGCCATAGGTTTAAACTGGGTAATGTTGTTCCAAGCCTATCGTTATACCACTATCTCAAATGCAACCTTAACTTACTACTTGGCACCGGTTTTAATTGTGTTAATATCTCCTTTTGTTCTTAGAGAAAAAATATCATTCACTAAAATTATTTCTGTATTAGGTGGGATGGCTGGCTTAGTTCTTATTATCAGCCAACAAAGCAACAATACTACTATGATATATAATCATAGTGTAGGGATTTCTTACGGCTTAATTGCCGCCGTACTCTATGCTGGTATTGTTTTGTTAAACAAACGAATGAAGAAAATCGATGGGTTTCAAATGACCCTTGTTCAATTGGCAACTTCAGCCTTAGTAATGTTGCCCATGGTTGTTGCAAGGACCAATTTTCGCATTGTTCCTGATGACCTAACATATGTTCTAATTTTAGGCCTAGTGCATACGGGTCTGGCTTATTGGCTATACTTTTCAGGCTTAAAGGAGATGAAAGCACAAAATGTAGCTTTATTCAGCTATTTAGACCCAATCTCCGCAGTGTTGTTTGGCACCCTTTTATTAAATGAACCAATGGGACTATGGCAGGCCATAGGTGGATTCTTAATTCTTGGTTCTGCAGTTTTTGGTTCTAGAGAGAATATGACTCAAGGGGACGGTTCTGACTCAAGGGGACGGTTCTGCTGAGTCTAAAGGCTAAAAGCTAATAGCTAATAATAACTAGTTATGATATGATTGTAATAAAAGTTACAAGCTAAATTTAACAAGTTAAATTTAAGGAGTCAGAATATGAGCAAAAACTTAAAGTCTACAGATAAATTTTATTTTTCCTGCCATGATGGATTGGCTTGTTTTAAACAGTGCTGTAGGGATATTAATATTTTTTTGACCCCCTATGATGTATTAAGGTTAAAGCAATACTTAGGAATGGCTTCCGAGAAGTTTATAGAAAAGCACACCCATGTTTTATGGGCACCAGGTTCTGGATTTCCAGTAGTTATTCTAAAAATGAGGGAGGACAACCTAGTTTGCCCATTTATAACTGATTACGGTTGTAAAGTATATCAAGTACGTCCCTGGTCTTGTCGAATGGCACCAGTTGAAGTTAGGGCTCAGGACATATATGGTATTGCCTTTGAAAAATCACGTTGTCATGGTTTAACTGAAAACAAAGAGTGGACTGTGAAGGAATGGATGGAAAATCAGGGGTTATCTGACTATGAGGAACCTGAAGAATCTTTTGCGCAAATACCTATGAAAATAAAGTTAACTGGTGACAAGGATTTAGATCAAAGCATTATGAAAATGATTTTTATCGGTTGTTACAACTTGGACAAGTTTCGTAAGATACTCATGACTAATCCCGAGTTAACTCAGGATGCTGAACCACCCTTTGACCTTAACGATGATCTTTCTTTAATGAAGTTTGCTTTTAAGTGGTTACCAGAACAGCTTAATGATCGAAAACAGTTGGAAAGTATTAAATTAATTATTAATAAATAATCTTAACAATAAAAAGGGCTTGCATTAAGCCCTTTTTATGTTAAATCCCCGTTAGATTCCTCGCCGGGATCTAGGGATTAATTAGGGGATTAGCCGAAAAAGGACGTTCCAATATAGAACAGTGATATTATCTGGAACGACCCAATGCTGAATCTACTGATAAAATAGAACAAAATATATATTTTTTAAGCCCAATATACATACCTTTCCGGGTTTTTAACAAGTTAAATTGGCATATATATTGCATAATATATTATTGTCTTAATTAGTTGGGAAAAAGTATAACCCGACATGGTGTCGGGTTATACCTTAAACATTGTTTTAATGATGACCTCCAGAAGGCACTCTATCTGGCAAACCTTCAGGTTTTCGGTAAACACCACGGGGCACATAGTAAGTGTGGAGAAGTTTATGTGATTTCTCACCCAGTGGCTGACCTAAGAACTCTTCGTATATAGCCTTAATGGCTGGGTTCTCATGGGATTTACGAATAGGTAAATCTTCATCGGCCTTATAGATTCCGGAGATACGCTTGAGACGTACTTCCAAATTTGTTGGGATAGGCTGACCACCACCGCCGATGCAACCGCCAGGGCAGCACATAATTTCAATAAAATGATAATCAGCTTCACCGGCACGGATTTTATCCAGAAGTTTGCGTGCGTTACCCAGTGTATGAGCAACTGCAACTTTAACATCCAGGTCGCCTACTTTAAGAGTAGCTTCTTTTATACCTTCCATCCCGCGCACCGGAGTTAAGTTGATATCGGGCATTGCTTCCTTGGTGAGTACTTCATAAACGGTACGTACTGCAGCTTCCATTACGCCGCCGGTTGCACCGAAGATAACTGCTGCACCAGTGGAAAGGCCCATCGGAGCATCGTAATCTTCCTCGGGTAGGTTCTCCCAGTCAACACCGATCTCGCGCAGCATACGACCTAGTTCCCGGGTGGTAAGAACAACATCCACATCCTGATAACCGCTGTCCTTAAGTTCGTCACGCTGGGCTTCAAACTTTTTAGCAGTACAAGGCATAATTGATACACTATAGATGGTAGCAGGATCAATAGCCTTTTTCTCTGCATAGAAAGATTTAGCCAGAGCTCCAAACATTTGTTGGGGAGACTTACAGGTTGACAAATGTGCTAACAGGTCAGGATAGTACATTTCGATGTATTTAATCCAACCTGGGCTGCAAGAGGTAATCATGGGCAGTGTGCCGCCTTCGGTAACACGTTTAATAAATTCATTACCTTCTTCAATGATGGTAAGGTCAGCAGTAAAGTCAGTATCCATGACACTGTCAAAGCCCAGACGACGCAGAGCTGCCACAAGTTTGCCTGTGCTAACTGTACCAGGCTCCATGCCAAATTCTTCAGCGATGGCCACACGTACAGCTGGGGCAGTTTGCACAACAACATGTTTATTGGGGTCGTCCAGAGCACGCCAAACCTTGCCGGTATCATCCACTTCGGTAATGGCACCAGTGGGGCATACCAATGAACATTGACCGCACATAGCGCAGTTTACATCGTTTAATCCCTGGTTAAAGGGAGGGGCAACGATGGTTTCAAAACCACGGTTTTGTACACTGATGCATTTAACACCCTGTACCTTTTCACAAACTGCTACGCAACGGCGGCACAGAATGCATTTCCGTGGATCGCGAACGATAGCTGGGGAGGAATTATCAATATCATCCTTGCTATGGCTCTGGGCTGGCCTTACAAAACGAACTTCTTTAAGTCCCATAGCTTCGGAAAGTGCTTGTAATTCACAATTATTGTTGCGCAGACAGGTGTTACACTCCTGCGGGTGATTGGACTGAATTAGTTCTAGTGTCATTTTGCGTGAAGCCCTAACAGCTGCGGAGTTTGTTTTTACAATCATACCCTCTGCAACTGGGGTAACACAGGCTGCCTGGAGGGCCCGGGCACCTTGAACTTCTACCACGCAAATACGACAGGCTCCGATGGCATTTATTTCTTTCATATAGCAAAGGGTTGGAATATTAATGCCTATCTTTTTCGCAGCATCAAGAATGGTTGAACCCTGTTCAACTTCAACTTTTACATTATCAATAGTTAGTGTTACGGTTGCCATGCCTTTTCCCTCCTATCCTCTAGGATTTTAGGCCTTTGCGGGGCATTTTGCAAACGCCAGCCGGGCAGGTTTTATCCTTAATGTGTGCCTCAAACTCATGGCGGAAATAACGTAGGGTACTGAGAATGGGGTTGGGAGCAGTTTGACCCAATCCACAAAGGGCAGAAGCTTTAACCGAGTTGGCTAATTCTATTAATAAGTCTAAGTCTTCTTCTTTACCCAGTCCCTTGGTGATACGTTCTAGTATTTCAAGCATTCTTTTGGTACCAATACGGCAAGGGGTGCACTTACCGCAAGACTCATCTTGGGTGAAGCCAAGATAAAATTTTGCTAAATCAACCATGCAGGTATCTTCATCAACAATAATCATACCACCGGAACCTACGATAGAGCCTAAAGCTGCTAAGTTTTCGTAGTCAATGGGGGTATCTAGATAGTCTGCAGGGATACAGCCGCCGGATGGTCCTCCTGTTTGTGCGGCCTTGAAAGCTTTTCCATTGGGAACACCGCCACCAATATCTTCAACCATTTCGCGCAGTGTCAACCCTAAGGGGATTTCCACTAAGCCAGTATTGGTGATTTTGCCTGCCAATGTAAATACTTTTGTACCCTTGCTCTTTTCAGTGCCCATGGCTGCATACCATTCACTACCATTATTTATAATGGGGCAAATACTAGCCCAAGATTCAACATTGTTAATTACGGTAGGTTTATTAAAGAGACCCGAAACAGCTGGGAAGGGAGGACGTGGGCGTGGTTCACCACGGCGACCTTCGATAGAGGCTAGAAGAGCAGTTTCCTCGCCGCATACAAAGGCTCCTGCACCAACACGTATTTCGATGTCAAAACTAAAGTCAGTTTCCAGAATGTTGTTGCCAAGTAAGCCAACTTCTCTTGCCCGTTCTAAGGCTCTATTAAAGTGATCAATGGCTCTGGGATATTCTAAACGAATATAGGCAAAGCCTTTAGTAGCACCAACGGCGAAGCCACCGATCGTCATGGCTTCAATAACGGAAAAAGGATCATCTTCTAATACCGAACGATCCATAAAGGCACCTGGATCACCTTCGTCACCGTTGCAGACAATATATTTTTGATCCGCATTTTGATCTAAAACAAATTGCCATTTGACTCCAGTGGGGAAACCTGCTCCACCGCGACCTCGTAAACCTGATTTTTTAATTTCATCCACAACCTGTTGTTGTGTCATACCTTTAAGAACCTTCGCCAATGCCTTGAATCCATCCATTGCTATGTATTCTTCGATAGATGTTTGATTAATTAAACCACAATTTCTAAGGGCATTGCGTTTTTGTTTCTTAAAGAAAGTCATATCTGATTTGCGTGCATGAACTGAACCATCGGCAGCATGATAGCAGAGTCTTTCAACATATTTACCGTTTTTCAAATGAGAGGTTACAATTTCATCAGTGTCTTCTGGTTGAACACGGCAATAGTAATAACCCTCTGGGAACACTGTAATCACAGGTCCCATTTCGCAGGTACCCATACAACCAGTTACAACAACTTTAACCTCATCCTGTAATCCATGTTTTGCAATAGATTCTTGGAGAGATTCGAGAGTGTTTTTACAACCAACTGAGATACATCCAGTACCACCGCAAACTAGCACATGATATTTGTAATTGTCGGAGGGCTCTTCACCCAAGCGTAATTTTATAGTTTCTTTAGCAGTTGCTCTTAATAATTCGAGCTCTGTAAAATTCATATATTTCACCTCCCTGGAGGTATTATTCGTATTTAGCCAATACTTCAGATACTTTTTCTGCTGTCATCCTAGGGAAAACCTCGCCGTTGACTGTCATCACTGGTGCAATACCACAGGCACCTAGACACCTTACTAAGTCCAAACTAAAGCGACGGTCCTCGGTAGTATTGCCAGCCTTAATACCCATTTCTTTTTCCAACATTTTCTGGACCTCTGGAGCCCCTTTAACGTAGCAGGCTGTTCCAAGACAAAGGTTAACCGAATGTCTTCCCCTTGGACGGAGACTAAAGGCTGCATAAAAGGTTGCAACTCCGTATACATCACTAAGAGGTACACCTAATTGTTCAGCAGTTTTAACTAACATATCTTTAGGTAAGTACCCATGAATTTCTTGAATAGCGGCCATTACAACAATAAGCCCATTTGGATTGCCCTTATATTGAGTAAAAAGTGCATCCAATTTTTTTTCTTGATTACAGTTGCATTTGCACTCTGCACCCATCTATGGTTCCTCCTTTCGTCGGAAGCGCAGGATTTATTACGTTTAGTTTTTCATTCCTGCATTTTTTTTTGAGACTGTACATTAATGTACAGTAAATTAGGCAGCAAAGTATTTAAATATGAGCTACCTACTTTCATTACCACTGTAATGTCTTCGTCTATTATTTTGCTATACCAGGGTATCACCACCCTCCAATAAATAGTTACCAATTAAGATAAGCCATCATAATTTATGCTTAAGTTAAATGAATGTTAAGAAAACTATATTTGGTAAGTAAAATATTTTTTGTGGATTGTTTAAGACATAATTTGTTGGCCATAGTGGTCGAAAAGAGGGGTAAAATCCATTGTCTTTTCCGTGGATAAATAAATATCTTGATTGTATGCATCAACAAATGCTTCGATGTTTGATACATGAATACTGTGTGTCTCGGCGATGGAGTATTTGGCAATGGTTGTAATAAGCATGTGCCCGTTGACTAGTTGTTGTGATTTCAACAGTCCACCTCCATTCCCTAAATATTCTATATCTTTCCTTTAGTTAAAAATGTCCGAAGGGTGACAATGTATTAAAAATAGTGCCAAGTGACACTTATTAAAACATTAAAAATATTCAAACAATTTCTATATAAAATAATTTTACTCCACATTGTTCGAGAGCGCAAGTACTTTTAAATTAACATATAGATAATATTTCGACAAACGATCTTTATTATTTGTATTTGGATGAGAAAAAAAGTATTCCCGGTACAGCAAAAAATGTACTAACATAAGTTAGTACATTTTTTGATCAGATGGTATAAAGCTTAAAACAGTATTCACAACTTAAATTTTAGCTCAATTTAATTGCATCAAGGACGTTCTCGGGGCTGACATTTATAATTTTATCGTTTACTTTAATGGAAACCCCATCACCACAGTTTTCAAGACAAAAGACACCTTTTACTTTAAAGGGTAGTCCTACTAAGTTTTCAACAACGGATAATGCACCCTTCTTTATGCATCCTTCCCCAAGGCAAACTGTTATTTCAGGACCATCAACATCTTGAATAATCATTTCATTGCCAGCCACACGTTTTTTGGGCTGATAATGTGTATGAAGTTCATGGTGTGTATCGTGGTTGCAGCAACCACCCCAGTATTTTTCAAAGATATTGTTTAAATCATCGTTATCCTGAGCTTTGTGAAGTTCTAGTTTAGAATCGATATGGTAAATCTCTTTGGCCCTGGCTTTACGGTGTTCAAGATCATTTTGGAAGGGTTGGCCACCACCGCCTACACAACCACCGGGACAAGCCATAACCTCTACCGCCTGAATGTTTAGTTCACCAGCTTGGATCTTTTGAATCAACTCTTCTGTGGCGGCTAGTCCGTTTACCACAGCTAAATTTAGCTTATTTTCACCTACATTAATGCTGGCAATTTTTGTATCTTGCATACCACGGGTAAATTCTATGTCAATTCTACCATTGGCATTAAGTAGTTTCCCGGCTACATAACGAATTACAGATTCCATTACACCACCGGTAGCTCCAAACAATACTCCAGAGCCAGTGGCTTGTTGCATAGGCTGATCAAATTCAGAGTCTTCTAGGGCAGAAAAGATGATACCTGCTTCCCTAAACATTTTAGCTGCTTCAACTGTTGTTAAAACAGCATCTACATCATAGGTACCTTCTGTGGTAAATTCAGGTCGTTTTGCTTCGTACTTCTTAGCAGTACAAGGCATGATAGATACAACAAACATATCCTGAGGGCTAATTCCTAGTTCTTTAGCATATTTTTTCTTTAGAACAGAACCAAACATCTGCTGCGGGGAGCGACAGCTAGATAAGTTATTTAATAATTCAGGGTGAAACTGCTCAGCATATTTTACCCAACCTGGACAACAGGAGGTAAAGAGGGGCAGGTTTTCTCCTTTTACTAGTCGGCCTAAAAACTCATTGGATTCTTCGATGGTCGTCATGTCAGCTGCAAAAACAGTATCAAATACTTTATCAAAACCAATCTTGCGCAGGGCAGTTATGATTTTACCAGTTACTTCCACAGAACCAAGATTGAATTCTTCTCCTAAAGCAGCTCTCGGGGCTGGAGCAATCTGGCAAACAACAGTCTTCTTAGGATCGTTAATGGCTGCCCAAACTTCCTGAATTGCTGAGGAGTTTGAAGTAAGGGCCCCACAGGGACAAACAGCTATGCACTGGCCGCAGTTAATGCAAGCGGATTCCGCCAGTGACTGATCCATGCCAGCTACAATTTCTGTACGAGAACCACGGTTTTTAAAATCCCAAACGCCTATTCCTTGTTTTTCTTTACAAACACGAACACACAAACCACATAAAATGCACTTATTTGGATCCCTAGTAATAGAGAGGCTAGATATGTCCAGCGGAGCCATAGTGGAGCGATTAGGGTACCTTAACCTTTTGATACCGTAGTCGCTGGCGTATTTTTGCAATTTACATGCTCCACTTGATTCACAGGTAGTACACTCGCGGTCATGATTTGCCAGAAGAAGTTCAAGAACCATCTTGCGTACTTTATTTACCTTTTCTGAATTGGTTGAGACAACCATGCCGTCAGCTGGAGCAGTGGAGCAAGAAGCCTGGATTCCCATTCTCTCAATCTCTACCACACACAAACGACAAGCACCTGCAATTGTTAGTTCTGGGTGGTAGCAGAGGGTAGGAATATCTATCCCTGCTTTTCTGGCAACTGCTAGGATATTTTTTTCATCAGTAAAATCTATAACTTGACCGTTAATGGTAATTTTTCCACTCATCACGTCACACCCTTTCTCAGAGATACCAGCTACCTGATCTCAATAGAACCAAATTTACATTTTTCCATACAGGCGCCGCACTTTAGACATAGTTCTGTATTGATAACGTGGGGTTGTTTCTTATCTCCGGTAATAGCACCGGCGGGACAGACCCTAGAGCAGACAGTACAGCCCTTACATTTATCAGGATCGATGTAGTATTCCTTTAAAGCCTGACAGGCACCGGCAGGACATTTCTTATCCCGTACGTGAGCAATATATTCGTCACGGAAGTAACGGAGAGTGGTAAGAACAGGATTGGGTGCAGTTTTACCCAGACCACAAAGAGAACCGTTCTTAACGTTTTGTGCTAATTCTTCCAATAAATCTAAATCTACTTCAGTTCCTTTTCCTTCTGTAATTTTAGTTAATAGGGCTAATAATTGTTTGGTTCCCTCGCGGCAGGGAACACATTTACCACAGGATTCATTTTGTACAAATCCCATAAAGAACTTGGCTGTTTCTACCATACAGGTGTCATCACCCATAACAACCAGTCCTCCGGAGCCGATCATTGCACCTACCTTTATTAATTCATCGTAATCAAGGGGTAGATCCAATTTATCTTCAGTTAAGCAACCACCAGATGGGCCACCGATTTGAACAGATTTATATTTTTTACCGTCACGCAGACCTCCACCAATGTCAAATACAACTTCACGCAGGGTAACACCCATAGGAACTTCCACCAGACCAGTATTTTGTACCTGACCGGCTAGGGCAAAGGTTTTTGTTCCTGAACTGTGAGTTGTTCCATAACTCTTAAACAAGGCAGCTCCGTTATTAATAATGAAGCGAAGGTTGGCTAAGGTTTCTACGTTATTAATGATGGTAGGACATCCCCATAAACCTTTGACAGCCGGGAAGGGGGGACGGGGACGGGGCATGCCGCGTTCACCTTCTATGGAAGCGATGAGAGCAGTCTCTTCACCACAGACAAAGGCACCAGCACCTTCTTTAATATTTATTTTAAAGTTAAAGCCGCTCCCTAAAATATTCTCACCTAACAAACCATGGGCTTCTGCATCGGCAATGGCTTTGCGCATACGTTTAATGGCTAGGGGATATTCAGCCCGGGCATAGATATAACCTTCATTGGCTCCGATAGCGTATCCCGCAATCATCATGCCTTCCAAAACCGAGTGGGGGTTACCTTCCATAACGGAGCGGTCCATAAAAGCACCAGGGTCACCTTCGTCACCATTGCAGATAATATATTTCTTAGGACCAGGTTGGGAAGCTGCAAAGGACCACTTGCGTCCGGTTGGGAAACCACCGCCGCCCCTGCCCCGGAGTCCTGATTCTAATACTTCATTAATAACTTCCTGAGGACTCATCTCTTGTAAAACTTTACTGATAGCTCGATAAC
The DNA here is from genome assembly GCF_054657375.1 of Desulfotomaculum defluvii. Lineage (NCBI taxonomy): Bacteria > Bacillati > Bacillota > Clostridia > Eubacteriales > Desulfotomaculaceae > Desulfotomaculum > Desulfotomaculum defluvii. Next base: position 1,112,311 of record NZ_BAAHYV010000007.1, on the reverse strand, counting down.
CCCGATGAGCGATATAGTCATAAATATCGTCGGGATCCAGACGACCACAATATCTCAAAGTAACACGCACCTGACGTTTATAAAAGGGGTTTTCATCTTGGGTTTTAACTTTCTCCCCAGTTTTGGGGTCCTCATAAAGTAAACGATCCACAACGCCATTATTTATAATAGAGGTGTTAACAATTTCTTCAACATCCTCTTCCCGAACTTTGCAATACAAAAGCCCAGAGGGTTCAAAGCGTACAAGGGGACCCATTTGACAGAAACCGTGGCAACCGCTGATATTTACTGCGATTCCCTCATGGCTTACTTCCTCAACTAGCTCCACACTTGTTGATAATCCTAGTTCTTTAACCTTTCTTTTTAGTGCTTCATACACTTTTAAGGAACCGTTGGCCACACACCCTGTGCCAGCACAGACTAAGATGCGCATCTTTTCTTGATCTAGAGCAGCCTTTACCTTTTGTCTGAGTTGTTTTAGGTCATCATGAGTTTTAATAAGCATCTATAGTCCCCCCTTAATTGTCACTGGCAGCCGGTGCCAATTTTTTAATAGCCTCAAGAATTCCATCCGGTGTCATTTGACCATGCACTTCATCATCTACAACTACAACCGGGGCTAAGCCGCATGCACCTAAGCAGGAGACTATTTCCAATGTAAACATTAGGTCATCTGTGGTTGGTTTGTCCACCGTAATGTCAAGTTCTTTACGGATAGCCATATTAATGGGTTCTGAACCACGAACATGACAAGCAGTTCCATCACAAACACGAATGACATATTTACCTTTAGGAATTAAAGAGAATTGAGCATAAAAGGTTGCCACACCCAGTACAGTGGCAGGGGAGATTCCCATAGATGTAGCTATGTAGGTCAATACTTCTTTGGGTAAATACCCATACTCTGACTGTGTTTCTTGCAAAATGCTAATTAAATGAGAAGCTTTACCTTGGTGTGCATCAATAATCTTCTGTACATTTAGTAATTTATTATCTCTGTTGTCCATCATAAACCCCCCTTTGGTGTAGAAAACCATAATTACTCACTGAAACTTAATAAGTAAATATTTTCGAATCACCTCTTTTCAAAATAAAAATTACAAATGTGTCATTTTTCTCAAATTATTGTAAATTAAAAAAAGCGAAACTCTTGGTTAACGACCAATTCGCATTAATATCAATAGTTTATATATTTAGTCAATTAACTATATACAGATTGACGATTTGGAACAAATGTCAATTACCTAGAAAAACGCTGTTATAACAAGAAGTTTTGACTAAATTTTTGTTAATTGGCAAAGATTCTGAACATATTATAGGCTTGTAAATATTACCTTGTCAATTAAAGATTAAAATTTATTTATCAACAACAATCCAAACAATTGTACACAAATAAAAAATAGTATAACTATATTAACTAGTATAAATAGTGAAACAAATCTAACAATAATGAAAATTTATTATGGCGAATTAGGCTTAATTTGTGAAGAATTTCATCAATTTGTTTTCATTTGCACCTTATGTTAAGCTATGATATTATGAAGTTATTAATGGCCTAGGGGGGCTTGTTTAAAATTATGAAGGACTTGGCCGATAAACTGACACAATGGATAAAAGAGCAGATAGAAAAGGCAGATGCCCAGGGAGCCGTTGTGGGTCTTAGTGGTGGTATTGATTCTGCCTGTGTGGTTGCACTATGCAAAAGAGCTTTTCCGGACAACGTTCTGGGTGTAATTATGCCATGCTATAGTAACCCACAAGATGCTGAAGATGCAAAGCTAGTTGCCAAAACATTATCTGTACCCTATGAAGAAGTTGACTTAAACGACCCCTTTGATTGGTTTATTCAACGACTGACTGGACAAGATTATGATATCCACAGTTGTGAATTATCAATCGTCAATATCAAACCTAGACTAAGAATGACAACATTGTATTATTTTTCTAACAGTCTCAATTATTTAGTGGTAGGAACCACAAATAAGGCTGAGATGGTGGTAGGACACTATACAAAGTACGGTGATGGTGGAGCTGATATTCTTCCGTTAGCAAACTTGGTTAAATCTGATGTCAAAGCTCTAGCCAAAGAATTGGGAGTTCCTCAAAGGATTATTGATAAAGCTCCTTCTGCCGGATTATGGTTTGGACACTGTGACGAAAAAGAAATGGGTATTCGTTATAAGGATTTAGACCAATATATTTTGTCAGGAAATGTCCCTGATGATGTAAGAAGAACCATCCAAACCCTAGAAGAAAAGAGAGAGCATAAAAAGTATATGCCACCCATTCCACCAGTAGAATAAATATGCTAGAATAAATAACCATAAGAAAGCTAGGTTTGTCCAGGAAACTGGTGCGAATCCAGCTTTTTTCAGGGAAAGAGGGTATTTTTTTGTCTGGACACTCTAAATGGTCAACAATTAAACGTAAGAAAGCTAAAGTGGATGCCCAAAGAGGTAAATTATTTACAAGATTGTCTAAAGAAATAATTATTGCTGCCAGAAATGGTGGCCCGGATCCAAATGGTAATATGCGACTTAAGGCAGCAGTTGAGAAGGCAAAAGCAGCTAACATTCCTAATGACAATATTCAAAGAGCCATTCAAAAGGGTGCAGGCGGTGGAGATGGAGCAAATTTTGAGGAATTTAGCTACGAGGGTTATGGGCCAGGCGGTGCCGCAATCTTATTAAATGTTGCCACGGATAATCGTAACCGAACTGCTGGTGAAGTAAGACATATTTTATCAAAACATGGTGGTAATCTTGGTGAAACTGGCTGTGTGGGCTGGATGTTTAATGAAAAAGGTTTAATCATCATAGATCGCCAAGATACAGACATCAGTGAAGATGATATGATAATGGCTGCCTTGGAAGCTGGTGCTGAGGATGTAAAAATAGAAGAAGATAGTTTTGAAGTAAGTACAGTTCCGGAGGATTTTGAATCTGTCAGAGCAGCACTTGTGGAGCAAGGCCTGCCAGTTGTTGATGCAGAGTTAACCATGATACCTCAAAGTACTGTGAAGCTACAGGGAACTGAGGCGGAAAAAATGAATAAATTGATCGAGTTATTAGAAGATAATGATGATGTTCAACAAGTTTTTACAAACTATGAGGAAGAAGATTAAACCGGGGAAACCCGGTTTTTCTAATTGAAAATATGGGAATACTAACCAACCAAAGGGGTTGGTAGTATGATTAAAAGATTAATATGCTTAGGTCTTGGTAGTGCAATAGCCTTATTTGTATTAGGTCTATGCCTAGGCGGTGGTGGACCTATCGGATTTGGAGAAGGAACTGGCACCTATTTTTCTTCTCTACAGGTATTTGCTCAACCTAATCAACAGGCCATAGGACCTGAAACTACCATTCGAGAAGAAAATATATTTATATGTGGTGACATTGAAGAGGTGGCCAGAAAAAAAGCCCATACGCTGCAAATCACTGATGAAAAAGACCTAAAAAACCACTATGCTGCTCAAGGTTACTCCATAAACCAAAGTGGCAAGCAAATAATAGCTCAACGTAAGGTGGATGACTTTTGCAGTTATCATCGGAAATACAGGCATTTAGGTATTCAGGATGATAAGGTTGCTATTTTTCAGGGGCCCATAGGGTATAATCAAAAGCTTTTAAGAATCGAAGAAAGATTGCCCGTTGCAACCCTAACCGCAGATTTACAGGTTAAACTGCAGCAATCCATGGACTTCTTTCAAATGACTCCAGAAACCCAAGCAGTATTACGTTATGAGTTTGAGTTTCACGATGAAGATGCTTTAAACGCAATTTTAGAAAACCTAGATGAGTTGCAAGAAGAGTAAAAAATGCGACAGCGGGGACGGTTCTCGCTGTCGCATTTTTTAAGTTTTGCGACAGTGAGAACCGTCCCCGCTGTCGCACGTTATTATTATATCGTCAATAACCAACAATAAATTACTGAAACAACAGAACAATAGTTTGTAGTATAATATTGCCAGCTATAATTTTTGGAGGTAATGATGATCATTTTGGGTATAGACCCTGGCACAGCCATAACAGGTTATGGTGTGGTTGAATTTATTGGGAATCGCTTTAAACCAATCACTTACGACTGTCTAAGGACAGGTCCAGAATTATCCCTGGATCTTAGATTAAAAAAGCTTTATTTAGGATTATTAGATATAATAAAAATATACCAACCTCACTGTATGGCTGTTGAAGAATTGTTTTTTAATAAAAATGCTCGTACAGCTTTAGCAGTGGGACATGCCAGAGGAATTGCCCTTTTGGCTGGTTCCTATTCCAATATTCCTGTTGCTGAATATACACCTTTGCAAGTTAAACAGGCTGTTACTGGTTATGGCAAGGCCGAAAAACAACAAGTGCAGTTTATGGTAAAAACATTGCTTTCGTTACCGGAAATTCCAAAACCTGACGATGTGGCGGATGCTTTAGCCATTGCAATCTGCCATGCCCAATGGAGTTCAACATTTGGAGGAAAAATTCGATGATTGCGTATATAAAAGGGGTATTAGCCAGTATTGGTACTGGTTCGGTGGTTGTGGATGTAAATGGGCTTGGTTATCAAATCAAGATACCTTCTAACACTCCATTGCCTGTATTGGGTCAAGAGGTTAAATTTTTTACACATATGTCGGTAAGGGAAGATGGTATTCAGTTTTTTGGGTTCGCTAGTGAAGATGAGAAAGAGTGCTTTTTGACATTGCTGGATGTTGCGGGGGTAGGACCAAAGGTAGCATTGGCGGTTATATCCCATTTACCGCCTATTAATTTGCGCTCAGCCGTTGCTTTACAAGACGTCAATCAACTGGTTAAAGTTCCTGGAGTAGGAAAAAAAACAGCCCAAAGAATAATGCTCGAACTAAAAGATAAACTAAAAGGTCTAACTATTGAAGTGCAAAATATTCAACCCAGTCCCACCCTTACTGTGGTAGGTAGTGATGAAGCAGTTGAGGCTTTGTTAGCTTTAGGGTATTCTCAGACTGAAGCAAAGGATGCTGTGGAGAAAGCTCAAAAGTTTGGTTCTATACCGGATCTATCCCTATTAATTAAAACAGCTCTTAAAGAATTGGCACCGTCCAGATAGTTTGGAGGAATACCATGTCAGAACGACTAATTTCTGCCAATGTGCAGAATGAAGATAATGATTTAGAACTAAGTCTTCGCCCTCGAAGATTAAATGAATATATTGGTCAACATAAGGCTAAAGAAACCATATCCATCTTTGTAGAGGCAGCTCGGCTGAGAGGAGAACCCTTGGACCATGTTTTATTGTTTGGACCACCCGGTTTAGGGAAAACTACCCTTAGCAATATTATCGCCAACGAGATGGGGGTTAATATTCGAACAACTTCTGGTCCGGCTATCGAAAGGCAGGGGGACTTGGCAGCCATTTTAACAAACCTCGCCCCTGGAGATGTACTTTTTATTGATGAAATTCATCGTTTAAGTAAAGCTGTAGAAGAAATATTGTACCCTGCAATGGAAGATTTTGCTCTGGATATTGTATTGGGTAAGGGACCTGGTGCCCGTTCCATTAGGTTGGATCTACCCAAATTCACCTTAATCGGTGCTACCACAAGGGCTGGTATGCTGGCTTCTCCTTTAAGGGATCGCTTTGGTATCATCAGTCGTTTAGAGTTTTATAATACAGAGGATTTGACAAAAATTGTCACTAGAGCCGCAGAAATTTTAAATGTAGTCATAGAAAAATCTGGAGCGGAAGAAATAGCCCGCAGATCTCGTGGTACACCTAGAGTTGCCAATCGATTATTAAAACGTGTTCGAGATTATGCTCAGGTAAAGGCACAGGGAGAAATAACAGAACTAGTTGCTGCAGAAGCGCTGGAGTTTTTTGAGGTAGACCCCCTAGGTTTAGATCATACAGACCGTCGTTTGTTACAAAGTGTAATAGAAAAATTTAACGGTGGACCTGTAGGTTTGGACACCATTGCCGCAGCAATCAGCGAAGAAACAGATACCGTAGAAGATGTTCTGGAACCTTTTTTGATGCAACTGGGACTACTAACCAGAACACCCCGTGGCAGAGTGGTTACACCCCAGGCCTATAAGCATTTAGGTATTCCTATAACTAAGGCAGAGCGAGAAAACGGTGAGCAGGGGGCACTTTTTTAGCGTTAACGGTACTTCTTTTTACAACATAACTTCAAGCGCAACCTCAGATTGTAGGGAACAACCCCTGTGTCGTTACGCATCGCATTAGAATAGTGTTATCTTGAATTTACCTAAACGCAAATTACAGCGATTTAATAATTACATACATCTATGACGATACGCCATAATGGAACGACTCGGGGGTCGTTCCCTACACTAGATCTATCTACACAAGAGCTACATTGTGCAATAGCCCTTTATTCAAAGACCTCCCTCTTAGAGGGGGGGTAGTGAACCGCACGGGGGAGTCTTCCCACCAATGTCACTAACAATTAATAACGAAGGTGGATTCAATGAAAAAAATATTACTTCATGCATGTTGTGGACCCTGTTCAATCTATCCTTTAGATACCCTTCGCAGTAAAGACTTTGAAGTATATGGACTTTTTTATAATCCTAATATTCACCCCTATACAGAATTTAAAAAGCGTAGAGATCAGTTGGCTGAGTATGCACAACAGCAAAATTGGCAAGTCATCTTTGATGATGAATATAGATTGGATGAATATCTGCAAGAGGTAGTTCATCGAGAGTCTAGGCGTTGTCAGATGTGCTACAATATGCGCTTAAGAAGAACTGCCCAGATAGCTAAGAAAGGTAACTTTGATGCTTTTTCTTCCACCCTATTAGTAAGTCCCTTTCAAAAACACGAGCTGATTCGAGAACTGGGGGAGAATATAGCTGAACAATATGATATACCCTTTTATTATGAAGATTTTCGGCCAGGATTTAAGGAAGCTACCATAAAATCGAAGGAATTGGAAATGTATCGACAACAATATTGTGGCTGCATCTACAGCGAAAGGGATAGATATTACAGACCGCAGAAGAAAAAAGGAGGGAAGTAAGTGACTCTCTTTGAATCAATGGCAAAAATGCTTATATTTGCAGGGTTTTTGTTAGTAATTATAGGTGGTTTGCTATATTTGAGTGGGAAGATACCTGGCATCGGAAGATTACCAGGAGATATATTTTTTCAAAGGGGTAATTTTACCTTTTATTTCCCAGTGGTTACTTCGATTCTGTTAAGTATTTTACTTACGGTAATTCTAAATATATTTTTTAGACGATAAGAAAATAAATATTTACCAGATGAAGGAATTGGTAATTATATGTCGAAAAAACTTACTTGTGTGTTTTTCCAACATTTAGTTATAGTGTGTAGAGTATTCAGGAATACTATAGTAATAAATTCTAGACCAAACTAAAGGGAGTCAATAGATTGCAGCTATCGGAATTTGATTTTGTATTACCAGAACAGTTAATAGCCCAGGAACCATTAAAACAAAGAGATCAATCAAGATTAATGGTTGTGCATAGGTATAGCAATAAGAACGAGCATAGGAACTTTAGAGATGTATTAGAATACCTAAGACCTGGTGATGTACTGGTCATGAATGATAGTAAGGTATTACCAGCCCGCATCTATGGAACGAAAATTTCCACCGGTGCCCAAATTGAGGTTTTGCTATTGCGTCAAATTTCCAAGGATCAATGGGAAACATTGGTTAAGCCTGGAAAAAAAGCAAGGGTTGGGGAAACCTTGGATTTTGGTAAAGGTTTAATGCAGGGGAGAATAATTGACCACACAGATGTAGGCGGCAGAGTAATCGAATTTAGTTATCAGGGACCTTTTTTGCAGGTATTGGAGCAGATAGGAACGATGCCTCTGCCTCCTTATATTAAGAAACCACTGGCAGATAAACAACGCTACCAGACGGTTTATGCCCGGCAAGAGGGGTCGGCTGCTGCACCCACCGCCGGGCTTCATTTTACTCATCAATTACTAGAAGAAATTAGAGCTAAAGGAGTAAAAACAGTTCAGGTTCTGTTGCATGTTGGCTTAGGAACCTTTCGTCCAGTACAGGCGGAGGATATCACCCAGCATCACATGCATCAGGAATATTACGAAATAACACCTCAGGCTGCTAAGGTAATTAATGAGGCTAAGGAGCAGGGGGGGCGCATCATCGCGGTGGGAACTACCAGTGTGCGTTGTTTAGAAACGTCTTCCAATAATGAAGGACATGTTCTTTCTGGTTCAGGACTTACCGACATTTTTATTTATCCCGGATACAAATTCAAGGTAATTGAAGGTCTTATTACAAATTTTCATTTACCTAAGTCTACCCTTCTCATGTTAATCAGTGCACTGGCCGGTAAAGATAAAATATTGCAAGCATATCAAGAGGCAGTGGCAGAACGATATCGTTTCTTTAGTTTTGGGGATGCTATGTTAATTATATAGGAGGAACCATGCCAGTTAAAATTAAGATTGAAAAGAAAGAAAAACATACAAAAGCTAGATTAGGCGAATTGACTACCCCCCATGGCGTTGTACAAACCCCAATTTTTATGCCTGTTGGTACACAGGCAACGGTAAAAACCATGACTCCTGAGGAAGTAAAGGAAACTGGTGGTAAATTAATTTTAAGTAATACCTACCATCTTTACTTACGTCCGGGTCATGATTTAGTAAAGGAAGCCGGGGGCCTTCATAAATTCATGAATTGGGACGGCCCAATACTTACCGACAGTGGTGGCTTTCAGGTTTTTAGTTTAGGGCCCCTAAGGACCATTACAGAGGATGGTGTGGAGTTCCGATCTCACATAGATGGCTCCAAACACTTCTTTACTCCAGAAAAAGTAATGGAAATTGAACAGGCTTTGGGTTCAGATATCGCCATGGCCTTTGATGAATGTGCACCTTATCCCTGTGATAAAGAATACGCAGTTGCAGCCTTAGAACGCACCACCCGGTGGGCAGAAAGGTGCAAAAAGGCTCACACAAGAAAAGATCAAGCATTGTTTGGTATTGTTCAAGGAGGAGTTTTCACAGATCTCCGTGAACGCAGTGCCCGTGAATTAATTGCCTTGGATTTTCCGGGATATGGTATAGGGGGTCTCTCGGTTGGGGAACCTAAAGAACTCATGTATGAAGTGCTAGATCATCTGATCCCAATTATGCCAGAGGACAAACCACGTTATTTAATGGGGGTCGGCTCGCCAGATTGTTTAATTGAAGGGGTTATACGGGGTATTGATATGTTTGACTGTGTATTACCTACCCGTATTGCCAGAAATGGTACTGTATTTACCCATAATGGTAAACTGACCGTCAGAAATGCTGAATATGCTAGGGATTTTACACCCTTAGATAAGTATTGCGACTGTTATGCATGCAAAAACTACTCCCGGGCATATATACGTCATCTTATTAAAACCGACGAGATATTAGGAATCCGTTTAACAACAATTCATAATTTACATTTCATCCAGCATTTAATGGAAAATATCCGTCAAGCTATTCGTGAAGACCGCTTATTGGAATATCGGGAAGAGTTTTTAAAAGTATTTAATGCTGGATAAATTTTCTTATATTGGCAGGGAAATAAATAAAAATAAAGAAATTTAATTTGATGGTGCAGAAGGGAGGTTCTTATATTGGATTCAGCAACAGCTTCGATTATTTATGTTGTGGCGTTATTTGCTATTCTTTATTTCTTAATGATTAGACCTCAACAAAAAAGGCAAAAGCAACACACAGCCATGATTAAAGGTCTTAATGTTGGTGACCATATTGTTACCGTGGGAGGACTTATGGGTTCTATTGTTAAGATTAAGGATAACACAATTGTCGTAAGGATAGCTGATAAAGTACATGTGGAGCTATTAAAAAATGCCATAGCACAAGTTACTAAAATCGAGGAATAAATTATTCAATAAAAAGAGTAGAGTAGGCCTGTCCTACTCTATTTTGCGACAAAGAAGGGGGATGCGACAAGGGGGACGGTTCTCCCTGTCGCATTCTTTCTTTAGTGCGACAGGGAGAACCGTCCCCCTTGTCGCAAAAAACTTAGAGGATTAGGAGTGGTTCATTTGGGCATAACTCTTGAAGATGTAAAAGCAAATCCGGTGGTGGATTCTTGCATTCGTAAAGGTAATGAATATCTTGGAGTTATGGGCTTTACTGAACACAGTTATAGACATATAAACTTAGTTTCCAGCATTTCACGCAACATTTTGGAAAAATTAGGTCGCTCCCAAAGAGAATGTGAACTGGCAGCCATAGCTGGTTATATGCATGATGTCGGTAATGTAATTAGCCGAAATGATCATGGTATTTCCGGTGCCAATATAGCCTTTAACTTACTTTTAAATATGGGGATGCCACCGGATGAAGTGTGTACAGTGGCTTCTGCCATAGCCAATCATGAGGAACAATACGGTTATCCTGTCAATGCAGTGGCCGCAGCATTAATTGTGGCTGATAAATCAGATGTTCACCGTTCTCGGGTGAGAAACCAAGATTTTGCTACCTTTGATATTCACGACCGTGTTAATTATGCTGCCTCCCATGCCTTTGTTTATGTTAATGATGATAAAAGAACTATCACGATGGAGTTAAACATAGATATTGAAATTTGTCCCGTAATGGAATATTTTGAGATATTTCTTAGCAGAATGATACTTTGTCGAAGGGCCGCAAATTATCTAGGGTGTAACTTCGAATTGGTTATCAATGGGGCAAAATTATTATAAACAGAAAATTGCCTTAATTGACAGGAAATTTTAGCGGGTATATAATTATTTTTGTTTATCTGTAGTATAAAAGGGGGAAATCTGGAGATGAAATGGGGCAGTGTACTCAGACTAGTTGCAGTTATCATCGCCGTACTCGTCATCGCTGTATTTAGTGTGCAGCCCATCTTTCCGAATGTAAAGTGGCTACCACTGACCAAAGAGATACCTCTGGGTCTTGATTTACAAGGTGGCGTTCATGTAGCGCTGGAGGCCCAGGATACCGAACATGCAAAAGTAAATAAAGAAAATATGAGTCAATTGTTGGAAACCATTGAACGCCGGGTCAATGCCTTTGGTGTTTCAGAGCCAGTTGTTCAGCTAGAGGGTGAAAATCGCATTATCGTTGAATTGGCAGGGATTAAAGATCCAGATCAAGCCGTAAATGATATTGTGAAAACTGCCTTTCTTGAATTTAAGACTCAAGATGGTCAAACCATTCTTACTGGTGCAGATTTAAAGAATGCTGTAGAATCCATGGATCCGACCTCTAATCTTGTTGAAGTAGGTTTAGAGTTTAACAGTGAAGGAACTAAAAAGTTTGCCACTGCCACTAGTGAAAACGTGGGCAAACAGATTGCCATCATTCTGGATGGTGAAGTATTGCAAACTCCTGTGGTTCAGGAACCAATTACCGGCGGTAAAGCTAGAATTACTGGCTATGCCAATCTGGAAGAGGCCCATACCATTGCACTGCTGCTAAATTCAGGTGCTTTGCCCCTAAAAACTGAAGTTATAGAGAAGCGTACGGTGGGCCCCAGTTTAGGTGCTGATTCCTTAAACAAGTCCATTAAGGCTGCTAGCATTGGGGTTATCGCCATTTTAATTTTTATGCTGGGCTATTATCGGGTGCCTGGCTTGGTAGCAAACTTTGCCTTGCTTGTGTATGCTTTAATCGTCTTAGCTATTTTTGCAGCAATGCATGTGGTACTAACCTTACCGGGTATTGCCGCCTTTGTACTATCCATGGGTATGGCCGTAGATGCCAACGTTATTATTTTTGAACGTTTAAAAGAAGAAATAAAGAGTGGAAAAAGTTTGCGTTCATCCATCGAAGCTGGATTTAAACGGGCCTTCGTGGCGATTCTCGATTCAAACGTGACAACCTTAATTGCAGCTGCGGTACTATTCTATTTTGGATCTGGACCAATTAAGAGTTTTGCTGTGGCCTTGTCAGTGGGGATTCTAACTAGTATGTTTACAGCTGTTACTTTTACCCGTTGGGTATTGCATCTAACAGCAAGTACAGGTATTAAAAATAAAAATTTATATGGTGCGTAGGGAGGTAGATCTAATGTTTCATATTATCAAAACAAGAAAAATATATTACATCATCTCCCTGGCCATTATCATTGTTGGTTTAGTATCGCTATTTACCAGGGGACTAAACCTGGGTATTGACTTTACCGGTGGTAACTTAGTGGAGTTACAGTTTGAAAAAGCAGTAGCAGTTGAGCAAGTACGGACTACTTTAGCTGAGCACGATCTAGCAGATAGCAAAGTCCAAACCAGTGGAGAAAATACTTATCTTATTAGAACCCATGCACTATCACAGGAAGAAAGTGATAAGGCTTTTAATGCTATTAGTGAAAAATTAGGTGGTGCGACAATACTTCGAAACGATCTGGTTGGTCCAGTTGTTGGCAAGGAACTTACCCGTCAGGCTATTCTGGCCTTGGTGGTCGCCTCTGTCTTGATGGTTCTATACATTTCTTGGCGTTTCGAATTTCTTCAAGGTATAGCTGCCATTGGGGCATTGCTCCATGACGTTTTGGTGATGGTTGGTTTTGCCTCACTTTTGCAGATCGAGTTAGACAGCACCTTTGTTGCTGCAGTATTAACAATTATTGGTTATTCTATTAACGATACTATTGTCATTTTTGACCGTATCCGTGAAAATACGAGGACAAATCGTAAGGAAGAACTGGCTGATTTAGTTAACAAAGCCCTATGGCAAACCATGGCTCGATCCATAAACACTGTTTTAACTGTAATATTTGTACTGGTTGCATTGCTTCTCTTTGGTGGTGTTACCATTCAAAACTTTATTGCCCTATTGTTAATCGGTGTCATCAGTGGGGCCTACTCTTCTATCTTTAATGCAGGACCAGTATGGTTTGACTTAAGAAGAATGCAAAGAGCTCGAAAGGCTGCTGCCAAGGCATCAGCTTAAAAGAATAATGCGCGAGGTTAAACCTCGCGCTATTTTTTACATTTATCAAAGCTTCAGGCTGAATGCTGACAGCTGATGGCTAAGATTATTTTTACCTTAATGGAGGAGGAAGTATATGTTAGACAAACTTGTTACGCCTCAGCAAGGCAACCGTATTATTATTACCGTAATTGGTCAAGACAAAGTGGGTATTATAGCTAAAGTATCTACTATATTAGCAGATTATAGTATAAATATTTTGGATATTAGCCAAACAATTTTACAGGAATTTTTTGCGATGGTCCTAATTGCAGATATTGAAAAAAGTCAAATTCCCTTTGAGAACCTAAAGGAGAAACTAAATGCTTTGGGATTGGAATTAGGTTTAAAAATTGATGCACAGCATGAGGATGTATATAGGTATATGCACAGGATTTAAGTGATGGCTATACTAGGAGGTATATATGTACAGCGTAAATGAAGTTCTTGAAACCATTCGTATGGTACAGGAAGAAAACCTTGATATACGTACCATTACAATGGGTATTAGTCTGAGGGATTGTGCTGATTCTAACGCGAGTAAAGCTTGTCAAAAGATATATGATAAAATTACAATCCAAGCAGCCAATTTAGTAAAAACAGGGGAAGAAATTGAGCGTGAATATGGTATACCCATTATCAATAAACGCATTTCTGTTACGCCGGTTTCTTTGATAGCTGAAAGCAGCGATATCAATAACTATACCATTTTTGCTGAAGCTATGGATAAAGCTGCTAAAGAAGTGGGTGTTAACTTTATTGGGGGCTTTTCTGCCTTAGTACATAAGGGATTTACCAAGGGTGACAGAATATTAATTAGTTCAATTCCAGAAGCACTTGCCACCACCGAGAGAGTTTGTTCATCTGTCAACGTGGGCTCCACGAAGGATGGTATCAATATGGATGCTGTATATCGTATGGGGCAAGTGGTCAAAGAGTGTGCTGCAAGAACTGCTGATAAGGATGGTTTAGCCTGTGCTAAATTGGTAGTTTTCTGTAATGTTCCCGAAGACAATCCATTTATGGCTGGAGCCTTTCATGGTATTGGTGAGGCAGAATGTGTCATTAATGTAGGAGTTAGTGGACCAGGTGTGGTTAAAAACGCTGTAGAAAAGGTCAAGGGATCTGATTTTGGGACACTGGCTGAGACAGTTAAAAAGACTGCCTTTAAGATAACCCGTATGGGTGAACTGGTAGGGCGAGCAGCAGCTGAAAAACTGGGAGTGCCCTTTGGTATTGTGGACTTATCTTTGGCTCCTACACCAGCAGTGGGTGATAGTGTAGCTGAGGTTCTTGAAGCTATGGGATTGGAATGCTGTGGTACCCATGGCACTACCGCAGCCTTAGCCCTGCTTAATGATGCAGTTAAAAAGGGTGGGGCCATGGCGTCGTCTTATGTCGGTGGTTTATCCGGTGCCTTCATTCCTTTAAGTGAAGATGCAGGTATGATTCGTGCGGCTGAACGGGGTATATTGACCTTGGAAAAACTAGAGGCAATGACCTGTGTATGTTCCGTTGGCCTGGATATGATTGCAATTCCTGGTGATACTTCGGCAGAAACCATTGCAGCCATTATAGCCGATGAAATGGCCATTGGTATGGTGAACTTTAAAACAACTGCAGTTAGAATCATTCCTGCTCCTGGTAAAAAAGTCGGAGATAGGGTTGAATTTGGCGGACTACTAGGGCATGCTCCGATCATACCTGTGAAACAGTCCAGTGCTCTAGAATTTGTATCAAGGGGTGGTCGAATACCTGCTCCTATCCAAAGTTTAAAGAATTAAGCACATGCGACACCGGGGACGGTTCTCGCTGTCGCATTAAGACAATGTAAAATGCGACAGCGAGAACCGTCCCCGGTGTCGCAGTTACTGTTACTTTTTTTCTGAGGTGTTATTTGTGGAATCCTTTACTTATGAAGTAGCTGCAGAGCAAGCAAAAACAAGGCTCGATGTTTTTTTGACAGATCAATGTGAGGACCTAAGCCGGTCCCATGTGCAAAAGTTAATTGAGGATGGCAATGTAAGGGTAAATGAAAAACTCTGCAAAGCCAATCATAAATTAAAGGTAGGAGAAATTGTTGAAATACAGATTCCTCCTGCGACAGAGCTAAAGATTGAAGCTGAAAATATTCCCCTGGATATTTACTACGAAGATAGAGACGTTGTGGTGGTAAATAAGCCAAGGGGGATGGTTGTTCACCCGGCGGAGGGAAATACCAGTGGTACCTTAGTAAATGCGCTGTTATACCATTGCGAAGACTTGTCGGGTATTAATGGAGTCATGCGACCTGGTATCGTGCACCGTTTAGATAAGGACACCTCGGGACTTATTATGGTTGCTAAAAATGATAATTCACATCAAAGTCTTGCCCAACAGTTAAAGGATAGAACAGTAACCAGACGTTATCAGGCGTTAGTACATCATAATATTAAAAAAGATGTCGGCATGATCAATGCACCCATTGGACGAGACCCTCGGGATAGACAGAGAATGGCTGTGATAGAGAGGAATTCTAAGCCAGCCATTACACATTTTACGGTATTGGAACGATTTGGTGATTATACCTTGATTGAATGCCGCTTGGAAACTGGACGGACACACCAAATTAGGGTGCATATGAGTTATATCGGGTTTCCCCTAGTAGGTGATCCCAAATATGGACCAGCCAAAGCCCATTTTAACCTGAATGGCCAACTTCTTCATGCCAAAATTCTAGGTTTTAAACACCCCACCACAGGCCAATACCTTGAATTCCAATCTCCACTGCCAGAGGTGTTCCAGGAAGTACTTCAACGACTTAAGGGATACGACCTTTAAGGGATAGTTTTTGGGGTCTAGCCATTAGCCGTTAGCTAAAAGGCCATGGGCTTATGGGACATTGGTTTTGAACGGTAGTATACCTAAAGACCCCAAAGGAATACATAAAAAAAAGCCCAAGGCCCATGGCTCACGGCCCAAGGCCCTAGGCAAGAGTAGCATTTACCAGCGACTTTCTAAAACTAAAAGCTAAAGGCCAAAAGCTAACAGCTAACAGTATAAAACTCTCCCAATTGCTAACAATAATGCTGGGAGGCGTTTTTTATGGAACAGGTAAATCAAGGAATGCTTTCGTTGCAGAAAAGAATAGATTTATTGGCCAGAAATATGGAGAAAATGAAACTTAGTGAATATGTTGAATTGCTTGGGGATACAAAACGTCTTTTGTGGGTTAATTTTATCTCAGGCATTGCTAGAGGTTTGGGTATTGCCGTAGGTTTTACCATCTTAGGTGCTATGTTATTATTTGTATTACGGAAGTTGGTAATGCTTAATTTACCGGTAATTGGGGGTTTTATTGCACAGGTTGTGCAAATGGTACAAATCAAAATGTATTAAACTTTAATTAAACCAGCTTAATACTTCTAAAAAAAGTGCAGCAACCCCCGCCGCCATCAAAGGTCCCACTGGTTGGCCATTAAAAAAAATAATACCTATAACTGACCCAACTATCAACCCGAAGATAATGCTAGGGTCTATTTGCATAAGTTTTAATCCCTCACTGTTTAAGTGAGTAGCTAGAATTCCTCCAACAATTGCCAGTAGCCCCGGTAAGGAAGACACATTGTAAAGTAAATCACAGGTGGTCACCTTATCTGTAGCGATGGGTACGAGAATTGACAGAAGTAGAAATAATAACCCTAACTCTAAACCATGGGTTTCTAGATAGGGAAAAAGAAAATCTAATTTACTAGATTGCAAGATTAATAAAACACTGGCGCAGATGGCAATAAGATTTGACTTTGCCACTAGGCCAATAAGCAGTAAAATTACCATGGTCGTTTCTCCGGAGTACATAGCCATAACTCCTTTTTTTATGGACAGGTTTTATAAACAATATATGCGACCATGGTAATGGCTAGCACCAATAAAGTTAGGATGATAATTTTGAGTTGCGTAACAATACTGCTTTCAAGGTATCTGCCCTTAGACCAACCCTTAGGGCTTCTAGGGCTAGTACTTCGTGGGGATTAACATTTCCAATGTTAACATTGGGGCCAAAGCGAATAATTAATTCTTGTTGCTGTTCTTTAATAGGTGCTTCCCATATTAAGCGAGAAGCATCACCGATGCTATAGACCAGCTCTTCTAAATCAGATATGATTAAATTACCATCTTTGTCGTAAAGCCCGACAGCTTTTCCAGACTCTCGACCCTCTACAATTACGTGAGTTGCCCCATAGGACAAATCATGTTCAACTAATTGAACAATTTCCTTGATCTCAATTTCATCATTAGGATCCTTTTTACCTACCTCCGTTAATACCTTAAATCCCATTTCTACAGCAGTAGTAATTGCCTCAGCACGTAATTTTAAATCCAGGTCTATAGTACCATCCGAAACTTCAATAGCACTAAAACCAAAGTCTCTGGCAGTTATCAAATACTGCCTTAGTTTATCTTGGAGTATTGCTACTTCTAAAAATGTACCACCAGGGTAGATATCAACACCATGAGAACGTACTAAGTGGATTTTCTCCTCTAATACATCGTTATCGTACAAAGCTGAAGTACCAAAGCCAAGTTTCAAATAATCGATGTAGTTGTCTGACAGATTTAGGAGGTCTCTGGTTTCTCCTAACCCTAAACCCTTGTCAATGATCATAGTCATACCAGTTGATCTCGGTTTACTTAATCGCCTACCTAAGGGAAATTGTAGTATTTCCTGCCAGGAATATTTCCTCCCATCAGTGGTCATAACTAACAGCTCCTCTCACAGTCCGCTATGGCGGACGTCTGACACCCCCTTTAATCCCATGCTAGAGAGAAAGGTTTTACTCTGAGATTAATTTATGTCATAAAGCTCCTAGCGGTCACTACTTTTGGGACTCGCCATTATTTACCTGTACAACCTCTTTTAACCTTTCCTGGTAGTTGTGGGGCATGGGTTTACGAGCTGCAAAATTTGAATTTTGTCGCCAGGATAGCGAATTATAAATTATGAAAGGTTGTTTAATCTGTTTGATAATAATTTGCTTTGGTTGTTTTGGTTTAGAGGGACTTTCTTTTTCCTGTGATTTCTGAATCGCTTTAACCCTGATAAAGATAAACGCTAGGCCGGCAGATACTGCAGCTAAGCCTGCAGAGGACCAAAACATAATATCTGGACCTTTCTCCACTAACCATCCAAATAATGGGGGACCCGCTGCAACACCTAAAAAACGAACACTGCCGTAGAGTGAGGTGACTAAACCTCTTTCGTCTTTATCCGTTGAGCTTGTTATTAAGGTGTTGAGACAAGGTAGTACTAAACCTGTGCCTACTCCAGCAACGGAAATCCCAGCAAAGAAAATATAGACGTTATTAAAAAGAGGTAATGTGACCAGTGATGCAGCTATTAAACTATGGCCGATAACAACTAGCCATTTCATCAATTTTATTTTCTTTTTGATTAAGGCACCTGTAATATAAGAAGTTGTGCTCATAAATAGCACTGGTATAGCCAGGGCGGCACCTTTTATTACACCCTCCAGACCAAATTTCTTTTCCAGGTAATCAGAAAGATAAAATAATACTCCAAAAAGAATCATCAGAGCTGTGGAACCTGCAAAAAAACTAGTGAGTAGCAAGGGGGATTTTTTCTGGAAGATTTTTTTAATGGAGCTAATATATTCATTAACTTTTTTAGGCTGTTTATGTGACTCTGGTTCTTTACAAAAAAACCATACTGCCAGAATAACAATAGCGATAACGATGGGGAAAAAGAAGAAAATGGCCCACCAAGCTATTAGACCAACCAAAGCGCCGAGAATGGGACTGGCAACTTTCCCCATACCATTAGAGGCTTCTATAACCCCCAAGGATTTGGCTCGTTCTTTTCCCTTCCATAGATCGCCACAAAAGGCCATAGCTATGGGGGCTGTTCCCGCTGCACCAATACCTTGGATGATCCGTCCACCTAAAATCCATGTAAAGGCGTTTTCTTTAAAAATAAGTGCAGCAGCACCTGCTAGTAGACCCCCTAGACCATATAAAAAAAGACCAGGAATGATAATTTTTTTTCTACCAAAACGGTCAGATAAAAAACCCGCAAAGGGAATAACAATTCCGGCTGGTACGGAAAACAATGTAATGATCATGCTAATCTGCATTTGTGAAACATTTAAGGACTTAGCCATGTCTGGCAGAACTGGAATAAGCATTGAGTTTCCTAGGACCATGATTAGAGGTACACCGGCCAGAGCTGCTAGGGTAAATTTATTTACTTTTTTTTCTTGATCACCAGCTGATGCTGCTTGTGACATTAAAATCACGTCCTTTTACATTCTGTGCAAAAAATATTGTGTCTCTGAAATTGTATATCTATGCATTTCTCGACTTTACCCAGCATATTTAAAGTAAGGGAAAAAGTAGTAACGGAGGGATAATGTGTTCTTTGTTACAGATAAAATAGTATTTGCCATGGCAATGCTGCGTTGTTTATCTGCCAGTATAGAAATGACAGCTGCCATGTTAATGTTGAAATATGGTAGAGTAGAAACAGCGCTAAAAATAAATGCTGTATTAGCTCTGGTTGGTCCTTCAGTAATGGTAATAGTTACAACCCTTGGTTTAGCAGGTCTGGCAGGAAAAGTGTCCTTAAGTAAATTAGGAATTATTTTTTCTGGTGTAGCCTTGATATTTTATGGAATCAGCAGACCTTAAATACAGGTAAATAATGTATATTAGTATCTACCTCTGATCTGGTGGTTGACAGTGTTGAAAACCAATGATAAACTTAGTTTCGAAATAAATCCTTTAATTTGGTCCCGTGAGGCCGGTAAGGATATAGATTTACTCAAATGGAGTTAAACTATAGCCTACCGGACAGGGTAGGCTTTTTGCATATCTGATATTTAAAATTATTAGTACATAAAATATTTGCTGTTCTTACAATGGCTAATAAAGCTTATAGCTGCTTATGTCTATGGAGGTGACTATCGTGAATGAACGGGATTTAAAAGAAAAAGCTCAAATACTTGACGATAAAGGTATGAAAAGAGCGATGGTTCGAATTGCCCATGAGATCATAGAACGTAACAAAGGAGTCGAAAACTTAGCTTTGATAGGAATTCGACGCCGCGGTGTTCCCTTAGCCCAGCGGTTGGCTAAATTTATAAGTGAGATAGAGGGCACCAGTGTACCGGTGGGAATCCTTGATATTACCCTATATCGGGATGATTTAACTACTCTGGCTAATCAACCTCAGGTTCATCAGACAGAAATCGCCTTTCCCATCACAGGTAAAAAAGTTGTACTGGTAGATGATGTATTATATACTGGACGTACTGTAAGGGCAGCCCTAGACGCAATCATGGATCTGGGGAGACCGGAAGTAGTTCAACTGGCAGTACTGATAGACCGTGGACATAAAGAAATTCCCATCCGGGCAGATTACGTTGGGAAAAATGTCCCTACATCCCGAAAAGAAGTTATCTCAGTTCGATTATCGGAAATTGACCAGGAAGAAAGAGTTGTTATACTGGAAATTGAATAGAGATCCTGATAGATACCTTTAAATTGGTCCCGAGAGGCCGGCAAGGTTTATCCTCCAGTGAGAGGAATCAGGCTTAATAGTTCCGTTTGGAATTAGCCATTTTTCTAATGCCGGCCTCAACCAGATTAATATTTGGTTGAGGTTTTTTATTTATAAGGAGGGCTGAAGATATGTTTTGGCAGAGAAAGGATTTATTAGGATTAAGATATCTAACAGCGGAAGAAATTAATCTAATATTGGATACTGCAAGACCAATGAAGGAGATTATCGGCCGTAAAATTAAGAAGACTCCGACCCTTCGGGGGAGAAGTATGGTAACCCTATTCTATGAGAACAGTACCAGAACCAGATCTTCCTTTGATTTGGCTGGTAAGTTTCTTAGCGCCGATACAGTAGGGCTCACAGCTTCCAGTAGCTCTGTAGCCAAGGGGGAGAGCTTACGGGATACAGGACTAACATTAACGGCCATGGGGGTTGACGTGGTAGTTATGCGACATCCAGCCAGTGGTGCAGCAGAGTATTTAGCCAAATGTATACCAGCGGCGGTAATCAATGCGGGTGACGGTACCCATGAACATCCTACCCAAGCCCTGTTGGATATGTTTACCATAAGGGAAAAGAAAGGTAGTTTATCTGGACTAAAGGTTGCAATAATTGGAGATATCTTGCACAGCCGTGTGGCCAGATCAAATATCTGGGGTTTAACTAAAATGGGAGCAGAGGTAAGGGTAGTAGGACCTATGACATTGATTCCGGCAGAAATTGAGGCAATGGGAGTAAAGGTTTATAACAAAGTAGAAGATGCATTAGCTGAGGTTGATGTGGTAAACGTGTTGCGTATTCAGTTGGAAAGACAGCAGCAAGGCCTATTTCCTTCGATTAGGGAATATAGTCGGTTGTATGGCATCAACCAAAGCAGGCTCGAACTAACTGCGGCCGATGCCATTGTGTTACATCCTGGGCCTATGAACAGGGGCGTGGAAATAGACCCGCAAATAGCCTATGGTAACCGCTCGGTAATTACAGAGCAGGTAACAAACGGAGTAGCAGTACGAATGGCACTTTTATACTTACTAACAGGAGGTGAATACCATGCGATATCTAATTAAGGGCGGCACCATTGTTGACCCTGTATCAGAAACATTATCTCACCTAGATATATTAGTGGAAAATGGAGTTATTAAGGAAATTGGCAAACTGAATGACCCCGAAGCACAAATCATAGATGCAGAAGGTAAACTTGTATGCCCTGGTCTTATTGATATCCATGTTCATCTAAGGGAGCCGGGTTATGAATATAAGGAAGATATCGCCAGTGGTACAAAAGCTGCGGCAATGGGTGGTTTTACAGCTGTGGCCTGCATGCCAAACACCAATCCGGTGGCAGATAATGCAACTGTAATAAGTCATATTCTTGCAAAGGCAGCTAAAGCCTCCACTAGGGTATATCCAATTGGAGCCCTAACAAAGGGTTCCCAGGGTAAGGAACTAACAGAGATGGCTGATTTAAAGGAAGCAGGTGTAGTGGCTCTCTCTGATGATGGCATGCCGGTCATGAATGCAGAGGTTATGCGTAGAGTGATGCAGTATGCATCCATGCTAGATTTAACAGTTATTTCGCATTGCGAAGATAGCGATCTTTCGGCCCAGGGTCAAATGCATGAAGGTTCTGTTGCTACCATGCTGGGTCTCAAGGGTATCCCAGCAGCGGCCGAAGAGGTTATGGTAGCCAGAGATATCTTATTGGCAGAGGCCACCGGCTGCAGGCTGCATCTAGCTCATATAAGTACTGAAGGTAGTGTTCGTTTAGTGCGACAGGCTAAAGCCAGGGGAGTGGCAGTAACTGCCGAAGCAACCCCACATCACTTCTCCTTAACTGAGGATGCTGTTCAGGGATTTAATACCAATGCCAAGGTCAATCCTCCCCTGCGACGAAAAGCAGATGTTGAAGCAGTGAAGGAGGGGTTAAAGGATGGAACCATTGATGTTATTGCCACAGATCATGCTCCCCATGCTTATCATGAAAAGGATGTTGAGTTTCAATATGCTCCAAATGGCATTATTGGTTTAGAAACTGCTGTAGGTCTTATCTTTACTCAACTGGTTCAACCAGGAATTTTGACAATACCTCAGGCAGTGGCAAAACTTACCTGCAATCCCCGTAGGGTGCTCGGTCTTTCAGGTGGTTGCCTTCAACCAGGATTGGTTGCGGATATTACAATAATCGATCCAGAGCTTTGTGAAGTCGTTGACCCCACAAAACTACTTAGCAAGAGTAAAAATACACCCTTTAGTCGGTGGAAACTCACTGGTATACCAGTGTTGACTATGGTAGGTGGCCATATTATTATGCAGGACCGAGAAATTATTTAAAAAATATTAAAAAAGAGATAGATATTTATACGCTTAGGTGTATAATTATACATTATAGATTGTTTTTACGGAGGTGTCCTGACAAATGAAAGCTTACATCGTTTTAGAGGACGGGTCTGTTTTTACCGGAAAAGGTTTTGGAGCCACTGGAGAAAATTTTGGTGAAGTGGTTTTTAATACCAGTATGACTGGTTATCAGGAAATATTAACTGACCCATCTTATTGTGGTCAAATAGTCGTAATGACGTATCCCTTAATTGGTAATTATGGCATCAACAACGATGACTTCGAAGCTAAAAGTTCCTTTGTTAAGGGACTTGTGGTAAAGGAAGAGTGCGAAAGTCCAAGTAATTGGAGAGTTAGCAATAAAATACATGAATATTTGTCTCGAGAAGGTATCAGTGGGATAGCGGGTATCGATACCCGGGCTTTAACACGGCATATTCGCAATCACGGAACCATGCGGGGAATCATTAGTTCCCAGGCGATAACCCCCCAGGAACTGGTGGAAAAGTTAATAAATTCACCTGCAATAACTGGTCAAGATTTTGTACCAACTGTTGCTACCAAGGAAATTTATACTGTACCAGGGTATGGGCACAGAGTTGTTTTGGTCGACTTTGGAGCTAAAACCAATATTATTCGTTGCTTAAGTAAGCGAAACTGTGAAATAGTGGTGGTACCCCCTAATACAAGTAGCCAAGATATTCTTGCCTTAAATCCAGAGGGGATAATGCTGTCAAATGGGCCTGGGGATCCTACAGATGTTCCCTATGCCATTCAAACTGTCCAAGAACTAATCGGTAAATTACCTATCTTTGGTATCTGTTTGGGGCACCAAATACTTGGATTAGCTCTGGGAGCCAAAACCTATAAACTAAAATTTGGTCATCGGGGTGCCAATCACCCTGTAAAGGACTTAATCAGTGGTAGGGTTTATATCACAGCACAAAACCATGGTTATGCAGTGGATAGAGAATCTCTTCCAGCGGATATAAGAATTTCCCACATTAATTTAAACGATAACACCGTGGAGGGAATTAGCCATAAGGATTTACCCATTTTTTCTGTGCAATACCATCCTGAGGCGGCTCCGGGACCTTCTGATTCAGAGTACTTATTCGACAATTTCCTAAATAGCATTGAAAAAATTACAGCATGATGAAGGAGGTAGCCAATGCCGAAGAAGCAGGGTATTAAAAAAGTACTGGTTATAGGTTCTGGCCCCATTGTAATTGGTCAGGCAGCAGAATTTGACTATGCAGGAACTCAGGCCTGCCGGGCCTTAAAAGAGGAAGGTCTGGAAGTAGTATTGGTTAATTCAAATCCTGCCACCATTATGACCGATGACAACATGGCTGACAAAGTATATATTGAGCCATTAACCCCGGAGTTTGTTACCAGAGTTATTCGTCAAGAAAGACCAGACGGACTACTGCCTACCTTGGGTGGGCAAGTCGGCTTAAACATTGCATTACAACTTGCAGAGCAAGGAATTTTAGATGAAGAGAATGTCCTTTTATTAGGTACACCCTTAGACTCTATTCGTAAGGCCGAAGATCGTGAAATGTTCAAATCCATGATGGAACAGATTGGTGAACCTGTACCGGAGAGCGCCATTGTTTGCTCCTTGAGTGAAGCCATGGAGTTTGCAGCTAGCATCGGTTATCCTGTTATTGTACGCCCTGCCTACACTTTGGGTGGCACCGGAGGTGGCATTGCCTATAATAAAGAGGAATTAGAGGCGGTAGCTATCCGAGGGCTCAAACATAGTTTAATTGGTCAAATACTGGTTGAACGCAGTGTAGCTGGTTGGAAAGAAATTGAGTATGAGGTGATCCGCGACAGCGCAGATAACTGTATTACGGTTTGTAATATGGAAAATTTTGATCCTGTTGGTGTTCACACAGGTGATAGTATCGTGGTAGCACCATCTCAAACTTTGAGTGATCGAGAATATCAAATGCTGCGCAGTGCCTCTTTAAAGATTATTCGTGCCTTAGGCATAGAGGGTGGCTGTAATGTGCAGTACGCTTTGGATCCCAAAAGCTATCAATACTATGTCATAGAGGTAAACCCTCGGGTTTCTCGTTCCTCTGCTTTGGCTTCTAAAGCAACGGGTTATCCCATCGCTAAGGTTGCTAGTAAAATAGCCATCGGCCTGACACTGGACGAGATTCGTAACTCTGTGACTGGTAAAACCTATGCTTGCTTTGAGCCTACCCTTGATTATGTTGTGGTCAAATTTCCCCGTTGGCCCTTTGATAAATTTAGTGATGCAGATCGTACCTTAGGAACGCAGATGAAGGCAACTGGGGAAGTTATGTCTATTGATAGGACCTTTGAGTCGGCCTTACTAAAAGCGATTCGATCCTTGGAAATAGGCATCTACGGACTGCAGCTTAAGGAATTTGCCAATTTACCTGAGACAGAATTACTTGGCAAATTGGCAGTGGCTGAAGATTATCGCTTGTTTGCCATAGCTGAGTATTTTCGGCGTGGAGGTAGTATAGAAAGAGTAGTAGAGTTAAGTGGTATTGATGTTTTCTTTCTGGAAAAGATATATAAAGTGGTAACCTTTGAAAAGCAACTTTGCTCCGAAGGAAAAACTAGCCTAAGTAAAGATACATTATTAACGGCTAAAAAATATGGGCTGGCCGATAAGTACATTAGTTGTCTTACGGGGATTCCTGAGGAAAACCTAAGGAACCTTAGAAAAACCTATGCTATTGAGCCCGTCTATAAAATGGTTGATACCTGTGCAGCAGAATTCGAAGCTGTCACGCCTTACTATTATTCCTGTTATGAATTTGAGAATGAAGCAACTCCTAGCCAGCGTCCTAAAATAGTTGTATTAGGCTCTGGTCCCATTAGAATTGGCCAAGGGATTGAATTTGATTATTGTTCGGTACATTCAGTTTGGGCTTTAAGGGAAGCCAATATTGAGGCTATTACTATAAACAATAATCCAGAAACAGTAAGTACAGATTTTGATACATCCGATAGACTATATTTTGAACCTCTGATTACCGAAGATGTTCTTCATATTCTAGAAAAGGAAAACCCCCAGGGGGTTATCGTTCAGTTTGGTGGACAAACAGCAATAAACTTGGCCAAGCCTTTGGAAAAAGCTGGTTACAAGATCGTTGGCACATCCGTAGAGGCCATTGATATTGCAGAAGATCGGGAAAGATTTGATAAACTGCTCCTTGAACTGGAGATACCGAAACCACCTGGTCGTACTGCCTATTCAGTACAGGAAGCAACCGTCATTGCAGAAGAGATTGGTTTTCCAGTACTAGTGCGACCCTCGTATGTACTGGGGGGTAGGGCTATGGAGATTATCTACTCTCAGGAAGATCTTTTATCCTATATGGAAAGAGCAGTTCAAGTTACACCGGAACACCCAGTATTGGTTGATCGGTATATGCTTGGGAGAGAATTTGAAGTGGATGCCATTTGTGATGGCAAAACTGTTTTGATCCCTGGTATTATGGAACATATTGAAAGGGCAGGAGTACATTCAGGAGATAGTATTTCTGTTTACCCAGCTCAGACCTTGACTCCCACTCAGCTAAATCAAGTGGTAAGCTACACAAGGAGTTTGGCCTTGGCCCTCAATATTAAAGGATTAGTCAATATTCAATTTGTCCTACATGATGAGCAGATTTATGTGATTGAGGTAAACCCTCGATCCAGTCGAACGGTACCTTATATTAGTAAAGTAACTGGCATTCCTATGGTTAAGCTGGCTACAAAATGTGCCTTAGGGAAATCTTTGGAGGAAATGGGATATCAAGATGGGCTTGTACCGGATACTGGTCTTGTGGCCGTCAAGGCGCCGGTTTTCTCCTTTGGCAAATTGCTAAATGTTGATGTGTCCTTAGGACCAGAAATGAAGTCCACAGGAGAAGTGTTGGGGGTTGACCGCCAATTTTCAATTGCTTTGTATAAGGCGATGCTGGCTGCGGGAACTGGGTTTTCTAAACAGGGAACTGTTTTGGCTACCATAGCCGACAGGGATAAAGCAGAATCCCTACCAGTTATCCAAGGACTTGTTGAGTTGGGTTATAAAGTGTGTGCTACTAAGGGGACCGCAGACTATTTAAGTAAAAATGGTATTGAGGTTGCAACGGTATGTAAAGTAGGCGAAAGTGGAGAAAACATTATAGATCTGATTAAAGCTGGCAAGATTGACATGGTTATTAATACCATCAGCCGAGGCAAAGAACCACAAAGAGATGGCTTTAAAATACGTCGAACTGCCGTGGAACATGGTATTCCTTGCTTAACTTCTATAGATACTGCCTGGGCCGTATTGGAAGTGCTTTATGGCATTAAGGAAGGTGAAATACCGGATTTAGTACCTCTCCAGAATTATATGAATAAGTCTCAGTAAACCTTGCCAATATTGGTATGAAGAAGGTAAACTTTAATTAGCTTTTAGCTTTTAGCTTTTAGCTTTTAGCTTTTAGCTTTTAGCTTTTAGCTTTTAGCTTTTAGCTTTTAGCTTTTAGCTTTTAGCTTTTAGCTTTTATAGCTTTTAGTCTTTAGTCTTTAGCTATTAGATGGAGTTTCTAGCTAATGGCTAATGGCTAACAGCTAACGACTAACAGCTAACGACTAATAATGGAGAGGTGAAAAAAATTGTCGAAAGTTACTGATGCCAAGGTACTTGCTGTCTACATGGTGGCACCAAATACCTATTATATGGAGTTTGAAGCGCCAGATATTGCCCGGCTTGCAATGCCGGGCCAATTTGTGCATGTAAGGTGTAATGATTCCCTTGATCCACTACTTCGCAGGCCCATATCCATTCACATGGTAAGCCGTCCCAAGGGAGTATTAGCACTACTTTTCAGGGTTGTAGGAAAGGGTACAGAAATGTTATCCCAATACAAACCAGGAGATAGGGTTAATATGATGGGACCCCTAGGAAGGGGATTTACACTGCCACTGCCTGGTTCAAAGGTAGCTGTAGCTGCCGGCGGCATTGGCGCAGCACCCTTGGTGTTTCTAGTGCAGGAACTTGCCAACATGAAATGTCAAGTTACAGTTTACCTTGGTGCTCGTGATAAAAAAAGTGTACTCTGCGATGGGCAATTTGTACAAATGGAGGCAGAAGTAGTTATAGCAACGGACGACGGTTCCATGGGCTTTAAAGGGACAGTACCACAATTAATGCAGCGTCATATGGATTGGCGCAAAACAGCCATGACCTATGTCTGTGGACCCAAGGTTATGATGCAGGAAATAGCTCCAATGCTGCAGGAGGCAGATGTGCCAGGTGAAGTGTCCTTGGAAGAGAGAATGGGTTGTGGCGTGGGAGCTTGTCTTTCCTGTGCAGTAAAAATCTCGCATCATGGGCAAATTAGCACTAAACGTGCCTGTGCTGATGGTCCAGTATTTCCTTCTTGGCAGGTGGTATGGGATTGAAACCAAATTTAACCGTCCAAATTGGTAAACTAAAAATGCTTAATCCAGTTACCACGGCTTCCGGAACCTTTGGTTATGGACAAGAATACACCCCCTATGTGGATATAAATAGACTGGGAGCCATAGTGGTTAAGGGAACCACATTGGAACCCCGCGAAGGAAACCCGACTCCTAGATTAGCAGAAACCCCGGCAGGTATTTTGAATTCCATAGGCTTACAAAACCTAGGGGCAGATTATTTAATTGAAGAATACGCACCCTACTTTAAACAATTAAAAACTTCAGTTATTGTCAATATCTCTGGTAACACAATTGAAGATTATGCTGAGTTGGCAGCAAGGCTAGATACTACAGAAGGTATTGCCGCCTTAGAGGTTAATATATCATGCCCCAATGTTAAAAAGGGTGGCTTAGCCTTTGGTAGTGATGCTAAAACAGCTGCGGAGGTTACTAAAGCAGTTAGATATGCCACAAGCCTACCTGTGATTGTGAAGCTATCCCCTAATGTAACCGATATTGCGGAAATCGCTAAGTCAGTGGAAGCAGTCGGTGCAGATGGATTATCTGCCATCAATACTTTACTTGGTATGGCCATAGACGTGCAAAGGAAAAAGCCTATTTTGGGTAATGTTATGGGAGGTTTATCAGGACCTGCCGTTAAACCTGTGGCAGTTAGGGCAGTCTGGCAGGTGTATAAGGCCGTCAAAATTCCAATCATCGGCATGGGCGGCATTACCAATGCGTCGGATGCGCTGGAATTTATCCTTGCCGGTGCCACAGCAGTGGCCGTAGGCACTGCAAATTTTGTTAATCCTCGGGCTACTATAGAAGTACTTGAGGGAATTGAAAACTACTTAATAGAAAATGGGATTAATGATATTAATAATTTGGTCGGGGCGGCCCATGCCTAGGCAGATAGACTGAATGGAGGGTTTTATGACTCAAAGGGAACAAATAGCCAAAGAAAGATTAATAGTGGCACTGGATGTTGACACAAAGGAAGAAGCACTGCAGCTTACCCAAAAACTCTCTCCCTATGCCGGTTTCTTTAAAGTAGGTATGCAGTTGTTTTACAGCAGTGGGCCTGAAATAATTCGATTGCTCAAAGACCAGGGAGTTAAGGTTTTTTTAGATTTAAAGCTGCATGATATTCCCAATACTGTTGGACAAGCAGCCAGGGTTTTGGCAGGGTTAGGAGCTGACATCATTAATGTACATGCCAGCGGCGGAGTAAGCATGATGCGCCAGGCCGCTGACTCAGTAAGAGAGAGAGCCTATGCCTTAGGACTAGCAGCACCTTTAGTAATTTCAGTAACAGTATTAACCAGTATAGACGAACAAGTTTTTAATAATGAAATTGGCCTACCAGGAACAATTCAAGATAGGGTAAAAAAATGGGCAACTATGACTCAAGAAGCAGGCTTAGATGGTGTAGTGGCCTCACCCAGAGAAATACAAACCATAAGGGAAGCCTGTGGACCAGAGTTTAAGATTATTACGCCTGGTATACGTCCAGCATGGTCTGTGGTTGGTGATCAAAAAAGAATTATGACTCCTGGGATGGCCATTAAACAAGGAACCTCCTACATTGTTGTGGGACGCCCCATTACGGCCAATGAAGAACCAGCTGTGGCGGCGCAAAAAATACTTTCAGAAATAATCGAGGTAGTCTAAATATGGTGCGTTTTTTCCTAGTTCTCCTGGGGACCATAGCAATAGATCAATTTACCAAATATATTGTTATGAAAAACATGTTACTTGGGGAATCCATTCCGCTATTAACAGGTATATTTCATCTTACCTATATTCAAAATCCCGGTGCTGCTTTCGGTCTATTGGCTGGAAGAACGTGGTTCTTCGTGGGCGTTACTCTGCTGGTCCTAGGGGCCATGGCCTTTAGTTACCGTTGGATTCAACAATCAGGAGCACTATATCAATGGGCACTTGGGTTGGTAGCAGGGGGAGCCATAGGAAATCTCATTGACCGTGTCCGCTACACCAAGGTAATAGATTTTCTTGATTTTAGAGTTTGGCCTGTCTTTAATCTGGCAGATACCGCCATCTGTATCGGTGTTGGGCTAATTTTATTAGATGCCCTACGTGAATTTAAAAATGATAAAAATCGAGGTGTGTAGATGGAAAGAGAAGATATAATTGAAATATTTACCAAGACAAGTGCCATGCTATCTGGTCACTTTCTATTGACCTCTGGCAAGCATAGCAACCGCTATTTTCAGTGTGCCCAGGTGCTGCAACACCCTCAATATACCCAAGAACTCTGCAGGGAACTTGCCACAAAATTTAAAAATCAAGGCGTTGAAACGGTAATTGGTCCTGCCATGGGAGGAATTTTGGTATCATATGAGGTGGCAAGGGCTATGGGAGTACGCAGTTTGTTTACTGAGAGAGTAAATGGCAAGATGGCCCTAAGAAGAAACTTTACCATACAGCCAGGGGAAAAAGTATTAGTGGTGGAAGACGTTATCACCACCGGTGGTTCTGTGGCCGAGGTTATCGATGTGGTTAAATCCATGGGCGGAGAAGTTGTGGGAGTTGGTGTCCTTGTAGATCGGAGCAACGGGAAGGCTAAGCTCGGTGTAAGAACTGAGGCTTTATTAACCGTGGAAGTAGAAACCTATGATCCTGAACATTGTCCCCTTTGTGCCAGTGGTATGCCAGCTGTCAAACCCGGAAGCCGTCAAACGGTCTAGTATAAAGATTGCTGTCAGCCATCAGCCTTCAGCTTAAAAAACTTGGAAAAGTCCATGGGCCATGAGCCTTGGGCTTATTTGGGAACCAACCTTAATGAATTAGCAAGTGCTATCGTTATCCCCCTGAGTTGTTAATAACTCAGGGGGATAATGATAGTACACCCCACTGATGTATTGTCCCCCTGTCCCACCGATTATTCCTCCCTTGGTATTAATTGTTCCACCAATTCCTCGCTGGGAGAAACATAAAGGGTCTGTTGATGATCATAAATAACCATCCCTGGCTTAGCGCCTTTTGGTTTGCGTACATATTTGCGAAAGGTAAAATCAACTGGTACTTTCCCTGACTGTCTAGCTTTACTAAACCATGCAGCCAAAGTGGCTGCCTCAAGTAAAGTTTGGTTTGGTATCTCCCCAGAGATATTACGAATAATTACATGGGAGCCTGGAATGTCTTTGGTGTGCAACCAAATGTCATTTTCACCAGCTAAGCGCAAGGTTAAATAATCATTTTGTTTGTTATTTTTACCCACCAGAATTGTCAATCCTTCTGAAGATAGAAATGATAGGGGTTCTGGTCTCAATGTTTCTTTCTTTATTCTATTTCTCTGGTTTTGTACCTTAGGTTTAAGGTAGCTTTGTTCCTCTAATTCATTTTGAATTTCTGTTAAATCTTCCATGTACATTGCCTGGGAAATAGCTGTTTCCACTGCTTCCAGATAATTTAGTTCCATTTCTGCCTGTGTCAGATGTACTCCCACTGCCTCTCTGGTATTCTTGGCCTTTAAATATTTTTTAAAAAATTCTTGGGCATTTTGTGAAGGGGTTAATGAAGGATCCATTACGATAATAGTTTCCTTTCCCTCGGGGTCGTAAAAGTCTTGTACCTTGGCCTCAGTCCCTTGATCAATTTGGTATAGGTTAGCGGTTAATAATTCTCCCAGAATACGGTACTCATCTGCCTTTTCGGCTGAATGAAGAGATTTTTGATAAAGGGAGATTTTCTTTTTTAATCGCCCAGTCTCCTTACGTATGGTTTGTAAAAGAGAATGGCGGAATGATTCTAATTGTCGGAGTCTAATGATCTTTGTATAGTACTGGTCCAAAACAGCATTCATATTGGACGATACCCTTTTAAAAGCCTTCATATGAGATAAATCAATGGCGGAAAATTCTAGGGGCATATCTCGGCGATCTAAAAGAAGGGTAGGTTGATAGTCACCATTTTCTAGTGCCAGATTAAGCCTTTGTATTTGTTGCCAAAGTTGGTTAAGTTCATAGTCACCACAATGCTCTAATTTATAGTCCACAGGAAGACCAGCTCTACAAACTAACTCACGGCAGGTCAACGGACCCACACCTGCAATCTTTTTAAGAAAAATATCTGATACTGTAAAATTAATATCCTCAGACATCATCATTTCCCTAAACAGATCTTCATTTAACTTTCGGACATCCATTTTATCTTGCGCCGGTGGGGGTAAATAGGGGCGATTTGGTAAAACTTCCCGGTAACGGGAAACTGCATGGGAGTAACGATGAATACCATCCACGATAGTTTGATTATCTGGGTCAACCAGCAAGATATTACTATGTTTCCCCATAACTTCACAGAAAAGATATTTTTCCCCAGGACGACCCAATTCGTCTCGGGAGTCTATGGTAAATTGTAAAATACGCTCTAAACCCACTTGTGCCACAGAACGTATGCGACCACCTTCCAAATGTTTGCGTAAAACCATGCAGAAAATTGGTGGTGCTAATGGGTTAATATAGGATGCTGTTGTAAAATGAATTCGGGCATCTCTGGCCTCTGCAGAGATAAGAAGTTTTTGTTTACCTTTTTCTCTAGTATGAATAACTAAAATCACTTCATTGGCATTGGGTTGTTGAATTTTTTCAACTCTACCTCCAACTAATCTATCAGAAAGCTCTTTAGCTACTGCAGCCATGACTAAACCATCAAAAGCCATCTATATCTTCTCCTTCCACTCTTCTTATTTTAACCAAGCCCACAACCTATGTCATCCTAAATTAAGTTAAATACAGAAAAGTAAGTCTGGACTTTCCAAAATGTGGGTCTTTTTTCAGGACAGGCTGAATAAGTTAGAAATAAATAAGGACAAACCTGTTTTTGGAGGGATGACACAATGACCACGCGTTGGTTTGAAATGAAGAGACAGGATGTAATTGATAAATTAGGAACCTGTCCTGAAAAAGGCTTAGCTGAACATCAGGCTAAAGAAAGGTTAGAGCAAATAGGACCTAATAAACTTTTGAGCTCTGAAAGAAAGCCACCATGGAAAATGCTATTGGATCAATTTAAAGATTTTATGGTTTTAGTCCTCATTGCCGCAACATTTATTTCTGGTATGTTAGGGGAATGGGCAGATGCAGTGACCATTATGATCATTGTCATTGTAAATGCTATTCTAGGGTTTGTACAGGAATTTAGAGCGGAAAAATCCATGGAGGCGTTAAAGGCTTTAACTGCACCAGAGGCCCTAGTGGTTCGGGAAGGTGTCGAGAGAAAGATTCCAGCAGCTGACCTGGTACCAGGAGATATAGTCTTACTTGATACTGGTGACAAGGTTCCCGCGGATCTTAGGCTATTGGCAATAGCTAACTTAGAAATTGAAGAATCTGCTCTAACGGGTGAATCGTTCCCTGTAAAAAAACGTGTTGAAAATATGGCTGGAGAAACAGAAGTCAGTTTGGGTGATACTCGCAATATGGCTTATATGGGAACGGTAGTTGTCCGTGGCAGAGGTAAAGGGGTAATTGTTGATACTGGTATGCACACAGAAATGGGGCATATCACCAGGATGATTCAAGAAGCGGAAGAAGATCAGACACCTTTACAAAGAAGATTAGATCAATTGGGCCGGGTGTTGGTAGCCTTTTGTCTACTGGTTTGTGCTTTAGTTGTTGTGCTAGGTATTTTGCGAGGGGAACCAATTTATCATATGTTTTTAGCGGGTGTCAGTTTGGCTGTGGCTGCCATCCCTGAAGGTTTACCGGCTATTGTTACCATCGCCTTAGCTATTGGTGTACAAAGAATGATTAAAAGGAATGCTATTATACGGCGTTTACCTGCTGTAGAAACCTTAGGCTGTGCTACAGTAATCTGTAGTGACAAAACAGGTACCTTAACAGAGAACCAAATGACTGTTCGTGAAATTTTAGTTGGTAATTCCCATGTTAGCGTTACGGGGGAAGGCTATGATCCCAAAGGAGAGTTCCGCTTTGATGGTGTTAAAGGGTCTGAGTTTTCTACGTTCTTAAAATGTGCTGCCCTATGCAACAATGCTAAGCTGACCAAGGGTGAAATAAGCGTCGGAGGGATTTTTAGAAACCTTACCAAAGGAAATTTATCCAATGTATGGGGTATTGCAGGTGATCCCACCGAAGGAGCACTAATGGTGATGGCTGCAAAGGGGAAGGTCTGGCGAAAGGATCTGGAGAATGAAGAACAGCGACTGTTGGAACTACCCTTTGATAGTATTCGGAAGAGAATGTCTGTAGTATATCAAGATGCCAAGGGTCAATTAACCACCTATGTAAAGGGTGCTCCAGACGTGATGTTAGACTTGTGTACCCACATTTACAAAGATGGTAGGGTTATTCAACTTAGTGACCAAGCACGGCGAGAAATCCTTAAGAAAAATTCAGAGATGGCCCAAGGTGCCCTACGGGTGCTAGCTCTGGCATATCGAAATATTGAAGGTGTTGCTTCGGAAGAAGATCTAACAGAAGAAAAGGTAGAACAGAAATTGGTCTTTTTGGGACTGGCAGGCATGATTGATCCTCCTAGACCTTCCGCTGTTCATTCTATACAGGCTTGTCGTCGTGCAGGTATACGAACAGTCATGATTACAGGAGATCATCAACTGACAGCACAAGCAGTGGGAAAAGAATTAGGTCTCTTGCCTAGAGGGGCTAAGGTGTTGACAGGGACCCAGCTGGATCAGCTAGATGATAATGAACTTCAGCATGAGGCGGAACAGACAACGGTTTATGCCAGAGTCACTCCAAAACATAAATTACGTATTGTACGAGCCCTGAAGCGCAATGGACATATTGTGGCCATGACTGGTGATGGAGTAAATGATGCACCTGCGGTGAAAGAAGCGGATATTGGCATTGCCATGGGAAAAGCTGGAACCGATGTAACAAAAGAGGCCTCTGCAATGGTACTGGCAGATGATAACTTCAGTACCATCGCTGCAGCAATAGAAGAGGGCAGGGGTATCTATGATAACATACGAAAGTTTATCAGATACCTGCTATC
Source organism: Desulfotomaculum defluvii (assembly GCF_054657375.1). Classification (NCBI taxonomy): domain Bacteria; kingdom Bacillati; phylum Bacillota; class Clostridia; order Eubacteriales; family Desulfotomaculaceae; genus Desulfotomaculum; species Desulfotomaculum defluvii. The sequence goes on along the minus strand of NZ_BAAHYV010000007.1, from coordinate 1,077,042 downwards.
CTGTAATGTGGGAGAAGTATTAACAATGTTTTTAGCGGTATTAATGGGTATGCCGCTACCGCTATTACCCATTCAGATCCTTTGGATGAATCTGGTTACTGACGGACTTCCTGCCATGGCCTTGGGGGTAGATCCTGTTGAGAAGGATATTATGTACCGTCGACCCCGAGATCCCCAAGAGAGTGTTTTTTCCCATGGTTTAGGAATGAGAATTATGAGTACTGGTGTCATTTTTGCCATAGGTACTTTACTGGCCTTTGCCGTTGGCTTGATGTTAGGTCAAGTAGATTTAGCTAGAACAATGGCCTTTAACACACTGGTTTTTTTTCAATTGTTTTTTGTTTTCTCTTGTCGTTCAGAGCGTCACTCCATTGCTGAAGTCGGGCTATTCGGTAACCCCCATTTAGTATCAGCAGTATTAATTTCTGCTTCACTTCAATTGGCGGTTAATTATATTGGCTTCCTGCAGCCGATCTTTCACACGGTTCCGTTGGAACTTAAACATTGGGTAATCATTTTATCCATAGCCATCTTACCCCAAATACTGGGTATTATAGGCAAGGTCATCAAAGATCGGGCCAAGGAAAGAATTATGTATATTAAGGCATAAAACTAAGAAGCTTCCACCCTGTGTATGGTGGAAGCTTCTTTTTAGCTTTTAGCTGTTAGCTACCTGAGGTTAGTCATGATGAAAACACAAGGGTTGTAGGGGATATTGCATCAGCGGGGGGTGCTATCGTTATCCCCCGTTCGCTCCTGATCTCCACGCCGATAACTCTAAGACTCGTTCTGGGTGAAATCGGGGTCGCCTTAGATTCGACGTCCTGTCTCAACTAAGGCTGCGCGCTCGTCCTTGAGCGCGCCCCCCGATTTCACCCTCCACTCGTCAAGAGTTATTAACGGCGCTCCGCCAAAGTCGCTCAGGGGGATAACGATAGCACTTGCTAATTCGGTGGGTTTTATTTTTCCCAAGCCCAAGGCCAAACGCCTTCGAGAGCCCGAGAGCTATATTTTAAAACGTGCAGCAGTATTTTTAAGTTCCTCTGCCATATTGGAAAGGGCTTCGCTGGAAGCGGTTAGTTCTTCCATGATAGCAGATTGTTCCTGGGCGGTTCCTGCAATATTTTGAACACCCGAGGAGATTTGTTGATTAGCGGCCGCGACATCTTGTATTTGTGTATTTAATTCTTGAATAGATAGAAGAATTTTTTCGAAGGAGCTAGCAACTTGATTGACTATTTGACTACCTTTTTCTACCTCATCCTTTTCTATATCCATAGTATTTACGGCATTTTTGGATTCAGACTGTATAGTAAAAATCAATACCTTGATCTCCTTTGCTGCAGTGGCACTTTTTTCAGCCAGTTTTCTTACTTCTTCAGCCACAACTGCAAAACCACGTCCTTGTTCACCAGCTCTTGCAGCCTCTATGGCAGCGTTCAAAGCTAATAGGTTTGTTTGATCAGCGATTTGAGTAATGATCTCAACAATCTGTGTAATACGCCCAGAGGTGTTATCCAGCTCTTGGATTACTCCTGCTACTTTCTCAGTGGAATTTTTAATTGATTGCATTTGTAACTCAATTTGACTTAGCTCCTGATGACCATTATCGGCAGATTGACTTACAGCTTCAGAGACTGCCTGCACCTGATTTGTGTTTTCGGTTACTTTTTCAACTGTAGCAGCCAGTTCAGTCAAAGTAGATGATTCTTCGTAGGCTGATGCAGAACATTGTTGAGTACTAGATGTTAGTTCTTGGCTAGCTGCAGCCATGGTTTGAGCTTTGTCACTTATCTGATGTACCAGACCCTTAAGTGCTATGGACATTTGATTAAAGGCAGTTCCCAATCTGCCGATTTCATCACGATTATTAATTTTGATTTCATCACCGGTTAAATCTCCTTCGGCTATTCTGGCTACATTCTGTTCCAATAGCATTATGGGTTTGGCAATGATATTTGATACGTAATATGCAACCGCTAGTCCCAATAGCAAGGCAAAGACAATAATAATTGTGATAGTCTCGATTAAATTGAACACGGCTTGTTTAAGAATGTTATGTTCATTTTTTACTAACTCGTTAACATAAGCAATTAAATCTTGGCCAGCCTTTACCGTATTACCCATGGTTCCTTTATCAGCTAAAGTCTGTACCTGAATGCTTTTCAAAAGTTCGTATTCTATTTCGTCTTTATCGATTTTTGTATCTAAGGAAGGGGTTTGACGCAGATTAATTAGATTTCCTGCGTAGGCTTTATAATTTGAAACCTGTCGCTCATATTCACTATAAATTGCTTTGCCCTTTTCGGTCTGGAGTAAAGATCTAAGTGTTGCCAAGGATGAGTTCATTTCAGATATTTTTTCGGTATGTTGTTCCAGATAATCATTATGTCCGGTTATTAGATAGTTTCTTAGATCTAGACCGGATTTTTGCAGAAGAATAAGGGACTCATTAGTTTGGTTTATAACTAGCAGACGTTGCTCTATCATTAGATCATAATTCGACTTAATCTTATGCATATTCTGGTAGGATAAGCCACCCACAATTATTAACAAAATAAGTAGTAAACCAAAGCCAGTAAAAAGTTTTCCTTTGATCGGAAATCTATTTTTGGAAACTTCAGCCTCAAAGTAATTACAAGATCGACAGAAAGGTATTTTTTCGGCCACTGATCCTTGTACTTCACCCCTACATAGTGTATTGGGAACTTTCCAGCAATCTTGGCCTTGATTACTAGTAAAAGCAGGACAAGACCTTTTTCTATCTTCTGGGCATTTTAAATAATCCCAACAGTTGGACATCTCAACCTTTCCTCCCCCAAATAAACATTATTTTCCAACAACTTATCTATTTTTACATTTTACCATATATTAAAAATCAGTCCACATAAATTACAATTAATTTTCCAAAACTGTAGTGACAAACCAGTACTAAAAGTACTAACAATCATTGGCAATTAGCTTAAGAACCTTAAAGAGGATATGTACTAAAAAGTCTAGTACCCAGGGCTCATGGTACAAGGTCTTCACTTTAGAATTTTAGGCTAATGGCAGAAGTAATTTTATAGATATACAATGTACATTCAGCAAATTGGGAGGATATTTGTATAATATAGAAGAAATTTAGTCTGCAAAGGTTATACTACATAAAATTAGTGGTTTTGTAATAACCACAGAGCATTAGGAGGGAAACAAACTTGTACTTTACGAAAGTGCACGGTTTAGGTAATGATTTTATTTTAGTGCTTGCTGGCACAGGTCAAGGATTACCCGATGACTGCAATAGTCTGGCTAAAGAAATGTGTGATCGTCAATTTGGCATTGGCGCAGATGGCTTGGTGTTATTATACGAGTCCGGCGTAGCAGATGTAAGAATGAAAATAATCAATTCCGATGGTAGTGAAGCGGAAATGTGTGGTAATGCTATTCGTTGCGTGGCCAAATATTTATACGAGCATAATATTGTAAAAAAATCTGAAATTAGAGTAGAAACTTTAGCAGGCATCATTGTGCCACAAATTATTCAAGAAGAAGGTATTGTCAAGGCTGTCAGGGTTGATATGGGAGAACCTAGGCTGAACAGAGCTGATATTCCAATGGTTGGTCTCCCCGGGCAGGTCATTGGAGAGCAGTTAGCTGTTGATGGAGAGGTCTATGCTGTAACAGCAGTTTCCATGGGAAACCCCCATTGTGTAATTTTTGTGCCTCATCTTCAAGCAATTCCCCTGTCGGATATAGGGCCTAAAATTGAAGCTCACCCAGCTTTTCCTAGAAAAACTAATGTAGAGTTTGTAGAGGTATTAAATCCTCATGAAGTTCGCATGGTGGTGTGGGAGAGAGGGGCTGGACCAACCATGGCCTGCGGCACAGGGGCTTGTGCAGTAGCAGTTGCCGGATCTCTAAATGGCATAACAGAAAAACAGGTTACTGTACATTTACCTGGAGGAGCCTTAGATATTGAATGGGCAAATAATGGTAGAATTTATATGACTGGACCTGCCACAGAAGTGTTTCAAGGCGAATATACAATATACAACCCATCCCGAGGTTGAAAAAGCCTGGCATAAATTGTTATACTTTGCACGGGTTAAATTAAAGGGGGAATTCTAGTTGCGTTTTACTGAAGCTGAGAGGATAAAAAATTTACCACCCTACTTATTTGCCAGAATAGAACAGGTAATCGCTCAGAAAAAAGAGGAGGGTGTTGATATCATTAGTCTGGGTATTGGTGACCCCGATATGCCGACACCCGAACACATTATTAAAGAAGCTGAAAAACAAATTTATGTACCTGAGAACCACCAATACCCATCCTCAGTGGGAATGCTTTCCTATCGGAAGGCTGTGGCTGACTTTTACACAAAACGTTTTGGCGTAGAGTTAGATCCCAAAAAAGAAGTTGTATCTTTAATTGGTTCCAAAGAAGGGATCGCCCATATATCTTGGTGTTACCTAAACCCAGGTGATGTTGTGTTAGTTCCGGATCCTGGTTACCCAGTATATAGCGGTGGTGCTATTTTGGCCGGTGCTGTACCCTATTATATGCCCCTCACTAAGGAGAACGGCTTCTTGCCGGATCTAAATTCTATTCCGGAGGATATTGCTAAAAAGGCCAAAATGATGTTTATAAATTACCCCAATAATCCTACCGGAGCCATTGCTGACGAGAACTTTTACAAAGAAGTAATTGAGTTTGCTAAAAAATATGAAATCCTAGTTTGTCATGATAATGCTTACTCAGAGGTTTCGTATGACGGATATCTACCACTTTCGTTTTTGCAAATTCCTGGGGCCAAGGAAGTCGGAATTGAATTCAGCTCAGTTTCTAAAGCCTACAATATGACCGGTTGGCGGATTGGCTGGATTGCTGGCAATGAATCTGTTGTAGAGGCCTTAGGACGTTTTAAATCCAACATTGATTCTGGCCAATTTCAAGCTGTGCAATATGCGGCCATGGCAGGATTAAATGGACCTCAGGATATCATTGCAGCTAACAATGAAATTTATCGCGAACGAAGAGATGTTGTAATAGACGGATTAAATGCAATGGGCTGGAACCTTGAAAAGCCTAAAGCGACTTTTTATATTTGGGCACCTGTTCCAAAGGGTTTTACTTCAGCCTCCTTTGCAGAATACGTAATTGAAAAAGCAGGGGTAGTGGTTACAGCAGGAAATGGATATGGTGATCAAGGAGAAGGATACTTCCGTGTGTCCATTACCATTCCTAAAGAACGTATTGTTGAGGCCTTGGAACGCATGAAGAAATATATTGGCAAGGTTGAATTTTAATAGATGTTTATAATATGAAATTAGGGGAGATTACTTATGAAATTAGCACAAAGGGCTGCGGGAATTAGTCCTTCTCCAACCTTAGCTATTGATGGCAAAGCCAAACAAATGAAAGCAGCTGGTATTAAAGTTATTAACTTTGGTGTTGGTGAACCAGATTTTGACACACCAGAAAATATCAAATTAGCAGCCATAGAGGCAATAAACGCAGGTGAAACCCGTTATACCCCTGCTGGTGGCACTGTCAAGCTGAAACAGGCCATTGTTGATAAGTTTCAAAAGGATAATGGTCTAGAGTATCAGCTTAATCAAATTGCAGTTTCTGTTGGTGCAAAACATTCCTTATATAATGCCTTTCAAGTACTTTGTGAGCCAGGTGACGAGGTGATTTTACCTGCTCCATATTGGGTCAGTTATATTGAACAGATTAAACTTGCTGGTGCAGAGGTTGTTATTTTACCCACTAGACAAGAAAATGATTTCAAATTAACTCCTGGAGAATTGGAGCAAGCTATTACACCTAAGACACGGGTGTTTTTGCTTAACAGTCCCAGCAATCCCACTGGTTCAGTTTATTCTCGGGAAGAATTAGCAGCTCTGGGAGAAGTTTTACTTAAACATAACATTACCATCATTTCTGATGAAATTTACGAAAAGCTTTTGTATGATGGCTTAGAGCATATTAGTATAGCTTCCATCAGCCCGGAGTTAAAGGAAAACACCGTTGTTATTAACGGAGTATCCAAGGCCTATGCCATGACTGGTTGGCGTATTGGTTACTGTGCTGCACCAACTCCAATTGCAAAGGCCATCAGCGATCTACAATCACACTCTACCTCGAACCCTACTTCTATCGCCCAAGCAGCCAGTGTTGCTGCCTTAAATGGCCCCCAGGATGCAGTTTATGAGATGGTGGCTGAATTTGATAAACGACGCAATTACATGTTAGAACGGTTAACTTCAATAGCTGGTATCACTTGTCCAAAGCCAAAGGGTGCTTTTTATCTTTTCCCTAATGTAAGTGCATATTTTGGCAAGAGCTATCAAGGTAAGACGATAAACAATGGTACTGATTTGGCCAATCTCCTGCTGGAGGTAGCAGAGGTAGCAATAGTTCCCGGCATTGCCTTTGGTTCGAATGATAATGTTCGCTTATCCTATGCAACTTCTCTGGAAAATATTAAAGAAGGGTTAGATAGAATTGAAAAGTTCCTAGCGGAATTACAATGATTTCTACTGATACCCCCAATAGAGTATTTTAAATTAGACCTGGGCAAAATATTTTTATCTTTTGCCTGGGTTTTTTCTTTCATATCGGAGAATATAAAGACTGAGGTTAAACATCAAGCCAAGTTTTCTAGGCTATAAGGCTTTCTAATGAATTGGGGGTAATATGATGTTAACTCAACAACAATTGGATAAATTTAAACGCGAACTATTAGCTATGAGGGTACATATGTTAAATCGTATTGAGGGAATGAATGAGGGTGGCATGGGGGAGTCCATGTCCAATTCCTTTGGTGAATTATCTACCTATGATAATCATCCTGGAGATGTTGGAAGTGAAATGTTTGAAAGGGGAAAGGACTTTGCGCTGAGGGAAGATGCCATGGCCATTGTAGGTGCCATTGATGACGCTCTAGATAAAATGGAAGCTGGCAAATATGGCCTTTGCGAAGTCTGCAATAAAGAGATTGCCTATGAAAGGTTAGAAGCAGTACCTTATACTACCCAATGTGTCGATTGTAAATCCAGAGATGAACATCTGCCAAAATCCCATGAAAGGACTGCTGAGGAGGATGTCCTGGATACCCCCTTTAGCCGTTCTTGGAAAGATGGGGAAGATTATAATGGCTTTGATGGTGAAGATGCTTGGGAGAGCGTGGCCATCTGGAACGAACATGCCGAACGTGCTCAAGCAGGTTCCTATTATGGTGATGAAGAAATGATCAACGAAGAGCACCTGGAAACCTTTGAAGATCCCGATAGCGTTCCCTATGAAATTGGGGAAGATGGAGTCATCTACGAGTCCTTTAGGGGTGTAGATGATGAAAGTTCACCCTATGAGAGGATAAATGTGGGGTCAAAGGAATCTTAGTTTAACATTATCGGCGCTCCGCCAAAGTCGCTCACAGTAGATAACGATAGCCCTGCAAATTCGGTCCGTTATCTTTCCCAAAGGACCCCTGAGTAAAACATGCAAAAAAGCTGAAGGCTGAAGGCTGATGGCTAAAGATAGGGCCAGTTTGGGTATAACTATGAAAAACAAGGTTATGCCCATGTGCTGGCCCTATTTCTTTACTTATCGTGATTTTTCTACGAGATTTAAAGGATAATCAAATTTTAGGTAGAAATCATATATAAAAAAATAGGTGGTGAAGAATTGATAAAAAGCATGACAGGATACGGCCGAGGTGAAGCATCCATAGAGGGCCGTAGGTTTACAGTGGAACTCAAATCTGTAAACAATCGCTTTTGTGAAGTGTTTCTTCGGCAACCCAGATCCTTGGCTCCTATAGAAGATAAGATTAAACGCAGTATACAAGATAAAGTTACACGGGGTCGTGTGGACGGCTATATTTCTATAGAAGAGACAGGTGAAATCACCCCTGCGGTAAAAGTTGACAAAGAATTAGCAGTGGCGTATCATAAGTCAATGGAGGAACTGGTGGAAACTTTGTCTCTAAAGGACAAAATCACCATTAAGGACCTAATATCACTGCCAAACGTTATTTCTCTTGAGCAACCCGAAGAAAACATTGAATTATGGTACCCTGCAATACAAGAAGCCGCTGAGCAAGCACTTCAAGGACTATTAGCAATGCGTCAGACTGAGGGAGAACGCCTAAAAGCAGATATATTGAACAGGGCTGCAATTATAAAACAGCTTACAGAACAAATTTCTACAAGAGCTCCCTTAGTGGTACAAGAATACAGAGATAAGTTATCTCAAAGATTATCAGAGTGGCTAGATAATGGTATTATCGATGAAACCCGCCTAGCAGCAGAAATGGCAATATTTGCAGATAGAGCAGACATTTCAGAAGAAATTGTACGTTTAAGCAGTCATTTGTTGCAATTGGACCAAATCCTCTCAGAAGGTGGATCTGTAGGGAGAAAACTTGATTTTTTAGTTCAGGAAATGAATCGAGAAATAAATACCATTGGCTCTAAGGCCAATGATTTGTCCATTACAAATGCTGTCGTTAATGCTAAAAGTGAACTTGAAAAAATAAGAGAACAAGTTCAAAATATTGAATAATATGTATTAGGGGGAACTGAACATGGATATAAAGCTTATAAATATTGGCTTTGGCAATATTGTTTCGGCCAACCGTATTATTGCCATAGTTAGCCCCGAATCCGCTCCGATTAAACGCATTATTACCGAAGCTAGGGATAGAGGTATGTTAATTGATGCCACCTATGGGCGACGTACCAGAGCCGTAATAATAACTGATAGTGATCATGTCATTTTGTCTGCTGTACAGCCAGAAACTGTTGCAAACCGTCTGGTAAGCAAAGAAGCAACACAGGTTGATGAACCAACGGATTAGGTGAGACTATGAATAGGCAAGGATTACTCATCGTTATATCAGGACCTTCAGGCGCAGGTAAAGGTACCATATGTCAGGGATTGCTCAATAAAAATAAAGATCTTTGCCTTTCCATTTCTTGTACGACACGGGCACCTAGGCCTGGAGAAGTGGATGGAGTGAACTATTTTTTTGTAAAAAAAGAAACCTTTGAAAAAATGATTGCTGACAACAAATTGTTGGAATATGCAAAGGTTTACGATAATTATTATGGGACACCCAAGCATTTTGTTGACGATAAGTTGTCTAACGGTCAAGATGTAATTTTAGAGATTGATATTCAGGGAGCATTACAAATAAAAGAAAAATACCCCAAGGGGGTATTGATTTTTGTGGTGCCACCTGGTCTATCTTTATTAAAAGAAAGATTAATTAAACGAGGAACAGATCCAGAAGAGAGCATTAACAAACGTTTAAAATGTGTATGCGATGAACTCTCAAATACAAAACGTTACGATTACCTTATTGTAAATGATACAGTCGATGAATCTATTGAACAAGTTGAAAGTATTATCAAAGCTGAAAAATGTAGACCTAGTAATTTTGATATTAGTAGGTTCTTAAAATGCTAAATCTTATTAAGTGGGGTAATTGCCATGATGAATAGACCTTCGCTGGATGAATTAATGACCAGGGTGGACAGCCGGTATACCTTAGTTGTTGCTGCAGCTAAAAGGGCACGTTTTCTTACTGAGGAAGAAATTCAATCCAATACACCTTTGCACATAAAACCAGTAACTTTAGCCTTAGAAGAGATTGCCGATGGTGATGTCTTATATCGACGTACCAAAGAAGGCCAAAAGTAACGGAGGTGTAGTGGTTGCTGGAAGGAAAAAGAATTACTTTGGGAATTACCGGTGGCATTGCAGCTTATAAAACAGCTGAACTGGTTAGCTCCCTGGTAAAAGCCGGAGCCGATGTTCAAGTTGCCATGACCACATCAGCCCAGAAATTTATTACTCCCCTTACTTTTGAAGTGCTTACTGGAAATCCAGTGCACACCGATCTCTTCCAAAATGATTTTAGTGGTGGTGTTTTACACATTGATTTAGCCCAAAAGACTGATTTGCTGCTAATTGTTCCAGCCACGGCGAACATAATTGGCAAAGCAGCCAATGGGATAGCCGATGATCTAGTTTCAACGCTAATTATGGCTGCTACATGTCCAATAATGTTTTGCCCAGCCATGAATGTTGCCATGTATAACAACCCGATATGCCAAATTAACATAAGCAAACTTAAAGACTGTGGTTATCACTTTGTGGAACCTGCCTCAGGTCGATTAGCCTGTGGTGTCACGGGTAAAGGTAGACTGGCTGAGCTTACTACAATATTACAAAGCATTGACCAAATTCTAACCCCCCAAGATTTGGCGGGGTTAAAGGTTCTTGTCACCGCTGGTCCAACCAGAGAACCCCTAGATCCAGTTCGTTATCTTACTAACCGTAGTTCCGGTAAAATGGGTTATGCCATAGCAAATGCTGCGGCCTTGCGCGGTGCCAAGGTTATTTTAGTTAGTGGTCCCACTCATATAACCCCACCGGATCTTGTAGATATCGTACAGGTAGAAACAGCAATTGAAATGCATGATGCTGTATTGAAGCATTCTGATAGCTCAGATCTTATTATTAAGGCCGCTGCAGTTGCTGATTATCGTCCAGTGGAAATAAGTGACCATAAAATAAAAAAACAAGCTGATAGTATGACTGTCCCGTTACAAAAGAACCCTGATATTTTAGGGAATTTAGGAACTCGTAAACAGGAAAAGCAAGTACTGGTAGGGTTTGCTGCAGAAACACACGATCTTGAGCTTTATGCAAAGAGTAAGCTTATTAATAAAAACCTTGACTTGTTAATTGCCAATGATGTCACCCTACCTGGTGCTGGGTTTGACAGTAACACAAATATTGTACGAATTTTTTGGACTGACGGGACCATAGAAGCTTTGCCAAAGATGGAAAAGGGACAGGTTGCTGAGGAGATACTGGATCGAGCTGCAAAAATATTGAGGACCCGCCGGGGGGAAAGCTAGATGCCCTTTGCAGAAGTGGCAGTGCCTGTGCCGGTTCGCTCATTGTATCAAACCTTTCATTATCGGGTACCGGAGACCCTTCGGAGCGAACTTCAAAGGTTCAGCCGGGTCGAGGTACCCTTTTCTGGTAGATTAGTACAAGGTTTTATTATCGGGTTTGGGGACCCCCCTGCCTTAAAGAATATAAAGACTATTAGACGTATTATTGAGAAGGAACCGTTTTTAGATAGCGAGCTTTATAAAACGGCTCAATGGATGGTACAACGGTATTTATGTAGTCTAGGTGATGCTCTCCAATGTATTGCAGGATCACCTGTGGGCAGCATAAAAGTAGAAAAAACAAAAAAAGTATTAATAGCCACAATAAAAAATGACTACATACCTCTGGGCCTAATAAGAGCTCCAAAACAAAAAGATGCCCTTGAGGTAGCTCTTAGAAAACCAGGGTTAAATAAACTCCAGTTGGCTAAAGAAGCAAATACTTCACCAGCAGTAATTAATGCATTAATAAAAAAAGGATTACTAGAAGAGGTTGAATCTTTAGAAGAGAAAGTTTTTCAAACACTAGGTCCTATACCAAATCTAACCAAAGAACAAGCTAATGCAGTTGCTCAGATCAGTCAGGCATTGAAAGAAGAAAAACCATCAGCCTGGCTTTTGCATGGAGTTACCGGCAGTGGTAAAACTGAAGTATATCTGAGAATAATACAAGAAGTTTTAGTTGAAAACCGTCAGGCCATTGTATTGGTGCCTGAAATATCCCTTACTCCCCAAATGGTTCAAAGGTTTAAATCTCGTTTTGGCAGTCAAGTGGCTTTGTTACATAGTGCCTTATCACAGGGGGAAAGATATGCCGAAAAGGACCGTATACGTTCTGGGGAAGCAAAGGTTATCTTAGGAGCACGTTCTGCTATTTTTGCCCCCACAACTAACCCGGGAGTTATTATTATTGACGAGGAGCATGAATCCTCTTATAAACAGGATGAAAGCCCCAAATACCATGCCAGAGAAGTGGCTTTACAGAGGGCTGCTCAGCATAATGCTGTAGTTGTACTGGGTAGTGCAACTCCGGCCATGGAAAGTTATTGTCGAGCTCGTCCTGATGGTCCTTATCAGCTTATGCGTCTGACCCAGCGGGTGGATCAAAGAAAGCTTCCAGCGGTTCAAATTGTCGATCTAAGAAAAGAGATCGCTGCAGGAAATACTGGTATTTTTAGCCATGTTTTAGAAAAAGCTTTAGCAAAACGTATTGAAAAAAATGAAAAAAGTATTATATTTTTAAATCGACGGGGTTATGCCTCCGTTGTTGTGTGCCATTATTGTGGTCAGGTTATTAGGTGTCCCCATTGTGATATATCTTTAACTCTCCATAACAATAGTTTATTAAGATGTCATTATTGCGGCTACGTTAGTAAAACGCCTCAAAAATGTCCCGTATGTGCCAGTAGGGTTATACGTAACTTTGGATTAGGTACCCAAAGGGTCGAGGAAGAAATAAAGAGGTTATTTCCTAAAATTAATGTCCTCAGAATGGATGCAGATACCACTACCCGGAAGGGTTCGCACCAGCATTTACTGGATCAATTCATTAATGGTGATGCTCCAGTACTGGTGGGTACGCAAATGATAGCCAAGGGATTAGATATACCCCAGGTAACATTGGTAGGGGTAGTAAGTGCAGATATTTCTCTTCACATGCCTGACTTTAGAGCAGCTGAAAGGACATTTCAACTGTTAACCCAAGTTGCCGGACGCGCTGGTCGAGGGGATATAGAGGGTCAGGTTATTATTCAAACCTATGACCCGGAGCACTATAGTATCATCAACGCCCAAAAACATGACTTTATTCATTTTTATCAAAGGGAAATGGTTAATCGCAAAATTTTAGGCTACCCGCCTTTTAGTTATATAGTTCGCATTATGTTTTCTGGATTAAATGAGGGAGACGTCATCAATGCTGCACAGGTTTGGCAAGAACGATTGTCAGCAACTAGATTAGAGACTGGATTTCATACAATGGATATTCTAGGACCCGCACCCGCAAGTATACCCAGGGTTAATGATCGTTATAGATGGCAATTAATCCTACGGGGTTCGATAAGCAGAGACCTTAGAAAAATAGTTGCTTTAGTTTTGGAACAATTGGGAGTTCGTTTTAAACAGGTAGGTGTTAGCATTGATGTAGATCCGCTGACAATATAAATATAGCCTTTAGCTATTAGCTGTTAGCCCTTAGCTATTGGCTATTAGATATTAGTCTATGGCAAAAGCTAAAGGCTAACTGCTAAAAGCTAAATAGGAGGAAATTCGTATGGCAGTATATAAAATTGTCGAAATCGGTGATGAAGTTTTAAGAGAAGTTGCCAAACCAGTAAAAGAAGTTACGCCTAATATTATTAAATTAATAGATAATATGGCTGATACAATGTATGCAGCCAAAGGGGTAGGTTTGGCTGCACCACAAATTGGTGTATCTAAAAAAGTTATCGTAGTGGACATCGGAGAGGGTCTGGTGGAACTGGTTAATCCAGTGATTATAGAAGCTTCTGGTCGCTCTGTGGTGGATACAGAGGGATGTCTTTCTGTACCCAATATGGTTGGAGAAGTGGCTAGGGCGGATATACTTGTAGTCAAAGGCCTAAATCGAAAAGGAGAAGAAGTAGTATATAGGGCAAAGGGTTTTCTGGCCCGGGCCTTTCAACATGAGATTGATCACTTAGAAGGAGTTATTTTTGTTGATAAAGCAAATAACCTTCGAAAGGTTGAATAGTTAGGGGTATTGAACAAATGCGTATTGTTTTTATGGGAACTCCAGATTTTGCAGCGGCATCATTAAAATCTTTGATCCACTCAAATCAACAGGTTGTTGCTGTAGTTACTCAACCCGACAAACCAAAGGGTAGGGGAAAACAGGTGCAAGCGCCACCTGTTAAAATCTTGGCTCAGGAATATGACTTGCCGGTTCTACAGCCAGCCAGTATCAAAACTAGGGAATTTTTAGATACAATGAAAGAAATAAATCCCGACTGCATTATTGTAGTGGCTTATGGAAAGATATTACCGCCAGAATTGTTAGAGTTACCTCCTAAGGGATGTATTAATGTTCATGCATCCTTACTTCCCTATTATAGAGGATCTGCACCAATTCACTGGGCTATAATAAATGGAGAACCAGAAACTGGTGTTACTACCATGTACATGGATAAAGGTATGGATACAGGGGATATGATACTGAAAAAACCTGTACCCATAGGTGCAGAAGATACATTAGGATACCTTCATGATAAATTGGCAGTTGAAGGGGCAAAATTATTAATAGAAACCATTAACTTGCTTAAACAGAATCGTGTTCCGAGAACACCTCAGAATAATGCCTTGGCTACCTATGCACCAATGCTAAAGAAAGCAAATGAACGCATTCAATGGAGTGCTTCAGCTCATGATATTCATAATCATGTTAGAGGCATGAATCCCTGGCCTGGCACCTATACTACTTGGGAGGATAAAATATTAAAAATTTGGCAGACTGCAATACCTGCTCAAAATCAAAATAAGGTAGAGGCCGTGCCAGGTTCAGTGTTAGAAGCCAATTCTTCAGGCTTATTGGTGCAAACAGGTCAAGGTCAAATCATAATTAAAGAATTACAGCTTCAAGGTAGTAAAAGAATGGAGGTTGGAGAATTTCTCCGAGGCAAACTGTTACTTCCTGGAACTACTTTAGGAAATGAAGGAGGGTAGGCATCTGATTACACAGAGTCAAGCTCAGGTACCACATGTACGTAAAAGATTGTTTTTAGGTTTGCTTGCGGCAAGCTTAGTGATAGTAGGCTTGACAATTTTCACTATCTGGTATCTGGTCTATCATCCCACCACTTTGTTTCACCAAACATTATTAATTGCCTTGGTTGTGGCAATTATTATAGCTATTATATTAGTAGCATTTGGCATTGGGGGCATTGTTTTAACCATCTGGCTTGCTCAAACAATAAAGCCTCTGCAACCTTTGATGCGGATTGCCATATCAGCCTTATTCCCATTTGCCATTGGTCTAGGTAAGATATTTAAGATAGACACTGATAAAATAAAGAATTCCTATATAGAAGTTAATAATGAACTGGTTAGGACCAATGTACCAAACCTAATGCCTGAGCAGATATTATTATTAGCTCCCCATTGTATACAGGAGTATACCTGTCCCTATAAAGTAACTAATAATATAAATAATTGTAAACGTTGTGGAAAGTGTAAGGTTGCGGAGTTACTTGACCTAAGGGATAAATATGGTATAAATGTGGGGATTGCCACTGGCGGGACACTTGCTCGTAAACTTGTGAAAGAGTACAGACCAAAGGCGATCGTTGCAATAGCTTGTGAAAGAGATTTGGCCAGTGGTATCCAAGACTGCAATCCAATTCCGGTATTAGGGGTACTAAATGATCGTCCCTTTGGACCATGTATAAATACTTCGGTTTCAATACTTGGAGTTTCAAAAGCTATTGAATTCTTTTTGGGTAACCGGAAAGGGAAGGGATATTTAATTGAGAAATGTAAGTGCCAGAGAAATTGCTCTTCTGGTTAGTAAAGCAGTGGAAGATGAAGGTGCTTATGCTAACCTTGCTTTAAATAAATTGCTTGAAAAATATCAGCCCGGCAAATTAGACCGGGCTTTTGCCACAGAGATAGTCTATGGGGTACTAAGAAACCTAAACACGATTGATTGGGTACTTGCTCATTATCTTAAGCAACCACTGGCATCCCAAACAATTTACATTCGCAACATCTTAAGAATAGGTACTTACCAGATTATGTTTATGCCAAGAGTTCCGGATTCTGCTGCTTGTAACGAATCCGTTAACTTGGCTAAAAAATATGGTCATGCTGGTGCAGCCAAGTTTGTCAATGGAGTTTTACGAAACGTAGCTAGGCAACAGCAAAATTTGAAATATCCAGATCATGAGGAATCACCGGTTGACTACATCGCTCTGAAATACTCTCATCCAACCTGGTTGGTGGAGAGATGGCTAAAGGAATTTGGCTATGAGCAAACAGTTGCCCTCTGTGAAGCTAATAATCGTCCAGCACCTAATACAGTTCGAACCAATACTCTGAAAATCTCTCGCGAGGATTTAATCACCAGATTGAAGGAAGAAGGAGTAGGGGCTAGGGAAACTTCATTTGTCCCAGAAGGCTTAAATATCAGTGGTTTTTTATCATATCGTACTCTAAAGCCATTTCAGGAAGGCTTGTTTCAGGTACAGGATGAAAGCTCCATGTTAGTTGCCCATGTTTTAAATCCTTCCACAGGGGCCAAGGTGCTTGATGTAGCATCTGCACCTGGTGGAAAAACCACTCATTTAGCTCAAATAATGGGTGATTCCGGCCGTATAATCGCCTGTGATTTATATAAACATAAACTAGACTTAATTATGGATAATTGCCAACGGTTAGGTATCAAGTCCATTCAAACAGAAGTAGCTGATGCCAGAGAATTATACAAAAAGTATCAGGGCTGGGCAGACTATGTTCTAGTTGATGCTCCCTGTTCAGGTCTAGGTGTTTTAAGAAGAAGGCCTGACGCTAGGTGGCGTAAAGATCCTAGTCAATTACCCGGCATAGTTAGATTACAAAAGGAAATATTACAATCTGCGGCCCAATGCTTAAGACCTGGTGGGGTTCTGGTTTATAGTACCTGCACTATAACCTGGGAAGAGAATATAGGAGTTGTGGAAGACTTTCTTAGGGGACATTCTGAATTTATTATGGGTGATCTAAGACAACTCCTCCCTTCAGAATTGGCTAAGGAAAAAACAGCTGAAAATGGTTATTTGCAACTTATGCCCCATATTCATGGTATGGATGGCTTTTTTATAGCTCGTATGAGGAAAAAAGGATTTGAGTAAAAATGTCGAGAAATATCACAGAGAAAGTAAATCTAAGAAATCTAAATCTTGCGGATATGAAGAAACTTCTCTTGGATCTGGGTGAAAAACCATTTCGGGCAGATCAAATCTGTCGC
Source organism: Desulfotomaculum defluvii (assembly GCF_054657375.1). Lineage (NCBI taxonomy): Bacteria > Bacillati > Bacillota > Clostridia > Eubacteriales > Desulfotomaculaceae > Desulfotomaculum > Desulfotomaculum defluvii. The sequence continues at coordinate 1,060,109 of NZ_BAAHYV010000007.1, read as the reverse complement.
TGGGTTTTTGCCCAGGGGGTCTCATCCTTTGATGAGATGACAAACCTATCCAAGGAACTTAGAAATAAGTTGGACCAAATTGCTACCCTTAGCCAGACCACAATTTTAACCCGTCAAGTATCTATGAAGGGTGATACGATAAAATATTTATTTGGATTACAAGACGGAAATGCTGTGGAAAGTGTACTGATGAAGCATTCTTATGGGAATTCGGTATGCGTTTCTACTCAGGTTGGTTGCCGCATGGGTTGTTTTATTTGTGCTTCTACAATAAATGGACTGGTCAGGAACCTTAGCCCTGGTGAAATCTATGATCAAGTACTTGGAATTCAGAGGGAGACAGGTGAAAGGGTCAGTCATATTGTGATTATGGGTGCAGGGGAGCCCTTGGACAATTATGAAAACGTAATGAGGTTTTTGGAAATTATTAATGCAGAGTATGCACTAAATATTGGATATCGCCATATTACCCTTTCAACCTGTGGCCTGGTACCCAAAATGATGGAATTGGCTGAGAAAAAACTACCTATCACTTTAGCAGTGTCTTTGCATGCTCCTAATGATGAATTACGTGATAAATTAGTCCCGATGAACAGAAAATATAATATCCAAAAGTTACTGGAAGCATGTTCTGCTTACACTAGTATTACTGGTCGCCGTATAACCTTTGAATATGCTATGTTAGCTGACATAAATGACAGTGACCTGCATGCCCGTCAGCTTGCTACTCTTTTGAAGGGTTTACTTTGCCATATTAATCTTATCCCAGCAAACCCTGTGGAAGAAAAAGGATTTGAGAGAACACCACCCGAAAGAGTTGATCGGTTTCGTAGCTATTTAGAGAAAGTTGGTTTAAATGTTACCGTTCGCAGAGAGTTAGGGACAGATATTAATGCTGCCTGCGGGCAGCTTAGGCGTAGATTTGAAAATAAACTTAACCAACCTAGACCATAAGACCTTTGTTGAAAATACAAGGGGTGTGTAGAGGATATTACATCAAAGCCCAAGGCCCATGGCACCCAGCAAGGCTAACGGCAAGTATAAATGAATGGTGGTGATTTTTTTATGCGTTTATTTTCAGGGTTGGAAAGTAGCTTAGAAAAATACATCGAAGGATTTTTTAAGGAAAAACTCAGCTCTGACAGACTTATTCACCCCACAGATATTGCTAAAAAACTGGGTCGGGCTATGAGAGATAAACGAAGAATCAGTGTTTCCAATGTTTATGTTCCAAATGAATATAATGTTTTGTTGCATCCTTCGGATTATTTGTATATTCAACCAATGATACCACTTATGACAAAGGAATTAGGCGAGTTTCTGGTTCAGAATGCAGAGGACAAAAAATTTACCTTAGTCGCTGCACCACTTATTCTTTTTACTGAAAGCAAAGAACTGGAACAGGGTGATATTATAGTAGAAAGTAAATTTGGTATAAATGAAACTTCAGAAGCAATGTACTTAAACTCGTCACCCCCTGGGAACAACGAAAATCATGAGGAAACAAGGGCTTATGAAGCAATATCTGACACGGCACCTCTAAATAAGTCGGAACCAATTTACTTTGCTAGCTTAGTGGTGGAGGAGGGAGCCGACCAGGGAAAGGAATTTCTTTTGGGTGATAATCTTTCAAGTATAGGCAGACGTGATACCTGTGATATTGTTTTAAATGATAACAGTGTATCCAGGCGTCATGCACAAATAGAGAAAGTAAGTGAAGGCTTCTGTTTAATAGATCTTAACAGCACCAATGGTACATATGTAAATGGCTTACTTATTGATAAATATGAATTAACTTCAGGCGACGTTATCACCTTAGGTAATACAGTTTTGATATTTAAGGAGTTATAAACGTGTTAGCGCTCGTAATTACAGTCTTACGTGGACTTTTTTTAATATTACTTTATCTTTTTATTTTTAGATTAACTATTAGTATGATTGAACAGATAAGGACGGTCGATGGACCCAGTCGTTCTCTACATAATTCAGTTAATTTTAAAAAAGGGCAATCAAGAAATTTAATTATCGGCGGGGATGGCGCTACTTTGAAAGTAGTAGCTTCTGAAGACGAATTAATAAAAATAGGTGAATCCTATCCCTTGGGTGATGAAACAAAGTTGGGACGAGGACGTGGGAATCAAATTATTTTAAGTGGTCACCATGCATCACAGGAGCATACTCGAATATTGTATAAGCAAGGACAGTACTGGCTAGAAGACTTAGATAGTTTAAATCATACATTTTTAAATGATGTTCCCATAGACAAACCAACAGTTTTAGCAAACGGTGATCGAATTAGAATTGGTGATGTTATTTTTCATTTTGTGAGGTGGGCGTATGAAATGGAGTCAGATTAGTGATATTGGCCGGGTCAGGGCCGGTAATGAAGACAGTATGTGCGCTTGCCCAGATATTGGTCTGTTTGCCGTAGCCGATGGTATGGGAGGCCATAAAGCTGGTGAGATAGCCAGTAGTACTGCCCTGAGCTACTTAGAGGAACAATTAAAGGATTCTAGGGTGCAACAAGAGGATATTGCAACTAATTTACTGCGTATCATGGAAGAAGCAAATTTAAGAATACATCGGCTATCCAGCGAAAATGAAGAATATCGTGGTATGGGTACAACAGTTACAGCGGGAATTGTCTCTAACAATGACCTTATTATTGCCCATGTAGGAGATTCTAGAGCTTATTTAATACGAAATAAAGCAATTAATCAAATTACCAATGACCATTCTCTGGTGGGTGAGATGCTTCGTTGCGGGGGACTTACTGAGGAACAAGCAATAAATCATCCCCAAAGAAATGTTTTAACTAGAGCCATGGGAACAGCCCCTACCATAAGAGTAGACTTACATACTGTAAACCTATATGCCGGAGATAAGATTTTATTTTGCACCGATGGGCTTATAAATCATTTAAGGCCTGAGGAAATAAAAGAAATAATAGTTTCCCACGTTGACCTTGGGCAATGCCTGAGGGACCTGTTGAAGATTTCTCTTGATCGGGGTGGTATTGATAATATCACCATGGTATTGGTGGAAATAGACTAATTGCGAGGAGTGCTCCTTGTGTTAGCTGGTCTGCGAAAAGAAGAACGTAGTTTACTGCACTATATTGCAGCTTTCCTTACAGTGGGTATTATTATCCTTTATCTTGGAAAGCCAGAATTAAATAAGGTATATGAATTATCTTTGAGTGGCGGGACCAAACTCCCTTTTTGGTGGTTTGTGGCTTTTCTAAGCATTGGTTCTATGTTAGGTTTTTGGCTTGTAAGCATCTATTGGAGACTGGCAGATTTTTGCTGTGATCCTTTCCTTATGCCAATAACCGCAGCTCTAACTTCTATAGGATTGATTTTTTTATTTAGACTGCGTCCACAATATGCTGAAAGGCAGTTTGCCTGGCTGCTTATAGGATTACTAGTTTTAGTCATGGTCACAACTCTACTGAGACACCTGGATAGACTAGCTGAATATAAATACATATACGTTGCTGTGGGAGTACTATTATTAATTGCACCAATATTTTTTGGTCAGGAACAATATGGAGCACGTAGTTGGTTAAACCTTGGCTTATTTCAGGTACAACCGTCAGAATTTGTAAAGATTCTCTTGGTGTTTTTTCTCGCAAGCTTCTTAGCAGAAAATCAAAGAATTCTTACCACAGGCAATAAACAGTTATTTGGTATAAGCATTCCTGGCATTCGTGAATTTGGACCTTTAGTTGGGATGTGGGGAATCTCCCTACTTATATTAGTTTTCCAAAGGGATCTAGGAACTGCTCTTATTTACTTTTGTACTTTCTTGGCTATGATATATGCTGCAACAGCTAGGACTTTTTATATTATACTAGGTTTAATTATGTTTTTGATGGGAGGAACCATAGCCTACTACATTTTTAGTCATGTGCAAGCCCGTGTTGATATTTGGCTTGATCCCTGGTTATATATGGAAGGAAGCGGTTACCAAATTGTCCAGTCCTTATTTGCTCTAGGTTCAGGTGGTTTATTTGGCAGTGGGTTAGGTAAAGGATTACCTAATTTAATACCAGCTGTTCACACAGATTTTATCTTTTCAGCAATTGTAGAAGAATTAGGGCTCTTTGGTGGATGTGCTGTACTCATCTTGTACATGTGCTTATTATTTAGGGGTTTGATGATAGCCTTAACTTGTCGGGATAAATTTTTATCTTTATTAACTGCGGGACTTACAGTATTAATGGGATTTCAGACCTTTATTATAATAGCAGGTGTCATTAAACTTCTACCAATGACAGGTGTTACATTACCCTTTATTAGTTATGGGGGTAGTTCCTTAATTGCTAATTTTATTATTCTTGGTATAATTTTAAACATCTCCCACGAGGTAAATGGAGGAAATGACACAGAATATTAAAAAATTGGGATACTTTTTACTATTCACCTTTGTTACCTTAATTCTATACTTAACTTACTTGGTTATGGTTCAGGGTGAACAGCTTGCAAGGCATCCACAAAATCAAAGAATAGCAGCCCAAGAAGCTGGCATTATCCGTGGAACTATCTATGATAGAACTGGTACTATAATAGCTGAAACAAATTGGCGAGGTAAACAGGGGGAAAGAGTTTACCTGAAACAGGACCAATTAACTCCCTTTTCTCATATAACCGGCTATGTGTCCCAAAGATACGGAGCATTTGGCCTAGAAGCTTCCTACAGTAAAGAACTTCTTGGATTAACAGAGGCTGACTATCTAGAAAACCTCTTAGATCGAATATTAAACCGTACACCAAGGGGAAATGATTTAGTTTTAACTTTAGATACAGTTCTCCAAAGAACCGCTTTGAATGCTTTAGGTGGAAGACGCGGTGCAGTGGTGGCAATGAATCCTAAGACAGGTGAAATACTAGCCTTAGCCAGTTCCCCAACCTTTGATGCAAATGAAATAGACAGGCCGGAGGTTTGGAAGCAGTTAAATCAGGATAAACTTAATGCTCCTTTACTGAACCGAGCAACCCAAGGAGCTTACCCACCTGGGTCAGTGATGAAAATTGTAACTGGTGCTGCCATTCTTTCACAACAAATTCTAAAACCTCAGGATAAGATACAGTGTCCGGGATATACAGTGATTGACGGTCAAAGAATTAAGGACAATCGGTCACACAACAGTGTAGATTTTAACAAAGCCATAGCCCTGTCTTGTAATACTTATTTTGCCTTAGAAGGTTCTAAACTTAGTTGGGACCAATTTGAAGATAACTTTAAAAAGTTTGGTTTAAGTGCAACACCTGACATTGGTGTGCCTGTAAGGTCAGGTACCCTAGCCAAAGGAGAACGGAGAAATTTAAGTCAGCTTGCTGAATCTTCCTTTGGACAAGGAGACACCTTAATCAGTCCCTTACATATGGCCTTGGCTTGTTCGGCCATTGCAAATAATGGAATAATTATGAAACCTTACATAGTAAAAGAAATAAGAAAACCAAACGGCAAACCTATCAGTGTTACAGAGGACTCACTATGGCTAACTGCAACAGACCCCGAAGTAGCTAAGCAGATTGCCCAGGGTATGGTTGCCGCAGCAAAATGGGGTACAGCAACAGCAGCATCTATCAAGGGCCTTGAAGTAGCAGGAAAAACAGGTACTGCGGAGACTCAGGGTAATAGTTTACCCCATGCCTGGTTTGTGGGTTATGCCCCAGCAGAAAACCCCAAGATTGTCGTAGCGGTGATAGTAGAAAAGTCAGGATCAGGCGGTATAATAGCAGCGCCAATTGCCAGAGAAATATTTTCTATGGCTTTGGCCAGATAATATTTTAAGCTCTCATCTGTTAGTTCAGGTGGATTTAAGGAGTGAGACAGAAGATGATAGGCAAACTTCTGGGTAATCGTTATGAAATTCTAGAACAATTGGGCGGCGGAGGAATGGCACTGGTTTGGAAAGGTAAGGACACCTTTTTAAATCGCTTGGTAACGATTAAAGTACTCAGACCGGAGTATGCCAGTGACCAAGATTTTGTTCGTCGCTTTCGCCGTGAAGCCCAAGCTGTGGCCAGCCTGTCCCACCCTAATATTGTAAGTATATACGATGTAGGGCAAGAAAATGAAAGCTACTACTTGGTTATGGAGTATATAGATGGGGAAAGTCTTAAGGAATTGATTCGCAGGGAGGCTCCTCTGGGAGCTACTAGAGTAATTCAACTTGGACGTCAAATTGCCGATGCACTTGAACATGCCCATGAGAACAGTATCATTCACAGAGATGTTAAGCCCCATAATATACTAATTACCAAAACTGGACGAGCCAAACTGACTGATTTTGGTATTGCACAGGCCAGTGCTTCTACGATAACACATACCGATACCATTATAGGTTCTGTTCATTATATATCACCAGAACAAGCGAAGGGGGAGCCTGCGGGACCAAAATCCGATATTTACGCCCTGGGTGTAGTTCTATATGAAATGTTAACCGGTCAGGTTCCCTATCAGGCAGATGGTGCAATTGGGGTAGCCCTCAAACACATTCAAGAAAAACCTCATACTTTAAGACAAATAAATCCAAACGTACCGGAGGATCTAGAAAAAGTTGTTTTGCGGGCCATGGATAAAAGGCCCGATAAAAGACATAAAAGTGCCAAAGCCCTAGGTGATGATTTGGTTTCTATCAGTGAAGAAACTAAAAATATGTCTGCGTATGCTTCAGAAGATGAAGATTATACTCGGGTCATACCGGGACCTGTTACCATTAAAGATGAAATAAGAGCTACTAGGCCCACAGAAGAAAAATCTCCGAAAAAGAAACAGATGAAACCTGCTGCTTGGGGTATGTTAGCTGTAGTGGTTTTATTATTGGTAGCCGCGTCAATCTTTGCCCTTAACAGTTATTTAAATGTGGGTGAAGTTAAGTTACCTCCAGTAACAGGGATGAAGGTAGACGAAGCAGTAAAGGTATTGGAAGGTTATGATCTCGAGGTAAGTATATCCAGGCAATACCATGAAACAATAGAGAAAGATGAAGTAATATCACAACAACCAGAGGCGGGTAAAATAGTAAAAAAAGGGCGGCCAGTGGTCTTAGTGGTTAGTGATGGCCAGGATTTGGTCGAAGTGCCGGATGTTACTGGGCTAAACTTTGATGAAGCAAGGTTTACCTTATTGAACTTACATTTCCAAGTTGAAACACCTGAGTATGTATATAGCAACAGTGTCGAAAAAGATTTGGTGGCAGAGCAAGAACCTGCAGGAAAAAACAAAGCACCTCGAGGCAGTAGAATTATTATACGAATAAGTCAAGGTCCCAAGCCACAAATACAAAAGGTACCCAATCTTATTGGTTTAACTCAGGAAGCTGCCCGGGCAGAATTATCTGCTCTAAGACTTGAATTGGATGAAAATATAGGACAAACTGAAAGCAATGAATACCTTAGTGGTCAAATTGTTACACATGAACCTGGCCCTGGTAGTGACCTAGAGGAAGGGAAAAAAGTAAAAATAGCAATTAGTACTGGTCCAGGACCAGCACCAAAGGAAGTGAAGGTAAAACTTTTTGTTCCAGATGATGGAAATACTCACGAGGTTAAAATAGAGACAGAGGATGTCAGGGGCAAGTACAACCCATACATTAGTACTCACCAACCTGGTGATAATGTTGCTAAAAGCGTTATATTATTCGGCAAGGGTATTGTAAGAGTATTTATTGATAACGTTCTGGTGGACGAAAAAGAGGTTGAATAAAGGAACCTAGATCAAGGGGAGTGTAATATTGTTCGAAGGAGTTTTAATTAGGGCCTATGGTGGTTTTTACTATGTGAAAAAGGGTGATGAGGTTTGGGAATGCTCATTACGGGGAAAATTTCGTTTAGGTAAAGACTCACCTGCCTTAGTGGGGGATAGGGTTATGGTTACACCTATTAAACAAAATGTTGGTCGTATTGACGAAGTTTTACCAAGAAAGACAGAACTATTTCGACCAGCTGTTGCTAATATTGACCAAGCTGTTATTGTCTTTGCAGTGCAAAACCCAGAACCCAACCTAACTCTCCTTGATCGATTTCTAGTATTAGCAGAAACCTCAGAAATTGCTCCCTTAGTATGTCTAAACAAAGGAGACCTACTTACTGGACGAAGAGATCATGAATGGCTTCGTTTATACAGAAAAATTGGCTACCCCACGGTTATTACCAGTACCAAAAAAGGAGAAGGGATTGACGAACTAAGACAATTATTAATAGGTAAAACATCCGTTTTGGCTGGTCCATCAGGGGTTGGTAAATCTAGCCTATTAAATGCAGTGCAGCCAGGATTAGAACTAAAAACAGGGGATATAAGTCATAAATTAAAAAGAGGTAAACATACCACCCGCCATGTAGAATTATTACCTTTAAAAAGTGGTGGTTACGTGGTTGATAGCCCTGGATTTTCCAGTCTTGATCTGCCACATATGAATAAAGAAGATTTAGGTTACTTTTTCCCAGAGTTTGAGACCTTTATTGTCGAATGTAGATTTAATGGCTGCTTGCACTATCATGAACCTCAGTGTGCCATAAAAGGGGCTGTTGAAAAGGGGCTTATTCAGAAAGAAAGATACCAAAATTACTTAACATTTTTACAAGAAATCCTGCAACAGGAGAGGAGATATTAGCATGATTAAAATAGCACCGTCCATACTGTCTGCTGATTTTGCTAACCTAGCTCAATCTGTTCAAGTAGTAGAGCAGGCAGGAGCGGAATATTTACATATCGATGTAATGGATGGTCACTTTGTCCCCAATATAACTATTGGACCCCTTATTGTTCAAGCTCTAAGGCCCCATAGTAAGATATTATTTGATGTACATTTGATGATTGAGAATCCCGACCGATATGTCCCTGAATTTATTAAGGCGGGAGCTGACCTAGTATGTATTCACGCAGAGACCTGCCAACATTTGCATCGAAACATTAGTCAAGTCAAGGAACTAGGTGCGAAGGTGGGTGTAGCTCTAAATCCACATACCCCGTTGTATGTTCTGGAACATGTATTACCTATGCTGGATTTAGTATTACTAATGACTGTAAACCCCGGATTCGGGGGACAAAGGTTTATTCCTGAAGTTTTACCCAAAATTCAAACCCTTGCCCAAAAAATTAAGGAGCAAGGTTTAGCTACAGAAATTGAGGTTGATGGGGGAGTCAATACAGAAACTGCTAGTTTGGTTGCCCAGGCAGGGGCTCATGTCCTAGTGGCAGGCTCAGCAATATTTGGCGCATCTGATCCAGCCCAGGCCGTGGCTGATATTAGAAAGGCTGCTATAATCTAGGGAACAAAAAACAAGTAAATCATTTCACAATAGGGAGAGCTAACACACCCATACAGTCAAATAATCAAATAACAGTGGGCCATCATTAGCTATTAGCCATTAGCCTTTAGCAAAGTACCTAAACTAAATAGCTAACAGCCAACAGCTAAAAGCTAAAAGCTAAAAACTAAACCGTCTTGCTTTCATTTATCATTTCGGAGACAAGTCGTAGGGTTGCTACTGTGTTGGTTAGGAGAATCTCATAGAGCATAATTGGTAATACATCCTGTATAGTAGCTCCAACTTCTCCGTCTTGGACCTTTTTTGCAATAATATCACCAGCTCTGTTTAGACTGTTATTAACTAAAGTAATAATTTCTTCTTGGTGTTCTTGGACGAATTTGTCAACATTTACTGTCATAAAATTAACCAGCCTTTCAAGTTTTTTGTCGTTAGTCATTAGCTTAAATACTTAAAAGCTAATAGCTAAATTATAACCCTGGCTGAAAGTATTTCCAACATAAACATTTTTTGATTTTATTGTTAAACTATATTGACCAGATTGTGATATAATATACAATATGAATAGGACGAGCCTACTAAAAAATCAGGAGGGATAGTTGTGAATTTGTTAATTATGGGACCCCCCGGTGCCGGTAAAGGTACACAGGCAGAAGTTTTAGTAAAGGAATTAAAAATTACCCATATTTCTACAGGGGATATGTTCCGTGCTGCTATTAAAGAAGGTACAGAAATGGGTAAGAAAGCCAAAGAATATATGGATAAGGGTGCCCTTGTTCCAGATGAAGTTGTTATCGGTATGGTCAAGGATCGTCTTTCTCAGGCTGACTGTAAAGATGGTTTTCTATTAGATGGTTTCCCTCGTACAGTAGAACAAGCCTCTGCCTTAGACGCAACACTGCAAGATCTAGGTATTAAACTTGATGCAGTAATCAATATTGAAGTTCCCTTGGAAAAATTAATGGCACGTTTAACTGGTCGTCGTGTTTGCAAAAACTGCGGTGCTTCTTACCATGTTATTTTTAATCCTCCTCAAGAAGAGGGTAAATGTAATTCCTGTAGCGGTGAACTATATCAACGTTCCGATGATAATGAAGAATCCGTAGGAACCCGCCTAAATGCCTATATCGAAAAGACCAAGCCTCTAATCGATTATTATGAAGCAAAAGGAATTTTGAAAAACATTAATGGTGACCAAGAAATCAGTTCAGTACTTACTGATATTTTAGCGGCTGTAAAATAACTTATTAGAATTCTCAAACCCCTTAGATTAAAAAATCTAGGGGGTTTTGCTTTTAGCCTTTAGCATTAGCTGTTAGCTTTTGTGCAAAAGACTAAAAGCTAAGGGCTAAATCACGAAGATTATTTATTAAGCAATTTTTAAAAAATACATCAAAGGATGCAGGATTTTCGCATATCGTAGTGGAATACTCACAAGCGTCGAAATTATTAGTCAATATGTATAGAAAAATATAAAGGGGGGTGGTTAATAATTTGACGCTTTATCGGGACAAAACATATATTTAATAGCTAGGAGGATTGGAATGAGAAAATTTCGTATTTTAGCCATCTTGACCGTTATGGCATTATTAACTGCCTTAGTAACAGGTTGCGGTGGTGGTAACAAGGAACAGCAAGCGGCCAATTCAAATGAAATTATTATTGGTGGAAACTTAGAGTTAAGTGGTGCTGTGGCTACATATGGCACAAACTTAAAAAATGGAGCAGAGTTGTATTTTGAAGAAGTTAACGCTGGTGAAGGCGTTCTGGGTAAAAAGATTAAGTTCCAAGTATTAGACAACAAATCCGATACCACAGAAGCTACTAACGTTGCTACTCGTTTGATTTCCCAGGACAAAGTAGCAGCCATTATCGGATGTGCCACTTCTGGTAATACCATGGGTATTATGCCAGTGGCTACTGATAATAAAGTACCTATTATTACCCCCTCTGGTACTGCTTTAGAGGTTACTGTAGATCCTAATACTAATCAAGTTCGTGAGTATATTTTCCGTACCTGCTTTATCGATCCTTTCCAAGGTATTGTAATGTCAAACTTTGCTGTGAAAGATCTGAAGGCTAAAACAGCAGTTCTTTATGTTGACAATCAGTCTCCCTATGCTAAAGGTCTAGCTCAATTTTTTGAGGAAGCCTTTACTAAGCAGGGTGGACAAATTCTGGCTAAAGAAGCCTTTGTTCCAGAGGATCAAGACTTTAAAGCTACACTAACTAAAATCAAAAAGTTGAATCCCGATGTAATTTATCTTCCAGCTTACTATGAAGCTGTAGGTAAAATTGTTAAACAAGCTAGAGAAATTGGTATTACCGCTCCCTTCCTTGGTGGCGATGGTTGGGATTCTCCCAAACTGACTGAAATTGCTGGTGCAGCAGCTCTTAATGGAACATACTTTACAAATCACTATTCTTCCCAGCAGGATGATCCTACAATTAAGGCATTTGTAGAGAAATACCAAGCAAAATATGGAGAAGTTCCAGATACCTTTGCAGCCCTTGGATATGATACCGCAGTTTTATTGGTAGATGCAATTAAACGTTCAGGTGACGGATCTTCTGAAAAAATCAAAGAAGCTCTAGCAAGCACTAAGGATTTGCAGACAGTTACTGGTAAAATTTCCGTAGATGAGCAACATAACCCCGTTAAAGGTGCCGTTATTTTAGAAATGAAAGATGGTAAGCAGGTTTATAATACCTATGTGACTCCATAACATCAAAGTTAATATCAACTAAGTAATGAGGGAGTACTCTCTCCCTCATTACTTTTCTAAAACAACTGATAGGGGTGGCCAGTTTTGGAAGTATTTTTACAACAACTAATTAACGGTATATCCCTGGGTAGTATCTATGCACTTATTGCCTTAGGCTATACAATGGTATATGGTATAGTTCAATTAATTAACTTCGCTCATGGTGATTTATACATGGTTGGAGCGTATGTAGGATTTTATACTACAGCCATCCTAGGTTGGTCATTTGTGCCTGCACTACTAATGGCAATGGTAGTTTGTGCTATTGCCGGAATTATCATTGAAAAACTAGCCTATAAACCTTTGCGAAACGCTCCGCGACTTGCTGCTTTAATTACTGCTATCGGCGTTTCTTTATTATTAGAATATGGTATGATGTTGTTTGTTTCTCCTCAGGTTCGTACATTTCCTCAAGTATTACCGGATGTTCAGTACACAATATTTAACAGCTTAGTTATCTCCAATCGTCAGGTTCTTATTTTAGTAGTTACAATTGTTTTAATGCTACTCTTACAGTTTATTGTTCATAAAACGATGATCGGTAAAGCAATGCGTGCAGTGTCCTACGATAAGCAGGCTGCTCAATTAATGGGTATAAATGTTAACCATACGATTTCAGCAACATTTGCCATTGGCTCAGCACTGGCTGCAGCTGCAGGTGTTCTTGTAGGAATTTACTATAATGCGATTAACCCGTTAATGGGTATTATGCCTGGCTTAAAAGCCTTTGTAGCAGCTGTTCTTGGTGGCATTGGCATCATCCCGGGGGCCATGGCAGGCGGTTTCTTATTAGGTATTATTGAGGCTATGGTGAGTGGTTATGGACAATCTCTATTTCGTGACCCTGTTGCCTTTATAATTCTAATCATATTCTTAATTGTTAAACCGACTGGGCTCTTTGGCAAGAACGTCCGGGAGAAAGTGTAGGTGAATGTCGATGTTTCAGAACAACAAGGGCAAAATATTAGTTACTTTTTTAATTCTGGTGGCCTTTTGGTTAGCAGTTCAATTACTACTTAGTTCAGGCATGATCAACCCTTACTATGAATTGAACCTTATATTGATCGGTATAAACATAATCTTAGCAGTAAGCTTAAACCTAATTAATGGTTTTAATGGTCAGTTTTCTATCGGTCATGCTGGCTTTATGGCTATTGGTGCCTATGGAGCCGCAATCATTACACTTAAGGCTCAGCTACCCTTTCCCGTCGCTCTTTTGGTTGGGGCTGTTTTGGCTGGATTATTTGGCATTTTGGTAGGACTTCCTACATTACGTTTACGGGGCGATTATTTAGCCATTGCCACTCTAGGATTTGGTGAAATTATTCGTGGTCTTATAGTTAATATCGATTATATCGGAGGGGCCTACGGACTTTCTGGTATTCCAAAGTTGGCCAACTGGACATGGATTTTTTGGTTAACAGTCTTAACTGTAGTTATAATTAATAACTTTATCAATTCTACACACGGTAGAGCCACTATATCTATTCGTGAAAATGAAATTGCGGCTGAAGCCATGGGTATTAACACAACAAAATATAAGGTTATGGCCTTTACTATTGGGTCATTTTTTGCAGGTCTTGCCGGTGGCTTACAGGCACACTACTTTTATACCATCCAACCCAACACATTTAATTTTCTTAAATCCTTTGACATCCTAGTTATGGTTGTTTTAGGAGGTCAGGGTAGTTTAACAGGTTCCATTATTTCAGCCATAGTATTAACCATAATATCTGCCTCACTCCAGAGTTTTGCAGAGATACGTTTGGTCATATATGCTTTACTGTTAATTATTATCATGATCTTTAGACCACAGGGTTTAATGGGTACAAAGGAATTTTCATTGAACATGTTTTCTAAAAAAACGAAAGATAAGGAGGAAAAACAGCATGGTACTTCTATCGGTCAATAATCTGTCCATATCTTTCGGAGGTTTACGGGCTGTATCAGATCTGAATATCCAAATAAATAAAAATGAATTAACAGGTTTAATCGGCCCTAATGGAGCCGGGAAAACTACTGTTTTTAATATGCTAACTGGGGTATATTTACCAACTTCCGGAGATATTCAATTTGAAAATAAGAGTTTGGTTGGGCTAAAGCCATATCATATTAATCAAAGGGGTATTGCCAGAACTTTTCAGAATATACGTCTATTCAGTGATTTAACTGTTATTGATAATTTAAAAATCGCTTATCACAGTCATGCCAAATATGGATTGTTGTCTGCTGTTTGTCGCTTACCCGGTTTCTACGCTGGTGAAAGGGAAATGCATGAAAAATCCATGGAAATTCTAAAAATATTTAATCTTGATACTAAAAGTAATGAATTAGCAAAAAATCTTCCCTATGGGGAACAAAGACGCTTGGAGATAGCCCGAGCAATGGCTACACAACCACGTTTGCTACTCTTGGATGAGCCAGCTGCAGGTATGAATCCCCAAGAAACCCAAGAACTAATGGAATTAATAAGATGGATTCGTAAAGAATTTAACATGACGATTTTATTAATCGAACATGATATGTCTTTAGTAATGGGAGTATGTGAAAAAATATTTGTCTTAGAGTATGGTCAACTTATCGCCGAAGGTACACCAGATGAGATTCGAAATAACCGTAGAGTTATTGAAGCATACCTGGGAGAGGAGGCCTCCTAATGCTAAAACTTGAAGATATACATGTATTTTATGGAGCAATTAATGCCATCAAAGGAATTTCATTGGAGGTTCCCCAGGGTAAGATTGTTACACTGATAGGAGCTAATGGCGCAGGAAAAACTACTACACTTAACACCATTTGCGGCCTAATAAAGCCACAAAAAGGGAAGATTCTTTTTGAAGGTAGCGATATTACTGGATTAGCAACTCAGGATATAGTTAAAAAAGGGTTAACACAGGTACCAGAGGGAAGAAGAATTTTTGCTAACATGCCTGTTTATGAAAATCTAGAATTAGGTGCCTTTTTAAACAAAAACAAAAAAGAAGTGGCAAAGGATTTAGAAAAGGTTTACGCAAAGTTTCCCAGACTGGCCGAGAGGAAAAATCAGATGGCTGGCAGCCTATCCGGGGGAGAACAACAAATGTTAGCCATGGGTCGTGCTCTAATGTCAAAACCTAAGTTGCTTTTGTTGGATGAACCTTCCATGGGTTTAGCCCCTATTCTAGTAAAAGAAATATTTACTATCATCAGAGAGTTAAACGAGCAGGGAACCACAATTCTTCTTGTGGAGCAAAATGCCAAAATGGCTTTGTCCATTGCTCACTGGGGTTATGTTGTTGAAACCGGCAAGATAGTTATTGAAGGTGACACCAATGAGCTTCTGGAATCTCCAGAAGTAAAAAAGGCTTACCTTGGCGGGTAATAAGACATCATTTTAATCAGCATTTTCGATGCTTATGGTTTAATATGTCAGCATGTTGTACAAATAACGCAATTAATTTTTACAAAGATTCCAAAATTCGCAGGAAATATTACTGACACTGTTGAATATTTAAACTAAAGATAAAATTATTATGACCTGGATGTGATGGGCTATGGTGAAATATCACCAGTTTTACCCAAAAGCCAGTGACTTGCCCAGTTTACCTGTCCAGGAAGTTGATGAGACGATTTCTGTTAGGGAAGGTCATAGGTTGCTGGAATCTGGCCTGTTGGGTGGATTATTGTTAAACAAATCCGAACAATATTTTGTTGTTTTGCCTTCAGATATTTCTAACACCGGCGATGAATCTCTAAGTACTAGGGCATGGCGGACTGCTCTATTTATCCCAGAACACTGTAGTTTGGATGATTTATTTAACCAATGGGTAAAGATTCCCACCTCAGTACCTGTTATTAATAGTATAACTAATAAACCAGTTGGTATTCTAAGTCCCTTATTGGTAGCAAATGAAATTTACTCTGAATTTATCAAGCTAAGAGGATTTCTAGAAACCGTATTATGCCAAGTGAATGAAAGTATCTGTGGCATCGATAAAGGACATAAGGTAATAATTTGGAATCCTAAGGCTGAAGAATTATATAATGTTAAAGCAGAGCAGATACTTAGCAGACGTATTGAAGAGTTTTTTTCTAATCTGCGGATTAGTAGTTGCATGCACGAAAATAAGGAAGTCAAAGGCCATTACCATCAACCCTGTGATGGTGCCCATGTACTAATTAACTCTGCACCAGTTCTTGTTTCAGATAATGTTATCGGGGGTATTTCTGTTGAAAAGGATATTACAGAACTGGTACAACTAAATCAGGAGTTAAATAAAGCCAGTTCACAAGTTAAGATTCTTGAACAAGAAATAAGAAAAATTTCCGGTCAAGACTGTGCCTTTCGCAAGTTAATTGGCCGAAGTGATGCAGTACAAACCCTGACAACCTTTGCCAAAAAAATCAGTGTTACGGATGCTACGGTTTTACTGCGGGGCGAAAGTGGTACAGGTAAAGAATTGTTGGCTAGAGCCATTCATCAAAATAGTCCTAGACATCTAAATCCTTTTATAGTTGTCAATTGTGGGGCTATTCCCAGTAATCTTTTTGAAAGTGAGCTTTTTGGTTATGAAAGTGGTGCCTTTACTGGAGCTGACCGAAAGGGCAAACCTGGAATGTTTGAGTTGGCTAATGGGGGAACACTTTTTTTGGATGAAGTCGGCGAAATGCCCATAGACATGCAAGCAAAACTTTTAAGAGTGCTTCAAGAAAGCACTTACTACAGAGTAGGGGGTTCACAACCAGTACAGGTAAACGTAAGGGTACTGGCCGCGACCCATCGTAATTTAGAGGATATGATTAAACGTCGTCAATTTAGAGAGGATTTATATTATCGTCTAAATGTTGTTGCCTTAGAAATCCCACCCCTTAGAGATCGTAGGGAAGACATACCAGAACTTGTACATTTATTCCTGCAAGAATTTTGTCATAAGTACCAAAAGAACATTAAAAAAATCGAACCAGCTGTTATGACTTCCTTTCTAGATTATACTTGGCCTGGAAATGTTCGTGAGCTAAAGAATGCCGTGGAAAGATTAGTGGTTTTGACAGACGGTGATACCATTGATGAGGCTGCTCTGCCAGAGAATTTAAGAAGAAATACTTATATCTCTTTAGTCACTAGTCCAGTAACCCAAGGTAAATTGATGAACGTAGCAGTTGAAGCTGAAAAGCAACTTATCATGAAGACCTTACAGCAGGTCAAGGGCAATCGCTCAGAGGCAGCTAGGGTTCTTGGAATACCAAGAAGTACCTTATATTACAAGCTTAGACAACTGGGTATTCCAGCTAAGGGTTAAAAATGAAATTCGGAGGTGAGGATTTTCATTTTAGCCATTAGCTATTAGCTATTAGTCATTAGCTAAAAACTAACAGCTATGGGTAAGCAAAAGGCTAAAAGCTAAAAGCTAAAAGCTAAAAGCTAACAGCTAACAGCAAAGGTACCTGTTTTATTTCAGCAAGTCTATAAATTTGACGCAGGCAAAAAGATAATAAGGAACGGGGGAAATAGGGAGATGAAAAAGGGTAAGTTATGGAAGATTATCTCAATGATGTTGGTACTTTCCCTGATACTCGCTGGTTGTGGTGGCGGAGGGGAAGAGAAAAAAGCCGCTGAAGGAGATAATGCATCAAGTGGCGATACAATTAAGATCGGTTTTCTAGGTGCAAAAACTGGTGGACATGCTGCCTTTGGTATACCTACTCTTGAAGGTATGAAGATGGCAGCGGAAGATATCAATAATGCAGGAGGTCTATTGGGCAAGAAAATCGAAATTATTGAAGAAGATCATGGAAGTAAGAATACCGAGGGTGCCAACGTAACTCAAAAATTAATTACCAGAGACAAAGTTGTAGCCATAGTTGGCGATCCTACCACAGCTATTACCAAAATTGCTGCACCAATTGCCCAACAAAAGAAAGTTGTATTACTGTCAGCGGGAGCTGTAGGTACTGGTGTAGTTGAAAATGGTGACTATATATTCCGTGATACATTACTGGATGCAGTGGCTGCTCCAGCAATTACCAAGTATGTTAAAGATCAAATGGGTTGGAAAAAAGTTGCTGTTATTACTTCTATGAATAACGACTATAGCGTGGGCCTATCCAAATTGTTTAAGGCAGCCCTTGCAGAAAATGGTATTGAAATTGTTGTGGAACAAAGTATTCAGGATGGAGATCAAAACTTTAGCGCTCAGGTTACTGCCGTAAAAGAAAAGAATCCCGATGGAATTATTTTCACCGGTTATTATACTGAGGGCGGTCTACTCATGAAAGAAGTTCGTAAACAAGGCATGACTGCATTGATGGTAGGTGGCGATGGTCTACTAGGTGATGTACTTATGAAGATGGGCGGAGAAGCCGTCGAAGGTAGTATGGTTTATTGCGGTTTTGCTGCCGATGAAAATAAAGCTGGTGAGAAAACCAAGAAATTTATTGAAGCTTATAAAGCTGGCAACGATGGGGCACTGCCAGACATGTTTGCAGCTCAGGGTTATGATGCTGTAATGCTCTTAGCAGATGCTATTAAAGCTGCCAATAGTGATGTGCCTGAACAATTCCGTAACGAATTGGCTAAGACCAAGAATTGGGAAGGGGTTTCTGGTGTAATAACATTCCAGGAAAATCGTGAACCAATTAAGAGTCCAGTTTATCTGTTGGAAGTAAAGGAAGGAAAATTTGCCGTTAAAGAAACAGTAGAAATAAAATAAAAAACATTATAGTCAATACTTCGTTTGCCAAACGAATTGCAGCCATTGCTTAATAACAATGGCTGCAACCTTGTTAATACCCCGTAGGAAGGGATGATTTTATGATTGGACAACAATTACTAAATGGCATAACACTGGGTGCAACCTATGCTTTAATTGCTCTGGGTTATACCATGGTATACGGTATTATTCAACTAATTAACTTTGCCCACGGAGAAATTTACATGGTAGGTGCCTTTGTCGGGGTGTTAATGGTTAGTGTTTTTAAACAAGGCTTGTTGGTATCTTTGACTGTTGCAATGCTTACTTGTTTGATTATCGGAGTATCCATAGAGAGAATTGCCTACCGACCTCTCCGTGGATCTAATCGTTTGTCGCCATTGATATCGGCCATTGGTGTTTCTATCTTTTTACAGACATTGATGACTAAAATTGAAGGGCCACAACCAGTAGGATTTCCTCATGTTATTGAAGATGCCATATATAAATTTGGCAGTTTGGAAATTACAAAGGTGCAGATCATTATTTTAATTGTAGCAAGCCTATTGATGGCAGGTTTAACCTTTATTGTAAAATACGTTAAGATTGGTAAAGCAATGCGAGCTGCTTCTGAAGACTATGATGCAGCAGCCCTGATGGGAATTAACGTAAATAAAGTTATATCCTTTACCTTTGCCATTGGATCAGCATTGGCTGCTGCTGGTGGGGTACTTGTGGGCATATACTTCAACTCAGTATCGCCACTAATGGGAGTTTCCGCAGGATTAAAGGCCTTCTGTGCTGCTGTTTTAGGTGGTATTGGCAGTATCCCGGGTGCTATGCTGGGGGGACTGTTTATTGGAATTGCTGAAACCCTAGGCATTGCCGGTGGTTTTGATTTGTATAAAGACGCCATTGCCTTTACCTTATTGATTGTGGTGTTGCTTTTCCGGCCCACTGGTCTACTGGGACGTCCAATCCAAAGGAAAGTGTAGGTAAGTTGCCATGGACAGTATAATTGGCGCATTTTTAAATGATTACTATATCCAGGTATTAACTATGCTGGGTATTTATCTCATTGGTGCCCTAGGGCTTAATTTAATTACCGGGGTAACAGGTCAGTTATCCTTTGGACACGCAGCCTTTCTTAGTATTGGAGCCTATACGTCTGCTATTTTTAGTGTGAAATTAGGAATGTCATTTCCACTAGCAATTATTGCAGGCGGAATTATGGCTAGTATTTGGGGTATCTTATTAGGCTATCCTACTCTTAGATTAACCGGTGATTATTTAGGCATTGCAACCTTGGGATTTGGTGAAATTGTTCGTGTAGTTTTCCTTAATTTAAGTATTACAGGTGGTGCCCTTGGAATGGCGGGAATTCCCCGTAGTTCCAGTCTTACTGTAGTCATTATTCTTGTCTTAATAACAATTTGGTCTATGTATAGATTAGAAAATTCTCGCTTTGGCCGTGCTCTTGTTGCAATTAGAGAGGATGAGATTGCTGCTGAGGCCATGGGCGTTAATATTACTAGTACAAAAATTGCCTCCTTTGCTATAGGTACATTTTTTGCTGGAGTTAGTGGGGCTCTTTATGCCCATTTGTTAACCTATCTAAATCCTTCGGATTTTGGTTTTCTTAAATCCTTTGAATTTCTAACTTTTATTGTATTAGGAGGCTTAGGGAGCATTCCCGGAGTAATTCTTGGTACCAGTATCCTGACATTGGCACCGGAGTTTTTACGATTTATTTCTGATTACCGGATGATGGTATATGGTATATTGATGGTAGTCATGATGATTTTCCGTCCCAGAGGTTTACTGGGTGGTGTTAAGTTGAGTAGGATTTTTAAACGAAAACTTTCCCAACAAGATAAAGGTTCTTCAGCCACCGGAGTTAACTAATGGAGGTAAACACTCATGTCTAAAACCATTCTAGAACTTAACAACGTCTCAATTCGTTTTGGTGGTCTCACTGCAGTAGATAGTGTAAACATTAAAATTGACCAAGGGACAATTAGTGCCCTTATCGGACCAAATGGTGCAGGCAAAAGTACAATATTCAATCTGATAACCGGTATTTATCCACCAACCCAGGGGGAAATAACATTCCTGGGAGCCACTATAAATGGACAGAAACCCCATTTCATTACAGAAATGGGGATTGCCCGTACCTTTCAAAATATCAGGTTATTTGGTGAAATGACTGTTCTTGAAAATGTAAAAATTGGCCAACATTGTCGTACTAAATCCGGTTTTATCAAGGCTATTATAAGAGGTCCAGGAGTAAAAAAAGAGGAAAAATCCATTACTGAGGCATCCATGGAAGCCTTAAGACTAATGGAACTAGATCATAAGGCCGATGAATTGGCTAAAAATTTACCCTATGGAGAGCAGCGTCGCTTGGAAATTGCTAGGGCAATGGCTACAAATCCCAAACTTATCCTTCTTGATGAACCAGCTGCTGGTATGAATCCCCAAGAAAAGATGACATTAATGACTATGATTAGAAAAATTCAAACAAATAATCTTACCATCTTTTTGGTAGAACACGATATGAAATTCGTTATGAATCTATCGGATAGTGTAGCTGTACTAGATTATGGTAGAAAGATTGCCTCGGGTTCCCCATCAGAAATCCAACGAGACCCAGCGGTGATTGCGGCCTATTTGGGGAAGGGAGTGGTATAGCCCATGCTGCTAGAATTAAATGACTTACATGTTTCCTACGGGGCTATTCGAGCACTTAAGGGAGTTTCTTGCCAGGTGGATGAAGGAGAAATTGTAGCCTTAATCGGGGCCAATGGAGCGGGAAAGACAACTACCTTGCGTACAGTTTCTGGTCTAATACGACCTCAAGCAGGGTCCATAAATTATAAAGGAAAATCTATTGCGAAATTGCCTCCCCATCAGATAGTGAGCCTAGGTGTTTGTCAGGTTCCCGAAGGAAGGCGAGTTTTTACTCGAATGACAGTGATAGAAAATTTAGAGATGGGTGCCTATACACGGAATGATAAAAACGGCATTAAGGAAGATTTGAAAAAAATCTTTGATCGCTTCCCCCGCTTAGAAGAACGCAAAAACCAGCTTTCGGGGACACTATCTGGTGGAGAGCAGCAAATGTTAGCCATGGGTAGGGCTTTGATGTCACGACCTAACGTCCTTTTAATGGATGAACCTTCAATGGGATTAGCTCCTATGCTAGTTCAAGAAATTTTTGCTATAATAAAAGAAATCAATAAAACTGGCACAACTATTTTATTAGTGGAGCAGAATGCCCATATGGCTTTATCCATATCCAATCGGGCCTATGTACTGGAAACTGGGGAAGTTGTACTTTCCGGCCCTGCTGAAGATCTAGCAAATAACCCAGAAGTGCAGAAGGCTTACCTAGGAGAATAATAAGATAGACTTTGGGTTCGGCCATGTGCCGTGGGCCTTGGGCCATGTGCCTTGGGCTTTTTTGTGTGTTTTTGCTTAGGGGTATTGTTTGTTTGGATATTATATAAACAGCTAATAGCTCATGACCTATGGCCAGTTTGATGATACCGACTAAGACTTACTAATAGCTAAAAAGCTGAAGGCTAATGGCTAAAGGCTGATGGCTAAAATACTGGGGTGATATAATGCACAAAGGTTTTTTGACTGTTAAAGAAATGCTTTATAAAGATCTTTTACCTGTTACTCCAGATGAGACCATAGGCGAAATAAGGGAAAAAGGTGTGCCTAACCGTCCAATTGTTTTGGTAACAGATGATGCTAGATTGGTTGGAATCATGCTTTGGAAGGATGCTATAAATCTAAATTTAGAGCCAAACATACCAGTAAAACAAGTAATGAAAAGGGATTTTTCTGTCCTTGATGAAGAAGATCTTGATAGAGAGATATTAGCATTCTTACCAGAACTCCGATATCATGCTTTGGTATGTCGTAACCATAAAAAAGAGATTTTAGGAGTTTTATCCTATGATCAGGTATTTAATGACCTTGCCCTGCGAGTTTGTGAGACCGAAGCACGCATAAATGCTGTTGTAGAAACTGTAGATGAAGCTATTTGCATTGTAGATAAAAATGATATTGTTACCACTTGGAATAGCCGGGCTGAAGAACTATATGGAATTAAAGCAAAGGATATTATCGGTAAGCCTGTCCATAAATATTTTACTAACCTAGTGGTAACCAGAGTTAATAAAGAATGGCAGGAAATACGTTCTCTTCATCACCAACCAGTGAAAGGGACCCATGTTTTGATTAATGCAACACCAGTAAGACTAGGGCCTAAGGTAATTGGCGGTGTTACAGCGGAAAGAGATGTTACAGAAATTGTACAACTAAATCAAAAATTAAATCAGGCAAGTTTTCGGGTTCAACGGTTAGAGAAAGAAATTAATAAGTTTTCAGCTGACCGCAATCCCTTTGCTGGCATTAAGGGTCACCATAAAAAATTAGTTGATTTGGTTAATGTTGCTAGAAAAGCAGCTTTTACCAATGCTGTGGTGCTCTTACGGGGGGAGAGTGGTACAGGTAAGGAGTTATTTGCCAAAGCCATTCATGAAGCCAGTTCCCGTGCAGATAAAAATTTTAGCGTCATAAACTGTGCTGCCATTCCACCTAGTTTATTTGAAAGTGAAATGTTTGGGTATGAAGGTGGTGCCTTTACTGGGGCAGATAGAAAGGGAAAAACCGGTGTCTTTGAAACTGCCAATGGTGGTACGCTGTTTATGGATGAAATTGGAGAACTTCCTTTAGACATGCAGGTTAAACTGCTACGAGTGCTCCAGGATGGGGTATTTTTTAGAGTTGGGGGTTCAATACCCATTAAGGTGGATGTAAGAATTATTGCTGCTACCAACCGCTTATTAGAAGATATGATGTCAAAGGGAACCTTTAGGGAAGATCTTTATTATCGCCTTAATGTAGTTTCGTTAGAAATACCACCTCTAAGGGAACGTAGGGAAGATATTCCTGAATTGGTTTATTTATTCCTACAAGAGTTCAGCCAGTTATATAATAAACAGATTTCCAAACTTGACCCTGGGGTTATGGCTACTTTTCTAGCATATTCCTGGCCTGGTAATATTAGGCAACTTAAAAATGTAGTTGAACGTATGGTTATTTTAACTGAAGGTGATACAGTGCCCGAAGATTCTATCCCGGAGGCGTTGAAAACCAATTCTCGACAAGATCAAGCCACTGCTGCCACAGGTTTAGCCTCGGTTACTGAACAAACTGAAAGAGAGCTAATTATACGAACCCTAAAACAGGTAAATGGTAATCGGTCTGAAGCTGCCAGGATGCTGGGAATTCCCAGAAGCACACTTTACTATAAAATGCATCAATTGGGAATTATGTAGGGTGTTCAAACACATCTGTCAAGATCCTGCTATATGTACAAAATATCATACATTAAATTTCCATTATTTGGGAGAACACATAAATATATGTGTTCTCTTTTTTGATATGTAGATGATAAATAATATTCCTAAACTTCTAAAAGTACTGATGTTTCTTGATTTATTAATAGAATTATGATCAAAAATGTACACCTCCGAAGGAATTGTGTCTTCTTGGCATGTTAATTGCAAAATTAATTAACATCAAGGAGGTATTGTCCATGAGAATTGAAAAACATCCAATACTTGACTTTAAGACCGGGGATAAAGTTATGTTTACTTTTGATGGCAAGGTACTGGAAGGCTATGAGGGAGAAACCATTGCCTCAGCCCTGCATGCAGCGGGAATAAGAACTATGCGAGAAAGCGGACATTTACATCGTCCTAGGGGCTTGTTTTGTAACATAGGAAACTGTTCATCATGCCTAATGATCGTAAATGGGGAACCCAATGTCCGTGTTTGTATAGAAAAATTACGTGCAGGGATGATTGTCGAGACCCAGAAGGGGAAGGGTGAATTAAAGTGAAACAAGCCGAAATTGCTATAGTTGGCGGTGGTCCAGCAGGTTTGGCAGCAGCTAATCATGCTGCCAGAGCCGGGGCTCATGTTATATTAATAGATCGTAACGACTATTTAGGTGGTCAACTAATTAAACAAACACACCGTTTCTTCGGTTCAAAACAGCAAAGAGCTTCAGAACGCGGAATTAGTATCGCCAGGGATCTCAATGACCAAGTGATGGAAAACCCCAAAATTCAAGTTATGACAGAGGCCACAGCTTTAGGCTATTACGAAGATGGAGTGTTGTTAGTTGAACAATACAATAAAATAATAGCGATCAAACCCCAAAAACTAATCATTGCCACTGGTGGAGCGGAAAAAACCTTGTTATTTACCAATAATGACCTACCGGGTGTATATGGTGCAGGTGCTGTACAAACCCTAGTCAATGTTTTCGGAGTAAAACCCGGTAATAAAGTTCTCATGGTTGGTGCAGGTAACATCGGCGTGATTGTAAGTTATCAATTGCTGCAGGCAGGCATTGAGGTAGCAGCCATTATTGAAGGGGCACCTAGAATCGGTGCTTACTGGGTTCACGCGGCAAAGGTGGTGCGAGCAGGTATCCCAATATTAACTAGTCATACAATTCTCAAGGCTCACGGAGAAAAAGAAGTTAGTGGTGCAACCATAGCTCAAATTAATGAAAATTGGCAACCTATACCAGGAACAGAAAAGGAAATTGATGCTGATGTTATTTGCTTGTCTGTTGGACTTACCCCTATTACTGAATTGTTATGGCAGGCCAACTGTAGGATGGTCTATGTTCCAGAACTAGGTGGCAATGTACCTATGCGAAATGAACAATTGGAAACATCTGTGCCAGGTATTTATGTAGCTGGTGATGCTGCTGGGATAGAAGAAGCTTCAGCTGCCATGATGGAAGGTTCCTTGGCTGGGTTGAATGCTGCCGAAAGTCTTGGTTACACCAATGAAGCCTTAAGACAAGATAAGAATAATTTCAATAATCAACTGGCAGGGTTACGTTCTGGTCCAGTGGGCGAAAAGATTCGAAATGGTTTGGCCCAAGTATCACTTTAGTTAATAGCCATCAGCAAAGAAGATTTTCACACTTTATTTAAGTTGTACAAGTAAAGGTAGGAGTGATATTCCATGTTGTCCAAAGACGGTATTGCAACACCGGAAAACGTGGCCTTGGTGTTACCACCGGTAGAACGCTTGGCCCGAGGCCCCGTTGCCATAGCTGAGTGCTTTCAAAATATACCTTGCGACCCTTGTTATCATAGCTGTAAACAGGGGGCAATAAAAGAGTTTACTGATATTAATGATCGCCCCCAGATCTTGTTTGACCTATGTAATGGTTGTGGAACATGTATGAGCCGCTGTCCGGGTCTGGCCATATTTATTGTGGATGCTACTTTTTCTGAAAACGAAGCTTTAGTAAAAATACCCTATGAATTTTTACCTATTCCCGAAGTAGACGAGACAGTGACGGCTATAAACAGAGCTGGGCAGCCGGTAGGGAAAGCCCGCGTTGTACGTGTACAGAATACTAAAATTCAAGATAGGACTGCCATTGTGTGGTTAGCTGTACCTAAGGACTTAATGATGGAAGTACGGCATTTTAAAGTTCAGGGGGTGAAATAAATGTGTCAAAATAATGATAAAGATCTTACAATCATATGCCGTTGTGAGGATATCACAATAGATGAAGTACGTGCCTATATCGAAAAGGGAATTACTGACTTAGAACAATTAAAAAGGTTATTACGTGTTGGTATGGGACCCTGTCAAGGTAGAACTTGTACCCCCTTAATTGTTAATGAAATAGCTAAAGCAACTGGACAGCAAGTTAAGGACATCCCTCTAACGGTATCTCGTCAACCAACCACAGCAATAAAATTGGGGGTTTTAGCAGGAGGTACCGATTATGAATAAGACCGCAAATTATGTCATTGTTGGCGGCGGCGTTATAGGCTGCTCCATTGCCTATAATCTGGCTAAAAAAGGTGCTAAAAATATTGTTTTAATTGAGAGGAAGTATCTTACCAGCGGTGCCACTGGTCGCTGTGGTGCCGGTGTGAGGATGCAATTTGGTACTGAAACCAACTGTCTATTGGCCAAGCACAGTGTTGAAATGTTTGAAAACTTGGAAGAAGAGCTTGGTTATGATGGAAGTATCGAGTTTAAACAAGGTGGCTATCTATTACTGGCATATACAGAAAAAATGGTTGAACAATTTCATAAAAACCTGGGTGTTCAACATCAATTGGGTATTCCCTCCCGTTGGGTTACGCCCGAAGAAAGCAAGGAAATTGTACCACACCTAAACACCCAAGGGTTGCTGGGCGCTACCTTCTGTGGTAAAGATGGTCACTGCAATCCCTTCAAAACCACTGATGCCTATGCCAAGGCAGCCCAAAAATTGGGGGTTGAAATTTTAACCTATACGGAAGTCAGTGAATTGTTAGTACATGCAGGGAAGATCAAAGGAGTCAAGACAAATAAAGGAACCATTGAGTCACCGGTGGTTATTTTGTGTGCTGGTGCCCATTCCAGGGAGCTTGCTCAAACCATCGATATTGATGTACCAATTACTCCGGAGCGACACCAAATTCTGGTGACAGAACCAGTGGAACCGCTGCAGGGACCCATGGTGATGAGTTTTTACCACGGACTTTACTGCCAGCAGGTTCCCCACGGCGGCTTTGTAATGGGCATAGGGGACCCCAACGAACCAAAGGAGTACAATTCTAATGGCAGTTGGCAGTTCCTTCATGAAATGGCTGCAAAGGCCACATTCTTATTGCCGCCCTTAGCAAATCTAAGAGTGGTGCGACAATGGGCTGGTCAATACGATTTGACACCGGATCGCCAGCAAATTTTAGGTAGTATGCCAGGCATTGAAGGTTTTCATCTAGCTGCTGGTTTCTCTGGTCATGGTTTTATGATTGCTCCTATGACAGGAAAATTAATGGCTGAGCACATCTTGGGAGAAACAACCAGTTTCCCCATAGGAATGTTTGATTTCTCCCGTTTTGAACGGGGTGAGCTATTTGTTGAACCATCAGTGGTATAGTACCAGCAGTACCAGCGGGATTTAAATAAAAAGCAACTTGAAGGAGGATCTTATGAAAAACTTTGCAAATGAACCCTTTACCAATTTTGCCCTACCTGAAAATTCACAGGCTATTAAGTCTGCCCTTGTTCAAGTACGTCAAGAATTGGGGAAAACATATCCCTTATATATTGGACAAGAAACAATCTATACCGATGATCTAATTATTTCTACAAACCCTGCCAATGAAAATGAAATTATTGGTAAAGTGGCCAAGGCAAGCTTGGCTCAGGCTGAGCAGGCCATAGAAACTGCCCATGAAGTCTTTAAAAGTTGGTCTAAGGTAGCACCGGAAGAGCGAGCAATGTATTTATTTAAAGCTGCAGAACTTATGAGGCAAAGAAAACACTATTTTTCTGCTTGGTTAATTTTAGAGTCGGGGAAAAACTGGGCTGAGGCAGATGCAGACACAGCAGAGGCCATTGATTTCATGAATTTCTATGCCCATGAAATGTTGCGCTATGCTAATCCTCCCGAGTTGGTTCCAGTTAATGGTGAGTATAACAAAATGAAATATGTCCCTCTGGGGGTAGGAATTGTCATTCCACCTTGGAACTTTCCCCTGGCAATTATGGCAGGTATGACAGTGGCATCTGTGGTAACTGGTAATACTGTTGTTCTCAAACCAGCCAGTACCACACCGATTATTGCAGCTAAATTTATGGAACTACTTAAGGAAGTTGGTTTACCCCATGGGGTAGTAAACTACCTGCCTGGTTCTGGCGGTACCATTGGCGATTATCTGGTTTCCCATAAATTAACCCGTTTTATCAACTTTACCGGTTCCAAGGAAGTAGGACTAAGGATAAGCGAACTGGCTGCCAAGGTGGCTCCAGGTCAAAAATGGATCAAGCGAGTTGCTGCTGAAATGGGGGGCAAGGACTCCATTATTGTGGATGAAACCGCAGATTTGGTTAAAGCAGCCCAGGGAATTGTTGCTTCAGCCTTTGGTTTCCAGGGTCAGAAGTGTTCTGCTTGTTCTAGGGCCATAATTGCGGAAAGTGTCTATGAGGAAATCATTGAGAAGGTACTGGCACTAACCGCAAAAATAACTATTGGCTCCCCGGAAGAAAACTTTGCTGCAGGACCTGTCATAGAAAAAAGGGCCATGGAGAAAATTTTAGAGTATATTGAAATCGGAAAAACAGAAGGTACACTAGTATTAGGGGGCGAGAGATTTGGTAATCAGGGTTGGTTTGTAAAACCCACCATTTTTAAAGATGTAGCACCCACAGCTAGAATTTCTCTGGAAGAAATCTTTGGGCCAGTATTGGCATTAATCAAGGTAAAGGATTTTGCTGAAGCATTGGCTGTTGTAAACAACACAGAATATGGCTTAACCGGATCGCTATATAGTAGAAATAGAGAAAACATCGCCAGGGCTAAGGAAGAATTTAATGTTGGAAATCTGTATTTTAATAGAAAATGTACTGGAGCACTGGTGGGGGTTCACCCCTTTGGCGGTTTCAATATGTCCGGCACCTGTTCAAAGGCAGGTGGATATGACTATTTGGGCTTACTAATGCAGATGAAAATAACCTCAGAAACCTTAGGCTAATAGCAATTTTTGGCCAGACAATTGTACTACTGCTTTTTCAGGGAGTGTCGCTACTTTTTGTAGCAAGTGACACTCCCTTTATTATCTTTATTTGGATGATCAGGATAATCTTCATAGAGATGGTGAAACTAACAATGGTGATTATATGAAACTATGGCAAATGATCAAGAAAACCTTTGAATACAAACCCAATACAGACAGGGAGGGTTTTATTCTTAAAGAGACTCCAGAAGAAAAGGATCAGATTAAAGAAGAAAACCAGAGTAATTTTAGTGAGCCTAGGGACAAGACTAGGAAATCAGAAAATAGTATTCGTTTTAAAAAGCCAAATAAGGTTTCCCGTAAAGAAATTAAGACAGATCAAGAAAGCAGAGACGTAGAACCTCCCCATCTAGAAGAGCAGAAGTCGGAAACTAATAAACACTCTACGGCAGCGGAAGAGGATAAAAAGAGTAACGGGCTCCAAAAAGGCAAAAGACCCCTTAAAGTATCTAAGGCACAACAGGATCGGGATCGTAATAAGATTAGTGCCTACCTAGAGGTAAATAAAAAACGTATCGAAGAAATATATGATATTCCCAGCAATAAAGATTTTATCATACGTGAATTTACCATTGCCTTAACCCCCCCTGTTCAAGCCTTTGCTTTGTTTATGGAGGGACTTAGCGACAAAGCAGTAATAAACCAAAACATCCTGCAGCCAATGATGCTTTTTTCCAATTTTCATGAAAAAGTGGACGGGTATTTGCTTGACCATATCCGAAAGAGGATAATCACAAGCAATCAGGTCAATGTCCACAGTTCCTTTGAGCAGGTTGTAGGGGGGGTAAATTATGGCTCCACGGCAGTTTTTATTGATGGGGTTGACCAAGCCTTGCTGGTGGAAACCAAGGGCTGGGAGCACCGGGGTGTCGGTGTCCCATCCAATGAACCAGCAGTTCGTGGACCACAGGAGGCCTTTGGAGAAACTTTTCGTGTCAACACTGGTTTGGTGAGAAAGCACCTAAGATCTGCCAAATTAACTACAGAAATGTTTAAGGTGGGTAAAGTATCCCAGAACGATATAGCCATAATGTACCTGAGGGACAGAGTAAACGAAAAACTGCTGCAGGAGGTTAAAAGGCGTATAAAATCCATTAGGGTCGATGGAATAGTGGACAGTGGTATTTTGGAACAATATATCGAAGAAAGACCCTGGAATATAGCCCCTCAAGTAATGGCCACTGAGAGACCGGACCGGGTAGCCTATATGCTGCTAAGGGGTAAGATAGCCATTTTTTTGGATGGCAATCCCTATGTTCTACTGGTTCCCACCACCATGTTTGATCATTTGCATTCACAAGAGGATTATTACCTGCGCCCATTGTACGGCACCTTTCTTAGGCTAGTCCGAGTTGTTGCCTTTTATATTAGTTTTCTTACCCCTGGTGTTTATCTGTCTATTATATTGTTTCATAAAGAGATGATTCCCACTGAGCTATTATTGGCCATCACCGGAGCCAGGGAAAAGGTACCCTTCCCAAGCATTGTAGAGGTTATCATTATGGAGGTCTCCTTTGAGCTGATCCGGGAGGCAGGACTTCGGGTACCAGGTTTGATGGGAAGTACCATTGGCATTGTGGGTGCCTTAATACTAGGGCAGGCAGCGGTACAGGCCAATATAGTTAGTCCTATACTGGTGATTATTGTAGCTGTTACGGGTTTAGCCTCATTTGCCATTCCCTCCTACTCACTACAGTTTTCCCTCCGTATTATCAGGTTTGCCTATATTTTTTTAGGAACGGTATTAGGCTTTGTGGGGATTGTTTTTGGTTTGTTTATTCAAATGCATATGATGGCCTCTTTAAAGTCCTTTGGAGTACCCTATCTGGCACCCATGTCACCCACCACTGGTTCTTCCGGGGATGTAGTTTTTCGTACTCCAGTCTTCGCCTGGGAAAAGAACCCGGACTTTTTAAATACTAAGAAATCAAGGTTTCAACCTAAAGTTGCCAGGGGCTGGGTTAAGGATAAAAATAAGAGTAAGACTTAAGGGATAGCTGAAAGTTGGAAAGAGGAAAGATAAAAGACTTCCATGCTGTTAACGGTACTATTAATAATCAAAACTTTGTGTCATCCTGGGAGCAAGTGCCTCGCACACTGGCACCATTGAGTGACAGAGCTGTATTCAGGATAACAAACGGCTAATAGCTAACAGCTAAAGGCTAACCGGAAAGGACGAAGGTCAATGCTGAAGGAAGGGAAAATTGGCATATACGAGGGTTTTGCCCTGATCTTCATATCAAACATATCTAGTCTGTTTTTGGCTTTACCTTCTAGATTAATTGAAGATGGTAAATCTATGATATGGCTTACCTTTTCAATAGTTATCTTAGTAACATTGTTTAATTTAATCATCGTAGGGTTGTTAATGAAGAGACATGCCAATACCACCATTATTGAGGCCAGTGAGCAGATACTAGGTCGATATCTGGGAATTTTAATCAGTATTATCCTAGTTATTTATTTTATTTTGCGTGAGGCATTTCTCATTCGCAGCTATTCAGAGGCCTTTTTGCTTTCGGCATTATCAAGAACCCCCATAAGTATAGTTTTAATAATAATGACCACGGCTGCATTGGTCAGTGCCTATTATGGACTGGAGGTCATCGCCCGGGTAGCCCGAATCTCCTTAACCTTTATTCTTCTCGGCCTGCTAACTGTTTTATCTTTAACCATTCCTAACCTTAATTCTAGCTACATCTATCCTTTGTTTGTGGAAGACACCCTAGGGGCTATCAAAAAAGCAGTAATAAACTATTCTGTTACTGGTGAAGTGCTAATGCCGGCCCTTATCCTGCAAACTATGGGGGGGTGGCGTTATGCTTTCAAGATTAGTTTTTGGGGTGTATTTTGCGGTGCCTTAGCGATTCTCATTACTACGATTATTATCTTATTAGCCTTTGGTGTACAGGCTGGATCAGAACTAACTCTGCCCTTTTATGAAACGAGCAAACTAATTACGATAGGACGTTTTTTTCGGAGAATGGAACCAATTTTTTTGCTGACTTGGGCCATGGTAGGGTTTATTAAAACAGCCCTGTTGTTGTATTTGTCAACAGTCATATTGTCCCGTATTTTTAAACTGTCGGACTACCGCCCACTCTTATGGATTACTGCCCTATTATGTTTTGTTATTGCCATTTTGCCACCAGATTACCCTACCACCCTAGAACTGGAAGGACTTATGCTGGGAACCATAGGTTTTATACCCTTACTAATTGTTCCTTTATTCTTACTTATAATTTCAGTTGTGCGCAACCTGGGAGTAAAATCTGAGCCACCCGGTAAAGAATAGCCGTCAGCATGAAGCTATGGGCTAATTGTGCATTTTTATGCTATCTGGGAATGGGGGACTATAGCAATGGGTAAACAGGTGTACAAAATACTAAGTATCATTGTATTATTGCTTTTTATATCTCAGCTTTGCGGTTGTAGCGGCGGTCGGGAAACCGATGAAGTGGCGATGGTGCTGGCCGTTGGTTTGGACAAAGGTAAAGAATCTCCCCTGGAAATGACCGTTACAGTGGCTAACCCCAAGGTTTTTGCTGCTGGAGAAGGAGGGGGAGGGGGCCCGGAGGAGCCCTTTATCACAGCCAGTGTGGAGGGACCCTCTATTTGGGAATGTTATCTTCTTTTCAATACCTTCGGGACCAGGGAAATGAGTTTTCTCCATACAACAGCCTTTATATTTAGTGAAGACCTAGCCAAGGAAGGACTAGATAAATACCTGCATGCACTACTGCGTCAACGGGAAGTACGAAGAAATAGCCAAATACTAATTTGTCGAGGCACAGCAAAGGAGTTCATGAAGAGTAATAAACCAAAACTGGAATCATCCCCAACCAGGCAATATCAGTCCATGGAACGGCTAGCTAAACTAACAGACTTATCTCCGGCTTCTAATCTGCATGAATTTTACTCAACTCTCAAATCCCTGCATAGTAGCCCTGTAGCAACCCTGGTTGGAACAAATCTTGGTGGAATAAAAGCTTCAAAGGATAAGACCCCACTAAAGGTACCCTATGTGTCAGGGGAGGTGCCCCAGAAAGGTGGTACGGCAGCCGCTGAATTTGTTGGCTCTGCAGTTTTTAGGGAGGATAAGTTCGTCGGAGAATTAGATGGTACCGAAACAAGGCTTATGCTTTTGATGCAGGGAGGGTTTGAGATTTCAACCTTTACCCTAAGAGACCCTAAACATCCCAATGATGTTATTGCTTTGCGCCTGAGACAGGCCAAGAAACCAAATATTAAAATAACAAGCACTAAAGAAAAAATTTCTATCCATGAAACCATCTATCTGGAGGGAGAATTTCTCTCTATCCAGAGTGGAGAAAGTTATGAGGATATCAAAACAAAAAAAAAAGTTGAACAGGCCTTTGACAAGCGAATGGAACAGTTATCCTATGCTTTAATTGAAAAGACTAAAGAGCGGGATTGGGGGGATATATTTAATTATGATCTTTCATATAGAAGACAGCTTAGTACCTGGGAAGAATGGGAACAATTAAAATGGAAAGATTTATATGATACTGCCGAAATAACTGTGGACTACAAAACTAATATAAGGCGACCGGGGCTTATGAGAAAAACGAATTACATTATTAAGGAGTAGATAAAATGGATTACCTGTTAGCCCTTATCCCTATAATCATAGGGGTTTATACCTTTAGCTTTGTCCGTTGGCTTTGGCAACAAAAAAATAAGCGAGGGGCAGTGGGTACCTTTTTATTGACGGTGTTTACCCTGACTCTTTCCTTTTATGCCATATTTATCAGGCAGCCCTTTTAGCTGTTAGCCATTAGTCGTTAGTCATTAGCCATAAGCTATTTTTATGGTAGTTTAGCCAATAGCTAAAAGGTAATGACTAAAAATAAAAGCAAGTAGCAAAAGGGAGGATAAATTCTCCTATTAGTGGAATATAATAGTTTGGTATATAATAAGGGGATGTGATTTATCTTTGGAAATAAAGGTTCAGCCTAAACCCTTAGAAGGTACTGGAGATTTATCTTCTGAATTGCATAGGCTTTTTACCGAGGATTGGGGTGGGCCAAAGAGTGCCCTAGCCTTGGCCTATCTCCGGGATATCGTAATCCCTGATATAATATATTGCTTGAAAAAAAACTGGCACCTATTGGCTAATCCAACCTTTAATGAAATTCTTAGTGCTAAGCTAAATACACAGTTTGCATATCCCTTAGTCTTTGCCACAGGATTGACTAAAGATATACTGACCTGTGCTTGTCGAGTATTAGGTGTTAGCCCCTTAGCAAAGGATCATCCCTGGGAACCCTGGGAAATTATTCAAAGAATGTTTACCATTGGCTACAGCATCCCGGATATCATACATAAGACAGGTTACCCAGAAGCTTATCTCAATATATATCAAAAAAGATATCAAGAATTTCAAAACATTGTAGAAATCATGGGAAATCCCTCAGAAGAGCAAGTTTTATCCTACCAGGAGATGGAGGGAGTAGGTATTGATCTAATTCGTTTTATGTATGATTTTCAGGGAAGATTCAAAGTAAATGAGAATTATTACGAAAGACTTTACGCAGAACAGATTATAGTTGATGCAGAACTAAATATCGATCCAGAAAAGCTTATCGATCTTTTTGAGGGGCTATTTGAGGTGGAGAGACTTATGGGTTCCGGACGTTATGCTGATTTACTCAAAGGCTCGAAAACTGCTTGGTTAACGGGTGAGAGTTACTGTACTAAGACCAAGGGTTATGGACTTTTGCATGATTGGTCAAGAAAACAAATTATTAACTTATTGGATCGATTAATAGATGAAAATCTTATTTTAGTGGAACCAGCTCAAGAATCTGTTTTAACCCTTTCTGAACAGGCTGCTAGTTTAATTGTACCTCGGGTAGTACCCGGACTGGCTGATGAAGTACAGAATATATTACGAAGTAAAGCACGGGATAAGATATCTCGTAGTACTGCCGTTTTACAGGGAAAGAATCCCGAGGTGACTATCAATGTTATTCAGGAGTTGGTTAGCCGGGGGGACATTGGTGTTGTTATTTGTTTTAAAGCATTACAGCGCCGCGTACCAAAAAAAATATTTCTACAACTTATCTGGGCCTGTGGCCAATTGGGGGGTAAAGATGCGGTAAGTTTGCTTAGTAAGACAATTTTAGACCGTGATAGTCTGGTTCGGTTAAAAACCTGTCAAGCTATGGGTGAAATTGCTGACCCCTCTTTTTATTTTGCTTTAATTAATTCTATAAATGATACTGTGGCAGAAGTTCGGGAACAAGCAGTCGTAGCCTTAAGCAAACTAAAGATGCCCAGTGCCTTAAAACACTTGGAACGACTAATTAATAACCCCGAAGAAACAGCACAGGTTAAAAGGGCAGCCAGAGAGACAAAGGCGGTTTTGGTTAACGTAAAAGGGAAAAATGAATAATATTATATATTCGTAGTGACTTGACGGACTATTTTGGCAAATGAGATAATAATATAAGCGGCATATTTCACATAAGAACATTTTTGGAGGTGCAGAATTGATAGAAAAAGAATTAGTGATTATTGGAGGAGGTCCCGCGGGTTATGCGGCGGGTCTTTACGCAGCACGTGCTGATATAAATAGCGTTTTAATCGAGAGGGGAATGCCAGGGGGGCAAGCTGCGGCCACTGAGTGGATCGAGAACTATCCCGGTTTTCCTGGAGGTATTGGTGGAATTGATCTAGCACTGAAAATGGATGAACAGGCTAGATCCTTTGGTTTAGAAGTTATGACCGCTGATGTAGAACAAATTGAACAACAGGGCAAGGAATTTGTGGTGTCCACCAGCCAGGAAACTATTAAAACAAAAACCATTATTTTAGCCTGCGGTTCAAAGCCACAATTTTTGGGTGTAGATGGTGAACAAAAATTTCACGGACGAGGTGTTTCTTATTGTGCCACCTGTGACGGTGCCTTCTTTAGGGATAAGACCGTTGCTGTAGTAGGTGGTGGGGACGCAGCTGTGGAGGAAGCCTTATTTCTTACAAAGTTTGCTGCCAAGGTGTATATTATCCACCGTAGAGGAGAATTGCGTGCCACTAAGCTGATTCAAAAACGTGCCATGTCTAATGAAAAAATAACTTTTATTTGGCATTCAGTGGTGGAAGATGTTCTAGGAGAAAATCAGGTAGAAGCTGTTAGAATAAAAGATGTCAGAACCGGTGAACTATCTCAGGTTGCAGTGGATGGTGTATTTATTTACGTTGGTACCGCTGCCAATTCAGATTTGGTTAAAGATAAGGTAGAAATGGATGCACGTGGATATATTTTAGCCAATGAAAAAATGGAAACCTCTATTACTGGGTTATATGTGGCAGGAGATATTAGACAAAAACCTCTTAGACAAGTTGTTACGGCTGTCGCCGATGGTGCCATTGCTGCTATGGAAGTGGAAAAGTATCTGGCTTCACTGGAAGATTAAAAGTAAAAAAAAGCTGTATCTTTTTTTAGATACAGCGAGAAAGGGAGAGGAGATTAGGTTGAGAACTCAACCTACTTAAATTAGTATAACCAAAGAGTAGAATTTTATATGGTTTGATAGTAGAAATTATTTGTTACAGCTAATCATTCAAGCCTTTAGCCATCAGCCATTAGCTTTTAGCTTTGGGTCACTTAAGTTGGGTCACTTTAGTTTAGTTTTTAGCTATAAGCCTTAGG
The DNA here is from genome assembly GCF_054657375.1 of Desulfotomaculum defluvii. Lineage (NCBI taxonomy): Bacteria > Bacillati > Bacillota > Clostridia > Eubacteriales > Desulfotomaculaceae > Desulfotomaculum > Desulfotomaculum defluvii. Next base: position 1,023,089 of record NZ_BAAHYV010000007.1, on the reverse strand, counting down.
CCATAGGCCTTGGGCTTATTATTTTCATATCCGAACAATATGACTTTCTTGTGAACATATGGATGCTTGCGAAGGTATGGAAAGGGTTATTACTACGCAAGGGAGTGGGTAGTTTTCGTGAAACGTATCTTAGGGATTGTAGCTTCACAGAGAATAGTTGGAAATTCAGAGATTTTAGCCAAGGCAGCCATGGAAGCAACAGGGCCGGACAACCATATGGAACTGATCCGACTGCAAGATCTTAATATCAAGCCATGTAAGGCTTGTTACAGTTGTCTACCACCTGATGTCCCCTGTCATATTCAGGATGACCTTAATTTTCTGCTCAATAAAATCAGAGGTGCAGATGCAGTGGTATTAGCTGCACCGATCTACTTTTTAGGACCCCATAGCAGTATTAAGGTACTTCAGGACAGGTTTCTCTCAGTAAGCAATAAATTTCAGGAATTTGCCGGAAAACCTTGCATTACAATAACTAGTTACGGTGTACCCGGTTGGGAGGGTTATGCTCAGGAAGCTCTAAATCTTACTGCTAGGTTTTTGAATCTCTATCTTGTTGATAGTGCTAAATTTCTTGGGGCCAATCCTGCTGAAGTTTTAGAAGATCCTAGGAACCTAGAAAGAGTTAGACAGTTGGGACGTAGTCTAGTAGATCCCAGTTATCAGCGAAGTGCCAAAGAGTATGAGTGTCCAGTTTGTTGGAGTGATATTTTACGTTTTGATGGAAAGAACGTAACTTGCCCATTCTGTGGCACAAAGGGTGAAATTAGAATAGAGGGGCAAGAAATAAAATATATCTTTAATCCTGAGGCCAATCATCGTTTTAGTGATGAGGGAAGACGCCATCACTTTGACCAGTTTCTTAATAGCAAAAAACAAGAGTTCATTGCTAAGAAGAAACATTACAAAGAATTGCAGGCACCCTATCGTTCTCTCAATTGGTGGGTAAACCGCCCGACCAGTGAATAATACTTATTGATTTAAACGCCTATACCCTTGGCCATGGGCCGTGAGCTAAAGACTCTTAGGTTAAATCATGTGCAAAAAGTTCTAGGTCCAAAAGTTTTTTCTTTTAAAATTGTCACCTAACCAAATAAAATGGCATAATTTAACAATTAACCAATGCGTTTATAGTTTTGCAATAAAAAGGAGTGCAAAACAGATGGTTAGGCAAGCAAATAGGGAGTTTGATCATCCAATTTTATATTTGTGCCCGGAATATTTATCACAGGGTGATGGAACTTTCATCTCTTATATTAACGGAACTCAACACACTGATCCAAGAAATATTCGTAGTATTCGGCGTGCCCTTTGTAAACATTTTACATTGGATTATACAGCGTTACGAAATAAATGGAGAGGACATTGTGACATAGGAATTCCCCCTTTAATGCTGAAACCAGGATATGTTTTAATTCCAGTAAAAACCCGTATAGCACGTTGTAAAGGGGATCCTTGCTATGCCTATGTAAATCTCTATTATATTGATTCCGTAGTTAAAAGAGATAAACCAGACGGGCGATCAACAATTAATTTTACAAACGGTAAAAATCTAGGCTGTTATAACAGGGTGAAAACTATTAAGAATAAGATAATGGTAGCCAAAAGTATGGACGAAAAATCTCAGGCAACTGAGAACAAAGACCAAGCTCTAGAGGAGATTTTAATTTTATTTAACAAAATCCTTCGTCAGGAAAAAAATATGTGAATATCAATTAAAGCTTTAAGTTCATAAGTGACTCTACAACTTATTCTTGTTTATGCATGTAAAATCCGTGGTTAAACTACTATTAGGTTAATTTTTATCGAAGCTGGAGTTGATAAGAGTGAAGCTTACTTTCTTAGGCCATTCAGCATTTTTACTGGAGTCTCAGGATGTTACCATTGCTATTGACCCTTTTTTTAGCGGTAACCCAGCAGCGCCAAAGGATATCAATGTTAAGCCAGATTACATTCTTGTTAGTCATGGACATAGTGACCATGTTGGGGATGCGGTAAATATAGCCAAAAATTTTTCATCTACCATTGTTTCAGTTTTTGAATTGGCAAACTTTTGTGCCAGACAGGGGGTTAGTGTACATCCTATGCACCTTGGTGGCTCCTATAATTTTGGCAGCTTTGAGGTAAAACTGACTTTAGCATTACATGGAAGTTCCTTTGGTGGTGACCAAGGCCCCGCTGAGTATTTAGGAAATCCCTGCGGGTTTTTAATTCAGATTGGAGGTAGGCTGGTTTACCACGCTGGGGATACTGGATTATTTGGGGATATGAGACTTATTGGGGATTTAAATTCCGTTGATGTAGCACTTTTACCCATCGGGGATAATTTTACTATGGGTCCAGTGGACGCCCTGGAAGCTGTTAAGATGTTAAACCCACGCAAAGTTATACCCATGCACTATAATACTTGGCCTTTAATACACCAAGATCCTACTGCATTTAAAAAATCAGTGGAACAATTTACTACTGCAAAGGTTTTGATCATGGAGCCCGGTGATTCCATAGAAATATAAAATAATCCTGGCCGATACAGCCAGGATTATTTACTAGAAAGTTGATGAATTACTTATTTTTTACTGTGTATATATTGATAAGTAACATCTGCTATAAAGAGCAGTTCCTTAATTAGTTTACGCATTGTGTTACACCTCTTTTCGGTAATCGTTAGAGATCCTTGCTATGCTTAAATTTTAACCCCGGAAGAGTTATTAGTAAAATATAGATGTCGTGATGAGGTCTATAAGATAATACTTATATGGGATGAGCCGTTAAAAATCCCATCGCAATTTGATTTTTGTAGGGAACACCACGGGGGCGTTCCCTACAAAATTTATTTATTCCAGACTTAGTTTTCTTACCCCCAGAGCATAGTGTGCCCAAAGTGTCTCTTTCACCATTTCTATTTTATCTTTATTACACTCTATTATAAGTACAACTTCAGGTGTTTTTTGATTTCCTTGTCTATTAGAATATTTTTTGGTCATATACAGTTTAATGATTAGTCCAAGAGCAAAACCTCCAAGCAGACCCACTAGTGCCCAGAATATAGGTCCCTGTTTTAGAATAAAGCCATAGATGGTACCAAGAAGCATCAGTATTGTCCCCAATATTGCAGCAAGGTCAATCAGACTAAGCCCATCAGAAGAATGCATAGTATCAAAGAGCTTTCTTTCCTCAGCTCTCTTATCCATTGATACTGCAAGAATATCTTCTTTTTCTATCCCCTTCATTTGAATTGCTGAAATAGCCTTCTCTAAATAAATCGAATGTTCAAATGTAGCAATAATATGCAATTTATCACCTCTATTTGCCCTTCTCTTAGATGGTAAATTAAAATTTTTATGCTCATAGTTCCTTTTAAAGAATTTTGACTGTTCCCAATCAAACAACTTGTTGTTTTCAACTGTATTCGTATAAGCATCATACATAGCAAACAGATACACTGAGGATATATTTAATAGCCATTGGGGGTCAACAACTTCTTTTGCCTGTTGAAAATCACCGACAAAAGTGTAGTGAATCGCTGGAAGAGTTCTGGAAAAATAGAGAATAGCAATCCACCAGATAAGGGTGAAAGAGGCGGTGGCAATCCTGTGGATATAAATTTGGCCAGCACCGGGCATCAGCAAAGACCATAAAGACGAGATCAAGGGGGATCTTTTATCCAGGTAATTAAACTCCATTGCGCTTAAGTTAAAAGGTCTAATTTCCGCATCTTCTCTTGCTGCTAATATGTAATTATTATTAATATCAACAGTTGTTCTATAGCTATCCCAAATAGAAAAAATATATATGGAACAATAAAGTAGCAGCCATTTTGTATCTAATACTTCTTTTGCCAGTTCATACCTGCCTGTAAAAGTATAAAGAATTGCAAGGTTTACGTGTGCATTTACATTGACTACTACTTCCCACACAAACAACAGAAATCCCCGAATGTATTTAGATAACAGTATGTGTCCCAGCCCTGGAAATGCAGCAGACCACCAGGCAATTACATAAGGATTTCTTAAATGCAGTTGTGTTGTACCAATGATACTTACATATGCTACCTGACGTCTTGAATTTGAATTATTTGAGTTCATTATAAAGTCCTATCATGAAAATTGTAATCCTTTATACTTTTTAATTTTTATACCAAAGCCTCTCACCAATATATTTAACAAATATTCCAATAACAATATAAATAGGGAAAGAATATATATACCTCCAAGAATATAGTCGATACATATCCATGAGTGTTAGTAAAGGTTCCAAAACAAAAGAAAAGATGGCAGAAGAAATCACTACAGATATAATGAAAAGTTTCCATTTTCTAAAATACTGAAAAAGAAATATAAACAGAATTGGAAGAGCAACAATGTCGATCGGTTGAAACCAAGAAAAGATCCAAAATATGGTATAAGGGTAACCCCACCAACTTAATTCTGTCCCAATTAAATCCAGCATAACTGAAATTATTAGTACAAAGGAGCCCAATTGGATTAGCTCTCTGGATCTATTTCTGTCCAAAAATAAATATAATAATAACCAGGAAACAATTACTAAGCCAACTAGTAACCACCATTGATAAGTTAAGAAAACGTGTTCTAGCCAATAACTATATTCCAGGGACATATGTTTATTTCTACTTTCTAAAACTTGAGCGAAATATAGATTCTTGTTGAGTGGTTCAATTGACATTAGAAGCCCTCCGAAGGATTAATTATCACAACTAAAGTAGGACCTATAGAATTAACCACCTTTTTATTACAATAGTGGCTTTCCTAGGAAGTTATGGTATACTTATTCATTAATTTCCAATATTTTATGATTTCCTTAACTTAAATATATTATTAACTTGATCTCTAATCAAAGGTTACTAACCTCTTATATTTGTTATATTAAAAGTGACAAAAACCAGCTCCTTAAGAGCTGGTTTCTCTCTTCTAACTATTCTTCCCAAACCTTAACTTCTTTCATTTTAGAACCTGATTTTATCTGGTCAACAAATTCCGTACCTTCAATTACCTTACTAAAGACAGTATGTATGCCGTTTAAGTGAGGTTGTGGTTCATATACGATGAAAAATTGACTACCACCAGTATCTTTACCAGCATAAGCCATGGAGAGGGAGCCACGTTCATGCTTATGGGGGTTTGTTTAATTATTACACTTCCCAACTGATCCACCAGTACTATTTAACATACTCGTTTCCAACCAGTACGTTTGATATAACCTCTGTTGGTATAACAAATTCTACAACTCCCATATACCCAGGAGCCACCTCATACTTATCAAATGAAATTACCAATTTACCTTCTGGATTGATATAGAAACTTTGTTCTTGAGCGATTTTTTTAAATAGGTTCATAGATAATTCCTTTTCTATCCCTTCGACCCAATAATACTTATAATTATCAACTTTATGTTGCTCGATCATCTGCTTTTTTATATTAGCGCTAATAATATCAATATAACTATCATCTTTAAATAAACTTGGTAAAGTTATTAAAACTTCTTTTTTCTTATCTATTGTATCGTACTTAAATACTGTTGATGAGGAACCTACCGTATTAACAACATAACGACCAATAGAGAGTAGTCTGTCATTATCGGTTTTTACAACGTATCCGCTATCTACACCTAAATGCCCCCCGCCATTTTCCTTCAAGTCTTTCATTTCTACTATAAATTCATCATATAGTTTTTTATTTTCATTTTGGTATTTTTCATTTAAGCTACTTTCTAGGTGTTTATTTACCAAGCCGTCTATGGCAGGGACTTTAATATCTGCATTGTAACTGTCTTCGTTTATTTTGTATTCCCTAAATGTCAACACCTTAACAACACTACCAACAATCGGTATTTCAGATGCTGTTTTAGCAATAGCTGGATTAACATTAATTAATGCTATGAGCAGAACCACAGAGGCTGCTATCGAAGCCATTATCTTACTTGCTTTGCTAAGTTTATTACCCTTAGGAGAACTATTTACGAAGCCATTTGTTAATGCTTTTTTTACTACATAGTCCAGTTCTGTAGGAATTGGAATATCCATGTATTCTTTCTTCAATTGCTCCAGGTTTTTATCTTTCATGCTATAACCTCCCTATCCTCATCCTTCATTTGTATCCGTAACTTTTCCAAAGATTTATACAAGCGAGTTTTTACAGTGTTTACATTTTCGTTGAGAATTTCAGCAACTTCTTCTATTTTTAAATCCTCAAAATATCTTAATATCACCACACTACGGTAATTTGCAGGCAAAGCATCCAGTGCTCTTTGCAAGTCAATATCTTGATAATTGTCTATGACACCATCATCAATACTTGACAGCGTTTTTTCGTCTAAAACACCTATCTTTTTTTGTTTTCGTAGAAAATCTAATGAAGTGTTTACTACAATCCGATAGAACCAAGTTTTTATATGACCTGTATTTTTAAGTGATTCCAATGACGAAAGGGCTTTATAGATAGACTCTTGAACAATATCTAGAGCATCGTCAGTATTTTTCACATAACTAAAAGCCAGTCGATAGTGCTTCTCCTTATGCTTAATAACATAATCTGAAAATTGTTTATTCAAGCTACTCTTATTCATCCTCCTGTAACACTCCTTTAGTGCAGATACGTATCTTATTTTGTATACACTAGTTAGACGCAGTAGGTATGTAAAAAAGTTTTAAGGTTTTGTAAGTGGAAATAGTTTAATTTGTGGTTATAAAAAAAGCTCATTTCTATTTTTATATCCAGTTTTTTGTGCATTTTTAGCTTATGTGACATAAGATAGACAATTAAATATAGAAAACCAGCCTTTGCTAGGGCTGGTTTTCTATAAATTTCTGCTATTATCCATATTTTAACTACATCCGTTGTAATGCAATTGGTGTGCGATAGTGTTTAATTAATTCCAGTAATGGGGGTTTGAAAAATGGACTTTATGTTATTGTTATCCTTTTTGGGCTTGGCTAATTCTTACTTTAATGCCTGGCCCCGCTTTAGTTATATCACTAAGTAAGAATAAAACGAGTTAGTAAATCAACTGCACATTAAACTCATTTCACTTGCTAAGAAAATATTTTGCCAGTTTAACAAATTCATCTTTATTTGATAGCAACGCAGGATGTCCGCCCTCATCAAATATGTGCATTTCTCCACAACCCATTTTCCCAATGAGTTTCAAGTAGGTCTTTATATAAAAATCAGAATCAACTAATTTGATAAACTCATCTTCTTTGCTACCTGTGAGTAAAATTTTCGTATGCAATCTGTTTAATGGCTTGTGAAAGAAATTCCCTATGTTCTTTGCATGTTCGTAAATAGCAATTGTGTCGTTATCAACAACACTTTCCCAATCCTCTCCTTGCATTGCATAATAAAACATTTTACTAACCTTATCTTGTTTTGAGGTTTCTCGTTCTTCTACTATATTTTGAACAAACTCTTGCAAGGGAACTTCGCCCTCAAAACTATCAGCAATTACTTTATGCACTAAATCAGGGCGTTCTAAAGCTACATTGATAGCTACCAATGCACCACCGCTACTGCCAATTAAATTTGCTTTTTTATACTGTACTTGTTCTAAAAATGCTATTACTTGCAATGCTTCATCAAACCATAAATCTGTTGCAAATTTTTCAACTCTATCTGATTTTCCATGCCCAAGAAAATCTATGAGTACAACTTTATAATCCTTTGCAAATGGCTCCACCATATCAGAAAACATTTTTGAAGAAGCAGTATTTCCATGTAAAAAAAGCAAAGGTGTACCTTCTCCATGTTCTTCATAGTAACATGACTTATCGTTATATTTAAAATAAGGCATTTATATCCTCCATTCGACATTTTAATCTTTACAGAATACCGAACATCCTCATTTTTAACCACCTCCAGTTTAAATAACTGGTTCGTTATATCCTACAAATATTAATTATAGCCTATTCTTCATTTGCTGTACAAAATTTAGCAAATGTGTCATGCGTCAAACAAATATAATTAAAAAACCAGCCCTTTAAACAGAGCTGGTTTTCTGGTTTATTCTTCCCAAACCTTAACTTCTTTCATCTTAGTACCGGGTTTAATCTGATCTACAAATTCCATTCCCTCAACTACTTTACCAAAGACAGTATGTACACCGTTTAAGTGTGGTTGTGGTTCATATACAATAAAGAACTGACTACCACCAGTATCTTTACCAGCATGGGCCATAGATAAGGAACCACGTTCATGCTTGTGTGGGTTGCAGCTGTTTCACATTTAATGGTGTAGCCTGGGCCATCTGTACCTGTTCCATGGGGGCAACCATATGGTATTAAATTAACTACTGGAACTAATTAAAATATGTCGCTACATTATTGTTATATTCATCAGAACTATCACTTACCCATTATTCCAATGTGAATAGTTTTCTAGTTTGGTTTTTTGTAATTACTATACTCATTGCATGTTGATGTGGTATTCCTGACGAATTACAATCAAAAATTACTTCAGAGCTACTCTCTATAAACCAGTCGTGGTAATGAGATAACAACTCACCGGACTTCCAAACGTAAGCATTAATTTCTTTTTCAGGAGGTGGGTCTATAAAAGGTTTTTGAACAAATACATTAAAAAAGTGCATTCCATTTTTGTTCGTATGTTTCTTATAATTTTCAAATATTTCTTCTCGATATTCAGGATTTATATAATGCAAAACCCCACTTGAAAACAGAATATCAAAATTTGAAGTTAATCGAAAATCCAAAATATCTGCCTTAAATACCTTTATATTTACCCCAACCATATCAGCAAGTTTTTTGGTTTTCTCAATACCTAAATCGGAAATATCAAATGCTGTAACATCGTAACCATTTCTTGCAAAAAAAACGGAGTCTTTTCCTTCACCACAACCAATATCTAATATCTTTAAATGCTTGGTAGGTGGCATTAACTCAAGTACTTGGTAACATGCTGAATTGGGTTTAACCCCCCAATAATATTCTGGGATTGCATATTCTTCTTCATAAATAGTTACTTGTTTATCATATGATATATATCCTAGTAATTTATCAACGCTTACTTCTAAAACCTTAGATATCTCTGGTAACAATATAATATCAGGCAATGCCTGTGCATTTTCCCACTTGGAAACTGCTTGGTAAGTAACCCCAAGTTGTTGTGCAAGTCCTTCTTGAGTTAGTCCTTTTTCTTTTCGGTATCGGTTAATATTTTTTGCGAATTTATCTTTCAAATATTTCACGCTCCCTTCTAAAACAAATTCTAACGCTTTATATATCTGGCCAACAATAACTTATAAGTTGATTTTTTAGAATTATCAACTGCAAGTTGAATAAGAAAAACAAGTTAAATAGTCTTGTATCGGTTAGCTAATAGATGATGTATATTTTTAGCTTATCTGACATAAGACAAATTAATATCACACAAAAACCAGCCTCTTAAGAGCTGGTTTCTCTTTTCTAACTATTCTTCCCAAACCTTTACTTCTTTCACATTTTAGTACCAGGCTTAATCTGGTCTACGTATTCCATACCTTCGGTTACTTTGCCGAACACTGTATGTACACCATTTAGGTGTGATTGTGGTTCATATACAATGAAGAATTGACTGACGCCGGTATCTTTACCAGTGTGAGCCATTGATAAGGAACCGCCTTCGTGATTATGTGGGTTACCTGCTGTTTAACACTTAATTGTGTATCCCGGACCGCCCATTCCTGAACCATACGGGCAGCCATATGGTATTAGATTAACTACTTAAATAAAGTAAATTATATGGCTAATTAATGAATAGTTTAAATAATATCTTAAAATTAAAAGAAGGAGTATATTTAATAAAACAGTACTTAATATTGATAATCAAATCGAAAGGAGGCTACCGATAATTGTTTTTATTTTGGGTAATAGCAATTTCTGCTATTATTGTTATACTGTCTTTTCTTAATGATTTTAATAGAAAAACAAAATATAAGATACTTGCATTTTTTTTTGTTTTAAATGTTGTTGCTGCCGTGGTTTATATAAGTGTACTTACATATGGTAGAGTGACTTCTGTTATGGATATTATTATTTCTGTTATTATAATTTTACTAGGTGGATATGCCAATAGACTTATTGAAAGAAAGATTAAATAGCAATATGATATGAGCAAAAAAGATTGAAAAAACCAGCCCCTTATATACAGAGCTGGTTTCCTATTTATTCTTCCCAAACCTTTACTTCTTTCATCTTAGTACCGGGTTTAATCTGATCTACAAATTCCATTCCCTCAACTACTTTACCAAAGACAGTATGTACACCGTTTAAGTGTGGTTGTGGTTCGTATACGATGAAGAATTGGCTACCGCCAGTGTCTTTACCAGCATGGGCCATAGATAAGGAACCTCTTTCATGCTTGTGAGGGTTACCAGCAGTTTCACACTTAATGGTGTAACCAGGGCCACCTGTACCTGTTCCATGGGGGCAACCACCTTGGGCTACAAAGCCAGGTATAACACGGTGGAAGTTCAAACCGTTGTAGAAACCTTCATTGGCTAATTTTTCAAAGTTCGCTACGGTACCTGGGGCAGCTTCATCAAAAAACTCAATCAAAACTTTACCGCCATTTTCTAATTCGATACTACCTTTTTTCAAAAAAAGCGCCTCCTTTGTAAATAACTCTCATTATTCTACTACAAAGAATTGGTTCAGGCAAATTATGTCATAAAAAGTTTAATTAATTACAGGAAGAGCCATCAGCCGTTAGCTATTGGGCCTTGTGCCATAAGCCTTGAACTTTTTGTGTATGTTTTCTTAGGGGTCTTGAGCTCACGGCCCATGGCCCGAGTTGTTTTTATCTTAGGTATGTGAGGTTCAAGGTTCAATCTTGGGTGTTAGTTGGGATTTGATAACCTTAATTTGATATATAGCATCTTCCCAATGCTCTGGATCCTTTATTTGACTTTGCAGCCTTGGAAATTCGGGGTCATCTTTAATACCTTGAAACAATTCAGCCAAGGTCAGTAATTCCTTTGACCTTTGGGAGTCTGGTTGGGAACCAGTTAATTCTGTATAGCCTAACTCTTCTCTGGTTTTATACCAAAGTAAAACCAGGGGATGTAAATCAGCACTGGCCTCGGGATTCCAACTGTTAATTTTATGAACTTCTTTTTTTATGAATGCATGTCCCAAAGTATTCTCTAAAAGACCTAGAGCTTCACTTATTTCCATCTATTCAACCTCCTACATTCATTAATCCATATTTATTATACCAAAAGTGCTATACGGAAGTTCTAACCTTCTGTATAATTATTTTGACTTGGGTTAACTACCAGTTGAAAACAGGACTCTTAACCAAATACTGGGGGTAAAGAGGTATGCTGACCTTTGTGGCATTGGATTTGGAAACATCAGGGTTAAACTGCTTGCATGATGAGATAATTGAAATAGGTTTAGTCAAAGTTGTTGACGGTATAGAAACCGAAAGCTATACCTCTCTGGTTAGACCTAGGGGTGCACTGCCAGTTAGAATAAAACGTCTTACTGGCATAAATGATCAAGACTTTGTGAATGCTCCCGAAATTCAGGAGATTATGCCAGATATATTAAAATTTATAGCAGATTTTCCACTGGTGGGCCATAATGTTAAATTTGATTATGACTTTTTAACCGCAGCAGCAAAGCATCACCTATCGAATATTCTATATGACACCCTTGAACTAGCAAAATATATAATGCCAGATGTTTCAAGTCATCGCTTGGGAGAGTTATGTCAGTTTCTTAATATTTTAGTACCAAATCAACACCGGGCCCTTGATGATGCTCGGGGGTCCGCTATGCTGGCGATAAACTTATTAAAACAATGCGAAGAGTTTGAACCTGATTTAATTTGGCAGTTAAGCCAATTACTGAATCAAGCAAATTCTACGTGGCATTCTGTATTGGAAGCATTGAGCAGTAGGATGATCAAATTATTTCCTGACAGGAAAATTACATCCCCCATGCCTGGTGCTATTGATGAAGATAGGCCCAGAGAACGCAAGTCAGAACAAAAGGATAATATAGAAGCAGTACAATGTTTGACAGTTCTTGGCCAGGAGGGGTTATTAGAGAAAACTTTACCAGGGTTTCATTTTCGATCCCAGCAATGTGACATGATGGAATTTGTAATAAAGGGACTAAATGAAGCTAAAATAGTCTTAGTAGAGGCAGGTACTGGTACTGGAAAATCTCTGGCCTACCTTGTTCCTGCTATTACTTGGGCTAGGCAAAATAATGAACGTGTACTTATCTCCACCCATACCATTACTTTGCAGGAGCAATTATGGAATAAAGATATTCCCCTGCTAAAAGAGATACCTGAATACGAATTTAAAGCTGCCATTATGAAAGGTCGTAGCAATTATTTGTGTCTTAGGAGATGGCAGGCTTTAATGAATGAAACTAGCCATAACCAGGAAGAAGCGGTATTTTTAGCTAAGATATTGATATGGTTATATAAAACCAATACTGGAGATAAAGGGGACCTTATTTTAAGTTACCAGGATCTAGAATATTGGTATCGTATTTGCTGTGAAAGCGATGGCTGTCTTGGTAACCGCTGCCGTTACTTTAAAGAAAAATGTTTTTTTATGGCTGCACGACGTAGAGCTGAAAGGTCTGACATTGTAATTGTTAATCACTCGTTGCTTCTAAGCGATGCTAATACAGATAACATGGTATTGCCTTCATATGGGCCTTTAATTATTGATGAAGCCCATCATTTAGAAAGCTGTGCCACAGATCATTTAGGTAGAGCTATAACCCGAATGGAAGTATTAAGATGGTTAGCAGCATCCACAAAACTAATTAAACGGTTAGACCAAATATCTGTTATAAATGAAAATGGATTATGGGAAAAACTCATACTAAAATGCAATGAAACAAAGCACAAGACGCGGGAGACGGCTATCAGCTTTTTTGAACTGGTTTCCGCTTGGATCAACTTTAATGGTAACAACAAAGATGGGCGCTGTAGTATGCGCTTTGTACAGGAAGGTAAACTTGAAGGTAACCATTATATACCCCCTGCTGTAGACTCTGAATTGGATAATCTTCTGGTAAACCTTCGAACCCTTTGTCAGGTATTAATAAAAATTTCCGATCAACTGGAAGAGGGATCTGTTGTTACTGGAGAATTATCTGGCATCGCTCGTGATTTAGCGGCCTGGGCCTCTATAGGTCAAGACTTAAGCAATAATCTAGAATGGATCTGTAGGAACCATGAAGATGAACAAGTATATTGGGTAGAGGGGGGCGGCGGAACTCCTGAAGTAATATTTAGATCTGCTCCCATTGATGTTGGACCATTACTGTACGAGAAATTATTTTCTGAACCAAGACCTGTAATTTTAACATCGGCTACCCTTTCAGTGGGTGGGGATTTTAAACATTACAATAAAAGCATTGGACTTGATTATCTATCGCCAAACAATATACTAGAAAAACATCTGGGTTCACCCTTTAATTATGGTGAGCAATCGCTATTGTGCGTTACAAGGAATATTCCACAACCAGGACAAAGTACTGATAAGGACTATCACGATATTTTAGCACAAGCTGTTTTTCAGATTTCCTTGGCCGCCGAAGGTCGCACACTGGTACTTTTTACTTCTCATCGATCTCTGCGGGAAACCTACCACCGTTTAAAACAGCAATATGAAAATGAGGATATTTGTTTATTAGGACATGAACTGGATGGTAGCCGCAGGCGCTTAGTGGAGCAATTTATGGAAGGAAAAAGAACTGTTTTGTTTGGTGCCGCCAGCTTTTGGGAGGGAGTAGATATACCCGGTGAAGCATTGTCCTGTGTAATTATGGTAAAACTTCCCTTTACACCTCCAAATCATCCGGTCACCGAAGCAAGACTGCAAAAAATTGCCCGGTTGGGTAAAAATGGTTTTATGGAATATCAAATTCCCCAAGCTGTAATAAAATTTAAACAAGGTTTTGGTCGCCTTATTCGTGGACCTGAAGATAGAGGAGTGGTGGTAGTTTTGGATAGTCGTTTAGCTGAAAGAAAATATGGACATAAATTTTTTAATTCTTTACCTATAACTCATCATATCCGGGATAATTGGCTAGAAATTTGTAATAAAGTAAGATGTTGGTTGGGGACTGGAAAATAATTACCCTTTCTCTTTTACTAAACTGTTTACAGTGCTAAAATATAGTAGTGCAGAATATTGTAGCTTAAAACCAGTACGGGGAGGTACCCGATGAAGGGTCAACACATACCCAGTTTATTTACACTGGGCAACTTATTATTTGGTGTCTTTGCCTTAGTTCTGACACTAGATCAGGAGTATATACAGGGTGGCATCATGATACTCCTAGCAGGGGCCATGGATTACTTTGATGGCAAGGTTGCGAGAAAACTAAATGTTTCCTCAGACTTTGGAAAGGAGTTAGATTCCTTGGCAGATCTTGTCTCCTTTGGAGTTGCGCCGGCTATCTTGGCATATTCCTTACAATTATCCCATTGGGGATATTGGGGTTTAGCCATTTCTTTACTTTTTGTCACGTGCGGTGCCTTAAGATTGGCACGATTTAATGTTACCTCATTTTCAGGAAGTTTTATGGGTATTCCTATTACTGCTGCCGGAGGTATTGTTGCACTATTAATTATATCTTTTGGGAAATTACCCATTTTAACACTTCCCATAACCATGTTGCTGTTATCTTGGTTAATGATTAGTAAAATTAAAATACCTAAGTTTTAGCTTAATCTTATGTTACATGGTATTTTTTGCTCTCTGCCGTCATATTGTTACACAGATGCACAATGTTGACCCCAAACTAATACAATAATAAGGAATTCAGATCAAAGAGGGGTGAAAGGAATGCGTGTGTACTTTGTACGGCTTCCCAATTTTATACGTTCTTTGTTATTAAAAATTTGGAGTTAAGAACAAGGCAGGCCAGTTGGCTTGCCTTGTTCTGTTCTATATGTCGTTAGTCTATTTATTTTGATTAAAAGTTGTAAAAACTTTATCCTTTGTGAAGGATAATCTCAAGTTGAGTCGTATTTACATTATATAACAAATTTACCAGCTTTATCACGTCAAACAATATAGTATTGGAATCACTAGGAAGAGGGTGTCCTAACTGACACGGTATTTTATTTCAATATGGATTATAATAATTCTATTCCTAGGTTTATCCCAATGGAGTTATGTTAATTTTGCAGTTGATAGCTTTCATTACTTTCTTCTTAATTTAATTTTTATTACAGGCGTATTAATCTTTTTTTATTGGGTGCTAAAAAAGAAAGCTACTGATAATACCGCTCACATTAAAATGGATCTCGATTCTATATTACATGACAGATATGATTTATTTAAGGACTTACCGATAGGTATAATTGCAGTTGATCAAACTGGTAAAGTTATTATCTTTAATGATTTTGCTAAAAAAATTTCCGGTGTTTCTCCTGAGGAAAAACCAACCAATATATTGGAGGAAACTTTTGCCATTGATACTCCTTTATATTTCCTTGTTCAAACCCTGCAGAGGGATGAAGAATTTCATGAACAATACTATAACTATCAAAGTGCTAATGAAGTTGTTTACATGTATATTAGTACAACAAAAATATGTAACAGTCTGGGTAAGTCAGAAGGAGCACTTTTAATTGTCTGTCAAGTCTCTGAGCAATCCTTCTTAAGCCGACATTTAAGTCAGCGAGGCAAGCTAGCAATGATAGGTGAGTTAGCTGCGGGAACTGCCCATGAAATTCGTAATCCCCTAACATCTGTAAAGGGCCTTATTCAACTAATAGAACAGAGATTCCCGCAGGGTGACATTGCAAGGCAACATATTGCTGTAATATTAAAAGAAATTGAACAAATTAATGGTATCATAAAAGAGTTACTGCTATTGGCTAGAAGAACAACTCCAAATCTGAGCTTTGTATCTTTACCTGCCGTACTAGATCAAGTGCTTTTGTTAGTTGAGGGAGAGGCAAATATTAAAGGAATTAATATAATTAAGGATTATAATGATCAGCTACCGTTAATGATATTAGATGAAGATCAGATAAAACAGGTTTTTTTACATCTGTCTACCAACGCAATTCATGCCATGCCAAATGGTGGAGAAATTATGATTTCCGCTCGGTTTATTGAAAATAATAAGTTTATTGAAGTATCCTTTACTGATAATGGTATAGGAATCAAAAAAGAGCATATATCTAGGTTATTTCAGCCTTTTTTTACAACACGCCCCGAAGGCACAGGTTTGGGGCTACCTGTTAGTTATCAAATTGTTGATAATCATGGCGGTAAATTATCAGTAAAATCGGAATTTGGCCAAGGAAGTACCTTTGCTGTGGCCTTACCTCTGATTAATTATGAGGTCTAAAGGCCATAGGTTGCTAAGAGCTGGTAAAAACCTCTTAGCAATTGCTAAGAGGTAAACCCGACACCTAGCATTCCTCCAAGCCCTCCAGCTATTAGGAGCAGAATTAATTTACCAAGGGCACCAATGAATAGTACGTTTCCAGGTAGAAATAAGCCAACTAAGATCCAAATTGCTATAAAGGTTATTACTCCTACTCCCAAACCATTAAAGAGACCTTTATTGCGAGCCCGTCTTGCAGCATAGCCACCTCCAAGGAAAACACTAATAATAAGTATGAAGATAGCAACCCAGGACATGGATTTTTCAGAAACATTTGTAAAGTAGTAGATTATCCCGGCTAGTAAACTGAAGACTAGGGAAAAGCTTAAGGCAACTAAGGTTCCACGGATAATAGATGAAAAACTTAACATGGGGGTACGAGGGGTGTCTTGTTTAAAAGATGCCATATTTTTTAACCTCCTAACATCATTTAACATATTTTTATGTGGTAACCTAATGTTTATGCCATAAAAGAAGGGGACGACAATATGGATAAGCAATTTATTGTAAGTTATCAAATTGGAGAAACACTCTACCTTAATATTACTAATCGTTGTTTAAACAAATGTGCTTTTTGTATTCGAGAAACACCAACAGGGATTGGCTATAATTTATGGTTAAATAAAGAACCAACAGCTCAGGAGGTCCTAGCAGCAATAAAAGAACCCACAATGTTTAAAGAGATTGTTTTCTGTGGTTACGGAGAACCTTTATCTCGGTTGGATGTTGTTAAAGAAGTAGCTAAGAGTCTTAAAGAAACGGGTGCTAAGTCCATCAGAGTAAATACCAATGGACAGGCCAATCGTTACTATGGCTATAATGTTGTACCTGAATTAGTTGGGCTTGTTGATACTATATCAATATCTTTAAATGCTCAAAATGCCGCTACTTACACAGAAATATGTAAACCAGCAGATGGTGAAAATTCTTATTACGCCATGTTGGAATTTGCACGAAAGTGTGTGGGGACGATTCCCCGTGTCATTTTGTCTGTAGTAGAATGGCCAGGGGTTGACGTAGAGGCCTGCAGTATAATTGCCCAGGATTTAGGAGCGGAGTTTCGCCAAAGAAAACTAACGGTTTAGTTTTTAGTTAGTACTTAAATACCATAATCCATTGGCCGAATAAAACAACGCCCCTGAAGAATGGGGCGTTGTCTTATTCGGCCAATGGATTATCTCCTGTACCGCCTGATCGATCTTTTTTGTTGTTATGATCATAAAAGTCGTGCTCCCACTTGGCATCTACATTAATATGGGTGGCAGACCCAGTTGGTTCATGAACGAACTTCTTGCCCTTATCATAATGCTTTTCTTCTTCTAATTGATAATTATCTCTATTATCCTGTGTCATTTAATAAACCCTCCTTAAACTATATTTATTATTCTTGCCAACCATTTTTTTTATACACCAAATGAAATTGATTAGAAAAAACTCTCATGGAAAGAATAATAAAAAAATTTAGGAAGGTGCCAATTTATGAGTGATATGAACATAGTGGATTATTTTGAAATTGCCATAGTTGGATGTGGACCAGCTGGCTTATCAGCAGCTATTAACGGAGCCATACGCAAAAAGAAAGTCGGAATATTTGGAACTGATTTTTGCAGCCCCAAGCTACACCATGCACCACATATAGATAATTACCTGGGATTTCATCATATCACTGGTGAGGATCTTCGGCAGAGGTTTTTGCATCATGTAGAAGCAATGGAACTAGTAATCAACCAAAGCAAAGTTACAGGAGTATTTCCTGATGAAAAAGGCTTTATCTTACAATCCCGTGACAAATTCTTTTCTGCTAAAACCGTTATCCTTGCCAGTGGTGTTAGCACCATAAAACCAATCGAAAAGGAGCTTGAGTACTTAGGTAGGGGAGTTAGTTATTGTGCCACCTGTGATGGTCCATTATATAAAGGGAAAAAAGTTGCGGTTTTAGCATATAATCGTGAAGGTTTGGATGAAGCTAATTTTTTATCAGAATTGGCTACGGAAGTCATTTTGGTTTCCTTGGTAAAGGAAAAAGATGCTCAAGGAATTCATCTAAACAAAAATATTAAAGTGGTGAGCGGCAAGCCGTTGGGTATTGTTGGCGAATTATGGGCCACAGGGGTAGCTTTAGATAATGGAGAAATTCAGGCAGATGGGATTTTCATTATTCGTGAGTCAGTATTACCAGACCAATTAGTGCCGGGTCTTAATATTACTAAACAAGGGATAACTATTGATCGTTCTGGAGCCACCAATATACCGGGTATTTTTGCTGCGGGAGATTGTACAGGTGCTCCTTATCAGTTAAGTAAAGCAACCGGGGAGGGTCAGGTAGCAGCTTTAAGTGCAGTAAAATTCATAGATGAGTTAAAATCTAATACAAAGCTAACAAATAGCTCTGAGTCCTTAGCCGTCAGCCTTCAGCTTTAAAAGGTTCTTGAAATCTTAGCTCATGGCCAAAAAAAGAAGGCAAAATTAGCCTTCTTTTTTATACAAATCTTTTAATCATGGGGAAGTTTTCATCGTCAAAGGCGTAATGGACACTGGGTAGAAAACCTTGCCTACCCCAAAAGCCAACTGAGTTATCTTTTGGGTCCAAAGTATTTACCTTGGCTTCTAATTCGATGGAAAGGCATCCTAAAGATTGGAGATATCCTTCTAATAACTTGTATACCTTTGAACCTAGTTTTTTGTTTCTGGCTGATTGGGGTATTTGGAAAAAATGAATTTTAGCCTGAATTAATCCGCCGCGATCCTTTTTGATTTCAAAAATTAAATAAAAATTATCTTCTTCAGCTTCATCATTATGTTTTGCCGAAGTTATATAAATACAATTGGGGAATAATACATGCTTTACCAAACAAAGGTTCTGATTTATTAAAGCTTCCAACTGCGCCTGAAAAGAAACCATTTCCCTGTTCGGAGTTATCATAACTTGCATGATATATCTCACCCCTAATGTTTTCTAAGTATAATATACCATTTGAGACCTTGGCTATGGAATGTATAAAAGAAAACTTTATTAAAAGAAAATTGTCTTTTTAAAAAAGTATTTGACGTTTAAAAATGGGAATAAATGGCAGGATAACCTTACCTAGCCCCAGAATTTAATCTTTATTATTATAAAGGAGCGGTGCTAGGATGCGAAGGTTTAAAGAACTGATTGTTAATGCCTTTAATAAGGTTAATTTTTATCAAAGTTTAGCCTGCTTGTATGAAGCAGCGGGGGCTGGTAAGGCAGCCTTACGTTACCTTGAAAAAGCTATCAACTTCAGCAAAGATAGTACCAACTTACATCTACAGGCAAGTCGTATCTATTTAAAGATGGGTCAAATTGATCGAGCGGCACTACATTGCAAAAAAGCTAACTCTGGCCTTGGCACGGGAAGCTTTATTTATTGGTTGGAAAGGTCTAAAAACAGCGGACTAAAACCTAATAAATGGGGACAACAAGATTTAAAAATTTATGTGTTACCTGAGAAATTAAAAACTACTTCTGATACCTCATCAGGGGATATTTCTTCAGAATTTAACAATAGGGGGCTTTATTGCTTGGAGAACGGGAGGTATCATGAAGCCCTTAAATGCTTCCAACGCTCCATGGCCTCAGGGCGTCCTGATCCAGTTATATTATTCAATACCGGTCTTTGTTTAAGTAAGCTTAACATTCATCTAGAAGCTATATCCCATTACAATGAAGCTCAATTTTTAGGATATAACAGTCCAGAACTACTAAACAATAAAGGTTATAGTTTATTTCACTTGGGGCGATACGAAGAAGCATTGGTTTGTTATGAAGTTGCTCGTCAATACTTACCCAAGGATCTGACTTTGTTAAGTAACATGGCTTCTTGTTATAAATATTTGGGATTGGTAGAAAAAGCAATTGAATGCTACAAGAGTGCTATTAAAACTTACCCAGATGATGCTACCCTCCACAACAATTTAGGTATTTGTTATGAAAAAAATAATGATTATATAACAGCATTGCTTAATTATGAAATGGCATTAAAAATATCTCCTGAAAATTGCACCTTTCTCTTAAACTATAGTCTTTGTTTAGAAAGTCGAGGTCGAATAGAGGAGGCCTTCCATAATGTTATGAAAATACTAGACAAAGAACCAAATAATCATCAAGCCTGGGGGTTGCGGGGTGAAATATTGGTAGAACAGGGTAAGATAAAAGAAGCTACCGAATGCTATGAAAAAGCTTTCGGATTGGCAGGCTAAAAAGCAAAGGCGTTAAGCCTTTGCTTTTTAGCTGATAGCTATTTTTAAAATTATTTTGTAGTAATTAGCAGGGAGATTAAAGGTTGAGGAGAAATATAGTAAAGTTTAGGGCCGGGAGAAATACTATTTTTAAGGAGGAAGACGCATGTTTGAATTAACAGTAAAGAGTAAATTCTCCGCCGCCCATGTTCTTTGTGGTTATCCCGGTGATTGTGCAAGACTCCACGGACATACTTGGACTATTGAAGTAAAAGTCTTTGGTAATAAATTAGATGAACTTGGCATGTTAGTTGATTTTAAAGATATTAAAAGACAACTGGCTTCCATTGTAGATCAATTTGATCATAGTTTTTTAAATGATTTACCGGGTTTTGGAGAAGATGGGGTAAACCCTACGGCTGAGAATATATCCTACTATATTTATAAAGCATTAGCTCAAAGGGTGGCCAATATTGAGGCGGATGTAAAACTAAAAGAAGTTTCTGTGTGGGAGTCTCCTGATGCCTATGCTACCTATCGGGAGGATACTTAAATGAATAGTTTGGTTTTACTTTCTGGAGGCTTGGATTCAGCAGTAAACCTAGCCTATGCTCAAACAGAGGGTGATGTAAAACTGGCTCTTACAATCGATTATGGTCAGCGAGCTGCCCAGCGAGAAATTGAAGCTGCAATTAACCTAGCCAAGTTTTATAATATCCCACATAGAGTTATACAACTGCCATGGTTGGCTGATATTACTAAAACAGCTCTGGTGAATGAAGATAAGAAGTTACCAGAACCAGAAACTCAGAATTTGGATAGATTGGATTTAGCTACTCAAACTGCGGCAGCAGTCTGGGTACCAAATCGTAATGGTTTATTTGTCAATATTGCAGCCTGTTTTGCAGAAACACTTAATTGTGATCTTGTCATAGCAGGTTTTAATCGTGAGGAAGCTGCTACTTTTTCTGATAATACGCCGGAATTTTCTCTTGCAGCCACAAAAGCTATGTATTATTCCACTGCTAATAAAGTTAAAGTTTTAAGTTATACAGGGCGGTTAGATAAAAAAGAAATTGTAGCACTTGGGGAAAGGTTGCAGTTACCTTGGAAATTGATTTGGAGTTGCTACCAAGGGACGACTCAAATGTGTGGGAAATGTGAAAGCTGTCTTCGTATGATTAGAGCTTTTCAACATCTTAATATTGACCTCCCACAAAACATATTTGCAACTTATTCTGGAGGGGAATAGATTGATAGCACAGGTTCTAAAATTACCATTAAACTATGATGGTACACAATTATCTTCCTTGTTTGCCTTTCGAAACTACGGCTTACAGGGAGATAGTATTCTTTGTTTCAGAGGCAAATGTCAGGTGGCACTAACAGAAATGGTAGATTTAGCTGATGTCCGAGAAAATGCCCCGATTTTTAGCGAAGACATGCTACATTTTATTATAGAGCATTTTGATCATAGTTTAGAGACTACTGTTGTACGCCAGAGACTCTTTATAGCAATTATAAAAGAGATTATCGAAGAAAAAACTGGAATTACGTTTTCACGTAGGGGTGATGATCTTTTCAGAGGCGATTTTAAATTATCTGTATCCATTGCTACGGCAAGTCCTGTATCAACAATGATCCATACAGGGTTAAATATTTCTTCTCTAAATACACCTGTACCTACAATTGGCTTAGTTGATTTGGGCTTGTCTGAGGAAGAAATACTCCCTTTTGGTGAAATAATAGCTCAAAAATATGCATCTGAAATTAAAAGTATCCGCGCGGCACGGTGTAAGGTTAGGGGGGTAAATTAGTTGTTTTTTCATGAGGTTTTTTCTTCTGTTCAGGGTGAAGGTCCATACGTTGGAAACAGACAGGTCTTTATTCGATTTGTTGGCTGTAATTGGCAATGTGCTTTTTGTGATACCCAGACAGATATTAAACCAAAATATTTTTTATTAGAAAAGACTCCGGGTCTTAGGGACTTCTTGAAACTCGAAAACCCTGTGGAACCTGCAATGATGGGTGAACTAATTAAAGATTATTATAATTTAGAGAGGCATCATTCCATTAGTCTTACAGGTGGTGAACCACTTTTACATACAGAATATATAAAACAATTGGTTCCACATATTCAAGGAACCCGTCGCGGAATTTTTTTAGAAACCAATGGTACACTTCCAGATAAATTAGCTTCAGTAATTAACATAATTGATATAATCAGTATGGATATAAAACTTCACAGTTCTACTCGAGAAAATACCCCTTGGGAAAGGCACAAAGAGTTTCTAAAGGTTGCCTCCCAAAAAGATGTTTATGTTAAGTTAGTAGTTTCTTCTGATACCACTTTTTCTGAGTTAGAACAAGCTATTCAAATAATAAAAAACATAGACCAAAGTATAGAACTGGTATTACAACCAGTAACACCAAAGGGAGGTATTTTACCCCCGAGCAACAATTATATTCTCTCGATACAAGAGTTAGCACTTAAGACACTAAAAAATGTAAGGATAGTTCCACAAACACATTTGATGATGGGGCATTTATAAGGAGTTGAGACAATGTTTGATCTACCGAAAATAGAAAAAGCTGTTAAAATGATTCTTGAAGCAATAGGAGAAGATCCAAAAAGAGAGGGACTTGTTGAAACCCCTGCAAGGGTAGCAAAGATGTATCAAGAAATATTTGCAGGGTTAGAAGAAGATCCACAAGAACACTTAGCTAAAACCTTTTCGGAACAGCATGAGGAAATGGTGTTGGTCAAGGATATAAGGCTTTTTAGTATGTGTGAACATCACTTAATCCCTTTCATAGGCAAAGCACATGTTTGTTATATACCGAGGAACGGAAACGTTACAGGACTATCTAAATTGGCTAGACTAGTCAATGGATATGCCCGCCGACCCCAACTTCAGGAACGGTTAACTACACAAATTGCAGATGCTATCATGTCTAAACTTAATCCATATGGTGTATTAGTTGTTGTGGAGGCGGAACATCTTTGTATGTCTATGAGGGGTGTGAGATCCCCAGGAGCACATACTGTTACCTCTGCAGTTCGTGGTATTTTCAAAAAAAATGAAGCATCACGCTCAGAAGCCCTTAGTCTTATACTAAAGAGATAGTCTTTGGGGTCAAGTCGTTAGCTATTAGCCATTGGCCGTTAGCCATTTTATTACTGGCTAAAAGCTAAAGACTGACGGCTAAAAGCTAACAGCTAAAGTGGGGGGATTTTATGAGTTCTGAGAAAAAAGGTGCGGATAAGCTTGAGTTAATCGCCCAAAAGAGCTTTACCAATTATGCAGAGATGTATAAAGTGGTAGATTTTTTAAATCGGACATTAAAAGAAAAACAAGTAATTTTTGGTCTTACAAAAGATAAGAATGGTAATATGACAATATCAATTTATGAAACTTAGGAGGTCGTAAATTGCGGATTCTAATTTCCAACGACGATGGCATTTATGCAGACGGCATAGGGGAACTGAGAAAAGCTTTGGAGCAAATTGCTTCTGAGGTTTATGTAGTGGCTCCGGACCGTGAAAGAAGTGCCTGTGGTCATGGTATTACGGTAACTCGTCCCCTAAGGGCAAAGACCCATAGGTTTAAGTCAGGTAATGCAAAGGGATGGGTCATAGATGGGACCCCTGCAGATTGTGTCAAGTTAGGTCTAGAGTCTCTACTCGATAAGCCACCAGATCTAGTAGTTTCGGGCATAAATTTAGGTCCTAATTTAGGAACTGATGTATTATATTCTGGAACCGTATCAGCCGCCTACGAAGCTATTATAAATCATGTTCCAGCCATTGCAGTTTCTCTGGCAGATTGGGAAAACCTTAATTATAAACCAGCAGCAGACTTCATGAAAGAGTTTATCCCATTAGTCTTAAAGAACCCCCTTGATGAAGGAATATTACTAAATATTAATATTCCTAATAACTATGATGGAAGGGGCATACGTCTTACCCGTTTGGCCCGTAGACGGTATATAAAATGTTTTGATCAAAGAGTAGATCCCAGGGGTAATACTTATTTTTGGATGGCAGGGGAACCATATAATCTAGATGATGATTCTGAGACCGATGCTACTGCTGTTAATGATGGATATGTTTCAATCACCCCTTTACATCTAGACTTAACGGACTATGCATTCAAAAATAAAATGGCCGGCTGGTTGCCGACCAAGTAGTCCCTTGAAGCTCTCTATTAAGAGGGCTTTTTTATACTAATTCATTAGCTCTTTCTAAAGCTATTCTTACAAAATTTCCGCATTGGCGGGAGGTTAAATTGCCATAGTCACTATGTTCACCTTGAACTAAACCTTCCACTCCTTGCTGACTAGCAGCATAATGCTTCATTTTCCAATTCATAACTTTCTCACGACCCATGACCATTCCCCCTAGTAAAATATTTTGGCATATCAGATAGCATATTACATTCTGATTTTAGGTATGAGGCAAGCCAAGTTTTTCTAACCGAATATTCATTCTATCAGAGTGCCATTCAGTAATGATGAATCTTAACCCTGAGCTGGCATTCGGCAAGAAAAAAAGGTTACGTAATGAGATAGGTTCAGGGACATATTAATCTGTTTTCTGTTGATAGTTTATGATTCTTTGGATAATAATATTTTGCAAAGATTTTGGTGAAAAAACCATAATGATGTTAGATACGCCTGCCAATAATATTTTTAATTAAATTAAAATCTTCTCGGTGAATTCCTCCTAGCAAGAATAAAATGAATAGATAAGCAATACAACCCACTGGTAAAGAGATTAGTAAAGTAACTAAAGGTGAAAAAGACAAAAATATTTTAATTTGCCAAATCACAATACCCATACCAATAGCTGCTAGGGAAGGTTTTACTATATCGTGGGACCAATGAATTTGATAGCCAATTAGTTTGCGTAAATCAATATAGTTTAATAATGCCATAATCATAAACCCTAAACTTGTGGAAATAGCAGCTCCCAGTACACCCAATTGCGGAATAGGAATTAAGTAATACAATCCCATTATTTTAATGGTCGAGGCAACAGCCATATTTTTAAAAGGTTTCATGGCTTCGCCCAGCCCTTGTAATATACCTGTTGTTGTTTGTTGAAAATATAGGAAGGGGCCACCTATGGCCAGAGCAGCTAACATTATTCCGGCATCTGGGTAGCCAAACAGTACACCACACATCTCCCTAGGCAGTAAAACGAAAACTACAATACATGGTAGGCCAACTCCGATGGTTATGCGCAAAGCCTTGGACGTCCGATTTTGCACCAATCCGTGATTATTTAGGGCTAGGGCATCTGATATAGCAGGTATGAGTGCTGTGGCTAAAGCAATGGTGATCATAGATGGTGTATACAGTAATGTTTCAGCAATACCGACTAATTGCCCGTATACTGAAGTTGCTTCGCTTACTGACATGCCTGCTGCCCGCAGTCGTTGGGGTATTAAAACAGCTTCTACTGAGAGTAGTAATGTACTGAAGAACCTAGTTAATGTAACGGGTATACCTAGTCCAAATATTCGTGTTAAGGATGTTCTGACAGGCTCTTTGTAGATAGGTGTTCCTATAGAATAGGGTCTTTGCCGGTTGAAATAGAGATAAACCATAGTTAGACAACCAGTGAACTCACCAATGACAACTCCTAATGCAGCACCCATAGTAGCGTATTCTATGCCTCTTGGTAACAAAAGATAAGCAATTAACAAACCAGAGCCAACTCTCACTATCTGCTCCAATGTTTGAGTTATGGCAGTTGGCGTCATTTGTTGTAAACCTTGAAAATAACCACGGAAGGCTGAACAGATAGAAACGATGATAATTCCAGGGACAAGACATAGAAAGATATAATAAACTTTCGGATTTGGAAACAAATATTTAGTTAATAACGGTGCACATATGATTAATAAGGCTGTAAAAATAATACTGGAAATTATTAATATGGCTAAACATATTTTAAAAATTCTATTTGCCCCACTTATATTGTTTCTAGCAATCTCCTCTGCAACCAATTTAGCAATGGCAACTGGGATACCCATGGTAGCCAGCACCATAACTAGTATATAGATGGGAAAAACCATGTTGAACAAGCCAACCCCTTCGGGTTTTATTAATCGAATTATGATCATTTGGTAAATAAAACCAATCAATCTGTTTATAAAACTTGCAGATAGCAGAATTAATGCACCGGTCACAAAAGATTGTCGAGACATGTCCATTTTCCTTTCGCACTGGCCAAGCCAGATAATCCTTTATTATGTGTATGATTGACTAACCACCTGTATGAAAAGAAGACCTAAAGAATATGACCTTCTAAAAATTTATATCAATTTTCGTTAAATTTAGAGGAATTGGATAACAGATGTAGAAATGTTAACATAATTTAAATTTTCAATTACCTCATACTCATTGCTGAACAAATAATGGGTAAGGGTATATAAATTACCAATTAGGGATACCATTATTTACAAAAAGGAGGCCTGAACTTTGAAAAATTACCAATCCAACCAACTCCGAAATGTTGCAGTGGTGGCCCACGGCGGTTCTGGCAAGACATCTTTGGTAGAAGCTATGTTGTTTAACACCGGTACTCTTTCAAGACTTGGTAGAGTAGATGACGGTACAACTGTTTCTGATTATCATCCAGAAGAGACCGCACGCAAGATGACCATCCATACAAGTCTAGTTCCGGTTGAATGGAATAACACGAAAATAAATTTACTGGATACACCAGGATTTTCTGATTTTATTGGTGAAGTTAAAGGTTCTTTACGTGTTGCGGAAGGCGCTCTCTTTGTGGTATCTGCGGTAGATGGTGTTCAAGTACAACACGAAACTATCTGGGACATGACACCAAACTTACCAAAGATTGTAGTCATTAATAAGATGGATCGTGAAAATGCGAACTTTGACAAGGTTGTCGATGAATTAAAGGATAAATTTCAAGCAAACTTTGTTCCGATTCAATTGCCCATTGGTTCCTTCAATGATTTTAAGGGTGTTGTTAGTGTAATTGGTAAAAATGCCTTTGAAGGAGAAGGAAAGGGGAAAGAAACTAGTCTTTCTAATGATTTGACAGATCAAGTGGAACTTTATTATGAAACCCTTATAGAAGCCGCTGCTGAAGGTGACGATGATCTGACTATGAAATACTTAGAGGGAGAAGAGCTTACC
Organism: Desulfotomaculum defluvii; assembly: GCF_054657375.1. Classification (NCBI taxonomy): domain Bacteria; kingdom Bacillati; phylum Bacillota; class Clostridia; order Eubacteriales; family Desulfotomaculaceae; genus Desulfotomaculum; species Desulfotomaculum defluvii. Next base: position 995,320 of record NZ_BAAHYV010000007.1, on the reverse strand, counting down.
GCTGATGAGATTAGCGATGGTTTCCAGAAGTCACTGGCAATGGGTAAAGTTGTACCTGTTCTAGCTTGCAGTGCTACTAAAAATATCGGTGTGGCTCAAATACTTGATTTTATTGCAGAATACTTCCCAGTACCCAAGGTTGAGGATGGTCCGGTTTCATCCTTAGTATTTAAGACCATTGCTGACCCCTATGTAGGAAAGATGAATTTCTTTAAGGTCTTTAGAGGTCAATTGAAAAATGATACACCAATTGTCAATGTTTCTAAAGATAAGCCTGAAAAGATTAGCCAGATCCTTTACGTTCGCGGCAAAACATCTGTTCCAACGGAAACTGTTCCCTGTGGGGATTTAGCCGTACTAGTTAAACTACAGGATACTTCCACTGGAGATACACTGGCTCATAAAGATAAGACTGAATTGTTAGATGGTATAGATTTCCCTGCACCAACCTTAACCATTGCTGTTTTGCCAAAAAGTAAGAATGATGAAGACAAGCTTGGTGACGCTTTACTTAAGTTAATGGATGAAGATCCTACTGTTAAAATTCAGAAAAATACAGAAACCAAACAAACACTGTTAATTACCATGGGAGAGGCTCAGACCCAGATCATGGTGGATAGACTAAAGAAAAAATATGGTGTTGATGTAACATTAGAGGAAGCCAGAGTTCCTTATCGCGAGACTATACGTAAAAAGGTTGAAGTGGAAGGAAAACACAAGAAACAATCCGGTGGTAGAGGTCAATATGGCCATGCATGGATCCGCTTTGAACCGACAGATGAACACTTTGTTTTTGGTGAAGAAGTCTTTGGCGGAGCTGTACCTAGAAACTTCTTCCCAGCAGTAGAAAAGGGCCTTAGAGAAGCCCTTGAAGAAGGAGTTTTAGCAGGATTTCCTGTAACAGGTCTAAAAGCTACATTATACGATGGATCCTATCACCCAGTAGATTCATCAGAAATGGCTTTCAAAATAGCAGCCCATTTAGCCTTTAAAAAAGGGTGTGAACAAGCTAGCCCTGTTTTATTAGAACCTATACAAAATGTCGAGGTTACTGTTCCAGAGAACTTCATGGGAGATATTATTAGTGACTTTAATACAAAACGGGGTCGTGTACTAGGTACAGAACCAATGGGTAAATATGTTATAGTCAGGGCCCAAGTTCCCTTATCAGAAATGTATAGGTATGCCATTGACTTAAAATCTATGACTCAAGGTCGTGGTTCTTTTACAATGGAGTTTTCTAGTTATGAAGAGTTCTCAGGTCGTGAAGCAGAAATGGTAATTAAAAAGGCTAAAGAAGAAAAAGAAGCAAAATAAATAACAATTAATTGAACCTAGAAGAACTCTTCTGGGTTCAATTTTTAATATTCTAAGTTCGACAATATTAAATTTTTTTGTCGAATATTGTCCTATTATTCAGAATAAATAAACATTTCATTTATCTCCAAATTGTGTTAAGGTTAGGTTGAGGTGGTTGAAGTGAAGCTTCGAGAAATCATGACATCTAATCCAATTACCCTAACACCGCAACAAACGGTGCAGGAAGCTGCAAAAATTTTTTTAAAACACCAGGTAGATGGAGCACCGGTAATCGATAATAATGGTGATATTATAGGTCTTTTTACTAAAAACCAAATCTATCAATTAGTAAGCCAAGGATTTAATATATTAACTCCTGTCGGTCAATTGATGGGTCTTGAAGTCAGTATTGGCCATCCGGATGATGAAGTGGATAGTAACCTAATACAAGATTTAGGTTGGTTGCCTATAGTGGAACACAACCAAGTAATTGGCATGATAACCCGCACTGATTTATTAAGTGTTTTCATGGATTTTTACAGGGGTATTTCATGTGAACTTGATACAATAATCAACGCTATCTATGACCTAATTGTCTCTGTAGATGAAGAGGGAAACATCAAGGTATTCAATCAATCAGCTGAAAGATTTCTTGGACTGACCGCTAAAGATGTCAAGGGTAAAAATATTAATGAGTTATTCCCAAATAGTGGCATGATGGATGTTATTCAAACAGGTAAAGAAGAACATATGCAAAAGATTATGTTAAATAATCACTGCTTTATTTCCAACATCTCACCAATTAAGATGAAAGATAAAATCATTGGGGCTGTGGCAGTGTTTCAACATTTTTCTGAATTGGAGAGGGTATCTAGAGAATTAAAGTATGTTAAGGAGCTAAACCAGGAATTAGATGCAATTATTGAATCTTCTTTCGATGGACTATATATAACAAATGGTGATGGTTTTACTCTTCGAGTTAATAAAGCCTACGAACGTATAACAGGAGTAGACAGTTCGGTCTTTTTAGGACGACATATCAATGACATAATAAAGGAAGGAATTGTATCTGAATCTGTAACTGCCTTGGTTTTAGAACACAAAGAGCCAGTAACAATTATCCAACAAAATAAGAGCGGTAAGACAACTTTAGCTACAGGTAATCCCGTTTTTGATAGAAATGGGGCAATTTTTAGAGTTGTTTGTAACGTCCGTGATATTACTGAACTTAATATGCTAAAACAAGAATTGGAACAAGCGCGGGGATTAAGCTTACATTATGAAAAACAATTACGTACTTTACGTTATGCAGGTTCAGAAAAAATGGTAGTTCACTCAGCTAAAATGAAGGATTTAATGGGTCTTATTATGAGACTGGCAAAAGTAGATTCAACGATCTTAATAACTGGTGAATCTGGAACTGGTAAAGAGCTAATTGCTGAAACGTTACATAAAAACAGTGCACGAAATGATGGCCCATTTATCAAGGTAAATTGTGGAGCTATACCAGAAAATTTATTGGAGTCGGAACTCTTTGGTTATGATTATGGGGCCTTTACAGGAGCTAAAAAACAAGGTAAAGCTGGATATTTTGAATTAGCTATGGGTGGAACATTATTTTTGGATGAAATTGGTGACTTACCACTTAATCTACAGGTAAAACTTCTCAGAGTCTTGCAAAGTCGAGAAATAGTTCGGGTAGGGGGAGAAAAACCCCTTAAAATTGATGCTCGAATACTAGCTGGCACTAATCGAAATTTACTAGAGATGGTGCAGAATAAAGAGTTTAGGGAAGATTTATATTATCGTTTGAATGTTGTGCCGGTTAATGTCCCGCCGCTGCGGGAAAGAAAAGAAGATATTCCTGCATTGATCACACATTTTGTTCTAATGTTTAATCTAAAATATAAACTTAATAAGAGGATCTCCCAAGACATGATTGATGTCCTCATGAGGTATGATTGGCCAGGTAATGTTAGAGAATTAGAGAATTTAATAGAAAGATTAGTCGTAGTAACTTCTAGGGATATACTTACGAAGGATGATTTACCGTCAAATTTAGGAGGGGGTAATTTAGAGAGTTTAAATGTACAAGTTTCAGGTCTAATGCCCCTTAAGGATGCTGTGGAAAGTGTAGAAAGACAGGTATTGGAAAGGGCCTATGCAGAGTGCAGAACAACACGGCAGATGGCTAAAGTATTAAAGGTAGATGCATCGACAATTGTTCGTAAGGCCGCTAAGTATGGAATTTCCAAAGCCTTGTAAATAAATATTTGTTTCTAAAATGCAATATCTTGTTGTAATTTAGAAACAAATATTACAAGGCGATTTATACTGGCAATTAAGGATGAAAAGCGATCTTTGTTTTTGTATAAGACTTAATTTTATGATTTTTGTAAATATTTTAATAATAACGGCTAATCTCTCGTAAATTTGGTGAATATGTTATGCCAAAACTGATAACTTTTGAGACTATTGAATTAAATAAAAATGCGTGTGTCATTGGTCTTGTTGAGAAAATGCTACTATTGTTATGAATGTTGCAAACACTATGATTATTTAATTAGCTAAAATCCTTGGTTTGTCGGATTAAACACTGGGTAGGACAATCTTGGTATGAAGATTGCAATAATTTAGTTTTGTTAAGAACTTATTAGGTTCTTAATAAATAAATATTGAAGGGAGAGGTAGATATGAGTCCAATTAAAATTCTTGTTTTCGCTGCTATAATTGCCTTTGGAATTTTTAATATGGTCAAAGGCATACAAGAACGACTTAATGCAGCTTATTTAGGCAAGAAAGAAGACCGAATGGATAATATTGAAGAAAGGTTAAAGGGTGTTTTAGTAAATGTTTTAGGACAAAAAAGGGTTCTAAACGAAGCAGATGGTGGCATTATGCACATCATGATCTTTGGCGGTGCTTCAATAGCTGGTTTGAGAATTGTAGAATTTATGTTATCATCATTATTTCCCGGTATTGTAATTCCTTTTGTTAGTAATAATTCTGTATTTTATTTATTGACCGATATATTCGGAATTATAGCAATTATAGGAATATTGTATTCGGGTTGGCGTCGTTGGGTATCAAAAGTTGAAAGACTGGAACCCGAGGCCTTTGGTACTCCAGCAGAAAACTTAATCTTGATAATGGTTAGTGGTCTGACAATATTGCTAGCTTCTGTATTCGTAGGGTCTGGCTTTAAAGCAGCACTGGAACAAAATACTGTATATGCCTTAGCTCCATTTACTTCATTTTTTGCAAATTTGTTTAGTGGTATGTCCGAATCTAGCTTGGCAACTGGATATCAAGTTTCATTCTGGGTAAGTACAATATTTGCATCTGGGTTTATGGTATTTTTCCGTTATTCACCCCACGTACACCCTGTTTTTGCACCCTTAAATATCTTTTTCCGTACCTTAAAGCCTAGGGGAGGCATGATTCAGCCCATCAACTTTGAAGATGAGAGTGTTGAACAATATGGTGTGGCTAAATTAGAACATTTTACTTGGAAAGATTTAATGGAAGGTTATGCTTGTGCAGAGTGTGGACGTTGTCAAGCTAACTGCCCAGCTTATCTTAGTGGTAAGCATCTGTCACCAAAACACTTAATTCATAAACTGAGACTACATGTTGATGAGACAGCAAAGGCTATGGGACCCAGATTAGGAACTACAACTATCTCAGATTTAGTTGCTGAGGAAACTGCTGCTACCAGTGAAGTTTTGGAAAAGAACCTGGTGCCGGATGTCTTTAGCCCAGAGGAAATTTGGGATTGCACCAACTGTGCTAGCTGCATGGAGCAATGCCCAGTAATGAACGAGCATGTTCCTAAGATTATTCAAATGAGACAAAACCTTGTACTTATGGAAAGTGATTTTCCAGCAGAGGCTCAGTTGGCCTTTACAAATATGGAACGTAACTACAATCCATGGGGTGTTGGCTGGAACTCCAGGGGTGATTGGGCTAAGGATTTAGATGTTAAATTGTTAAGTGATGATAGTAACGTTGATATAGTTTACTTCACCGGATGTGCTGGTGCCTTTGATGATCGTAGTCAAAAGGTAGCAACCTCTTTAGTTAAAATTATGAAAGCAGCAGGAGTTAATTTTGCAATTCTTGGTCCAGAAGAAAAATGTTGTGGTGACTCCGCAAGGCGTTTAGGAAATGAATATTTAGCTCAAGAATTAATTAACGGTAATATAGAAGCTCTAAACGGTTATGGTGTTAAGAAAATCGTTACTACCTGCCCACACTGTCTAACAGTATTGAAGGACGAGTATCCTCAATTTGGTGGAAATTATGAAGTAATACACCACACTCAGTTAATTAGCCAATTAATTAAACAAGGTAAATTAAAGTTTAAACAAGCTGATGCTCTCAAAAAGATTACTTATCATGATTCCTGTTTCTTGGGTCGTTACCAAAATGAATACGAAGCTCCCCGACAAATTATTAGTACACTGCCAGGAATCAATTTAGTTGAAATGTCCAGAAACAAAACCAAGGGCTTTTGTTGTGGTGCCGGTGGTGGACGGATGTGGTTAGAAGAACATGGAACAAGAATTAATGTTATGCGTACTGAACAGGCTTTAGAAACAAATGCTGAGATCATAGCAACTAACTGTCCATTCTGTCTAACTATGATGGAAGATGGTATTAAAGATAAAGAAGCAACTGAAAAAGTAAGAGCTTTTGATCTTGCTGAACTGGTTGAAAGGAACCTCCAGTAAAATCTTATCGATATAAGGGTGAAACTACACCCTTATATCGATAACTAGTTAGATTCTACAATTTACCTTTGAATAATCTATTTCTTGAGTATGTTGCATAATTACATTTTTTGTTGCATTAGGGAAACAGACGAAAGGGGGTTCAATTGTAGTAGGAATATTTTTTCTATAAGTAATTAGTTATTTCCAGAACCGTTTTAAGACTTTTTTGAATATATGAAATTCATAAACAAAGGTCTTTTTAAGCTGGTTTCATACAACGAAAATGACTAAATCTTTTCTCTATTGCAGCAAATAGAAATAATCAAAAACCGGCAAACTGTTGCGAATAAGAAACGTTTGCTAAATGAGTAACAAGCTAATTTAACGAATATTTCTGCAAAAACATTAGTATGCTTGGGTTGGTAGCAATAGGGACAACCTTGGTATGAAAATTGCAAAGAATAATGTCATAAGAGTACTAAAAATGTTCTAAAATTATGAGCCTAAAACAAAATAACGCTCATAATTTTATATAAGTAAAAAGGAGGGTGCGTATGAAAATCTTAGTGTTACTTAAACAAGTCTTTGATACCGAAGCAGCTATCAAAATTGCTAATGGTAAAATTAACAGTGACGGTATCACCCAAATTATTAACCCCTATGACGAGTTTGCCATTGAAGAGGCCCTGAAAATTGCAGAAGCCAATAAAGGTGAAGTGACAGTCGTTTCTGTAGGTTCAGCTGTTGAGCAAACTGTACGTCAAGCCCTAGCCATGGGCGCCAATAAAGGTTATGTAATTGAAGATGCTGCTCTGGCTGATGCTGATGAGTATGGCGTAGCCGCTGCATTGGCAAAAGCTATTGGCGGTATGGAATATGATCTAGTATTAGCTGGTTGGAGAGCAATTGATGATGGTTCTGCCCAAGTAGCTAGCCGTGTAGCCCAAGGTTTAAATGTTCCTTTAGTCAACTTAGCAATCAAGTTGGAAGTTGCTGGCGGAAAAGCCACTGCTACTACCGAAATAGATGGTGGTACTGCTATCATAGAAGTTCCTCTACCAGCAGTTGTAACTTGTCAGAAAGGCTTAAACGAGCCTCGCTACCCATCCATGAAGGGTATCATGCAGGCTAAGAAAAAGAAAATTGACAAAGTTGATTTAGGTGCCATAGGTCTGGATGCTGCAGCTGTAGCAGCAAAAGTAAAAACCTTAAATATCTACATGCCAGAAGCCAGAGCTGCAGGAAAGGTTATTACAGAAGAACCTGCCGTAGCTGCTAGTCAAGTAGCAAAACTTCTGCGCGAAGAAGCAAAAGTAATATAAAGGAGGGAAAGGCCAATGGCAAAAGGTATTTGGGTATTTGCAGAACAACGTGATGGCAAAATCAAAAAAGTTACTTATGAATTATTAAGTGCAGGTCGTGGATTAGCTGACAGCCTAGGAGAAGAACTATGTGCTGTGTTATTTGGTAAAGATGTTACTGGTCTGGCTGCTGCCCTTGGTGAGTATGGAGCAGACAAAGTTTTCGTAGCTGATAACGATAAATTAACTGAATATACAAATGATGCTTATGTAAGCACACTGGCGGATTTAGCAAAAGCTAATGATCCCACTGCTATCTTCTTTGGATATACAGCCGTAGGTCGTGACCTGGGTGCTTCTTTAGCTCAACGTTTGGAAACTGGTATGGTTTCAGATTGCGTAAGTGTTAAGGTTGACGGTGGTCAGTTAGTATTTGATCGTCCTATCTATGCTGGTAAAGCCTTTGTAACAGCTTCCTGCCCTGAAGCTCGTCCAGTAGTTGCTGCTATGCGTCCAAACGTGTTGGCAATTAATGAGCCCCAAGCTGGAAAACAAGCTGAGGTAGTAAGTGTAGAAGCAACCGGAGATATTCGTCAGGTTGTTAAAGAAGTTGCAATGGCAATTTCCTCTCGTCCAGAACTTACAGAGGCAAGCATTATCGTTTCTGCTGGTCGCGGTGTTAAAGGTCCTGAAAACATGAAGTTGCTTGAAGATTTTGCTGATACCCTTGGTGCTGCTGTGGGTTGTTCACGTGCAGTGGTAGACGCTGGTTGGTATCCCCAAGCTCAACAGGTTGGTCAAACTGGTAAAACAGTATCTCCTAACCTCTATATTGCTTGTGGTATTTCCGGTGCAATCCAACACTTAGCAGGTATGAGCTCCTCCAAATGCATCGTAGCTATCAATAAGGATCCTGAGGCTAACATCTTTAAGGTAGCTGATTATGGTATCGTAGGAGATCTTTTTGAAGTTGTACCCCTACTCAAAGAAGAACTTAAGAAACTTCTAGCTTAATTCAACGTTCCCGCGTGGCATTTATTTAAGTAAGTACGTGTATTAGACTACCTCAATAAATTAGCTAAAAAGGAGTGAGCGGAGGTTGCAGGATTTCCGTTGCGCAAAATGTCAGAAACTATTAGCGAGGTACCGTGATTGTCAGGTACTGGAGATAAAATGCCCGCGGTGTGGACAAACAAACAAGCTTCATAATATGCTAGTCTCTCAGAAGCTAGTAAAGAGTACTCCTGTGAGACGGCAGGTATCAAATAACTAGTTTTAAATTACAAGCCATAAAAAAGATCTGTGATGAGAGCCTAGAGCCCCGCCGGATATTAATCTGCGGGGCTCTTATGTCTATGAATGGGACATTCTTGACTAAGGAAGTGTAGTTTGATGAAGGAAACAGTAATTGTTAGTGCTGCTCGTACACCCTTTGGAAAGTTTGCCGGTGCTTTAAAGACACTTCAGGCCGTAGATTTAGGCGGAATTGCAATGGCTGAGGCAGTCAAACGTGCTGGTGTATCCCCAGAACATATAGATTATGTATATATGGGGCAAGTTCTTCAGGGTGGTTGCGGTCAGATTACTTCCCGTCAAGCAACTCGTAAAGCAGGCTTTCCTTGGGAAGTTCCTTCCATCACAGTAAATAAAGTTTGTTCTTCTGGCTTGACTTCGGTCTCATTAGCTGATAAAGCTATCCGCTTAGGTGAGATTGATATTGCGGTAGCCGGTGGTATGGAAAGTATGAGTAATGCCCCATATTTTCTTCCTGGGATGCGTTGGGGTGCTCGTATGATGGATCAGAAAGTAAAAGACCTCATGATTAATGATGGACTATGGTGTTCCTTCTATGATCGACATATGGCTATTCACGTTTCAGAAGTAGCTAGTGAATTTGGTCTAAGTAGGGAAGCACAGGATGAGTGGGCTTTACGTAGTCAATTGTATGCGTCTGAAGCAATTAAGGCAGGACGATTAAAAGAAGAAATTGTTTCAGTAGAAATCCTTGGCAAATATGGGTTAACCATTATTGATACAGATGAAGGTCCCAGACCAGAAACTACCATGGAAATGTTGGCGAATTTGCCGCCGATATTTGATGAAAAAGGTACAGTTACTGCTGGTAATGCTCCTGGTGTTAACGATGGTGCTGGAGCTCTAGTACTGATGGCCCGAGAAAAGGCTGATGAACTGGGGATCAAACCCTTGGCCACTATTGTAGGTCATGCCGAAGTTTCTCAAGAAGCTAGATACATAGCTACGGTTTCTGGTTTAGCAACGCTCAAACTCCTAAAACAAAATAACATGACTATCGATGATATCGCTTTAATTGAAGCCAACGAAGCCTTTACGGCAGTAGCTCTGACCAGTGGTAAGATTGCAGGCTGGGATCCAAATCGAGTTAATGTTGATGGTGGAGACATTGCCTATGGACATCCAATTGGTGCCACTGGTGCCCGTATATTGATGCACTTAGTCTTTGCCCTAAGAGCACGTGGTGGCGGTTATGGTATTGCTTGCATCTGTAGCGGAGCAGCTCAAGGTGATGCAATGATGATTAAGGTGGAATGAACCACCATTAAATACTAGTTATTAGTAGAGGAGGACAATCATGGAAATTAAAAAGGTAATGGTAATTGGCGCTGGCCAAATGGGTAGTGGTATTGCACAGGTTTTCGCTCAGGCTGGTGTTATTACTGTTCAAAACGATATAGCTCCAGAATTTGTTGAAAGAGGCATTAAAAATATTACAAAGAATTTGACCCGTAACGTTGATAAGGGCAGAATGACTGCTGAAGAGAAGGATGCTATTCTTGCTCGTATTATTCCTTCAACTAGTCTTCAAGATGCTGCTGATTGCGATTTAGTAGTTGAAGCTGCAGTTGAAAATATGTCCATTAAAGCAAAAATTTTCTCTGAATTAGATCAAATTTGTCCCCCCCATGCAATTCTAGCAACTAACACCTCTTCTTTACCAATCACTGAAATCGCTGCAACAACCAAACGTCCAGCTCAAGTAATCGGTATGCACTTCATGAACCCTGTACCAGTAATGAAATTGGTTGAAATTATCCGTGGTCTTGCCACAACCGATGAATGCTACAAGACCATTGAAGAAATGAGCGTTAAGCTAGGCAAAGTTCCCGTTGAGGTTAATGACGTTCCTGGTTTCGTATCAAACCGTGTACTTCAATTGATGATTAACGAAGCTATTTACTGTGTTTACGAAGGTGTAGCTTCTCCCGAAGGTATTGATGAAGTTATGAAACTTGGTATGAACCATCCTATGGGACCCCTTGCATTAGCTGACCTTATTGGTTTGGACACTGTACTTGCCATTATGAACGTTCTGCATGAAGGCTATGGAGACTCCAAGTATCGTCCTTGCCCACTGCTTCGTCAATATGTAAAAGCTGGTTGGTTAGGTCGCAAGTCTGGCAAAGGTTTCTACGAGTACAATAAATAATTCAGGAGGTCAACTTAATGGAATTTAATACTCTTCTCCTTGAAAAAGAAGGCAATATTGCTTTGTTGACCATCAACCGTCCAAAGGCACTCAATGCTTTGAATCCAGATGTTCTTAAGGATCTTGGTCAGGCGATAGATGTAATCAGTGCTGACGACGAGATTTTCGTTGTAATCCTTAAAGGTGCTGGAGATAAAGCCTTTGTGGCTGGTGCTGATATCACTGCTATGCAAAAAATGTCTGCCCTTGAAGCCCGTAATTTTGGCATTCTAGGTCAGGAAGTATTCAAAAAGCTAGAATATATGGAGAAACCAGTTATTGCAGCTATCAATGGTTTTGCACTGGGTGGTGGCTGTGAATTAGCAATGTCCTGTGATATAAGAGTAGCCTCAGAAAAAAGTAAGTTTGGACAACCCGAAGTAGGGCTTGGTATTACTCCCGGTTTTGCTGGAACCCAGAGACTGCCCCGTTTAGTAGGAAAAGGACGGGCAAAAGAATTAATCTTTACAGCTGATGTAATTGGTGCTGCAGATGCTCATCGTATTGGTTTAGTTAACCATGTAGTTCCAGAAGATCAACTCCTTGAATTCTGCAAAAAAATGGCGGGTAAGATAGCTTCCAAGGGCCAAGTAGCTGTACGTCTTTCCAAAGCTGCAGTTAATCAAGGCTTGGAAATGGATGTTGATAAAGGCATGGCTTATGAAGCAGAAGTATTTGGTCTGTGCTTTGCAACTGCTGACCAAAAAGAAGGTATGACTGCCTTTGTGGAAAAGAGAAAGGCAAGTTTTGTTGGTAAATAATCATTAACTTAAAATAGGAATTTCATTGGTTAATTACCAATGAAATTCCTAATTTCAAAATAGTTAAAATGTCTATCGACAGTGTAGTTTTATACACTGTATATATAAACCGCCTGTCGTGGAAAAAAGTTAAATAGAGGAGGAAAAATGTATGAATTTTACACTAACTGAAGAGCAAGAAATGCTTCGTAAAGCGGTTCGTGACTTTGCAGAGGGCGAAATTAAAGCCAAAGCTGCTGAAATGGATGAGAATGAACAGTATGATTGGAGCTTATGGGGTAAAATGGCTGAATTAGGCCTGACTGGTGTTCCTTTCTCTGATGAATACGAAGGCGCTGGCATGGATAACCTTAGCTATGCAATCGTTGTTGAAGAATTAAGCCGCGTTTGTGCTTCCAGTGGCGTTCTTGTTTCCGCTCATACTTCCCTTTGTGCATGGCCCATTTATGCCTTTGGTACTGAAGAACAAAAGAAAAAATATTTAGTTCCTCTAGCCAATGGTCAAAAAATTGGTGCTCTTGGTTTAACTGAACCTGGTGCTGGTTCTGACGCTGTTGGTCAAAAGACCACCGCTGTTTTAGATGGTGATGAGTGGGTAATTAATGGTAACAAAATATTTATTACCAACGGTTACTATGCTGATACCTATATCGTAATTGCAGTTACCGATAAAGAGAAAAAAGCTAAAGGTATTTCCATGTTCATCGTTGAGAAAGGTACCCCTGGCTTTAGCTTTGGTAAAAAAGAACATAAAATGGGTATTCGTGCATCCGCAACCTACGAATTAGTATTTGAAAACTGCAGAATTCCTAAAGAAAACCTGTTAGGAGAACTGGGTGCTGGCTTCAAACAAGTTATGATGACTTTGGACGGCGGCCGTATTGGTATTGCCTCCCAAGCTTTAGGTATTGCTCAGGGCGCTTTAGACGCTGCAGTAGAATATAGTAAAATTCGTGAGCAATTTGGCAAGCCTATTTCCGCAAACCAAGGTATTGCTTGGATGATAGCTGACATGGCTACTCAAATTGAAGCTGCTAGATTGTTAGTATATCAAGCTGCATATCTGAAAGATGCCAAAGTGCCTTATAGTAAGCAATCTGCAATGGCTAAATTACATGCTGCTGAAACTGCTATGGCAGTTACCACCAAAGCCGTTCAAATCTTCGGTGGCTATGGTTATACCAGAGAGTATCCTGTTGAGCGCATGATGCGTGATGCCAAAATTACTGAGATCTATGAAGGTACCAGTGAAGTTCAACGTATCGTTATTGCCGCTAGCCTCTTGAGATAATAAGACCTATGAGGGTAGAGTAACGATTTCGTTACTCTACCCGAATTCTTAGTATTTTATTAATAATTTTTTGTTTTTAATTTTGGATTAGTTTAAACAAGAATAATTATGATTATGAATACACTCCTCTGTTATTTTATTCACATAATAAAAATTCAGAGGTATGATATATATTTTGCCCCTTTTAAAATATAGATTTTAGTCACTGAATCTTGCAAAAGACCACTCTGGCCTTATTATACCAATTATAGTAATACGGGGATGTCAGTTATAGTACGTACCCTATACAGAAATGTATACATATAGGGATTTTTTCAATAGTATCTATTTGGGACGTAGCTACTATTGGATACTAGGAACCACATAGTTTCCTAAACATTTTGACATGTAGGAGGAGAGAAGTTATGAGTGAAGCAGCACCTTATTTTTTAGAAGTCAGAGATGCTATTGTTGAGATGGGTGGCGAAAATATTAATCTTTGCATGCAGTGTGGAACCTGTGCCGGCACCTGTCCTTGGGGTAGGTTAGAGGAAAAAAGTCACTTTAATATTCGCAAAATGATTTATCAGGGCAGGATGGGTATAGATGGTTATGAGACTGACGATATACTATATGCTTGCACAACCTGCGGACACTGTGTTACCCGTTGTCCTCGCGGAGTAAAAATCACTGACGTAGTACGAGCTATGCGTAGTGTAATCGGTGAAACAGGTGGCATTCCCAAGAACTTAAAGGCAGCAGTTGGTAGCATTAATAGTCAAGGTAACCCTTGGTCTCAGCCTAGAGAAAAAAGAGACGCTTGGGCCAAGGATTTAGATGTCCCCAAATTTACTCCTGACACAGAGTATCTTTTGTTTGTCTGCTGCACCTCGGCTTTCGATGGTAGAAGTCAAAAAATAGCCCGTTCTATCGCTGAAATTCTTAAAAAAGCAAACGTCAGCTTTGGTATTATCGGCAACGAAGAACAGTGTTGCGGAGAATCCATTCGTAAGATTGGTGCTGAAAGTGAATTTTCCATGCTGGCAGAAGCCAACATTAAACTATTTAAAGACAATGGTGTGAAAAAGATTATTACAACCTCACCGCACTGTTTATCAGCTTTTAAAAACGATTACCCAGAGTTTGGTGGCGAGTTTGAAGTTTTTCATTACACAGAACTACTTGAAAGCCTTGTAAAAGAAGGTAAACTATCCTTTGGTAACACTGAAGCTAAAAAAGTAATCTATCATGAACCCTGTTACCTAGGACGTCATAGCAAAATATTTGATGCCCCTCGAGATCTATTAGCCCAAGTTTCAGGTCTTGAAACAATAGAATTCGATAAATCCAAAAATGATAGCCTCTGCTGCGGTGGTGGTGGATCACGTATCTGGATGGAAACTGAACCAGGGCAGCGCTTCTCTGATTTTAAAGTTGATGAAGCTGCTCAAAAAGAGGCCAATGTTCTGGTTACTGCCTGCCCCTATTGTGTAGTAATGATGGAAGATAGCGTTAAAAACCTAAATAAGGACGAAGTTTTAGTAGTTAAAGATATTAGTGAAATTCTAAAGGAAGCTCTATAAAAGTAGCATTCTTTAAAATGTAGTTTACTAATTAAAAAATTAATTCTCTTAGAACCTGTTTTTTGCAGGTTTCTAAGAGAATTAATCAAATAATTATTTGCAAAACAATTCAAATAATTCATATTAATACGAATTCGATTAAATGCAACAACTTTTCCTAAAATCATCTCACTTAACAACATGTCTATACTAAAAATTCCTTGAATTTTAAAGTAGCTCCCAATCCAATAATTCAGAATAAATAAAAAATGGAGGTTTGATTATTATGAGTAAGGAAGTTGTTATCGTCAGTGCAGTAAGGACAGCATTGGGAAGTTTTGGAGGTAGCCTAAGTAATATCCCTGCCTCTGATTTAGGTGCCATCGTTGTTAAGGAAGCCCTAGGTCGTGTAGGTTTGGATGCAAAGCAAGTTGATGAGGTAATCTTAGGCAACGTTATCCAGGCAGGACAAGGACAAAACCCAGCCCGTCAAGCTTCTTTAAAAGCAGGTGTTCCTTATGAAATACCAGCCTATTCTGTAAATATAGTTTGTGGATCAGGTCTGAAGACAGTGGCCATGGCTGCCAATGATATTATGGTAGGTGAAGCAGATATCGTTGTGGCCGGTGGTTTTGAAAATATGAGCATAGTACCATATACAATTGAAAAAGCTCGCTATGGTTTACGTATGGGTGATGGAAAAATTGTTGACACCATGGTAAAAGACGGCTTAACTTGTGCTACTAATCATTATCATATGGGTATTACAGCAGAAAACATTGCTGAACGCTATGGCTTAACCCGGGAAGCTCAGGACAAATTTGCCTTAGCCAGCCAAGAAAAAGCTATCGCAGCCATTGATGGTGGAAAATTCAAGGATGAAATCGTTCCTGTTATGATTCCACAAAGGAAAGGTGACCCAAAAGTATTTGATACTGATGAATTCCCAAGACGCGGAACTACTCTGGAAGGATTGGCTAAATTAAAGCCTGCCTTTAAGAAAGATGGTACTGTGACAGCTGGTAATGCTTCTGGTATTAATGATGGGGCAGCTGCTCTGGTTGTTATGTCTAGAGAGAAAGCTGACCAACTAGGCTTAAAGCCCTTAGCTACCATTATAGCTGGAGGTACTGGCGGTGTTGACCCAGCCGTTATGGGTCTAGGTCCCATTCCTGCTACCCGGAAAGCCTTGGCTAAAGCAGGCATGACTGTGGATCAATTGGATATTATTGAAGCCAACGAAGCATTTGCTGCTCAATCTCTGGCTGTTATAAAAGATTTGGAATTACCCACTGATAAGTTAAATCTTAACGGTGGTGCCATTGCTATCGGTCACCCAGTAGGTGCCAGCGGTGCTCGTATTTTAGTAACTTTACTATATGAAATGATGCGCAAAGATTCACGTTACGGTCTAGCTACTCTTTGCATAGGTGGCGGTATGGGTCAAGCTCTTATTGTTGCTAGGTAAATTTTTTGGTTAATTATTGAAACGACTAGATCTTTTGTTCTAGTCGTTTCAATAAAATATAAATCATTAAATATTACAAATATATTAAATAACAGAATATACTTAACTAACTGACTATTCAAAATAGAATAAATTTGGTAGTATTAAATATATATAAAAGGAGAATTACCATGAGTACACTTATGGATGAGTACAAAAGCAAACTGGTTTCAGCTGATGAAGCTGTTAAAGTAATTAAGTCCGGCGATTGGATTGATTATGGTCAATTTGCTGGTGAAGTTATAGCTTTAGATAAAGCTCTTGCTGCTAGAAAAGAAGAATTAAAAGATGTTAAAGTTAGAAGTCTCATGCGGGTTTCAGGAGTTCCTGAAATTGTTAAAGTTGATCCTGAAGCAGAATCATTTAATTTTATGAGTTGGCATTGCAGTGGAATAGATAGGAAACTTTGTGATCAAAACCTTTGCCATTATCTACCTATGACATTTAGAGAACTTCCCGTCATTTACGAACGTGATTGTCAGGTAGATGTAGGTATGACTCAGGCTTCGCCTATGGATGAACATGGTTACTTTTACTTTGGTTTACAAAACTCATCTACTAAAAGAATGTTAGATAAAGCTAAGGTAGTAATTTTAGAAGTAAATAAACATCAGCCTAAGGCCTTGGGTGGAAATGAAGAGTGTATTCATATTTCTGAAGTTGACTACATCGTTGAACATGATTCTCCGATGCCTTTGATTCCATCGGCTCCAATCTCGGAACTTGATAAAAAGATTGCTAGTTACATTGTCCCATTGATTGAAGATGGGGCTACTATCCAACTGGGCGTTGGCGGTATGCCTAATGCCGTGGGTAAAGCAATTGCAGATTCAGATTTAAAGGATTTAGGTTTGCACACAGAAATGCTTGTGGATGGCATGATTGATATGGTAAAAGCAGGTCGTGTTACCGGTAAGAAAAAGAATATTGATAAAGGTAAAATAGTCTTTACCTTTGGTTTAGGCTCCCAGTCATTATATGACTTTGTTCATGCAAATCCAATGATTGCTACCTATCCTGTTGATTATTGCAACTATCCCCATATAATATCACAAAATGATAAAGTTGTTGCTATTAACAACATCATTGAAATGGATCTATTTGGTCAGGCTTGTTCTGAATCAGCCGGCCCAAGACATATCAGTGGTACTGGTGGTCAGCTAGATTTTGGAGAAGGTGCATATTTCTCCAAGGGTGGTAAAGCCTTCCTGTGTTTCTCCTCCACCTTTAAAGCAAAGGACGGCACCTTAAGGTCCCGTATACGTCCAATGCTTACAGAAGGATCTATAGTAACTACCCATCGTGCCATAACTAACTACGTTGTTACAGAGTTTGGTATTGTTAATCTAAAGGGACGCAGCACTTGGGAAAAAGCAGAAGCTTTGGTATCAGTAGCACATCCAGAATTCAGAGATGAATTAATTAAAGAAGCCCAAAAAATGAACATTTGGCGTAAAAGCAATAAAAGATAATTAAGTTAAATATTATAATAATGACTTACTTTAGTAGCCGACCCAATATTAGGGCCGGCTACTAATTAAAATCACTAATATTTAAAGTACCTTAAATTTAATATATGGAAAGGGGGAGGTTATCAAGTCTACGATTTTGTAAAGTCCAAACGAACTAATTTGTAATTTTGAAGGAGGTTTTTACATGTCTCACGGACACGGACCGGCAAACCCAGGTCCCGCTGGTTTGGTTGCCCTTGCAATGGCCTGTTTTACATTCTACGCTATGCACACTGGTAAAGTAGAAGCTGGTGCTGTACCCTTACTCGGTATTTGGCTATTAGGCGGATTTATCGTGCAAGTTATTGTAGGTGTTATGGAATTAAACCATGGTAATATAGTCGGTGGTAATATATTTACTTTCTTCTCTGCTTTCTTTATGTTTGTAACTGGACTTGAGTTGATTTTTAAATTTTTTGCAGCACAAAACGGCTGGACGCTAGATACTCGTATAGATGGTTGGGCATGGTTGGCCCTTTCAATAGCATTAGTAACTTGGACACCTGGATATTTTAAGTCACCATTAAGTTTATTATTAGCAGTATTATGTCTTGATGTAGCCGTTCCAGTAGTAGCATTCATGGATATGGGAGTTCTTAGCGGCACATGGAAAGTAGTATCTGGTAATGGATTGGGTCTAGCTGGTATCTTTGGTTTATATACAGCTTGGGGTGTTGTTCTTAATACTGTTTATGGAAGAACTATCATTCCTCTCGGCAAACCACTAGTTCAAGAAAAAGCTCCAACATCTGCATCAATGTAATATTTAGAGTATTCCGAAAATTCTATACAAAAATCTAATATATAGAATTTATTATGAGAAACAGTGGATATCCACTGTTTCTCTATTAAAGCTAATAAACTATAACACAAAATTATTTAATAAAGTGTAAATATGCAACAAACTGTTGCGAATAAGCAACAGTCTAAATGAGGACTAATAATATAATTTTAACTTTTGTGTAAGATTTGAAAATTCAAAATTATCCTTCAAATGCCTGGTGCATAGCATAATAGCCAAATTTATTATATAGTAAACACTGGTATTTAAATAATATATGGCATGGATATTGATTATGGACGTTGCTGTATTACAACTATTGTTAACTAGGTTTCAAACTGATATGATTTATATGGTAGTTATTTGGGGTTTACCAGAATAGTGACAACTTTGGTACAATAATTGCATTATCAGCTATTTATACGTTGGTAATTTGTTTCCTCACGCAATGTTAATGTTAAAAGAGGAAAGACCAATAAAAGGCAGGTAAAAAATTATGGTACCGACGGGTAGTATCCTAATGGGAACTGCACCTAACCATGAATTAAGAAACATAACTATAAGGTGTTTTTCCGCTTGGAGCCGGATGGACCGAGACGGGGGGTGTGGATATGAGAACCTCTTGAGTCTTCGGGGGGTTTTTGTTGTTTAGTAGACAAGGTTTACCCCAGGAATTGATCTCAAGTTGGGAGGAATTTTATGAAAAGTAAACCTTCCTTTGTAATTATTGGAGCCGGTAAAGTAGGTAGTGCTCTGGGTATCCTTCTAAAGGAACGGGGCTATGTTCCACTTGGAGTTTTTAGTAGAACTGCTTCCTCTGCTGATATCCTTGCAGAGAAACTTCAGACCAGAAGATATAGTCAAGCATCTGAAGCTGCTAGATTAGCAGATCTAGTTTTTATTACTACCACAGACAGGGAGATCGCATCCATTGCCAGTATGATAGCCTTAAAAGGAGGCTGTCGAGCAGGACAAATATTTATCCACACCAGTGGGGCACTTGGTAGTGACATCATGCAGCCTTTACAACAACATGGTGCAAGGATAGTGTCAGTACACCCGTTACAGTCCTTTGCAGATGTGGATAGTGCCAAAAAAAATCTACCTGGATCTTGTTTTGCACTGGAAGGGGATAAGGAAGCCTTAGAAATCTCAAAGCAGTTAGTTGATGATTTACAAGGAAAATATTTTATAATTAATCCTGAAGATAAACCGCTTTATCATGCAGCTGCAGTGGTGGCTTCTAATTATCTGGTTTCCCTCATCAATTTAAGTACTTCAATGTATCAAAAACTTGGCCTGAACGAAGAACAATCTTTAGCTGCCCTTTTTCCATTAGTTCAAGGCACTCTAAATAATATTATGAAGTCAGGTTCTGCGGCCGCTCTAACCGGACCAGTAGCTAGAGGAGACGGAGCGACCGTAATAAAACACATGAAAACACTAAAAAATATGGATTGGCGTGCCCAGGAGGCATACCGTCATTTGGGACTATATACGGTGGGGATGGCCATGGAAAGCGGCCGAATTACACCAAAGGAGGGTACAGCCCTTAACAATATCTTTATGGAGGTAGAGCAACATGAACAAAAGGGTAACCACTGCCGACTTCCGGCGTATGAAACAGGAGGGCAAACCCATAGCAATGTTAACCGCCTACGATTATTCAATGGCTAGTTTGGTTGACGCAGCTGGCATTGATACTATCTTGGTAGGGGACTCCCTTGGAAACGTAGTTCTAGGGTATGATTCCACTGTACCTGTGACTGTAGATGATATGGTTCATCATTCCCGTGCAGTAAGTAGAGGAGTTAAAAGAGCTATGGTAGTATGTGACCTGCCCTTTTTGTCTTACCATGTTTCACGGGAGGAAAGTGTAAGAAATGCTGGACGACTTATGCAGGAAGGTCTAGCCCATGCCGTAAAGTTAGAGGGTGGCAGTGAAGTAGCAGATAAGGTAAAGGCTATAACCGATGCAGGTATTCCGGTTATGGGACATTTGGGCTTGACTCCACAGTCAGTACATCAACTTGGTGGTTATAAGGTACAGGGGAAAGACGGAGATGCAGCTAGAAAACTGTTGGAAGATGCTAAAAGTCTCGAACTAGCTGGTGCCTTTGCCATTGTACTGGAGTGCATTCCTCAACAGTTGGCTAAAACTATATCTGAATCTCTATCAATACCAACCATTGGCATTGGGGCAGGTGTGCATTGCGACGGTCAGGTATTGGTTATCAACGACTTGTTGGGTATGTTCTCTGACTTTACTCCCAAGTTCGTTAAACAATATGCTAATTTAAAGGAACAAATCATAGGGGCTTGCTCTAGCTATGTAGAAGAAGTTAAAGCCAAATCTTTTCCAGGTCCGGAACACGTCTTTAATATGAAAGAGGAAGAATTAAAAAAATTATATTAATTAAATGTAACTAAATTTATCGCAAACTCAAGTATTAAGACTTTTATAGGTAGGTGGCCCATGAGACTTTGTAAAACAATTGAAGAAGTTAGATTATTATTAAAAACTATAAGATCTGAGGGAAAGAGCATTGGATTAGTTCCTACCATGGGCTATTTACATCAAGGGCACCTTTCCCTGGTTCGCCAAGCTAAAGAGCGTTGTGACGTGGTAGTCCTTAGCATATTTGTGAATCCTACCCAATTTGGACCCAATGAAGACTATGAAGCCTATCCTAGAGACTTAGACCGTGATGCAACCTTGGCTGCAGACGCTGGGGTGAACATTATCTTTGCTCCGACGGCACAAGAAATGTACACACGGTTCTTTAGCAGTTATGTAAATGTAACTGGGGTTAGTGAATCTCTGTGCGGCAAGTCACGACCTGGTCATTTTCAAGGTGTTGCCACGGTGGTTACTAAATTATTAAATATTATTCAGCCCGATGCAGCCTTTTTTGGCCAAAAGGATTTTCAACAAGTACTAGTTATAAAACGAATGGTTGAAGACCTAAACATGAACACTGAGATCGTAGATGTTCCTATTATCAGAGAGCCTGATGGATTAGCTTTGAGTTCTCGTAATGTTTACCTATCCCCAGGGGAAAGGAAGGCAGGTTTAGTATTGTTTCGCAGTTTAAATTTAGCCCAAGAATTAGTAGCCAACGGTGAAAAGGATATCAATCGATTAAGAACTGCAGTCTTAAACAATATCCTTGAAGAACCTCTTGCAAATGTTGATTATGTTGAAATATTGGCCCTGCCTAACCTAACTAAGATTGAACATTTGTCAGGTAAGGTATTGTTGGCTTTGGCAGTTCGTTTTGGAAACACAAGACTAATCGATAACGCTGTTTTGGAGGCGTGAAAATTGTTTTTATTTATGTTTAAATCAAAGATTCACCGGGCAACTGTAACCGAAGCAAATTTAAATTACGTTGGTAGCATTACCATTGATAAGGATTTAATGGATGCTGCAGGAATCTTACCTAATGAAAAGGTTCAAGTAGTTAATAATAATAATGGAGCGAGACTCGAAACCTATGTTATCGAGGGAGAACCAGGGTCCGGTATTATTTGCCTAAATGGTGCCGCAGCGCGTCATGTCCAGCCTGGTGATATTGTTATCATTATATCTTATACGGCAATTGATGCTCAGGAAGCAAGGAACTTCAAACCTAGGATCGTCATGGTAGATGATAAGAATCAAATTAGTGAGGTTATTAACCATGAAACCCATGGTGCTAGCTAATTTTTGTAAACATCCCTAATTATCAATTGTCAATTTCAGAAAGGCAGGGAAAGCCTTGATTCTAGCAGTAGATATAGGCAATACCAATATCGTTTTTGGAGTTTTGGAGGATAAGTCCTTAATTGCCAATTGGAGATTGGCCACTGACCGAAATCGAACAGCCGATGAGTATGGTGTATTATTAAAAGAACTATTTACTTTGTCCCATATTAATATGAAGGATATAGAAGGGATTATAATTTCCTCAGTGGTTCCACCTCTTAATCCAATTCTAGAATTAGTATCTAAAAAATATTTCAACCTATCTCCTATTCAGGTAGGACCCGGGATTAAAAATGGTCTACATATTAAGATGGACAACCCTCGAGAGGTTGGTGCAGATAGAATTGTCAATGCGGTGGCAGCTTATACCCTTTACGGCGGACCATTGATAATTGTAGATTTTGGAACTGCTACCACCTTCTGTTGTGTAACAGCCAAGGGAGAGTATTTAGGAGGGGCCATTGCACCAGGTATTGGTATATCTGCAGAGGCATTATACACAAAAGCAGCTAAACTACCAAGAGTAGAACTATCTAAGCCTGCAGCTCTTATTGGGAAAAATACCATTACTGCCATGCAGTCTGGAATTATTTATGGTTTTGCTGGGCAGGTAGAATTTTTGGTAAAACGCATGAAACAGGAAATGGGCACAGATGCTCAGGTGGTTGCAACTGGTGGTTTTGCAGAGATTATGGCTCAAGAAACTTCGACTATAGATATAGTAAATCATTTCCTAACTCTACAGGGTCTAAAATTTATTTATGATCGTAATCAGACTCTGACAGGCTCAGGAGGTCATCTTCATACAGATTCAAATTCTTTGGATGTCCGTGATGTCAACCATAATTATCGACATATCAGGCATAATTAATAGGATTTTAGAGTAACTCATTATTTCTTTAAATAGCAAAGAACCCAGGGAATCCCCGGGTTCTTTGCTATTCAGTGTTGCGTTTAGCAAATTCAATAAGTTCTTTTTCTTTTTCGCAATAGGTCCATTCCTGAGGTGATATTAATTTTATTTTTCGAGTTTCAGGTTGTAATTCTGTGGCTATTTCTACGTCTTTATTAGAAGGTACATAGTTAATAAATCTTCCCATTATTAACACCTGCCTATCCTTTTTGAAGTGAGCAGGAGCGGGTCCTTAATGTTGGTCTCGATATTCATCCTTTATTTCACTTCTAAAAGACTCGATACTTTCTTCGCGTCTTTTATTCTTTGCTATAATAGCTTGTTTTTGCTCTTGGCTTAGTGAATCATTTTGTAGGGTTTCATGGGCTTCTTCTAGATTTTGAATAGTGTTTTGAACCATCTCTTGAAGTTTTTCTACATTATCACTTCTATCGTCAGGTTTAGCCAAAAGACCATTCCTCCTTTTAAATATTTCTCCAAAAGTATTATGAACAAAAAAAAAATAAATATTCAATTGGCTGAGGGCATAAACCTACCTATTTCTGTCATAATAGAAAAATCAAGAATTTAATAAGTATAAAATTCCTATAAATAATAATAATAAATATATGTTGACGGAAGGTGTGACATTTGGTATACTTACAATTGCGTTGAGGGAAGTAACAAAATACGGGGGTATAGCTCAATTGGTAGAGTAGCGGTCTCCAAAACCGTTGGTTCTGGGTTCAAGTCCTAGTGCCCCCGCCAGTTAAACCTAGTAAGCACAAGGCTTGCTGGGTTTCTTTATTTCTATAACTTGCGTAACGGTGGCATAATGGGGACGATTTGGGGACACACGTCACCAAAAGGGACTTCACGGGACAAAAAATACCTAAAGTAAAGGGACAGGTAATTTTAAAGTGGACCCTATGTCAAGGACAGTTTAAAAAAGAGAATTAGGCTGCTAAAAGCTGGTTCCTGTATTGTACAGGGGCCAGCTTTTTTAATCCCCATTGATATCTATGGTTGTTATAGTAATTGATATAGTGGTCAATTAGTTTTTCTACTTCTTGAAACGTATTACAGGTTCGATAATCAATTTCATCCTTCATGTGACCAAAGAAGGATTCTTGTGGAGCGTTGTCCCAACAGTTGCCACGCCTAGACATAGATTGGCCTAAACCATATTTCTTGAGAAGCCTCTGGAACGTTGGACTGGTATAATGGCATCCTTGATCGGAATGAACAAATGCTTCAGAATGCAGTAGTTCACTGTTATGATTTATCAAGTTTTCAATGGTTTTTGTGGCAATATCTAAGGTGATGCGCTCAGATACATGATAAGAAAGAATTTCATTTGTAGAAGCATCTTTAATTGTTGATAAATAGGCCATTTTAGATACACCAAATGGAAGATATGTAATATCAGTTAGAAGTACCTTTCCAGGAATACGCTGTTTGAATTGTCTATTTAAAAGATTGGGAACTACCCTATGTTCTTTTGTGGCTTTTGCCATCCGTCGGTAAGGATTAGCCTTCCTGATTGGACATTTAATATCATATTTACGCATGATTCTTTGTATCCGTTTTCTATTAAACACCAATTCGAATTCCTGTTCTAATACCATTTTTATTGAACGTGAGCCTTTCTTGTATCCATGCTTGTAATAGGCGTTAAGAATCATATCCCTTGCATGGAGGTCTTTTTCTTCCTGTAACTGTCGAGTTTCTTCAGACGACAAGTAATTGTAATACCCAGACCGTGAAACCCCCAACATATCACAGAAATACGATACCATACCCTTCATTTTATATTTTGAAATGGTGTCGTTAATTAACTGAAATATATTGTAAATCCTCATTTTATATAAGCCAGAAAGGGTTAACAATAAACTAATTAAATAATTTACGAATCAGGTAACGGCTAAACTATTGTGATATTTTTTCTCATAATATAATGGCATTAATCTTGGGAACAATGAGTTGTGAGGTGATAAACTTGCAACTCATTTTTTATACTGAAGATACTCCACTGGACTACTTTAATGCCGGAAAAACATATTCTTTTCCAAGACCAGAAACCTGTTTGCATCCAGATTGCAGGATACCTATCCCACCCAGACCATACGGATATTACATACGAAATGTTATTTCAATTAATTTTAACGAACGAATTATGATTAGGAGATACTTATGCCCAAGATGTGGTCACACTTTTTCTTACTTACCATCCTTCTGCCTTCCATATTATCAATATACCCTAGCCCTTATTTGGGCGAACTTGATTTGTCAGGTATTTAATATCGTATCTTTTCTTAAATCCCTAATGGCTAGTGTCGATTGGCAAAGGCAACACTTACAGTTCTACCGACGTCGGTTTAAAAGCAACCTGAACTTCATTCAAGTAGTGTTACGACATTTAATGCCGGAGGTTAAGTTACCAGATGAAATTGAAGAAAAAGAAAAGGCCAAAAGGGTGCTGAACATTGCGATATCCGGATTCAATACAATCCAAGCCTTCTCCACAAGGTTTTTCTCACAATGCAACAGTTCCTTTATGGCCCATCTCTAAAATTAGTTTAGCCATTTAGAAAACCAATCATTCTAAAAATTTGAAGAGATGGGTAAAAAACAGAACTTTTGCATAGTACCTTGCAGAGACTAATGGTATCCTTCAGACTATGGGATAAGTTTAGCCGGTTAAACATCTCCCGCAAATTTAAAGATTGCCGGAGGTGTGTTTGTTGTGCTTTCCACAGAGGATAGAGAAAATATTGCTTTAAAAAGATTTTCTCTGATTAGCCCCGTATTAAATGGCCAGATCACAAATCAAACAGAATATTTTAAAGCCCTATGCAGTGAACCCATTGATATGCCATATTACGGCTTAAAGCGTTATTCACCAAAGACACTGCTATTTTGGCTCTTTGAGTACCGCCGAGGTGGAATTGAGGCTTTAAAACCTGGTCACCGCTCTGATCGAGGCAAGAGTCGTAAAGTAAGCCTTGAAATCGCTGATGCCATCAGGAAAAAACGAGCAGAAAAACCTCGGTTAACCACAGTGTTATTGTATGAAGAACTGGTTAAAGATGGCGCCTTTGACCCTAACAAATTATCTAAGGCCACCTTTTATCGGTTTATGGCCGCTAATCCCGATTTAGCAGCAGGCATAGACCCGGAGGAGAAAGAACGTGAACTTAAAAGATTTTCTTACCAATCGATTAACGAGCTATGGCAAGCCGACATTATGTATGGGCCATACATTAGGATAGGTAAGTCTAAAAAGCAAACCTACCTAATTGTATTTTTAGATGATGCCTCAAGGATTGTTACTCATGGTCAGTTTTTTGATACCCAGAACTACACAGCTATGCGTACAGCATTGCGGGAAGCTATACTAAGACGAGGAATTCCCAAAATGATTTACACCGACAACGGTAAGGTTTATCGCACTAATCAGTTAGCTATGCTTTGTGCTGGGTTAGGGTGTTCATTAATTCATGCTGCCCCATTTACGCCGAACGCTAAGGGGAAAGTTGAAAGGTTCTTTCTTACTGTCCGCCAGCGTTTTTTATCCACCATCGATCCTACTAAAATTACGAGCGTGGATGAATTAAATTTGCTCTTTTGGCGATGGCTTGAAGAAGATTATCATCGTAAAACTCACAGTACCCTAGGGGTAAGCCCCTTGGATTTTTTTATGTCTCAAGCCCATAAGGTGCAGCTTTATTCTGACCCCGAGTTATTGAGAGAACATTTTTTAATGCGTATTGGCCGCAAGGTAAACCATGATGCTACTTTATCAGTAAACAGAGTACTTTATGAAACTGACCAAGGTTTAGCCAACTCCAAGGTAGAGGTGCGGTTTGAACCGGAATGGTTGTCTGTTCCCCAAAGAACATTACCCCTCTACCAAGGTGGCAAATTTGTAGGGGAAGCCCGAATGATCAATTTCTATGATAACTCCAAAGTAAAAAGACGTGGACGTCCGGCAGCATCAAGCAAAAAAGAGGATTTAGAAATCAGCCCTACTAACACTGATACATCGTCTCTCATTCCCAGCAGTAGCATTTCTTTTGCAAGTCTTTCTAAAAAAACTAATGAGGCTGGTGATATTTAATGTTCCTTCAACATTTTGGTCTTAAATTCAATCCCTTTACCAAAGAGATACCCACTGAGAATCTATTCATCAGCCAAGATTTATTGGAACTTGAACATAGATTGAAATATTTACAGCAAACCAGAGGCATTGGATTAGTGGCGGGAGAACCGGGAACAGGTAAATCCACAACTTTGCGTAAATTTGTTACTGAATTAAATCCATCCCTCTATCGTCACTGTTACTTTTCTTTGGCTACTGTTACATTATCAGAGTTTTACCAAGCCCTAACTCTAGAACTTGGTGAGCAACCGGCTAATCGGAGGGTGGTAATGTTCCGCCAGATTCAGCAGGCAATCAGTTCTATGTATTATGATAATCGGATAACACCAGTAATTATCTTAGATGAGATACACATGGCCTCAAACAAGCTACTAGAAGATTTAAGGCTAATCTTTAACTTTAAAATGGATTCACAAAATCCATTTATCCTTATCTTAGCCGGTCAACCACCTATACGTAACAAGCTAGGTTTAAATATTAACAAACCCCTTAGGCAAAGACTTGCTGTTAAGCATATTATGCAAGGCTTAAGGCAGGAAGAAATTAAAGATTATTGTAACAGCAGACTGCGGTTGGCCGGACTGGTAGAGGATATTATTACTGAGGCAGCCTATGAAGTTATTTATTCTAATTCAAATGGCATACCTAGGGTGGTCAATAGTTTACTGACTAATGCAATGATTTACGCCTGTAACCAAAATCAAAGAAGTATTGATGAAGAAGCCATTTATCATGCACAAAATGAATTAAATATTTAGTGAGATTCCGGGTGAAATACCCGGTTTTCTTTTTACCCCAAAACCGGACTTGGATACGTACTAATTTAATTTGATAATTAGTTAGGGAAGTCTAAATTAATTTGCGAATAACGGGCTAGTTTCAGGAAGGATACACTAATTTATTTTGAGAATCTTAGCTAGATTAATTTGAGAATTGACAATATATCACTTGTTGCGAGACTTTTTCCTGTGTTTACCATCCTCCTTTCGATTTTGTCTAACTTTTTTAGCAGTTCTATTTGCTCCTCGAGTAACTTTATCTTTGCCTCCTGGCGGGTAATAATTTCTTCTTGTGAAAGTTCATTAATCCGTGGACGACCGGAATTTTCTGTACGAGTATCTCTTAGTCCTAAGATTCCATCTTCATTATAGGACCTAATCCATCTGTAAGCAGCCTGCTCATATCGTTTTACTCCAATAATATCAATATCGAATCCAGCATCCGTAAATATAGCTCGAGGCAACTTACCCTTCAAGTATTGGTCAATGAACAAACGCTTAAAATCATTGGTGTATGTGATGGAACGTTCAGAAACCTTAGCAACATAGGGGTTTGTCTCCAGTTTTTTGATGTCATCGGATGAAAATATAATTTTGCTCACTTTATCCTTCCTCCTGTTGCTATGATTGTACAAAAAAAGAACCCTATGGGTAAAACACTTTTTTTCAAGTGTTCATTCCATAGGGTCCATTTTATAGTGGTTACTCCCTTTCTTTATCTTTCTTTTCGGATGTTATTTTTGCTATGTGTTCGGCGGCTTTGTTAATGTCATAGCTGTCCTTGCTATAGTCCCCGCTACCAGCATAAATAAGGGAGAGCATTTTTAACACCTCCATAGGATAGTATTTACCATGTCTATTGTGCATATACATTGCATAAGGTTGGTTCGCATTGACATGGAGGGAGGAGTCAAATGGACTTTAGTAAAATTAAACTGCCATCAGATATGGTTGACACCTTAGACCAGGTTTATAGGTGTTTAAAGGTTCTTCATCCAAGGCTTACTGAAAGTGTTTTTTTAGAGAAGATACTGGCAGATTGGCTAAAGCAATTTAAAAAAGAGCAACCTCGGATTTATAAAAAAGACAAGGTATTACTTCATAACGACATAAAAAATGCCCTTGAATTAGCTGGAAAAAGTCAAAATCAGATTGCTGAAGAAATAGGAGTGAATCGTACTTACTTAGGGCAGGTAGTCAGAGGCGAATATGAACCCGGTATAACCATAGCCCTGTTGCTTGCTATTGCTACAAGTCAAAGGGTGGAAGATTTATTCTTTTTAACTCCTGCGGATGAATAAGGCAACGCAGGAGTTATTTATTTCCAGGCATTAAGGACAAGCCGACAAACATACATCAAGGTATATACACAAAAAAATAGGTATCTACACCAACAGGAGGTGTTTCTATTCTCTAAACCAGAGAAAAACGTACTTGCAGAGGTTGTCCAATTAACCCGCTCCCTTTGGAGGCACAGGAAGGGCAATGAGGTTATAGGTGCTGTGCTAGATACCATTGATAACCTACGGCTGGTTACACCTGATGGCCGGAAGCCTGTTATTTCAGCCAAGAGAAAAACAGACTACGGATGGCACTTAGTTTTCACGTTGCCCCCAGGTATAGCCTTTAGTCAGATTAAACGTAGGCAGGACTATTTTGCCGATGCCGTCAAAGGATGGGTGACCATGGATCGGACAAATGGGAACCTACACATGGACATAATGACAGGTGCTTTACCCCGTTTGGTGGCCTATGAATGGGAGCCGGAGCAATATAAAAAGATGGCTTTACCTGTGCCGGTTGGATATTCTCAAAGAGGATTGGAGGTGTTTGATCTTGCTGAAAGCCCTCATTTGCTTGTGGCCGGTTGCCCTGGTTATGGTAAAAGCAACTTCCTTCATGTACTTATTCATAGCCTAATGCCGGTGGGCAAGGTTGCTATTGTGGATTTAAAGCGGCTGGAATTTGCCTACCTTAAAGAGCATTGCCTTGTGACCCGGACGGAGCAGGACGCGCGAAAATTATTAAGAGCCCTTAACAGGGAAATGGAACGGCGAATTGATACCCTTGAGGCTGCCGGGGTAGTTAAGGTGCAGGACTATAGTGGGGACGATATGCCTTTTATTGTGCTGGTTGTGGATGAACTGGCAGAAGTTAAAGATGAGGAAGTTTTATATCTTATAGATCGCATTGTAAGGCTTGCTAGGGCTGTGGGAATATCGGTGGTAGCAGCTACCCAAAGGCCATCTACAAAGGTAGTTAGCGGGGATACCAGGGCAATGTTTACGGCCCGTTTGTGCTATCAGGTGCCGGATGAAATAAGCAGCAGGATGATATTGGGGGAGACTTGCAGCCAAGCGGCACATTTACCTGGGATAAAGGGTAGAGGAATATTCAAGTATGGCCTTACCACTATGGAAGTGCAGACGGCATTTCTCCCGCTAGCCCAGGCTAAAAGAATATTGCCAGGTAAAACAAGGGGGTGGGACATTGAACCAGAGGGCAAAAGGTTATTACCGAGATAATTGCTTGGTTCGGGCAGTGGAAGAATACAGGGCATTGGATACGGAGCAAATCCGGGTTTTGTTCTTTAATAGCATGACATATGGTAGACGGAAAGCACAGGAGCGGCTCTTAAAACTCTACCAAAGGAAACGGTTGCAGAGGGAAAAGGTTGACGGTATTTATACCTACTACCCGGATCGGCCGCCAGGGCTAATTAAACACCTGCTAGCCCTTAACTGGGTTAGGATATGGCTGGCCATGACCTGTAAGTCGTGGGAGCGGTTGGAGAGTTTTACTTATGAACAGGACTATGGCATTTTAAGGACGGACGGTTTTGTTGCTATAAAGAATACCGTCACATGCAAGCACAGGTTTATGTTTATCGAATTAGATCGGTCATGTAATACCTTTGATAAGGTAGAGAAGTATAACCAGCTTTTTGAGAGTGGGTACTATGGCCGCTGGTGGTGGGTGAAATTAACTGATTGCTTTCCAGCTATTCTAGTGGTTACTACTTCGCCGACAAGGGCAGTTCACATTAACCAACTAATTAAGGAACGGAACAATGCGGATCTTAACTTTAAGGTGTTCCTGTTAGACGGGATTAAGAAGGAGGTTATGGACTTATGCAAATAATTGCTTGGTATGCTACTCCTAATAGCAAAGGTATTATGAAGGCTAGAAAGTTAATGCGTCTTGCTGGTGGTGCTTTTATCTC
This sequence comes from Desulfotomaculum defluvii, assembly GCF_054657375.1. Lineage (NCBI taxonomy): Bacteria > Bacillati > Bacillota > Clostridia > Eubacteriales > Desulfotomaculaceae > Desulfotomaculum > Desulfotomaculum defluvii. The sequence continues at coordinate 964,304 of NZ_BAAHYV010000007.1, read as the reverse complement.
TATTGGTGTTCAGCTTGCGGCATTTAAGGAAGCTATGCCAGTTGCTACGGTTGCAACGTCGTTGACGCAGGTTGTGGGTAGTACATTCTCCCCAGGCGGTCCAGGTGCGGCCATAATACAGCTTATGCTTGTGGCCTTGGTTGGTTGGCTTGCGGGTTACATTGCCCAAGCAGTGGGTAAAGGGCAGGTGGCTAGTATGATACACATTACCACAGTGCTAGGTTGCGTTACGGTGGTTGCTTCGGTTGCTTGGAAGGCCATTGAGTGGGTGGCCAAGGCAGCGGGGATGACATTGTAAAAAGAAGTTAAAGGGTGTTGATTAAAGCAGCATCCTTTATTTTTTAGCATATTTAAATGGTTTACAGTTAGGTGAACTCAGATTTGAATTGGGTTAGCTTCCCCAAATTTGGGGAAACGAATATCTGTAAACCATACGCCAACCTCGCTTAATCCATACGTTAAACTGTACGCTATCTCATACGGTTGGAAAGCACAGATGTATGGATTTACTTGTCCTTTGCTTGGAATTGCTGGGTTTCTACCGGGAGTAGAAGGGGTTAAGGGGAGGGGGATCCGGGGAGGCAAAGAGACTTTTTGATAACTTAATCATCTTGGTAGGGTAAAATCAAGGATAGACCAATCTACTCTGGAAGACTTTTTAATTTTTCCGTAACATTTGTGTAATCTTGTAATGATAGAATACATTTAAAGCGAGGTGTAGATTATGATGATAATTACCAATGGAAATGTCAGTCAGAAGGAAATTGATACCATAATAGCTGAAGATAAGGAACGCCTTGAAGCAAAGGGCAAGGAATTAGCCACTATTGAAATATCAGTGGTAAGCCCTGAAGAGCTAGAAGTAAAGACCTGGGCAAAATCTGATATTCGACGGGTTAGGCGTATCACTGGGTATTTAAGTACGGTGGACAGGTTCAATGATGCCAAGCAAGATGAATTAAGTGATAGGGTAGTACATAGTTAGGTTGAGGCCTCTGCCGAGAGATGGGGGCTTTTGTTATTTTATGTCGAAAGTTTTTGTAAAAAATTAAAGGATTTATTAATAAGATGAAGAAAGGGTATAACATATTTTGGACGGAGGCGATAATATATATGGAAGGTATTAAAGTAACACCAGCTTACTCAAATCAAGTTGCCATGCAAATGAGTGTTTTTGATATAAGATTTGCCTTTGCAAATAGAAATGGCGGAAACCAGGCCGAATCAGTTAATCCTGATGAAGTTGTTGCTGAAATAATAATGAGCCCTCAGCATGCTAAAGCCTTCTTGCTTGCACTTACCCAAAATATACGCGACTATGAAAGTCTTTTTGGAGTAATTAATATAGAACCCAACAAAGAATTTTTAAGTGAATTGCAAAAAGCAAACCGAACTGAGGTGTAGTGCTTGTGTTTTCTACTACAGACCCACTCGGTAGAGAAATTAGATTAGAATCAAGGACATGGAACAAACACATTATAACAAGTCACCCTGAGATGTATAAACAGGAAGCCTTGGTAAAGAAAGTGATAGAAAACCCTAAATATATACTCAAAGATAAGACTAAGCCAGATACTAGAGATAACTATTTTGAACTCTGCAATCACCCAAGCGATGGGTCTCTTTCAATAATGAAGGTGGTAGTTGATTTTTCTACCGGAACAGGTGATGTTACTACATCATATCCTATAAAAAGCACGACAACACAGGCAACCACATTTAATGGTAGGGGTGTAAAATATGAACGCCCGTAAAAAAAAGTTAACGCTAAATTACGACAAAAGCCATGACATTCTTTATGTATCCATTGGACTCCCTAAACCATCATATTGCGCTGATGATATAGAGGGTGTTCTAATTCGTCGTGCAATTCAAACTGACCGGTTGTCGGGTGTTACAATAATGGATTTTTCTCAAAGATCTAAAGAGCAGCTCAAAAAGATTATTCCATTTAAATTAGAAATTGAAGATCTATTCAAGGTTACATTTTAAAACCCACCACCCGGTGGGTTTTTATTCTCATATAAAACAAAGAAACTGCGTAAATGCAGTTTCTATAATGTGTTACTAATATATTATACTTTTAATGTTACTCCTACTTTAGCTTGTTTTTTTAATAGCTATAAGCAGGAGTAACATTTCGGTACAAAGATATTGTTACTTACAAAGCATTTGTAGACCCGAAAGCCATGTTTATCAAAATTAAGTAGATAATCGTTTTCAGTTTCCTTGGTTTTATTTTAAGCTCAATACTTTCTATTAGCATCAGAAACACTAACATAGATTGTATGTCAAAGCCAATAATTATTAATTCTATTTTTCGGTTCCTCCCTTTTTAAACAATAAGGAAAGCACCGAAATATTACTCCTATAATATGAAAATTATTATATCAAACTATAGCACGAACTAAACATGGTAATATTGCCCAAGTATGTCATTGCGAAAATATGACAATATCTTCACCTTGCCCATAGTACGATAAATTATTCACTCAAAAAACCAAAACGAATAACCTCGAGACAGGGGCACTAGGGGTTATTAAAGGAGAGCAAATACCAATGTGTTGGAGAATCACTTGCCTAATGGTATAATATGGTTTGTCATGCCTAAAGAGGGCCCTGGCTAGCTTGTTATGTGAATCTCATTGTTCCCTTAGTATTGTTTTTATGTAGGAGCAATAAACAATAAAAAATATTAAGAATAGTTCCAGTTAACAAAGATAGCCATATCCTGGTATACATTTTTCTTTCTTTCCACAACCAAATTTTTATTTCATCTTCCATGATTGCTATTGCAGTATTTTGGACGTACACATATGAACCGTTTTGGTTTTGAGAATATCTGTTTAAATATTCGTTAACTCTCTCTCCAGGTATATAAGGGAAATCTAATTTATTAACAAGTTTGTTCTTGAAATCACTTTTTTTGGCTAATGATTCCTCTATATTATTAAGTGGAGGCCTTTCATCTACAAAATTATTTTTATATTCTTCTATCCAAACTTGACCAGTCCAACGATCTATTTTCCATTTCGTAACTCCTGTGTTATAATTCTTTGATGCTAGGTAATCCAACCTAGTGCTCCACATTATTATAAGAACAAACATTATGAATAAAGCAATAAGTAATTTTTTACCCACTAGACACCACCCCATAATGTATATATTTATAAAAATATTCTAGTTAATATTTTCAACTCTTTTACCATTATGGGTAATTAAGGATTAAATTACATTTTTTGCATATGCTGTCGTAATTGAGACAATTGCATAAGTTCTCTTGTGTCATTTAATGCCGTGCTTTTTAACTTAATTTATGAGCGGGGACAGTGGGGACAATCTGGGGACACTACTTTCAAAATGTCCCCAAATTAAACTTAACAGGAACCAATGACTAAGCAAACAAAACCTTATAGGACAAGCCTCTAGCAATTTCGCCTAGCTATACCAAAGGCACTGATTCACACTCCAAAACCGTTGGTTCTGGGTTCAAGTCCTAGTGCCCCCGCCATTAACCTAGGTGTATATACTCCTAGGTTTTTTATATTTAAAGCAGGGGTATATTTGGACACTGAAACTACATATATTTATTAAACAGAAAAAAACATCTAAATTATGGCAAGGATTTTATAGAATACCTCAGAATATAATAAAATGCATTGTAAAGTAGCAAAAACTCGGGAGGTGAAAGGAATACATGCGCATAGGTGTTTTATACGGAGGACGTTCAGCAGAAAGAGAGGTTTCCTTAAAGAGTGGAGAAGCAGTATATCAAGCACTTAAGTCGGCTGGCTACAATGATGTAGTAAAAATAGATGTGGGTTATGATTTGGTAGAAGAGCTTAAGAGCCAAAAAGTTGAATTGGCATTTTTAGTCCTGCATGGGAAATATGGAGAAGATGGTACCATTCAAGGTTTGCTAGAGATGTTAAATATTCCTTATACAGGTAGTGGAGTTCTTGCCAGTGCCTTGGCCATAAGTAAAATAGCTACTAAAAAAGTATTCAAAATGGAAGGTATACCGACGCCGGCCTTTACTGTAATAACAAAAAGGGAAGTAGAGACTCACGGCTTGCATACTGTGGCAACTAAAGTTGTAGCAGAGGTGGGTATACCCTCAGTGGTTAAAGCTAATACCCAGGGTTCTACCATTGGTATTACTTTTGTACATGAAGAGAATAAGATGGGTGAAGCAATAGAGTCTGCATTAAATTATGATCAAGATGTGTTAATAGAACAATTTATTTCTGGTACTGAAATTACTGCTTCTGTTCTGGGTAATTATAATCCAGTAGCTTTACCGTTGATTGAAATAACCTCGGCAACTGGTGTATATGATTATCAATCTAAATATACTCCTGGAATGAGTGATCATATAATCCCACCGCGGATATCTATGGATATTCAGGAACAAATCAAAGAACTTGCCATTAAAGGTTTCTCAGCCCTTGGATGTAGGGGTCTAGGTCGTGTGGATTTTATAGTTCATGAGAATGAGCCATATGCCCTTGAGGTTAACACCTTACCAGGCATGACAGCAACCAGCCTATTTCCTGATGCTGCTAAGTCTGCTGGGATAAGTTTTCCGGAGTTAATTGACCGTTTGGTGAAGCTTGCAACTGAGGAGTAGTCCTACCATATCAATGTTTCTCATTAAGGTATTTCGTTCAGAAATACTGAAAGGCGGATTTTTATATCCGTCTCTTTTTTTGACTTCATTAACCATAATATGGTAAAGTAGTGCAGGAAGTTATCATTATTCTCTATATTTGTGATATTTAGATCTTTATCAGATAATTAGGAAGGATTTTTGCCGCCCTTTAAAGAAATATTTTACTAATTTGCCCATTTGGGTGTACTTTACAGGGGGTGTCAGATATGGAGAAGGAGAAACAGGAGAAAGAGTTACGCTGTATTATGTGTGGGAAAATTATTGTTATAGAAAAAAGCTCAGACCCTTGGGATGATGAGGACGATTTTATCCCCAAACCTAAAAAGTCTGTATCTTTTTGCACAATGTGTGAAGCTAAACTCAGAAAAGAATCTGATGACCAGATGAAAGGGACCAAGCCAATTTAATTTTCTAAATTTGACTCTGGAGGTGTTGTCGTGAAAGAAAAGTCTCGGTTATCCCTAGGTCTCATTATCTTAGCTGTAACTTTATTAATCTCAATAGTGGGCTGGGGAGCTGGGCTCTATATTGATTGGATATGGTTTAAGGCTCTTAATTATCAACAAGTTTTTGTAACAATACTTGTTTCTCAAATTGGTCTCCGAACCTTGGTGGGACTTTTTATGTTCGCGCTACTGCTGATTAACTTGATGTTAACTCGCAACTCTGTAGTAAAAGCAATCGAGTCAGCTAAAGCATTCCGACCATTTCAACAAGATGACGATAATGTCATAACTATTAATCAAACACCTTTTCCGGATTGGCGTGAACAGATTACTCCCCAGCGTCTAACCTGGGTTTTTGTAGCTGTTAGTGCAATTTTGGCATTCCTTTATAGCTCGTCTGTTGCCGGGGATTGGATTACTATCCTTAATTATTTTAATCAAACTTCATTCGGTACAACAGATCCAGTTTTTAATAAAGATATAAGTTTTTATTTTTTTAGTTTACCATTTTGGCATATTGTTTTTGGGATTTTGGCATCTGCCATCCTATTAAACGTTGTATTAGTGGCATTGGTATACCTTGTCACAGATACAGCCAGGGGTGGACTAACTAAGATATTTCGCTTCCCCTCAGCTAGGTACCATTTATCTGTCTTAGCAGCTTTATTTTTTGTATTAAAGTCCTGGGGTTATCTCCTAAACCAATATGACCTTCTTTTTTCATCCAGTGGCGTTGTGTATGGGGCAGGCTACACCGATATTCACGCAAGCTTATTAGCATATAAAGTGCTAATGGTACTTAGCATACTGACGGCGTTAATCATTATTGCTAATATCTTTATGAAACGCTTTCGAATTACTGTTTATGCCATAGTTGGTTTGCTTGTCACATCAATAGTCCTAGGTACTGTTTATCCAAGTGTCATTCAAAAGTTTGTTGTTTTACCAAACGAATTTAACCGTGAAGCACCATACATCGCAAATAACATTAAGTTTTCTCAGCAAGCCTATAATCTGGATAAAATTGACCAAAAGGATTTTCCTGCTGGGAGAACTCTCCAGTCTCAAGACATCCAGGAAAATAAAAATACCATAGATAATATACGTCTCTGGGATTGGCAACCTCTGCAGCAGACCTATAGTCAACTGCAGGAAATGCGTCTCTACTATGAATTTAAAAATATTGATATTGACCGCTATCAGATTAATGGGGAATACCGGCAGATTATGCTAGCTACTCGGGAAATGAATCAAGAACAGTTACCTGAACAGGCACAAACCTGGATTAACCAAAGATTAAAATACACCCATGGCTATGGGGTTGCCATGAGTCCGGTTAACGAAGTATCTGGAGAGGGTTTGCCACATTTCTTTCTAAAGGATATTCCACCTGTGGCATCTACAAATATTAAAGTTGCAAGACCAGAGATATATTATGGGGAATCTAATGATGGCTATGTAATTGTTAACACAAAAACCGAAGAGTTTGACTACCCCAAGGGAGATGGCAATGCCTACAGCAAATATGAGGGCAACGGGGGTGTAAAAGTTAACTCTATTTTTAGAAAACTTCTGATAGCCATTACCTTGGCTGATTATAAGTTATTATTAACAAGTGATATCACCAATGATAGTCAGGTACTAATGTATCGGAATATCAAAGATCGTATACCTAAGATTGCCCCATTCCTCAGTTATGACAGTGATCCCTATCCGGTTATTAATAAACAGGGTGAGATCTATTGGATGTGGGATGCTTATACCATCAGTGATATGTATCCCTATGCTGAGCCCTTTGATAACCAAGGTCACAATTACATTAGAAACTCAGTAAAAGTTGCCATGAATGCCTATAATGGTTCTGTTAATTTTTACATCGCCGATGTAGAGGATCCATTAATTAAAACCTATGCTAAAATATTCCCGGGCATGTTTAAGTCACTTTCTGAAATGCCCGAGGATCTAAGGGAACACATTCGTTACCCAGAGGATTTGTTCCTTGTTCAATCCCGTATGTACACCTTGTACCACATGACAGACCCACAAGTGTTTTATAATAGGGAAGATAAATGGACTTTACCAACTGAAAAGGTTGGTAATGAAGAGAAACCTATGGAACCCTATTACGTCATTACGGTGTTACCTGGAGAGAAAACGCCTGAATATATGCTCATAATTCCCTTTAACCCGCAAAATAAAAAGAACATGATCTCCTGGTTAGCTGCCCGCTCCGATGGAGAGAACTATGGTAAGATGCTGGTCTATGAGTTCCCAAAACAGGAACTTGTTTACGGACCAATGCAAATTGAAGCTCGAATTGATCAGGATACAACCATATCCCAACAATTGTCCCTTTGGGATCAGCGTGGGTCTAATGTTATTCGAGGTAATTTAGTAGTTATCCCTATAAAGGACTCACTAATTTATGTAGAACCCTTGTATCTGCAATCTGAGCAAAGCAAAATGCCAGAATTACGTAGGGTAATTGTGGCTGCTGGAGATAAGATTGTTATGGAGCCGACATTAGAATTGGCTATACAAAGGATTTACGGTGAGGATGCCATTCAAAATGTAAGTCCTCCTCAGCAAGGGACAGATCCCGGAATAGACCAACCTGATATTCAACAACAAACATCTCAAAAAACTGTAAAAGAATTAGCTTCAGAAGCAAATCGAATTTATGATGATGCTCAAGCAAAGCTTAAGGTAGGAGACTGGGCAGGTTATGGTCAATCGATAAATCAGCTTAAGGACATTCTATCTCAATTAGAGGAAAGATCAGTTACTCAATAACAGCAATAAGGGGGTGCCGCAAAACTACTTTATTATGTAGCATGCGACACTCCCTTTTTTGGTATCGTAACTTTATTGCAGGTTAGAATTTATACACTTTTTTACTTTTATTACTTTGTACAATATGTTTCAAACCATGGTAAAATAAGTTAAAAAGTAGGAGTGAGGTTTTTGGTTAAACGTGTTGCAGTCCTAACAGGCGGGGGGGATGCCCCTGGTTTAAACGCTGTAATTAGGGCCATTGTGAAAACAGCCGTAAGAGAATATGGAATTGAAGTTATTGGTTTTCGTGATGGCTTTAAAGGGGTTTTAGAAAAACATGTTACGATGCTGTCTGAGGCCGAAGTCTCCGGAATATTACCCCGCGGTGGCACAATTCTAGGGACAACCAACCGTGACAACCCCTTTTCTTACCAAGTGGCTGAAGGTATATCTAGGGATCGCTCTGACGAATGTATTGAAATCATTCACAAATATGCAGATGCACTAATAATCATTGGTGGAGATGGCTCTTTGTCCATTGGCTACGAACTTGCCCAAAAAGGTTTAAAGGTTGTAGGCTGCCCTAAAACAATTGACAATGACCTTGCTGTGGGTCAGGCAAAAACCTTTGGTTTCGATACAGCCTATGCCTTTGCAACTGAAGCCTTAGATAGACTGCACTCTACAGCAGAATCCCACCACCGCATAATTGTATTAGAAGTCATGGGAAGGTATGCAGGACATATTGCATTGCATGCTGGTATTGCAGGTGGGGCTGATGTAATTCTTATCCCTGAAATACCTTTTAGCTTTGATAAAATAATTGAAAAAATTGACGACCGATTAATTCATAATAAACGTTTCAGTCTTGTGGTAGTTGCTGAAGGTGCTAGAGCAATTGATGGGGAAATGGTGATCAACAATTATGTTACTCAGAGTTCCGATCCTATTCGTTTAGGAGGCATTGGGGAAGTTGTGGCGAAGGAACTGGAGAAATTGACAGGCATTGAATGTCGTGTAACTGTATTAGGCCATTTACAGAGGGGAGGTAGCCCTACTCCCTATGATCGTATTCTTGCTACAAGATACGGCGTGGCTGCAATGGATTTAATTGCTCAAAGACAATTTGGCTATGTAGTGGCAATGGATGGAGATAATCTTAAACCGGTGGCCTTAGCCGAGGTTGCTAAAGGAATAAGAAAGGTAGATGTGAAGGGCGATTTATTGTCCTGTGCACGTAAAATTGGTATATCCTTTGGTGATTAAAAGGAACGGAGAGATAGTATGATTAAAAATTATACCGAATTGGCTGTAGAAGACATGTTAGATGATGTACTAAATAAATATGCAGAAAAAAATCCTGGAACATGTACTTGTGCTAGATGTCGGTTGGATATTATGGCTATTACCCTTAATAATCTGCCAACCCGCTATGTAGTAACTGATAAAGGTGGTATTTACACAAAGGTGGACATAGAGCAGATTGGTGGAAAGGCCCAGATAGTTGCTGCCATTATAAATAGTATAAAAGCAGTACAAAAAAATCCAAGACACTAAGGTTAAGCATATATGTTTACAAAAACACTGGTTTTGTTAATACTGTTACTAGTTGTGAACTTTAGGGAGTGTTTTTGTGAGAATTGGGATCTTTACAGACAGCTATACACCTTATGTCAGTGGAGTTGTACGTTCCATTGAGCTTTTTACCTCAGAATTAAAAAATTTAGGCCATGAAGTCATTATTTTTGCCCCAAACTACCCAGGAATTGCCAAGGAAGAAACTGTTTATCGTTTTCCATCTATACCTTCCTTGACAAATCGTGATTTTTATCTAGCCATTCCCTTTGCACGGGGTCTAGATAACTTTATTAAAGAAAACCCCCTTGATATAGTCCACGTCCATTCACCTTTTATCCTAGGTCGATTAGGAGCAAAGATAGCAAAGGATTTTGGTGTACCTTTAGTATTTACCTACCATACCTTGTATGACCAATATAGCCATTACGCCCCAATAGGAAAGAATTTCAGCAAAGAACTAATCCGTAAATTTTGTGTAGAATTTTGCAATCGATGTCAATTAGTCATTACTCCAACTGAAATAATTTCACGCCATATAAAAAATATGGGTGTGAAAGCCCAGGTTAAGTGGTTGCCAACAGGCATAAATCTAGCTGAATTTGCTGATCAAGACAAAATGTGGATTAAAAAAGCCTATGGTATTAATCCCAGCGATACTGTCTTGTTATTCGTGGGAAGAGCAGGCAAAGAAAAAAACATTCCCTTTATTTTACATAGTTTTTCTTTAGTGAATTCTCGTTATCCATCTACAAAATTGGTGATAGTGGGGGATGGCCCTGAATTGGCTAATCTAAAAAATCTTACTATCGACCTCAGGCTTGAGAAAAGCGTAATTTTTACCGGGAGAATTAGTCGTGAGAATTTGATTAAAGCCTATTGTGGTTCAGATTTGTTTGTTTTTGGTTCTTTAACAGAAACTCAGGGAATTGTTATTGCTGAGGCAAAGGCAGCAGGTTTACCCACAATAGCTGTAGATGCCTTTGGAGTATCCAACATGATTCAAAATGATAAGGATGGCTTTCTGGTTCCACATGATATCCAATTGTTTACCGAAAGGATTATAAAATTACTTGATGACATTAATCTAAGGCAACAAATGAGTCATAATGCTCAGACCACTGTTCAGATACTATCTTCTCAACAGTGTGCCGCTAAATTGGCTCAATACTATCGTGAAATAATTGACTCCCATGTCTTATTGCACGAAGGATTAGTATAAATCTTATAACATAAAAAGCAATCAGGAACCCTATTGAGGTTCCTGATTGCTTTTTAATGTAATGTCTTTTTTGATTTTTGACAAAATAGCAATCATATCATCTATTTGTTCACCATACATCTCAAAGCTTATGGTTTTCCTTTCTGAATTATTTATGTTATCTTTAGTTGAAATCTTGACCATGATAGTTTCTATTGAAGGATAAGTCTCGCTGGGAGGCTTAATAATCTTTTGGGCAATAAATTGATCCAAAACATTTCCAATGGTTGTTTGATAAAAGGTATATGCACTTTTAAGTTTATTATTAATAATATGTTTATTTACTACATCAATTCTTTTCTTTGTAATTTCAAAAACTGTTTTTCCATCACTTTTGGCTTGTTTTAATAGAGTTTGCTCTTGCTCCTCTAATAGCTTTAAGGTAAGGTCTATGACCTCATCAGTTATTGACTGAACTTTTTCCACTGAGTATTGAGAAAAAGCCTGATGGACGTCCGTTGTGGGACTAAAGGAAATAGCGCAATCACCATAGTTAAAAGATAAACTGGCTAGACCTTTATTAATTAAATTGCCAATAATTGTAGTAATGTTAACGAACAATTCAGTGTTTTTATTAACAGTCTCCTGTTCTAAATTTATAACATTCGATTGTTCAGTCATCTAAGAATCCTCCCTGCTAAATTTCTGCAGATTTATTATTCCCTTTAATTTAAGATAAATAAGAGTTGTAACAGATTTATAAAAGATTTAAAATTAATTTATAGAAGTATTTGAAGAATAATGGCACAAAAGGAGGAAGTATTATGGCTTTATCAAAACTAAAAGAGTTAATTGATTGGGACTATGATTTCAAGAATGAATTCCAAAACCGTGTGAAAAAAGTTACCTTTGTAATAGATGCATGGGAATCTCCAAAGCTCGCCATATATAAAGTTACCCCATTTGGTATAAATTGTAATCATCTAGGAGAGCAACCTCCCCTGGAAATGTTAGAAGCTGCTATTAAAGAACAAGAAGTAACAAAGGAAAAAATGTATAAGATTAATCAAGAGCTTAAGGTATGGATAGAAAATAATATATTAAATGATTAAAAATTGAAATCTCGGCTGAAATATTCCTAAAGTAAATAATAAAATCATATTTCAAGGAGGTGCATAAACTTTGGTCCGAGCAATTTTTAGTTTATTTAAAATTTTTTCCGTTAGCCCAATAATAGAACTCCTCATTTTTACTGCCTTAGTCGGGATAGTCTTTATAATTCAACTTATTTAAATTTTAATTTTTTACCGGCCTAGGCCGGTTTTTTATTTTAATCAATCAGTCAAATAATAGCCCCAATGGAAATATATATTTAAACAAACTTATTAACAAGATTGGGGGAAGATTGGTTTTGGATCAGGAACCGCTAGATCTTCAAAGAGAGATTAAGGTACTAAACTGGACTATAAGAAAAAAAACATTAATCATTGGGGCCGCTATCTTTGCTTTTCTCATTTTCTCATTATCTCTTTGGACCTACTACCAATATTATCGTATTTCAAAACTATACGGTATGGATACCTTTGATTATGATACAAGCAAAAGGGGGGTGATCTATTCTGCAGACGGGGTGGTACTCACATATCTTTATCATCTAAATAAAGAGTATGTATCAATAGATAAAATTTCTAAACCTATGCAAAATGCTATAGTTGCCATAGAGGATCATCGATTTTATAATCACTTTGGTGTTGACCTTATTGGGACTGTCAGAGCCCTGTGCAAAGATATCCTATCCGGGGAGGCTATCGAAGGCGGAAGTACCATTACACAACAATTAGCAAGAAATTTATTTTTGTCACCGGAAAAAACTTTTTCGAGGAAATTTACCGAAATGCTTCTGGCCATAAATTTAGAAAATAAGTTTACAAAAGAACAAATATTAGAAATGTATTTAAATGAAATATACTTTGGAAATGGTTGTTATGGCATAGAAACCGCTGCCAATAAATATTTTAACAAACCAGCAAGTGAAATTACTCTACTTGAGGCAACGGTAATGGCCGGTATTCCTAAGGCACCCAGCCAACTGGAACCCATCTATCATCGGGCAGAAAACAGAATTCGTCAGTTAGACACGATAAATCGAATGTTAGAGTTGGCATACATTACAAAGGGCGAGGCAGACCTGATCCGAAATAAAAATGTTGAGATTAATAATGTTAAAATAAAAACAACTCAGGAATTATATAAATATCCTTTCTTTACATCAGTAGTTATTCAACAGTTAATTAATATGTATGGTAAAGAAAAAGTATATAACAGTGGACTAAGGGTAATAACAACTCTTGACGCCAGGGCAACGGAAATTGCAGAAGAAATAGTTAAAAAAAGAGTCAGCCAATTTAAAAACTTAGGAATTTCTGCTCAGAACATGTCAATTGTGACAGTCAATAACCAAGATGGAGCCGTCATTTCCTTAGTTGGTGGCAGTGATTTTACAACTGACCAGAACAATTTGGCAATACTCCCCAGACAACCAGGTTCAGCAATCAAACCTTTACATTATGCTGGCGCATTGGATAAAGGAATCATAAATGAGAACTCAATATTGCATGCAGGATCAAGAAGTTTTGGAAACTATTTTGTATCATCCAACACTCAATCTGATGTTTCAATATGTGTTGCACTGAAACACTCCATGAATGTTCCTGCTGTTGAAGTCGTTAATTCCTTTGGTATTGAAAATGTAGTAGAAAATCTGAAAAATTTTGGTATTACGACCATCAGTGAAAAGGACAGCAATCTAGCCATAGCCCTTGGTGGAATGTATTATGGCATTAAGCCGGTTGAACTAGCTGCTGCCTATGCCACATTTGCCCATTCAGGAATCTATAACCAGCCTTATATGATTAAAACAATCAAAGATAAGAATGGAAATGCTATATATAACCATAAATCTCAACATAAACAAATTATTACCCCTAGAACTGCTCAGATTATAACTCAAATACTTGTGGAGGTTGTGAGGGGAGGGACTGGAACAAGAGCTAACATATCTGGCCATGAAGCTGGTAAAACAGGTACTACAAACGATAGCAGAAGTCTATGGTTTGTGGGTATGAATAAAGATATCTCTACCGCTGTATGGATTGGTAATAGCAACAACAAACCTGTTTATGGTTATCATGGTGGCGATTTAGCAGCACCAGTCTGGCGTGAATACATAACTACATTGATTAATAAAAACATCATTAATCAACCCAGTCCAATTTATACCACATATATACCAATGAGCCAGCAATATATTAACAGGGAATCGGAGAAAGAAAACCCTAGTGAAAACCCAACTCAGGTAAATAATAACAATGAGATACCCAGCAGTCCAGTTACGAACCCAATAAATAATCAAGAAGATAAAACCATAAATAAACCTGAAAGTATCGATTCTGCGCCCAGCTATCTTCCCACTGATAACCCCGATAATCAAAAGCCTAGCCAAGCCGAAACAGGTAACCAATAGAAGATTACTTGGTATTTTCTGCCTTCTGATGCTATAATAGATTCAAATCACCTTGAAAGGATGAATTCGTTGAAAGATAAATTAATGAATGATCTAAAAATAGCAATGAAAGCAAAAGATAAATTAAAAGTAGATACAATTCGGATGGCCAATGCAGCAATAAAAAATGCAGAAATTAATGGCAGAAAAGAGCTTACTGAGGATCAAGTATTAGACATCCTAGCAAAGGAAATTAAAATGAGACGGGACTCATTGGTAGAATATAGAAAGGCAAATCGTCCGGAAGCTGTGGAAAAAATTGAGCAAGAAATTAATATTTTAATGGTATATATGCCGGCTCAACTATCAGAACAGGAATTAAGAACTGTGATTCAGGAAACCATTCAACAAACCGGCGCACAGGGTTCTAAAGACATGGGCAAATTAATGGGGGCATTAATGCCTAAGGTCAAAGGAAAAGCAGACGGTAAACTGGTCAGCAGTATGGTTAAAGAGTTGTTGGTTTAGATATAAAAAAGGAGTGTCGCAAAACTACTTTTTAGTAGGTAAGCGACACTTTTTTTACATTTAAATTTAACAAATATAAGCGTATGTGCAACCCCAAACGTAAATACTTTAATGTTTATGCTATTAGGCTTTATGCCAGGGGATAAAATTTACCATTTTCTTTTTTGATTTTTCCTTCTTGCACAAGCTTGTTAATGACATCTGCCAAGGTACCCATTTGTCTAATATCGGCGTATTTCATAATAGCACTCTTCCTTGCTTCAGGGCCCAGTTCCTTTATGGCCAAAAGTACAACCTCTTTTTTGGAGGCTAGAAAATCTTCAATAAATGTATAGGCCTTTGGCGTCAACTGCATCTGCTCATTCAAATAACCGTGTTTTTTTAGACCTAAAGCCTCACAATCCTCCGGCATATGGTCCATCATTAAATCCACGTATAATCTTTCTTTTTCTTCCATGATCTAACACCTCCAAATTAGCCATCAGCCCTCTGCCTTCAGCCGTCTGCTTATAGGCATGGCTTGCATAGGGGCCATGGTCATAAAGAATTTTCCTTAAGCTAATGGCGTTTCAAATGTTTAATTTATATCTCTGGATACTATTCTTTATTGGCTGCAAGTTTCCTTTTATTTAGGCATATTCTTTTAAATAAAAGGGTTAGATAAAAATATGAAGAATTTAATTATATTACATGTTCGGAGGTGGTCATAATGAATTGTTCCTGTAATGGGTCAATGCAAAGTACCAGGGAAACATATTATGCCAAGTGGGGAGAATACCATGTGGATATTAAGGGTGTAAAGGCTTACAAATGTGATTCTTGCGGCAAGATATTCTATGAACCAGAGGAAGTTAATCTTTTACTGAATCTTACTGTACTATTATCTGGCCTTTCCGAAGAAAAACGTCCTAAGGTGATAGACTTTGAAAAATACAAAAGCTCTAAACTAATTGATTAGCAAGTTAACCTTCCAATTATGAACTCTTAGCCGGGTAAAAACCCGGCTATTATTACTAATATAAAAGGATTTTAAAAAAATATAAAGAATTATCCATACAAATACTTTTTCTTACTGTCCATTCACATATTCACTAACCAAACATTTCCCATATAATCTTATCAATTAATCACAGCAGGAAACCTAACCGGATGAGACTACTGTTTTTACATCTAAAAACAGAAGGAGGGGGTTTTGCTGACTAATCAATACCCCATACATAATCATGTGTTAGATTTTATCCAGTTAATAAAAGATACTTCCCCTAAGGATATGACAAAAATATTCACCCAAGGGGGTTGCTACCGCTTTCATTTAATTATGAAAGTTGTTTTTCCTGAAGCAAAGCCTTATAAAGTAGGTTTTTGCCGTAACTCGAATAACTTAGCCAAAAAAGATTTTTTGCCCCTTCACGTTGTTAGCGAGATAGGGAATCGCTATTACGATATTAACGGAGAATTTAAGCTTAATAAACAAAGAACCTATAACCTTTTAGCTGAAATGACAGAAGAAGATATTAGACAAGCTGAGAAATTTAGTTTCGTTATTAAACGTTGCATATAACCTAAGTCCTTATTTTATAGAGTTGGAGTAACTTGCAGCAGCAAGGGCAGCACCAATACTAGAACCTTCATATATATGTACCATCTTAATATGTATGTTTTTATCCTGAAAAGCTTCATTAATTGTCTTCAGAATACGATCTACAAAGTAAGGCATTTTTTGAAACATCGAGCCATCAATGCCAATGACATGGCGTGATTTTAATTCAGGGTCAAGATGTAACAAAATACCAATAAAAGTAGCAGCTATTAAGCGAGCCGCCCGTAGAGTAACCATGCTGGCGATTTGTTTAAGTGCTATTAAGTCTTTCCGAGAAGCCTGAATATCCCATCTTTCCTTGACCCAATTAGCAACATTGGATAGATCTAGGGTTTGATCTTCTATTATAAGTGCAATTTCCGGTGCGGAAATTGATTTTACAGTATCTATAGCTCTGTCATTTCCTATAAAAAGAAGTTTTTCTTCCAGCAAATCTTTTATGATTAAATGGGTTATTTCTCCAATATACCTTCCGGACACTGCTTTTTCTAACAATTGTTGATTTGGTTTTTCGCTGGCTTCATCTAGTTTTTTATCAAAGACTGTAAGGGGAAATTTATTAAAATTACCAGACTCTAAGTTTATGATCATGGGAGCTTTTCCAAGGGGGTTAACAAATTCTAAATAACAAGTATTATGACCAGTGCCACAAATAGAGCCAATATGGGCATAGGGGTTCATATAGGCAGCAGTTAGGAGAGTAGCAGTGGTATCGTTTAAAATCGCCACTGGCTTTAGATGTTTTAGGGGAACCCTTGCGAGGGCAGCTTCTAGAAAAGAGGTTACCTCCATACCTTCAATACCCCCTGTTTTAATTTCCTTTGTCCAGTTTAATAATATGGCCTTAGACATATTTATTTGCTGGGTAGGGAAAGAAAAGGTGTGTCCTAGGAGGTTTGCAGAACAATCTTTGGTTAAATCTGCTATTTGCTGGGCAATAAAATCAAATAGTTCCTCAGCAGAGGTCTTTTCAGAGGTGTAGTCGTATGTACCAGCAGGGTCCTGTAAGGCGAAGGAAGAAGTCTTTTTTACTTTATAATGGCCTGCTCCCATCAGACTAATTAACTGTATCCGAATATTGGTGCCACCAAAATCTATTGCTACATAATCACCCCGTTCTTTACCTGTGGGAGGGGCTATATAAGTGTGTAGCATTTTTAAAGACCCTTGGCCAGATCGACCAGCTAACATCTCCATCTTAAAATCCCTGGCAATCTCACAAACTGTGTGGGTTGTTAAATTAAAAGCTTGTTCCAGTTCCCTCATCCGATCCTTCAAAACCGTCATTATCTTCCTCCTTTCCTGCTCTCAGCCTATTCATATTATTTTCACAGACCTATGGTGAAAATACAAGTGGCTATGGGCCATGTGCCATGAGCCAAAGACACTAAAATAAAAGCATTTCATAGTACACTGTTAGATAATTAATTTGTTGTTCTTTTATATTTTATGTTATAATTTCAGGGTATTTTTAAAGGGATCAGATCTTCCCCAAATAAACTATTGGTTAAACAGTTAATAATATTTAATGAATACAATAGGCCAAGGGCACTGATCTAAAGCCTCGTTTGCATTTTGTAACCCATGGCCCACGGCTCATGGCTCATGGCAGACCTATAAGGAATACCCCTAAGATAAAAGGAGAATTATATGAGTGTACTAACAGTAGAAAATGTAACCCATGGTTTTGGTGGCAGAACCATTTTGGAGGACGCATCCTTTCGCTTACTCAAGGGAGAGCACGTTGGTTTAGTGGGAGCAAACGGTGAGGGAAAGTCTACCTTTCTTGCTATTATTACTGGTGAATTAACTCCTGATCAAGGCAGGGTAGAGTGGTCCAACCGTGTTACAGTGGGTTACTTAGATCAACATACTACATTAACCCGGGGTAAAACCATTCGTGAAGTTTTAAGAGAAGCATTTCAAGGTATGTTTGATCTGGAAACTGAAATGCTACAACTCTATGATAAAATGAGTGAAGCCTCTGAGGCTGAAGTAAATAAAATGATGGAAGATGTTGGAGATATCCAGAATATATTAGAACACAATGGTTTTTATACCATAGATGCAAAGATTGAGGAGATAAGCAACGGTTTAGGCTTAGCTGATATCGGTTTAGATAGGGATGTCACTGATCTTAGCGGCGGCCAAAGAACTAAGGTTCTTTTAACCAAATTACTTCTGCAAAACCCCACCATATTAATATTAGACGAACCAACAAACTATTTGGATTTTGAACATATTGAATGGTTAAAAAGGTATTTAACCAACTATGAAAATGCATTTATTTTGGTGTCCCACGATGTACCCTTTATGAATGATGTCGTTAACGTAATTTATCACGTGGAAAACAGTATTCTGACTAGATATGCAGGAAATTATAATCAATTTCTCCAGGGTCACCAATTAAAAAAACAACAAGAACTTAAGGCCTACGAAAAGCAACAAAAAGAAGTAGAAAAACTTGAGGATTTTATTGCACGTAATAAAGCCCGCATATCCACCACTGGCAGAGCCAAAAGCCGGCAAAAGCAGCTGGACAAAATGGAGATCTTAGAGAAACCAAAGGAAAAAATTAAGCCTACCTTTAGATTTAATATAGCTAAAACTCCCGGTAGAGTTATTTTCGAGGCTAAAGATCTGGTATTAGGCTATAATGAACCCCTAACTCAACCATTGAATCTACTTCTAGAAAGAAATCAAAAGGTAGCAATTAGGGGAGTCAATGGACTCGGTAAGTCTACCTTGTTAAAAACCCTAATGGGTGAAATTAAACCCTTTGGGGGAGAAGTAAAGCTAGGAGAAAGTATATTTTCTGGTTATTTTGAACAGGAAAGCAGCAGGAATAATAGTAATACCGCTATGGAAGAAGTATGGCAAGATTACCCGGGTCTTAGCAATTACGAAGTCCGTCAGGCCCTTGCTAAATGTGGCCTTACCAACGAACACATTACCAGTCAAATGATGGTATTAAGTGGTGGAGAGAATGCTAAGGTTAGGTTATGTAAACTAATGCTAAAGGATGTAAATTGGCTATTATTGGATGAACCAACCAACCACCTGGATGTTGATGCAAAAGAAGAATTAAAGAAAGCACTCAGAGAGTTTAAAGGAACCGTTATTCTAGTTTCTCACGAACCTGATTTTTATGAGGATTGGGTAACTGAAATATGGAATCTAGAGGATTGGACCACAAAAATTGTTTAGCTTCCCATTTAAACACACAACCTGGTAAACCGGGATGTGTGTATTTTTTATTAAATGTCAATAATATGTATTAAACATAGCATGGAGGGTTGCCGTTGTTTTTTGTTCGCAATAATATTTCTGGCGAATTGGTTGATAGTTCCGGTCTTCTTCAATCCCACAGCGATTTTAAAGAACCCATTGCCTTTGAAGACCCCGAAGAGGCGGTAAGGTTTATTGACTTTGTCTTAAATGGAGTCTTTGACTATCAAGAGCAAGAGAAAGAAGTTACAGGAAAAAAATTAACTTGTTACTCTGTGGAACAGATTGAGGTAACCCCAAAGGATTGTGGATGTAGTTGTGAACGTAGTAGTAGAGTGTAACATCAATAAAGATGAAGGGGATGCTTATGGAAACTCAAAACGATATTGTTAAATTTGCCTCAGATATTAAAGGTTTTATCCAAACTGCCTCACAAAATGGTAAGATTTCCTCTGACAAAATTGAAAACATCATTGGTATGTTGGAAAATGCCAAGCAATCTGCCCTAGACCAAGGAAAAGATGTGGAACCAATCCAAGATCTTATCAAAGAGCTAAAACAAGACCAGTAAGGAGATTAACTCTAATAGTACAGCCCCTGACATTCAGGGGCTGAAAAATTTATCTGCTTCCATCAGATTTTTTTTTCGCCAATATGGTAGACAAATAGGTTGGCTTTAGTTCTGGACTTTTTAGATCAAAATGAATAGTTTCATCGGCATGACCACACTTACTGACCATCACCGCATGGTCCAGCAAATGATGAGTAGCCATTTCATTGATTAGTTTAGAGGTGTTTCTAGAAACCTTCATTAAAACAACATTATCAGCTAATGCTAAGGCTTGATTTAACTTCTCTTCTTGACAGGTAGCAGGAACAATGGTTAGTATCTCATCACCTTCGGCTAGGGGAAAACCAACCCGACTGGCAGAAGCTGCAAAGGAAGTAATACCGGGAATCGTTTTTATTTCCACTGGGTGCTTAGACAGTAGCCTTAAAATATAGATATATGTACTATAAAGCATAGGGTCGCCCAGAGTCAAAAAGGCTACATTATTACCAGTTTTCAAAAGATCCAGGATCGTTAACTTATTGCTTTCCCAGGCCTCGTTTAATTTAAACTCATCGTCCACCATAGGGAAGATTAATTCAAGTATTTTTGTATGTTCTTTTAAATGGGGCCGTGCAATATTAAGGGCTGTGCTTTTAGCCCGTGTACTGGTGCGAGGGGCAATAACCACATCAACCTTATGCAAAATATGAACAGCTTTTAATGTAATCAACTCCGGGTCACCCGGTCCTACGCCAATACCATAGAATATTCCTTTCATATTAACCTCCTATAACTAGTGGATCTTTACAGCAGCATTATTCTGGATAAGAGTCAGCAAAGCCTCCTTGGTACGGGGAATAGGTAAATTTTTCGTTAGATAACCCGCCAACTGCAGAGAATTAAAAATTTCTAATATAATAGGCTTGGTAAGGTGATTTTCTGCTAACAATTGATCCTGGGATAATATGTTTTCTGGAGTTCCTTGGCCGGTGATGAGTCCGTTTTTCATTAATATGATTTCATCTGCCCAGCCATAGGCTTCGTCCACATTATGGGTTACCAGAATAACTGTCATACCTTTCTCATTGAGTTTATTTAACAGATGCATGATTTCTATTGAGTTTTGTGGATCTAATGAAGCAGTTGGTTCATCCAGAATCAGTAACTCTGGGTTCATGGCCAAAACACCGGCAATTGATACCAACTTCTTTTGACCAAAGCTCAGTAAGTGCACAGGCTTGTCAGCCAAGTGAGGGATGCCACTTAGTTCAAGGGAACTAAAAACCCGTTCTTTTACTTCTTTTTTTGATAGTCCCAAATTAATAGGGCCAAAGGACACTTCCTGACGAACACTGGGAGCAAATAATTGACTGTCAGGGTCTTGGAAGACAAGACCCACTTGGCTGCGCAAAGTGGCTAAGGAAGTGCGGTCATATTTCAATTCTTTTCCCTTGAAAAAAACATTTCCTGAGGTTGGTTTTAATAAAGCTATTAAGTGAAGGAGCAAGGTTGATTTTCCTGCCCCATTAGTACCTAAAAGGGCAATTTTTTTTCCCTTTTTAATAGCAATAGATATACCCTGTAGAGCTATGGTTCCATTTGCATACTGACAATGGAGGTTGCGAGTTTCTAAAATAATGTCCGACATTATAAAATACTCCTGACTTTGTATGCTACCAATATTAAAAATAGTTCAATAAAGCAAATGATGATAATATTTCTTCTGGAATAAGTAAAATCCTGACCTAATACCTTTAAGAAGCCATTATATCCCCTTGCATCCAGAGCCCAGGACAGCTCCCTGGAGCGACGGAGAGAGATAAGCAGGAGACTGCTAACTAACATGCTCATAGAAAGTAAACCCTTTTTGCCTGAGGCATAGCCTAACCTTGCTGATTGAGCATTGTAGATCCTTTGCCCATTGTCCCAGAGTACAAATAAAAAACGATAGATTAATAGCATCAGTTCTAAAACTAATTCCGGGACCTTAAGCCTTCGTAACAGTTCGATGATATCCAGCATAGAAGTTGTAAGAACTAAAAAGAACAAACAGGAAACTGATCCCAGGGACTTAGATAAAATGATAAGGGATGCCCGCAGGGTTTCTGAGGTTATGCCCATTGGGTAGCCTAGCATATTCCAACTGCAGATAATCGCATCCGTTGGGGATAGGGTTGTTATAGCAACACTTAAGGTTCCTAAGGAAAGGAATGTAAGAGGGAGTAACAGGAGCCTTAAATAAAAATACAAGGGCACTTGACCGAGAAAAACGGTGGCCCCAATCATGATAAACATGACCAAAATGGATAAAGTTATTGAATTGGCTAAGATGCAAATGGCCATTGTGACAATGGCAAAGCAAGATTTTTCCATCGGGTGGATCTGCCCCAAAGGACTAGCATAAGAAATTCGATCAAGAAACACCTTATTTTTTTGCCGCCTTTCTTTTTCCACGCCAGAAGCCTATGATGTAGCCCATAATTCCCGCACCAATTGCTGCTTGAAGAGCAAAAAGAAAGCTTTCTACTTCGGTACTAGGAGGTTCCCAAAGTGGTTCAACCCAGGGTTGATAGTTCTGATCTACCTGTATAATTACCTTTTCAATTTGACCATCTGCACCTTCAAATTCGGCATTGGGTAGAAACAATAGTGGTATTAGGAATATAATGATCACTGTTCCCAAAAGTACACTGTTTAATAATCGATTCGAGGAAAGTTTTTTAGTTGACGAAATCATAGGGACCGCTCCCTTCTTTTTTAGATAATCCATAATGAAGTTCTTCCCTGTAATTGTTCAGGAGGTTAAATACAAATAAAGTCAACAATCCCTCTGTTATGGCCAATGGAATTTGCGTAATGGCAAAAATACCCGTAAATTTATATAGAGAAACTAGGTAACTGCCTGTACTGTCAGGGAAAGCCATTGCCAATTGGAGGGAAGTAACCAAGTAGGTTGTCATATTGCCCAGAGCAGCGGCTAGGAAAACAGCAACCTTTGCATTACGTTTCTTAAGTAGTTGGTATATCCCAAAGGAAACTAGGGGACCCATAACACCCATGGAAAACACATTAGCACCAAGGGTGGTTATGCCGCCGTGGGCCAGTAATAGAGCCTGAAACAACAGAACAATACAGCCCAGAACACTCATCACAGCAGGTCCAAACAAAATAGCACCCAGCCCTACGCCAGTGGGGTGAGAACAGCTACCAGTAACCGAAGGGATTTTTAAAGCGGAAAGAACAAATACAAAGGCACCTGCCAGGCCCAGCAGCATTTTTAGATTTGGATTAATCTGCAGGGTCCTGTGAATGGATCGCATCCCCCAGAGTACAAAGGGAACTGAAAGGGCCAACCAAAATAAGCACCAACCAGCAGGTAAAAATCCTTCGGCTATATGCATGGCATAGGCGGTATTGGGAGTAAAGAATAATATACAGAAAGCTCCCCAAAGGGCAGTACCCCAATATTTCATATAATGATGCCTCCTTTTACAATAATCCCAATGTTTCGACTATTAGTCCGGTACTTGAGTTTATTTCTTTTACTAACTAGTTAAGGAGTTTGTCATAGGCCTGTCGTATATGGTTAATATAGATTTCAGCGATATAATCGTATTCCAACATACCCTTAAGAAGGGTTGTTACCTGATAATTTTCCGCCAGTTCATTTTGCCAGGAATCTTGCTCATCCCCAGCCAAATCATTGAGAGCATGATCCCCGGCAATGTTCATAAAGGGGACCAGGGTTATCTGTTTATAATCCTTCTTAACAAGATCAGCCTTTACATCATCTATTGATGGATAACCCTCAATGGTGCCGAGCATAACATTTTGATAGGTTTGACGCAGCATATCATTTAGACAACCATAGGCACTAAAGCTATGATGATCGCTGCCATGTCCTACCAATACCAGTGCATGCTGTGGATCTGCAGGAACCAGGTCTTTTAAATACTTTACAATCATCTGGTAATCTACTAGATGATAAAGTAGTGGTGCTCCCAGGGATAATTGATGAAAGCCAAATTTGCCTATTTTACTTTGAAACTGCTTTCCGGCAGTACCTTGTAGGTGGGACATATTTTCTACCACATTCACCAGATCATAAAACTCTTGACCTGGTAATATATGGACTGACTGAACCACCACCCGAGTATAGCCCTCATCTTGGAGCTTAGCTAAAGCAGTAATAGGGCTGTCTATCAGGATACCTTTTTGGGCTAAAGCACCACGAATGCTTTTGGCTGTATAGGCCCAGCGTAGTTCTATAGCGGGGAAGACTGCTCTGACTTTATCTTCAAGTTTTTTAAATGCAGCAGTTGCTTGATTTACGCTGGTGCCAAAGGTGACCAAAAGAATAGCTATTTTTTCCATCATAAAAACCACCTTTTTAAAATAAAAAACCTTAACTAACAAAGGTTAAGGCAGAGCAAAATAACCAGGTAACCCCGGTATAACTGCTTGCCTCTCCTCGGGAGGGTCAGTTTTTTGTTTGGCAGGTCTCCTGACTCAGGTTATAATTTGCTTCTACCTTCCCAGCATAACCAGTGGTCTAAACATGAAACAAACTAGCCTGTTACAGTGGCCGGACCGCTCGGGATTTACACCCGATTCCCTTTTAAGCCCCGCAGGGGAACCAAACATTTAAGGTATTAAATTATGGTGCCATCATAACATATATATTCCATTATGTCCATAAAAATCCAATTAATCCAATACAAAATATTGATACTATTCTGAAACTTATGGCTTTTTGGAATTAGTAATAATAATATATAATGCAGCAATAAAAAATATATTGCCTAAAACTTAAAATAACGATAAAATACTAAAAAAGTATAATTTTTCCAGGTGCCCCTAGGGGAGAATAGGGAATCGGGTGTAATTCCCGAACGGTCCCGCCACTGTAAGCGATAGGCTGTTACCCATTTAGCCACTGACCCAAGGTTGGGAAGGCGGGTATCAGGCAATGACCGCAAGTCAGGAGACCTGCCTGTAAAAATATGAATTTTGAGAATGATGGAAAAGTTCTCGGCCTATTAAGGCTGGGAATTTTTTTGTTTTTCTAGTAGTCCACAAAAATGAAGGAGGTAATAATAATGTCTTTATTAACTGAAACATTGTCTAAGATTCAAGTACCGGACCAGTCCTGTGAGGAACAGGCTCGACAAAGGTTAGACAGACTGACCAAACCACCCGGCAGCCTGGGAATATTAGAGGAGATTGCCTGGCGAATTGCAGGTATCCAGCGGTTACCATTGCCGAAACTTCCACAGGAGAAAGTTTCTCTGGTATTAGCAGGAGATCACGGGGTTGCGGCCGAAGGGGTCAGTGCCTTTCCCCAGGAAGTAACTCCTCAAATGATCTTTAACTTCCTACAGGGTGGTGCAGGTATCAATGTATTGGCCCGCCAGGCTGGTGCTAGAGTTGTGGTAGCTGATGTTGGAGTCACTGGACCCCCTTTGGAAAAGGAAGGGCTTATTTCCTGTCGCGTAAAGTCTGGTACAGATAATTTTACCTTAGGCCCTGCCATGAGCAGGGAAGAGGCCATTGAATCCATTGAGGCTGGTATTACCCTTCTGCATCAGCAAGTAAAAGAACGTCCGGCTCTGGTTGGTATTGGTGAGGTGGGTATTGGTAATACCACTCCCAGCGCCGCTATATTAGCTGCCCTTACAGGAGTGGCTCCGGAGGAAATTACAGGTCGAGGTACAGGTATAGATGACAAAGGGCTGCAGCATAAGATAGAAGTGATTAAGCGGGGACTGGCGGTTAATCTTCCCGATGCCAATGATGGCCTAGATGTGCTGTCCAAAGTGGGTGGTTTAGAAATAGGTGCTATGGCGGGAGTTATATTGGGTTGCGCTGCGGCGGGAATTCCGGTAGTACTGGACGGTTTTATCTCCGGTGCAGCAGCTATGCTAGCAATAGCCCTGGCACCCTTAAGCCGAAAGTTCATGTTTGCCTCCCATGTATCAGAAGAACCAGGTCATCGTATCATGATGCAGAAGTTAGAATTAAAACCTATTCTGCATATGGAAATGAGATTGGGTGAAGGCACAGGTGCCGCCTTAGCTTTCCCAATTATCGAATCTGCCTTACGTATCATTAACGAAATGGCTACATTTGCAGAGGCAGGGGTTAGTGAAGGATAGACCAAAAAAGAGAAACCATACCTTGGTTAATTTTCCTTGAATTGCCATAAATTTTATACTATAATTTGTGTTACTAACCCTGATTAAAAAGATAGAATATTCAAACAGGAGTCAACTATGAAAATACCAAGAATTGTTCTGGCCGGAACCCATAGTGGCGTAGGAAAAACAACCCTAACCCTAGGGTTACTGGCAGCTTTCCGACGGCGGGGTATTAGGGTACAACCCTTCAAAGTAGGGCCTGATTATATAGACCCGGGTCTCCACAAAGCAGCTGCTGGTGTCACTTCCCATAACCTTGACAGTTGGATGGGCTCAACGGAGAAAGTACGTGAGTTATTTGTTAGAAGAGCAAGGGGAATGGATATTTCCTTGGTGGAAGGCGTCATGGGTTTATTTGACGGGGCCAAGGGGCAAGGGGAAAGGGGTAGTACAGCCCAGGTGGCCAAAATTATTGAGTCACCTGTGGTTCTGGTTTTTTCAGCCCAGGGGTTGGCCCGCAGTGCTGCGGCCCTAATTAATGGTTATCGTAGTTTTGACCCCAATTTGCAGGTGTGTGGAGTTATTGCCAACGGAGTAGGCAGTGAAGGTCATAGACAATTTATTAAAGAGGTGCTGGAAGGGGAATTGGGTATTCCTTTGCTGGGGGCACTGGTCAAACAAAGGGATATTGTGATGCCCCAGCGACACTTGGGATTGCTGCCCGCAGCAGAAAATAAGGAATTAGACCTAACCCTAGCAGTCTTGGCTCAGTTAGTTGAAGAACAAATCGATTTGACAAAGCTACTGATTTTAGCCCAGCAGGCACCGGAGCTGAGAGATAGTGAAATATTGCCTGCAGCAAAGTCATTTAACGGTGTGAGGTTAGCAGTGGCCAGTGATGAAGCCTTTAATTTTTATTATCAAGACAGCCTTGATTACCTTGTGGAATTAGGGGCCGAACTTGTATTTTTTAGTCCCCTGCGAGATACAAAATTACCACAGGATGTGGATGGAATATATATTGGTGGAGGATTTCCTGAACAATTTTTACCTGTGTTATCAGCTAATCAATTATTAAAGCAAGAGATAGTAAAACGTAAACAGCAAGCAATGCCCGTTTATGCAGAGTGTGGTGGTTTCATGTATCTGTGTGAGAGTATTACCGATCTGGCTGGACAATCCTTTGCTGGGGTGGGATTGGTACCCGCTAGGGTAAAAATGGGACAGCGTTTGGCGGCCCTTGGTTATGTCCAAGCTAGGTTAACAAAAACCTGTTTACTGGGGGACCCTGGTGTGATTCTGAAGGGACATGAGTTTCATTGGTCCACCATGGAGGACCTGCCTGCTGCAACTCATATTTATCAGTTAACCGGAGGACGTGGCAAGGAAGGGCGTGGTGAAGGCTATGCCAGCAAGGAAATATTGGCTTCCTATGTCCACATCCATTTTCGCTATAACCCTGGGGCTGCCCTAAAATTTTTAACGGCCTGCCAAAAATACAGGGCCTGGAGAGTAAATCATGCAAGAATATAAACATGAGTTAAGATCTGGCTTTACCACCGGCACCTGTGCCGCAGCAGCGGCCAAGGCGGCGACTCTAGCCTTGGTGAAGGGTATTATTGTCCAAAAGGTTTCTATTTCCTTACCCGACGGTGGTCAGATAGTAATAGATATAGACAAGGTGGAAAAGGAAGGTCAGTTATGCCGAGGGTCAGTGGTAAAGGATGCCGGCGACGATCCAGATGTGACCCACGGCATGACCGTTGTGGCTGAAGTTTCGTTGCAGCCCGGAGAAATTCAGATATCCGGGGGCAAGGGGGTAGGAACTGTGACCAAGCCTGGCCTGTCGGTGCCAGTGGGGGAATCGGCCATCAACCCAGTACCCAGGCAGATGATTCTACAGGAAGTAGGGGAAATATTGGGGCCAGATCAGGGGGCAAGGGTTGTCATAGCCGTGCCTGAGGGGGAATCAGTGGCAAATCTAACTATGAATCCCAGGCTAGGGATTGTGGGTGGTATTTCCATCTTGGGCACTGGCGGCATTGTCCGGCCCATGTCTGAGGATGCCTACCGACGGTCTTTGGTACCACAGATTGATCAGGCATTGGCCCTAGGACACAGCTTACTGGTACTGACACCTGGTCGGTTGGGGGTTAAAAAGGCGGCGGAATTGGCCCTGCCTTCTGAGGCCGTCATCGAAACCAGTAATTTTATCGGTACCATGCTGGAAGAGTGTGCCAAAAGGTCTGTGGAAGGGGTACTTTTACTGGGTCATTTGGGTAAATTAGTTAAGATAGCTGCAGGTATTTTTCACACCCTAGGCAAGCTTGCCGATGGACGGCGGGAAACCATTGCTGCCCATGCGGCCCTGTTGGGAGCACCCCGTTCCGTAATTGAATTGTTAATGAACATGAATACCGCCGAAGAGGCCGTAGCTATTTTAGAGCGTCATGATTTGTCCCGGGTCTTTGAAAATTTGGCTGCAGCGGCCAGTCAGAGGGCTGCGGGCTATGTAAGGGAAAAGTTCAAAGTGGGAACGGTCATGTATGCCCTCAGCGGTGAAATTGTGGGTTATGATGAAGGAGCCAAAGAAATTGGGGGGGCACTGGGATGGAAAATATCATCAAAGTAATTGGTGTGGGTCCCGGTGGACCTGAGTACCTAACTGACGCTGGGGCTGCCGCTATACTACAGGCAGAAGTGGTGGTGGGGGGCCACAGGCTATTGGAACAGTTTGCCCGCCCAGAGCAAGAAACCTATGCCTTGGCTGCAAATCTGGAGCCTGCAATAGAATTTATACGGCAAAAATATAAACACAACCGTCTGGTGGTGCTGGTATCCGGGGATACAGGAATTTATAGTTTTGCTGCTACGCTGGCGGAAAAGCTGCCGGCCAATTGTTTAGAGTTTATTCCTGGCATTAGCTCTGTGCAGTTAATGTTTGCTAGAATTAAAACCCCCTGGCAGGATGCTGTGATTCTAAGCCGCCACGGCAGAGAGGATCATCGGTTGGCCAGCATCGTTAAGGCAGGAATTACGGCAGCAGTTTTAACAGATGCTAAAAATACTCCCCAGGCTTTAGCCAGGGAACTTTTGGCCAGTGGTTACAGTACCCTGCCGGTTTCAGTGGGTTGTAATCTTTCCTACGCCAATGAAACTATTTTCCGGGGAAACTTGACCTCTTTGGCAGAGTCTAACCATAAATTTGAGAATTGCGTGGTGGTTATCGGTGTCTAAAGTGGAATGGCCCTATACAACAACTGGTATACCGGATCATCTTTTTAAGCAGTCAAACAACGTTCCCCTAACTAAACAGGAAATACGCATGATTGCCATTGGAAAAATGAAATTATTCCCTGGTGCTGTGGTCTATGATGTAGGGGCAGGGAGCGGCAGTGTGACGGTAGAATGTGCCCTCCAGATAAAAAACGGCACTGTTTATGCTTTGGAAAAGGACGGAACTGCCGATGAACTGGTGGAAGCCAATGCCCAGCGATTCGGACTTACTAATGTTCGTCTGGTACCGGGTTTTGCCCCTGAAACAATGGAAAAGCTGCCGCCGGCGGACCGTATTTTTATCGGCGGCAGTGCCGGTGCTCTGACAGAAATTCTGGAGACATCTAACCGTAAGCTCAAGCCTGGTGGTTGGCTGGTGGCAACTGCCATAACCCTGGAAACAGGACCCCAGGTACTAAGATTTCTAGCGGCTAAGGGTTATCAGCAAACTGAGGCTGTCAATATCACTGTGGCCAGAGCCAGGCAGGTGGGCGGATCCCAGATGTGGCAGGGGCTGAATCCAGTGCTCATAGTAAGTGGACAGAAGCCAATCAGTAGCCTTTAGTTTTTAGCCATTAGCTTTTAGGTTTTGGGCTAATAGCTAATAGCTAAAGGCTAACAGTCGACCCTAAAGGAATCCCCCCTAGCCCAAGGCCGATGGCTTAAAGCCCAAGGCCCACGACTCATGGCCAATTTTGGGGTGTCGCATGCCAACTAACAAGTAGTTATGCGACTCTCTCAGCAAATAAACTGGAACGGATGATGAACGGATGATTTATTTTGTCGGAGCAGGTCCAGGGGACCCGGATTTACTAACAGTTAAGGCCTGGCGGTTGTTACAACAGGCTGACTTGGTTGTTTATGCAGGATCTTTAGTACCACTAAAGGTAATGAACTGCTGCCGGTCAGAAGCCCGGTTGGTTGACAGTGCCCCGCTGGTTTTAGAAGAAATAATAGCACTGATGGTGGAATACCATCAACGTAATAAGGTGGTAGTACGGCTGCATACAGGGGATCCCAGCATTTATGGGGCCATTGGGGAGCAAATGACATTACTGGATAAGCAAGGCATTCCTTACCAAATCATACCGGGGGTAAGTTCTTTTCTGGCCGCCGCTGCTGCTGTGAAAAGGGAATATACCGTCCCCGGAGGTTCCCAGACAATTATTATTACCCGCCTAGCGGGACGAACACCGGTACCAGCTGAACAAGAGTTAGCCAGTTTGGCTCAGCACAGGGCATCGCTGGCCGTCTTCCTCTCAGTTGGTATGATAGAAAAAGTACAGCAGGAATTACTGCAGGGTTATGAGCCAAATACACCCGTGGCAGTGGTGGAGCGGGCTTCCTGGCCAGAGGAGAGAGTGTATCGGGGCAGACTCCAGGAATTGGCCCAATTGGTGGAAAGGGCAGGTATCAAACGTACGGCTCTGATTTTAGTTGGTGATTTTCTAACCTCAGGAGGTCGTTCTTTACTTTACGATGCGGGATTTGAGCATGGCTATCGAAATGAAGAATAAAGTTGCAGTACTGGCTCTTACTAACGGGGGAGCCAGCCTTGCACAAAAACTGGCAAGCCTTTTAGCGGGTGCTGAACTTTACCTTCCAGAGCGACTTTTCCATGCTGGCTTTTCTCCTGCCACCTTCTATGATCAATGGCAGGAGACAGTTAAGGTAGTTTTTCAAAAGTATAGCCAATTAATTTTTGTTATGGCCACAGGCATAGTTGTCAGAACACTGGCACCGTTG
Organism: Desulfotomaculum defluvii; assembly: GCF_054657375.1. Classification (NCBI taxonomy): domain Bacteria; kingdom Bacillati; phylum Bacillota; class Clostridia; order Eubacteriales; family Desulfotomaculaceae; genus Desulfotomaculum; species Desulfotomaculum defluvii. The sequence continues at coordinate 933,065 of NZ_BAAHYV010000007.1, read as the reverse complement.
CTTCAGTCCAAAGGGACTGACCCTGCTGTGGTGGTGCTGGATGAAAGGGGCCAGCATGCCATCAGCCTGCTTTCTGGTCATTTAGGAGGTGCCAATGCACTAGCCCGTAGGGTGGCTGCACTGATCGGCGGGACAGCTGTTATTACCACTGCCACTGATGTGGTGGGTGTAGCTTCCTTGGATATGCTAGCTAAGGAACTGGATTGTCAGGTTTATCCTAGCCAGGGAATAAAGTTATTTAACCGACTTTTGGTGGAGGGAGAACCAGTAAAGATTGTTTCCCCCTGGACCATAAGGCCAGAAGTCATGCAGGGTCTAACCGTATCCCACCCCGATAAATGCTGTTCCCAAGGACCTGTAGTATATATAACCAACCAATTGGTGCAGCATCGCGGGGAACCAAGACTAATGCTGAGGCCAAAGAATCTGATAGCTGGAGTGGGCTGTCGCAAAGGGGTAAGCTGGGTACAAATTGTTGCAGCAATCAAAGCTACCTTTAGGTCTTCGGGATATAGTTTGCTCTCACTAAAATACCTGGCCACAGTGGATCTGAAAATGCAAGAACATGGACTACTTCAAGCAGCCAATTATTTTAGGGTCCCTTTAATTGAAGTTACTAGGGAACAAATCAAAAATCTTTCTGTACAATATACCAAATCAAATTTTGTTAAAGAGCAAATAGGAGTTGGTGGAGTATGCGAACCAGCAGCCCTAATAGCCAGTGGAATGGGGCTAATCAAAGTACCCAAGCAGAAAATTGGACCTGTGACAGTGGCCTTAGCCGAGGCCAAATTGTTGTGGTGGGACTAGGACCCGGCAACCGTGAGACCTTTACGGAGGAAGCTCTAACAGCCATCCAGTCTGCTCAAGTTGTAGTGGGGTACCATACTTATTTAGAATTAATTCCAGATTTAATTGAGAACAAGGAAAGGGTGACCACACCCATGCGTGGTGAGGTAGCCAGAGCACAACAGGCGGTAGAATTGGCCTCTGAGGGAAAAGTGGTGGCTGTTGTCAGCAGCGGTGATCCTGGTATATATGGTATGGCCGGACTAATCCTGGAGGTTGCCGAAGGGAAGGTTCCGGTGAAGATCATTCCAGGTATTACGGCTGTATCAGCAGCAGCCGCCAGCCTAGGAGCACCCCTCATGAATGACTTTGCTGTTATTAGTCTGAGCGACTTATTAACTCCCACTGAAATCATGTTTAAAAGGGTGGAGTCAGCAGCAGCCGGCGATTTTATCATTGCCTTGTACAATCCTCGCAGCCACGGCCGACCGGACAATATTAAAATTGCCCAAGAACTGATGCTAAAACATAAGGCACCTTATACACCGGTAGGCATTGTCCGACTGGCTCGGCGCGGCGATGAACAAAAAACCATTACGACTCTGCAGGAAATGTTAAACCATGATATTGATATGCTAACCACCGTAATTATTGGCAATTCACAGACTCGGGTGATAGATGGACAGATGGTAACACCCAGGGGATATAGATTGTGATCCTAGTACTGGCTGGCACCCTGGAAGGTAGAAAAACGGCTGCATTATTGCAGACCGCAGGGTTTAAAGTGTTGGCTTCCACTGTGACAGATTACGGCAGCCAGCTACTGCTTGAACAAGGAGTGCAGCAGGCCCGGACAGGGGCATTGGATAGAGCTTCTTTGAAGGAACTCCTGGGCCAAGGCGTTGAGCTATTGGTGGATGCCACCCACCCCTTTGCAGCCGAGGTATCAATGACGTCCATTGGTGCTGCCCAAGAAGTGGGAATTCCCTATGTGCGGTTGGAGAGGCCCCAAACAAATCTCCCTGTTCACCCCCTAGTATATGCTTGTGATGACCTGAACAGTAGTATTAAGAAGGCTTTGTCCCTAGGCAGGGTCATATTTTCAACTCTGGGCAGTAAAAACCTACCCATGCTCATAGCTGCAGCCAAGGAAACTGGTGTAAAGGTGGTGGCCAGGATTTTGCCCGAGCCAGCGGTTGTTGCTAACTGTCTAAATTTGGGATTAACACCAAGGGACATGATTGCTTTGCAAGGGCCCTGCAGCCAAGAATTGAATATGGCCTTATATAAACAATACCAGTCAGAGGTCATCATCACCAAGGATAGCGGCAATACAGGTGGCGTTCAGGAGAAGATAGGGGCGGCCTTAGAGCTAGGTATCCCCATTGTTATCTGGCAGCGACCCCGCTTGCATTACCCCTTGGTACTACATTCTCCGGCAGAAGTTTTGCAGTATTGCCAAAGTTTTAAGGCGAGCTAGCACACAAGGAAGTGAAAAATTATGGACTTTAAGGATATCATTTGGCAGCCCCAGGAGATTGAACGTGAAAGTATGCGGCAGGTAGCAGAGTTTCTTAAATCTTTAAACTTGCCACCAGTAGAGAAGGCTGTTGTTAGTCGAATTATACATACCAGCGGTGATCCTGATTTGGGTTCACAGGTTCGTTTCCATCCCCAGGCCGTGGACAAGGGGCTGGAAGCTTTGAAAGCTGGCGTCGATGTTTATACAGATGTGACCATGCTACAGGCTGGGATAAATAACCGTCGTCTGGCGGAATTGGGTGGTCAGATACACTGTGCAGTACACAGTCAAGAAGTGGTGGAAGAAGCCAAGCAACGAGGAATTACTAGGTCGGCTGTGGCCATGGAGAGGTTCGGCAACCGTTTGCATGGTCAAGTGGTGGCCATCGGTAATGCCCCTACCGCTTTATTTACCTTGATGCGCATGATTAAAGAAGGCTTGCAGCCGGCCCTGGTTGTGGGTATGCCAGTGGGCTTCGTGGGGGCGGCCCACTCCAAAGAATTGCTGTCGCAAATGGATGTGCCAAACATTACTATTTTAGGTACCCGTGGTGGTAGTCCCTTGGCAGCTGCAACCATCAATGCACTGCTGTATTACAAATAAGGGAGGTGCTGCTTTGGCCCTTGCAAAAACCATCATGATTCAGGGAACCTCTTCCCATGTGGGGAAAAGTTTGCTTTGTACGGCCCTGTGCCGTATTTTTAAACAGGACGGTTTTCGTGTGGCACCCTTTAAAGCCCAAAATATGGCCCTCAACAGCTACGTAACCTTAGCCGGGGGAGAAATAGGACGGGCCCAGGGGGCCCAGGCAGAGGCAGCGGGTGTAGAGGCCACAGTGACTATGAATCCTGTGTTAATTAAACCAAAACAGGACCTCAATGCGCAAATTGTGGTATTGGGAAAGCCCCTGGCAGATATGAGTGCCAGGGACTACCGAGCAAAGTTTTTACCTGAAGCGGTCAGCCTAGTGAGTCAATGTATCGAGGATCTGCGCCGGCAATTTCAGGTAATGGTCATTGAGGGAGCTGGTAGCCCTGCGGAAGTCAATCTAAAGGATCGAGATATAGTTAATATGCGAACCGCTATGCTGGCAGAAGCCCCAGTGCTATTGGTAGCGGATATTGATCGTGGCGGTGTCTTTGCTTCCTTGGTGGGAACCTTAGAACTATTGGAACCCCATGAGCGTGAAAGGGTAGCAGGCTTTCTTATTAATAAATTTCGAGGTGATATTGAACTACTCAAGCCCGGATTGGAATTTTTGGAGCAGCGAACAGGCAAACCAGTATTGGGTGTAATTCCTTATCTACACGAACATGGTATTGAACAGGAAGATTCCGTTGCTTTAGATGGAAATACGACTTTTTCCACCGGGTCTGAACTGGACATTGTCGTTATCAAATTACCCCGCATCTCCAATTTTACCGATTTTGATTTAATCGGACAGGTACCGGGAATTTCCCTACGTTTTGTGCGTCCTGGAGATCTCCTGGGGGCACCGGATGTCGTGATTCTGCCAGGCACCAAAAATACCATTGAAGATTTGCAGTACCTGAAAGAAAAGGGCACTGATCAAGTAATTATTGAATTAGCCCAAAGTGGTATACCCATTGTGGGCATCTGTGGTGGTTACCAGATGCTAGGGAAAATGCTTTATGACCCATGGGGCAGCGAGGCAAGCTTAGGAAACATAACTGGCTTGGGGCTGCTGGACATAGAAACAACCTTTTTCCAAGAAAAGCAAACCCACCGTTGTAAAGCCAAATTTTCTTGTCAAGAATTTAATGGTTGTGATGTAACTAACCAGGAAATAACTGGCTACGAAATTCACACTGGCCAGGTTACACTGGGTAGCCAAGCAAAACCCCTGCTGCAGATAACCCAACGTTCTGGTCATATTGTAGATTTGCAAGATGGTGCTGTAGACAAACGGGGTAACATTTGGGGGACCCACATGCACGGATTGTTTGATAATAAGGCCCTGCTATTGGCTTGGCTTAATTCTCTACGAGAAGCAAAGGGCCTGCAAAAGCTATCCTTGGCACAACTTCCGGCTAACCGAGAAGAAAAGTATGATAACTTGGCTGAGACTGTGCGACAACATCTAAATATGAAAAAGCTTTATCAGATAATGGGCCTAGGGGAAGGAAAACTATGATCAGCCTTATTCTGCTAGCATTGCTAACGGATATCTTCGTGGGTGATCCCCGATATATTCCCCACCCGGTAGTTTTAATGGGATACCTAATTAATAGGTGCGAAACTTCTGTACGAAAATTCACCTCGGGTCCTAGGGGATTACGGCTGGGCGGCATACTTTTGGTAGTAGTTGTTGTCTCCTTCGTCTTGCTTGGAACCTGGGGGATGATTAAATTGGCAGAAATGATCCATCCCTACCTGGGTTTTGTGGTACACCTGTGGCTACTTGCCACAACACTGGCCGTGAAGAGCCTGGGCCAGCACGCCCTGGCAGTGGCTAAACCCCTGGCTAGAGGTGATTTAAACGAAGCCCGTTCTAAGGTTGCCATGATCGTTGGACGGGATACAGAGAAATTAGATGATCGGGGAATTACCAGGGCCACTGTGGAGACTGTGGCGGAAAACACCGTTGATGGTATTATTTCACCGCTCTTTTATGCTTTTATTGGTGGGGCACCTCTGGCCATGGCTTACAAAGCCATCAACACAATGGATAGCATGATTGGTCATAGGAATGAAAAGTACTTACATCTAGGCTGGGCTGCTGCTCGACTAGATGATCTGGCCAACTTCATACCGGCAAGATTAGCGGGTTTTTGTTATCCATGGTTGGCTGTGTTTTACCCCGGAGGCTTTTTTACCACCGTTAGGGTTATTCTCCGAGATGCCCCTAAACACCCCAGTCCCAATAGTGGTATTCCTGAAGCTGCGGTGGCTGGCGCACTGGGAATTCAACTGGGAGGCACAAACCACTATGGCGGTCAGATATCCCACAGGTCGGTGATGGGAGAAGAAAAATTGCCCCTATCTTACAGCCATATTCCACAAGCACTTAACCTTACCTATGGTGTTACCGCTTTGGTGGTAACAGGTGGGGTGATATTTAGATATATATTATATTAGGATACAGGAGGCATATTCTTGTTTAGCTCTTTTCGGCTAGCAGTTAGTTTTTTAACAGTCTTGCCTTGTTACAATAAAATGGCTGATAATAAGGAATTAGCAAAATCTGTTGCTTATTATCCGCTGGTAGGTTTTCTGCTAGGGTCCCTTGCTGCAGGGGTCTGCTATGCCCTGCACTCCTTAGGCTTAAACTTAGCTGCCGATGTTCTTGGACTTGTATCAATAATCATACTCACCGGAGGATTGCATCAGGATGGGCTGATGGATACAGCGGACGGCATCTTTAGTGGACGTGAAATTCATAGAAAGTTAGAGATTATGAAAGACAGCCGTGTTGGGGCTATGGGAGTCATTGCCTTTGGTACGGTGTTGCTTCTGAAAATATCTTTCCTATTCGAACTCGATATGGCACTAAAGTTGACTGCTTTTATGCTGGCCCCAATGGCAGGTCGTTGGGCGATGGTTTTAGCCATTATCTGCTACCCTTATGCCAGGGCCACAGGTGGTTTAGGAGCCTGTCTTAAGCAGGCAGGCAGTGTTCAGTTAAGCTTAGCCACCTTAACACTGATAGCTGGCTATTTGTGGTTTTTACAAATTCTAGGATTAGCCCTGTTAACAATGATATTTTTCCTTACCTGGCTTAAGGTGAATTTTATTGTAAAAAGATTAGGTGGCATGACAGGTGATACCTATGGAGCTTTAGGGGAGATGATTGAAACGTGGGTGATTTTTCTTATCCTATTGGTTCAACAAACCAAAATACTTTAATTTTCCGCGGGTCAGCCACTGCTCCTGGTACCTGTGGTGAGCTGGTACAAGGTACCATAAAGGGAGAACCCTTTCTTATTACTTGCCCCATTGATCTATGGAGTGAAATAACAGTTGAGCTGAGCCAAGGTGGAGATCAGAGAACTCACCTAGAAAAATCCTGTCGTGCACTTAAATTGACGCTAGATTATTTAGAAAAGCCATACTTTCGGGGCTTTATCAAAAGAAATTCCCTCTTGCCAGAGAGTAAAGGAATGGCTAGTAGTACTGCTGATATTGCAGCTACCTGCCTTGCCACCGCCAGAGCCATTGGTCAAGAACTAACAGCGGAAACCATTGGTAAAATTGCTGCCAAAATTGAACCAAGTGATGGACTAATGTTTCCGGGAATTACCTTCTGCAATCATATAACCGGAGAGCCCAAGAAATATTTAGGACAGGCTCCTCCCCTAAAAGTGGTTATTGCGGATCCCGGAGGGACAGTGGATACCATTCTATTCAATCATCGTAAGGATTTGGCTAGTAAAAACTTACAAAAGGAACCCCTAGTTCGCCAAGCCACTGATTTAGTAACCCGGGGATTATTAACTAAAGATTGGCAAATGCTGGGCTATGGCGCCAGTATCAGTGCCGAGGCCAATCAGGTGGTATTACCCAAACCTCACTTAGCTCAATGGAGAAAGTGGGCTTCGGAAGTGAAAGCCTTGGGTGTAATGGTGGCCCATAGCGGCACAGTTATGGGTATGATAATGCACCCTGACAGAGAGGCAACTGAAGTTGCCACATACATTAGTTGTAAAAAACCTGAATGGCAGGTTTGGCTTACATCAATGGTCAACGGCGGGATAAAGTAGGAAGGCGGAATCTATGCAAAAACATGGTGGAAACATCTGGCTAGCAGCACAAACCTATGGCCTAAAAGAGAGAACGCTACTGGACTTCAGTGCCAATATTAACCCCTTGGGGCCATCACCTCTAGCTTTGGCAGCGATGCGACAAGCATTGCTTCAGATTCAACATTATCCAGAACCCCAGGCGGAAACTTTGCGTAAAGAGTTATCCCAAATAACCAGTCTTCCCGAGGAAATGCTGATTTTGGGGAATGGTGCAGCAGAACTTATCTACGCTCTGGGCAGGTTGTTAAAACCTCGCAGGGTTTTATTGCCAGTGCCTACCTTTAGTGAATATGCTGATGCCTTTAGGAAAATTGAACAAATTCACATTCCCTTAGACAGGCACAACGGGTTTACCTTGGATATTGAAGCAGTAGGCCGACAGTTAAGACAAGGTGATTTAGCAATTATCTGTAATCCCAATAATCCAACTGGACAACTAGTATTAAAAGAACATCTCAAGGTTCTATTGACACAGGCCCAAGCCAGCGGAGCTGATCTTTTAGTGGATGAAGCCTTTATGGATTTTGTTTTCCCGGAGCAATCACTGATGCAAGAGATTCCATCTAATGGCCATTTGTATGTTTTACGTTCGTTAACTAAGTTTTTCGCCATACCTGGGATACGATTGGGCTATTTAGCCACATCGCCTAGTGTCATCGAAACTTTAATGTCTTTTTTACCCCCCTGGCGGGTTAATTTACTGGCTCAGGTGGCTGGAGTTAGCTCATTGCGAGATAAACAGTATAGTGCCAGTACTTTAGAACAAATGGGCCGCTTAAGAACCCTATTAGTAGAAGGTCTGACCTCCATCACTGGTCTCAGGCCTTTGTGTCCCGCAGCAAATTTTATCTTGGTGGACTGCCGGGAAAGTGGCTACTCAGCAGAGGAAATTCAAAATTTCTTAGGACCAAAGGGGATCTTGATCAGACAATGCAAAAATTTCATCGGTTTAGATGGGTATTATTTTAGGGTAGCGGTTCGGTCAGAACGGGACAATGCAAGACTTCTGCAAGCTTTACAGGAATTAGTGCAAAAAAGTAATGGGAGCTGATCCAATGATCGCACTGATAACAGGAGGGACAAGAAGCGGCAAAAGTTCATTTGCGGAGAAATATGCACTTTCTCTAGGCAGCAGCGGCATTTATATTGCGACATCCCAGGCTTTGGACAAAGAAATGAAGCAAAGAATCAAACTGCATCGCAAACGTCGCAAGGATTCTGGGTTTTCCTGGACAACCGTTGAGGAGCCCTATGAACTAGTCACTACCTTACTTACTCTTGGTACAGAGGCAGATATCCAGGCCAGAAACAAAGTAGTTTTGGTGGATTGTCTAACCCTCTGGTTAACCAATTGGTTAATGCTAGCTGAAAAAGAGGACACAGTTACTATAGTTACTTCCAAAATTGATTCATTAATCAATGCGTTGTCTGCTTTTCCTGGTCACCTGTTGTTGGTAACCAATGAAGTAGGTGATGGAATAGTTCCTCCATATCAGCTCGGTAGAGAATTTAGGGATTTTGCCGGATGGATGAACCAACGGGTGGCCCAGGTCTGCGGACAAGTATTTCTCGTTACAGCAGGGATTCCGGTTGAACTAAAAAGCCTGGTATTTAAACTACCTTTCCAGTGTAAGTAGAGAAACAAAAATAGAAGAATATCAAATAAAGTTAATCAAATGTTAGAAGGTGGTGGAACCTATGGATAAACCTGATAACAAGCGGGGGTTATTCCTAATATATACAGGAGATGGCAAGGGTAAAACAACGGCAGCACTGGGCTTGGCGATTCGTGCCTTCGGTCGCGGCATGCGGGTGCTCATGATACAATTCATAAAATCTCCAGAGCACACCTACGGTGAGAAAATAGTTTTCGAACGGCTTGGCATTGAGATATTTCAAATGGGTAGCGGTTTTACCTGGACCAAGACACCGGAAGAACACCGCAAAGCACTGCAACAGGCCTGGACTTTCACTAAAGAAAAAGTTGCCAGCGGAGGTTATGATCTTGTCATTCTCGATGAGTTGAATAATGCTCTGTCCATCGATAGCTTTCCCATTAATGATATCTTGCCCCTGCAGGAGATTCTAGAATGGATCAAAAACCGCCCCCAAGGTATGCACCTTGTTATTACTGGTAGAAATGCCAAACCAGAGATCATCGAGGCAGCGGATCTTGTCAGCGAGATCAATCCGGTGAAGCATTATTACAATCAAGGAGTAAACGCCATCATAGGTATAGAGCTGTAATGGAGTAGGTGGCTACTCAAAACCCCCTACATAAAAAAATGTTCGATTTCCATCACTCGCTCTAAATATATGCTCGTTGTTTAATAGGTTAAAGGAGATAAGTTTAAGAATCCAGAACGTAAATCCAGAAGTAATATGATCTGGATTTGCTGTATTTTGCATCGAACTTACAAATATTCGTATATCATACGAATAAACCAATAGTGTGTCTAATGTATTTGGGGTGATGAAAATGTCAAATACAGAAAAATACCTTAAAAGGCTGGAGTTATCTAATATTTTGCGGGAATCTGTTATAAGAACTATAGTAGATACACTCCCTCTTCCTCCTGAGAGTAAGGGACTGGATGCAGGATGCGGAACTGGTTTCTTTACTTTGATGCTAGTAGAAGCAGCAGGGGTTCATGGTCATGTTACTGGTCTTGATATAGAAGAAAAATTTTTAGTAAAAGGACGCTCCTTGGCATCAAAGTTAGGCCTGACGGAGAGGGTTTCTTTCATAAAGGGTGATATAACAAAACTTCCATTTAAGGAGGATTTATTTGACTGGGCTTTTAGCATGGATCTCGTTGGCTATCTAAAAATAGATCCTGTTTTACTACTGCAAGAGCTTGCCAGGACTGTGAAGCTGGGGGGGTTCATATATATTCTTAGCTGGTCTTCGCAAATGCTACTTCCTGGATACCCGGTTTTAGAGGCCCGGTTGAATGCAACTTCTTTAGGGATAGCTCCTTTTGATGCAAAAACAAAACCTGAGTTACATAGTATGCGTGCGTTGGAATGGTTTAAACAGGCAGGTTTGAGTGAAACAAGGGCACAAACTTTTGTCAGTGATATTAACCCTCCCTTAAGTCAGCAAATGCGGAAAGCCTTGGTAGATCTTTTTGAAATGCGTTGGGGAGAAGATAATCTGGAGTTATTGGAGGAAAATAAATTAGAATATCAGCGTCTTTGCAGGGATGATTCACCGGACTTCATACTAAATGTGCCCGGCTACTATGGATTCTTTACATATACGTTGTTTTGGGGCAGAGTGTTATGACTATATCGGTGTATAAGATGTTAATTTCTTAGAACTTGCTGCTAGGAGTAAGGACTGCCTTATTTCAGAACTTCAGTTGATTAAAAATAACTTTCCTTTAGTGGATGCAATAAATATACTTTGGAGATCGGTATAGCAATAATATTCTAAGATTTGGGCAGTATTCTTTGCTATAACCTAACCATAAAAAAATGCAATAAATTTTGCAGCTGGAAGAAAAAATATTTGACCAACTAATGTGCCTATCAATTTAGAACTAATTAACAATATTACAAGAGCTTTTACATCGTCATAAGGTCTGTCCCCTCTATATGCTTGGTCAGTGATAATGGCTGCTTTAGGGTCTACAAATAGTGTGAGTAGAATACTAGCTACACCATTAATTAATCCTGATGAAGAAGCTGCAGCTAATTTAAAGTTAGGGTGAACTAAAGTTGTCGAATAAAAAGCACTTAGTACGCCTATAGTGTATATGGCTGTTATAAGTATATTTATGAGGAGTAACCTCTTTGGTATGTTTCTAAAGGTATCAAGATTATTCCTATAAGGGTTCCTCCAGTTGCACTTAATAAAACTATCCTAATATCCTCTACTGGATCAATGCTTTTTGCAGCACTTAAGCCAATTAGAATTCCAATTAAAGGTCCTTGTAACATGTTGGCCGTTCTTGATATTAGAACGAACATATTTAAGAGAGAAGTTGTTAATGCAAACTGCCCAGATTTGACTGCATTTAATCTAACGGAGTAAGCAAGTGTATCGATCAAGTGAATAATAAAAGTTAAAACTATCAGTTGTAATAGATATTTATCCATAGAAACACCTTTCCAACATTAGGTTCAAATATATAAATTATATCACTGGTTATAAACGATATGTATTAAATACTTCCTTAGTGTATCCTTCTGAATTTCGTCAAATGAAATAAAAGTAGTAAGAGAAATCTAACGGTGAACATTTTATAAATATTTGCAGAAAAATAATTACCACCCAGGATGGGTGGTTCTTGCGGTGGATCAATATAGGGTGCACGGACGTAAATTCCTTTATTCAATAGAACTTCAGTAGCTCTATTGTCTAATTCAAGTGTGGTTCTAATGCAATTATTATAAAATTCACGAATATCAGCTCTTGCAGCTAAACCTAGAGCCATACTATAAGCAGTCAACCCAATTATTGACCACTGTTTAATATAGCGCAAGGCAAAAACATCAGAGTATAGACGAGGGGCTTTAACATTGACATCGTTTTCGGTAAAGGCAATGGGTACTGGTATGTGATTTTGTCTAAAAACCTTTTACAGATTCCTCCATGGTATCCCCCAAAAAGAAATTAATATATGTAATATAGTATTTGCCATAACCCTTAATTGTGGTATTCTCGAACATTATTAATATAAGAACACTATCGGTGAAATTAGCTAATGATTTGAACAAAGGATGACTCGTTTGGGCTACTAGGTATCTATCCACAAGTTAAACACGAATACGTCTCTCCTGCCAGATTTGATATCCGTATATTAGTATAGAATGTAAAAAATTTATTATGTAGACAATAATACGAGTCCAAGGTCCTACGCCTATTAATTCTCTCCAACCAAACCAAGTGAACAAAACGAAAGCAAATCCCAAATCTAGGATGGCATTTGTAATGGCATAACGCCAAAATTGCCCATAAGTAAAACTTAAAACCCATATTGCGGCTACCGGAAGAAGGCCAAACATAATTAAAGGAAAAGCTACTTCTCGAAAATACCAAAATTCTGCCATAACTCCTAGCTCATATATAATTCCACTGGTAAATGCCGTGAATAAGGCAGCAGGCATAAAACGCTTTAAATCTTCCTTTTTCATTAATAGTAAAGTTAACCAAGGTACCACAAGCAATAACAAAATTATAAATTGGTTACTCACTTATGAACCCCCTTGCGAGTAATAGTTAATTTAGGTTTCCCAATATTTCAACTTTTATTCTATAATAATGAACACTACGAGTTTTAGAATCTTCCAATAATCTATATGATAAGCAAAAAGGGGAGGCAGGGGTTATTGGTTTAGAACATAACAAAGCAATGGTAACTTTCGATTATGTAATTTTTTTATATATCACAAACCATAAAATAAATTCCACCTATATGATTAATTTTTACTCCATTATTAAAGTCTATTTCCTTTATTATTTTAAAGCCGTTGGAATGATATATCTTTTGGGCAGTTACGTTATTTGATAAAACAAATAGGCTAAGTTTATCGAAATCAAGGGATTTAGCTTTTTTTCTAGCCATCGAGATAAATTCTGTGCCGATACCTTTACGGCGGAATCTTTCAACAACGAACATTGTGTTGATTAAGAGGCTATTATCAACCCTGGAATTATAAAACTCTTTGAATTGTTCCATTGACCAATTAACTAAAATTTCTACATTTTCCACTCCTTGATATTAGGTAAATACAGGGCTATAATTGTCATGACAACCATAAAAGGTTTTTATAATTAGAAAATTTAGGGAGGGAAAATGTTGCAATTCTATACTAGTTACAAGACATTAATTTTTGCTAGTTTATTATTAGTATCAATTATTGTTTGTGGGGTTCATTTTATAGTAATTGGGGGAAAAGGAAAACTTAACAAGAAATCTACACGGGATGTAATCAGGTTTAACCGCAAAGAACGCCTTTGCCACCTGTTCAGAAGTTTTTCCTTTGTTCTTGTGGCAATAAGTGGTTTTACTTTTATACTAAACCTAAATAATATAACCACAGCAATTATTCACGGAATAAATGGTTGGATTTTTGTAATATCATCTGTTTTGACAATGATACTTTGGTTTAGAGATTGCATACTCTATGATTATGACAAGCAATGGTTAAGGTATATGGGTAATTATCTCACAAAATCCCATGACACACTTCCCTCCGGTAAATTTAATGCAGGTCAAAAAATCTTATTTTGGATAACATCCATGCTCAGCATAGTTTTGATGATTACTGGTATTCTACTTATTAACGGACAAGGTAAGCATTACGATTGGTTTGAATCAGTATTGGCCATTCATGGTATATCAGCGGCTTTAACCATTTCATTTATTATCGGACACATATACTTATCCATATTTGCAAACCCAGGAACAATACGTGTTCTTGTGGATGGAAAAGTTTCTAAAGAGTGGGCCTCGTATCATCACCCCAATTGGCAAGTAGATCAAGTAGAAAAACATTGACTTTATTGCGTTTGGAAGTTTTCATTTACTTAAACATGGTATAGTGAAAATATTAGGATGTTATATATATTTTTCCCTCCTGGTGGAATGGTAGAACGAATATCAGTGTGTTTACAACATACCGACATTTAGAGAATGTTAAACTACAATTAGCCTTATACGTTATATAATGGTATTGTTATAGCAAGAATATACCAAGTCATAGAGAAGGTTATACTACACATTATCCATATGATAGGGACAGGAGTTATGACTTTTGAATTTAATAAAATATTTATTTATAACTATCATTGCTTCAGCAATTGTACTATCTGGATGTTCTATTGATAACGATAAGGTACTTCCTGTAATAGGTATTAGCCTTAGAGTTACTGAAAAAGGGTCGGACTACTGTAAACTGAAGTGGATAGTGGAAAATAAATCGGATGTAACTGCCACATTTCTTAATGGTAACATAGAGCAATATGAAATAATAAACAGAACAACTAATAAAGAATATACCTATGGTAAAAATGAAACAGATGTTATTCTTAAAAATGGAGATCGGTATAGCAATAATATTCTAATTAACAAATTAGAAAAAGGTCGCTATGTTTGTATCTTTTGTGCTGAATCAGAGGAAGGAACAAAGGGTACAATGAAGCTTTCATTTGAGATTGAGTAGCAAATTATAAAAATGGGATGTTGAAATAATTATTAACTTCCCATAATCCATATTTCCGTTATCAACAGACAGATGAGTTTTTGAAAGGATGAATTCATAGTTTCTAGTGGTATCGTATTATTTGGAAATGTAATAGGTTGGATGGCAGCCTCAGTACCAGCAGTAGGCACACCTTGGATCTGAGAGGCAGTAAGTAAGTCGACTCCTTCATTAGTTGCACCTATTGCTTTAGCATGCTTAAAGGCTTCATTAACAAAATGTATTGCATCTCCCTGTTTCATTAGACTATCAACATTTTGGCGGCCTCCTGTAACATATACCGCATCGTATAAAATTGAGCCTGCTGTTACGTAGTTCTTGTAAAAGAAATTCAGTACCTACAACAATCAATCCAGCAAGTTCAACAAGCTCAGCGTAATAAGGCGCCAAATCAAAATTCAATCACACTGTGTACTAAGGACGACTTTGTAAAAGTTAATGCCATAATAATCGAAGCTGCAGAAGCGTACAGTGGTACATTAGTGAACAAAATATTTTTTAAAAAGAGCTAGGGTGCTTAAAAAGAAACCCCTAGCTTTTATATTATGATAAGTAATTTATTGACAAGACTTACAGAAGGGAACTAAAATGAAGTATAGAATATAAATTCTATACTTCATTTTAGTTCCCTTCAGGAGGATATATATGCCCTACAAAACACCCAAGCATATTCAGGAAATAAAGGATGCCAAATACAAACATATTATTGATGTCGCACTACGATTATTCTCAGAAAAAGGGTATCAAAGCACTTCGATACAAAATATTTGTAGCGAGGCAGGCATTTCAGTTGGCTCTATATATTTCTATTTTCCTAATAAAAAATGCATATTTGATGCAGTCTATAACAGCATTCAGAGTAAGTATTTGAAGCCTCTTAAGGTGGTATTGGGAGAAGAAACTCATATAAAAGAAATAATTAGTGAATATATTAGGGGGCAAGTTCATGCTTTAATATCATCAAATATTCATGAAGTTAACTTTTTTCTTACAAACCGAGCCCAGTTAAGAGAAAATCGAAATGACCATTTAAAAGAGATGATAATCTACTTTAAAGAATATTTTGATGAAGCAGTGAAAACTAGACAGATGAAACCTCAGAATACCGAATTAGCAGCATCAACTTTCATTTACTCAGTCTCCTATACAATCGGCCATATATTTGTTTATAAACTTGATTATCAGGAAGAAGAGTTAATAAACTTTTTAATTAACTATAGTGTTCAGGGATTAGGTTTAAAAGGTTAGGAGAGAGGAGAGGACGACGTGAATGAATTTATAAAAAGCTTTAAGGAAGTGACTGCAAAAGATGTCGCTACAGTAGGGGGTAAAGGTGCAAATCTAGGAGAACTGTTCCTTGCTGGTTTTCCTATACCTTCGGGCTTTTGCATCACTGTGGAAGCTTATCGTAAGTTCATAAGAAATGCTAATCTTTCTGATATCTCTATAGATCGGGATAGTGTGGCCCAGATATCTAGAGAGATAATAGAAAAAATATACTTGGAGAAAATGCCTGAAGAGTTGAGGGCCGCTATTATTAATGCCTATTACTCAATAATTGGACCAAATTCTCCTGTTGCTGTTCGTTCCTCTGCTACCGCAGAAGATTTGCCGGAAGCCTCCTTTGCTGGCCAGCAGGACTCCTACCTTAATGTTAACGATGAAACTCTTTTAGATAGTGTCAAGAAATGTTGGGCTTCCCTATGGACTGAACGGGCAATCCATTACCGAATAAAAAACGGGTTTGACCATAATAAAGTTTTCCTTGCTGTAGTTGTTCAGCGAATGGTGCCATCTGAAGCATCAGGAGTAGCTTTTAGCATTAATCCAATAACTTTTGATAATTCCCAAATAACAATTGAATCAGTTTGGGGCTTTGGAGAGGGAATCGTTTCTGGACACATAAACCCTGACCGTTTCATAGTTGATAAAACAAATAAAAAAATATTGAGTCAAGGAATAACTGAAAAAGAACAATCTATTGTTCTTGCGGAAGATGGTTTAGGAACAAGGTCAACCCTTACATCAGATAATATAAAAAATGCTTCTTCACTAACTACAGAACAAATAATATCTTTATCTAGATATGTTTGTAGTATAGAAGAGCATTTTGGGTTCCCACAAGATATTGAATGGGCCGTGGCAGATAATCGTATTTATATACTCCAGTCACGTCCAATAACTACCTTAAGTATGTGTCACTCCATAAAAAAGGCAGACGAATTACATTACTTTAACTTTGACCCTAATTTAGAATGGACGAACATGCAGTGGGTTAGAGAGCGTTACCATCAACCCTTGTCAATTCTGGGGTGGTCAATTCTCGCCCCTTGTCAAAGCGAGGGGTTGCGCTTTGTTTGTGAGACATTAATAGGAAAAAGGTTACCTGCTGATTATAAATTTTATGCCTGGATACACGGCTATTTCTACCAGAATTTTACGATTATGAAGGAAGTTTACCCGTCACTGGCAATGAAGACAATATTAACCACAGATGAAGAAAAAAGGTTTATGCCAAAACATGGTTTTTTCAAAGACTTAAAACTGATATTAAATATGTTTTTGAAAGTGAAGAAGTTAAATGCTACCATGGATAAAGCTTTTAACGAACTATTACCCGGATATCTGCAGGAAATTAAACGCCTTAGAGAATACAAGCTTAGTACAATTAGTGATGTTGAATTATATCAATACATTATAACTTGTCGAGATCTTGGTAAAAGTTTTTTTCAGTATCAACTAGCCAGCGCACTTCCTGCAGATAATTACTATACTATGCTAACTAAACTCTTGGGTGATGATGTATCTTTAAGTGCCAAATTAGTATCTGGACTTCCCAACAACCTTACTGTAGAGACTAATGATGATGTTTGGTGCTTGGCTCAAACATTGCAAAAATCCCCTCAACTACTCATGGCTTTTCATGCTAATTCAACCGAGTCTTTCCTAAATCATGCAGGTAATTCTGAGGATGGTTGTCATTTCATTTCTGAACTAAATGATTTACTTAATAAGCATGGACACCTCAATACAAACATGGATATTGCTACAGATTTTTGGTGGGAAAAACCTGACATAGTTTTTGCTATGATAAGAGGGTTCCTGAGCACAAATGATAAATATGATCCAATAACCAGGGGATTAGAAAAAAAAGATGTACGTGAGAAGACCGAAAAATATGTTCGCTCTAAATTGTCTTTTGTAAAGAAATATATTTTTAATAGAATCTTAGACCCTACCCAAAGATATATGCTTTTACGGGATAACCGTCATTACTATATTACAATGCCCTTTTCGTTAATTAAAAAGGCAATCAGGGAGATGTCTCAGCGTTTACAAGAAGAAGGTATCCTGAAACACGCCGAGAAGGATATATTTTATTTAACTATTGATGAAATTGAAATGATTATAAAGAGAAATATAGACACTAAAAATGTAGATCATCTTATTTCATTGCGCAAAGCTCAAAAAAGTATTGATATTGATGCATTGCCTGCGATTTTTAATGGTTGGCCTGAGATAAAGTGTGATCAAGAAACACGTCAACATAATGGTGGAATTTTAAAAGGAATAGGCGGAAGCCCTGGAATTGCCAGTGGTCCGGTCAAAGTAATACGTTCCCTGAATGATTTTGCACAATTTAAAGCAGGTGATGTTTTAGTTGCCAATAACACTGACCCGGCATGGACTCCACTTTTTGCCATAGCCAGTGCTGTAGTTACAAATTATGGTGGATTGCTGAGCCATGGGGCTATAGTTGCCAGGGAGTATGGTGTCCCAGCAGTATTAGGTGTAACAGACGTTACAGAAACTTTGAAAGATGGGCAGATTATTGAAGTCAATGGATCTAAGGGTACAGTTTCGTTAATTTGATTATAATTTGCATTGACAGTGCTAGTGTAGAAGGGAATGCCTTAAAGTAGGTATAATACATTTAAACGACATTTCCTTGTAGTTTTACAAAAAGACAAAAAGGCCGATTTAAAAAGTATTCAAAAGCAACTGGGCTGTACAAGATTGAGCTTTGCATCTGAAGGAAGGCTTTTTAAATACTTACATCTTCATAAAGGTGAAGTAACACCACTAGGTATAATTAATGATAACGAGGCTTTTGTAGAAGTAGTATTTGATAATGATTTAGTAGGAAAAAACAAGCTTGGGGTTCATCCCAATGTTAATACTGCTACGGTATGGATTTCTTTTGATGATTTGAAAAAGATCATTGAACAAAATGGAAATAAGATTTACTTTGTAACTATTTAACTCAAAGGTTGTAATCTAAACGATGAGTATTAATAAACTTCCCATAAACCATATTACTTAAGGTTTGACACCCGAGAAAGGATAAAGATTTTCTGTTTAAGGGAGAAATTAATGATCCGATACATTCTTTTTGGATTTTCATCTACTTTTATTTTTGCCATATTTAATGCTCGTCATTTAGTTGATGGCCCTGGACCTAGTTTCCTTGAATTTATCTTATCTATTATTTTTCTTTTAATTTGGGGTTTTTATGGGTCTTGGATGGGTAGAAACAGTGAAGTTACTTTTATTTATTTTACTACCTTTTTCTGGGGTCTGGGTCTCACAATATCACTAGTCGGAATAAATATCTTAGGACCTGTAATTATTTTCTGTTTTTTATATATCGGACCGTTAGCAGGATTTTTATATTTATTAGACATTTATGGTCAGCCTTTAGTTTTTTTAAATACAGCTCTCCCATTAATTATATCTATACTTGGTTATAGGATTGGTCAAGAAGTTTCTCAGAAAAGTGATTCCTAAAACCACAGTTTATAAAAATTGCGAAATAACAAATGCTTGATTATTATTTACCCCTTATCATAGATGGAAATGTTTTCTGCGGGGAATTTTGCGAGGAAATCGTAGGTGTTTTGGTACTAAAGGACTTTGATGGCTATATGTTGCTTGACAATGTGGCCCTACTTTCAGAATCCCAAGGCAAAGGTTTTGGGAAACAGTTGATTGCATTTGCCGAGCACTATTCTTCTGAGTATAATTATAATGAAATTCGGCTTTACACGAATATTAAGATGACCGAAAATATAAAGCTTTATCAAAAACTTGGATACTCTGAATATTCAAGAAAAGAGGAAAATGGCTTTGAATGAGTTTATTTTAAAAAGCGGTTAACATCTGCATAAAATATGCTTATTTACTGTAAGTTTGCCATAATCCATACTATGTGAGAGTAACATCAGGGGCTTACGATTAAAAAGAAATCGTAAATAGAAGCAGGGAGCATTAACGAGTGCAGACAAGGAAAGGAGGAGAAAAATGAATTCGGTTTTTGATCGATTTGCGAAAAAAGGAGTATTTCCATACCAATTTGCTTTTACTCTACTTATTCCTTTGAGGAATTTATTTCTTTCTCCTAAAAAACTAATTCAACGCCTTGAATTAAAAGAAAATTATAATGTCCTTGAAATTGGGCCAGGTCCTGGATATTTTAGTGCTAAAGTTGCTAAGTCTATACCTCATGGCATATTAACATTGACTGATATTCAGAAAGAAATGCTTGATATAGCAAAGAAAAGATTATCTAAGAAGAATATATTTAATGTTGAATATCACTTATGCAATGGTATTGATTTTCCTTTTGAAAGCAATAAATTTGATGTTATATATATGGTTACTGTGTTAGGGGAGATTGAAAACAAACAACAATATGTTAAAGAATTTTATAGAATAATGTGCCCTAATGGTAATCTATCAATCTCAGAACAAGCTGGAGATCCAGACAAAATGTCAATAGATGAAATTAAAAATTTATTACTTGATTCTGGCTTTGAATTCGATAAATTCTATGGAACAGAAAATAACTTTACAATTAATTTTAGAAAAAAATAGCATGCTTAATATTATATTCCAGTTTGGAATATATAGGCATGAATAATAATTTAAGGAGATATTGCAGCTATGTCTAAAAGAAGTGGACTAATTGGTGGTATTTCAGGGGCTATAGGCGGTTCGTTTGGTATGTTTTTAGGTTCTAATCTTGTAGACATAATAGTATTGAATAATTTAGTTCAAGAATACATAGTTATAGCCATTACTGCTGGACTAGTCAGTTATATTGTAAGTACTGTGTTAGATAGACTATGGAAATAATTATTTTTATTTCATTTTGAAGGCCCTCTTTTTCAAGAAACTTTAAGCCTATTTCATATCCAATAACTTCTAATCTATTTTTGATATAATGTCATTTGTACTCAGGAGTTATATAAGAGGTGATTTTATCATGTTTGTTAGAGTAGTTAAAATGGAAGATTATAATGCCTGGCTGGATTTAGCCAAAGAAGTGGAACCCATATTTGGTAAAATGGTTGATAATATAGATTTTAAAAATGGGATTAAGGACTGTATACTTAATTCCTCTGCCTTTTGTGTTGAGAATAATAATAATATTGAAGGCATAATAGCTGTCAATAAAACTATAAATGAGATATTATGGCTGGCGGTAAGAGAGGAAAGTCGTGGTAAAGGTTATGGCTATCAATTAGTGGAAAGGGCACTTAAATTTTTGGATAATAAGAGACCTGTTTTCGTTCAGACCTTTTCTCCAAACATAAAAGTTGGCGAAATGGCAAGAAAGATGTATCTAAAGTTTGGTTTTATGGACTATAAAGATGGAGGGAAAAACCCTGCCGACATTAATACTGTGATTATGAGGTTGGAAAAATAAAAATTGCTTATAAAGAACTTGTCTTAGTAGATGTTGTTCCCCAATCTGATTGTCCATGCAGAGTGGATAACTACAGGTTATTGTTACCAAAGGCTTACCAAGGGTGATACAACCGATATGGGCTATTGCATTCATGCTTTGAATGCTGTCTATCTTAAAACATTAGAACGTTGGATAAGATTAGATTTTATATATGAATATTGTAATAATTAAAATATTCAAAGAAGGTTAAATGTTTTAGGGAAAAAATAACAAATAATTATGTTAAAGGTAGATAATTATGGACATAACGGATTTGATGAGTAATTTTATTATATCTATTGCGGCAGGTGCATGCGGGTATATTCTTTTTAAGTCAACTAGGAGTGCTGCAATAGTATTTATTCTGTGTATAATGATTTTCTTTTCAATTAGTTATTATGAATCAAACAAGCCTACAAAAGAAAGTTCATCGGATAACGTTTCAAAGAATATCTTATTATTTAATGTCGGGTCAACCATCTACTATTCAAACCAATGTGCTAAGGTTATGGAAGTCGCCCCTTACACTAAAGATGGACGCACCTATGTACCTGTTGATTTTATTGCAAAAGAAATGGACATAGATATGTTTTTTGAAAATAGCACTGCAACATTAACCCAGGGGGACAAGGTTTTTAAGTTAACAATCGGAAGCTCGATTTACGAATTAAACGGGAGTGCTTATGTTATGGATGTAGCTCCTGAAGCTAAAAATGGCCACTTCATGCTGCCTACTCGTTACGTAATAGAAGCTTTAGGTGCTGAAATTGGCTATGCTAACGGTCAAACTGTTATAGGATATTATACAACTGCTACGAGAACCAAGGAAAAAAACAACTCTATTTCTTTTTTTGCCAATTCCCCCGTAATAGGTCTAAGGGGTAAGACTAAAGTTATGGATATAGCTACTTACACTAAAGGTGGTTATACATATGTACCTATTGATTACCTTGCAGAAGCAATGGACGCAAGCATGGGATTTGCACAGGGATTTGTAGTCATAGCTCAAGGGGATAAGGTGGTAAAGTTAACAATCGGTGATACAAAAATCGATGTTAATGGTATAGTAACTACTATGGATGTTGCTCCTGAAGTTAAGAATGGCCGTGTAATGCTTCCTCCTCATTTTGTAGCAGAAGCTTTAGGTGCTCAGACTGGCTATGATAACAATATAATTGTAATAGCTAAGTAAATGAGATAATTACCTACTATAGATGATTATTATTAAGGTGTTAATATGCAATGACGAAGGAAAAGCTCTTAAAGGAAAAAGGGTTTGGCTTTATTATGAAAAACTTAGGACAAAATATGGCATGGTTTAATAATATGGAACGAGGTCAAAAAATGAGAACAATTCTAGTTGGTGCTATACTTGTAATAATACTCTTAGGAACAGGATGCCAAAGTATAACTGCACCCAATACTACAATAAGTCAACCCCAAGAACAAATACCCACTGTAAATATAGTGGCCCAAGTAACTCATTTATCCTCAAAAGAGTATGAGAGTGTTGGTACTCATGGAATTAAGAATCCTACAATTGATGATTTTCGTAATTTCTTATTCAGGGTGGAGATAGCAAACGGGAAGGATGTTACTAAGAAGCAAATAAAAGTACCCGGTACTCAAGATTTTAAAAATATTATGACCAGAGATCGGTACTGGTTTGGAACTGTAAAAAGTCAAAATAATGATGGTGAAGATTTGTCTTTTGAAGAACGAAACAGTGTTCTGTATTATAGAGGGCTAACAGATGATAAATTAAAGGAAATGCTCAGTGCTGTTGAATTCCAAGTAAGTTGGGTTAACAAAAATGGAGATGTTTATAACAAAGGATATAAATTAAAAGATTATCTAATATTTAAATAGTAGCTTATTAACTTAAAATTAGTATTAAACCCAGCAAGCTCATTGTTGGTTTACAAATATTAGAGGTATTGACTTAATATAACATTGACTTAATATAACATTGTAAAATTTTATAATCCCGATGTGATCCCGATATAACTGGTACTTAGTGATTGTTCTGATAAACCTAAAAAAGTATTATAACTAAAAGTTTTTCACAAAATAAAAAGGCTATATTAGCCCTTTCTGGTCCTTGCTATACAGATTTAAATGTTGGATTTAAGACTATGTGAGTTCTTATGTCATAAACTAATTCTATATCGCAATGGGAACAGTAATACTTCTGTTCCATAACTCTGTCTTTTTGCATAATGGTTAATGCCTCGTTATGATCATTAAGTAATGGAGAAATTTCTTTTTGCACTGTCTTACATACTGGACAGTATAAAATTACTTCAAAGCTAATTTTGTTGGTTATCCTTATCACCTCACCTTCATAGAGAATGATGGTGGTAAGGAAAACCTTATCAATTTCAAAATTCAATATGAATAAATGTATTTTAACATGTCATTATATTTTAAACAATCTAAATTTTCAACCATTACTTTAAAGGGCTACCTATTAATCTATATTTGTAGGATAATGCAATGTAGGTATTGAACTCATAAAGGAGACGAAGTATTTATGGCTAATAATTATAAGGTAATTAATGAGAAAAATTGGAAGCGTGCATTACATTGTCAAATATTTAGAAATAGCATTGAGCCATCATATTGTGTGACTTTTGAGTTGGATATCAATAATTTCTTAGCAAGGGTTAAAGAGATGAAGTATTCGTTTACAATGGCTCTAATCTTTATTGTTTCCAAATGTGCAAACGAAATTGAGGAGTTTAGATACCGTTTCGTAGATGGTCAAATAGTGCTTTATGATAGAATTGATACAGCTTTTACGTATATTAACAAAGACACCGAGCTTTTTAAGGTTGTTAATGTTGAAATGCAGGGTACAGTAGAAGAATATGTTGCCATAGCTATCGAAAAGGCTGAAAATCAAAAAGAATATTTCACAGGGCCATTAGGTAATGATGTATTTCAATTTTCGCCATTCCCGTGGGTATCATTTACTCACATTTCACATACTAATCCTGGGAAAAAAGATAATGCTACACCTCTCTTTGATTGGGGAAAATATTTTAACAGAGATGGGAAATGGATGCTTCCTTTTTCTGTTCAAGTGCATCATTCTTTTGTAGATGGGATACATATTGGAAAGTTGGCTGATTCTTTGCAAAACTATTTAAATAGGTTCTAATACAATGTTGAGATTATAATCATAACTGACTAATAGATATGTTTAGGTCAGTGATTATTAGGAGGATAAAATAGAAATTGGTCATATATTCATATGCACCGGGAGTGTACAGATTTTTGTGTAATTGGATTGTTTCCTTGTAAATTTGGAAAGGCTTATAATGGCTCTTGCCTGCAGGGAGGATAGGGCAATGCTGAGGAGCAACCCGAGCGCCCTACATGGTTCTGCCGGAGATATCTAAGGATATTATTCCCAGCTATCTCTTTTTTTATGGCTATCTCCGGGAGAATAAAAGCGATAAACCTATCGCCTAGCCCCTTGCATTTAAGCAATTTCTGATTGGAGCCGATCTCCAAAGTAAATAGCAAGTTGAGAAATGCAACTTCTCCATTCTCGAATTGGCATGGTCCATTTCCTGGAGATTGTATCTGTTGCCAGGTAAATTATCTTTCTTAGCGCATCGTCAGTGGGGTAAGCGGTTTTAGTTTTCGTTACCTTCCTTAATTGTCGGTGGTATCCTTCAATAATGTTTGTGGTATAAATCATTTTTCTGACTTCATACGGATAATCAAAATATGTAGTTAGCTCCAGCCAGTTGTTCTCCCAAGACTTAATGATTATAGGGTGCTTTTTACCCCATTTCTCTTTGAATTCCTCAAAGGCATACTCGGCTTCTTCCAGGGTTAAGCCTTGGTAAACTTTTTTAAGATCAGCTAGTACAGCTCTTTGCTCTTTGTAAGAAACATACTTCATAGAATTACGAATCTGGTGGATGACACATAACTGTATCCTCGTCCTGGGGAAAACGGTGTTAATAGCCTCACTAAAGCCTGAAAGTCCGTCTTTACAGGCTATTAGAACGTCCTCAACACCCCTATTTTTGAGGTCATTACAAACACCTAGCCAAAAACTAGCACTCTCATTTTCACCAATCCAAATACCTAATATCTCTTTTTGCCCGTTTATATTAATGGCAAGTACACTGTAAGCAGCCTTATTTATGATACGGTTATCCTTGCGAACTTTGAAATGAATGGCATCAAGAAATACGATAGGATAGACACGATCTAGTGGCCTTGCTTGCCATTCCGCAATCATTGGCAGTATTTTATCAGTTACTTTGCTAACCATAGTTGCAGAAACTTCCACGCCATAGATGTCTCTCATGTGATCTTCTATATCCCGGGTGGACATGCCTTTGGCATACATGGCAATGATCTGATCTTCAAGTTCATTAGCAGTTGTTTCGTATTTCTTGATGATTTGTGGCTCAAATTCACCGTTGCGGTCACGGGGGATCTTGATTTCTGCTTTACCCATTTGAGTTTGAACAGTCTTTTTACTATACCCGTTTCTGCTATTGCCAGAATGGTCACCTGTTGGATCATGTTTATCGTAGCCCAGGTGAGTATCCATTTCAGCCTCAAGAACCTTTTGAATTGTATCCTTAAAGAGGTCCTTCAGCATGTTATGAATATCGTCCATGCTCTTACATTCTTTAGCTATTTCCGCTACTAACCGATTCTTTGTGTCTTGCATAATTGAATCAACTCCTTATTGGTAGTTATATCCAATTACACAAAACTAGAGACATCCTCTATGCACCAAGACCAAAGCACCGGCTGGAGATTTATTTAGAGACTTTGGACTTGTAGAAGGATCAGAAATGTCCACCTGGTCAAGGGACTGCCAAAACAGAAATTAATTGAAACAGTCTCTTAAAACTTTATTCGAGTAACAACACGGATGGTAATTCCTTTGGAGCAGCAAGGCGCAAAAATTCATAGCCAATCCCGGTTAATCCTCTGAAAAGACTATGACCCATTTGATTTTCTGATTCCTTTTGGCTAAGTCTAAATCCGCCTGGCTGTTTTAATCTCTTTAAAACGAAATCTGCTTGTTTTATGGCACTATGATATAATTCTTCAGTTGAAAGCTGATTTGCTGCAGTAATAAGTAAATCAATAACTCCGAAATTACCACAACAGAGATGATCCAATTCTTTCAGTTTAAAAGCTTTTGCATTTTCAACAGCGATGGTAATATCCCGTTTAATCACAGTTGTATTCCAAATGGATTGAATTCCCAAGCGGGAAAGTCCAATCCCAGGCCAACCATAACACCATGTTTCCATGTAATAAGGAGAGTGATGTACTTCCATTATCGAAATCCGATAATCTGCCCAGTTCCGATGCTGTGCGGAATACGTACTGTTTTCATACTGAATAGCTTCTTCAGCAGCATTTTTAAATTCAATTTGCTTAGATACTTCAAATAACTTTGCTAGTGCATAAGCAACTCCTGCAGCGCCGTGAGAAAAACCAGTAGGGAGTTTACCTTCTAATGTTTTCAGCAATCGGTTATTCCAAGCTTTATATCCTGTGTCACTTGTTACTCGCTTATTCAATAAATGCTTTCCGCAAATTACAGCCTTATACAATACTTCTTCTTGCCCTGTTGCTTTATATAACGGAATTAAACCAAGTATGGTCCCGGCCGAGCCGCTCATGATATCAAATATTTGATCGTTGTAGATTAGTTCAGGGGTTATCATTTTAGATATTCTAATTGCCTCATCTATGATAAATTGTTCACCCAGGAAATCGTAAATTCGTACAAGGGTATAAACAATTGAACCAAGTCCCGCTGTTCCACCAATTCCCTATTGGTTTATATAGTTTAACGCTTTAGTACCTTGGAATTCTTTACGAAACACTTGGATTTCTTCAAGAGCTTGCTTTCTAAAACTGTGTTGTTGCGTTTTCATTGCCAGCGCTGCATAAAAAAAGGCGACACCGAGACTTCCGGCATATAAATTAAATCCCACGATACCCGAAATGGATGTTGAGGATAGATATTTCTCCTGAACAATTTCACCAATTAAAATGGCTTGTTCAAGCAGTTCTTTTGGGGTGCTGGGATCTTCATTTCCCTTTAGATCACTAGTAAGTGAATTTACTGTTAGAATTTTATTTAGGCTTGCTATTTGTTGGTTAAGGAAAGAGGGACTTAAGCTCTCAATACAATTACGTATCAGAGCCATAGCATTAGGTTGAAAAACATTTTCAACCTCTTTATGTTTCGAAATGTTTAGGGAAGAATTATTTGTTTGAAATAAAAAATGTGGAATATCCATTTTTTCTAGTGATAGGTGCTCTTCTTTAAGTAGAGGCCATAAAGTATTGTCTGGCTCAGAGATAAATCTTTTACTTAAGTGGTCAAGTTCAATACTTCGGTCTATTCCATCTTTCAATAGGTGGGGAGATAAGGTTTGGTATAAATATAAAGTATAAAGTCTTGTTGGACGAAAAACAAAACGACATCCCTTTCCATTAAATCCTTCAAGTGGTCCTTCTTTAGCAAGTAATTGATGACGATGAGTAATAATAAATTGATACATCTTTTGAAACCCAGAGATTAATTCTACTTTATAATTATAAGTGGTCATCAATTGGGTGTTTAAATAGTTGTGGTTTTTGGCGGGCTTCATTATTTGATGCATCATGGTATAATCCATTTGATCTGTATTAATGTTTTCCCATTTGGGGTTTTTAAATGGTGTCTGCTGGTTGTTCCCCCCTGTTAGGCCACTAAGATCAAGACTTTTTCCTGAACAATCTTCTTGTGGGAGAGGTAGTAACCCTGTACGAGAAATTGTAGCATACTGATTATCAATATTAATTGTCGTTCCTACTGTTTTATATGGTTGAAAGAGCATTTCTAAATCTATAGGAGTGGGATGTTCTCCACTGGCAATAATGTTTTCATAATGCAAATCAGTTCCACCCAAAATGGACATTAAGCAAAGCAGCATGCCACATCTAGTGTAATATCGTTGAACTTGTGTTTTATTCACACACGGAAGCTGCTCCACGTATTCAACCCAACCATATACTTGCTTGTTTAATATTTTTAGGCACTTCCAGGGGAGTTCTTGTCCTTGACGATTGAAATAATCTAATAGTTGATAATATGCTTCTTCCATTCCCAGATCTCTTGGTTTATAAACCAACCTGAGGCCAGAGGAAAATTTAGAAATAACGACCATTCTTCCGTGATGATGAGGGTCTGATAACTCGGATTCTATTTCAATGATCTGACCTATTTCTTTATTATCGTTAAACAATTTTTCTATCTCTTTTTTATCGTTTGCAACCCTTTGAATGAACTCGGAAACCCACTCAACCCAAAACAAGGATGAAAGAGCTAATAGTTTAGCCAGCACTGGGTATGTTTTAAAAAAGGAGAAAAATTCTACTTCCAGCATTAGTTTGATAAATGATTGGTATATTGGGGAGGAGTTCTCAGTGGTTGGCACAGCTTCAAACAAATTCTTATATATTCGGTAGACTTTAAATTCAAATTGAAGCGTTATAGAACCTATCTTAGATAGCTTTTTTAATAGAATTCTTTCCAACTGATGATGTGCATCAGTAGTCAAACAATCATAGCTCTTACCTGCTCTATCTTTTAGTTTTTGCACAGACGTATAAACAAATGGAACAAAAAATTCTTCAAAAGGGAGGGGTTCGTTTTCAGACAAAAATTTCTGGGATTTAAAGTTAAGTTCCGGGGCAATTTGAATCGCTTCTTGTAATGTGTAAATCCACTCAGGACCGCGTTTTCTATCTTTCCATTTCACTGACTGGATAAGACCATAAATTTGTTCTAATTTAAGTCCATCTACAGAAAACCGCTTTAAGAATTGTTCTTCACTACCAGCAGCTATAGTAGCTTTCCACTTCTCTAGTTTTTTTTTCGATTGATTGTCTGGGTTTTTCATTTGTTCACATATAAATTCGCCATCTAAGCGTTCATAAAAACCACTTCCTTTCTCAACAATTTGCAGGAGTTCATCCCAGGCAATATTCATATTTTTAAACACCTCTTTTAACGCTCCTTAGTTGGTTACCAGTAAAGGGGCAGTAACTTCTTAGTTACCGCCCCAATTCTATAAGCTTATTAAAGTGTACATGCAGCTGTCCAAACATATTCTTGACACTCAAGGTCAGCTTTTCTATTATAGTATTCCCTAATGGCATCTAATGCTACTTCTTCGTTTCTCAAAAGCTCTCTAAGAAGCTGTAAAATTTGTACCGGATTTGGATATTCTAAAGTTTCAGGATCGAGGTACCCAAAATTTTTACGAGTTTTCACATAACTTACCTTCTTTCTTGATGATATTACGTTTTCAGGGATGAGAGGCAGTAACTTCAAAGTTACCGCCCCGATTCCTGATCCTTAAAACGTGCATGCAACTGTCCAAACATATTCTTGACACTCTAGATCATCTGCTCTGTTATGGTATTCTCTAATTGCAAATTTTGCAATCTCTTCGCGTTCTAGAAGCAGTCTAAGCAGTTGTAAAATTAGCTCGTGATGGGGACCTTGTTTACCATGTGACATTTTGTTTCCCCCTTTCTAAATTTATATTACAAATATATTCATAAAATGGGAATTTGTGATAGAGTATTTAAGGCATTGTCAATTTTTCAAAAATAATGTCTAAAGCAATCCTGTTTATTAATGCAATATCTATGGGTATTTTTGGAAGTAGCTTAGAATTATTTGTAAATTAGAAGGAATAACCAGGAAATGTGCAGAAGAAAGTTTTTTAAATTAGTTGAGTTATTATAGAAGAAGTGTATCTATTGCATATTTGACCAATTACTATAAAGAAAAGTAGTACAATTAAACGAGGTAAAGAACACCTCATTGAATTAGAGTTTGAAAATGGGCAGTTAAACAGTCCAAGGATTTCAGACCAGACTTACCTTTGATATTTAGATGGTAATTCTAGATTGATATTATACAAAATTCTTTTTAATCGAGTATATATAATTTTTCTAAGTAGGTGGTTTTTGTGGAAATTATAAAACTACAAAGAAAAGATATTAAAACAGCCATTGAATTAGTATGGACAGTCTTTAGAGAATTTGAAGCCCCAGATTACACAAACGAAGGCATTGAGGAATTTAGAAAATTTATTTCATATAATTCTATCATTGACAAACTTGATAAGGGAGAACTGCTTTTTTGGGGATGTATTGATAATGATGATATAACAGGTATAATAGCTACAAGAGGATTTAACCATATATGTATGTTGTTTGTAAAAAAAGAGTACCATAGGCGAGGTATTGCAAGGAGTTTAATTAACACTGTTGAAGAGATTTGTAAAAGCCAGACTAAAATTAGTAAAATTACAGTAAATTCATCTCCATATGCAGTAGAATTTTATCATCGTCTTGGTTTTGTTGATATAGATAAAGAACAGACAGTCAATGGTATTAGGTTCACTCCTATGTTATATTTGTTAAGTTGATTTTGAAATACATTCTTCAAATGGGGGAGTGTTCATGTTGCATCAGGGGGAGTTTATGTGAAGGTTATAGGAATTAACGGTAGTTCTCGTAAAGATGGAAATACGGCTATTCTTATCAAAACCGTTTTTGAAGAATTAGAAAAAGAAGGTATAGAAACTGAATTGGTACAGTTATTCGATAAACCTATATCAGGGTGCAGAGGATGTTTTGGCTGTCTGCAGAAAAAGAAATGTGTTATTGATGGTGATTTTTTCAACGAATGTCTTAATAAGGTTACCAATGCTGATGGTATTATACTTGGGTCGCCAGTTTATTCTGCTGATATATCCTCAAAAATGAAGGCTTTTCTCGAACGAGCAGGAGTTATTGTTGCAACTAATCCTGGGATGTTAAAACATAAAGTTGGAGCTTCTGTTGTAGCTGTTCGACGTGGTGGAGGAATGACTACAGTTGATACACTAAATCATTTTTTATTGAATAAAGAAGTTCTTTTGGTAGGTTCTACTTACTGGAATATGGTTTATGGAAAAGATGTGGGTGATGTTACCAATGATGAAGAAGGAATGAGAAACATGAAAAACTTAGGACAAAATATGGCATGGTTAATGAAAAAATTAACCAACTAAATTATTTGATAAGATAGAAGTTAAAAACATAATGTTGATTACTGCAACCTTAAAGAAGGGTCCGAAGCAAAATCGCTATCAGTAGCAGTTTTTGCTTCGGACTTTTTTATAATAATTTTTCACTAAATGCAATTTGTACTCTAATGAACCCGAGAAGTGAACCTTTTATAATGTTTACTCTTTTGGCTATAAAGCGTTTACTAAACAATTGCCGAAATACCAAGAGTTGCTGCAGTGATATGAACCATTAATCCTGTACAAAGCCCTTTAAAGTCTTATTGATCATCACCAACCGATCGGCTAAGGCCTTGGAGTCTTCGATATCATGGGTAACAAAAATACAGGTAATACCAGCTTTGTTGATGATTCTCTTTAACTCCTCACGGATTTTAGATCGTATATCTGCATCTAAATTGCTAAAGGGTTCGTCCAATAACAATACAGAGGGTTTTGGTGCTAATGCTCTGGCCAATGCCACCCTCTGTTGTTGACCGCCGCTTAATTCATAGGGATAACGGTGACTCAGCTCTTTCAGACCCACAAGCTCTAATACTTCTTTGCAGCGCTGGGTTCTCTCACTTGGCTTTAATCTGTCTAGTCCATAAGTAATGTTCTTTTCTACCGTCATATGTGGAAATAAGGCATAATCTTGAAAAACCATGCCAATGCCGCGTTTTTCGGGTTCAACGTAGGTTGTAGTATCAAATAAAACCTGATCATTGATTGCAATTGTACCACTACAGGGTTTTTCGAGGCCAGCCAACAGGCGCAAGAAAGTACTTTTGCCACTGCCGCTTTGACCTAAAATTGAAATGATTTCTCCTTTATTTACAGTTAAATCAAAGTTATCAATGACGGGCTCAGAAGAATTTTTAAATCTAAAAAATAAGTCCTTAATTTCAATATACATTAGTTTTCCCCCTTCATTGCTATCCTGTTGCTAAAGTAAATGGCGAGCAGACTAAAGGCAATAATGATCAGAGAGGGGATGGCCGCTTCTGGTATCATTTCATCACTGGCATACTGAAAGACTTTACTGGCCAGAGTATCAAAGTTAAAGGGCCTTAAAAGCAGAGTAAGGGGTAACTCCTTAATAACCTCCACAAAAACTAAAACACAGCCGCTTAACAAGGCAGGTTTGATCATGGGAAGGTCTACACGTAAGAATGTACCGGCTTTATTAACCCCTAACATCCGAGATGCCTCAGAAAAGCGATTCCCTATTTTTTCAAAACCTGCTTGCAGGGAATTAAACCCCATTGCTAAAAAACGAATAACATAGGCGAAGAGGAGCATGGCAATACTTGAACTTAGCACTAGTTTTACTGAGCCTGCATTGATTTTTTGATAAAAACCATATAACTGATTATCAAGGAAGATAAACCAAGCTAATACTCCGATAGCAATAATCGCACCAGGAATCGAATAGCCTAACACGGTAACTTTTGCGTATAACTTAGATAGCAGGTGATCGTTCGTTCTGCAATAGTTGGCTATAATCGCAGCAACAACCATCACCAATAGGGTTGTAACTAGGGCCACGCTGAGAGAGTTGAGGATTAATTTCCAAAACGAAGGATCCAGCGTGTTTTGATATGTAAGAGAAGACCAATATATAAGCTGAGCTGTAGGAATTAAAAAACTAAAGGCAAAAATAACCATACAATACCCAAAGGCTAAAAATCCCTTGATTCCCTTTAGGGATATAGGCGCTAGGGGCCGGACTTTGGTAGTAGTGTAACTATATTTTTTCCTGCCACGCATTACTCTTTCTAGAATGAGTATGATCAGTACTATCAGCATTAAGGAAGAAGATAATTTAATAGCTGAATTGACGTCTCCCATGGCAAACCAGGTCTTAAAGATGGCTGTACTGAAGGTTTGAATACCAAAATATTGAACAACCCCATAGTCATTTAACACTTCTAATATCACCAAACTTACAGAACCGATAATGGCGGCTCGCGAGCAGGGTAAAACAATAGAAAAGAAAATGGCAAGGGGTTTTTTACCCAAGAGTCTGGCGGATTCAACGAGGGAAGCAGACTGTCTTTCTAAAAAAGCCCGGGAAATGGTATAGACATAGGGAAATAGAACCAGGGTAAAGATAAAAACTGCCCCTTTGATATTCATAATGTCAAGATATTTAGGGTCTGACTGGATTGCAAATTTATTGCGCAGAGTGATTTGTAAGATACCAGTATAGCTTAACAAACCACTATAGGTATAGGCAGCAATATTGGGCGGGATTGCTAAGGGCAAAATCAAGGCCCATTTAAAGAATTTTTTCATAGGAAAATCGTAGGCGCAAATAAGCCAGGATAAGCTTGTACCCAGCAAAATCGTCAGTAAACTGGTAAAAAGAACCAACTGAAGTGAGTTTCTCACATAGTCTTTTAACAAATAATCCTTAATGTGCTGCCAATTTTCATTGGCGGGCAACATTAAATTTACTAAAATATGCAAACAAGGAATGATTAGTAAAATTACAAACAAGAAACTAAAAACTGCCCAACTATCTAACTTTAACTTGTATCTTGGGAACATCCTTAAAACAACACCTCCTTAAAGAGAAGCAGCCCTTTGCAGGGCTGTTTCTTTACTTCCAACCAACTTCATTAAAGATTTTAACTGCTTGCTCATTGTACTCACCTAATGCAGATAAATTAATATCTTGGGCCTTAAAATCACCCCAGGATTTCAATAATTCAGAAGGCTCAACATTGGGATTTACAGGGTATTCAAAGTTGGCCTCAGCGAACTGCTTTTGGGCAATATCGCTTGATAAAAACTCCATTAATTTAATGGCATTGGCGTTGTTTTTGGCATTTTTCGTTAAGCCGATACCACTAACATTGATATGGGTGCCAGTTGTAGCTTGGTTTGGGAAGAAAACGCCCACTTTTTCTGCTACTTTTACTTCTTCTGGATCGGAGGAGTGGAGCATCTTGCCAATATAGTAGGTATTCATAATGGCCACATCCCCAACCCCTGCCACGATGGCTTTAGCCTGATCTCTATCATTGCCCTTTGGCTCGCGAGCTAAGTTGGCAACAATACCTTTGGCCCATGCCTTAGTTTTTTCTTCACCCTCTAGCGCAATAAAGGAAGCCAGCAGAGATTGATTGTAAACTGCGTTGGAGGACCTTACCAGAACTTTCCCTTTCCATTGAGTCTCTATTAGATTTTCATATGTAGATAACTGGGTAGGGTTCACCCGGTCTTTAGAGTAAACAAGAACTCGAGCCCGCATAGTCAAGCCAAACCATTCACTATCCTTATCTCTTAAATTTTCTGGAACATTTTTAGTTAAGGTTTCACTGGAAACTGATTGCAGCAGTCCTTGTTCTTTGGCTCGATTTAACCGGCCTGCATCTGCTGTTACCAATAAATCAGCCTGTGTATCTTGACCTTCCCGAGCCAGTCTCTCGATTAGCTCATCGGACGCAGCCTTAACTATGTTGACCTTAATGCCAGTTTCCTTGGTAAATAATTCATATAACGCTTGATCGGTATCATAATGACGGTCCGTATAAAGATTGACAACGTTGCTTTCCTTAGCCCCAGCTTCGTTATTAACAGTGTCGCTTTTGGGATCAGAGGAGCAACCCGTAAGAGTTAGAAGGGTCACAATAAGTAGTGAGAGTACAGTTATTTTTAAGTTCTTCATTCTTTCCACCTCTACATTTAATATATTGTTCCACTCTATAGGTGAGAGTGGGAGTTAACGGTAACCAAAAAGAGTGCTTAATGTCTGAGGAAAATCACCTCCAAACTTTCTCGATAATGATAATCATTCTCATGGAATTATTATAGTAATCCCGAGTAAATTAGTCAACTAAAAACTTTTATGACAAATAAAACCAGCTCTATTATGCCCCCAATTATCACTTCAGTTAATTAAGCTGGAGGGTAGTACAATTTTATCTTTTTTCACTAGATTTAAACTTGCCTGCCTAGCAAAAAGACCGGCATTAGCAGCCGGTCTTAAATACATGATCAAAAAGAATGCCAAAAAAAGTTCCATACAGCCCTTCGTCCCAATAATACAACTGCTTCCCAGCTCTTACTTGAGTACCTATACCATAGATTTGAAAACAAAAAAATCAGAATGTATAAATATCCAAATAAAACTGTAAATATTTTGTTGACATTTTAGGACAAAACATAACAAATGAAACCCATTGTTTGGATTGTCAATTGATGGTAATGTTCTATATAATCTAATATTGCAAAATTTGTTAATTTGTGGTGATAAAGGTTCTTGATAACATCTATGTATTTTTTTAGTTATTAACGAGATAAGAAAGGATGAGGTCATTTGAATGCTGACCCGTTTCGTTTAGCACAGCAAGGAAGTTCCCAAGAGAACAACATTATGAAAACCACTAATTTATACAAAGGCGCAGTGGCCTTTCCCCTGTTTTTAGCGTCTATGGATTCCCAGGATGACCTTCAGGTTAGCCTTGTAGCCTCCTACCAGAGCAATGTAAAAAATATGGTGGAAAGCAGCAACAGAGAATATGAAAGCTCTACTTTGGGGCTTGGATGGAGTATGGAGGTTCCCCGCATCGTTGTAAAGAACAGGCTCGTAAAAGAAAGTTTTGACTCCTCCTTTTATTTGGTTGCCGAAGGTGGGATTTATCCCTTGTATCGGTTGGGAATAGATGGCGAAGCCATAAGCTTTTATTCCGTAGAACACCCTTACTGGAAGTTCTACTATTTTAATAACTCAAAGGAAAGCCGGTGGGAAATACACAAGGAAAACGGCACTGTCTGGGTATATGGGGGCGATGACTCCGCCATTGAGACCAGAATCCATTGGGATAACTGGGTGGGTGCCACTTCCTCCAACGGAGGGGAAATTTTTCCTGTAGGCTGGAGTCTAACAAGCGTGAAAAGCTTTGCAGGAAACAGCATTACCTACGCTTATGAGAAGGAAGAAGCCCAAATCGGCGACTGTTCCTATACCCGGGCCATACGTCTTATTAAAGTAGTCAGCACTTTCGGAGAGACAGCAGAAATCGTATATAAGGATAAGGAAACATTTGAGTGTATCTGGCCCCATTACTCCAAAGGCAGCAAAAACCCTTATCAGTTCAATTATGATAACAAATTCATTGACAGCATTCAAGTTAAAAACCGGGAAGGACAACTATTATACGTCCAGCAGTTGGGATATGATTTTTATGATATCTTTCAAAAAGGGCAGTTTTATAAAAAACGTTTTCTCACCTCTGCAACTCAAGTCTGTTATAAAGATGCAAACATGGTCTCTGTGCCTTCCATGAAATTCGACTATGAAACCAACCGTCAGAATCCAAATCCCGGCGCACTTCTTCAGGTCACCTATCCCTACGGTCAAAAATACCAGTATTCATATAGAAATGACACTTTACCGGCCAGCAGTCCAAAACTAGAGTTTACAAAACCCGGCGCCGAATACACAGCTTCGGTTTATCACGCCTTGAATTATACTGTGGTTTTATTCCAGAACCAAAATGCGAATATTGTCCGTGTATACACCTGGAATGTTGCCTGGCAGAGCTATGAGGACAGGGATATTGCCAAAGAGACAATAGAAGATGTGCAGATCCATTTAGGCTCGGACTTTTTCGTTATGTCGTACAAGCTAGTCAACCAAGGAACCTATTGCTACCGGCTGTATAAAAACAATCCTTTAAGACAAGGGGAATGGACCAACGAAAAAGTGATCCAGCTCAATGAGGGGGTCAGGCCAGCCTTTACGTGTTCAGGGACTTTTTTTGCTGTTAAGCCAAAAAGTCAAAATTCACTTATCGTTTACCAATTCAACTACTTGACCAACACATGGAAGCGCCAGGATCTGCCAGTGGAAGGCTTTGACGCACAGGCTATATCTGGGGGTGAAAATTTTATCCTGGGGGCTTTCTACAGAGTTAATGCAAAAAGTATTCGCCTGCAATCCTTCTATATTGATGCCAACCACCAATGGCAAAACGGATATTTAAAGGATATATCACTGGAAGTAAACTGGCAGCTCACCTCATGGAATACCGTATGGTCTGTGGGAGCATGCCAGGCAGCGGCTACCTTTGTAGCCATGAAGAGTCAGGACACGGTAACCAGCAAAATTATTCTGCTGCGCTGGGAGGAGCTGTTCCGCTTAAAGGAAATCGAGGTATTTACTACAGAACAAAAGTTGGGCACCAAAAATCCTATTTTAACTGCTATTACTAGCGACAGTATCGTGGGGCTTGCCGAAAACATCTTCCGCTACTCTCCTGGGCGCTGGAACAAAACCTCATTGCTACAGGTAAAACAAGGGGCGGCCTATGCCTACGCTTATGGAACAGACCTTGCTCTGGCAGTGGAACAGGCTGACAACCAGCAGAGATTTGTTGCCCTGCGATTTGACCCCTACACCAATCAATGGACTTCATCTGGTGTTCCTGTCAGCGGTGTACTGCCTGGGGATGAGCCCATCTATCGTCCCGGTGTACTGGGTGATTATGCAGTCTTAGGACGCGGCCTCTTCACCCGGCAGCCTGACGAAAGCTGGAAGCTGATTTACACATTGCCGGACCGTACAGACGGCAGTAGTATAGCTTTGAGCAGCGGCTTTTTAATGTACCAACTTCAGAACAGCAGGGATGCTTATGCTGTATTTTTCAGAAACAATGAATTTTACAAGCAGGTGAAGGTAGATAACCAGAAATTTTTCTCAAAGGACGATACCCTGCCAAACGTGGGCCTGTATTCTTTCACCACCTATACAGGTGACAAGATGGCCACAGCCCAGAAAATAACCCTGCACAAAATCGTGAGCAGAGATTATTCTCCAAGAATCGATATAAATTACCTTAATCAGGTTACCTTGGATACAGGTTTTGATAAGCAGAGCTTTTATTTGAGCTACAAGCTCAGCAACGCAACGTTTTCAGGGGAAGTCCCCCAATACTCCCGTGTAAAGGTGAACCAGGCTGCCCAAACCGGGGAATACGGCTCAACAGAGTACATCTATTTCAACGGTTTAAATCCCTCTAACCCCGAAGCGGTGTATCCTGCTAATTCGGAATTTTGCAATGCCCGCGATTATTACAGTTTTTTTGCCGGGCAGCTCTATTGCACGACCCTGTTTGATGACCAGGGGAACATAACAAACCGTGATGTCAATTACCTCAAGGCCATAGATACCAACGGCTTTTGTATTTTGCCCCATAAAGTTGTGCAGGAAACATATCTTAAGCCCTATTCTGAGGATGCAAGGGGTGAATGGCTTTGTGTCAGTGAAGAAATCGAAACGGAATATGAGACTGTTTTTGGTCAAAAGAAAAAAGTTACCAAAATCAACATCAACCAAAATGGAGAGCAGATTCGTATTTCCCAGAATTTTAAGTATGCCTGGGAAGTGTATCCGGATTTCAAGAAACGGAATTATGTGTCCGCTGTGGTTGCCACCACAAAGCGAAATGATACCAAAAACCTTGTGCTGGAGGCTACGGCCAAGGAATGGGTCCAGGACGGATTTGGTAATTGGGGTGAGAGCAACACCTACGCATATACAGGAAAAGAGGATGCCAATTTCCAATTTAACGGACCCCAAAAAGGATGGCTGAAAACCAATGAAATTACCCGCCGTCTGAAGAACGGCAGTATTGTTTCCCAAAGAGCCTTGGATGGCACGGTTACTACCATCATGTATGATTGTCTGCAGGGCTATCCCGTGGCCCACTTTGAGAAAGCCGGCCCTGATGAAGTATTCTACTGCGGTTTTGAATCCTATGAGCAAAATGATCAATGGAGTCCAATAGACAAAACCGTAGATAAGAATCTCATGTTTGAGACCGGAGAGTTCTATGGCGGGAACCGTTGTTGCTGGTTGAACAAAGGCCGTGGTATTACCTTTTCAATTAATAGTGGCAGAGGCAAATACATGATTTCCTGTGCGTTGAAAACCTCGGGAAGTGTGGACGGTTCCGGTGTTTATTTCGGGGACAGCTTTGTGCCCCTTGATGATACACAAAACCAATGGAAAATCTTTTACAAAGCCGTTGACCTTGGAAGTGTACCTGGAAAAGTAGATGTCCGAATCGTTCCGGCCAATAGCAGCGGGAAGATCCTGGTGGATGCGCTGTTTGTGACTCCCATGTTGTGTGATGCCGAAGCCTATGTTTACAACAGTTTCATGCTCACCATCGGAAAGCACCGCAACAGGCGGGATGGCAGCTATGTTCTGCATGACGTGATCCAACGCCCGATTATGGAGCTTACGGACGCCCAGAATCCTCTAAAAGCCAGTGTGTTTTATAACGCCAGTAATGAAGTCAAGCAAAACACCGAAAAAGGGCCGGATTTTACGCTGACAGCGGAATTTCCCAACGGGGGTCAGTTTACTGATTTTAATCGCGGCGATGATTATTTGAAATATTGGGCCATTATCGAAAAGGGGCTCCAAATGAGGGATAATACAGGCACAAACTATCTGTTCATGTTTGGAACAAAGCTTAATACCTGCCAGGATATTAGCATATCCACCAGAGGACTTAAGCTTCAGCGTAGCTTGGACAGTTGGCAGCTTAGCATGGGGGGCCAGTTGATAGGGACGGTCAAAATAAGCGAAAAAGCAGATGCAGATTATGCTCTGATCCAGTTTGGAGAGAGATTTACTTTTATGTGCAACGGGGCCGTGCTCTTTAGCAACAAGACCGGGGAAAGTGCTTCACAGCCCATCAAAATAGAAAGCAATAACAAGCTCCTGTTCAACTATCTGATGTATGCTCCGGAACCTACCGTAAAGATAACTTACCAGGATTATGTTGGTAAAACTCTGCAGGATCAGAGTATAACCGAGGATGGCGTACTGACAATGATGCCGGTATATTCTCCTCTTGGGCAAGCCTCGGTCCTAACAAAGGCTGTGTCAGCCAAAAACGAATTGTGGGGCTATCGCAGTGGTTTGATAACCGATTTTGATTGGGAGACAGGGCAGATGAAGGGAGAAGCAGCCGAAGCCTATCCGGAGGATGGGGGTTTCCCCTACAGCAGAACGAAAACCACAATTTCACCCAAGCCCTTGCCCAGAGAGTTAAAGCAACCTGGTCCTGTTTTATCACAGCATCCGGTGACAATGGACTATTTTACCAACTCAAATTCGATCTTTGGCGGGAACATAACTCTGCCAGGAGGCCAGTACTATGTAAATCTGGTGAAAGATGGGGATGGTCTCAGTACTTATACTATTAAGGACAAGCTGGATAACAAACTGGCAGACTGGAAGGTTTCCGAAAAAGACGGTACAGAGAGCCTTACAACCTATGAATATGACGACTTCGGCCAACAGGTTCTGATCAAGTATCCCAACTACTATGACACAAGCCTTAGCCCAAGTGAGCGTGAAAAATTTGTAAGCCAGATCAGTTACGACTTCTTTGGGCGAATTGTTGAACGGACCGATGTGGATACAGGTACGACCAGACTCGTATATAACAGTCAGGGCAATCTGCGTTTCACCCAGGACGCTGCGGGAAGTGAGCACGGATACTATGTGTACCAGATGTTCGATGACAGGGGGAACCTTACGGAAATCGGAAGCTGCAGCGGCCCATGGGATGAGGCTGTGCTGCAGGAAAAGGCCGATGATCCTGCTTTCCGTCCTGAGAACAGCCAGTGGGCACGGAAAAACTATTATGACGGAACTGGTGATAACAGAAACCTGCTGGGCAGGCTTTGGAAAACTCTTACTTACAACGGCAGCGAGGACCATATTGTCGAAGAGGAATTCGACTATGATTCAGATGGCAATATGATTATGCGCAAGCAAAAGGTCCTGGGACAGGAAAATGTTTTGAGGGCGGTGTACGATAGCAAGGGCAACCCGGTGAAACAGCAGGCAGATAACAAAGAGGAAATGAGCTATGTTTATAATACCCAGGGACAACTAAAGGAAGTGTACTCCGGGGGAAAATGCCTAGTAGCATATACCTACAATCCGTCTGGAAAGCTGAGTATAGAAACCTTCATGCCCGGCGAGCCCAATCAACTGGTGCGGAATTATTCCTATAACAGTGCAGATTGGCTTTGTTCTATCAAAGATCCATTCTTTGAGCAGCAGATCAGCTATTATGACACTGCCGATAAAGCGATTTATTCAGGGAAGATAAAAGCTGTTAGCAACAAATTCTTAAATTCCAAGGCCGGCCCTGGCTTCTTAAAAGAATACCGCATGGAATATGACTACGACGGTCTGGGGCGTCTGTTGTCTGCAGTCAATTCAATGGGGAATGAGTTCAGCTTAAGTGCTTCAAATCAACTGCTCTATGACAAGAACAGCAATATGCGCAAAGAAAATGAACAAGAAATTGGTTATCAAAGCGGTAGTAATATGCTGGTTTCCCGAGGTGCTGACAGTTTTCAATATAACGAGTTTGGAAGTGTCACCAAGGCCAAGGGGCTTACTTGGCAATATGATAAAGCTCTGCAGAATGTATCCTCCCTAGTTTCGGAAACCAAGCAAATTAATACACAGTATTTATATGGAGGTGATGGACGAAAGGTAGCAGAGGTGTCACAGGACATGATAAAAATCAATGTCCATAACATAAAGGGGAACTTATTTATCCAGGAGGAGCAAAAAACAGGGAAGCGCTCTTGCTGTTTGGCAGGTGTCGGCGGCGTATTTTCCTTGGTGGAGAACGGTAAATCCTATTTCTTGGTTAAGGATTACCAGTCCTCTGTAAGGGGGATCTACGACGGTCAAGGCTTGTGTGCTTCTTACAATTACCAGGTCTTTGGCGAGTATTTAGGTCAGGTCTACGAAGAACCACAGGCTAAAGGGCTGATCAGTTTCGGATTTACCGGGCAATTGCTGGATAAGGTCACTGGTTTGTATCAAATGCAAGCCAGGTGGTATGACCCAACGGTGGGAAGGTTCTACTCCATTGATCCCGACAGACAGTATGCCAGCCCTTACATTTACGGCGGTTCTGACTGGGTCAACTATATGGACCCTGATGGTGGATGGTCCTGGGGTGTTTTTGCAGCCATTGCAGGGGGGATTTTACTTGTTGTTGCGGGTGCTGTCCTTACGGTTGCCTCCGCAGGTATAGCCTCTCCCCTAGGAGCAGGACTTGTTATGGTAGGCGGTACCTTTTTGTTGGGTGCCGGGATCGGCAGTGTCTTTTATGGTATCAGCTCTGCTATAAAAGGTGAGTTTGACT
This sequence comes from Desulfotomaculum defluvii, assembly GCF_054657375.1. Taxonomy (NCBI): domain Bacteria; kingdom Bacillati; phylum Bacillota; class Clostridia; order Eubacteriales; family Desulfotomaculaceae; genus Desulfotomaculum; species Desulfotomaculum defluvii. The sequence continues at coordinate 890,736 of NZ_BAAHYV010000007.1, read as the reverse complement.
ATAAGGATTGGCTCATCACTGCCGGTTTGGCAGGAGCTTTTGCCAGTCTAACGGCCTTGGCCGGTATGGCAATACCTGCAGGCTTTACAATGTTCGGTATGAGCGCCGCCGCCACCAATATTGTCCTGGAAGTTGGGATAGGTGTTGTAATCGGCGGTGTCGACGGAGTAGTAACAAACGGCTGCTTAAATCTCGCCCACGGCAAGAGTTTTACAGAAAACTGGGTCCAAAGCATGGTCATTGGTGCTGTTATTGGTGGTGTCTCTTCAGCCGTATTTGGGCTGGTAGGTGCCGGACGCAATTTGAAAACTCTTCATACCAATGGGGGAAGACATGACGTGCATATAGGCTTGGCTGGCCCCAAAATACAGAAACTGAGGCATTCCATGATTTCCCAAGACAGAGGTAATTGGCATGATATCTGGCCAGGGCGGGGATTTGGCAATCATCCTCGCGGGGTGCCATTCCGCGGTCACAACGTTGATACGGTCACCATTCCAAGAGTGCCCCGAAATTTGCGTTATAATACCGGCTCTAATAATTTTAATCTTTTGACTAATAACTGTACCACCTATACTACCAGAACCTTGGCCACAGTGGATCTTTATGCCCCCCTGTGGGCCAGGACTCCCAGCACCCTGTATTACTGGGGGAAATTAGTGGCTTGTTTCGCGTAAAAAAACCATCTGAAAGGATGAGGACAATGGAAGAAAAATTAGGAAAAGTTAATATTGTAGTGACGGAGGACGTACCCTTAATAATCAAATCCTCTTCAAGCCGTACACAGTATGATGTTGTAGAGCTGGCTACAGGAGGCTACATTGAGATTCACTTGCCCTGTACTCTTAAGATCGGTCAATTGATCGGAGATGAATCAAATTCTGGAGCCGCATACTCCAACCCCTGGGGACGGGATATTATCATTACCGGGGAAAGGGGCAAAAACGGAGCCAGAGGCAGAGACGGTGAATCTGGCGGTGCCGGCACAGCAGGAGAAAGGGGAGGTGACGGGGGGGACGCCCCAGACGTTACCATTGAAATTGGCGAGCTAAAAAGAAACCTTAACATATTAAATGTAGGCGGCAGCGGCGGTGATGGCGGAAAAGGCGGAGACGGCGGCAACGGCCGTGACGGAAGCGGTTCAGCAGGCGGAAAAGGCGGAGACGGCGGCAACGGCGGGAATTCCGGTAACGGCGGCAATGGCGGCAAGGTCGTCATCAAGTGCCCAAAAATCAATGACCACACGATCACCCCTGAGTGCAAAAAAGCTCCTTGTGGCAACGCTGGAGCCGGTGGCCGTGGCGGGGCCGGCGGCAGCGGAATACCGCCTGGAGATGGCGGAAAGAGTGGCGGCAACGGTGCAATAGGGCTGTCAGGAGAATTAGGGACTATAGATATCAACCCATAAATATCAGCTTTGGGAGGAGAGTGTAAAATGAAAAACTTAGATAGAGACAATATTTTCCCTGAGGGATGCAACAGTGTGGAACTGGACTTTTCCTATCCGCCCCACGCTGAATACTTCCTACAAAAATTCGGCGGTGAGGAGCTTCTGAAGAGCGAATTTCCTTTGGTTTATGAGGCTTTTTTGAATACACAAAAGGAGCATGCAGAAAATAAAATGAAGGCGGAAAATGCCGATTCAGGCACCACCGGATATGGTATGGTTGATAATAAATTTTATATCAATGGTCTGGTATACGACCCCAAAACAGACGTATTTACAGGGCTGAACTCCTATTTGAAAGAACAGCAAGTTTCCATGATCGTTTCAGGAGCCTTGACAGACAAGACCCATAATATTATTTTGGATAGCTGTTATGAAATCTATGATCAACCCTTTAAGGATAGCGCCAACACAGAGTTAAAATATCCTTCCATTAACCTTGTGCGACAAGAAGACAGTGTGATCACCTCTAATGCGGATTACACCTTAGTAAAAAGGCCTTCGGCGGCCAATGGCAAATGCACATTGTCTCATAACGCCCTAAAAGAATACGCTGCAATAAAAATTCTCGGAGGCTCGTCTTTGGTTGAAAGCTTTACCATTGATGATCCCAAAACCTCAAAGCCTGGCAATATCCTCCTTCTCTACAACAGAACCGCTGGTGAAGGGGAAGACACCAAATATTATTATCCGGATGTAAGCAAGGATGATAAAAATATGGTTGAGGTAAATATCCCGATAAAGGGGTCCATCAAATTTGTCAGCAACGTTACCAATGCCCAATACTCCACGACTTCCGAAACTACAAACATCCTGGTGGAGTTTTCCGATAACGGCAGCATCAGTTTCAATTACACCCCAGAACAAATAAAGGAATTCTTTACCTGGGATGCAACCACCCATACTCTGTCATTTAGTTTTCCACGGGACTGGAACACCAAGCTGAATACAAGTGATCTTGGTACATCCACCGTCCTAACTTTAAGATGCAGTTTTTATCTTGATGTTACTTATGGGGAAGATACTAACATTGTGGGCTGCTGCATCAACAGTGTGTCCGCTCTTGGCCCAGGAGAACAATACTACACCAGCGCCAAGCCATCTGTTCGGGTACCTATGATCACAATAAGGTGGGGTTGTTTTGGAAAGGATACAAAAATCACTATGGCTGACGGTACCCAGAAGCAGATATCCGATATCAAAGCAGGGGATCAGGTCTTGTCCGATAAGAAAGAGAGCCTTACGGTAAAGGAGCTCATCTATGGACACGAGGACTCAGTGATATACATGAAAACAGATGCCGGAGAGGAACTTTCGGTATCCGAATCCCACCCGGTCGTTACCCAGAGAGGCATTGTTGTTGCAAGTAACCTGAATGCCGGGGATCTTCTTGTGCGGGCCGACGGGAGTCAAGCTTCTCTGGCTGACCTGTACAAAAAGGATTATCACGATAAGGTCTATAACTTGAAGATAGATTCAGTTCCCCAGATCATTATTGCCAATGGCTTTCTGGCAGGGGACTTTGAGGCACAAAACGACCCCACTTTGACACCAAAGAAAAAAATCGCCCCCGAAACCATTCAAGAAGCTGCCCTGCGCGAGGAATTTAACAAGCTTTACGAAAAGCTCAAGTCCAACCGCTAAGATAACCTGGGTTAAAATGAAAAGCACTCTGCGAACTCTCGATTAGGAATTCACAGGGTGCTCTTTAGATTAATAATTACATCGTATTTAAAAAGAGAACTTTGTGCATTATCTATAAAGAGACATCAGCTAACTATAAAGCATCTTGATTAGTCGAGATGGCTTTGCATATGGTGTTAAAATGTCTTCTACTTAACTTGTTTTTTCTTAACCGTAACAACTAGGACACCTAACAAAATCAATGCCCCACCTAGATAAAAATTTAAATCTAAATGTTCATTAAGTAATAGCCAGCCCAAAAACGAGCCGACAAGTGGTTGGAAGAAGAAAAACACTGACCCAATTCCAGCATCTATTATCTCCATTCCCTTATTCCACAGGAAGAAAGCACCCGCTGTTGATACGGTACCTAAATACAGAACACCCAGGATGATTTCCCTATTAAATAAAATGTTGTTAGTTTGAATCTCCCACACCATAAATGGTGTTGTAAAAATTAGAGCAAATAAAATAGCATAAGTTGTTATGATTAAAGAGGAGTGGTTGTAAGATGCAACTTTAACATAAACAGATAGTAATGCCCATGTTATTGCAGCGGCTACTAAAATGACACTTCCCCAAAGGTGACTGCCAAGGTTTGAATCCCAACCTACAACAATTGAAACCCCAATAGTAGCTAATAAAAGGGAGAAAATCTTGCGCGCAGTAAGTCTTTCTTTTAAAACCAATCTGGCAAATATTACAATGAAGGCTGGTGTTGCCGAGGTAATTAGCGCGCCTGTATGAGCATCTGAAAGTTTTGTTCCGATAAACTGAAAAGAAATTGAAACAAAGTACCCAATAAATCCAATCCACCCTAAGAGTAACCAATCACTCTTTTTTAGCTGTGTATGATTTTTAGTTTTGTTTTGAGAGATTTTTAAGATTATATACAAAACAAAAAATGCAATAACATATCTTAACCAAACAAGAGTAATAGGGGTGATAAAATCTAGTACATATTTACTTACAACATACATACTGCCCCAAATACTAGCTGCTAAAGATAAACATATTGCTCCTAATATCGTATTCTTCATAATCAGTTACCTCCACCTAGTTATAAAGATTTTTATAAAATCTCTAGACGGGGAGGTTTTAAATCAAACTGTTCATCCCCGTCTTAGGAATGAACAGAGGGTTGATCATTTTCAAACAAGCTATTGTAATACAATGTTATTCTCCTTTCTGAAGATTTTTTACCTATTTATATTATAGATACTCTTGTACAGGAACATCAACCTTTTGATACAAAGATTGTCCTCAGACGGCATTTTTCGTTATACTACAAATATAATAACTTTTAGCGGCTACATATTACATCAATTGCAATAACCAATGATAATTCCGCAAGTAGGTGGTTTTTGTGGAAATTATAAAAATTAAAACAGTCATTGGATTAGGATGGACTTGGAGGCTAAAATGAATAAAGCTGATCTTAAATTTAGGGAAGCCACACCGGAAGATATTAATAACATTATGTTTATTGAAGATAATTCCTTTCATCAAGGTGTTAGAGAAGAAAGGGATGTCTTTCTAGAACGAATCATAACATTCCCCACCGGTTTCCTGCTGCTGGAACATGAGGGTAGGGTAATTGGCTATATATGTTCAGAATTATGGAAGTATCAGGAAAATATTGATATAGGAAATCTTAAACTAGGTCATTGGATCAAGACTATCCATGATCCCGCAGGCGAGGAATTATATATTTCATCTATGGGAGTATTGCGAGAATTTAGGGGGGAAGGGATAGGCGAGTTGATGTTTGAGTCACTTTTAAATATATCATTAAAAACTTATCCTCAGATTAAAAGTATTTTATTAATAGTTTCTAGAAATTGGTTGGCAGCACAAAGGATTTATCAAAAGAACGGTTTTAGGGAGATCACAATTATTCCAAACTTTTTTAAACCCCTTAATTTAGAGCATCAAGATGGTATTGTTATGCGTTTTGGAAGACAGGATAGACGATGAAGAATCATTGTATAGGATACATATTGGAAAGTTGGCTGAATCTTTGCGAAACTATTTAAAAAGGTTCTAATTGGCGAAATATAGCAAGCATTAGTTTACATATTATTTTATTATGTAAACTAATGCTTGCTTCTTTAATGTCTTGAGCTAGCTTTACCTTTTACATAATATAAAGATAATGATTAGCCCCTTAAGAATGGACACTCTTTCATATCCTGTGCTACATTATTAAAGAATGAATTTTAAAAGAAGAAGGAATATCTATGAATTTACTAACAGTTGAAAATATCTCTAAAAGTTTTGGTGTTAAGAATATACTGGACGATATATCCTTTGGTATCTCTGAGGGAGAAAAGGTTGGTTTGGTGGGTATTAACGGTACGGGAAAATCAACACTTCTCAAGGTGTTGGCTGGTCAAGAAACCATAGATCAGGGCAAAATTACTATGACGAACAATTTACAAGTGGAATATCTACCACAGGATCCAATTTTTGATGAAAATGCAACAGTAATTCAACAGGTATTTAAAGGACAATCTCCGGTGATGAAATTATTGCTAGAGTACGAAAGGACCATTGATAGGTTGAATTCCGAGCCAAATAGTAAGGAGCTACAAAATATAATTCTCCAGTTGGGTCAGAAAATGGATGAGTTGGCTGCCTGGCATCTTGAGAATGAGGCTAAAACGGTCCTAACAAAACTAGGGATCTCTAATTTTAATGCCCCCATAGCGACTCTGTCTGGGGGGCAAAGAAAAAGAGTTGCTTTAGCCAGTGCCCTAATCAATCCTGCAGATTTTTTAATTCTTGATGAGCCAACAAACCATATTGATAATGAAACAGTATCCTGGTTGGAACAATACTTACACAAACGTAAAGGTGCCCTTCTCATGATTACCCATGACCGTTATTTCCTAGACCGGGTTGTCAACAACATATGGGAATTAGCCAATGGCAACATCTACCGTTATGAAGGAAATTATAGTAAATTTCTTGAACTAAAAGCAGCTCGAGAAGAACAATTGGAAGCCTCCGAAAGAAAAAGACAAAATATTTTCAGAAAGGAACTAGCCTGGATTCGGCGGGGGGCTAAGGCTAGAACCACAAAACAAAAGGCCAGAATTGAACGTTTCGAGAATCTCAAAGAAAAAGTTTACGAAATCAACAGTGATAAAATGGAAATCTCTGTAGAGGCAAAACGATTAGGAAAAAAAGTTGTTGAATTAGAACATATTAACCAGGGATATGGACAGAGAAATCTAATCAAGGATTTTAGTTATATTTTTACTAAGGATGATCGAGTCGGAATAATTGGTCCTAATGGCAGTGGAAAAACAACTTTACTAAACATTATTGCTGGCAGATTAAATCCCGATAGCGGTCAGGTAGATCATGGTCCAACGGTAAAGATTGGTTATTTTTCCCAGGAAAACCCAGAAATAGACAGTGACCTACGGGTAATTGATTACATCAAAGAGGTAGCCGAATATTTACCAACTTCTGAGGGGGATCTAATCAGTGCTTCCCAAATGCTGAATCGTTTTTTATTCCCGCCAAAGGTTCAATGGACCCCCGTGTCTAACCTTTCCGGTGGAGAGAAAAGAAGACTGTATTTATTGAGAGTTTTAATGGAATGTCCCAATGTACTGCTCTTTGATGAACCAACCAATGACCTAGACATTCAAACCTTAACCATTCTGGAAGATTATTTGGATAATTTTCCCGGCACCATGATTGTGGTCTCTCACGATCGATACTTTCTGGACCGGACCATTGAAACCATAATTTCCTTTGAAGCTAATGGCAAGCTAAGAAGCTTTGTAGGGAATTATTCGGATTATCAAGAATTTATGGAAAATCTACCCCAGGAACCAAATGAAACAAATAAAAAAGCGCCTGTCTCCAAAACCATAGAACATCAGGAAAGGGAAAAGGTCCGACCTCTAAAATTTACTTATAAAGAACAGAAGGAATATGAGCAAATAGATGACATCATTGCCGAAGTGGAGATAGAGCTAAAGGTGGTAAATAATAAAATTAGTGGGGCTGGAAGTAATTATGAGTTATTACAAGAGCTCATTGGTATACAAAAGGGATTAGAATGTCGCTTAGAAGAATTAATGGATCGTTGGACCTATTTAAACGAACTGGCTGAACAAATAGAAAAAAGTCGAGGGTAAGACAAGTAAAGTCGTCAGCCATCAGCCATCAGCTTCAAGAAAACTTGAAAGAAGATATGGGCCCTGAGTTTTTGGCATTTTGCCTAGGGTTTTTGCTCATGGCCCTGTTTACATTATTTTTTTATTTAATGGACACCTTATATTCCTCTAACCAGGTATTTACCTGATATAAAAAGGCAAATAACTGCGGTCCTGTCATTAATTGACCATACCAAGGTGTTCTCATAATATCAGATTCGGCTTCCAACATAGAACGAACCCTTTGGACATTAATCAGTTGAAGTAGTGGAGAGGATGGTTCATTTAAGACATCTAAAAGTATTTCTTTCACTGCAGTCAAATAGGCAGGGTTGTGGGTTTTGGGATAAGGACTTTTACGCCGTTCCAAAATCTCTTCTGGCAATACCCCTGCCAAGGCCAACCTTAACAGTCCCTTTTCTCTACCATTGTGATTTTTCATAGCCCAGGGTACATTCCATACATACTCTACCAGACGGTGATCGCAGAAGGGAACCCGTACCTCTAATCCCGTAGCCATACTCATACGATCCTTTCTATCCAAAAGTGTTTGCATAAACCAAACCATATTTAGATAAAACATTTCCCTCCTTCTTGCTTCAACGGGGTTTTCTCCGGGTAACCTTGGTACCTCAGCAAGGGTTTCTTGATAGCGGGTGGCTACATAGGTTAGGGGATTGATGCTTTCATTTAATTCAGGGGAAAGTATTTGCATCCTTTCACTTAGGGCTTGGGACCAAGGGAAGGTATGAGACATTAAATCCTGTTCTCGATGAAACCAGGGATAGCCACCAAAAACCTCATCAGCACACTCACCAGACAAGGCCACCGTTGCCCCTTTTTTGATTTCTTTACAAAATAGGTACAGAGAAGAGTCTACATCGGCCATGCCAGGTAGATCCCTAGCAAGCATAGCTATTTTCAGGGCCTCCACCAATTCAGATGTGTCTATGATAATATTGTGATGTTGAGAGCCTAAAAATTGGCTCATGCACTTAACCCAGGGTGCATCGTCATTTGGTTGAAAGTCATTGGCTTTAAAATATAGAGCGTTATCAACATAATCTACTGAATAAGTATGCAAAGGCTCAGAACCAATCTTTTCAAAGGCCTTGGCTGCAAAGGCAGAAAGGGCACTGGAATCTAATCCACCGGAAAGGAAAGTGCAGACTGGAACATCGGCAATTAACTGTCTTTGGACAGAGTCTTCCAGTAGTGTCCTTACCTTTTCGGTGGTGCTGTCAAGATTATCCTCATGGAGTCTGCTTTCAAGGTGCCAATAACGGTTCAGATAAATTTGATTATCTTTAAATAAGAGAGAATAACCCGGTCGTACCTCATAAACATTTTTAAATATGCCATGACCGGGAGTTCGGGCAGGACCTAGGGCAAAAATTTCTGCCAATCCGTCACTATCTACCTCTGGCTTTACCAATGGATGAGCCAAAAGTGCCTTTAGTTCACTGGCAAAAATGAAAGCACTACCCCTTTGTGCATAAAACAAAGGTTTCACACCCATACGATCGCGGGCCAAAAATAGGGTTTCCTTTGCTTCATCCCAGATAGCAAAGGCAAAAATGCCATTGAATTTTTCAAGACAATTGGCGCCCCATTCGATATAAGAAACCAAAAGAACCTCTGTATCGGAATGACTGAGGAAGTGATGTCCCCGGTATTCTAATTGCTGTCTTAATTCAGCAGTATTATAAAGTTCTCCGTTGTAAACAATGACAAACGCATGGTCCCCCTTCGTCCGAATCATCGGTTGAGCTCCCCCCTCAGGGTCCACTACAGTGAGTCTTCTATGACCTAAAGCCGCTTTGTCAGAATACCAGTAACCCTCTGCATCGGGACCTCGATTGGTTAAGGTTGCAGTCATAGTTTCAAGAATCCTAAGGTCTCCAGACATTTGCCTAGCTTGGTCAATCCAACCAGCTATACCACACATTGTTAGCCATCTCCTTTAAAAATATATTAGAAAAACTTGGCTGACACCATACCCTAAAGGGCCGATGTATTAGTACCTTTTAGGGTATGGTGTCAATCTTAATGCCTTTAGGCACCTTGGGAAATTTATCCTATAATGTATACAAATAAAAACAGCGCCTCTGGTTAAGGTATATACCTTTAAACCATGAGGCGCCTTTGCCTTTATGGTACGTCCATGTACATATTTGGTTTCATGTTAGAATCATATGCTCGTTTCTTCAAAAAAGACACAACAAACATTGGAACTTTAATATTGTATACTTATCAAAAGTATATTGACTGATTACAAAGCACTACCTTATAATGATAAAAAATGAATAACAACGGATACAACGAAGTATCCTATAATGGCAATGTTGCCCAGACAGGTCGTATATCTGTCTGGGTTTTTTGACCTTGTGAGGTGAGTTGTTTGGCCAATACGCGAATCGTCATTGTAGATACAGATTATGCGTGGTTGAAAAACCTTAAAACCGCATTAAGCAAATTAGGATATCTCGTTGTTGGCGAAGCTTCCGATGGTCCCGCTGCATTAAAGCTGGTTCGTTCAAGAGATCCAGATATACTCATTATTCAGGAGAATCTTCCTGGGTTTAGTGGTTTAGAAGTAGCTCGCATTATGCACGAGGATAAAATCGGTCCTGTAATTATCATGTCAGACTATTTGCAGCAGGATTTGCTAGAGAAGGCAAAGGAATCGGGAGTAGCAAGTATTCTCGTAAAACCTTTTGAAGATCATCACTTACTGCCAGCGGTGGAATTGGCCTTAGGTAATCATCAGGAAATTATTAAGCTGGAAAAAGAGATTAAGAAATTGAAAGACACCCTGGAGACAAGAAAAGCAATTGAGAAGGCTAAGGGGATTTTGATGAAGTCTTTGGGTCTAAATGAAGAAGAAGCCTTTCGTCGAATCCAGAAGCAAAGCATGAATAAAAGAATCTCTATGAGAGCTGTAGCAGAAGCTGTTATTCTTGCAAATAATATGTAGATAATAAATAAATAGTTACGGTACAATGAAGTCCGGCAAGGCAATGGCGCCTTTTATTAAAGGAATTAAATTCCTTTAATAAAAGGCGCCAATTTTTCTAACTAACTCATTTCTAAAAGGAAGGTGTATTTACATGGACGCAGCAATTAAAAACGAAGTACTAGAAAAAGCAAGAGAGATGGGAGTAAAATTTGTTCGACTGCAGTTCACCGATATTTTTGGTATTTTAAAAAATGTAGCAATAACAGTTGAACAACTTGAAAAGGCCTTAGATGGAGAATTGATGTTTGATGGTTCTTCCATTCATGGTTTTACCAGGATAGAAGAATCTGATATGTACCTTCGTCCTGACCCCAGCACTTTTGTGTCTTTCCCCTGGAGGCCTAGAGAAGGTGCTGTAGCTAGGCTAATTTGTGATGTTTATAATCCCGATGGCACCCCTTTTGAGGGTGACCCACGATATACCTTGAAAAAGGTACTGGCCGAGGCAAAAGACCTGGGTTACACCATGAATGTTGGTCCTGAGTGTGAATTTTTCCTTTTCCATGTAGATAAAGAGGGCCGTCCGACTACTGAAACCCACGACCAAGCAGGCTATTTTGATATGAGCCCCTTAGACATGGGTGAAAATGCCCGTCGTTTCATGGTACTTACCTTGGAAGAAATGGGTTTTGAAATCGAAGCTTCCCACCATGAAGTTGCGCCAGGGCAGCATGAAATTGATTTTAAGTATTCCGATGCCCTAGATGTGGCTGACAAAATTATGACCTTTAAGTTTGTCGTTCGTACCATGGCTCAAAGACATGGACTCCATGCCACTTTTATGCCTAAACCAGTATTTGGTATTAACGGCTCTGGTATGCATATGAATCAATCCCTTTTTACTCTTGATGGTCAAAATGCTTTTTATGATCCCAGTACTCCTGATCAACTTAGTGAAACTGCAAAATACTATATTGGCGGTTTAATCAAACATGCTCGGTCCCTTGCTGCTTTAACCAACTCCAATGTTAATTCTTACAAGCGCCTGGTACCCGGTTATGAAGCTCCCTGTTATGTGGCCTGGTCCAAGAGTAATCGCAGTTCTTTAATTAGGATTCCTGCCAAACGCGGTATGTCCACCCGGGTAGAATTACGTAACCCTGATCCATCGTGTAACCCTTATCTAGCCATTGCAGCGGCCTTAAAAGCAGGACTGGATGGTATAAAGAATAAAATTACTCCTCCAGCACCCACTGAGCATAATATTTATCATATGAATGCAGCAGAAAGAGCTGCGGAGGGGATCGGCAATTTACCTGCAAGCCTATATGAAGCCATTATAGAAATGCAAAATAACCCAGTTATCTCTTCAGTTTTAGGTGATCACATTTTAAACAACTTTGTTGCAGGAAAATTAGAAGAGTGGGATGATTTCCGTACAAGCGTTCATGATTGGGAACTCAAGAAGTACCTGACCATGTACTAGAATTATATTTAAATAATTGTATTTTAGTAAAATCAAGAAGCCTTACCCTTATTGGGTAAGGCTTCTTGATTTAGTATACATAATTCTTAGCGAAACTGGGTAGATTTTTGTTGATCATGAGGTTATAATAAAAAGCAATTAAATAAGCACAACGGCGTGCTATTATTAGGCAATGAAGCCTACAACAGATAACTTTTTTTGGTTGTCTGTCTGTAGGCTTTTTTTTATTTGACAAAAGGAGGTAATGCCAATGACTACTATGCCTTTTACTAAATATAGATTACCCCCCAAACAAGGTTTATACGATCCAAGATTTGAACATGATGCCTGTGGTATTGGTTTTGTGGCCAATATAAAGGGAGAGAAATCTAACGATATTTTACAAAAGGCTTTAACCATTTTAATTAACCTTGATCATCGTGGAGGACAAGGAGCCGATGAAAATACAGGTGATGGTGCTGGTATTCTCATGCAGCTACCACACATTTTCTTTGAAAAAGAGTGTGCTAAATTAAACATTAAATTACCACCTGCTGAAAATTATGGCGTGGGGATGCTGTTTCTACCTAAGGATCCTGATAAAGTTCAAGGATGTCAGGAGCTACTAGCCAAAATCGTTGAAGAAGAAGGCCAAACCCTATTGGGCTGGCGAGAGGTGCCAGTGGATGAAACTATGGTAGGGGAAACAGCTAAACTAGCCCAGCCTTATTTCTCCCAAGTATTTATTGCCAAAAATCCGCAAATTAGAAGTTTAGATTTTGAACGCAAACTTTATGTCATCAGAAAACGTGCTGAAAAAGAACTGCCGAAGTCTTTGCTTGGAGAGGGAGAAGCCTTTTACTTTGCCAGCTTATCTTCTAGAACCATCGTCTATAAGGGTATGCTCACACCTATGCAACTGGGCCGTTTTTATCTTGACTTACAGGATCCAGAAGTCGAAATTGCCCTGGCACTGGTTCATTCTCGGTTTAGTACCAACACTTTCCCCAGTTGGGAACGTGCCCACCCTTACCGTTATATGATCCATAACGGAGAATTTAATACCTTGCGCGGCAATGTCAACTGGATGCATGCTCGCCAGTCAATCTGTCATTCCGATTTGTTTGGAGAGGACATGAAAAAGATTTTACCTGTTATCGATCAGACTGGCAGTGATTCCTCAATGTTTGATAACTGTCTAGAGTTTCTTCACTTATCTGGTCGCTCACTGCCCCATGCAGTTATGATGATGATTCCAGAACCTTGGCATCATCACGAAAGTATGAGTGATGAGAAGAAAGCTTTTTACGAATATCACAGTTGTTTGATGGAGCCCTGGGATGGACCAGCTGCCATTGCCTATACAGACGGTAAAATCATCGGAGCCTCTCTGGATCGCAATGGACTACGTCCTTCACGTTACTATGTAACTAAAGATGGTTTGATTATTCTAGCATCAGAGGTTGGGGTCCTTGATCTGGAACCAGAGAACATTGCCTATAAAAAACGTTTGCAACCAGGTCGCATGCTGCTGGTTGATACCGAAGAAGGGCGAATTGTTACCGATCAAGAACTCAAAAATAACATGGCTGCACAGCATCCTTATCGTAGTTGGCTAGAAAAATATATGCTGCAATTGAATGACCTGCCGGAATCTCTGGAAGAACAGAAACTAGAATTAGAAAATATATCCCTGCGTCAACAGGCCTTCGGATATACCCATGAAGATTTAATGAAAGTCTTAACCCCCATGGGTCAAGATGGACTTGATCCTGTGGGCGCCATGGGGAATGATGCTGCCTTGGCAGTATTGTCAGAAAAACCACAACTTCTGTATAACTATTTTAAACAGCTTTTTGCCCAAGTTACTAATCCGCCCATCGATGCCATCCGGGAAGAAATAGTAACAGCGATCAACACAACCCTTGGCTCAGAAAAGAATATAATTCAGCCTGAACCTAGCAGTTGTCAAAAAATTAGCATTAAGACGCCTATTTTAACCAATGATGAATTGGCTAAACTTTCTAACATTAAAAGTGAGGGTTTTAAAGCTGTAACCCTGCCTATATTGTATAAAGTTGCAAAGGGACATCAAGGACTGGAAATAGCTTTACAGCAAATTTTTGAAGCAGCAGATGTTGCCATTACTAATGGTGCTAACCTAATTATCCTGTCAGATAGAGAAATGAACCGAGAAAATGCTGCCATTCCAGCATTGCTGGCTGTATCTGGTCTGCATCACCATCTGATCAGAGAAGGGAGTCGCACCAAGGTAAGCATTTTATTGGAATCTGGAGAACCTAGAGAAGTACATCATTTTGCAGTTTTACTAGGTTATGGGGCCAATGCCATTAATCCTTACCTTGCCATAGAAACCCTAAGCAATATGGTTAATCAAGGATATATTACAAAACTAAGCCATAAGGATGCCATCAAGAATTATATTAAGGCATCCACTAAGGGTGTAGTTAAAGTTATGTCTAAGATGGGTATTTCAACCATTCAGAGTTACTGTGGAGCTCAAATTTTTGAAGCCATAGGTATTCACCAATCAGTTATTGACCAGTACTTTACCTGGACACCTTCCCGCATTGGTGGTATTGATATAATTGCCATTGCTCGGGAAGTAGAACTACGCCATTGTCAGGCCTTTAATCAACTAGAGATGGGTGACGGTACTCTCCCTTCAGGATCTACTTACCAATGGAGAAGTAACGGTGAAGACCATCTCTATAATCCGGAAAGCATTTACTATTTACAACAAGCCTGTCAAAACAATGATTTTGACAAATTCAAAAAGTATTCCACCTTGATAAATTATGAAAGTGGGAGAAGCTGTACCTTGAGAGGGCTTTTGGATTTCAAATCAAAAAGGCAACCTGTACCGCTCGATGAGGTAGAGTCTATAGAATCCATCTGTCGTCGATTTAAAACTGGGGCCATGTCCTTTGGTTCCATCAGTAAAGAAGCCCATGAATGTTTGGCCATCGCTATGAACCGCATTGGCGGTAAGAGTAATACCGGAGAGGGTGGGGAGGATCCTGAGCGCTTTACTAAGGATGCAAATGGTGACTGGCGGCGCAGTGCCATTAAGCAAGTAGCCTCGGGTCGATTTGGGGTCTCTAGTCACTATCTGGTAAATGCCGATGAAATACAAATTAAAATGGCCCAAGGTGCTAAACCTGGTGAAGGTGGTCAACTTCCTGGTAAGAAAGTATATCCCTGGGTTGCCCAGGTACGGGGAACCACTGCCGGTGTGGGGCTGATTTCACCACCACCACACCACGATATTTACTCCATCGAAGATCTTGCTGAACTAATTCACGATCTGAAGAACGCCAACCCTAGGGCCAGAATTAACGTAAAATTAGTTTCAGAAGTCGGTGTTGGTACCATTGCAGCAGGGGTTGCCAAAGGCCGTGCTGATGTTGTCTTGATCAGCGGTTATGATGGTGGTACTGGTGCCTCGCCACGAACCAGTATCAAACATGCCGGGTTACCTTGGGAACTAGGCCTAGCAGAAACCCATCAAACACTGTTATTGAATAATTTACGAGACAGAATTGTTGTGGAAACCGATGGTAAGCTAATGACTGGTCGGGATGTTGTAATTGCTACCTTACTTGGTGCTGAAGAATATGGTTTTGCCACAGCACCCCTGGTTGCTTTAGGCTGTGTGATGATGCGGGTTTGCAATCTAGATACCTGCCCGGTAGGTATTGCCACACAAAACCCAGAACTGCGTAAGAACTTTAAAGGTAAGCCTGAGTATGTAGTCAATTTTATGCTGTTTATTGCTCAGGAAATAAGAGAGCTAATGGCTCAGTTAGGCTTCCGTACAGTCAATGAAATGGTTGGCCGGACCGATGTTCTTGAGGTAAGTGATGCTGTTAATCATTGGAAAAGAAAGGGTTTGGATCTTTCAGCACTACTTTATCAACCTGAAGTGCCAGATTATGTGGGTTACTATGGCATCAATGAACAAAACCATAGACTGGAAAACTCCCTTGACATGCAAGTGTTACTGGGTATCTGCCAACCAGCCCTGGAGCAGGGTAAACCAGTGGAGACCAAATTACCCATTCGCAATATCAATCGCGTAGTAGGAACAATTTTAGGAAGTGAAGTTACAAGACGTTATGGGGCTGCTGGATTGCCGGAGGATACAATCAAGTTAACCTTTGAGGGTACTGCCGGGCAAAGTTTTGGTGCCTTTGTTCCCAAAGGTATTACACTAACTCTGTCAGGCGATGCCAATGACTATGTTGGCAAAGGTCTCTCAGGTGGGAAAATTATTGTTTCTCCTCCAAGCACCGCTACTTTTGTACCAGAGGAAAATATCATCATCGGTAACGTGGCTTTTTACGGTGCCACATCCGGGGAGGCATACATCCGTGGGGTAGCAGGTGAAAGATTCTGCGTCAGAAATAGTGGTGTCCGGGCCGTGGTAGAAGGTGTGGGGGATCATGGTTGTGAATATATGACCGGTGGTCGGGTGGTTGTCCTTGGTTCTACTGGCCGAAACTTTGCAGCGGGAATGTCCGGAGGTATTGCATATGTATTAGACGAAGCCGGAGCCTTCTCAAACCTTTGTAACAAAGAAATGGTTTTCTTGGAAAAACTGGAAAACACAGAAGAAATCAAAGAAATTCGCAAACTAATTGAACAGCATTATCAATACACCCAGAGTACCGTTGCCAAAAAAGTATTAGATAATTGGGATATTCTGTTACCCAAGTTTGTTAGGGTTATACCAAAGGATTATAAACGCATCTTAGAGTCCCTTGCTTAGATATGTGAATAGTCATGATGAATCAATATAACTGCTTTCAGGTAAATAAAAAATTCTTGGGTTGATGTTAATTAGCCCAATTGGTTGGGAGGGATATCGTGGGTAAACCTACTGGATTTATAGAATATAGCAGAAAAACCGCCACCAATCGCCCCCCTGAAGAGCGGGTTAAGGATTGGCTAGAGTTTACAAACTATTTACCCGAGGATCAAATTATATCTCAGGCTGCCCGCTGTATGAATTGTGGCACACCCTTTTGTCATAGTGGTCTAATGTTAAATGGAATGGCTTCAGGTTGCCCCAATCATAACACACCACCTGAGTGGAATGATTTAGTCTACCGGGGTTTATGGCAGGAAGCCTTTAAGCGATTGACTAAAACCAATAATTTTCCTGAGTTTACTGGTAGAGTATGTCCTGCTCTGTGCGAAGGTGCCTGCACGGCTGGACTTATTGATAGTCCGGTTACTGTAAAAAATATTGAGTATACAATTATCGAAAGAGCCTTTCAAGAGGGTTGGCTGCAGCCGCAGCCTCCCTCCAGACGCACTGGCAAAAAAGTTGCAATAATTGGCTCAGGTCCTTCTGGACTGGCCTGCGCAGACCAGCTTAACAAAGCTGGCCACTGGGTCACTGTCTTTGAGCGGGCAGATCGGATTGGCGGTCTATTAATGTATGGCATACCCAATATGAAGTTAGATAAGGAATATGTTAATAGGCGGGTTAAACTTATGACAGCAGAGGGAGTTACCTTTGTAACCAGTACTGAAGTTGGGAAGGATTACCCTGCAAATAAACTACTAGAGGAGTTCGATGCTGTGGTTCTTTGTGGCGGGGCCACTAAACCACGGGATCTGACAGTTGAAGGAAGAAACCTTGGTGGCATTCACTACGCTGTGGATTTTCTCAAGGCCAATACCCAAAGCCTGTTAAACTCCAACCATAGGGACGGGCAATTTATTTCCTCTAAAGAGAAGGATGTTATTGTAATTGGTGGCGGTGACACGGGCACGGACTGTGTAGGTACAGCCCTGCGTCATAAGTGCCGCAGTGTTACTCAATTTGAGATCATGCCACAACTTCCCTTAGAAAGAGGCCCCCATAACCCCTGGCCAGAATACCCCAGAATATTTAAAATTGATTATGGCCAGCAAGAGGCGGCAGCTCTACAGGGAACTGATCCTCGTCAATATTGTATTGTAACCAAAAAATTTGTAGGTGACGAACAGGGTCAAGTAAAAGAAGTTCATACAGTTAATGTTGAGTGGGTAAAAAACACTCAGGGACAGTTTATACCCCAAGAAATAGCCGGTTCAGAAAAGGTTTGGCCTGCTCAATTGGTACTCCTGGCAATGGGCTTTACAGGCCCAGAAGATCAGTTGCTTAACCAATTAAATTTGGAACGTGATAATCGATCCAATGTCAAAGCCGAGTATGGTAGCTTTAGCACCAACATAAAGGGCGTCTTTGCTGCAGGAGATATGCGTCGTGGCCAAAGTTTGGTCATATGGGCAATAAATGAGGGACGTGGTGCAGCCCGGGAATGTGACCGCTATTTAATGGGTAGTACGAAGCTTTTATAGACATAGTAGTATTGTAATTTAAAGAATCAAAGGGCCTTGGGCTATAAGCCTTAGGCCCTTGGCCTTTTGTGCGTTTACTTCTCTTCAGCCTCCTCCTTATCCTTAACCCCCGGTAATCCAGGTGCTGGCTCTATATAGGGACGATTTATAATATAGCGGTGGGCAAACATTCCAGCAGAATGAAGCAACTTACTGAAGGGAAATACAATCATAAGAAGTTGTACCAGAAAGACATGAATAATTAGAGCTGGCTTATGCATTACTTCCATATCACTGGTAATCGGCGTAAAGCTTATTAAGCGTACAAAATAATCACGAACCGGTTCATAATGAATTCCCCACTGGGGAACAAAACGCATTAGGTTACCAGCTAAAACTATACCAATTAATAGCAGCAGCAGGATATAGTCACTGGGGGCAGAAATTGCTCTAACCTCATTAATTCTAATTCTGCGGTATAAGAGATATAAAAGGGATAATAATAGCACAATACCAAAGAAGGTCCCCATCAACACTGACAGTATTTCACTGGTTTCCTCAGAGGTAAGTCCTATATAAGCAAACTGTCTACCAAGTAATCCAATACCCAGCACATGTCCGGCCAATATCAAAAACAAGGACATATGCATAATCCAGGCCCCAGCCCAAAGAGCTCTATCACTTCTAAAGATACTACGGAAAAAGGTTGCTTCCTTGGCAATGTCGAGGATCGCACCTGCCTCTGTAGTAGGTGCTGGAGTCAAAGTAATATTATGAACTATACGAGCTCTGGCCCATCTGCCCAGTCTGTACAGTAAGCCAATAACGAAAACTGTTGTGGCAATATAGGGCAGTACCTGCATAATAAAATAAGTGATCATTGCTAGATTGCCTCCTAATTCGAGAACTTCTCTTGGATTAAATAAGACTACGGAAATGTGAAATTTCTCTAAAAAGGGGATTGCAACGGATCCTAATATAATTTTATATTATCTCCTTAACCAGAACAGATATGAAAGACAATTTAACCCTTAAGAAACAGTAAAATAACTAAAAAACTTAATTTTAGTTATTATTTTTATGAAATAAAAGAGAGGTATTCCCAATATAAACGCCGAATTATACCGCAAATTCTGAAATAATAAAATATTTAAAATATTGGCATAAAACAAAACATATATTTTAAAATAAATGTTATAAAGGTGTTGAGGATTATGAAAGGGTATGCAGGCAATATATTGGAAATAAATCTCTCTACTGGTAAACATAAAACAACAAAAATCTCCTTGGATTTTGCTAAGAAATATATCGGAGGTATTGGTTTTAATGCCAAAATCTTGTTTGACGAATTGCCTCCGGCAATTGATCCCCTCAGTGAACAAAATATTTTAGTATTTGGGGTAGGGACCTTAGTTGGATCTCCCTTTCCCACCAGTTCGAGAACTGAAGCTTCGGCTAAATCACCTCTAACTAACCAATTTGGAACATCGAATTCCGGTGCGTTTTTTGGGGTGCAGTTAAAGAATGCTGGTTACGACGCTCTGGTTATTAAGGGTAAAGCCCAGAACCCCGTTTATATCTTAATAGAGGATCAGAAGGTGGAAATATGTGATGCAGGTTTCCTATGGGGCAAAAACACCTGGGATACTATCGATATGCTTAAATCCAGACACTCGGGCGTCGAAATAGCCTCCATTGGACTTGCCGGCGAACACCTAGTAAGATTTGCCAATATTGAAAACAGCTATTTTGATGGCTGGGGTAGAACTGGTCTGGGGGCAGTCATGGGTTCAAAATTTCTTAAGGCCGTAGCCGTAAGAGGTACTAAGGGTATTGCACCGCAGAATCCTACAGCTCTTCTAGAGACAGTCAAAGAAGCCCAAGAGCTAATTAAATCCGCATCTTCATATGGTGCCTTTTGTAAGTATGGTAGTATGCTGGCAGCTATCCCCTATGGTAACTTTAAAGCCCTGTCGGCACATAATTTTACCAAAGGCGTTGTACCAGGCTGGCACGATAATTTTGGCAGGCAGGTGGTAGAGGAATACACTAAAAACCATGTCGGTTGTCAATCCTGTATTATTGCTTGTGCTCATTGGGTAGAAATTAAGGAAGGTAAATATCAGGGGAACCAACTTAAAGACATGGAGATAAGCCCATCTGTTGCCTTCGGCAGCAATGTTGGGCTGAGTACAGACGCAACTATCATAGCCAGTAAACTATGCCGCCAGTATGGTATAGATATGCTTAGTGCCGGTGGAGTTATTGCCTTTGCAATGGAACTCTTTGCTAAAGGAATTATTACCAGGGACGATTTGGGCTACGACCTTCCTTGGGGTGATGATGAAGCCACCTTTAAGTTGTTACAGGATATTGTAGAAAGAAACGGTATCGGTAATATTTTAGCCGAAGGTACTAAAAGGGCCGCTGGCTACTTTAAAGATGCTGAACCAAGTGCCATTCATGTGAAGGGCTTAGAAATCCCTATGATTGACCCCCGCAACAGATGGTCTACCTGGACCCTTGGCCTATTAACCAACATCAGGGGTGGAGACCATCTAAGGTGTAGAAATCCAGTGGAAAATTTGCGTTTTAATGATAATAACCATGATTATTTAAAAGAGCGTTTTGGTTATAAAAAAATTATGTACGACAAATTAGATATGCCCGAAGAGTTAAAAAGAGAAATCATTGACCTAGAAAATGATATTGTGGACATAGCTAAAATGTCCAAATGGGCCGAGGATTTGGTAAATCTATTTAATGCCATAGGCATCTGCATTAGGCCGCCGGTATTAGAGAAGGTTGGACCCACTATCTTGGCTCAAGCCTATACCATTTATACTGGTATAGCTATTACTCCAGAGGAATTAATGATAGGTTCTGAGAGAATCTGGAACCTAATAAAACTATTTAATATAAGGGAAGGAGAACAAATACAGGATTTCAAATTCCCCAGACGTTTTTATGATGAAGAACTCTACGGTAAGACCCTAGATGAAGAAAAAACCCACAGAGTATTAGAACAATATTTTATTGCCCGCGGGTGGGATCCAGCCACCAGCCAACCCACCAGTGAAAAATTAAAATTATTAGAGCTGGATAGTTATTAGGTCAAGGGGGTGCAATTGAATGACTAATAAAATGATTATTGTGGATCATCATAAATGTGTAGGCTGCTGCACTTGTGAAATGATATGTTCACTAGTTCATGAAGGTATTTGCTTACCAGAATTATCTAGAATAAAGGTTAATAGGTATGAGAAAAGTGGTAAGCATGTACCCATAACCTGTGCCAACTGTGAAAATGCACCCTGTATGGAAGCTTGCCCGGTGGAGGCAATCGTAAAAAACGAAGTAACAGGCGGTCTGGAAATCCAGGAGAACCAGTGCATAGGATGCCAACAATGTGTAGAGGCATGCCCCTTTGACCATATTAAATTTAATGACGAAAAAGGTAATGTCTTTAAATGTGATCTATGCCAAGGTGATCCTCAGTGCGTAAAATATTGTTGGACCCAAGCAATCAGCTTTAGTTAATTGAACCACTTCATAAATAATGCATCAACAACCCTCTTGGTTGTTGGTGCTTAATTTTTACAAGTATTTTAAGAATATATAACACAGGAGTTGTGTAGATAATAATTCCTAAGGTATATTAGCAGTGGAGGTAACCATGTGCTTGATACTTTTTGCTTATAAGCATCATCCCCAATACCCTTTGATAATAGCTGCCAATAGGGACGAGTATTATAACCGACCCAGCTTATCTGCGACTTTTTGGGTTGATAGTCCAACAATCCTAGCAGGCAAGGACTTGCAACAAGGGGGAACCTGGATGGGTCTTACCACCAGGGGGCGTTTTTCCTCTTTAACTAATTACCGAGATCCTGCCCGTAACAACCCCCAGGCCCCATCCCGCGGACAGTTGGTTTATAAATACTTGAACAGCGATGTGTCCCCTAAAGATTATTTAAAAGGACTTGAAAATGGCGGAGCAGATTTTAATGGCTTTAACCTACTGCTGGGAACCACTGATTCTATCTACTACTACTCCAATCTTGAAAAGACAATTAGAAAAGTAGATAAGGGTATTCACGGCCTAAGCAATAGCTTCCTTAATGTACCCTGGCCCAAGGTGACCAAAGGTATGAAGGCTTTAAAGGACTGTTTGCAGAATTCCACTGTAAAAAAAGAACAGTTGTTTAAGATTTTGGCAGATAAGGAACAGCCGGAGGATCATGAATTACCCCAAACTGGCGTCAGTTTGAAATGGGAACGAATACTGTCTCCGATCTTTGTTGAAAGCCCTTCCTACGGGACCAGATGCTCTACAGTTTTGCTGGTTGATCACAAGAGTCATGTCCAATTTTGGGAGCGCAGTTTCACTCCGAAGCAACAAGGCCGATGGAGTGAGGTTTGCTATGAATTTGATATTAAGGGGTAAGTAAATAGTATTGCTATAAATAGCATAGGAAATAGGACATTAAAGAATACTTTAATAGTTAAATACAGAAAATAATATTATAATGTAAACAGGTTATATATTTTGAGGCAAAGTAGGAGGCAGAAGCTGTATAGTGAAAACTGTATTTCTTAACACAAATCGATTGGATTTTGATAACAAACTTGATTTTTCACCCATTGCTGGGCTCACTTCTATTACGAAATATGAAGCTAGCACAAATGAAGAAATATTAGATAGGGTAGAGGATCAGAATATTATCATCACCAAGGAATTACCTGTGGGAAGAGATTTGATTACTAAATTTCCGTCCACTGTAAAACTCATATGTGAAGCTGGTACAGGCTATAACAACATTGATATAGCCACTGCTAAAGAAAAAAACATCATGGTTTGTAATGTTCCTGGCTACAGCACCGAAGCAGTGGCGGAACTGGTAGTAACCTTTATCTTGAATTTTAGCAAATCCCTCAGTCTGCAACAGCAAATGATCAAACAGGGCAATTTTATTAATTTTACCAAGGACATCCAGGTACCCAACTTTGAAGTACAAAATAAGACTCTAGGTATTATTTGCGGTGGCTCCATTGGCCAGCAGGTAATGAAAATAGCTTTGGTCCTCGGTATGAATGTTCTTGTTTACAATCGAACTCCGAAACAGTGGGGAGACCCTAGCATACAAGCTGTTTCCCTAGAGGAACTTCTTCAGAAAAGTGACTTTGTCTCTATCCACTGCCCCCTTAACGAGAATACAAAGTACCTCATCAATAAAGAGAAGTTAAAATTAATGAAGCCTACGGCATTTATCATTAACACTTCTAGGGGTCAAATTATAAAGGAAACAGATTTGATTGAAGCTTTGCAAAACAAAATAATTGCCGGTGCTGCGCTGGACGTCCAAGAAAAGGAACCTCCAGAACAAGATAACCCCTTGTTTGCCATGGAAAACGTCTTCCTTACGCCCCATATTGGTTGGAAATGTTTAGAGTCCAGGCAAAGACTTATTAATCTAATGGCTAATAATATAGCGTCTTTTCTACAAGGAAATCCAATTAATGTTGTAAGCTAGAAAACTAGCCTTGACTGATCAAGCTTCCCAATGTAAAGTAAAGGTTGATAACATCAAGCACTCTTCAGGGAGTGCTTTTATATTTTCAATGACTAGGCCGGGAGGACTATGAAACAGTTTATTTTAACGGAAAAGCCGTCTGTTGGAAGAGATATAGTGAATGCCATAGGTGGCCATTTTGATAAACGAGATGGTTATTTTGAAAGTGCTCAATATATTGTGAGTTGGGCCATTGGTCATCTGGTAGAATTATGTGAACCAGAGGATTATAATCCCAACTTAAAAAGATGGCAACTTTCAACCCTGCCAATAATTCCTGATTCCTTTAAACTTAAACCAAATCCCAAAACTTATAAACAATATCAAATAGTTAAACAGCTTCTAAATCGGCCTGATATAGAACTAATTGCAGGAACCGATGCTGGGCGAGAAGGAGAACTAATTGTAAGATATATCATGCGTCTAGCGGGCTACACCAGACCCTTTAAACGTCTTTGGCTATCAGAGACTACACCAGAGGCCATCAGGAAAGCCCTGGCCGATCCCTTACCTGGACAAGCAAAGGATTTATTGGCTGCGGCCGCAGAGTCCAGATCACACTCAGACTGGTTGATAGGAATCAATGCCACTAGGGCCTTTACCAAAAAGCATGGTGATCTATTTTCAATAGGCCGGGTGCAAACTCCAACCCTAGGAATTATTGTAGCCAGAGAAAGGGAAATAAATAACTTCTCGCCTGTACCTTACTGGGAATTATATGCAGATTTCCTTACAACAGGTGATCAAACCTATCGTGGAAAATGGTTTAAGAATAAAAACGTCAACCGATTTGAGCAAGAATCTGTTGGGAAAGAGATAAAGGATAAAATTACCGGACAATCAGGTATAATCACAAAGGCCGAGGAAAAGGATGTTTCAGAACCACCACCTTTGTTATTTAACTTAAACGATTTACAAAAGGAAGCAAATAAAAAGTTTGGCTTTACTGCTAACCAAACTTTAGAAATAGCCCAGGCATTATATGAAAAGCACAAATTATTGACTTATCCGAGGACAGAGTTTAAACACCTGACCAAGGAATTGGCTAAGACTATACCAGCTAGGCTAGCTGCCCTGGAGTCTGTAGCTGGCTATGCTAAGTATGTAGCCTACGCCAAAACAGCCCCTAAGCCAGGGAAAAGGTTTATCGATGACTCTAAAGTCGGAGACCACCACGCCTTAATCCCAACCAGTGTAAAACCAAATAATCATCTATCTGCAAATGAGGCTAAAATCTACAATCTGGTAGCGCGCAGATTTTTGGCTATGTTCTTCCCAGCAGCCCAATACAAACAGACAAAGATTACAACCACTGTATGTAAAGAAGCCTTCCTTACCTCAGGTAAAATTGAACTGAGTCCAGGCTGGAAAGAGGTACTGGCTCCGACAAAGGGAGAGAACAAGTCTAAAGATGATGATGAGTCATTACTTCCACCCTTAACCCAGGGGGAGCAGGTCACTGTAACCAAAGCTGAACTACAGCAAAAGAAAACAGAACCCCCCAAAAGATACACAGAAGGAACACTGTTGGCCGTTATGGAAGGGGCTGGCAAGTTTGTGGACGATAAGGCATTAAAGGATGCCATGAAAGGACACGGACTAGGCACAAGTGCCACCAGGGCCGCCATCATAGAAAGGTTAATTAAAGTAGGCTACATAGAGAGAAAAGGAAAGGTCTTAATACCAACCCGAAAGGGTGAAACTCTAATCGACCTGGTACCAGAAATAGTTTCTAGTCCTCAAATGACTGGTGAATGGGAAAAGTCATTGGCCGACATCGAAGCAGGGCAAGTCAACCCCATTGATTTTATGAAGCAAATCGTTGAATTAACGAAAAAAATAGTTGAGCTGGCCAAGGAGCAAAAGTCACAGAGTAATACACCTCAACAAGCCAGAGAAGTGGTTGGGACATGCCCTCTATGTGGTAAAGATGTTTTAGAGTATCCCAAAAGTTATGGCTGCAGTGGATTCCGTGATGGTTGTAATTTTTCCTGTAGCAAACTAATCCTAAAGAAAAATATATCCGTAACACAGGCTAAAACTTTATTAACTAACGGGAAAATACAGATCAAGGGATTCACTTCTGCCAAGACCGGAAAAAAATTTGATGCAGCCTTAGTGCTTAAAGATGGTAAAATTTCCTTTGATTTTTCTTAAGGTGTTTATGAATTTTCTAGTTTAATACTAGTTAATATGTGGTCAGGCTTATTTCAGCCTGACCCTTTTTCTATCGTACCAAATAGCCCTTTGCTATGGAATCTTCAATTAGCTCTTGGACAAATTCCCACAGAACTGGTGAGTTTTCCTTGATAACTTCCGCACGTTTATAAACCTTTGTGCTGTTGATACCTGGTCTTTGCCAGGTATGTCCCTTAGTATGATAGTTTAGAATAAAGGGTTGAATCCGATCCAGGCAAGCTGCAAAGCAAGCTTCAGGGGTAGTCATTTGCTCGAATTCTTGCCAAAGATCGTAAATCTCCTGGGCTTGATCCGCTGGCAAAAGATTGAAAATACGCTCCGCAGCCCTTTGCTCCCTTTCCTCCTTGTCTAAATAACCCTTCTCATCATAGCAATAGGTGTCACCGGCATCTATCTCCACCAAATCATGGACAAGAACCATTTTAATCACCTTTAAAACTTCTATATCTTTAGCAGCATATTCAGACAAAAACATGGCCATCACCGCCAGATGCCAGGAATGCTCGGCATCGTTTTCATTTCTTAAACTACCAGTGATTACACTCTGTCTTAGGATTTGTTTTAGCTTATCAATCTCTACGATAAACTTAATTTGTTGTGATAATCTCTCATTGACCACAAATAGGACCTCCTATAAATAACATTATAAATGGCATTATACCACGAAATAACACACCCTTGACCCAAGCTTGGTTAAGTTAGTTAACTTAAAATTAACAATCTTTGACCATTGTTTTTACATTAGATTAATTAAACCTTAACAAATAACCAGTATGATTTACTTGTACAAAAAACTTAGGTATGAGAAAAAAATATTAGGGAGGAAGAGAATCTTGTACAAGAAATTTTTAGTATTAGTAATTTGTCTTGCACTTTTTGTAGTTGCCACTGGTTGTACTAATTCATCTAACGAAATCAATGATACCGGAAATAGTGAGGTAAGTGGTTCTGTCATAGCAGTGGGTTCCACAGCATTACAACCACTGGTAGAGCAAGCAGCTAACCAGTTCATGAACAAAAATTCAAAAGCACAAGTAACCGTTCAAGGAGGCGGCAGTGGTACGGGTCTAGCTCAGGTTGCCAGTGGTGCAGCACAAATAGGTAATTCGGACATTTTTGCGGAGCAAAAAGACGGTATTGATGCCAGTATCTTAACCGACCATAAAGTAGCTGTAGTGGGTTATGCTGCAGTAGTGAATCCTTCTATTACCGTGGATAACTTAACAAAACAACAACTTATCGATATATTTACTGGCAAAACCACCAACTGGAAAGAAGTTGGTGGTCAGGATCAAGAAATTGTGGTAATCAACCGTGCTAAGGGTTCCGGTACCCGTACTTCTTTCAAACAATATGCTTTAGATGGTAAGGAAGAAGTTCAAGGTTTAGAGGAAGATTCATCTGGTACCGTTAAGAAGATTGTTAACGAGACTCCCGGTGCAATCAGTTACCTAGCCCTGTCCTATGTTGATAATAAGATGAAAGCCCTAAAACTGGATGGGGTAGAACCAACTAAAGAAAATATTACTTCTGGTAAATATGATGTTTGGTCCTATGAACATATGTATACAAAGGGTGCTCCCGAAGGTGCAGTAAAGGCTTTCCTTGACTACCTGTTATCTGATGAAGTACAAAGCACACTGGTACCAGAACTTGGTTATATTCCTGTTAAAGATATGCAAGTGGAGAAAGCTGCTAAATAGCATATGAATAGCATGCAGAAGAAAATTCCGTATCACATAGGGTGGTGCGGATTTTCTTCTTAACTTATTAATTAAATAAAACTTAACAATCTATACCCATGCTTTTTACAATCAGTTAACAATTTCTTAACATACAACAGCTATGATTAATGTGCAAGCAAGTTTATCTAACTGGAGGTTAAAATATGGGAAGAACGGCAGTAGAGACTGTTGTGCTATTGTCTAATAAAGAAAAAAATCAAAAAAGGAAGGATCAATGGGGACGTAGACTAACATTCTTGTGTGCTTTAACGGTGATTATCTTAACCCTATCTATCGTAATATTTATTAGTTCAAAGGGATTGTCTACTTTTTTAGTAAACGGTGTATCCCTAAAGGATTTTCTCTTTAGTACGGAATGGGCACCAGATAGAACAGTGGCGGATGGAGGACCTAGGGTAGGAGCCTTGACCTTTATATTTGGTTCCGTTGTCATCTCCTTACTGGCTGTTTTAATCAGTGCACCCCTAAGCTTTATTACCGCCATCTTTATGGTGGAAATAGCTCCCGGCTGGGGACAACGGATTTTACAGCCCACCATTGAACTTTTGTCAGGCATTCCTTCGGTTGTCTATGGCTATATCGGCCTGAGTGTGCTGGTGCCTTTTATTCGTGAATATTTTGGAGGGTTGGGCTTTAGCTTAATGGCCGGGGTCATGGTGCTGTCTGTTATGGTCATTCCCACCATTGTCAGTATGAGTGTCGATAGCTTGAGAGCATTATCTCCTCAGTTGAAGGAAGCAGCCTATGCCCTTGGATCCACCCGCTGGCAAACCATCAGACTCGTACTGTTGCCTGCGGCGAAAACTGGATTATTTACCGGAGTAATTCTTGGTTTGGCCAGGGCCTTTGGCGAAGCATTGGCAGTGCAAATGGTAATTGGTAATACTAAACAAATCCCGGAATCGATATTGGATCAAGTAACTACACTAACCAGCGGCATTACCATGGACATGGGGTATACCGTGGTTGGCTCCCTTTGGAACAATACTCTTTGGTCCATGGCCATGATTTTATTACTAATGTCGTTCTTCTTTATTCTTCTAATCAGACGGATTTCGAAAAGGGGTGCTAATTGTTGAGAGCACAGACTGCCGACCGTATAGCCACTGGTTTCTTTTATGCTGGCGCAGGTGTTGTGGTGCTGATCCTTGCTGGCTTAATTGGTTATATTCTGTATCATGGAGCAGGTGCAATTGATTGGTCCTTTATCACCAGCCCCCCTCAAAACATGAAGGAAGGGGGCGGCATTGGGCCGCAAATCTTTAACTCCTTCTACCTACTATTCTTAACCATGTTGATAACTATTCCCATAGGTTTACTGGCTGGTATTTACCTTGCTGAATTTGCCAAACCGGGAAAGATTACTGAAGGTATTCGGTTAAGTATTGAAACCCTAACATCCTTACCATCCATTGTTGTGGGTTTGTTTGGACTTTTAATCTTTGTCAATTATACTGGCTGGGGTTATACATTAATGTCCGGGGCTCTAGCCCTGACGGTGATTAACCTACCAATGATGGTCCGCATTTCAGAAGAAGCTATTCGCAATGTGCCAATGGAGCTCCGGGAAGGGAGTCTTGCCCTGGGTGCCACCCACTGGCAAACTATCTGGAAGGTGGTACTGCCATCAGCCTTTTTGAGTATCTTAACAGGTATCATTATCACATCTGGGCGGGTATTTGGTGAGGCGGCGGCACTGCTTTTCACGGCTGGCATGAGCAGTCCACCCCTTAACTTTAGTCAGTTGGATATCACTAGTCCCGCCTCCCCCTGGAATCCCTTCAGACCGGCGGAAACACTGGCTGTACACATTTGGAAGGTAAATTCAGAAAGCTTAATTCCTGATGTTCGAAGAGTTGCCGATGGGTCTGCAGCAGTATTAATCTTAGTTGTTTTATTCTTCAATATTTCAGCCAGATGGCTAGGCCGTAGTATTCACAAAAAACTTACCGGTCAATAAATAAGAAAGAGGAGATGGCATGGCCCTAGCAAAATTTGATATTCAAAACCTAAATCTATTTTACGGAAATATGCAGGCACTTAAAGATATTAATTTAGAAATCAAGCAAAAACAAATCACCGCTTTGATTGGTCCCTCGGGTTGTGGAAAATCCACCTTCCTGCGCACTTTAAACCGTATGAATGATTTAATTGAAGGGGTCCGGGTAGAAGGAAAAATTTTGCTGGATGGTCAAGATATTTACCGACCTGAGGAAGATGTGGTACATTTGCGCAAAAGAGTCGGTATGGTTTTCCAGCGCCCTAACCCCTTTCCTATGACAATTTATGATAATGTTGCTTATGGACCACGTATTCACGGCTTAAAGGATAAGAAAAAGCTTGACCAAATAGTAGAAAAAAGTCTTAAATCCGCAGCCCTCTGGGATGAGATTAAGGATCGCCTAAACCGCAGTGCAATGGGCCTCTCCGGGGGACAACAACAGCGTTTATGTGTTGCTAGACTATTAGCAGTGGAACCCGAAGTATTACTAATGGATGAACCAACATCTGCTCTGGATCCCATTTCAACGATCAAGGTTGAGGAGTTAATCCGGGAGCTAAAAAATCACTACACAATAGTTATAGTAACCCATAACATGCAACAGGCTGCTCGTGTATCCGATACAACCTCATTTTTTCTTAACGGTGAATTGGTTGAAGCGGGCAATACAGATAGTATTTTTACAATGCCTAGGGATAAACGTACGGAAGATTATATTACCGGTCGTTTCGGTTAATTTTAGGGGGTAGAACATGTCATCAAGACAATCCTATGATCGTCAACTTACAGATTTACAACAGCATATTCTTAGAATGGCTAGTTTTGTAGAAAGAGCTATCTATGATTCAGTGGAGTCCTTGGCCAAACAAAATACTATTTTAGCGCAACAGGTTATCGATAAAGATGATATTATTGACGAATTATATAACGATATAGAATACACCATTATTAAAATCATCGCCACCCAACAGCCCATCGCTAAAGATTTGAGGCTGGCTGTTTCCGGGCTAAAAATAATTATGAGTTTAGAACGAATGGCAGACTTTGCCGTTGATATTGCCAAGGTAACACTAAGACTATCTGGTCAAAAACTCATTAAACCTCTGGTAAAAATACATGAGATGTCAAGAATGGTTCAGCTCATGGTCAAGGACGGCCTAGATGCCTATGTACACACTGATGAAGCTAAGGCCAGAAAGATGTGTAGGTATGACGATGATGTGGACTATTATTTTCGTGAGGTTTTTGAAGAATTAATTGAGTTTATGAAGAAAGATCCTACTAGCATTGAACAGGCAACCAGCCTGTTGCTCGTTTGCCGCTATCTTGAACGTATTGCAGACTATGCAACCAATATAGGAGAAGAGGTAGTCTTTTTGATAACAGGATATTGGGAGGAAATGAACTAGGATTAAACAATATTTACCCCTAATGAACCCCCTGGCTAAACCAGGGGGTTTTTGGCAAATCTTAATAAATACAACTAATATCTAAAGTCCATAGTGAAGCAGAGCAAATAATACGATATGGCAAAGAAGGTATACTGTATTGGTTGAAGAACTGAAAACATATGGAAAGTTGCCTGGGAGACATTGGAGGGGAAACTAATTGCTATTTGAATTTAAAGATATTAGCTACACTCTGGGAAATGAAGGGACACGTCGCATTGTTGTTTCTGGTGCCGTAAAAGCAGGAGAAACTTTAATCGTCAGAGGAGCTTCGGGTGTAGGTAAATCAACACTGCTCAGAATCTTAGCCAGACTCCAGCCAGGAAAAGAAGGGGAGGCTTTCCTCCAAGGAAAAAGTTGGCTTCATATACCACCCCCTGCTTGGCGGGTAAACATACATTATCTGGCCCAACAAGCAACGATCTTTGACGGTACAGTGGCGGATAATCTTGCCATGCCCTTTGCAACAAAAATTGCTGGTCAAAAATTGCTAGACATTAACCGGGCCAAAGAACTAATGGATAAACTCCATTTAGGCCCAGAGTTATGGCATCAAGATGCCCGGACATTATCCGGCGGTGAAGCCTCTAGGCTTGCTTTCATAAGATCCTTGCTTATAGACCCGACGGTTTTACTTTTAGATGAACCCACGGCTGCCCTTGATGATGAGGCCCGGCAAGCCCTTTATAAAGTTCTAGCAGATTGGTTGAAGGGTTCTGATCATGCTGCTCTCTTAATATCACATAATAACGACTACCAACAACTTGATCAAATTACTTTTCTTGATATTAAGCCCTTGGAAAGGGGCGTGTAGTGTGGAAAATTCTACAATCCCGATATCTAACTACCAACTGGCCTTTACGGTTATTTTAATCGTAATAACCGGGGGTATCTCTTCACTTCTTAAATTGGGTCTGTTTAAATCATTAATTTGGGGCACCATAAGAACCTTTGTTCAGTTGACTCTGGTAGGTTATGCTTTAACCTATATTTTTGAGATCAATAACCTGTGGCTGATCATTACTATTATCACAGTGATGTGTTTCATTGCCTCCCGGGCTGCGGTAAAAAGAACTCCCAACGTGCCAAATTACCCTGCATATTTAGCATTTATATCCTTGCTGGCCAGCACATACTTGGTAGGGACCATTGTTACAGCGCTGATTATTTCTCCGAACCCCTGGTACTCTGCAAGAATTGCCATACCCATTTTTGGTATGATTCTTGGTAATTCCATGAATGGCATTGCTCTCTCCCTGGATCGACTTTACAATGAAGCAAGATCCCGTTCTGCTGAAATAGAAGCTATGCTTACCTTTGGCGCAACTCCCTGGGAGGCAATACGTCCCAGTGTCCGTGAAGCCCTGCGGGCCGCCATGACCCCCACCATTAACTCTTTAATGGTGGTTGGTTTAGTAAGTTTACCCGGGATGATGACCGGACAAATATTAGGGGGTGCCGACCCCAGGGAGGCTGTACGTTATCAAGTAGTGGTAATGTTAATGATCGCTGCCGCCGTAGCCATTGGCTGCTTGATCTTGGTGGGCCTTTCCTACAAGAAACTGTTCAACAAGGATGAAGCTTTAGAATCCTTTGTTTTGCAAAGTAGAAGGTAAAGTAAAAAGGCAGGAAGAAGTCTTTCCCCATGTTTGCAAATAGGCATTTCAATTAGAATTACGATTGGTCACATCTGATTAATAGATTAATTATTAGTTGCATATAAGGTGAAGGAGGATTTTTTGAAAAAATATCTGAAAAAATATCTATTGTTAGTAATTTTCCTACTTGCTATTATCCTCTTTGTCCTCTGGTACCAGGAGATTCAAAGTATTATCAAAGCTGCCAGTTCTAGAGATGTACGAGTAGCGGCCCAAATTATTCAAGAGGCTGGTGCCACTGCTATCCTGATCAGTATATTCATAAACGTAGCTATCAGCTTGTCGGGAGTCATACCCTCTGTTTTTTTAACCGCAGCAAACGTCTTGGTCTTTGGCCTCTTTGAGGGTTTTCTGATATCCTGGGCAGGGGAAATTAGCGGAGCGGCTATTTCCTTTTTGTTATATAGGTGGGGTGTAAAATCCATTGCCAAGCTTTCCACTGATCAATGGAAAATATCTAAAACGGTAAATTCGTTATCAGGGATAAAGCAAATATATTTTCTCACCGTCTTACGAATGGCCCCCTTTATTCCCTCTGGTCTTATTAATCTTCTGGGAGCAATAACTACGATTTCATTCACTAACTTTATAATTGCAACTATCTTAGGAAAGTTTCCATCCTTAGTACTAGAAACCTCCTTTAGTTATAACTTTGTTACACTGGACAAAAATTATTTTAACCTTGGCATAAGTATTGTAATAGCATTATTGATATATTTTGGAGTAAAAAAAGAGTTAAATCGGCTGCGTATGGAGGATTAAGTTTAAAAAGCTATTGACAGATTGGCTATAACGAGTTATAGTATCAAAAAAGTAAAACCTTTGAGCAAGAGAAGTACGAAAAGTTGGGTGTATCCAGAGAGCTGCCGGTGGTGAGAGTGCAGCAGCACAGATTTTTCTGAATGGACTTGTGAGGGCAGCTTGAAACTGCAGTTGCAGGAGTAGACGCTGACGGGAACCCCGTCCGTTACCAGTGGGGTGCATATGATGGTATGTAAAATGAGTGGGCGATTTTAAATCGTCAATCAGGGTGGTATCGCAGAAGCCTTAAGCTTTTGTCCCTTTTGGGGCAAAAGCTTTTTTATTTTCCCCAAAAAACTTAAGTGAAAAGGGTTATATCTATAGTGTCTATTGAATAATACTGAAATTTTATTTCAATGAGACCCTGACGAAATAAATGAAAGAGGTGATATCAGATGATCTTTGTATTAAAACAGAATGTGCCACAGGAAAGGATAAATCAGTTTATACAAAAGATTGAATCAGAAGGTTTTTCCACTTTTATCAGTTCAGGAACTGAGCATACTGTGGTCTGTGTAATTGGCAATACAGCAAAACTTGATCTTAATTTTGTCGTTCAAACAAATGAAATAATTGATTACGGTAAACGTGTAACAGAACCATATAAGGCAGTTAATCGCACAGTTCATCCCGATGACACCCTTGTTAAGGTTGGGAATATAACTATTGGTGAAGGGTTTTTTCAGGTAATCTCTGGCCCCTGTTCTGTAGAGAGTGAGGAACAGATAATTAAAATTGCAAAATCGGTCAAAAAAAGTGGTGCCACATTATTGCGCGGAGGGGCCTTTAAGCCACGCACATCACCTTACTCCTTTCAAGGACTGCATGAGTTGGGTATAAAATTTCTTCTATCAGCCAAGAAAGAAACAGGAATGCCAATTGTTACAGAGATTATGAATCAAACACAGTTGCCCCTATTTGAGGAAGTAGACGTAATTCAGATTGGTACACGAAACATGCAAAACTTTGATCTCCTTAAGGAGGTTGGCAGATACAAGAAACCAGTTTTGCTGAAAAGGGGTTTATGTAATACCATTGAAGAATTTTTGATGAGTGCAGAATATCTGATGTCCGAAGGGAGCACACAGGTTATCTTATGTGAAAGAGGTATCCGCACCTTTGAAACAATGACAAGGAATACTCTGGATCTATCAGCAGTTCCGCTGTTAAAGCAAAAATCCCACTTACCTGTGGTTGTAGATCCGAGCCATGCAGCCGGAATTCGTAATTTAGTTCTTCCCCTCTCCAGATCTGCCATTGCCGTTGGAGCAGATGGGCTGATGATCGAGACCCATAATAACCCTGCAGAAGCTCTAAGTGACGGCGCTCAGTCATTAGATTTACAGCAGTTTTCCGCTCTTATGGAGGATTTAAAGCACAGAATTACCTTTGAAAGAAAGCTCATTAGTAAGATATCTTAAATCAAAAAAATTAATACGTATCATAAAACCGTTGAAGCGGAGATAACGTTATAAAGTGCACTTACAGAGAGCAGGGGAAGCTGAGAGCCCTGCAGAACGCAGTATAGCAAATGGACCGCCGAGGGCGCAATGAAACGGAGCTTTTCCGGAGTATCCTGCGACGTAACACAGACGTTATTTGTGAGGAATATGTTAGTATTCTATGAGTGTGTAGGTTTTGAACCTGCAAAGCAAGGTGGTACCGCGAGTGTAACTGCACTCGTCCTTGACAATGTCAATGGACGAGTGTTTTTTGTTTTATGATAGGAGTGAATCAGATGTTAAGACCAACACTGGGTGAAGCCAAAAAGCTTGCCAAGGGTTATACGATAATACCCGTATGCAAAGAAATTTATGCCGATATTAAAACACCCATCGCGTTACTGAAAGTAATTAATAGCATCAGTCAGCGTTATTATCTTCTGGAAAGTGTGGAGCGAGGTGTAGCATGGGGCAGATACTCCTTTATAGGCTTTGATCCCGTAATCCAGGTAACATGTAAGGACAATAGGATTGAAATTAATAATGGAACAATCATCAAACTTGAGGGACAAAATCCCACAGGGGTGATTCGAGAAATTTTATCTCAATATAAAACACCTCATTTTGATTTTCTTCCCCCCTTTACAGGTGGATTCGTGGGTTATTTTGCTTATGAATTTATCAAATATTTCGAAGGGAGACTACAGCCCAAAACCAGAGACGTTGATAACTTTAATGATATGGAGCTGATGCTTTTTGATAAGGTGATCGTATATGACCATTTAAAACAAAAAATCATTATCATTGTCAATGTAAAAACTGAAACTTTGGAAGAAGGGTATAGAAAAGCTCGGTTCGAAATTGATAGCCTTATCCAGCTAATCAAGCAAAACATTCCGGAGGTACAAAACAAAGCTGTTTTAAAATCTGAGATTCGATCAGATATAACGAAAAATGAATTTGAGGCAATGGTCAGAAAGGCCAAGGAGTATATCGTCAATGGCGATATTTTTCAAGTAGTTTTATCGAGGCGCTTTACAGCTAAAATGGAAGGTAGTTTAATGGACATTTATCGGGTATTAAGGATCACAAATCCTTCACCCTATCTGTTTTTCATCAAGACCAAAGATGTGGAGTTGGCAGGGACGTCACCAGAAACTTTGGTAAAGCTGCAAAATGGCAGACTGGCGACTTTTCCTCTCGCTGGGACTAGACCTAGAGGAAAAACAGAAGTAGAAGATAAGTATATCGGGGAAGAATTGCTGCAGGATGAAAAGGAGCTCAGTGAGCACAACATGCTCGTTGATCTGGGGAGAAATGACTTGGGCAGGGTCAGTAAATTCGGCAGTGTAAAAGTAAGTGATTATCTCAAAATCTTACGTTTTTCTCATGTGATGCACCTGGCTTCGGTGGTGAACAGTGACATAAGGGAGGATAAAGATGCGATGGACGCAATCATGTCAGTGTTGCCGGCTGGGACCCTCTCAGGGGCTCCAAAGATTCGTGCCTGCGAAATAATAGATGAGTTGGAGCCAGTACGCCGAGGTATTTATGGCGGAGCTGTTGGATATATTGATTTTTCTGGGAATATGGATACTTGCATAGCCATCAGAATGGCTGTAAAAAAGAACGATAACCTATATGTTCAGTCTGGAGCAGGGATTGTTGCCGACAGTATACCTGAAAAAGAATATATAGAGTGTGAAAATAAAGCAATGGCGATGATTGAAGCTTTGCAGCTTTCACAGGAGGTAACAGACTAATGGTTTTACTAATCGACAACTATGACAGCTTTTCCTATAACCTGTATCAATTAATAGGGGAAATAAACGACGCTATTACAGTGTTGCGCAATGATGAACTGAGCATTGAGGAAATCGAAGCACTGCAGCCGACACATATCGTTATTTCGCCGGGACCAGGGTTCCCAGCCGATGCTGGAGTGTGTGAACAGCTTATTTTAAAGGTCAAAGAAAAAATTCCTATCCTGGGTGTATGTCTTGGCCATCAGGCAATCTGCGAAGCCTTTGGTGCTAAAATAACCCATGCCAAAAAATTAATGCATGGTAAAAAAAGCACTATTCACATTGCCAACAGCACTGAAATTTTTCTAGGACTACCGCCCTTAATAGAAGCTGCAAGATACCACTCACTTATTGTAGAAAAAACAGATATCCCAGATGAACTTCTAGTAATTGCCGAGGATCAAGCTGGCGAAGTCATGGGTGTGAAACACCGGGATTATCAAATCTATGGTCTGCAGTTCCACCCGGAATCTATATTGACCCCTCACGGGAAATCAATTATAGCCAACTTTCTTGGCTTAGGAGGAAAAAGAGTATGATAATGAATGCAATTTATCAAGTAGCCAATGGTCAAAACCTGGATCTAAATACAACTAAGGCTGTCATGGAGCAAATCATGAATGGAGAGGCCACCCATGCACAAATCGGTTCATTTTTAACTGCCATGCGAATGAAGGGTGAAAGTATTGATGAAATAACAGCTTGTGCTATGGTCATGCGCGAAAAATGCGCAAGGCTCAAATCAGGCATGGATTTGCTGGACATTGTAGGGACTGGTGGAGATGAAGCAAATACCTTTAATATTTCTACAATAAGTGCTTTGGTAATATCTGCAGCAGGTGTGCCTGTAGCTAAGCATGGTGGCAGATCTGTCTCAAGCAGTTGTGGTAGTGCTGACCTTTTGGAAGCTCTTGGTGTCAAAATTGATATCAGTGCAGCGCAAAGCGAACAAATATTAAATAAAATCAATTTGTGCTTTATGTTTGCCCCAACCTACCACCAATCAATGAAATATGCCGCCCCGGTCAGGCGTGAACTGGGTATCAGGACGCTCTTTAATATTCTAGGCCCGCTGGCAAACCCAGCTGGAGCCAATACTCAATTGTTGGGTGTTTATGATGAGAATTTAGTTGAGCCACTGGCTAGGGTACTTTTAAACCTTGGTGTTAAGCGGGCTATGGTGGTACATGGACATGATGGCCTGGACGAAGTGACTCTGTGCAGCACCACCACTGTTTGCGAGGTCAATGCAGGCAGGCTTAATAGTTTCTTTCTTGATCCTGAGCAGTTGGGTTTCCAAAGGTGTCAACCAGAGGAGCTGGTTGGGGGCAATCCTGCGGAAAATGCTCAAATTGCTCTAGATATCCTAAATGGACAGAGAGGGCCTAAACGAGATATTGTCTTATTGAATTCTGCATTGTGTCTCTATATGTATCATAGTCATACAACCCTGCGAGAATGTGTCAGATTAGCGGCGGAGATGATCGACAACGGCAAGGCCAAAGCCCAGTTGGAAAAATTTATTACCCTTTCCAATGAGGTGGCATGATGATATTGGATCAAATTGCCCTTTATACAAAAGAAAGAGTACAGACCTTAAAAAATACCAAATCCTTTGCTGAAATTAAAAAAGAAGCCCTGGAAGTTAAATGTGATCAACCATTCGCCTTTGAAAAGGCATTGGCCAATGAAGAAATATCCTTCATCTGTGAGGTCAAAAGGGCTTCCCCTTCCAAGGGTGTTATTGCAGAGTCTTTTCCTTATCTACAAATTGCACAGGAATATGAAAAAGTCGGAGCCAGTGCTATTTCTGTTCTCACCGAACCTAAATTTTTTCTCGGTAAGGACAGCTACCTAAGTGAAATAAAGGCCTGTGTGAATATCCCAATTCTACGTAAGGATTTTATCATTGACAGTTATCAAATTTACGAAGCAAAGATATTGGGTGCCGATGCTGTATTGCTAATTTGTAAATTATTGAACCTGACCACACTAAGGGAGTATATCAGGATAGCTGACAGTCTAGGACTTTCTGCACTGGTGGAGACCCATACAGAAGAAGAAATCGACCTTGCAGTGAAGGCCGGTGCCAGACTTATTGGCATCAACAACCGCAATTTAGAGACCTTTGAAGTGGACTTGAATACTACTATCTCTCTGCGACACCTTGTGCCAGAGAAGTTATTGCTAGTATCTGAGAGCGGTATCCAGAAAACAGAGGATATTAAGAGACTGCGCCAGAGCAATGTGGATGCGGTACTAATTGGCGAGACCTTTATGAAAAATGAAAATAAGGCTGCTGTTATGGAAAGTTTGAGGGGTACGAAGGGTGTGGCCCATGACCAAAATTAAAATTTGTGGTCTGACTAGAGTATGTGATATAGAGGCGGTTAATGAAGCTCTGCCAGACTTCGTCGGTTTTGTATTTGCAGACAGTAAACGCAGGATTAAACCCCAGGATGCAATTGGTCTTAAAAATCTCCTTGATAAAAAAATCCAGGCCGTCGGCGTTTTTGTTAATGAGGATATTGCAAATATAGCCGATATTTGTTTAAGAGGCATTATAGATATCGTTCAACTCCATGGCCAAGAAGACGTAACATATATGGAAAAACTGCAGCAGGAAATCGAAAAACCTGTTATCAAGGCTGTTGGAGTGCGTTCCAGGGAAGACATAAGGGCAGCAGAGACTTTGACTTGTCAATATCTCTTGCTAGATACCTATTCTGCAAAGCAGGCAGGTGGAACGGGGAAAACCTTTGATTGGAACATTGTTGATGAAGTTAAAAAACCCTATTTTTTGGCCGGTGGTCTCAACAGCAACAATATCCTACAGGCAATTAAAACTGTGAGGCCCTTTGGTGTAGATATTAGCAGTGGCGTTGAGGTCAATGGATTTAAGGATAAAGACAAAATACTAGAAATAGTGAAACTGATAAGGAGTACAGAGCAAAAAAGATAATAATTAACAGGTATGATTTTGCGCAGTCTCCCCCCTAATCTGAAATTTATAAATCAACTGTGAAAACCCCTTCAAATATCCCTAAATTCAAACAAATTTGCAGGAGTGCAAATGTTTATATGGAAATCATTCCAATATAAACCTTACAAAGGAGGGGTTTTTCTTGAATAAAGCTTTTAAAATACAGGGCCTGCTGTTGAAGAAAATTGGTGAATTTGAAAATGAGGGTCGAGAGAGGGATTTGCCTCTTAACTGGGAAAGAATACACATGATAAGTTGCGCAAAAATCGGTCAGATTCTTGCATTAAAACGTGGTGTTGATCCAGAACTGGCTAGTATAGCATGCTCAGTGCACGACTATGGTCGAATTATCACTGGAAAGCAAAAAGATCATGCTGGTGTATGTTATGAGCCACTGAAGGCTTTTCTTTCCGAAAGCAAATATTTTACACCTAACGAGATTGAGTTACTGGCACAAGCAGCAAAAAACCACAGTAATAAAAAGGAAGTAGGGTCTCCCCTAGAGGAAATAGTCAAGGATGCAGATGTACTTGACTGTTATCAGTATGGCCTTCCATTAGAAAGAGAAGAGCAAAGACAGCGATTGGAGAAAATTTTAGCCGAATTGTCCCTCTGATGCCTAAAAAAATACCCGTTTTGAACCAAAGCTAACTCGTACAAGAACGTTAATTTGTTCTTATACGAGTTACTTTTTATGAAACTGTTAAATCTTACATGCTTTAGAACTTTAGATGGAACAATAAAGAGCAACTATTGAAATTAATGAGGAGGCCACAATGAAGGCTATATATATTTTTTTAGTTGCTCTTGTATTTTTCCTAGTGGCGGATTTACCTAACAACCACAGTAAATTAGCTAATAACCCATCGTTTAAACTCTTTCTTGGTACCACTCCCCAGAAAAATTCTGTCTCGATGGAAGAATATCAGAACAAGTTAAACAGTGAAGAGTATCATGCTGATTTGGTAAAACTCACTGAGTTGGATGATTCCTTTTTTTATGACTTAAAATATGCCTCTACAGATAATTTCACAGGTAAAAAGATTTATAGTCAAGCCATCTGTTT
Organism: Desulfotomaculum defluvii; assembly: GCF_054657375.1. Taxonomy (NCBI): domain Bacteria; kingdom Bacillati; phylum Bacillota; class Clostridia; order Eubacteriales; family Desulfotomaculaceae; genus Desulfotomaculum; species Desulfotomaculum defluvii. The sequence continues at coordinate 849,931 of NZ_BAAHYV010000007.1, read as the reverse complement.
AATCCATAGGAATACGGCACAAAAACTGATCTCTGCCAACAATGATTTTAAGCAGCTTGGCTACAGAATAAAAATATATGATGCCTATAGACCCTATTCTGCCCAAAGGGTACTCTATAATGCCGCAGAAAACAAAACCTTCCTAGCTGATCCAGAAAAGGGTTCCAACCATAACAGGGGTGCTGCGGTAGATATCACCCTGGTGGATGAAAAAGGTAATGAACTTCCAATGCCATCTAAATTTGATGAGTTTAGTATAAGATCCAGGATTAATTACTACAGTACAGAACAGAAACTCATTAATAACCGTGAACTACTGGGTAGGGTTATGGTTAAACACGGTTTTAAAAGGATAGGTAACGAATGGTGGCATTTTGAAGATACTGAGGCTAAGAAATATCCCCTTTTAGATATACCCTTTGAGTCTTATCTTTGAAATGGACAAAAAATAACAGTGTCCAGATAAATTTGGATACTGTTTTTCTATTTTTAGGGCTTCAGGTATAATTGAAGTAAATTATTAATATAAGGAAAGAATTATAAGAATGAGCACAAAATTATTAGATGATTGCACCTTGTGTCCGAGAAATTGTCATGTAGATCGTACCCATGGACAAAAGGGATATTGTAGAGAAACGGCAGAATTAGTTGTGGCAAGAGCTGCTCTACATATGTGGGAGGAACCTTGCATCTCTGGAGAAAACGGGTCAGGAACTGTATTTTTTTCAGGATGTTCAATGGGCTGCGTTTATTGCCAAAATTATAATATAGCAAAGGGACTGGTTGGCAAGAAAATCACCGTAGAACGGCTAGCCGATATTTTTAAAGAACTTCAGGAGCGAAAAGCAAATAATATTAATTTAGTGACGCCAAGCCATTACGTACCACAAATTATTGATGCTATCAAACTTTCGCGGAAAAAGGGCCTTTCTTTACCAATTGTATATAATTGCAGCGGCTATGAAAAAGCAGAAACATTAAAATTACTGACTGGTTATGTAGATGTTTATCTGCCGGATTTTAAATATATGGCAAAGGATATTTCCAAGAAGTATTCTAATGTTGAGAATTATTTTGAATATGCCTCCGAAGCAATCAGGGAGATGGTGCGTCAAGTAGGTGAACCTTCGTTCAATGAACATGGCATAATGATAAAAGGTGTTATTGTTAGACATTTATTACTTCCTGGTTATCTAGAAGATTCAAAGGAAATCATCAAATATTTATATGAAAGCTTTGGAGACACAATTTTCATAAGCATTATGAATCAATACACTCCATTAGCCCAGGTGAAAAAATATCCTGAGCTTGATCGAAGAGTCACGGCTAAAGAATATAACGAACTGGTAGATTATGCCATCTCTTTAGGTATAGAAAATGGCTTTATTCAAGAAGGAGAGACTGCATCAGATAGCTTTATTCCGGAGTTTTATCAAGAAGGGGTTTAGTAACCCCAGGAGGAAGTCACTAAACCGCTAGTGACCTGATCCGTCATCCAGCTTAATAAGTTTTAGGAGAGTCCTTGTCCAAGGATAGCTACTATCATCAAGGATTTGTAGTAACATAGGCAGACTTCATACTTGCAGATAGTTGGTTGATGGCAGTAGAATGTATGTTTTGCTTAATACCTTCTTCGCACATTGAAACCACAATTGGATGCAAAATACCATGTTGAATTACAGATACATTTCTTGTTTCCTCTGAAACAGCAATAATTATAGCGTCGGTAAGGTTGCTTAGGCCAAGGGCGGCACGGTGACGTGTCCCAATTTTTTTCCTATCCTTAGTGTATTTATCAGTGGATAAAGGAAGTACACAACCTGCAGATACTATTTTCCCATCACTAATGATTACCGCTCCATCGTGCAAAGGATTTCCTGGAAAGAAGATAGTTTCCAAAAGTACTGCCGATATTTCTGCATTAATAGAAGTACCAGTAATGTTGCAAGCAATAATAAATTGTTCCAAGCTATCATTCTGTTCTATAGCAATCAGTGCACCATATCCTTTTTTCGACAGGTTAGAGACTGCCATCAAGATTTCCTCTATTCCAGTGATGGCCGGAAAAAAGGACGTCTGAAAGTGATAAAGAGAGACCAATTCATCTAACTCCAGTACCAGTTTCTTTATAGCAGTGATCTCACATAGTAAACATCCTTCTTTATGGTCTAGCGAAGCAACGATATTATTAGTCTTAATTGTTAGTTCTTCTAGCTTATCTCGCAGATGCTTTTGCTGCTCATCACCTAATTGGCATAATGTCATCGATAAATCCCCCCAAGAGGTACTATGAGTTAATTTAGGCTTATAAGTATGTTGCTCAATAACAGTTTATGTTAATCTAGCCGACTCATTTATATAATATATAAAGTGCAAATAAAATAACCCCCTCTACAAATATCTAATGTAAAGGGGGAGCTATCTGTACTCCTGGGAGACAAAGAAAATTTCACACAAAATTATACAATAGAGCCATGGTTACAATGCCAACTAATAAACTATAGAAAAGGCTTTTGGTTTTCATGGCGATCAGCAGTGTGGGGATGAAGGCCCAGATATATAGGTTATGAATGCTGATATTAATAGCTCCCTCCGGTGCCAAGATACTTAGGGCGGTTAAACCGCCTAATACTGCGGGGGCGACATAAGATAACCACCGTTTTAGTGGTTCGGGAAAATTAAAGCGAGAAAACAAAGCAACCGGCAAAATACGTGGCAAGATAGACACCACTGAAGCGCCAATGATCATGATCCATATACTAGTCTCGCTCACTGATGAACACCCCCAAACTGGCCGCAATAACCGTCGCAATAATAATATTAAACATGTTTCCCATAGTAGCTGGCAGAAGATAGCCAATTAGTAAACATAACAACGCCGAGGCTAAGGCCACAATAACATCGGATTTACGGTTAACTATAAAGACTAATAAACAGATATACATCGCTGGCAGGGTAAAGTTCAGGCCCAAACGATCTGTATCACCAATAAAACTACCCAGTATGGCTCCCAATAATGTACTGGTGATCCAGCCAAGATGTGAGCATATATTAAGAGCGGCCATGTAGGAGGCAGTGGGCGGATGATCTTGATAGCGGTTCATTGCTACTGCATAAGTTTCATCAGTCAGTCCATAAGACAGCAAGGTACCAATGGGAGTAGGAACTTGTCCCTTTAAGTAGGGCACAAGGGATGTAGAAAATAATAAATACCGTAAATTCACTAAAGCATTGGCAACGATTATGGTGAATACTGCACCTCCCACTTGCATCACCCCAAGGGCGATATATTGACCGGCTCCTGTAAAACATAGAACCGACATCATTGTAGCCTGAATAATTGACATGCCAACTTGATTTGCCAATACCCCAAAGGCAACTCCCAAGGGTAAATAGCCCAAAATAATGGGGATTGAATCATGGATTCCTTGTTTCAATTCTTTATTCTGCATATTTATCTCCATTCAAAAATGCTTTTTTGTAGCAATAGTTTTCTTACTTATTAATAAGAATTAACCCAATAATACAAAAGAAGGTACCAATTATTTTATTAAGGCCAAATCCTTCCTTAAAAAGGAATACTCCTATTGGAATAAGCATAATGGCTAGAATAATATTTGCTACCAAGGAGCCTATGCCTATATTCCAACCAGCTCTATAGGCCATTAAATACCCAAGTTCCAAACCGACAATGGCAACACCAAGTGCTATGCTTGTCCAGTTTAACTCCGTAAGTGATTGAAAAAAACCTTGATTAGTTTTAGAAAATTTGAAGGCAAAAAACACCAGGGCTACCGCGGTCACATATGTAATAAGTAAGGCAGTAAAAGGATTGGCTTTCTGGGGTGTCATTTTTTGGCAAATATTATACAAAATATTAGATGCTACGATAAGCACGATAGAAAACACATACATTTTAAGGTTCGCTCCAAACTATCTTATAAATAAATAATACTCCCATTTTGACACATTATTAAGCTAATGTGAAGATGTTACCAAGTATTAATCATACAGAATAGCCAGTAATATAGGTACCTGTTGCAAAACTTACTCGTTTTGCAACAGCCTTATATAATATTAGGTTTCTTGGATAGGTCCCCTATATCTATCACGTCCGTGTCTAATAAAGTAATCTACTCCATACCGATATGCAGCAGGGCCAGCAATAAGAAGTATAATCGCCACTGTATATAGTACAGGGTTTGTACTGGCACTTCCCGCAAGCATGAAGTTAATATTCATAAAGGCTGAGAGAAGTAATGCAACCACAGTGACTGCCCCTAGGATCAAGGCAATTCCTACTAGTATTTCTCCAAAAACTATTAATTTAGCAAACCAGGTGTAAGCTCCAGCGTCCATTAAAGATTGAAGAAAACTTTTATACCAACCATATTTTACACCAGAGGTTGGCCCAATAGCTTTACCCCAGAAGCCTTTCAAAGCTGCTCCACCTTGCATCCAGGCAGGATCAGACACTTTATGAAGACCTGCCTGGAGCCACTGATAACCCAGCCATACCCTTAATACAGTCCATAGTGGGGCTAATTTTTCTTGACGCATAAAGTCTATAACCACATCGTCACCTCCTTTCTTTATATAAAAAATAATTAAGCATTTCTGTACAATTTTAGGGTTTCCATATGCGTTCAAACTGATATGTTGAAATGTTTTCTAAACTTATTGGTATTGTGAATCTAAACCAGATGATTCCTTCATTTCGTTACTATATCTCCTTCCTACGATGTGAACAATAAAATTACTGGCCAAAGGAGGGAAGAAAATGAAAAAGGTCTTACTTCTGGTTTCTCTTGTTATTGTATCAACTCTATATTTTGTTTCTGGATGTCAAAATGCTCCCTTTAAAAAACCTTTGCAAGAAAATCAAGTTATTTATCGTCATGATCAATATCTGGTTACAGCAAATGATAATCAAATAACAGTTACCGCTGGTTTATCTAATAAAGTCTTTACTACAAAAGACAACTCATTTTCAGGGACTTCCAGAATTAAAAACAAACAAAAAGAAGCCCTCCCATTGAAAGGGACCTATATTAAAGACGGTTTGCTGATAAAGGGTCAAAATAACAGTTATTTGTTAAGTCTAACCCCGGAAATAAAATTGTTGGCTTCTTATCCAAATCCCCGTACTAAAGACAAATTAATAATTATTAACAAACAAACAAATTCACTTTATTATTTTGATCAAGGTTCCCTGGTAAAAAAGTATCCTGTTGCCACAGGGAAAAAAGAGTATTATACACCGGAAGGTTCTTTTAAAATAGTAAACAAAATGCACATAAAAGAAGGGAATCATCCTGATGATCTTTATGGTCCCCGTTGGCTGGGACTGGCCGTGTCCGATGTAAAGGACAAGCGGGCAAATGATGATGAAAGGGCTCCTAGTGGTCATAAGTATGGCATACACGGTACCAATGAGCCTGATTCTATCGGTACTCATGCTTCAGGTGGGTGTATCAGATTAAGTAATCATGATATTTTGGAGCTGTACAAATTGGTGCCTGTGGGCACTAAGGTACTGATTGAGTAATAGAAGTAAATGGATGCTTCAAGAATATTACTAAGGAGACAGTCTATTAAAGGCTGTCTTCACGTGTGTTTTGTAAAACCAGGTTTTGATTATTCAACCAAAAGCAAGTATTTGCTAATTTCATATAATCAGAATCAATTTAAGATTAGAACTTACTTCAATAACATTGTTTAAATATAAGATATGTATTATATTTTAAGTGAATTGGTTCACATATTATTGAACAAACTTAGGAGTGAGAATTATGAAATTAACCAAACTAACTAACCAAGAGTTATTAGATTTACATGCAAAAGTAAAAAGAAACGTTGAGGTTCTTAAGTCAGTTTTAATCATAATTGATTTAGAACCTGTTAATAGGGTACAAAAACTTCTCGTTGATATTAATGAAGAAATTAACAAGAGGCACATAAAAACCAATAGAGCCAATTTAGGTCAAGCATTATTTCAGAACTAATATGAAACTATGTAGTGTATCTACTCATATCAGCCGCACAAAGTGCGGTTTTTTGTTTGCGTATCATAAAATATAAACATACTGACTGTAAGAAAAGGGAGCAAAAATAAAATTGAAAACAAAAATTCACTGTGCTATATTAATTTTAATTTTAAGTGCAATATGAATATAGTTGAGGTGTAAAGCTATGAGTCACTTACTAAAAGCCACTCTTTCCAGTGACCGGCTTATAGAAGCTCAGTTACTTTTACTTTTACAGTTGAAATCATCACATGGTTACGAACTTATACAGAGACTGAATGATGCAGATTTTACAATTGGAGAAGTTGATCCAGCCACAATCTATCGCCACTTACGACGTATGGATAAGGAGGAACTTGTAAATTCACGCTGGGAGACTGGTCCTTCAGGACCCGGCAGACGTCTCTATACCATTACAAAGAATGGAGAGGCATTGTTAAGTCAATGGGTAGTAAATATCCAAGAACAAAAGGAAAAACTTAGTAATTTTCTAAAAACATATGAACAACATATAAAATTGTAAGTAAATGGGGGTACCAGTAGATGTCTAATAAGGATTATTTCCTAAAAATACTGAATGCCGGGGCCTTACACAGGGTTATTGGCAATTGCATCAAGGCATTCTCTGTAGAAAATCCCAAAATAACATTAGAAATGAAAGGTATCGGTTCAAGGGAAGGTGCTAAAATGTTACTTGCCGGAGAGAAATGCGACATCATTGCACTTGCTGATCAGGCACTATTTGCAGAGTTGTTGGTACCTGATCTAGTAGAAAATTATTTTGTTTTTGCTACGGATCAAATTGTTATTGGTTATGATCATTTCTCAAAGGGCAGCAAAGAAATAACTTCAGAAAACTGGGCTGATATATTACTTCAACCAGAAGTGAGCTTTGCTCGTTCCGATCATAACCTTGACCCCTGTGGCTATAGAACATTGATGGTTTGGCAACTGGCTGAAAATCTCTACAACAGACCAGGACTTTCTAAAGAATTAGAGAATGCTTGCACCCACTACACTACTTACCCAAAATCACTGGATCTAGCCGGAGCTTTACTTGAAGGAAAGGTTGATTACGCTTTTTTATATTCTTCGGAAGCAAAACAACTGGGTTTTCCCTATATTACCTTACCTGCCAGGATTAATCTTTCTAACCCTGCCTATGCGGATTATTATGATCAAGCAGCGGTGTCTGTTGAAAGCAAAATACCCAGTAAGAATATTATTATCCACGGCAAACCAATAGAATTTGCCGTGGGCATTAGTAAAACCACCCAGCACCTTGACTTAGCAATGAAATTTGTAGACCTTCTAACTGGTCAGGAGGGTCATGCCATATTAGAGGAATGCGGCATGATTCCTTGCTAAATATCTTAGCGGTCTGATTTTATGTCTATTACCACTTGACTTAACCAATTATTCGTAATACTAATTAATTTGATATAAGCAGAAGGTTTTTAACTACATACCTAGAATATTGTCTATAAAGCCTCCGAGTGTGCCAACCTAAAGATATAATGTATCATGGTTAGCAGACCGATAGGGTTTACCTGGAAACGGGTGAGCCTCCCGTGTGGAAAGGAGAAACTCGCTAATTTTTCCGCACTTTTGTGCGGAATTTTTTAGTTTATTGAGGGGGAATTTAATGGACGTATTTGTGGAAGGCTTTCTAACTGCTCTTAAACTTTTGCTCTCTGGTGATAGAGAAGTATTAGAAATAGCATTCTTTACCCTTAGAGTATCAGGTACTGCCACATTAATCGCCGTATTAATCGGGGTGCCAGTAGGCTTTATACTTGCTCTTGCTTCTTTTCCCGGTAGAAACTTCTTTGTTAGTGTAGTAAACTTCGGCATGGGCTTGCCCCCTGTAGTAGTTGGACTTGTAGTATGGTTGATGTTTAGTCGCTATGGTCCTTTGGGCCTATTAGGTCTACTCTATACACCTACAGCAATGATTGTAGCCCAAGGAATTATCGCTTCTCCTATTGTAACAGGATTTACACTGGCAGCATTCCAGCAGCTTCACCCAAAGCTTAAACTACAAATATTATCCCTAGGTGCCTCAAAAATACAACTGTTATGGTTGATGGCAAGGGAAGCTCGTCTAGGACTATTGGCTGCAGTAATGGCTGGTTTCGGGGGTGCAGTATCGGAAATTGGCGCATCTACAATGGTTGGTGGCAACCTGGTTGGTTACACCAGAACCCTAACCACGGCCACAGTCTTAGAGGTTAATAAAGGCAACCAGGAGTTAGCAATGGCTTTAAGTTTGATACTCTTGATGATAGCATTTTTTGTAACTGCTGTTCTAACTGCAGCTCAGCAACGCGGGAGGTGATCATTGTGACAGTTTTAGCAGCAGAGGGTATTAAATTTAATCGAAATGGCAGAATTATTCTGGATGTGGATTATGTTGATCTGCAAGAAGGAGAAATAACAGCCTTAATCGGTTTAAACGGTGCAGGTAAAACCACTTTGATGCAAATTATGGCACTACTTCAAGCGCCAACAAATGGACAAATCTATTTCAAAGGTGAAATGGTTAATAAAAAGAATATCCGTGACTTTAGAAAAAGAATGGCTTACGTATTTCAACAACCGCTACTATTGGATATGTCTGTGAGAAAAAATATTGAAATAGGCTTAAAACTGCGCGGCCGTTTTACTAAACAGGAAATTTTTGATCGGGTCGAACTCTGGTTAAACAAACTTTCTATTGAACATCTAGCTGATGGGAAGGTAAAATTCCTCTCTGGCGGGGAGGCTCAGAGGGTAAGTGTTGCCAGAGCTCTGGCTTCAGAACCGGAGATACTGTTTTTGGATGAACCCTTTAGTGGTTTAGATAGCCCCACCAGGGGACAATTACTATTAGATCTGGCAGCTCTTTTAAAAGAGTTAAAAATCTCCACTTTATTTGTCACCCATGACTACCAAGAGATACCTTACCTTGCCGATAAGATTACTGTCATTCAAAGTGGTAAATTAGTGCAATCAGGTCCATTAGAAGAAATCTTTAATAATCCTAAAAATGAGTCCGTAGAGCAACTACTCCGGTGGTTACCGACGACCACAAAAAGACTACCTGCATAATACCTAAATAAAAGAACTCCGTTCAAACATGAACTGGAGTTCTTTTATTTAGGTGCTTATTCTGAATTAGAGCTTGCAGTATTATTTATTAGAGAACTATAGTCTCCCCTTAAAACTTTTAGAGCATTCTTCTCCCTGTTTATTTCCTTAGAGGACCTAATGCCGATATTTCTAATTACCGGCAGTGGCGGACACCAACCTTGTATAGCATGTTGAAGTAAAAAAGCAGAAGCGATGCCACCTAAAGCAAACCATTTCTTGTTTACTGTGTATCCCAAAAGTGTAGAAAGGAGAACTAAAGCACCGAAGTTTGTTTCTAATGTTCTTTCTGTATCCCATTCTTTATCTAACTCTTTTATCCTGTCACCTATTTCTTCCTGGCTCTTGTTCTTGTATTTATTAATCCTGTCCTTAATCTCTTGATCGTTTTTTTGATTAATGATCGCCTTGGTATTATTTATAACTCTATTCTGGGTAGCAGGAAGCTTCAACATAGCTTCACTTTCACCTCTTTTTACTTCGTATATAAGAATTTATAATATTAATTTCAGTTTGCCTATTTTAGTCGTTCATTATTCTAAGAAAATAATCACCCCATCTAAACTCTTTATAGATGAGGTGATTACCTGATACGAAACATAACATGTCGCACTTATTGTTTTTTAGTTTATTATACAACTCGAAGTCCTAGGATAACCAAATCCCTATCTATACCATCAAGAACAGCCACTTTGGGCAAAAAACCCCATCGTTCAAAATTGTGCTTACGAAACAAATGTAAACTGGGCTCATTGTGCCCAAAGATAAATGCTAATAGAGTAGTAATTCCAAATTGTGGTGATTCATAAATTGCCTTAGTTAGCAATTTATTACCTATGCCCTTGCCTCGGTACTCTTCAGCAATATAAATACTAACCTCAGTGGTAGCATTATAGGCAGGCCTGTTATAAAAAGATGACAAACTTAACCAACCCATGATCGTGCCGCCGTCTTCTGCGACCCAGATAGGACGATTATTAGGATCGTGTTCACGAAACCAGGCTAATCTGCTCTCAACTGTTACCGGTTCAGTGTCCGCTGTAACCATTCTAGAAGGAACAGTGGAATTGTAAATACCTATGATAGCTGGTAAATCGCTTTCTCTAGCAAGTCTTATATTCAAAAATTATTCCTCCATCATTTTTTACATACTAGATCATTTTAGTCGTGGTATACGGCGAGAAGCTTTGCCGTAACTACCTTATTAAGCATAAAGTTTCCTAAAAAACTAAGGGCAAGCAATCAGCCTTCGGGACCAAAGACAGTCAGCGCAGGAGGGAGAGTTGCCCCAGCAGTCCGCTTCGTTGGTGTCGGTGTAGGAGCAACCGTCCACATATTTACAATCTGTACAGGAGGGGATTTTAAAATCCTTAAGTTTGCTACGGAAATTGACATAAGACGGGTCAGTCCAGATATCACCTATGGTACTCTCATTTACGTTACCCAAATAGAAGGGAGACATTTCCTTTTTGCGACCATAAATATAACAATGGTAGGCGTGCATCAGTGCATAACAGGGGGCTACCTCTCCTCGATAGGTGATGGTGGCGGCCTTGTCCTCCACAAACTTGCACTGTCGATCAGTACGGATTTTCATATATGGCATCTTGGCATGCACCTTGACTAAAATGTTATCTCGACCATGATTAAGTTGAGAATCATCTAAATCGTAGAGAATTTCATCCTTCATTTCTTCATTATAAGGCAGTACATTGGTGACAATCACCTGGCGGGCTTTTAATTCCACCGATAAACGAATGAGTTTAGCTAGTTTATGAAAGTTCTTCTTCATAGCCACAAATTCAATGCCTAGCTCTGGTAGTTTGCTTTTTGCTAAATCCTTAGCAGCATTTAAGGCTTTGATATTATCTACTACCGGTGCAAAATCCGTCTGGCGTATTTGATTGTATTCTTCTTCATCAGGGCCGTCCAGGGAGATAAAAATTGCATCAAGGGAAAGACTAATTAGTTTTTTAATATTTTCTGGGGTTAGGAAGGAGCCATTGGTAATCATCTCGGCCCGCAGTCCTAATAGCTTAACAGCCCGTAACATATCGAAAAAGCGAGGATGACTCATTGGTTCTCCAAAACCGCCAAAATGCACGGTCTCTAGCTCTGGTAATTGACGCATTTGTTCTACTAACAGTTCAAATGTGGTCCACTCCATTTGGCCCATGTCATCCTGCCAGGAGTTGCGAATGCAGGTGGTACAGGAAAAGTTACAGAGGGTAGTTACCTCAATATATAGTTTTTTAATGTCTCGCCTTAGGGGAATAATCTGATAGCCTTCCTCGGTTGGGAGTAGCAGAGCTTCGGAAGCGCTTGGGTCTGTTTGGAATAGGTTGAAATCACTAAGTTTAATTTTCTTACCACCGGCCATGTTTTCCTTAGAATGGATGTTAAAATGCTTCATGACAGACCCTCCTTAGTAAGTTAAAGGGATAGAGTAACAAAGTTACGCATTTAAAATTTTAAATATGATTATAAATTATATTACTATGTATTGATACAATCAACTTGTTATCGTTATTAAATAGGAAAACAGAAAAATTATTCTCATTATATTAATGTGATACAATAGAAAAAGAACAGGAGGGAGAAAATGATATTAGTTAGCGCTTGTTTGGCGGGTATTCGATGTAAATATCACGGTGGAGATAATTTGATTCCTGAAATTTTAGCACTGGTGGAACAAGGAAAAGCCCTTACTGTTTGTCCTGAGGAACTAGGTGGCCTGTCAACGCCAAGAGAAGCAGTAGATATTGAAACCGGAGATGGTTTTCAAGTATTAGCCGGCAGTGCCCGCTGCCTATGTGAGGGTGGTCGGGAAGTCACCACAGAGTTTTTACAGGGGGCTTCAAAGGTATTGCAAATTGCACTAGAAAATAACATCAAGCTGGCTATTCTAAAAGAACGCAGCCCGTCCTGCGGTAGTTCCTGTATTTACAACCGAGTTCAAAATAACTCCAACGGGGTAGAGCGTACAATTGTCCAGGGTATGGGTGTTACATCAGCTTTATTATACCAAAATGGTATTAAGGTTATCTCAGAGGAACAATTTTTAAGAAATTATCACACATAGATAAGAACCAATAACTCAAAGTAATACTCTCCAAATTAGGATTCAACGTGTACTATATTTTAAACTCCGGTTTAAACAAGGAATTTACAACTTCATGACTACAAATAATAGCTAACCACAACAATGGTTAGCTATTATCATCTCGGGCTACGCGCCCATGATTATTCGCTTCTAGTACAAGGGCCTTGGGGTGTACCAAGTAGGAGTAGGATTAGGATCAGAAAAATTATGAATGCAGGATCATAATATCCTCCGCCTCCGCATCCCGTACCACCACCGAATAAATATCCCATGCAAAATCCTCCTTCGCCTTAATGTAGTACATAATATTAGAAAAACCTATGAATGTTACAATATGCAACAATAATCTTTGTAAAAAAATGTAGTGAATAACTAACCATTGATAAAATGGTTAGTTATCCATGGAGCGCTTTGGTTATGCTTAGCCCTATTATTTACCTGAGCCATAATAACCATAAGGAGTACCGAGCAGGAGTAGGATTAGGATTAGAAAGACAATGAATGCAGGATCATAATATCCTCCGCCTCCGAATCCTGTACCACCACCGAATGAATATCCCATGTGTAATCCTCCTTTGCTTTAGAATAATACATAATATGGCAAGAAACATTATAGTGTTACAGTATTAGATTCGAATTTAAGTAATTTTAGGAAGAATCGAATCACCCTTAACGATATAGTTATCAATGCGTTAATACGACTATACAGGATCACGCAATTTTCATTAGCTCCTCAATTATGCATCATTACCTCAAATGGCTTACCTAGTATAGTTATAAATATAATTTTAATTATTATTGACTATCACTAATAATAGGGTTAATATGGTTATTGACATATGTTAATAACATTTTGTGAAATTGATTGACTTTAAGATATTCCTACCTGCCGATATTAAGAAAGCAAACGTGCAACAATGAAATGTATTGGTGAAATAAATTAAGGGAGGAGGGGTTATGAAACAAAACTGGGGAATGTTCAATTTGCAAGAACAACCAATTGATTAAAGAATATAGTTCTTCATGATAACAAGAGACAAAAAAGAAATTGGGTGCTATTATTCACCCATCAGTATGGTTATTTTTAATATATTTATTGACGCAGATTTCAATACAATTCTATACTTGGATTATACATTCTTGAATTAACTTAGTTCAAAGAAAATATCGAAGGGAATTTGAGGTATTAAAGAATGGCAGAAATACTTTTGAGTGGAGCAGACTGGCAATTTAAAAATATTATTGTCGAAAAGATGTGTACAGAAAAGCAGAGGCTTGATTTTTATAACTGTCTTACCTGCGGTATGTGTAGCGCTGGTTGTCCGTATAACGGTATTCATGACAACTCAGATCCACGTAAAATCCTCCGTGAAATTGCTCTAGGATTAAAAGATGCTGCACTGAACAATAAGCTAATTTGGACTTGTACGATGTGTGGGCGTTGCACAATGGAGTGTCCAATGGGTGTCGATGTGGCAACGGTGATTCGTACCTTAAGAGGTAATTTCGGCTTGTTAGCACCTGGATTTTTACAAGATGTGGTTAATTCTCAGATTAACACTGGTAACCAAATGGAGGTAACAAAAGAGGAATATTTAGACACTCTAGAATGGATGGAAGAAGAACTACAGGCAGAAGTAGGAGATCCCCATGCAAAAATCCCAGTAGATAAAGAGGGAGCAGACTTTTTATTCCTATGGGATCCCAGGGAAATCAAATATTACCCTCAGGATGTTCAAAGCATCGCCAAAATTTTTTGGTATGTGGGGGCAAATTGGACCTGCAGCAGCCAATGGTGGGATGCTACACACTACGGTTTATTCAATGGTAACGATGAAGAATCCGCTATTTTAACAAAGCGAATAGGTGATGAAGTAAAGCGACTAAAAGTAAAAGAAGTTGTCGTAACAGAGTGCGGCCATGCCACTAGGGCTCAAAAATGGGGTCCAAAGGTATGGACAAAAGACCCATTTTATCCTGTCAAAAGCATTATTGAGAAATATAAAGAGTGGTTTGATGCAGATCTTTTACATGTAGACCCAACCATACATAGCGAGCCCATTACCCTACATGACCCTTGCAATATGGTCCGCAAAGAAAACTTAGGAGATACTTTGCGCTATGTACTCAAGAAAGTTGTTATGGAATTTAGAGAAATGACCCCCAATGGCAACTATAACTACTGTTGTGGTGGGGGTGGTGGACTATTAGCAATGGGTAAAGATTCCCAATCCTATCGCATGTCCAAGGGCAAATTAAAGGCCGACCAAATAGTGGACACTGGTTGTAAGCTCATAGCCTGCCCTTGCCACAACTGTTGGGATCAGCTTAATGATATCATCAAGTATTTTAAACTTGACGCTAGACTTACTCACTTGCACCATCTAATAAGTCAGGCGTTGATTATAGAAATGCGAAGTGCATAGATAAATATATTTAACTCAAGAGGTGACCGTCTTGAAGGAAGAACATGAAATTAACTTCTCGATTGATTATAGCGAAAAAACTATTGATCATATCTCTAATCCCAGGAATGTTGGAGTGGTAAATAATTATAATGGCCGTGGCAAAATAGGCGAAGAAGGCTGCGGAGATATTTGTGAGATTACTATTTTGGTTGAAGATGAATTAATAAAAGACATTAAATTTATAGTGGATGGATGTGCCGAAGCCGTGGCAACCTCCAGTGCACTTACTGAGTTAGTCAAAGGAAAATTATGTGAAGATGCCTTGAAGTTGACTGATGACGATGTTGTGGAATTTTTAGGCGGTCTACCCGAGAATAAAAAGCACTGTTCATTGTTAGGAGTGCGGGCACTAACTCAGGCCATATACGACTACTGGTTGAGTTGATTTGTTGGAGAAATTGACCATTGGAGCTTAATGTTATATTATGAAATAGATCTTACTTCAATTTTAGACTTGAAGTATCATGGGTAATTATATTTAACTTAAGAGGTGACCGACTTGAAGGAAGAACATGAAATTAACTTCTCGATTGATTATAGTCAAAAAGCTATTGATCATTTCTCTAATCCCCGGAATGTTGGAGTGGTAAATAATTATAATGGCCGTGGCAAAATAGGCGAAGAAGGCTGCGGAGATATTTGTGAGATTACTATTTTGGTTGAGGACGAGCTAATAAAAGATATCAAATTTAGAGTATATGGATGTGCCGGAGCCGTGGCAACCTCCAGTGCAGTTACGGAGTTAGCCAAAGGAAAACTATGTGAAGATGCCTTGAAGTTGACTGATGACGATGTTGTAGAATTCTTAGGTGGTCTACCCGAGAGTAAAAAGCACTGTTCATTGTTAGGAGTGCGGGCATTAACTCAGGCCATATACGACTACTGGTTATACAAGCAGTTGTTGGAAAATGAGCAGGTTCGCAATCGTGAAGAACACGAAAGAATAAGAGAAGACTTATTTCAACAGTTTGCTAACGAATTCTAAAAAATATAAAGCATATCTCCTGCCAGGTCGACTCAATCCAACAGTTAATACTAATAATTGCTGGCAGGTGGTAAATGACGGGAGTGTACAAGTTTTTGTGGAATTGGCACAAAAATCCGTACACTCCCGTCATTTTATTTGTTTATGATCACTTTGTCACCTATACTAACGAAACCACCTTTTAGGACCTTGCCAAAACGCCCCTCTCGACTTACTATGTAAGGACGGCCATGCTCTTTAAATTCTTCCTTGCCAATATGTAGGATTTCGATTTCCGCTTCACCAATCATAATTTTGCTACCCACTCTAAGTTCTTCTGGAGCTATGCCTTCTATGGTTAAATTTTCCGTTAATCCCCCACTTAATACTTCTTCCTTTTTATCAAGAGGAACCTTTTCAAGGGCTTCCACAGGAAAAATGCTGATCTGCCTATCCCAGTTGCCACCGTGAGCATCTCCTTCCAAACCCCATCCTTCTATAATCTTCACCTGATTAACTTGTGTCTTATCTGTTCCTCTAATCTGACTAATGTTAATTGAAATAACTCGCCCCATACATTTTCCCCTTTGCATTTGATTGATATAATGTCTAAATTCATATCTATATAATAGGTAAGTTTTAACAATATATCAACAACAATTATTCATAAGAAATTTTATTACCATGTAGTAAGTAAACTCCAGAATAAAGTGGTTGGCGAACAATGTAGTAATGTGGCAAAATAAAGGGAGGAAATTTGTGGTTAACTAATAATCAACTGTCATATTTTATCAATCGGAGGGTTTGGGATGAATACCATTCAATCGGAAGATTTTTCTCTTAATAAATTACTACAATATTACTACATGGTGCCAAGTTACCAACGTGAATATGTTTGGCAACCCAAACAGGTGAATCAGTTATTAGAAGATGTCTTGGAAGCTAAAGGTGATCACTGGAATTCCAACGACATAATATAACACCAGAAGTTGTTAGTCTAATTGACCATACATGCTTGGGGTATGTAAGAATATAAATATTATCTAATATAAGTCTTGGCTAAATATTCCACAAGACAAAACCGTCGTATGTAGGGTCGCAATGGTTATGAATTTAACAAATTAGTTAATGTCCGTGATATACTCCATAAGGGTGATGAAATGAAACAAGGAAAAGAGAATCTGCTTCTTAGCATGAAGGAAGCAATTGACACTTTGCAGATCGAAAGATTGTGGCAGCTTGCCGTGATAAGCCCTGCTGATTTTTTTGCTTTATTATGTAGTAGGTATCTTTACAAGAAGAGGATGGACAAATTATACTTTCATCTTTCTGCCCTCGACCGAAATAGGATGGACAAATTTCAAAAATTAATGTTATCACGAGTTGAAGGAGACATTGGGACTGGGTTGTTCAAAAAGCAATAAACTGTCCCTGATGAGAAAAAATAACATAAAAATGAGATGCGAGCACATCGCATCTCATTTTTATGTTTTACATACCAGCCATTTTTCTGCATTCAGCAGCACATTGGCGGCAAATGGCAGCACAGGCTTGACAATGTTCATCTTTAAATACTTCACATTCTTTGGCGCAGGCATCGCAGATATCGGCACATAATTTGCAATGCTGTGCTGCAAACCGCGCGTTCATTGACATTTCAGCAGCGGATTGTTGGCACATCATAGCGCATTCCACCAGCATACTCATACAGTTTTTCCTTGCTGCGGCATCGGGTTCATTAAAGCATGCGGTTAAACATTCATAGCAAGCCTGAGAACACTTTTGGCAAATGTCTATGCAAGATTGGTACTTGTTGGTTGCAGCAACGACTACTCCCATAGCAAAAACCTCCTTTAGTGAAAGCAAATCATAACAATCTTAATATCTGCAGTTTATCAATTTTTATTCACAGGCTTAAGCGCATTTAAATTTCGATTAGATCAGAAGGAGATGTTGGTTCTGATAATATAGTTTTTCAGAATTAAAAGTGGTATAATATAGAAAAGGCCAATAAATTTCAAGGGGCGATTTTATGGCAAAAACTATTTATCTAGCGGATTTTGGTTCTGATAATTTGGAAGGGCTTTTAAAAGGCTTTGAATATCACCTTAAGAACAAAGATAGAGGACAATCTACACGTGCATATTTGGGCGATGTACGGCGTTTTGCAAAGTGGATCACCGAGAGAACCAGAGTCTTTAACCCCCAAGGAGTTTCACCCCTTGACCTGGTGGAATACCGCAAGCATTTACAAGAACATGGCGGCCGCCAGGGCAAGGGAGCTGCGCCTGCTACGGTTAATCGGGCCCTTACGAGCTTAAGATTATTCTTTGGCTGGCTTGTGACACAGGGGGTATGCAAGGACAACCCTGTCGAGGACATAAAACCAGTGGCCGTTAGCAAGACTCCCGTTCCTAAATGGTTATTGAGGACAGAACAGACTGCATTAATGAGGGCAGTGCGTGAGGGTGGTAGCAGACGGGACGAGGCCATCCTTGGCCTGTTGCTACACGCAGGTCTGCGGGTGGCTGAATTATGTGTCCTGGGTGTTGACGATATAGTCCTAAACGATCGCTCGGGCCACATTAAGGTCACGGGTAAGGGCAATAAGTACCGGGAGGTTCCGTTAAACATAACGATCCGTAAGATATTGACTAGGTGGTTTGAAGAAAACGCAGGCGGAGTTCTTTTCCCAAACAGATACGGCAACCCCATCGGGACCAGGGGGGTCTTTAAACTGGTGGAGGGCTACGCCTATAATGCTAGATTAAGTGATGTTAGCCCGCACACTCTCCGACATACCTTCTGCAAGAATGCTGTAGACTTAGGTATCCCTATTGACCAGGTGGCTATGATGGCAGGTCATAGCAGCCTTGATGTGACTAAACGGTACACAGTTCCTAGCATGGAGGACCTGCAATCTGCAGTAGAAAGAATGGCTTGGAATTAGCTGAATGTAATGTAACAGATGCTCAGTGTCCACTTTTTTTAACATCAACCTCCTTGTGCAGTTCTTTGGGGACGCCACGTTTTATCAAAATCAATACAAAAGAACCAACAACTGGTGTTGGTTCTTTTGTATGACTGTGTGAAAAAGTTCTACTGTGGGGCAAATTTCTTCAGTCGCAAAGCATTGCTTACTACAGAAACTGAACTTAAAGCCATAGCAGCTCCGGCAATAACCGGGTTTAGTAACCCAAGAGCCGCTACTGGAATTCCTACCGTGTTATAGAACAGTGCCCAGAATAAGTTTTGCTTAATGTTTTTAATGGTGGCACGGGATAGTTTAATGCTGGCCACCAGACCTCTCAGATCTCCCCGCATCAGAGTAATGTCAGCAGCCTCAATAGCTACATCTGTGCCAGTGCCGATGGCAAAACCTACGTCAGCAGTGACCAGAGCTGGGGCGTCGTTAATACCATCACCTACCATACCCACAGTTTTACCTTGACTACGCAATTTCTCCACTTCCTTGGCCTTTTCCTCGGGTAGCACTTCCGCCAGCACATAGTCAATTCCTACCTCTTTAGCAATAGCCTGGGCAGTACGAGTGTTATCTCCTGTAATCATCCACACTTCAATGCCCATTTTCTGGAGTTCTGCAATAGCTTCCCGGGAATGTTCCTTGACGGTATCTGCAACCGCTATGAGAGCTGCAGGCTTGCCGGAAATGGCCATGAGCATTACAGTCTTGCCCTTCTCTTCTAAGCCTTCGACCTTACTGATGTATTCCTTCATGTCTATTTTATTTTCCTGCATTAGCTTGCGGGTACCCAGGAGAATCTGCTCCCCATTCAACTTGCCCTTTACCCCGTGACCCGGAATTGCTTCAAAATGGTCCGGTTTGTCTAGGGTCAATCCCTTATCTTCCGCAACTTTTACAATAGCTTGCGCTAGGGGATGTTCTGAAAGTTTTTCTACCGCAGCGGCAATCTTTAAGAGGGTTTCTTCAGAGTAGCGTTTATCCAGTACCACTGTATCGGTAAGAGTAGGCTCACCCCTAGTTATAGTACCAGTTTTATCTAGCACCACAGCATTTAATTGATGGGCTTTTTCCAGATATTCACCGCTTTTTATGAGGATACCGTTTTCAGCTCCCTTGCCAGTACCCACCATAATTGAAGTGGGTGTGGCCAAGCCTAAAGCACAGGGGCAAGCAATGACCAGCACCGCTGTAAAATTAGTAAGTGCCCTAGTAAAGTTGCCAGGGTCAGCTCCGTAGTACCAGGCTCCCATTGTAATAATCGCTACTACAACCACAACTGGCACAAAATAGCCAGAAATGATATCTGCCATCCTCTGTATAGGTGCCTTGGAGCCTTGGGCTTGTTCAACTATTTTAACGATTTGGGCCAGCGCAGTATCTCGACCCACCTTGGTTGCTTGAAAGTTGAAGGTGCCGTGTTTATTGATAGTAGCACCGATCACATCATCCCCAGCCTTTTTATCCACGGGTACACTTTCCCCAGTGAGCATGGACTCATCCACCGTAGAGTAGCCTTCTTTGATGATGCCATCTACTGGAATTTTTTCACCGGGTTTCACTATAACGAGTTCGCCTACCTGTACATCTTCCACTGGAATTTGTACTTCTTTCCCATCCCGTAGGACAGTGGCGGTTTTAGCCTGCAAATCTAATAGTTTTTTTATGGCTTCCGAAGTTCTGCCCTTAGCAATGGTCTCCAAGGTTTTTCCCAGAAGGATTAGGGTAATAATAATTGCCGAAGTTTCATAGTAGACTTCTCTATGCGTTACCCACTGTGGAAAGAAGGTGGCAGCCACACTATAAAAGTAGGCGGCAGAGGTACCGAGGGCAACTAGCACCGACATATTGGCACTGCGTCCCTTTAGGGCTACATAGGCTTCCTTATAAAAATTGGCCCCTGCGATAAATTGAATAGGAGTAGCTATGATGAATTGGAAAGAAGGATTCATTATGATTGCCGGTACCACATCATGGGCATTAAAGAGCATCACAAACATATAGACCAATAGGGGTAAAGATAGAACAGAAGAAAAAATTACTAATCTCTTCTGATGTTTGATTTCTCTTTCCCGTTCAGCTTGCTCCAGTTCCGTGGGACTACGATCACCAAGTTCTTCGACTTTATATCCGGCATTTACCACTGCCCGTTTAATCTCTGCTACAGTAATATCAGCACTATTGAATTTAACACTGGCGGTCTCGGTGGCAAAGTTGACCGTCGCCCTAGACACACCATCTAATTTATTTAGTACCTTTTCAATACGCTGGGCACAGGCTGCACAACTCATACCCGATAGTTTTAAATCCACATGGCTTTGTACTACTCCATAGCCAGTGTCTTTTACCGCCTGTATTATTTCGTCTGGGTTAGTTATAGAGGCATCAAAGGTAATTCTAGCAGTTTCATTGGCAAGGTTGACGGCTGCCTCTTGAATGCCCGGGTGTTTTTTTAAACTACGTTCCACCCTATTGGAGCAGGCAGCACAGGTCATGCCTGTGATCTTGAGGGTGGTTTCTTTTGTTCTACCCATACTTCACTTCCTTTCTCTGTTAGTTTGACCTAAAGGTAAAAGATTATTAGAATTTTACAGTAGGTTACCTATGCCATCCTGGAACCATTGGGAAGATTAATGTCACAAAAAAGGACAGTCGCCTTACCAGTTGTAGAAAGCAAATGAACTTTCAAGAGAAATTTACTGCCCCTTCCAGTATTGTTAATTGATGACGTCCAGATAGCTATCAAAAATTGGAATATAACTAGGACTCAATCTTTATTGTCTCGTAAGTTTAACATTTTCGTGATATTCTTTTGTACTCTTTGACAGGAGCGCAATTATAGCTTTACTATAGACACAGAATCCCTATAGGGATTAATGAAGGAGGTTTTTCATATGAATCCCTTACGTGTACTCGTGGTAGATGATGAAGATAAAATTCGCCAGGTAATTGGTATATATTTAAGCAACGAAGGATATGAGGTAGGGGAAGCGGTAGACGGAGAGGAAGCCTTGCGTAAATTCCTGACCGAAGCTTGGGATCTAATCGTACTAGATGTTATGATGCCCAAGTTGGATGGAGTAACGGTTTGCCAGGAAATTCGCAAAGTTTCCAAGGTGCCTATCATCATGCTAACGGCTAAAAATGATGAGGTAGATCGTATTTTGGGCTTGGAGTTTGGGGCCGATGATTACATGGGCAAGCCCTTTAGCCCACGGGAACTAGTGGCCCGAATTAAGGCGGTTCTGCGCCGCACAGGAACCAGAGAGAAGAAGGAAGAACACCTTTTAAAGTTTCCTGGCATGAGCATAGATTTAATCAGTCGCGAGGTACGAGTCAAGGAAAAATCCATCACCCTAACTCCCAAAGAATTTGAACTTTTAGCCTTATTAGCCAGGTCTACCAGTCGTTCTTACAGTCGGGAGCAACTATTGGAAGAAGTATGGGGCTTTGACTACTACGGTGACGTTAGGACAGTCGATACCCATGTAAACCGTCTGCGGGACAAGCTGCGGGCCGATGGTGCCCCCTCCTATATTAAAACCGTTTGGGGTGTGGGCTATAAATTTGAGGTGGAGTCATGAAACTAAACAATATTGTTACAAAAATGTGGGTGGTCATGACTATTTTGGTACTGTTGGTAATTGGCATCTCAGGTGCTGCTCAGACAAGCTTTATGGAAGGGTTGTACTATGAACAGCAGGCTAAACAATTTAAAGATTTAGGGAATAAGGTGGCGGATATGGCCAGAGCAGAAGAAGATCCAAATTCCCTTGATCAAAAGGTAGCCCTTGTTGCAGAACTGTATGACGCCAACGTGATGATTCTAAACCAAAAGGGTATTGTCATGTACTGCCAGGGGATGGGTATGAGTACCCGGAATATGCCAATGAATATGGGCAATCACCACCATGGTCCTATGACTTTGGAAGATTTAGAAAAACTTTACCAGGGTCAGGTGGTAGTTCATAAGGGCAATAACCCTTATTTTAAAACAGATGTATTATCAGTAGGTATTCCCTTTAAAGACCTGAATAATATCGACCGAGCAATCATTATACATGCCCCCCTAGACCCCCTAGCAGATGAATTGGGACGATTACAAAGGCTAACAATCTACACCGCTGTTGGAGGTATAATTCTGGCTGCCTTATTAAGTCTATTTTTCTCCCGTCTCTTATCTAAACCCTTAGTAAAAATGAACAAGGCTGCTCTGGCGATGGCCAGTGGCGATTATTTGCAAAGGGTAGATATTCAATCAAACGATGAAATTGGTCTACTTTCCAACTCACTCAATACTCTGGCTTCCCGTCTACAAGAGAAGATTAGTCAACTAGAAATGCAGGAGCAAATTCGCAGAGAGTTTGTTACTAATGTAGCTCATGAAATTAAAACCCCCTTGGCGGTTATACAGGGCTTTACTGAAACCATGATTGACGGCTTGGTGAAAACAGAAAAGGACCGGGATAAATATCTTGAAAACATTTTAGAAGAAATCAATCGTCTTAAGCGACTGGTCAATGAAGTATTGGATTTGAAGAGGATGGAAGAGGGGAATTTTGACTTCGATAGAGAACCCTGTGATTTAAGGGATATTATCGACCGAGTACAACGAAAACTCACCCAATTAGCTGTTGAAAAAGATCTTCAATTTGATATTAGCATAGAAAAGAAGATACCTACTGTCAACTGCAACAGCGACCGCATTGAAAGGGTGCTTATAAACCTAATTGCCAATGCCATCAGACACACCCCCAGTGGAGGCAAGATAACCCTCTTTGTAGCTGCAAAGGCCAATCAAGTGCACCTGCGCATCAGTGATACAGGCGAGGGCATTGCCCCAGAGGATCTACCCATGATCTGGGAACGCTTTTATAAAGGGGACAAGTCCCGCACCCGAACCCAGGGTGGTACTGGTCTGGGATTGGCCATTGTCAAGAGAATTGTAGAAGGGCACGGAGGCCAGATCAATGTCGAAAGCAGATTGAACGAAGGGACCACCTTCAATATTGTGCTTCCGATGCAACAAAGCAGTAACGCATAACTTGTTACAAAAATGTGAAATAGTTGTTATAGTTTTGTAAAACTTCTTTGTTATCCTATGGTTAAGAAATCAAAGGGAGAAACGAAGGAGTGAACTAGTATGATGATGACATTTGCAGGTGGGATTACAGGTTTTCTCTGGTCCCTGATGATGATAGTAGGAATGACTTTACCTATCCTCCTAGTGATTTGGGCTCTATCAGCTGTGGGGGAACGTACTATCTCAAGGAAAATCAGTGCTCCTACACCGCTGGAGGTCTTAAAAGCCCGGCTTGCTAAAGGTGAAATTACAATGGATGATTTTCAAAGACTAAAGGAACAACTGACTTAGGCCTGTGGCAAAACCACAGGCTTTTTTATGAAAATGCAACCACTAAAAGGAATTAAAAACATTCTATTACGCATGGTTTTCCAAAGATAAATACGTGAGAAAGTAGAAAAAAATGTATTTGAAAGGGTGGAAAGAAGTGAGGTCAAAATGGTTTGTTTTATTTGGTATTATTCTAGCCTTAACGCTTATGGCAGGCCCCTTAGCAATTGGTGCACTGGCAGCAGGCGATCATGAGGATCCCCAGGCAGGACATGATATGAGTACCATGGACAGTTCTGATCCACATTATGGCCATGACATGAGTAACATAGATAGCTCTAGTGAACATAGTCAACATGATGGGGCTGCCGACGGATATAATTCTGCCGGTAGTGGTACAGGTCATGAAGGGCATGAATCCAGTGGGGGTAGTGTTCACGATACAAGTGGAAGTAGCCACGATTCGGGTGACAACGGTGGACATGATTTCGGTAGCGGCGGTCACGGAGGGGCACCTCAAGATCCGAACACTCCTCCTAACTGGCCAGTGATTTATGGTTTTGGTGCCTTTAACTTATTGGTGATTCTAGCTGCTGCATTACTCAAGAACAAAGTATAAAAGAGGTGAACTAAATTGAGTCAACAAAAGGGTAGTCAACTACTGAAAAATATATTAAAAAGCAAGTGGTATCCCGGAATCTTTCAATGGCCTACTTTAATCGTGTTTGCTGTTATCATGTATGAGTTATTAATCGGCATTCCGGTAGCACACGATAACTTTGGTACTGCCATGACATGGGTTTTGTGGTGGCCCATTATTCCGTTGATTTTCCTATTGGTCGGTCGTTTCTGGTGTGCTATCTGTCCTTTTGCTACCGTAAGTGATCTAGTACAGAAGTTTGTTGGTAATAAGAGACCAGTACCTAAATTTTTGAAAAAGTATGGTATCTGGATTATTGATGCTTTATTTATCCTCATTACCTGGGCGGATCATATCTGGGGTGTTGTGGAATCTCCCAGGGGTTCCGGAGTGCTGCTGCTTATGCTTACTACCGGTGTTATCGTGGCTGGCGCCTTCTTCGAAAGAAGAACCTGGTGCCGGTATCTGTGTTTCATCGGCGGTCTTGCAGGCAACTATTCCCGTGCAGGTGCTTTAGAACTGCGGGGGACACCGGAAATTTGTGCCAAGTGTACTGTATCAGCCTGCTACAAAGGCACCGAAAAAGCTCCTGGCTGTCCTATGTTTGAATTCCCAAAGACAATGGACAACAGTGCTCGCTGCAACTTTTGTGGTGATTGTGTAAAGAACTGTCCCAATGATTCCATTACCGTTTCCACAAGAATTCCTACTAAAGAATTATGGTTTATTCGTAAACCCAAGTTGGAAGAATCTTTCCTGGCCATTGTCATCATGGGTATTGTTTTTGTACAAAACATCACCATGCTGGAAGTGTGGGCTGAGATTCAACAATGGATGGGTGGTATTCTAGGAACTGCTAATAAAGATATAATCTTCACTGTCACCTTTATTATAGCAATGGCGATCCCAGCGCTTATTCTATACCTGACTAGTTGGATTGCATCCTTAAAGAACTCTGATAATGCTTTAATGAATTTAACTAAATTTGGTTATGCGTTGATTCCGCTGGACTTTGCCGGTCACATGGCCCATAACTTGTTCCATTTGCTGGCCGAAGGAAAGTCTGTATTATTCACCGGTTTGGCTCTGTTTGGTATCAAAAACGAAGGAGTATCTGCTGCCCTAGTGGGTATGGAAACAATTGTCTTCATGCAGTATTCTCTACTGGTCCTGGGCACCCTAGCTTCCATCTACGCGGCTTACCGTATTGCTAAGTCTAACTACAAAGGACAAGAAGTTATGGGTACCGTGATTCCATATACATTACTTACCCTAGTTCTTGTAGCCTTCAACGTCTACCTGTTCCTGTTACCGATGGCTCATAGAATGTAAACCTAAAGACAGGTTACCCACCAGGGTAGCCTGTCTTTGATATAAAGTCAATAAGGTTTTGATAAAGGCTATAAACAAGAACTACCAATAATCTTCGATTGTCGCCAGAACGCCTAGATTATAAAATAGCCGTACATGAACATAATGACGAAAAAATGAAAGGTCACTCAAAAGACCGGAGAATTAATTTGATGGGTATGAGACAATCAGCCTTTCAAAAAACCGTAGTTTAGGTTATATGATATTTTATAAAAACCTATTGACTTAGAGTTAGCTCCAAGTTGTAGGATAGATATTGAGATTCTATTTTAATTATAGAGAGGGGAAAGAGAACGTGTCCAGCAAAGTATATTTTGTAAATCTGCGGGCAAGAACAGATAAAGCCAATAAAATAAGCAAAATAAGAAACTTATTTGAACAGGCTGGCTTTAATGAGCTTATTCAAAAGGATGACCTAACCGCAATCAAATTGCACTTCGGAGAACGTGGCAGTGATGGCTTTATTAGTCCGCTATTTGTGCGTCAAGTTGTGGATAAAATCAAGGAAAAGGGTGCCAAGCCTTTTCTAACCGATACTAATACACTCTACGGTGGAAGTCGGCATAATTCGGTTGATCATTTACTTACTGCCCTGGAACATGGCTTTGGTTTTACGGTTACAGGGGCACCCCTTATCATTGCGGACGGATTACGCAGTGATAACATTACCGAAGTAGAGATTGATAAAAAACATTTTAAAAAAGTGAAACTAGCTAAAGACATAGTAAATGCAGATAGCGTAATAGTATTATCCCACTTTAAGGGGCATGAGATGGGTGGTTTCGGTGGAACCATCAAAAACCTAGCCATGGGTGGAGCACCAGCCATTGGTAAAAAAGAGCAGCATGCTGTCAAAATTACAGTAGATCAGGATAAATGCATTGGCTGTGGCGAGTGTAGCGAGGTTTGTCCAGAACACGCCATCACTATGGGCGATGGGAAGGCCAGTGTTGCCCATGAGAAATGTATTGGCTGTGGTGAATGTTTAACTGTCTGCCCAGTGAAGGCCAACGGCATAAACTGGAAGACCGACATAACAGATTTCCTGGAGAGAATGGCTGAATATGCATATGGCTTTACTAAGTGTCATGAAAAACGGATCGGATATATCAACTTTTTAATTAATATCACCCCGGATTGTGACTGTGCGTCGTGGAGCGATGCACCCATTGTTCCTGATATCGGTTTTTTGGCATCCACCGATCCTGTGGCCCTTGATCAGGCAAGTTATGATTTAGTAAATAAACAGATAGGTTTTGCTGAATCTCACCTTTCTTGTAATCACGAGGCTGGGGCAGATAAATTCCAAGGTTTGCGCCCCTATATTGACGGTACCATTCAAATGCGACATGGTGAAGAAATTGGTATGGGTAGTCGAGATTATGAATTAATTATACTGTAGTCACCAGAATTGTTTGTATTCACAAGAACCAACACAGACATATTAGAGTATGTTGTATTCTAATATGTCTGTTACTTTTAATAACACTGGTAATGTTTCTAACAATAATCACAACTAATTGGTCGTAAACATTCCAAAAATGGAGACAAACTACCAAATGATATTGTCTATACTTAATGCCATTTTATATATTTTCCACATCTTCATATCCATAAATCTTTCGATAATTAATAAAGCGTAGCTTTATTTTTTTATTTTTCTTTATTACGCTCCCCCCACTGACACATACCCTGTATAATTGGCCAGAGTGTTTGCCCTTTTTCAGTAAGGCTATATTCGACCTTTGGAGGAATTTGCGGATATTCCTTACGATGAATTAAGCCATCATTCTCCATTTCCTTTAATGTGGTACTAAGGGTTTTGTAGGTTATTTTACCTATCATACGTTGCAGTTCATTATAGCGTACAGCCCCATACTTTGATAAGTAAAATATAATCAGCAGTTTCCACTTTCCGTTGATAAGAGAGAGTGTATAGCCAAAACAGGTATCTTGGCTGTCAGCAACAGTTCCTTTGTATTCCTTCATAGTTACACTATCCCCCTAGATAGTATGCATCAAAAAAGTGCATACTTTTTCGTAATTCCATATCAACTATATAATACATTTAAATCAATGTAAAGGGTTGCTCAGACACTAATAAGAAATATACATCTCTGAATTAATACTTGTTTTATAGTGTGTGCTATATAGTGAATGTTTTTCAACTGTTAAGAATTATCGTTAGAAGGATAGATAAAGTATATTATCACAACAATAACATTACCACCTATCTTGCAATGGTAATAAGTTTATTGTTATGGCGCGAAATGGCATCCACATGTTGGCCGCAATTGCAAAATCACCGTTCTGCAGAACGCAGATGATAGCCAAACCTTTCATCCAATGGATAAAGGTCTGGCTATGGAGATGGGCTCGATCTATATCCGAGATGAGTTACAAAAAAGTTGTTACGATTACATCAGAACCAATCATTTGTACCAATAAAAAGAGGGGGAGTTTCCAATGAGCAAACAAATGGAAATTATCCAAGCTTTGAATGTGAAATCGGAGATCAACACTAAAGAGGAGATTCGTAACCGGATCGACTTTCTCAAAGCATACTGTTTGAAAGTAGGAGCAAAAGGCTTTGTTTTGGGCATCAGCGGCGGTCAAGACTCGACCCTTGCTGGACGGCTGGCACAATTGGCGATTGAAGAACTGCGGGCAGAAGGTTACGAAGCCAATTTTTATGCCGTTCGCCTGCCTTATGGTACGCAAAAAGATGAAGAAGATGCTCAAGCTGCTCTGGCATTTATCAAGCCCGACCAAACCTTTGTCTTTAACATTGAGGATCCCATAGCAGCCTTTGTCAAAGCCTACATGAATGCCACAGGTGAAGTCATGACTGACTACCACAAGGGGAATGTTAAAGCCAGAATGCGTATGGTTGCCCAGTACGCCATTGCTGGGGAGCAGCAATGTTTGGTCATCGGTACGGATCATGCAGCCGAGTCAGTAACAGGGTTCTTCACGAAATTCGGCGACGGTGGAGCCGACATCCTTCCTTTGGCCGCCCTCACAAAAGGGCAAGGGCGTGAACTCTTGAAGGAGCTTAATGCTCCCGAACAACTTTACCTTAAGACTCCAACGGCAGACTTGCTCGATAACAAACCTCAGCAAGCGGATGAGACGGAACTTGGTATTGAATACATTGCTCTTGATCAATATTTATTGGGTAACGAAGTTGATCCTGGTGTTAAGGCGAATATTGAAAACCGCTTCGAAGTAACAAAGCACAAACGAGAGTTGCCTGTAACTCCCTTTGATACTTGGTGGAAGTAGGCGTTCACTTGAAGGGAAGTGGCTCCGTAAAGGGGCGGTTATTTTGTTGTATGCTATGAGCTTCAATAATTTATACTAATTCGGCCTTTAGAATGAAAAGCACTCTGGAAAATTCTCGATTAGACTTCACAGGGTGCTTTGATTCTGTAAGAAGCAATTTGCATTGTCTATTCGTATATAAACCTATGGTATTATTGACAAAGCAGACCGGCCCAAATTAAGCACAAAGAATATTGATAATATGGAAGGCAGAATAATTAACAGATTATTTAATTCCGATAATATGTGACCATTCCGGGATAAAATGACGATCTACAATGTATTTCATAGAGTTATTACCATCTTTAAAAAGGCTTAATGTGATTTGTTATTAATGGTTGACCTATCACCACTTGTCTTATAACTGTGACATTAAAAGAGCAAGAGGCAGTATTTCCAGCCGCATCTATTGCAGTACAGGTAACAACCGTAGTCCCTAAGGGAAAGAAGGAGCCAGATGGTGGATTGTTGACAACATTTACACAAGGGCAGTTATCAGTTGCAACAGTATTGAAGTTTACCCAAGCTCCGTTTAGACCATCGACATAAAATACTGTAATATCTTTAGGGCAGGTTATGGTTGGTGGTTCATCATCTGTAACAGTAACAGCAAAGGAACAAGATGCAGCATCTCCTGTACAGGTATTTGTAGCCGTACAAGAAACAGTCGTGGTACCTACTGGAAAGCTAGAACCAGAACTTGGTTCACAGGTAATGCTCACATTAGGACATGTGCTGGTTGCGCTAACATTGAAGTCAACTTTAGCACTGCATTGTCCGAAGTCATTGGTTGTGCAAATATCTCCAAGGCAGATTATGGTTGGTGGTGCATATTCATAGGCCCCTGCATCACAAGCACTATTTTGTGGCCGAGCAACTCCACGTTGATCAGTGCTAACTGTGCAATCTGCAGACTTAACACTGTCAATGGCTACACTGCCGCTTAGTAATCCATGGGTCATCGTGGTTCCCGGTGGGTTTAAAGCCAAGGGACCTAATTTAAGTTCGTCTGGTTTAACTTGTATAAAATCTTGTAAAGTATCATCAGTAGAAAAATTTACACCAAATGCTGTAAATGTACCTCCACCAAAGAAATTAGGAACAAGATTATTGGCAATAATCGAATTTTTGATGGTTATACTTGTATTGGAATCACAATATATACCAGCACCGTTCGATGCGTGATTTTCAGCGATTGTACTAAAACTAATGTTAATTATACCGTGAAGTGTTTCATAACTTCCATTATAAATAGCACCACCACTATCCTGGGTGCTGTTGTTAGAGAGGGTACTGTTTATAATGGTAACTGTACCATAATTAAAAATAGCCCCACCATAAGATGCTGTGTTGTTGGAGAGAGTACAGTTTGTAACAGTGGCTGTACCATAATTGCAAATAGCCCCACCATCAGATGCTGTGTTGTCAGAAAGAGTACAGTTTGTAACGGTGGCTGTACCATGATTTATAATAGCCCCACCAAGATGAGCACTGTTGTTTGAGAGAGTACAGACTGTTAAGGTGGCTGTACCATCATTTGAAATAGCCCCACCATAAGAAGCGGTGTTGTTAAAGAGACTACAGTTTGTAAAGGTTGCTGTACCAGTATCAAAATTACAAATAGCCCCACCGAGATAATTGCCTGTGTTGTTAAAAAGAGTACAGTTTGTAAAGGTTGCTGTACCAAAATTACAAATAGCCCCACCTCTTACCAGGGCGGTGTTGTCAGAAAGAGTACAGTTCGTAAAGGTGGTTGTACCATGATTTCTAATAGCCCCACCTTCAAAAGAATTACCATTTATAATGGAGATACCCTGAATGGTAACTTCAAAACCGTTAGAAATATCAAACACAAGACTAGTGTTATTACCACTAATTGTAAGTTCTTCTGCGCCAGGGCCATCAATGGTTAAGTTCTTACCAATAACAATAACTCCACTGGTTAATGTAATCGTATTGGAAGAGCCTGAAATATTGAATTTAATGATGTCACCCGACTCTGCCTCAGCAATGACTTGGCGAAGTGAACCTAGACCACTATCTTCGGTGCTAGTAACTCTAATTGTAGGCATATTTCTCCCCCACTTTTCTAGCATTTTCCTTTTTTATGATATGCGCGGGGGATTCTAATGTGAAACCTTAATATTAGAACGGAGACTGATGGTGTACATTAAGGATTGAGTTTGGGCAGGAATGCTATGAACATTTCCCGGATTGAGCACCAGTGCTGGGATGATGGAAGAGTTTATAGTTTGCATTAGCTAAAATGTATGCACTAAGTGTTTAGCCAATATTATGAAGTAAATTAATTAGGATCGCTATACAAGCTAAGATAAGCAATATATCACAGAATATTCTAGCTTGATCATATGGTAAATAATAAACCAAGTAACCCTGCATTATTATTATGCATGAAACAAAAATTCCTACTTTGCTAGACTTTTTCCTATAATTTTCTTCATTGTTAAAGATGGAGAAATTTATAGTACCCTTCCTATAAAGCAAAAAAAATGTCATGAGAACAAATCCGTAAAAACTTGTAAATAATACTAATGCTTGCTTAGGTTCAATTATTTCGTTAAGGAGCCTATAAATAAAAGTAAGTGCAAAATATGAGCCAGCTAATAAAAACAAAAACAAAATCTCTTGTTTAGTAGGTTTCATGGGTTCACACCTTTTGGATTTGTTAAGTTGATTTTAAAATACATTCTTCATAGCATTAATGATACCTTTAAAAAGTTTGTCTATTTCGTAATGCTTAATTCAGTAATAGGATTAAAGTTTAACAATAACCAATTTGACAATAACATGAAATTTGAATTAATCAAAACTTCTTGCTTGCAAATGGATATATTAGAAAGACAAACTCATAGTCCAAAGAGGGCCAACCAAACCCTGGTGGATGGCGACACAAAACTTGCACATAGAAATTTAACAATCGGTACAGCTCTAAGACAAGAAACAAGGCCTATGGGACCAATAAAACAAAAGTCCCATTACAATAGGTTTTGTAAAATGAAAAGCACTCTGGGAAAATTCTCGATTAGAATTCACAGGGTGCTTTGATCCTGTAAGAAGCAATTTGCATTGTCTATTTGTTTATAAACCTATGGCATTTTTGGGGGATATTTTCTAGGAAATGTCAGAGATCATCACACAACTTGCGTTCTACGCTGGGTGGCCCAATGCATGGGCAGCGTTTGCATTAGCCAAAGAAGTGTACGTTGAATAACCAAGGAGATGGAAGATAGAAGGAGTGGCTGTGATCATGCGGAAGGTAAGCTGAGATAATAACACTGGTAATATGTCTAATAACAATCACAACTAATTGGTCGTAAACATTCCAAAAACGGAGAGTAAATAAACTCGCACGTAGTACAAACATTTTAAGTAGTGTCCACCACGGAAGGGCGAGGATTTCACAAGATAAGTCTGAATATTACTGAAATTAACGAATTGTCATATAGTATTTTATATATAAGCCGAATATCACTAGTCTAACGTCGTATGATTTTGTTTTTGTATAAGGTTAACATAAGCGTTTTTGCTCAGCTTTACCAATGGCATTGAGTATACACAATGCCATTTTATATATTTGCATAATAAAAGAAGGGGGAGGGGGACGTGCAACTCAATTAATGGCAAGTTGCAATTGTTACACTTATTTTAATTAACATAAAGAATATCCCCGAATAACATTATTAGTATTAGCGAGAGCAACAAATAGCTATAAAAACACACATAAATACACTCATAATAAAATACATATATAATCATAATTAATTACATAAATAAATACATGAATTAAATAATTTATTCTAATGTGCCGATATGCGGTTAAAGTTTAACAAAAACCAATTGGGTAATAACACGAAACTTGAATTAATTCAAAACATCTTGCCACAAAATTTATTATAATGTGGTTAGCGGATTCGTAGCATTTAACTAATAGGACTGTACTAACTATGGCTAAATAACGATTTAAGAATCTCAAAGTTCCCATTAAAAATATTAGAAGACAAACTCACAAACCAAAGAGGGCCAACCAAGCCCTAGCTAGATAACCAGTTGGATAGACCTTTGTAAGCCCTTCATTTTTCACTAGTTTACATAATATGTATTATCGGAACCAATAAATAAGATTGTATCATAGCCCATTATATAGGGCTTGTTGAGCATCGGTAATAGCTAGTCTTGAATATACCTCCAGCGATTTTCTGCTTTCGTGGCCTGAATACGGTTGAATCAGTGCATCGTCAATCCCTTGCTTTTTCAGCCAGGTCAAAAGAAAATGGCGTAGCTTATGTGGCGACAGGTTTTGTGCAAGTCCTGCCTCTTCTGAATATTTAGCCAGGATTTTTCGGATACCTCGGTCTGTGTACTTCTTCTTCCATGAGGATTCAAATAGATAAACAGCCTGTTTCTTAGCCATTGAATCAGAATGCATAGCTAACATTTCCTTGAAAGAATGAGGGAACGGGACAATGCGATCCTTGTTCCCTTTACCTTTATTTATTCGTATCTGGCAGTAGTTAAAATCAACTTCTAGGAGGTTAATATTTATTAACTCACTTACCCTTGCGCCGGTATACAGAAGCGTTTTAATTATCATCATATCTTGGAAGTTTTTTGACTTCCAAACCACATCATAATAACGCTTCAATTCTTCTTCGGTGGGTACAAAAGGTAATTTTTTAGGCGTTATCGGTATATCAACCTCCAGTTCTGTTCGTAAGTGTTGAAATAGGCTTTTTAGATAAGCATAGTCTGGTCGTTCCCCCCGGAGATATTTTGCCAACTCTTTTGCCTTTTTTTAGCAGAAGTTCTTTTCTCGGTCATGCAATATCACCTACTTCCAGTGGAAGACGTTCACTCATGTTAAGCTTGAACGTTCCATAAGGATTATAATCACAAAGGAAAATCGTTTTTACTGCTTTTCCAAGCTCTCCTAAAGCTTGATAAGTCGGATGCTTAAGGTTATTCCTGGTAAACCGTTTTAATATTGCTTCCGTTTCTCATGCCCGTTTCTGGTCGATAAAGCTTTTGTGAGTGAATACCTTTTAACCGGGGCATTAACTGATACCCAAGTAGATGGCAAAAGGCAAAGGCTACTTCGCTTTGCCCGTGAGAATCGACGTAATTTTTCTCTACTATTGTCTTTTTTGTTTTTCGTATCTCAGAGCAGTTAAACTATGAAATGAGGGCTGTACTGAAACAGAAGTTTCAGTACAGCCCCTAAAATATTTCATTGTATTGGTTTATAAGTTATTCTCAGAAATCTCTTCCGAAGATCCTGGTTTAGTATACAGAACTTCGACCACAAGCTCATTAATATATTTTTCCATAACAAGTCTTGGGATCAACTCTGGTTGAAAAACCTTGCCTTTTTCCCAAGGGGCATTAAGTTCTTTAGCCAAAAGAGCACCTTCCGGACTTTCTACAAAAATGTCCGCCTGTAGTTCATTTTTTATTAGGATATTTTTAGAGGGTTGAGTGTCGGGGAGTTTTACATGGAGTGTAGCCCTGGAGAGTGGGTCACTACCCTTGTATACAGTTGTAGCTTGCACCCAATTATTGGCCTTATCCCATGCAATGCTTACGGTCACTTCCCAGTTTGGCAAGAAAACAGTTCTTTCGATATGATGTAATGGTAATGAGCTTAGTTTCGGTATGTGAACTGTTTTCTGTTCAAGTCTTTCAGTCACACACGCCGGTAAGCTTATTACAAATAACAATAAGATGATGATACACCTTTTCAATACATATTCTCCTATAAATCTAAAAGGGATTAGTCATATCCCCTTGGATAGACTCAACTTCTAAGCCCCAGCTGCTTCCACCTCGACTAATAGTACATAGGCCTTTGCCTGCAATCCAAATGGCAGGGGCACCTGAATATTGCACATGGCCCCATGTACTAGGTGGATATAAGTGTTGAGCCACATTGTCAGCAGGCGCTGTCGAAAAAGTCTTTTGTCTTGTATCATAAGTCCAGCCACCCTCAGATCGTTTCCCATTAGCAGAGGCTAGAATTTTGTGGCCTGTAATTGATACGTCGTTAGCTAATCTGTCCCATGTAACCTTTACATCCGTAATTTGGCCGTAATAACCGGTGCTGGAACTACCAATACGATCCCAGTACAAGGTTAACCATATGTCACAAGAACTACTGTCATCTCTATCGTATTTAGGGTCATACATTGAAGTACCCATAATAGTTACTAAAGATGTGGTTGCAAAACTTTCACTTATTGAACCATCTTCATTTTCAACTTCCTTTAGTTTTTGGGTAGTAACATAGTTTTCAAATTCTACTTCAGAGGCTAAACCAATAGGAGTGAGTTTGGCCTTAACCTTAGTTTCCTCATTGGAATCTAGATCCGAAACACCTTGTAGGGCTCTTTCTTTTATTTTAGCTTTTTCTGTAATCTCCTGTGCTTCATATTTAACCTTCTTAATCTTATTTTCTGCAGCAAAGCCCGGAATTGCAAAACACAACATCAGTATGGTCAAAAGCACAAAAAAACCTAATCGTTTTAACATAATTATTCCCCTCTCTAAATTATATTTGGAATACAAGGATATTAAAATACTTTCAAATACCCACCCCCTTTATCTATTGATAAAATAAAGAGGGAGTTGGTTTTATAAACTAATCGCCTTATTATGACATTATTTGCACCCATATTAACACCCATATTAATAAGAGGAATCGAATCGTGATGTGTAGAAATATTACACAAAATTCCCAAAACCTCTTAGGGGGCTACTATGTCTATTTTTAAAAAACTTTTTACTAGAAAGAAGAAAGTTGATAAGGATTTAAGTAAACTTATTTTCGAACTGCATTATAAGTCGGCCTTACAATGTGCCTATTTTTATTGTGGTGATGCAGCCATTGCTGAAGAAGCTGCCCAGGAAGCAATTTTCAAGGCAATTCAAAACATAGAACAACTAAGGGATCCAGATAAGATTGAGGCTTGGATAAAGAAAATTACTATAAATAACATCAATAGCATTATTAATAAATACAAAAAAGTAGTTAGTATTGATCTTATGGGTCCTATTATCGACTCCATCGAAAACTCACCTGAGTATGTGGTAACTTCAAAAGATACAATATCTGCGGTAAATAAAACGATAGATAGTTTGGATCCTGTAATGAAGCAGATAATACATCTTTATTACTATAAGGAAATGAAGGTAAAAGATATCTCCATATTAATCCAAAAACCGGAAGGTACTGTGAAAACACTATTACATAGGGCGAGAGCTCAAATCAAAATTCGTTTGATTAGAGAAGGTTATGTTATCAATACTTCGGAGGGTGGGCTGCAAGTTGAGTGACGATAAAATTACTTCCGTCGATGAACTAATTAAAGAATCCATTAAGGAACGTGCAAAAAATAACATTGATGTTGATGTGGATTTAGCCTGGGAGGAATATAATAACAAGTATAACTCTAAGCCAAAGTCCCCATCTAAATGGTCTGTTGTGGCCTGTTCATTGATTATCTTTTTGGTATCGGGACTTTGGTTGATGCCAAAGGAAGGAACAGCCTTGAATCTGAAGATTTTTGAGACTATCCGTTCCTTTGTTGTCGGCAAGGTTCAAACTGCACATATCTCATTCGGAACTCAGGAAAAAGAAAAAGACCTTGTGGACTCCCTTAAACCAGAAGTTTTACAGGTCTTAAATGATGTACCTTATCAAGCTTTATTACCTACTGATCTAGTCGGCCAGTATTATATAGAAAGAGTAATAGCCCAAAAGGTTGGAGATTCTACTAAGGTTGTGTTGTTCATTAAAACCGCCAGCTCGGCACCAGTAACTATTAGCCAGATTAATATTATTGGAGACTTTAACCAGGCCACTTCTTACGATACAGAAGATGCAGTAATGAAAAAGGCTAATATTAAAGGTCAAGAGGCAAATTTGTTGCTATATAAGGATGGGAAAAAGCAATTATCCTGGATTGATAGAGATATCTTTGTTACAATAACTTGTCCTTTGGACGAGGAAGATTTGTTTGTTCTGGCCAACTCGTTGAGACGGTTTAATTTACAGTAAAAGAACTAGTGTAAGAAGTATTAGTTTCGGTTAATGTACCGTTATCTGCCCTGTGTAAGCATCTTACCCTGTAGGTTATCCCCAGAATACCTTTGTAGCTACCACTTGTAGTGGAATAAGAGTTATTGGTTACACTACTTGTCCAGCTTGTAACTACGGTCCAGCCACTTGATGTTTTCTTCTCCAGATATACTGTGGTGGTGATTTTACTAACATTGGTGTAAGTTTGGGTGGTACCAGATGCACCTATACTAGTTCCATTCAGTGTGTACAGGCTGGAACAGTCAAATAGGTATTGGTAAGCCATCGGTGTCACTACCCCTATATTACTCTTTTCCTCTTGAGCCATTACGGGTTGGCCTATAGCCAGGAACACCAACCCCATCAGTAAAATTGCAAGCGATTTAATTCTTTTGAACATTAATGATACCCCCTTAATTTATTTTTCAATACCTAGATTAAGGAAGTAGCCATTTGGTTTCAAAAAAAATTTATTATTTCTAAAAAGATCCCCCCCTAATGAGGGGGCACTGAAAGAAATTTTTATTTAGTAAGGCATCACTAACAGAATTTAGTGATGCCTTTGACAATTCAATCAAATGTAGTATTCCTTCGTAAAAATCAGGTCTTTTCGATGACCTTCCAGACGACATAGTATCTTTTAACAATATTTTCCATCTACTTTGCGGGTGGTATCAGCTTCGCTGGTATTACCCCATATAAAATGCAATAAAAAACACCCCACAAATATTTATGGGGTGTTGTCACACCTGCAAATCATACCTTAGCCCCCTACCATCATTGAAAATTTATCCTTGCATCTTATAATATTCCCTCTAGGTACCATTGATACTTCATCATCAATACACCGACTACCTAGCTAACTACACCATACAGCAAATAAAAGCCCAGTCCAATTAAAGCCACTCCGCTAATCCTTTGCACTACTTGACTAAAGCCTTCAAATTTTGAGGCATTTTTTAATACTGAGGTAAAGGTTCCTGCAGCCAAAAGCGGAATGCTGCGGCCCATTGCGTAGGCAAAGAGCAGAGCAAAACCGTACCAAACACTGCCTTTTGTGGCGGCGTAGGCAAGCACCGTGGCGGTGATTGGGACAGTACAAGGGGAGGCGATGATGGCAAACGGGATGCCCAACAAAAAGGCCCCCAGCACTCCGCTACCCTGTTTTACCCCCGTTGGATTTTTTCCAAAAGCGGGTAGTTTAAAGAGTCCCAACAGATTGGCCCCCATCAGAACGGCCACCAGGGCAGCCGCATACCAGACCACTTTGCTCCCCATAAACAGCCCGCCCACAGCGGACACCGCCGCCCCGGCGATGGCAAGGGTGAGAGATAAACCCAGCACAAAGGACAAAGACAGGATAAAGCCCTTTAAACGGGAGCGATTGTCATAGCCCCCCACATAGGCCACCACCATGACGGCAGTGGGCAAAGTGCAGGGGCTAATCCCGCTGAACAGCCCCGCGGCGAGTGCTGCCAGCAGGGAAAATAGTAACGAGCCTGTTAAAAGCGTTTCCAGCGCTGGCATCTATTTCACCACCTGTTCGATGACTTTAGTTACCTCAGCCTGATTCAGTTCTCCCATCCAGGTCTGCACCAACTTTTGCTTACCATCAAAAAGCACCAGGGCTGGAGCGGTTTGTACCTTCATATCTGCAGCAGTTTTGTTTAACTGTTCCCCTTCGGACTCCTGGTAAACTGCAATATCAATCCAAGTAAAGGTTAGCTGATCACCATATTTCTTTTCAATTTGCTGTACCACCGACCGGTGGTTGGAGAAGAATTCCTTTGTGCTGGGTCAGCAATCTGCATTGTAGGTATAGACCACCGCCATGGGTTTACCTTTCGCAAAGCCATCCTCTAAAAGTTTAACCAGCTTGGGGGCATTTGTGTTAACAACACTTGATTGCTGCTGACCTGCCGAGCTCTGGCTAGCTTCTGTCGAACTGGCCTTTGCTTGGCCTGGCTCGCTTTTATTGGTATCTGTTTGATTGGTTTCGGTCTGAGTGGTAACCACCTGGGGTGTTTCCGCTTTCTCTCCTCCCCTGGATAAAAGGGGTTTGGTACCCACCGCCACAAAGGCTAGTAAAATCACACCTAGTAGCACCAGCTTGCCACGCTTGTTCATGAACCTGCCTCCTCTAATTACCTAAACTTTTGCTTATATTATAAATTTATTATATATTAGCATCAATATTCCCAGTAAACGAGCAAATTGTTAAAACTTTACAAACGAAATGACCGCATAAATCAACGGCCTTTCAGGTTATATCAATGATCTCATCAAAATTATATTTCATTGATTCTCTCTCAATTAATATTGTCTTCAATTAATATTGTCTTCCATAATCTAACATTAGCTTCCATAATCACTCAGCCATGAAGTTGTAATCGCATTTTTGGCATTGCAAAAGCATATGCTCGCTATCCTCTCTGTGGTATGCACCCGACCATCTGCAAATGCTTTGCAGGATGGGTACAACGGATTTTCCCTTATTCGAAAGGCAATATTCCACTCTCGGCGGGATTTCATTAAATTGTTGCCTTTGAACGATTCCGTCTGCAAGCAAATCTTTTAAAGTTGCTGCCAAAACAGCGTCTGTGATATTTGTCATTTCCTTGCGCAGAGAGCTATAACGCAGAACCTCTTTCTCTGCCAGAACACAAATAATACGTGACTTCCATTTCCCGCCGAACACTTCCAAGCCATATTCCAGTGGGCAACGAATATCTTTTTCTAACTTGGGTTTATACATTCTGTGCAACCTCCTGTAATCGTAATTATAAAAGGCATGCTGTACTAGCGCAAGCAACTATAAAATTTATGAGTTACTCATGAATTTGCTAATATATTCCGCTTCCGAAGTCCTTTGACTATAATCAAAGCAAGCTCAATGACAGGAGCCTTGCAAAATCCATTTAAGGGGGAATTATAATGAAAGTCAATGCTTATCTAGAAATCACTATGAAAATTGAAGCCGCCAATCGTCCTGCAGCAGCAAAGGTCTACACCGATTACCGCGATCCTTTCCTCAATACCATCGAAGGCGCTCTGACGAAAGACTTGCTGATCCGTGACGAGGATGTTCAGGTTTTACACGGTTTTGACAGCGTAGAACATGCGCAGGCATACATGACCAGCGAGATGTTTCAAAACGACGTGTTTGTCGGCCTCAAGCCGCTCTGGAGTACCGATCCCGATGTGAAAATTTACAGCGTGGCTTAACCTCTGATTTCAAGTCCTTACAAAGTTGTGTTAAATAAAAACCACTTATGAAAATGAGGCTGTCTCAATAAATGACGACAGCCCCTTCTCTTTTAATGCTTTGGGTTGTAAAAACTAGATCTTTTTCAGTGGCCTTGGTCAATGAAATTTCTTTTCTTTAGTTTTGTCGGAGTAGCAAAGGGAAATACTTTCAAGGTTTTCTTGGAAGGTCACTGAGCAAAAAGTTCTAGATGCACTATATAAGCAACTATATAAGCAATAGTTTAATATAAATAAATACTTTTATTAAGGGGTGATTTTTTTGGGCCATGGTGTGCAATTTTTTCCTATTGGGTTGTTTGCCAGCGTGATGGGGCTATGCGGATTGTCTATTGCTTATCAGCGGTTTGAGCAGGTCTTTGGGCTACATTTAGGAATTGGTATGATGCTGCTAGTGATAGCCTATGTAGTGTTCGCAGTGGTCGGCACTGCCTATTTAGCAAAACTGGCTAAACACACTAAGGAAGTAGTGAATGAATTTAATCACCCGGCCAAAGCCAGTTTCTTCCCGGCTATCTCTATCAGCCTGCTGTTATTGAGTATCGGAACGCTGGAGGTATCCCATGAAGTGGCTAGGTATCTATGGATAGCTGGCGCATGCCTGCACTTTGTCTTTACTATTGTCATTATGTCCCGCTGGATTAACCGCAGCTATGAGATTGCTCACTCCAACCCAGCCTGGTTTATTCCCGTGGTCGGTAATATCCTAGTGCCGGTCGCCGGCGTAGAGTTCGCCCATAAAGAATTAATGTGGTTCTTTTTTAGTGTGGGTCTGTTTTTCTGGGTGGTGTTGTTTACTGTAATATTTTACCGTATCATCTTCCATAACCCACTTCCACCCATGCTAATGCCTACGCTGTTTATTTTGGTTGCCCCCCCGGCAGTGGGATTTGCCGCCTATACAAAAATGACCGGGGAGATGGACGGTATTGCCCGCGTTCTCTTATATTTGGCGATCTTCTTTGTCTTTTTGCTATTCTCAATGGCGCGAAATTTCATGGGACTGAATTTCTTTATATCCTGGTGGGCTTACACTTTCCCCATGTGCGCTGCGACCCTTGCCACTACTCTGGCCTTTAAGTTTACCGGACTAGCACCGCTCGGGTGGCTGGCAACTATTTTTATAGTCGTAACCACTCTAATTATAGCTATCGTAGTGGTTCAAACTATAAACGCTTTTCGTCAAAAAGCTGTCTGTGTTCCAGATTAATCGAGGGCTTACGTCCTTCACCTGTACAACCTCCTGTACCCTAATTCTAAAAGGCAGGTGTACTAGACCAAGCAACTATGAAATTTATGAGTCACTCATGAATTTGCTAAAAAGTACCGGTTGGCTAGATACCACCCGGTACTTTGCTAAGAAAACCTTTCTTTTTTCTACTGGGTGGTGTGCTTGTGGCTAAACCTGCCCTAAGTCTACCCAGCATGATTGTTATGCATAAAATTATGGGTATTAAAAAGACTAGCGGTTATGATTTTGACACCTTCTGGGGGTAATTAAGGTATATGGCTTATTGCGCTAGCTACAACAGCTAAAACCAGATTAGCCTACAATAGAACTAAAGAACTAACCCGGTTGCTTTTTAATCTATTAAGATTTACCCAGAATAAATAAAGCCACTCCCTTCATATAGGAAGTGACTTTTATACCAAACGGTCACGCCGTTTGCTATGATTTTCAGCCGCAACCTCCGGCGGAACCTCTGTTCAACAAAGACTGAGCGTTTTGTAAGAGCATATCCGCTAGGGCCTTGATCCCCTGGTTAGGTTGTATTTTCGCTTCTTCCCCCAGTTGCACCGCTTGGGCAATATCCTCCACTGAAGCTCCCGCCTTTAGGGCTTCGGTAACCTTTTGCTCCAGGCAAGGAAAGCAGTTTGCTCCTATACTGGCCCCCACACCGATTAGGGCAAGGGTCTTGGCATCCAGGTTGGCACCCATATTCTCCTCTCCCCTTCTACGATCTATTTCTCCTCTTCGATCAGCTTCTTGATATCGGCCTTGTTGGGCACCCGACCAGATACCTTGACTTTTCCGTTAATCACCAGCCCCGGTGTAAGCATGACACCATATTGCACGATCTGAGCAATATCCTCCACCTTTTCTACATTTGCGGTTACATTGATTTCTGACAATACCTCCCGCACCAACTTATCCACTTCTTTACACTTCTTGCAGCCAGTTCCCAATACTTTAATTTCCATGATTCCAAACCCCTCCTTAGGTTAATATATTTTAACATTAATTGATAATATAATCATTTGCTAATATAATAACATTGTATCGTGAAATTTGGCAATGATTATTCTATTTTTTAATGCTGCCAGGGTCAATATTCGATCACCTTGCTGGTGTTGAATAAATCCCGTACCACCATTTATGTATATGGTAATACGGGATTTATTTTGCTTAACTTATAACTAGATTAATTTTATCCGGTATATGATGAACCGCTCGGATAAACCGAATGGTTCCTGTTTTGGCTCGCATCACCACGGAGTCCGTCTCTACCCGTTCGTCTCTAAGAAAGCGTACACCTCGTAAAAATTCTCCTTCGGTTACCCCGGTGGCTGCAAATATAGCATCGTCACCTCTAACCAGATCCTCCATCAATAGAAGTTTGTGAGGATCCTTGATTCCCATTTGTAGACACCGGTTATATTCCTGATCATTCTGCGGCACTAAGCGGGCTTGCATCTCTCCGCCCAGACACTTCATGGCTGCAGCAGTAATTACACCTTCTGGCGCTCCTCCGATACTAATGAACAGATCTACACCTGTTTCTGCAAGGGCAGGGGCAATGGAGGGTCCTACATCGCCATCACTGAATAACCTTACCCGGGCCCCACTGTTTTGGGCATCTTGAATGATCTGTTGGTGTCTTTCTCTCTCTTGTATCATTACCGTTAAATCTGCTATATTTTTTTCGTTTGCCTCAGCAATAATCTTTAGGGTGTGCTCAATGGGGTCATCCAGATGAACTCTGCCTGCAGCCCGTGGACCTACGGTCATTTTGTGCATATACATATCCGGGGCATGTAGTAAGCAACCCTTATTGGCTATGGCAATAACCGTCATTGCATTGCTATATCCTTTGGCCACTAGGGTAGTGCCCTCCAAAGGATCCACAGCCACATCTACCTCTGGGTAGGCTGCATTGCCCAGCTTCTCTCCAATGTAGAGCATGGGGGCTTCATCCAGTTCCCCTTCTCCGATGACCACCGTACCATTCATACTGATCGTGTCGAACATTGCTCGCATGGCGGTGGTTGCGGCCTGATCTGCTTCGTTTTTTAAGCCACGACCCAGCCAGCGGGCAGAACTAATGGCCGCAGCCTCTGTAACTCGTACAATTTCAATAGCTAATTCTCTTTCCAAAGAAGTACCTCCAAATAAATTATGATAAGAATGCAACCTCCACTACAAGTATATTGAGTAGGAGATTATTTTTCAAGCTAGTTAGAGAGTCTGGTTATCTAGTCATCAACCTTATTCAAACATTATTTAGGTATTCCTGTACCTTATGGTTCTGTTCTATCGACATAAAATAGCCTCCCCTAATACTTTATCAACCGTTGAACGAAACATTACCCATTCCTTACATTTTTCTTTAAGCTGAAGACGCCCTTTGTCTGTTATTCGATAATACTTCCTCTGGCGGTTTCCGTTTGATTCTGACCAGTAGGATTCAACCATTTCATCAGACTCCAAAGTATGCAGAATCGGGTAAAGAGTTCCTTCTTTAAAAGCAAACACACCTCCAGAAGCATTTCCAATTTCTTTAATCATTTCACACCCATACATGGATTTCCGTTCAAGTAATTTTAGGATAAGGATGGTGGTGCTTCCTTTAAGTAATTCCTTATTTACTTTCATTTTAATTTCCGTCCTTTCAAAGTGCAAAGAATTTCGATGCATAGTTAATCTAGGTATAATTACATGCTCCTTTCATTTTTTGTCAATAATAATCTACAAAGGTACAAAACTTTCTCCCTTATTTCCATAACCAAAGTATTGCAGATTATGCTGAATATGTT
Organism: Desulfotomaculum defluvii; assembly: GCF_054657375.1. Lineage (NCBI taxonomy): Bacteria > Bacillati > Bacillota > Clostridia > Eubacteriales > Desulfotomaculaceae > Desulfotomaculum > Desulfotomaculum defluvii. The sequence goes on along the minus strand of NZ_BAAHYV010000007.1, from coordinate 805,179 downwards.
TGGTGACATATATGTAAGATCTCAGCCTTTAGCAAAAAAGCTATTTCAGCCCACAAGAGGATAGCAATACCAGCTATAGCTGCTTTGATTTTGAGATGTCTTTTTAGGGTGTAATACCGGGTTGGTAAAAATATAAGACACCCACAGTAAAAGCAACTGTAAGTGTCTTTAAAGAGAGGTTCCTTGAGAAGATAAAGTTAGGGGCTAGGATAAATAGCGCAGTAGCTTACCTCCTCTTTCTCTAGACCTCCTAATATAGAAGAAAACATCCCATTAGCCGCATTCTTATGTCCTCCTGTTACCAAACACTACCAACTACAAAAAAGCCTCCGTACTTTTCATAACTATTGCATTTTCCAGCAACCACATAGTGAGAACCTGACCTAATATTAGTATACTCATTCCCCGGTCACTTTTTGGTTTATGCGAGAGCGATCATGCTAGATTCCGAATCTTATTTTATTTTTTCCTGCTATAGGGTGTTTCTTCCAAGGGCAGATTTGTTCTCAATTTACCATCCCTTAGATAGTAGGCACCAGCCACTGCAGAAGCAGTGGGGATAGTAGAGATTTCGCCGATGCCCTTGGCACCATAGGCTAAGTTATCCTGGTTTTTCTCCACAATGATGCTTTCAATACGCGGCGTGCTAGTGGCACGGAACAGGCCCAAGGTGCCGAATTTGGCGGTAGGGACACCGTTTTTCAGAGGGAAGTCTTCAGTTAGAGCGTAGCCCAGACCCATGACCACCCCCCCCTCAATTTGTCCAGAAACTCCCTGAGGATTGATGGCTTTACCAATATCATGAGCTGCTACCACCGTTTGCACCCGGCCCGCTTCATTCAAAATAACCACCTGGGTGGCATAGCTATAGGCCACATGGCTGACAGGGTTTGGTTTGGCCGAGCCCATGGGATCAGTGATACCGGAGTACTCCCCATAGAATTCTTGTCCTTCCAATTCGGTCAGGGACTGTTTTTGTAATGCTTCTTTCAGTTGCAGAGCTGCCACTCTGGCTGCTTCGCCGTTAAAGACCGTTTGCCTAGAGGCCGTTGTAGTACCACCATCGGGAGTTGTGTCGGTATCCGGAGCTCCCACTAAGGTTTGCTTTGGCTCTAGACCTGCAGTTTCGCATACAATTTGTGTGAGCACTGTGGCTAAGCCTTGGCCAATACAAGCTGCACTGGTAAGGATTTGCACTTTGCCGTCTTGGACCTTGAGATTAACTCGGCCAATATCTGAAAGGCCTACACCAATGCCCGCATTTTTCATAGCACAGGCCACACCGGCCTCTGGATAAGCTTCAACTATGTCTTGCACAGCCAACAGAGTTTCTTTAAAAGCAGTACCTGCATCGGCAATTTGTCCATTGGGCAGTACACCACCCGGCTCGATGGCATTACGAAAGCGTATCTCCCAGGGGGAAATGCCCAATTTTTCAGCCAACAGGTTTAGGTTTGATTCCATAGCAAAGCAGGATTGGGTAACCCCAAAGCCACGGAAGGTACCGCCCGGAGGATTATTGGTATAAACACCAAGGCCGATGATATCTACATTGGCAATCTGATAGGGCCCCGCTGCATGGGTACAAGCTCGCTCCAGTACGGGACCACCCAGAGAAGCGTAGGCCCCGGTATCGGTAATAATCTCCGCCTTCACTGCGGTGAGCTTGCCATTTTCGTCACAGGCGGTGGTGAATTCCATCTCTGCGGCGTGACGCTTAGGATGCACCTTGATACTCTCTTGCCGAGTCCAGGTTAGCTTCACAGGCTTCTTGGTATGCCAGGCCAACAGGGCTGCATGGTGTTGAACCGAAAGGTCTTCCTTACCCCCAAAGCCACCACCTACCAATTTACTAATGACTCTTACCCGTTCTGGTGCCACGCCCAACATGGCCACGATACCGTGATGATCATCGTAAACACTCTGGCTACCCACATAAACAGTAAGCCTATCGTCAGCCTCAGGTACTGCCAGGGCACTTTCGGGTTCCAAAAAAGCATGCTCCGTTGGAGGAGTGCTATATTTTTGTGTTACCACATATTTGGCCTTGGCGATTGCTTCCTCAACGTCGCCCCTCTGGAGCACCGTTTTTCTGAGTAGGTTCCCTTTAGGATGAATACTGGGAGCCCCTTCAGCCAGGGCATCCCAGGTTGAAGTCAGGGATGCAAGCTCTTCATAATCTACTTTGACTAACTGAATCGCTTCCCTGGCAATTGCTTTACTGGTGGCTGCCACCAGTACCAAAGCATCCCCGACATAACGGGTTTCCTCACCCTCTGCCACCAAAGTTGGCCAGTCGTGGACGATATGTCCTAGAAAGCGCTCGCCAGGAATATCCCTAGCAGTCAAGACTGCCTCCACCCCAGCTAATTCTTTGGCCTGATTAATATCAATGTGTTTCACCAAGGCACGAGGATATTTACTGCGTAGCACAGCAGCATAGAGCATACCCTCGACTTTGAGATCATCCACATATTCTGCGATCCCCAGAACCTTTTCTTGGGCATCCACCCGGGGCATCCGTTCGCCCACCCGATAGTTGGATTTCACTTCGGGCACATAGCCCTCCCTTAGGGCCCGAGCTGCCATGGCAATAGCCATTTCAATTTTCTGATAACCAGTGCAACGGCAGATGTTGCCATGTAAGGCCTTTTTAATTTCCTCTCCTGTGGGGTTAGGGTTTTTGTCCAGCAGGCCCTTGGCACTTATGACCATACCAGGAATACAAAAACCACACTGCACAGCACCAGCCTCAATAAAAGCCCAGCTGTAAACATCCTTTTCTTGTTCGCTTAGACCCTCCACAGTGAGGACGCTTTTGTCTGCGACCTTGGCTATGGTCAGTACACATGCTCGGAAGGCTCTACCATCCACCAGCACCATGCAAGCACCACAGGCACCTTCGCCGCAGCCATTTTTTACAGAGGTGAGTCTGGCATACTCCCGAAGATATTCCAGAAGGTTCATGTCTTTCTCTAGGGTAACCGGAACACCATTCAGTTTTATATTATACAATGTCTTCAAACCTCTCTATGCTGAAATGGTTTTTCGGAAAAGGAAATGATCCTGGTATCTTGATTTAATTATCCAGAGGGTGCCCTATAAACTCAGTGCATTCTTAGGGCAACGGGTTACACAAAGACCGCAGCCAAAGCATTTGATTGGATCAATTTTCAGTTGTTCTTCCCTGGTGATAGCACTGTACATGCAGCTAACTTCGCAAATACCGCACTTGCTGCAGGCATCATGATTGACCTTTGGGGCAATGGACTCAGCCCGATAAGCCCTCTCAGCCATCTTTTTAATGGTAAGACCTTTGATTTGGGCAACATCGGTATAGCCGTGGTTATCTAAAAAATCATTTAATTCCTTGGCAATTTTACCGTACACGGTAGGGCCTTTGAGAATGCCTTCGGTACAAACCTGAACTGCCGAAGCACCAGCCATAAACATCTCCGCCACATCACGACCATTAGTGACACCACCTACACCAAAGATAGGTATATTTACAACCTGAGCAACATCATAGATACAACGCACGGCCAAGGGGCGAATGGCCGCACCAGAAAGCCAGCCGTAACCAGTTTTACTACCCATAAACGGCAGTCCGGTATCCACATCAATACCCATGCAAGGGCCAAAGGAGTTAATCATCACTAGGCCATCTGCACCAGCTGCTTCAGCTGCTTTGGCTATTTCTTTAATGTCAGTGTGGGGGCTCATTTTTAAAAAAACTGGTACGTCTACTTCTGCTTTAGCTGCTTTAAGGGCATTAATCATGGGTGCAATATCTGTACCCACATAGTGAGTAGATAACTCCAAGGCATCAGCGTAGGGTTTTACTAATCTTGCTAATTCGCTAATTTGTTCTGCAGTATAACCAAGGCCGACAATCACTGGTACGCCGGTTTCCTTAGCCATTTTGTATTCTTTTTCCAGCCATTGCTCCTTGGGCAATTCGGACCACAACTCTGTGTTCAAAAAACCGCCCTTTACTTGTGCCATACAGGGGCGGGGAATTTCAGCAGGTTTTACCGAGATAGTCTTGGTTACGATACCGCCAGCACCGCCTTTAGCTGCTGCCTGACACATAGCACCATCCTTGGAACCAGGACCTGCTGCGGGCATTACAGGGTTAGAAAACTCGATACCACATATGTTTACACTAATGTTAGCCATTTTTATTCTCCTTAGTTATAGTTAATTTTAATCGTTTCTTTTGATAACCAGTAGAACTGGGATAGCAATAGGTAAAACCTAGTGGCTATAAGCCGCTGTCTCAGCCTCTTCTACCTCATCGGACTTCTTTACGCCAGTTTCATTGAAGAAGTAGTTCAGTACAATGGCTGCTAAGCTACCAGCGGTGATACCGCTGTGTAGAATAAGTTGAGCCCATTGGGGCATATGGTGGTAAAAAGTAGGTGCAGCCAAGGGAATCAGACCAAGACCTAGACTGACAGCCACAAGCATAGAGTTATTGGTACCGTCGAATTTCACCTTGCTTAAGGTACGAATGCCGCTGGCCGCCACCATGCCAAAGAGGGCAATACCAGCACCGCCCAGTACAGGGGCAGGAATAGCTGCCACCACTGCGGCAACCTTGGGGAATAAGCCCAGGGAGGCTAGAATAATACCCGCAGCCACCACTACAAAACGGCTTTTGATTCCTGTCAGGGCTAAGAGGCCTACATTCTGGGCAAAGGCCGAGTGAGGGAAGGTATTCATTACGCCACCAAGCATGGTGGAGAAGCAGTCAGCCCGTAACCCCCGGGTCAAACCTTCGCGATCCACTTTTTGACCCACAATTTCACCTACGGCCACCATATCGCCAGTGGTCTCGGTCATGATAACTAACATAGCCAGAGTCATGGCCAAAATGGATGTTAGATCAAAAAGCGGCATCCCAAAGTGAAAAGGAGTAATAATTTGAAACCAGGAGGCAGTTGCCACCTGTGAAAAATTGGTCATACCCAGGGGAATAGCCACAAGGGTACCAAAGATTAAGCCCAATAGGACAGCAATACTTTGGTAAAAACCCTTAAAGAAGCGAAACATCATAATCACAAATAATAGCACCAAGATTGCTAAACTAATATAGTTTAGACTACCAAAATCTGGGGCACTGGCATTGCCGCCACCTGCCCAACGTACTGCCACTGGCATTAGCGACACACCAATCAGGGTGATAATGGTGCCGGTGACCACAGGTGGGAAAAAGCGAATGAGCCTACTAAAATAGGGACTGATGATGAAGCCAATGAGACCAGCAGCGATGGTGGCACCAAAGATACCTCTGAGTCCATGTTGGGTGCCTACCATAACCATCGGTGTAACCGCTGCAAAGGATACGCCTTGCATGATTGGACTCCGTATCCCCAGCTTCCAGATTCCCAGTGCCTGGATAATAGTGGCAATACCACCTACCAGTAAGTCAGCATTGATTAAATAAATCAACTCTTCCCTTGATAAACCCAGTGCATTGGCAATAATAATGGGTACCGCTACTGCCCCGGCGTACATAGCCATAACGTGCTGCAGACCAAAAACAAAGAGTTTCCCTTTTGGTAACATTTCATCAACTGGAGCCATTTGTTCTGCCATTTGTTACCACTCGCTTTCATTCTATTGTTGTAATTCTCTAGAACCTCTCCCATACTTTGTGAGCAAATTCTCTTGCCTTGGCATAAATTTGTGCTCTACCCAAGCGGCGCTAGGATTTTGCTTAGTATGTTTATGCAGCACGTTGGCTACCTTAAGTGACTCGAACATATCACTGGTGTACCTTTATTGCACAGGTTTTCTTAGTACTCTTCCAGCCAGCAAATGCTGATACTCACCCCTTTGAATAACAGCTTCGCCATTTATAAACACATACTCGATTCCTTCGGGGTATTGAACAGGATCCACAAAGGTTCCCTTGTCAATGATGGTATCGGGATTAAATACCACAATATCGGCAAAATACCCAGTTTTCAGAGCACCCCTTCGTTCAAAACCAAAGACACTAGCTGGTTGATAAGTCATTTTGCGAATGGCATCCTCCAAGGATAGGGCCTGTTTTTCCCTGACATAATGTCCAAGGACACGGGGGAAGGAACCATATACCCGGGGATGGGGCTTGCCGGACAGCAAGCCATCGGTGCAAACGTTTTGCTCTGGTCGAGTCATAAAGGTGATTACATGCTCTTCCTTGCCGTAGAAATCAACCATGCCTACAGCATTCTCCTCTTCATAAAGTAAATCGAAGGTAGCCTGATAGGGATCCTTGCCGCGAATTTGACCGATTTCAACTAAACTCTTACCCACTAGGTCCTGGTTTTTAGCCGTCTTAACGCTGGTAACAAAGATTTGATCTAAACCCGCAAAATCAACGAAATCATCCCAGCCGGGAAGGCCATGTTCTATATCATAAATCATCTTTTCCCTTTGCTTTGGATCCTCCAGACGCTTGAGCAGCATATCTGTACCTCCGTCATGTGCCCAGGGAGGTAAGATAACACCTAGCATGGTGCTACCTGCTACGTAGGGATATTGATCAAAGGAGATCCGGATACCCTCTGCTTTGGCCTTTTCTAAAAACTCCAGCACTGGTTCGATCAGCTTCCAGTTTTTGCGTCCACAAACTTTAAAGTGGGAGAAGTGGATCTTCACGCCGGAACGGCGACCAATTTCAATGACCTCAGCCATTGAGGGTAAGATAGTATCTGCTTCACTACGTTGGTGTACCACAAAGACACCATCATATTCTGCCACTACTTTACACAATTCAATGATTTCATTGGTTTCCGAATATGCACAGGGCATATAGATGAGTCCGGTGGATAGGCCATAGGCTCCTGCTTCCATTTCCCTCCGGGTGATTTCGCACATTTTTTGAATCTCTTCCGCTGTGGGCTGGCGATTGCCTAGGCCCAGTACTTCCATACGAATATTACCGTGGGGTACTAAATAACTTTGGTTAAGCCCCACCCCCTGTCTTTCCATCAGCTTTAGATAACCGTCAGTGGTCTTGTAATGCCAATCAATGTCATCGCTATCGCCATCTAGACCAGCCAGATTCTTGCGCCAGGGGCTGATATATTGCTCCGGCAAAGGTGCCATGGAAATGCCATCTTGACCCAGCACCTCAGTGGTAACACCCTGACGAATCTTCGGCTGGATATAGGGGTCGACTAATATTTTTAGATCGGAGTGGCTATGGGTATCAATAAACCCAGGAACCACTACCAGATTACTTACATCTATTACTACATCTTTATCTCGTTCTGTAATATCGCCAATGGCGGTAATATGCTCACCCTCAATGGCCACACTGCCACGAAACCCCTTAGCACCTGTTCCATCTACAATTAAGCCATTTTTTAGTATGATCCTCATACAATTCTCCTTATTTCAAGACCGACTTCATGATGGCATAGTAGCCTGTGGCACCCTTGCAGAGTTGATCCACTTCGATATGCTCATCAATAGTATGGGCCAAGTTCTCTCTGGAGGGGCCAAAGCCAATTGTTTTAATACCCTTCTCACCAGCATAGTGGCTGCCATTGGTGCAGAAAGAGTAATGGGTCACCTCTGGGTTTAAACCGACTTCCCGTAAGCCTTTGAGAGCTGCTTGCACCAGTTCATCATTTTCGTCATAAAGCCAACCCGGGAAAAACCGTTCGCCCTGGATGGTCTCGCCGGTGTGGCATTTTTCACTACCTACCGCAAAGGAGACCATGGCTTTAAATTCGGAATCTTGCCTTCCCATTTCATCAATCAAGGCTTGAATAGGGGCCAATACCGATTCAGGGGTTTCTCCCACCAACAGTCTTCGATCATAGGTAGCCCGGCAATACTCGGGTACTACCGATGCACCGGGATAGGGGGAGGATTTAATATCAGTGAGCACTAGGATCCCTTGGCCCAATACCCCTTGTTCCGGTGTCTCAATACTCTCAATACGATCAATGAGCTTGGACATCTTTAATACCGCATTGATGCCCTTTTCAGGATTGGCAGAGTGGGCAGGTCTGCCAAAGGTTTCCAGCACAATCTCTGCCCGGCCTCTTTGGCCCCGCTTGAGATTTAACTCTGAGGCTTCCCCAATCACCACATAATCGGGCTTCACAGCTTCACTTATCTTTCGGGAAGCTATTCCCTCAAAGATCTCTTCGTGAACCACCCCAGCTACATAAATATCTCCAGCAAAGTCTTTCTGGGTATCCTCTGCAAAAAAGGCTGCGGCTGCGATCATGGCGCTGACTGCGCCTTTCATATCAGAGGCACCCCGCCCAAAGATCTTACCATCTTCCAGTTCTCCACTGAAGGGTGCATGCTGCCATTTAGAATCATCGGGTACTGGTACCGTATCGATATGGCCATCAAATAAAATGGTTTTACCAGGTTTTTTCCCTTTGATATGACCGATTACGTTACCATAGCCGTCTACAAAATAATTATCGTAACCCATAGCCTTGAAGGCTTCGGAGATACTCTTAACTACTTTCCCTTCTTCACCGGAATAACTCTGTTGACGTATTAGTTCTTGGCACAACTCGATGAGTTGCTGCTTCCTTTGTTGATTTAGCATACCTTATCACCCCATATATTGATTCCCAGCTTATTAGCCTAGGCTTCTAAGTATGACTGTTTCAAAATAGACAAATTGACAATAACTAACGAACTATTTATTTCACACTGGGATATTCGCCATCCCATACGATACTACGATACTTTGCAGGATCAGTATCTCCCTCGGTATTAAATAAGAGAATTTGAGAATCCTGGTCAAGTCCTAGCTTGGCTTTGGCATCGGCTAAGTCAGGGCTAGTTAAAAGCTCAAACAATAGCCCAGCGGTCACGGCCCCAGATTCACCAGAGATGACCCGTAGATCCTCTGCCAGAGGGTTACCTAACACTCTCATGCCCTTGGCAGCTAACCAGTCGGGGCAGGAGACAAACATATCGCTGTAATCTCTAAGAACCTTCCAACCAATAATATTGGGTTCACCACAGGCCAGACCCGCCATAATGGTGGCCATGTCGCCGCCTACCACTCTCGGTTGACCATCATTGGCCACAACAGATTTATAGAGACAATCAGCTTTATCTGCTTCGACGATCACCGTTCTAGGACGATCTTGACCAAAGACAGAAGCAAAGTAGCCCTGTACAGCCCCGGCTAAGGAACCTACACCAGCCTGCACAAAAATATGGCTAGGTTTATTAATATTCAATTCCCTTAACTGTTCCAACGCCTCTGCAGCCATAGTGCCATAGCCCTGCATGATCCAAGCAGGGATTTCTTCATAGCCCTCCCAAGCTGTGTCCTGGACAATAATCCAACCGTGTTTTTCTGCCTGTTCTGCTGTCATACGCACTGCATCATCGTAGTTCATATCCACGATTGATGCCTCGGCCCCCTCGGCACGAATATTTGCAAGGCGAGTTTCAGAGGAACCCTTGGGCATATAAACCACAGATTTTTGCTTCAAGCGATTGGCAGTCCAGGCCACACCGCGACCGTGATTACCATCGGTGGTGGTGGCAAAGGTAATCTCGCCCAACTGACGGCGTGTTTCCTCGGAAGTAAGGATGTGGTAGTCCAGTTCACCGATGTCTTTACCTGATTTTTGGGCTAAAAATTTGCCCATGGCGAAGGAACCACCCAGCACCTTAAAGGCATTCAAGCCAAAGCGATAGGATTCATCCTTTACATAAATGCCCGCAACCCCCAGGTGCTTGGCCAGATTATCTAGGCTCCGCAGAGGAGTGATACTATATTCAGGAAAACTCTGGTGAAAATACTTGGCCTTCTGTATTTCAGTTTCACTTAAAAAGTCAGTTGATACTTTCTCTTTTCCCAACATCTTGTTTGCTTCCCATTGAATCTTTTCCATAAGGCACCTCGCTTTTGTTTTATATAAATCTTTTTAGCAATAAACATGCCAAGGGATAGTTGATTACAAATAAAAAAACAAGAAGATATTCCTATCTCCCTGCGTTTTTTCTTAAGTGAAGTCCAAAAACCCACAGCGAGTCATTTACAGGGGGACTAATGTCTAGTCCCGGTGTAGTAAGTTCCCTTTGTACCCTGTTGGGGCAGGTCTTTTTATCAAAATGATAGGTCTTATCATTTTGATAAAAAGACCTGCCCTCTGAAAGTACCCTATAGAATAAACTTGGACACAATTTAAACAAAAGGTAATTTATCATTTTGATAAATTACCTTTTATTTATACGAGTTATGTAATTCTTCTAATTGGTGATATTCTTCCAATTTACGGTAAAGGGTAGCAATACCAATACCCAACTCCTGAGCAGCCCTTTGTTTCCCCTTCGTACTGTACCCATACATCTCCATCGCCTGTAAAATGGCTTCCCGCTCTAGCTCTTTTAAGGGACGAACTTCATTTTGCCTTGTGAGGGATTGCCCTTGGGACTCCCAAAGGTTTCGGGGCAGTGTGTCTCGGGTCAAAATTCCCGTAGTATCAGCCATGTTAATCATGAACTCCACGGTATTTTCTAGCTCCCGTACATTTCCGGGCCAAGGATAGTGGGTTAAGATATTTAAGGTTTCCTCGTCAATACTGTGTACTTTTTTATGAAATAACTGGCTGTATTTATCCATCATGTAGCCGAGAAGTGGGCCGATATCCTCCGACCTTTCCCTAAGGGGAGGTATCTCAATGGGTATAACGTTAAGCCTGTAGTATAAATCCTCTCGAAACTTATTTTCTTTTATTAGGGTTCTAAGATCCTGATTAGTTGCAGCAATCACTCGCACATCCAGTTCAATGAGCTGGTTGGACCCAATGCGAATGAGCTTGCGCTCCTGGAGTACCCTCAGCAGCTTAACCTGCAGATAAAGGGGCATATCCCCCACCTCATCTAAAAAGATGATGCCCCTATTGGCCAATTCAAATTTGCCGATTTTACCCCGGGGGTCCGCCCCGGTAAAGGCCCCTTTCACATAACCAAAGAGTTCACTTTCCAGTAGAGTATCCGGGATAGCGGCACAATTGATAGCAATAAAGGGCTTATCGCTGCGATTACCTTCGGCGTGGATAGCTCGGGCCAGAACTTCTTTACCTGTGCCACTTTCACCGGTAATGAGCACCGTGGAGTTGGAGTCTGCAATTTTTAGAACTTTTCTTTTTAGTTGCTGGATGGCCTCGGACTGACCGATGATGCTTTGCATGGTCACTGTTTGTGATACATTGGTAAGATCATAAATACCCGACTTAACATTTTTGATTTCATTAAATATGAGTATTTTATCATAGCTGGATAACCGAGGAGTGACCTCCAGTAAGTTGCCCATTAACTTGAAGGTTTTTTCCCCAATGGCCACTCGATATTCCTCTGACCCCAGTAGAGAATCCCCTGTGGGCTGTATATTAGCCTGCTGGTACAAACATTTTGGAGAAAGGCCCAGTTGACTCAGGGCACTGCTATTGAAATGAACGATGCAGTTTGCTTCATTGAATATCAAAACACCCTTGTCGACACTATTAATTACGTGGTTCAGTAGTTGCATCATGCCCTGGTTTCTTTCTCTCTCTTGATGTTCATAAGCCTTGGCACTGATAAAGACCGCAATTTGATCAAGAAATCCCCAATAAGCTTCTAGATTTTGCAATAGATGCTGCTTTTGTTCTTCATTAAAACAAATTAAGCCAATAACGCCAATAATGTTCTGATCCAGTTTTATAGGAGTACACAACTCTAGCTTTTCATCACAGTGATTTTGTTTTTCACAAAGCTTACAGAGGGGATGATGGCCGGGATCTTCGATAAATTGTGGTTCCCCGGTTGATAATACTTGCTTAAAAACTAAACCTTCCTTAGATATACCCTCATTGATACTGTTTTCATAAATGCCGGTACCGGCAATACGAAGTAGCTGGTCGTCGACGATTTCAACTTCCACTTGAATGACCTGAGCAATAGCTTTGGCATACTGCATAACTGTTGTTTGAATCTCGCGTAGAATAGACTGCTTCATGCCGGTTGGCCCTCCTTATTTGCCAAAGGGGCAATGGGGGTAGGTACAGGAAGGACAACTGCCACAAAGTCCACCGTACCCCAGTGCAGCAATGTCTTTTCTGCTCAGGCGTTCACCGGCCAACAGCCGTGGAAAAATCAGGTCGAACACCGTGGTTTTGGAATACATACCACAGGCTGGTAGGCCAATAATGGGGATACCCCTTAGGTAGGCCAACATAAACATAGCTCCAGGCAACACCGGTGAACCATAAGTAACCACCTCTGCACCGGTAGCCCTGATTGCTTCGGGTGTTACATCATCCGGGTCCACGGACATGCCCCCAGCGGCAATGACCAGTTCCGCCCCCCCTTCAATATGTTGTAGAATAGCCTGGGTAATGGCTTCTGGATCGTCGGGTTGATAAATATGGTCCATGGGTTTGGCACCATATTGCAAAGCCTTATCTTCTATAATCTTTCCATATTTATCTTGAATTCTGCCGTAGAAAACTTCATTGCCCGTGATTACTGTCCCAACCTTAAGGGGAGCCAGGGGCAATACTCGAATCATTTCACCATACTTTGCTGCCTTTTCTTCCACCCCCAGGATGGAACTTTCCTCAATGACCAGGGGTACTATTTTTGCTGCCGCCACCAAATCACCGGATTGCACCAATAGGTCCGAGTGTTTGGTAGAAAGGGCAACGTGTTCAAATTCATTGACTTCAGCCACGGCATCACGGTTTATCTTTAAAAGCCCTGGGCAGATGGCTTTTAGGTTTACCCGTCCTTCAGAAGGAGGATCACTTGTTACATTAGTACCACACACTGCCTGGGCCATGCGGGCTGCGGCGTCGTTTTCGTGGAGCTGCCCTTCCCCCAGTTCAATGAGATAAATATGTTCTTTTCCTATGTCCTTAAGGTGGGGTATATCCTCTTCTCGGATAATATGACCCTTACGGAAGGCAGGTCCTTTATAACTTCCAGGTACAATTTTAGTTAGTTCGTGTCCTAACACCATACCCACTGCATCTTCTACCTTTACTTTTTTAAACGCCATTTTGTCCTCCTATAAAAACCTGTATAAATACATCCATGACCCCACCACAAACCATACCTTCCTCAGCTGCCACGTCATTGAGCATACTAATCCTGTGGTTACAACAAAGCCCCTCATCCAGGGCCATGAGAGCCCGTTGCTTGGCTTCTGCTTCACCGCAGCCGCCACCGATGGTGCCAAAGGTTTTGCCCGTACGTTCCATTAGCATAGTGGCCCCGGCCTTACGTGGTGTTGAGCCTTTGGTGGAGAGGATGGTGAGTAAGGCAAAATCTTCTCCCCTTTGCTGCAATTCGCAAATTTGTTTCAGAATTAATTTATCCAATTTTGTGCCCCCTCAATTGGCTTAAAGGTAGGAAACGCCCACCCTTAAACTGTGCCACAATTTCTGCGGCAATGCTAAGGGCGATTTCTGCAGGACTTTGACCCCCTAGGTCTAAGCCAATGGGTGTATTAAGTTTCTCTAGCCACTGGACAGCGACTCCTTCCTCCTTTAATAACTGGAGCACTGCCTTAACCCTACGAAAACTGCCGATCATCCCCATATAGCCAGCCCCTTTGCCAGCAATACTCCTAAGACAATCCAAGTCGTAACGGTGACCCCGGGTAACAATGATTATTGCTGTACTTTCATCAAAGGTGACCTGCTCCAGTGCCTTCGTAAAATCTTCACAGATAATTTGATCAGCCTTGGGAAAACGATGTCGGTTGGCAAACTCCGGGCGGTCATCAATGACTGTGACTTCATAGTCCAGTTGATGCATAAATAAGGCCAGCGGCTGACTGATATGTCCACCACCCAAGATTACAGCACGTATTCTATGAGTTAAGGTATTCCAAAAGACCTGAAAATTTTGTTGTTCATACTCGATGGAAACAACCTTAGGCTTTTCAGAGTTAAGCCCTTTAAGCTCAGATAAGAGTCTTTTGTTAAAAGCCTCATCAATAATTTGACCCTTTACGCTACCATCTGACAGAATTACCAACATTTGCCCGAGCTTTGCTTTATGTTCTTGTGGTGCTCCCACAAGAGTGACCAACTGAGCACCTTGGCCACGCTCAACAGCAGTTAATAACTTTTGAAAAAGGTTCATCCTCTCACCTCATATTTATTCTCTGGCGGCTCGGTAAAGAAGCGCTTCCAAAACGCCACCACCTATGGCTCTGGCTTTGTCCGAGATGGTATAGCAATGTTCAGTCTCACAACGAGGATCAACATCCCCAATCTTCATGCCCTCTGGTACCCAGAGTCCCCCATGCAAGAGTCCCCGCAGTACCCCGGGAATATTAGCTACCACCGGTTGATCCTCCACCTGTGCCACCACCTCTCCTAAAGCAATGATGTTGCCAATAGTCCGCAAGGGCTGAAAAGATCCCGCACAGGGTGCCCGCAAAATCCTTTCTTTGGTATATCCACCAACCTCTCCTGGTACCCCTGTATTGGGCATGGCTCGTCCGTCATGCAATACACGACCCAGATAATGTCCTCTCATGGTCTCTACTACCATATGGACATCTACTCCTGCTGTAAAACCAGGCCCAATACCTACCACCACTGATGCATCGCTAAGTTTGGTCCCAGTATTTCGTTTCGCTAAGATGGCATCCACCACCGCCCAAGGTCTAAGCTGCTCAATTATCTTACCGTATGTATCTACCACCACTGCGACTTTCCCTGTCTCTGCCACCGTAAGTGCTTGCTCCGAATCTGTTTTTATTGCGGTGACTCCTTCTACTTCTATGGTTCCTCTATATACTGCCTCGGCAAAGGCTACCGTACGGCGTATTACTGTAGGCTGGGATAATTCAGTTGCCACCACAATAAAACCACTGCGCACTAACCGATGGGCAATACCTGTGGCTATATCCCCTGCTCCCTTTATTACTATCAATCGATTCACCTGAAACCTCCTTGGTGTAGTCACCTATATTTATGTTGCCAATTCTTTAAAAATTAACCGTTAATGAAATTGTATTAATTTTACCCAACTTTTATCAAAACCTTGCTTTAAGTTAGTTACCTATTCCCTGAGCCACAAAATAAAAAATCCCCCATTCAGGAGGGGGATTCTGACAGATATAGGTGTTTTGTAAAACTACTTCTCCGTATCTGGCGGTCCGGTGGTCCATTTTGCAGCATTCTCTTTAACAGCAAGTTGGGGTTTTAGACTAGAAAATCCTAATAACCATAAAGAGGACTGAACCCTATAGCCGCTACCAATAAAACCTCGAGAGCCAATACAAGAAAAATTATTGACCAAAAAGAACCAAAGGTCCTGAGAATGGCTAGGGCAATAAATAAAATACCAAAGGTTGCTCTTAAAATACGATCGGCAGTACCTACATTCTTTACTATCAAAAAGCCCCCCTTTCCAGCACAGATTTGAGCTTATTATCTGCAAATGGAACTCAAATATACTAGAAGAGATGCTCTTCGACTAACCATTTCTCGGATAATCTCATTCATCAATAACAGGTTTTACTTAGAAAAAGTGTACGGCACTTGGTAGCCATTTAAAAAAACTTTTTGGTATTTTAGCTCTTCCTCCCGGTGGTAAGACTTACTTTCGTTAGGATATCCAATAGCTATAATTGCTTCCACTTTAATTTGTTCAGGAATATTCAATACCTCACGAACGTAATCTTCGGAGGTTACACTATCATTATGTTTTCTTTCGCGGATTTGTACCCAACAGGAACCCAAACCCATAGAAACCGCCACCAATTGAATTAGAATACTAGCAATAGAAGCATCCTCTATCCACACATCACTGACCTGTGGGTCCGCTAGCACCACTATAGCTAAGGGTGCATTTTTTAAAAATGCAGAACCCGCTTGCTTAGCTGACGCTAATTGCTGTAAGAGTTGCTTATCAGTAACAATGATAAATTCCCAGGGTGTAAAACTCCTTGAGGAAGGAGATAATAACGCTCCCTGAATTAACTGAGCTATTTTTTCTGGCTCAATTTCTTGAGTTTTGAACTTCCTAATACTTCGTCGTTGTTTTAGTAATTCCAACATTGATAATCCCCACCATTCAGTAGTTATTTAACCAGAATCTCACTCAATCAGAACAAATTAGCTTCACTTTTCTAATTATTTAATCTTTAAAGGTAGCAATAGTGTCTTTCATTCTAATAGTGTTGACCTTTTCCTCTGAATAAATTGAAAGTTTTATAAAAAACTTTACTGCTCCACTGTGGATGCTCCATTTTAACCAATCTATACGTTTCTCAATTATTATCCTAATACTAGGTTTAAACCAACTAATCTCGATAGAACCCGGAATATATAGCGTTAGTGTTATAATAATATCCATGCTCTTTCTCGCTTAATGCTGTTATCTTATTGTCAATATCAATAACAATAATAATCCACGCCAATTCAAAATAACAATAAAAATTTTGAATAATTAACCATATCTTTCTATTTCAACTTATTACTGCCCTATACAATTTTATATTATATTATGATACCATTAGTGAAATGTGTCACATGAAGGAGATGACTAACAAATGAATAGTGCTACTATCTGGATTTGCAAGGCTTTAGCTCTGCCTACCGTATTGATGTTTGGTATGGCTACTCTGTTTATGTATCTAATCAGTACCGTGGCAGGGACAATATCTTCATTGTTTAGATTAAAAAAAGAATTTTCTTAAAAGAAAAACCTGGACTAATCCCCAGGCTTTCTTCCTATTTATATTACTAAGGATTATAACCGAAATTAAAACAGCCTCGGTTCGATGGATACTTCGATCCGAGGCTGTTTTTTAACTATTTTCTTGAGCTATCTATAAATCTGGGTGCAGTTTCACATTGGGCAAACTGCCCTTTAGTATTATTAATATTGCTATTAAAGACTATCTCCAAAGTCTTTCCTAAACTTAGCTACTAATTCCGGTTGCCAGTCTGAAACTGTTGCTAACTTTCCGAAAAAGAAACGCAATATTTTAGGTTCCTCCACAAAGGTAAGCCCTTTAACCAGATTGCGATTTTCAAAAAGCCAGCCAATTCGATCAACCGCATATTTAATTTGGGAAAGGGTAAAGACCCTACGGGGCAAGGCTAATCGTACCAGTTCCATATTGGCCATGGGTTCATTACCATTTTCATCCCTCTGTTCAGAAATAGTTCCTCTTTCCATCCCTCTAACCCCACTGATGAGATAAATGGCAGCAGCCAACGCTCCTGCAGGATATTGACTTTGCGGTACGTGTTCCAGGAATTCCATTGCATTTATATGACAGCCTAAACCTCCTGGTGGTGTAACAACCGGAACACCTTTTTTCTGTAATTCTTCCGTCATGAAGGCAATGAACTGGGGACCTTGATTGATCATATTCTCATCCATCGTCTCTTCTAAACCGACAGCAATGGCTTCCATTTCACGAACCGACATTCCTCCATAGGTAAGAAAACCTTCATAAAGAGGGATTAATTCACGCATCTTCTTATATGCACTTTCATTGTTCGTACAAAGCCCTCCGCCGCGGGCGCAACCCAATTTTCGTGCAGAAAAATAAATAATATCTGATAGATCAGAAATTTCCCTCGTAATTTCTCGGATAGTCATTAACTTACAGTTATCCTCGCGCTCCTTAATAAAGTATAAATTGTCAGCTAACAAACTAGCATCCAAAACAATCATAATTCCAAAGTCGTCACATACCTTACGGACCTGACGCATATTTTCAAGGGAAAAAGGCTGTCCTCCAATTAAGTTGGTTCCAGCTTCCAAGCGAACAAAGGGAATCTTATCAGCACCATGTTTCTGAATGATTTCTTTGAGTTGAGTCGTGTCCAAATTTCCCTTAAATGGATGAGTGCTACTTATATTAAAGGCTTCTGTTATAGGTATTTCTTCAATCGCCCCACCATTTAATACAATATGCGACTTGGTGGTAGTGAAATGATAATTCATCGGAACCAATGTACCTGGCTTAACAAAAACTTGAGAAATAATATTCTCACAGGCTCTTCCTTGATGAGTAGGCAAGAAAAACTTTTTGCCAAAAATCTCCTCAATTTTATCGGTAAGCCTAGTAAAGGTTTCAGATCCGGCATAACTATCATCTGCTATCATCATAGCAGCCAACTGCCTATCACTCATGGCATTGACACCACTATCAGTTAACATATCCATAAATATATCCCGATTTTTAAGTAAAAAGGTATTATTGCCTGCCTCAGTTATTGCTTCCAAACGTCGACCAATAGGAACAAGATCTAATTTCTGCACAATTCGAACCTTGTGCATTTCTAACGGAATATGCTCACCAAAATAAAATTTTATCGTTGACATCATTTTATCCTCCTTGTATTCATCTATAGCCGGTACCCTACTCTTCTTCCGTCCTACTGTACCTCCTTTGCTTAGAATTTTTAATAGGAGGAGAAAACAAAAAAACACCCCCGCTAGGAGTGCATAGCTAACCAAGGTATACCACTCCACTAGAGAGTGAATACTAAACCAAGGTATTTTGCCCTTTCTACCATCCTACCGTCCTAACAATTTACTTTGAGTAAATCTTACCATTCTACAATGCATATTATATAACGATATTGTCTATCCCGTAAAGATATATTTTTTAAAAAACCTAAAAACTGTTATTAATCCAGAATTGGAACTTAAGTAAAGTTATTTGATAGGTCTATGGAAAACCTGCTAGTATTCCCGATCATGAAAGAAATATATAATTGTAAAGCTTTTAACTTTAGGACAGGAAAAACCACCCGAGGGTGGTTTGCTTGCAACAATATTTTTCTTATTTGGGATCACCAAAGAACTGATACAATACAAAAATACCTAAAGTTATAGGGATAAGTACTATTATGCTACTAAAATTCCAACAATGAACAATACTATAAAATAATAGAAATAGCAAAAGACATGGAAGGACACTTTTCATATAGCATAGAAAATCTTGCATTACGGGATTGGTTATTTTAATAATACCCACCCCCTCATTCCAAATCTTGTGATTATTTTAACATATTTATATTTGGATACAAGGGGTTAATTAAGTCTGGTATAAATTTGACTTAAAAATCTGTCATCTATAAAAATTTACTTTAAAATATAGATTGAACTTGATATTTCCTTTAAAACCTTCTCTTTCACTTTACTTGAAGTGTTGCCCGGGGATTTTGGCTTTGTCCCAAGTATTAGTAGATCATAACTCCCTTGTTGAAATTCTTCTACAATTTCTATTTGAGGCTTCCCTTCCCTTACACGCCAGTGAAAACTTAAACCTAAGTCTCCTGCCCTGTCCTTAAAATCTTTAAAAATATTGTTTTTTCGCTCATTAGCCATATTATATATATATCCAATAAACTGATCCTTTGTTATGGCACTGGCCAACTGATCAACATAACCATAATGGCTCAAACTTGTTTCTGTCACGTGTAGTAGAGTTATCTCTGGTTTGGATAGTCTAACCAGTTCCAATACCTTTTCTAAAAACTCACTATTTTCATCGCCATGAACAGCCAGTAATATATTTTTAAACACAGTTGCCCCCCCAATTATGCAAGTAATAATTATGGCAGGGTAGAGAATCATCCTTCCCTAGCCTGCCATAATCATGTATCCTGAAAATATATTATGCTACGACCTTAGCCACTAATATCATTAGCAGTCCTAATCCAATTACCATATAGTCTTGCTTTCTAACCTTGAGGTCAGCAGCTCTTTGTTCATCAATTGCTGAACTTTTTTTTTCAGCCACTACCAACACCTCCACTTATTATTTAACTAATTAGTTTTAGAAGGGTAACAAAAACTTAACAATTAACAGTGCAAACACAGCTTTGACCGCACCAACGACAAACCCTAAAATTATACCATCTTTACCAGCAGCTTTCATATCAGAAAATCTAGTTGTTAGACCAATGCTGGCAAAACCTAAAGCAAAGCACCAGTTCATAATCTCACCAGCCATTTTTACTTCTTCTTTGCTGAAAAGACCTGCAGTATTGGCTAGTACAGCAATTAAGAAAGCTAAAATAAAGACTGGGAATTTGTCCATGATAAATTGAGTCTTATTGATACCTTGGGCCGCACTGCTGTTATTTTTCAGCACAGCCATAACTACATATAATACAACAAAAGGAAGCAATACCACACGACCCATGTTATATATACCAGCCATCAAACCTGCCTCTTCACCATAGGCCATACCTGCAGCCAATACCTGTGCAGAGTTAACAATACCAACACCAACCCAGGCGCCAAATTGATTCTCGGTTAGGCCCATCATTTTTCCTAATGCAGGGAAAGTAAATAATGCTATCAAACCAAAAATTAATATTGTTGCAATGGTATAGGCCATTTCCTGTCCCTTAGCTTTTACTGCAGGACCAGTAGCAACAGTAGCTGAAACACCGCAAATCGAAAAACCAGCAGCTAAACATCCAGCTAAAGGGTCGGTCATTTCAAACCGTTTACGTAACCAGAAGGTTAAAAATACAGTGGCAAACAAAGTGACAGTAATGAAAATCATACTAACGCTGCCTACTTTAACTAAAGAAGCCAAGGTATATTTAGTACCCATAATTACAATACCTGCTTTTGTTAAAATAGTAGAGTATTTAAGGCCAGGTTCCAAAAGTGAGGGAACCCCTACTGTATTACGAATAATCATACCAAAAATAATAGCTAATAAGATATGGTTTAGGAGAGTAGCATCATAAAAAGCCTTATGATTCTCCTTTAGATAACCTTCACCCCACATGGCAGCAACAGCAAGTAATGCAACAAGAATTAATCCTGGTATTGCTTTAGTAAACTGGGCAGCTAGGCTCTGACTTTGTATTTGGCTGACTTGCGTTTGGGCCAAGTTAATACACCTCCATGTAAATATTTAACTATCAATAAACCAGATAAACCTTGTGTTATCTGTTCCCCCTTTCTATTAAAATTTAACTTAATACACTGAAACCTGAGGTTCCGTAGTATATTTATACTTATTTGTTATGTTTTCCAAGCTTCTTATTAAAAAAAGATCATCTTTATAGCTTCCCGTTAGTAATATTTGATCATTATATTTTACACTATAGGTTTGACAATGTTTTGGGCCAACATATTTTATAAACTTACATTTTACTATCGATCCATCTATACTTTCTACTTCAATATTGCCTTCAATACAACCTAGATCACCATCAATATGTTTTTCCCATCCAACATCAATAACCTTACAACTTAGTGCACTATCATTCGGAATGATGGATTCACGAAGAATTTTATTAATTCGTCCGACATTAAACATCAATTTAGGCAATACCACTATAACTAAAGGTGTTATACATATAACAAATATAAACACCCACCCATACCACTTTACAAGCTTTTCCTTCTTTTCAATTATGTTTTGATTTGTATTTAACACAACATAACCTCCTATTTAATTTAGTTTTGAAGATTACATTGTTACAATTATTACTTTTATGTGTAGATATGTGTTTTTTATTGATTAAATACATATTATTTACTTTTTAGTTTATGGTCAATGTATTGGACCAACATTGAAAAATAGCAATCACCCAGATGGCACTTTTGTGTCATATGGGTGATTCTTTTTGCGTCTTATGCATTTCAAAAATAACGTCTTATATCTGACGTTATTAAATTTTGGATAAACAATCTATCTTTTATAGATAATAATAAAAAGGATTTTCACAATCATTTGTCGAATTTTTTAGCTAAAAAATAAGAAGCGGTGTAATTATGACACTTAATAAAAGACTTTTAAGTATTTTTATAGTCTTACTGGCCTTGACTTTTATTTGTTCAGTAGGTTTATTTAAAAAATTTTCAGAAACCTATGCTCAAGTAGATAAAATACATTCTTTCCAGGAACAACTTGCAGATTTCGACCAACTATTAACAAATATAGATAATATGACATCAAGTTTACAAGATTATATTATCTTAGGAGAACAAAGTTACTTGGAAAATTATTATGAGCAAAGTTCTTTGTTCATAAACAAGCAAACAGAAGTATACAATTCCCCAACTCTATCTAGCAACCAAGATGTATTACAATTAATTGATTTAAGTAAATCTTTTATATCCTTTGCCACTTTAGAGGTTATACCAGTTATACAGTCAAAAGAATATTCACAAACAAATATTGAATATCTGTATTCTAAGAATAAGGAATTAACTAGTGAGATTAAAGATAAACTAAACAATATTCACAAAGGTCACAATGCACAAATGAATAATTACTTTGAGACTACCTTATTGAATATTGATAACAAAATAATATTATTACTCTTTATTTTAATTTCTTCTTTTATTATTCTTCCATATGTATTGTATTTACTGTTTAAACCCTTAATGGAAAAATGCTTATATACAAATGAGTTAGCAGAGTACTCAGATGATGCTGTGATATTTATTGATCATAATGGTGATGTAAAATATGTCAACAAATCAGCACAAGATTTTTTTGGATTACTTCCTGAGAAAGTAATCAATAAGAATATACAACAGTTTCCTGAGTTTTTTCCCAGACTACAAAGCACCATTCAACCCTTATTTCATTCCTTAATGTACCAAAAGGAATTATTAAAAAATAAAGTAACTTATAAAGATGATGGTAGACCCCTAGATTTAACCGTAGATTATGTTCCTATTAAATTATTTGATCGATTTATTGGAGCAATGATGGTATCAAGAATTGCTAATCGACAAAAAGACAAACCCCTTTTACTGGATACACTAGAAAAAGAGCGCAAGAGAATATCCATAGAAATTCATGACTGGATAGCCCGTTATATGTCAACGATTATTCATTCTCTAGATTATAATCTTCGCTTACACAAAAACGGAGATCTAAAAGGAGAACAATTACTACAAAATCTTAGTGATCTGCGTAATCATTGCCAAAATGCTGCCATTGAAATGCGAGGCATCATGAATGATATCCACCCTTATTTAATTGACAAGGTTGGGCTAATTTCTGCTTTAGAATCCTATATTACTACATTTGAAAAGTTAAATAACATCAAGGTTTTTATTTTCTACCAAGATAGGTCTCTAAAATTAAAAAGGAAAGATGAGATTATTATTTATCGTATCATTCAAGAAGCACTAAGTAATATAGTTAAGCATGCCAGGGCCACTGAGGTAGATATCAACTTCACTAAAGAACATGATACTTTAATTATTGAAATAATGGACAACGGTGGTAATGAAGGTGACTTTGTAGCTGGCAAAGGAATATGGGGTATGAGAGAACGTGCAAACCTTATTGGTGGGACAATAGTATTTGGGTATTGTGATACCGGTTTTTGTGTTACACTTAATGTTCCTATAATACCAGGAGGCCAGAGCGATGAACAAAATTAAAACCATGTTGATAGAAGATCATAATGTATTCCGAGAAGGATTAAAAAAATTATTGGAACTGGAAGAAAATATTAAGGTAGTGGCAGAAGCTGGCTCATGCCAAGAAGCAATGGCCAAAATTTCAAAGGATGTGGATGTAATTCTGATGGATATAGGCCTTCCAGATGGAGATGGCCTCGACTTAGTTAGTAAAATCAAAACACAATATCCTCAAATAAAACATGTTGCACTAACCACCTATGACGATCCAATCTTTATTAAAAAAGCTATGGAATGTGGTGTTAAGGGCTTTGTACCTAAATACGCCTTCTTTGACGAGATAAAATCAGCAATTGTAATGACATATAGGGGAGGATCCTACCTTTACCCTGGACTTAATGCTGATACCCTTCTAAATTTAGCGGATTCGGGATTGTCTGAAAAAGATATACAACTTCTACAATTGCTTACTAGCGGGAGAAGTCAGAAGGAAATTGCAACAGAATTATTTATTAGTTTATCTACCTTTAGAAGAAGACTAAGAGAGATTTTCTCAAAATTAAATGTCCACTCTGTAGAGGAAGCCTTAACCATAGCTGTCAGAAAAGGAATAATAAAGTAGTAATTAATGGAGAAACTAATATGAAAAATTCTTCGCAAAAATTTAAACCTATCTTTTCTACACTACTTACAGTTTCTTTGGTAAGTATTTTTATCATATTTTCCTTTATGGAATTTCGCCATACTAATAAAGTTCTGACTCAGTACGAAACTGGAATCAAAGAAGTTGCTGCTAATAAAACAAATAATTATCTGAGTAACTTGAAAGTAACAACGGTCAATGCTGCAAATAAATTTGAAAATACAAGTACTGGAGATTATCCACTGGATCTGAAAAATCTAATGTCCATCGATCCGCGCATTACCAATGTATACATTATGCAAAAAGATGGAAAAGTTTTGAGTTCTACAACAAAGGATTATAACCAGAAACATATAGAACAAATTACAAGCCAAACAGCAAAATTGCATCTGTTTGAAATAGCAGTTTCTGGTATTTATAAGGGTTCCCAGGCTGAGGAAGATATTATAAGTCTAGCTATTCCATTAGGAAAAAAGGTTGAATTTAATAATCTTATCCTAGTCCTAGATTTTAGCATTGATCAGTATAAAAATGAGATAATCCAAGAATTCCTAAGTCCAAATTACAAGATAGCTGTGTTTGATCAATTTAACAAAGCTGTTATCTGGCCCTTTGATAATATATCCTCTGAATACTTTGATCTTAGCACAGAAACCTTCTACGAAGAAAAAAACAGATATAATATATATTCAAATAATCTAGAGGAAAACTGGAAAGTTTTTGTATTTTTAAAATCAACTGACTTCGAAGTTTTTCGTGTTTTCACTATTTTATTTTTAGTCTTTGCATTATATATTTGCCTATATGAGTTACTTGTGGAGTTTTGGGGGGTAAACACTGCCAAAACCTATTTTGAGAATATTGATTTCGCTATCCTAAACCAAATTAACGAAGGTATTATCATCGCCAATAATACAGATACTATACTCTTTGCCAATGAAGCTGCCCATAATATCTTTGCCGATCGAAAAAATACCTTAAGAAATGTAATGCTTAAAGAAATCTTAGGAAGTGTGGGGGATTACCGAGAAGAACAAGAGAAATCTTTTATCTTCACAGTAATGTTTAGAGACAAAATATTAAAGGCTATCCACTCACCCATTATTAAAAACAATAAAATTCTAGGATCCTTAACCGTTATTAGAAATACAGAGGATAATAGTAGCATTGATCATAAAGTGTTGAATAGACTAATTGAATTATTACCACAGGGTATTGTCTTTTTCAACAAGCACCATGAGGTTATGCTATCAAACTTAATAGCTAAGTGTTTACTCAATAATTTAACAACCGGTGCAAGTATAGAAGTAATAGATCGGGAATTAGCTACCATTATTTATAATAATATAGACACGGGACTTTCTAAAAGAGTTCAAACATCAAACGGTCATAGCTGTGACATTACACCCATCTATGACGATGATGGAATATATGTAGGTACCTTAGTTATTTTGTTAACTGAATCTATATCATAAAAGCAATAACCCTTACCGAGTAAGGGTTATTGCTTTATATTTTTACCAATTTTGATGAACGATTAAAACTATAATTAATACTAATAGAGCTATAGATAGTGCGGCATAATCCTCCATTCTTTCTGTAGCAAACAAAGAAAATAACCTAGGTTCCCTATCTTCGGACCTATCCCTTCTATTTTGCATAGCCTCACCTCTACTAAGGTTTTTCCGGGATTAATAAAAGAACAACAATAAGTGCTAGCAATGCTTTTATTACCGCAGCTATTGATCCCACAATTAATGGCTTACCCCCTGCTTTCCTGAGTTCTGGGAAAGATATTTGCATGCCTAACCCAGTAATACCAATGGCAAAAAACCAGTTATATAATTTTCGTATAGTTATTAGCTCAGGAGATGGTGGTGAAACCTGTCCTAACAGACCAAAGGAAGTTATAAAAACCATGATCAAAAAACCCAGCACAAAAAGGGGAAATTTACTCCACAATCCTGTGTGAATGGTTATGTGTTCATCAAATAATTTTGCTGAGCGACTGTTCATAACTGCTAAAGCAAGTACTACAAAGGGTAAAAATATAACACGGGCCAAATTGTATATTTCTCCGGTCTTCAAACTGACGGATGCATGGTTAGCAGTTCCTGGATCAAAGATCAAACACACTGCCAAAACCTGTCCAGAACTTAGTATACCTGTACCTGACCATACACCAAATTGATGGGCACTTAAATTGAGTATTTTTCCAATCACAGGGAATAAAATGATTGAAATTACACCAAAACTAAGAATTGTTGCAATTGAAAATACAACATCTGTTGTCTTAGCTCTCACTGCAGGAGCTGTGGCCACAATGGCTGATACGCCGCAAACAGAAGTACCCGCAGCTAATACCGCAGCAGAAGCAGAATCCATATTAGCTTTCTTTCCTAACCACAAAGTAATGGTTAGGGTTAGAATTACAAAGGAAAGAATCAAAAATATTGCAGTTGCGCCTAAATTAACAACATCTTTAAAACTATAGAGAGAACCCAGCAAAATAACCCCAACTTTTATGAACATACGTGATGTTGTTACGCCTGCCAATAACCAATTGGGTAATTTAAATAGATTTGCAATTAGAATACCAAATAAAATACATAAAAAAATATAATTCAGAGGCAAAACTTTAATTATATTATAGTTGATATTTTTTATGTATGCTTCCAAACCTGGCCACGGAATACCTAGGTCCTCCCCACCCATGGTAAACATAGCAATTGCAAACATAAACAGTATACCTGGGATTGTTTTAATAATTTCGGAGGTTTTGTTCGACATAGTGTGACCTCTCCTATGATTCTTTCATATATTGACATATTACGACTCTAAATTCATTATAGCAGTTATCGAGGCCAATATAAAAGAAAAAACTTGGCTTACGCCATATCTTATAGTTCACAAGAGACTTGGCGTAAGCCTTAGTATTTTCTTTTATTCTATTAATATAATTTTTATACTTTCTGAATGAGTAAATAAAAACGTTAGGAGGTTCTAACGTTTTTATTACCATTAATATTATTTTAGTTTATTAATATTCATTCTTACCGAATTAATTGATTTTTTGAGGGCAGCTAGTTCGTCGTTATTTAGATCCAATTCAATGACCTTTTCTACGCCGTTTCCGCCAATGATAGCGGGAACTCCAGAAAAGATATCATTCTCACCATATTCCCCTTGTAAGTAAGCTGAAACTGGTAAGATACGTTTCTTATCTTTCAGAATGCACTCAGCCATTTGCATAACGGAAGCACTGGGTGCATAGTAGGCACTTCCCGTCTTCAAATAGTTAACTATTTCAGCACCGCCCTTTCTGGCACGTTCCACCATAGATTCTAAACGATCCGCTGGAATCAGCTTCTCCACTGGTATACCTCCAGCATAGGTGTAACGAACCATCGGAACCATATCATCTCCATGACCACCTAAAACAAAGGAGGTTACATCTTCAAAGGAAATATTTAACTCCCTAGCTATAAAGGTACGGAAACGAGCGGAATCAAGCACCCCTGATAAACCAAATACTCTATTGGGTGTAAATCCACTGGCTTTATAAGCAATATAGGTACTTACATCCACAGGATTTGTAACCACTATTATGTAGGCATTGGGAGAGTATTTAACTATTTCCTCTGTAACATTACGCACAATTCCTGCGTTGATATTTAATAGATCATCCCTACTCATACCAGGTTTACGGGCCATTCCCGCAGTAATAACCACAACATCAGAATCAGCGGTATCAGCATAATCATTGGTACCAATAATTATACTATCGTATCCTTCTACCGGAGCTGCTTCCATCAGGTCTAAAGCTTTTCCTTGAGGTATTCCTTCGGCCACGTCAATCAAGACAATGTCACCAAGTTCCTTTGCAGCAGCCCAGTGAGCACAGGTTGCTCCTACATTACCAGCACCTACAACAGTAATTTTTTTTCTTCTCATTTTAATCCTCCTGTACTAATCTGTGATTAGTTATTTATAATATGTCTTTAGCTGTTATACATCAGCTATACAGGCCTTGAGCCATGGGCCATGGGCTTTTTGTGCATGTTAATCTTAAAGTTCTTAAGCTCATGGCCCACGGCACATGGCCTTCTTATTTTCATCAGAGGTTTATGACTGATGCCATGGAATAAAGTAATCGGAGATATAAGTAGGTATTCAATAGGTAAATATCCTTATTTTACCTATTTAGCCATCTTTTTATACCGTATACAATGGTATCTCTGTTTAACTGCGCAATATTTTTGGTCAATGGTATTTGTTTGGGACATACTTTTACACAATTTTGGGAATTACCACAATCGGTAACTCCACCCTCTCCCATAACTGCATCCAACCTTTCTTCTCGATTCATAAATCCTGTTGGATGGGAGTTGAATAGTATAGTCTGTGCCAGTGGAGCTGGTCCCATAAATTTTGATTTTTCATTTACATTAGGGCAGGCTTCCATGCAGCAGCCACAGGTCATACATCGTGATATTGGATAAGATTCCTCCTGAATCTTCTGGGCCATGCGTGGCCCCGGCCCAAGGTTGTGTGTTCCATCAATGGGAATCCATGCCTTAACCTTCTTTAGATTTTCAAACATAATAGAACGATCAACCATTAAGTCACGGACAATGGGGAATTTGCTTAAAGGTTCCAGCACAATAGGTTGTTGAAGCTGATCAACCAATGCCGAACAAGCTTGCCGTGCCTTTCCATTGATCACCATGGTACAGGCACCACAAACCTCCTCCAGACAATTACATTCCCAAATTACCGGTGTAGTTGGTTCCCCTTTAGCATTGACAGGTTTTTTTTGAATCTCCATCAAAAGAGAAATAACATTCATTTTTTCCTTATAAGGAATAATAAATTCTTCCCAATAGCATTGGTGGTTTGCATCAAGCTGACGCTTAATCTTTAAAGATACCTGCTTACTCATTTATTCACCGCCGTCTTATCAATATCATATCTGCGTGGTCTAGGTTTAATCAGCGAAGTATCAATTTCTTGATAGCTCAGCTGTGGACCATCGGCAGTGAACTTGGCCATAGTAGTTTTTAACCAATTTTCATCATCACGGTCAGGATATTCCGGTTTATAATGGGCTCCTCTACTTTCATTACGAGCGAGGGCACCAAGGGTAATCACCCGAGACAATTGTAACATGTGCCATAGATGGCGGGTAAAAACCAGTTCTTGATTGGCCCACCTACTCTGATCAGAAAGTCCAATTTTATACCATCTCTGGATTAATTCTTGAATTTTAGCTTCTGTCTCTTGTAGCTTTTTGTTATAGCGTACCACTGTAACGTTTTCTGTCATCCATTTACCTAATTCAGCATGAAGCTTGTAAACATTCTCATTGCCATCTGCTTTATAAATTTTCTCCGTTAAGGAATAGTGATTTTTCACCTGGTTCTCAAATATTTTGGGGGCGATATCCTGAGAAGATTTTTTTTGCGAATGGATATATTGAACAGCATTTGGCCCAGCGATCATCCCCCCATATATGGCGGATAATAGAGAGTTTGCTCCCAGTCGATTGGCACCATGATATTGATATTCACATTCGCCACAAGCAAACAACCCAGCAATATTCGTCATCTGATTATAGTCCACCCATAAGCCACCCATGGAGTAATGAACTGCAGGGAAGATTCTCATGGGGACCTTTCTTGGATCATCCCCCACGAAACGTTCATAAATCTCCAGTATGCCAGCCAACTTTTTATCAAGTATATTACGGTCAATATGGGAAACATCAAGATAGACCATATTTTGGCCTTCAATACCAAGTTTTAACTCGTAGCACACTTTATAAATTGCCCTGGTTGCGATATCCCTGGGAACTAAATTACCATAGGCCGGATACCATTCTTCTAGGAAATACCATGGCTTCCCATCTTTTATAGTCCAAACTCTACCACCTTCACCCCGAGCTGACTCACTCATTAATCTGAGTTTATCATCACCGGGAATAGCCGTGGGGTGTATCTGAATCATTTCACCATTAGCATAATATACCCCCTGTTGATAAACAGCACTGGCTGCAGAACCTGTATTAATGGTGGAGTTTGTACTTTTACCAAAAACCATACCACATCCACCAGTGGCAAAAACCACTGCGTCACTGGGAAAAGAATGAATTTCCATGGTTTTAAGGTCCTGAGCCACAATACCCCGGCAAATATTATCATCATCCAGTACGATAGATAAAAAATCCCAACCTTCATATTTTTCAACAAAACCAGCTACTTCCCAGCGACGAACTTGCTCGTCCAGGGCATATAATAGTTGCTGACCGGTGGTGGCACCGGCGAAGGCTGTTCTGTGATGTTTACTGCCGCCGAAACGCCTGAAATCTAGTAAGCCTTCGGAGGTTCGATTAAACATAACTCCCATACGATCCATTAGGTTAATTATTGACGGTGCAGCCTCACACATATCTTTGACTTGAGTTTGGTTGGCAAGGAAATCGCCACCGTAAATAGTATCGTCAAAGTGTATCCAAGGGGAATCTCCCTCCCCCTTGGTATTAACAGCACCATTAATACCTCCCTGGGCACATACCGAATGGGATCTTTTTACCGGAACTAACGAAAACAATTGAACCTTAACTCCCATTTCAGCGGCCTTTATAGTTGCCATTAAACCGGCCAAGCCACCACCAACGATAATAAGATTATTCTGCATCATTAATCCTCCAGGCTTATTGGCTAAAGGCCCATATTTCCACTAGGCCAACAAAAGAAGTTAATAAAAACAGGAGCATACATAATTTCCAAGTAAAGGTCTGGGCCTGCTCTCCCACAACAATCCCCCAACTGACAGTAAAATTCCATAGACCGTTAGCAAAATGAAAGGTTGTAGCAAACAAGCCAATAATATAAAAGATAAACCAAAGGGGATCAGCCAACTGATTTTGTATAGTATTAAAATTTATCTCCAAACCATACAAAGAGTGAGCCACCCGCAGTTGCCATACATGAATGACAACAAATAATAAAGTTATCACAGCAGTCACCCTTTGCAAATAAAACATCCAATTTCTGAGATAGGAATAACGCAATAGATTATTTTTAGCTATGTATACAATGTAGAGTCCATAAATCCCATGAATTATAAGGGGTAAAGCAATGATTAAGATTTCTATTAGGTTTAAATAAGGAATGTTTTGTAAAAATAGTACTGCGGCATTAAACTTGTCTGGGCTAATGATTGCCAGTGAATTGGTTATCAAGTGTTCCAAAAGAAAAATGCTAATGGGAAACAGCCCTAAAAATGAATGGAGTTTACGAATAAAGAAATGATTTGTGGTACTCATCTAGGACTCAACACCCTCCGTGAAAATTGTTCCAAGGAAAATTATATCATAATAAGCAGAAATGACTAATGAAACAGCTACATTATCATGTATACAAATTGCTTTTAAAACAATTAGCCTCTAAAAATAAAAAATTACGTTAGAGTAAATGAGTTTACTCTAACGTATATAACTTTTTCCCTTCTTGATATAGATCTCCACCCAAAATATCATTTACAACAATGGCAGGAAAATCTTTTACTACCAATCTATGAATAGCTTCTGGTCCCAAATCAGGATATGCTACTACCTTTGCTTCTTGAATACTCCTTGCAATAAGTGCAGCAGCTCCTCCAATGGCCCCAAAATAAACTGCACCGTATTCTTGCATGGCCTTGATTACATTTTCTGACCTAGCTCCTTTTCCTATCATTCCCTTAAGACCTTGTTCAATTAATAATGGTGTATAAGCATCCATCCGACCAGAGGTGGTAGGCCCCGCAGATCCAATCACCTTACCCGGAGGTGCCGGAGAAGGGCCAACATAGTATATAATCTGCCCCTTTAAATCAATGGGCAGCTCTTTTCCTTGATCCAATAATTCTACTAATCTTTTATGGGCTGCATCCCGTCCAGTGTAAATAACACCACTTATAAGAACTTGTTGTCCTATACGAAGGGCCCTTACTGCCTCATCTGAAAGTGGAGTTGTTAAGCAAACTCGTGTCACAGGTAATCCTCCCTATATAATCACAGATTTATGTCTGGCGGCATGGCAGTTAATATTCACTGCAACAGGCAGGCTTGCAATATGACATGCAAAAATTTCTATATGAACTGCCAAAGCAGTGGTTCTACCCCCTAACCCAGAAGGGCCAATACCTAATTTATTAATTTTCTCAAGTAAATCTTTTTCCAGTTCCGCAATATCGGGAAGTGGATGCGGCTTACCAACTGGTCTTAACAAAGCCTCTTTGGCTAACTGGGCACACTTTTCCATTGTACCGCCAATGCCCACCCCAATAATCAATGGCGGACAAGGGTTTGGACCAGCAGTCTGAATGGTATCTAAAATAAATTTCTTTACTCCTTCAACACCTTCTGCTGGTTTCAACATCTTTAATGTACTCATATTTTCACTGCCACCACCCTTAGGTGCAACAGTTAATTTGATTTTATCTCCTGGTACAATGCTTGTATGTATTACAGCAGGTGTATTATCACCGGTATTTACTCTTTCCAGTGGGTGTCCCACCATTGATTTTCTTAAGTACCCTTCTGCGTAACCCTTACGAACTCCTTCATTAATGGCATCATATAAATTGCCTTTGGCAATATGTACCTCTTGACCTAATTCAACAAATACCACTGCAACTCCGGTATCCTGACACATTGGTATTGATTCAGAAGCGGCTATTCCTGCATTTTCCACCAACATATTAAGAATTTCTTTACCACTTTGCGAAACTTCAGCAGCACAGGAACGTTTAAAAGAATTTACAACATCATCTTCCAGTTTAAAGTTGGCCTCCTGACACAAACGGGCAACCTCAGCTATGATTGCGTCACAGTCTATGGTTCTAATGGTCCAAACCTCCCTATTAAATATATTTAAACTCATTGCAATATGAATGCTATATAACCTTGTTTCTTGAGAATATCCTGCCATTAATCTTGCACATATTACATTGCTATTACTCCTATTCGCTTTTTACCAAGAAAAACCTCTTTATTATTTCCTTGGATCGAACAAATGTTTTTATCTTGCTCTGAAATATGATATAATATACCAAATATTGTTTAATGATTTTTTGACTGTGAAAGGTTGTGGACTCTTGTGTTAAATACTAGAGAAGCAGAAGTCTTAAGAGTTATCATAGAAAATGTTAAACAAAAGGGTTATCCACCATCAGTTAGAGAAATTGGGGAAATTGTTGGTCTTTCATCTAGTTCTACCGTTCATTCTTATTTAAAGAGATTAGAGCAAAAAGGTTATTTGAAAAGAGATCCTACCAAACCCAGAGCCATCGAAATAATAAACACTGAGGTAGTTGAAACGAACTCTACTTCATCCTCAAAACAGACAGTTAGCCAATTTGATGAAATGCTAAACATTCCTATGCTGGGTGAAGTAGCCGCTGGTAATCCCCTGCTAGCAGTTGAAAATTATGATGAGAAGGTTACTCTGCCCAGGAGTTTTACCGGTTACGGAGATTTTTTCATGCTCACCGTTCGGGGTGACAGTATGATAGAAGCAGGAATTTTGCCTGGAGACCTGGTCCTAGTAAGAAGACAAGAATCAGTCAATAACGGTGAAATAGTAGTTGCTTTAATAGAAGACGAAGCCACAGTGAAAAGATTTTTTAAAGAGAAAAATTGTATAAGACTCCAACCTGAAAACAGCCTTTTGTCACCAATTTATGTGCGGGAAGTTAAAATACTTGGCAAGGTGGTTGGATTAATGAGAAAAATATAAAGGTCGCTAAGCGACCTTTATATTTTACATCAACTTTGCTAGTTTGCTTGACAATCCTTATTGTAGTGTGGACACATACCGCAGTGGTCTGCCTTATCCTCAATCACATAACAATAAGTACCTTGCTCTTTCCAACAGGGCTTATTAAGATTTACATTTTCGCCCTTTGGTTGACTACCACCCGCGCAATGCTTGGTGTCCCAGCAGGGATACATACTAATAATCTGTAGTACACCTGCAATATTCAAGCCCTTTTCATTAATAAGATAATGAATAAATTGTAACCTCTTTACATCGTTATTACTGTATAATCGTTGTTTATTTCGACGGGCAGGTTCAACTAATTTGTGTTTTTCCCAAATGCGTAGGGTTTCTGGATGCACCTTTAAAAGTTCGGCAATAACGCCTATGTTAAACATAGGCTGATCATCGTTGCAAAACAAGGGCTTATCTCCTCCCAATTTAAATTCTTGTATTTTATATTTATTATATAGTCTATAAACCCAATTTGTAAATTTGCTAAATTACTGTAAAATATAAGTTATTTCTGATTTTCTAATTGTTTTGGGACAAACCTCGAATTTATGTATATTTTGCCGAAATTGGTATGACCAATTATGTTTTAAGTTTCCAGTTCTAAATCTAATAAAGGAGCATGCTGTTGGGCACCGTATACATCGGTTTCTCCTAAGGCTCCAGAGGGGTATGGCCTAACTATGGTAGCTTTTATTGCATAAGCAGGACAAAATTCGACAATCCCTATGACATCAGTCTCAGGAATACCATATAATTTAGCAATGGTGGTATTATTAATTATCTTCGCACGACACGCTGCTTCAAAGGACTTCTGATCCTTAAATATAACATCTAAGGTTAACTCATAGGGGCCAGAATTTTTGCTCCTAATGACCGAGGCCAATTCAGTTAATTTAACCTTTGGCATTACCTTCCCTCCCCTGCATTAATTATTTCTGATGGAAACAATGCAACGGGATCATCAACCTGCAATAAATGATATATATTAAAGTTATAAACAGCCCCAGCCTTAAAGTCCGAAGGGGAATAGGGAAAGGCTAAGTTGCCAGCCGTAGCCACACGACCCGGATAGCCGTAGTGAAGCATGGTGGACCGAGCAAAACTGCAGATGGTATTGGCAATATCTTGGGTTTCTGCCACTGCCTCGATAATAATGCCAAGTTCATGGGTAATTACTGACCTCTGGGGTTCTAGATTACCCATTACTCCATTCTTGCCATATATGTTGAAATGTAAGAAATATTCAAAACCGTTACGTTTAAAATTGTCTTTTACCCGTTCCCTCACTGCCTCTACAATATGATCTATCTGTCCAATCATAATGGGATCACGGCATCCAGCTATGGATACTGTACGAAATCCTACTCGTTTAGCCCCTTCTAGTTTAATTGTATAATTTTCACTGGGGACAAATTTACTTCCGGATACCCTCACAGCCCTTTCATTTTCTTGTGTAAAGGTTGTTTCACTGAGGTCCAATATCCCTCCTGGTCCTGGTAAGATATAGGGATTTGTTTTTTCATAAAGTGTATGGGCAGCTACCGAAGTCGTTGTACAGCAACGGTTAGGATTTAATGGTTCTACAATGAAACAATCTTCCTTTAAGGTTCCTAACAAACAATCGCTACCGCTACCGGGAGAGGCTGCTATTGCGCCACACTCTAAAATTTTACCCATATGTATGGCCAAACCTTTATCAAATCCCTCCATCAAGGCAGAGGCACTAAATACCGCAGGGTCATAGGAACGGCCGGCCAGAACAACCTTAGCTCCCCTTTTTAACACTGCCATTACTGCTTCGGGACCCATCTGACCGACAACTCTTTCAGTGGCAGTTATCTCATCTTCTGTAAGTTCTGGTGCAGGATGTAAGGGGGAAATTCTGTTATCCCTAAAGGCCTTTAAAATATAGTCTTTGTGGAGCTCTGCATGGATAACACCTAACGGAAAGCTCCAGCTTCTTTCCTGGGCTAACTCTAAAATTATATCCATATTCCACTGCAGATGTGCTTCTGCTCCACATCCTCCTGCGGTACCAATTACAACAGGAATATCTCTAGCCAACCCTGCTTCTATCATCAACTCTAAATCTCGTTTTACTGCAGCTCGGTCAGTAAAGGATACACCAGCACCCAAATAGTATGGCCCAGGGTCCGTAGAACCTGCATCAACGGCAATTAAATGCGGGTTACGATCCAATCCGGCTCTAAAAGATTCCTCGGGAAAACCGTATCCAAGAATGGCAGTCGGGGATAATACCCTATACTCTCTCAATTGGAATCCCTCCATATAAAATTAAGGTAAGACCACTCTCTCACCTTTATTATATACCCATCATCCAGTTATTTCATTAATACCCTTGGAACATGCAGGTAAATTTCGACACATAAAATAACCAGTACATTTACCAAGTTTCATATTAACCCTCTATGACCCTTGGTCAAAAACCATTATAAACCATGTGTATAGGATATTGCATCAGCGAGGGGTGCTATCGTTATCCCGCGCTCGTCCTTGAGCGTGCCCCCCGATGATTTCACCCTCCACTCGTCAAGAGTTATTAACGGCGCTCCGCCAAAGTCGCTCAGGGGGATAACGATAGCACTTACTAATTCCTGGAGGATAGTTTCCAAATAAACCCATGCCCATGGCTTTTTCCAAACTGACGGCTGATGGCTGATGGCTATTTCACTTGTAATACATTCTTAGCAGCGTTTATTACACCAATACGGACATACTCCTTTGATAATCCGCCCTGAAGAT
The DNA here is from genome assembly GCF_054657375.1 of Desulfotomaculum defluvii. Lineage (NCBI taxonomy): Bacteria > Bacillati > Bacillota > Clostridia > Eubacteriales > Desulfotomaculaceae > Desulfotomaculum > Desulfotomaculum defluvii. The sequence continues at coordinate 768,588 of NZ_BAAHYV010000007.1, read as the reverse complement.
AAACCGCATAGGGTTTCCTCAAAGGAGCATCTGCGGTCAATTCCAATGATGCCCCCTGGATAAAGGTTCCCGCTGCCATGATTACATCATCTTCGTAACCAGGCATATAATCTGGTTCCGGTAAAGCATGAGCATCCACTGGGGAAGCTGCTTGAATCCCCTTACAAAAAGCCACTAACCTCTCTGGCGTCTCCAGTGCAATGGCTTGAATGATGTCTGATCTTGGTTCATCAAAGGTAGGTGATACTTTAAATCCTAATCTTTCAAATAATCTAGAGGCAAATACTGCTCCCTTTAGGGCTTCGGCAACAATGTGCGGAGCCAGAAAAATGCCTTGAAATAAAAGTCTTTGATGATCAAGGGATGGTCCTACCTCAGCCCCAATTCCCGGTGCTGTCCATCTGTGAGAAGCCGCTTCAACTAAGTCCTTTCTTCCCACAATATAACCACCAGTGGGAGCTAACCCTCCACCTGGATTTTTCATTAGAGAACCTGCACTTAAATCTGCTCCTACAGCTGTTGGCTCCAAGGTTTCTACTAACTCCCCATAACAATTATCTACAAAAACGCAAACATGGGGTGCCAGCTTTTTGATATAGCCAATTAGTTTTTCAAGCTCTTGCATGGTTAAAGAGGGTCGCCAAGCGTAGCCCCTAGACCTTTGCACAAGAACTACCTTCGTATTAGGTTTTAGGGCTTTTTTTATTTCATCCCAAGCTAGCATTCCCTCGGGAGTCAATTCCACTTGTTGATAAGATATACCGAAATCTTTTAAGGAACCAGAGGCATTTCCCCTCTTGCCAATGATTTCCTCTAAAGTATCATAGGGTGCTCCCTGTATGGCTAACAATTCATCCCCCGGCCTAAGTATTCCAAACAAAGCGATGGCTATGGCATGGGTTCCAGAAACAATTTGTCCTCTAACCAATGCTGCTTCAGCTCCAAAAACGTGGGCATATATTTGTTCTAAAGCCTCCCGTCCAGCATCATTATAACCATAGCCAGTGGTGCCCCGCAAATGATAATCAGAAGTTCTGGCCAGGTGAAACCCCTCCAGAATTCTTTGATGATTAATCATAGCCATTGATTCAATATCCCTGTAGACCGATTGTACCTCTAGTTCTACTTCATTTGCTAGTTTGTCTAACATGTTTAGCTGCATTATTCCTCCATTATGTAAAAGATTTAGACCCTGAAGGTATTATATTTCCTCCAGGGCCTGTGTCAAGTCTTCTTTCTGGATAGTCATTAGATCCTGTCGCGAAATATTTTTTTTATTTACTAAGCGAACTGCTTGCATGCGCATAGCGCGTTCAATTAAATTTCGTACCAGACGAGCGTTTCCGCTGTGTTGATGCTTTTTAGTCTGCTGTTCTATGATTTTAGATAATTCATCTTCGGCTAGGGATGCCAGTAAATATTGCCTTTGTTTTAACATGAGGTTAGCAATATTCATTAAATCTTCTATGGAGTAATCTGGAAAAGTAATATGAATAGGAAAACGAGACCGCAGTCCCGGATTGGTTTCCAAAAAGTAATTCATTTCATCTTGATAACCAGCTAGGATAATAATTAAATTGTCCTTATTATTTTCCATACTGGTAACCATGGAGTCAATAGCTTCCTTACCGAAGTCCTTCTCGCCACCCCTGGCTAAAGAATAAGCCTCATCAATAAAAAGAATACCGCCTATGGCTTTTTTTATCTGATCACGGGTTTTAGCTGCTGTATGTCCAATGTACTCTCCAACTAAATCTGCCCGCTCTACCTCAATTAAATGTCCCTTAGGCAAAACTCCCATTTCTTTGAACAGCCTTCCTATAATTCTGGCCACCGTAGTTTTCCCTGTGCCAGGATTCCCTTTAAAGATCATATGTAAAACCATAGGTTCAAATAATAACTTTTCCTTTTGTCTAAGCCTTTGTATTTCAACAAAGGCTTGTATTTCCCTAACCAGTTTTTTTACACTTTTAAGACCTATTAATTGATCTAACTCACCTAAAATCTCTTGGGTGGCTTTACGATTTATTTCCTCAGGACTTTGGTTTTTCCCTTGTTGGACCGGTTGTTTCGGAGACGAAGGTTTTTTTATTACCCCCGGCTTTGGCAGTTCTGGCCTTGGTGGGTTCTGCCACATTCTTATTCTAACCATGGGAGTCACCTCCGGGCAAATATAACACATGTAACATTATACGCTCGGAGGATCTAATAGTGACCTAATTTAAAATAGTCTTTGTCGTCAGCCTTCTGCTTTAGGGGCCAGCTATATTTCGTTCACTTGTGATGGTAGGTCATGGTGTGTTAGTGGAAAAAATAGCTGATTCCTGCCTGAAAACAAAAACCCCTCCATCAGGAGGGGCATAAAAGGGCCTGATTTTAAGCTTTATTTTCCGAAAAGGAAGTATTTACCGGTCGAAGTGGACTAATGGTTGAGATAGCATGTTTGTATACCATTAATTGCTTACCGTCACTTTCTAAAATTACAGTGAAATTATCAAAACCCCTAACCATCCCTTTTAATTGAAATCCGTTAATAAGGAAAATGGTTACAGGTATATTTTCCTTTCTCACTTGATTTAAAAAGGCATCTTGTAAATTTATTTGGGGTTTAGTCATGAGGGTTCCCTCCATATGGTAAATATTTTCTAATTTATGTTTTTTTATTTCTTTCTACGTAGTTAATAAATCTCCTGCCATTTGTTTCACAATTTCCTTTGCAATGGCTTTTTTATTTTCAAAGCATTCTATGTTTACCCAATGAATCCTTTTGTCTGCTCGAAACCATGTGAGTTGACGCTTAGCAAAACGCCTAGTGTTACGCTTAAGAATTTCTGTTGCCTCTTGCAAGGAATATTCTCCCTTTAGATAACCGATAATTTCCTTATAACCTAGTCCTTGAAGTGCAGTACCCCATGTTTCATACTGTTGCATCAGATTTTTCACTTCATCTATTAAACCTTTTTGCAACATTATGTCTACACGTTGTTCAATCCTTTTATATAGTAATTGCCGATCCATGGTTAGTCCAAACATCTTTAAGTTATATTTCGGCTTGTCTACCTTATTAATGTACTGGTATTCGGAAATTGTTTTACCGGTTTGATAGTACACTTCCAAAGCCCTGATAACCCTTCTTAAATCATTGGGATGTAGACGCAAAGCAGATTCTGGATCTACCTCAGAAAGCTTCCGGTGCATAGCCTCTGGCCCTACCCTTTCTGCTTTGAGTTTAAGTTCTTCCCTCAAATGATTTTCCTTTGATGGTGGGGTAAAATCATAATGATCAATTACAGACCGAACATACAAACCAGTTCCACCCACCAGTATAGGTAGATTGCCAACATTAGTAATTTCATTAATAAGTTCCTCTACCTCACTTTGATACATGGCCACACTGAATTCTTCATCTGGGTCTACAATATCAATCATATGGTGAGGTATTCCTTGCATTTCATCTAATGTAGGTTTAGCAGTGCCTATATTCATTTGCCGATAAACTAACATGGAATCAGCAGATATAACTTCACCTTTTATCATTTTAGCTAGCTCTATAGCAACATCTGTTTTACCCGAAGCAGTAGGACCAACAATAGCTATTAAGGACTTTAATGGCTCTATTTTAAACACCATCCTTTTGAATAATGCCATAGGCCACTGGGGAATATTTCCCCCCTTGTACGCTGTGAAAGTTCAATCGTTGGAATTCTTGACTTTCACTGCTTTCTTTCATGACCACCCTCTTTCTGGCCACCCGAATTGCCTCGTCAATAGCTTCACTGGTTAGTGGATCGCTATTGGCGAAAAGTCTCAATGGAGCCATTGAACTAGATTTTATTTTAGGCACTCTGAACATAGGGTCAAAGTATACCACATCAAAGGAGTTACTAGGAAGCTTGTGAAGGTAATTAAGGTGATGATCATTAATCACTTTAATACGACGCATAGCATTTATCATCTCTGACCCTTCCCCAGTGTAGGTACACAGACCTCGGCCGACAATTTCCACCACAGGCCTTGAATCTTCTATCCCTACCACGCCACCTCGGTTACCTACCACATAACTGGCTACCAAAGCATCAGCAGCCAGACCCAAGGTACAATCTAACAATGTATCACCCTCATGGAGATCCATCGCTTTAATCATTTGGTCAGTTTTCCCAGCCTCAATTTCCTTTATGCGTAGTTTGGCGAATCCTGGATGAAAAAAAAGCTCTTTACCATCAACAACTAGGGATAATCGTTGCAGACTCACCAGTAAAATTGCAGTGGCACCGCTCATTTCTAAAAGAGCCGGAATTGAATATCTCTTTCTTGGATAGTAGGCTAAATTTAGCTCTTGACTTAATTGCAAGGCCTTTTCTTCCAGTTGATTACTTTTTCTTACGGCTGTGGTAATAATAATGGAACCATTCATCGCTTGAACCTTTTTTTCAGCTCCTCTTGGCTAATTTGGATTAATGTTGGTCTACCATGGGGGCAGGTATAGGGTTTTTGACATAGGGTTAATGACTCGAGCAGTGCCCTAGTTTCTATAGCATCAAAATGTTTTCCAGCTTTAACTGCATCTCGACAGGCCATAGAGGCTGCCAGTTGATCGGTAAACTTGGTTTTATCAATTTTTTGTGTAAAACTCTCTTGTAATCTTGCTAGTAAATCTAAAAAAATATCCTTTGGTTCGGACATAGCATTAGTAGGTACACCCCTCAATAAAAAAGTATCTCCGCCAAAATGTTCCAAAATAAAACCAATTTCACTTAGCTCAATTATATGCTGAATAATCAACCGAGCTTCATGATGAGGAATTTCTAGGGTAATGGGTTCAAGCAGCAATTGTGCCTCTACATTAGAACTTAACACATTAAGATACTTCTCATAAAGAACACGCTCATGGGCCGCGTGTTGATCAATGATATATAAACCCCCTGTACCATAGGCCAATAGATAGGTGGGTGGTATCTGTCCAACTGGCGTCAAAGAGGGAAAATCTGATCTTACTCTTGTTTGGTAATCATTATTGTTTTCTTCTAGACGTTGTTCAGTCTCTGGTGTAAGGGGCTCTTTTTGGGAATAGTATTTCTGTTCAGTTGGTAATATGCTTGTTTCTACCAAAGGGGTAGAATTTTTACTTACTGTATTTAGCTGAGGTTGCCCTTGGTCATATTTGGGAGCGGCTGTTATTACTAACTGCTCTTGGGTTGTCTTGGTTGGATGAACATCCTCTGCTTTTTCAGGGACTTCTTTATTATCTGATGCTTCCTTAGTCAAGGGATATGCCCCTGCTTGCTGAGAGTCATTTCTGCCGGGCATTATTTCCCACAACCCCGTGATTGCCTCAGAGACATTTAAGGAATCACTAAGAGCTTCCATTAATTCTTCTTCAATTTCCTTTTCTCTAGCCATACGTACTTCCATTTTGGTTGGGTGTACATTTACATCCACCTGGTTAGGGTCAATATCTATATGTAGAATGGCAATGGGAAACCTGCCTGGAGGAATTAAGGTATCAAAGGACCTTTGCAATATAGTCGAGAGAAACCCACTACGGATATAACGGCCGTTTAAGAAGAAATTTTGATAATGCCGTGAAGCTCTAGTTAAAACTGGTTTAGATATTAAACCAGTTAATTTAAGAAGCTTTCCTTGGTAGTTTACCTCCAACATACTCCTAACGTTATCTAACCCATATATGACACCCACAGTATCCTTTAGGAAACCAGTTCCAGGACTAAAGAAGAGCATCTTCCTGCCGCTGAACAGTTCAAAACGAACATCTGGTCGAGCCATGGCAAGTCTTGTTATCAAATCACTGACCTGACTGGTCTCAGCATTCACAGATTTTAGAAATTTTCTTCTGGCCGGCGTATTATAAAAAATCTCCTTGACTTCAATGGTTGTTCCTATGGGGCAACCCACAGGGACCACACTTTGTATATGGCCCCCTTCGATTTGAATAGTTGTACCAGCAAGATCATTTTCTATCCTAGTTGTCAGGGTTACCTTAGCCACGGCAGCTATACTGGGTAATGCTTCTCCTCTGAAGCCCAAGGTCATGATACTATTGAGGTCTTCTGCAGCTTTTATTTTACTAGTAGCATGACGTTGAAAGCAAAGTTTGGCATCTTCACAGGACATACCAACACCATTATCCACTACCTTTATACCGTTCATACCCCCTTGGGACAGTTCCACAATTATTCTGCTGGCACCAGCATCAAGGCCATTTTCAACTAATTCCTTGACAACAGAAACAGGACGTTCTACCACTTCACCTGCGGCAATTTTGTTTGCTATGGATTCATCCAAAAGGATAATCTTTGCCAAGTTGTCACTCCTAACCCTGAGAACGAACTTCTCTATCTTTCTCTCGATGATAAATCATAAAGGTATCAGTGAATTTATCCTGCAGGTAAATATAATTGAAATGCTTTTCCTTCTTCGCCCTTTCATATTCCTCCCAGGCCTCTTTTTGACATATTTTGCATGCCTGGAAGGGTATAGTTATGGCATAAATCCGATAATGCTTGCCATTGGGATGATATGCTTGTGAATCATAACTCATAAAACCAGGGCACTGATCACACAGATGAACACTTTCGATTTGTTTTTCTTCTATATGATGTGTGTCATAATAAATAGGTTTAGTTGTTTGGTAAATTTTTGCGCCCTTGGTGAAGGTATACTTATCGAATTTGTTTCGATTTGACCATATATTTTGTAATTCTCCTACAATCCGATGAACTTCAGATGTTATTTTCGGATTTTCTTTAAATTGATCCAGATTATATTCTGGCTCAATCACAGAAGTATAGTCCTTCCCAGCCAAGGCTAATAATATTGCCAGATTAACATAGGGTAGAGCTGTCTCAATGGCGTAGCCACCTTCCAGTACAGCCAGATTTGGTTTTAATTTTTCTGTTAATCTAGCATAACCCTGGGCAGTAATCTTCATTTGCCCTAGGGGATCAGTAAAGTGATTGTCCTGGCCAGCTGAGTTAACAATAAAATCAGGCTGAAAGTCCTTTAGAATAGGTAGGATAAGATTGTCCACCACATAATGCAAGCTTGAGTCTGTAACACCCGGCGGTAATGGAATATTAATGGTTGAACAATAAGCTCCAGGACCTCCTAGTTCGTAGGTAAAACCAGTTCCAGGATATATGGTTCGTCCATCCTGGTGGAAAGAAATAAACAGTACATCAGGATCATGATAAAAGATATCCTGGGTACCATCTCCATGGTGAACATCTGTATCCACAATGGCAATCTTTTTAACCCCATAGGTTTTCCTAATATACTCTATCAACACAGCTTCGTTATTAATATTACAAAAGCCACGATTCCCATGCACTACCCGCATGGCATGGTGACCTGGGGGACGAACCAAGGCAAAACCATTTTTAATTTCCTTACTCATTATTTTATCACCCAGAAGCAGAGCAGCCCCAGCTGCAATACGATGGGAGTCCAATACTTGATCCTCAACGCCTGGTACACAAAAATGTACCCGGGAAATGTCATGCGGTGAAGCCAAGCGCGGGGAATATTCTTCTATCTCCGGGAGATCCAAAATACCTTCTTCAAACATTTGATCCCTGGTATAAAGGAGTCTCTCCTCCCGCTCAGGGTGAGTTGGAGAAATTGCCCAGTCAAAGGCTGGGAAAAAAATAATGCCTGTTTTTTTACTCATTTTTCAACACCCCCTCAGAATCGATATGGGATAAGATTCCCCTGGGTGTTTGGGCGGAAATATGATATAGCTTGCCTGTGGTATGCCAACCACGCACCATATTGAAAACATCCTGATTAATTATTTCTATTTTGTCCGTGTATTCAAGCAAATTCATTTTCTCAGCCCGTTGGATGATCCAACTCTTTGCCAATTCCACTGCTGAAATTTCATCAAGCTTACCAGTTAATTTACCCTGATAACCCTCTTCTTCTACAACAAAGCTCTGTCTCTCTGTATCCGCAATAAGATTAACGCTAATTGTAGGCTTGGAAACTGCTGCTCCAATGGCATTTGCCACGGGTGCAAAGGGAGGCAGGATCGGCAGACAATCTAATTTGGCAGCAATTTGTGGCACAAATCCAGCCGCTCCACCCCCAACACCTACTACATTGCGGGGTCGAAACCTTTGTTTCTGCAATACTTCCCACACCCGATAGGCTGGTTCCTGTTCCCATTGCAGAAACATGCGTTCTATAGCATTAACTATATTTTGAACAACAATATCTATGATGTTTTGGGCTACTTCTCTGGCACTTAGTCCCAAGGGTAGCCCAAGGTTATGCATGGCCTCATGGGCTCTGGCTTGGTCACCTATTTCAGATATACCCATTACACGTAAAGCATCCGTTGGCGTAGGTAACGGACCACCTAAACAATAGGCCTGACCAACCCTTTCTGAATATATTACAAAATCTTTTCCTACCCTTTCCACCACACTGTCTCCGCCTAGGGGAACCGAGTGTACAGCCAGTGCCCTGACCTGGGTAAATTGATTGCCAATCTTAACTCCCTTTGAAGCTAACAAAGGAGTACCAGACAAAATTAATGCTAAATCTGTGGTGGTTCCTCCAATATCGACAACCAAAGAAGTTTCACCAGGAGGTGTTAGGGCTTGGACCCCAAGGGTACTGGCAGCTGGCCCTGAAAAAATTGTCTCCACTGGAACCTCTTCGGAAGTAGTAAGAGGTAAGGTGCCTCCGTCTGCCTTTAGTATAAAGACCGGTGCCTGTATGTCTCTACGTGCCAGTGCATCCCTCACAGCATTAGCAAAATAACGGTATTTGTCACGGGTAGCACAGGATAAAACAGTATTGGCAACACGGCGGGGAAAATTTAATTTTCCCCCAGCTCTATGACCCATTTCTACTTGCCAGTCTGGATGGTGTTTTGTTATATAGTCAGTTATCTTTTTCTCATGGCTATTATTTCTGGTAGAAAATTTACCCACCACAGCAACTTTGTTATATCCTTTATTCTCCAACCATTGCAGTGCTTGCTCAATTTCAGCATTCTGCAGCGCAGTGATTTCACGTCCCCGGTAATCCACCGCTCCCTTTAAACTGAACACATTATCCTGTTCCCTAAGTTCTGAAAAAGTCCGTCCTGGCCCAGGCATAATAATTACTCCAACTGGGTCATATTTCTTTTCTACAATCAAATTTGTAACAATGGTGGTACTAAAGACGACCCTTTTGATCCTATGACTTGGAATTCCCCTGAGGAGCTTATCTAACGCATCTCCTAAGGATATTAATAAGTCATCCTGTGTTTCTACCTTAGCGGTCGCACGAACAGCACCGCCATCCAGTAGAACGGCATCAGTACATGTGCCACCTACATCTATGCCGATTAACATGACGGGGCCTCCTAACATTTTTTATTCTGATGTTATCCACCCAGTATACAATTGACCTTCTGGAATAGACCATCAATTCAGTTTATCATAATTTATCTAATTCTTGCAAAGAGTAAGGATACTAATATTAATTATTACTCAACTTTTTTTGCAAGCGATCTAAAAAGTTCATACTTTCTATTGGGGTCATGTGATTAAGATTTAAGGACAAAATTTCTTCTACTATTTCTTCTCCAGTGGTAGTAAATAATGATAATTGCTCACTGGCAGCAGCTGCTGTTTGGATCTTGCCAGACACTACTTCCTGAGCTGCCCTTTGATGAAATTCCAATTGTTTTACCAGTTCCCCTGCCCTGTTGATAATCTCTATAGGTACTCCTGCCAATCGGGCACAGTGTACTCCATAACTTTTACTTGCAGCAGAACGAACTACCTTACGCAGAAAAGCAACTTCATCCCCTTGTTCCTTCACGGCAGTGGCATAGTTTTTCAGTCCTGAAAGAATACCTTCTAATTCAGCCAGTTCATGGTAATGGGTGGAAAACAGAGTGCGACAACCAATTTTATTATGTAAATACTCAATAACCGATTGGGCGATGGCCATACCCTCCAAATTGGAAGTTCCTCTGCCCAGTTCATCAATGATGACTAGGCTTTTCGCAGTAGCATGATCAATAATCTGTTTGGTTTCAGACATTTCAACCATAAAGGTACTTTGTCCTGAGGTAAGATCATCCGATGCACCCACCCGCGCGAAAATTCTATCAACAATACCTATATTAGCCTGGGCTGCTGGAACAAAACTACCTACTTGGGCCATTAAGGCGATTAAAGCTACTTGTCTCTGATAGGTACTTTTACCACCCATATTTGGACCAGTAATTAAGCATAAACGTTCATCCTGGTTGTCCAAATAGGTATCATTAGGGACAAACCCTCCAGGACCCAATGTATTTTCTACAACTGGATGACGACCATCTTTAATCTCTAAGATACCGTTATCCGTTACTATTGGTCGAACATAGCCATACTTAGTTGCTACCTCCGCCAGAGATATAAGTACGTCAATCTGGGAAATTAATGCTGCGGTATGTTGTATGCGATTAACTTCGTTGGCAATTCTGGTTCTAATATCAACGAATAAGGTGTATTCCAATTCTACCAGCCTGTCTTCGGCTCCCAGAATCATACTTTCATATTCTTTTAATTCAGGGGTAATGAAACGTTCAGCATTGGCCAGAGTTTGTCTTCTCTGATAATATTCCGGTACCATACCTAGATTGGCCCGGGTAACTTCTAAATAATAACCAAATACTTTGTTAAATCCCACTTTTAGGCTCTTTATTCCGGTTTTTTCCTTTTCTCTTGCCTCTAGACCTGCTAGCCACTTTTTACCATCCCTAGCTGCAGTCCTTAGCTGATCAACTTCTGCATGAAAACCATCTTTGATCAACCCGCCATCCCTTAGGGAAACAGGAGGGTTTTCCGCTAGAGCAGAGCTTAATAACTGCCTCAAATCGCTCATGGTATCAAAATCAGCATATACTTTTTTTAGTAATGGACTACTGCAATCTGCAAGGGCAGTATGTATCAGGGGTAGTTTTTCCATAGATCCCAACAAAGCCATCATATCTCGCCCATTAGCACTACCATAGGATGCACGGGCTGCTAAGCGTTCTAAATCATAGATATGTTTTAATGCCCCTGCCAATTCATCTCGCAGCAGCAGGGAATTTACTAGTTCTTCCACCGCATCTAAACGTTCTTCAATTCTGTTAGTATCAATAAGAGGTTGTTCCAACCAGTTTTTGAGCCTTCTGCCACCCATCGCAGTTTTGGTGGCATCAAGAACCCCTAACAGGCTTCCCTTTTTATCGCCATCCCTTAGGGATTTAGAAATTTCCAGATTGCGCCGAGCTATACCATCCAACATCATATAGGCCTTGGGAGAATAACTTTTAATTTCTGTTAAATGGGTGAGTCTTCGTTTCTGGGTACTGATTAAATACTTAAGTAAAGTACCCGCAGCAATACAAACACCCGGCCTATCAGAATAAGCCGAGCCTATGCTAGCCCCGAATTGTTCTTTGAGTAATTCTTTATAATCAACATTCTGTTCATCTTCTTCTATGGTTGTAAAGGTTGTGAAAGTCAGGGAGTTAAATGTTTTAGAAACTTTGTCAGACTTATTAAATTCCGGTGTAAGGAGCAATTCTCTAGGTGCTAAGCGAGTGATCTCATCCAATACATCTTCTAAGGCCCAAGGACCTTCCATCTCTGTCACTTGAAATAAGCCGGTGGATAGATCAGCCACGGCCAGGCCAAAGGAATTAATACTTGTCCCACACAGGGCCACCAGATAGTTGTTGTCTTTCTCGCTTAAAACACTACCCTCAACCACTGTGCCAGGAGTAACCACCCTTATAACTTCTCTTTTCACAATACCTTTGGTTGCCTTAGGGTCTTCCATTTGTTCACAAATGGCTACTTTATAACCTTTTTCGATAAGTTTACTTAAATAGCTATCTACTGCATGAAAGGGTACACCACACATGGGAACCCGCTCCGGTTCTCCGGCATCCCTACCTGTAAGGGTTATTTCAAGTTCTCGAGAAGCCAATAGGGCATCCTCAAAAAACATCTCATAAAAATCACCAAGTCGAAAAAATAATAAGGCATCGGGATACTGTTTTTTAATATCTAAATACTGTTGCATCATAGGTGTTAGGGCCACAAATATCTCCTCCCGAAACCAATTATATCATAGCTATCCACTGGCCAAAAGAAAAACCCCCTTAGTCCAATGCACCAAGGAGGTCTCTTGTAATCATGTATAAAGTCGTAGACCTACGACAAAGTTTTAGCCTCAGCTAAAGGATCCGGTTCCGCAGTTGCAGCCCTGAGGTTCCTTTGGTCCCTCAATGCCCTCACTAATTTGATCGTTAACTTGGTTAAGGAATTTTTGGAACTGTTCCTGGATTTCTGCAAATTCCCTAATTAAGCTATTACCCATCATCTTATCTTCCATGGCATAGACTTCATTTAACTGCTCATCAGATAATTCTTGTCCCTGCATACGCAGCATATGATGAGATTGTTGAAGCTGTTGGAATCGTTCAATCAAGGCCAGTGCATCTACATCAGACATCATAGATGCCTCTTTGGCCCTCATGTTTTTATATTGTTCAGACTGGGCAATTAGTTTACCTAATTCTAAAGCCTTCTCTAAGATAACATTACTCATATTTTTCACCTCCCCAAAAGGATTATAACAGAGAATCTATACTATGGCACCATTTGGTTCCAGTTCTCCCTCTAATAGATTGGGACGACCTTTGATAATTTTGATTGCCACAAGTTTTCCAATCAAATCTTTGGCTCCTTTAAAGACCACAAGTTTGTTTGTTCTGGTTCGGCCCGCTAGTAAATCTGGATTAGTCTTTGTTTCTCCTTCAACCAAAACCTCCAGTACCCTGCCTTCTTCCATCTGATTATTCTCGAGGGAAATATGTCCCTGTAGCTCAATTAGTTTTTGGATGCGCTTACTCTTCACTTCCTCTGGAACTTGCTCCATTTTTGCCGCAGGGGTGCCAGAGCGGATATTGTAGACAAAGGTAAAGGCACTGTCATAACGTACTTGTTTTACTAAATCAAGGGTATCTTCGAAGTCCTCCTCAGTCTCACCAGGAAAGCCTACCATTAAGTCTGCGGTGATACTGGCATTAGGTACTGCTCTTTTTATCTTGCTGATGAGCTCTAAATAATGTTCCCTGGTATAACCACGATTCATTAATTTCAAGATTCGATTACTACCAGCCTGGGCAGGTAAATGATAATGCTCGCAGACCTTCTTGGCAGAGGCAATGACATCGATAAGTCTCTGGTCAAAATCCCTCGGGTGTGAGGTCATAAACCTGATACGTTCCAGTCCCTCAATTTTTTCTAAGTCCAACAAAAGATCGGCAAAACGATACTTATTGGTAAAGTCCTTGCCATAGGAATTTACATTCTGTCCCAGCAGCGTTACTTCTTTATAACCTTCCTGCACCAGTTCAGTTATTTCATTAACTATCTCTTCAGGCTGACGACTACGTTCTCTACCCCTTACATAGGGAACAATGCAATAGGTGCAGAAGTTATTGCAACCATACATAATGGTAACCCAAGCCTTAAGCTTATCTTTGCGTCTAACCGGAACGTTTTCACTAATCCCTTTCTCGGTGGCCCACACTTCCAAAATTGCCTCATGGTTTTCTTGAACCTGATGGATCATTCGGGGTAATTCGTGAATATTATGGGTGCCAAAAATCAAATCTACAAAGGGAAAACTATGCCTTATTCGTTTAGCAGCATCTTCCTGCTGTGGCATACAACCACAAACAGCCAAAATAAGATCGGGTTTTGCTACCTTAAGTTTTCTCAAGCGGCCCAGTAGACCAAACACCTTACTCTCTGCAGTTTCCCTAACACAACAGGTATTCAAAACAATAATATCAGCTTTCTCCTGGGTATCCGTAGGACTGTACCCTAAATCTTCTAGCATACCAGCCAATGACTCGGAATCCCTCTCATTCATTTGGCAACCGAAGCTTTGGATATACATGAGTTTTCCTTGGCCTAATTTCTTTATAGGATGTTCATATCTTGTTAAGTCTGCCATCTATCTAAAAACCTCCAAGTGGTTGGAAAAATTATCTGTAAGCACTAACATTTTCCCATATTTATTTGTAGAATGCAAACCTATAGTTTTATTTTTAGTTTTTTGTAAGGTAAACATACTTATCATATTGCATCTTATATTTTATAGAGAAACACAAGGAATTTAAGGTGTCTGGCAAGAAATTGTATCTATTAGCACATTATAGATAATATTGGGGAAAAGTATCTGCATAACATAAAGTATTGGAACACCTATTTGGGAGGTATGACTTTTGCTTCAGTTAGTGAAAATTCCTAAAAAACCTTATAAATTTTTACCCAAAAGTAAATTTGTACGCTGGGTTATTTTGATTTTTATAATGTGGCTGCTAGTTACAACCTATTTTTATTTTCAGCATTATCGAATTGATAAAGTAATTTATATAGATGAAGAAGTGCATTCCGGGGATAACTTAATCAAACTTAAAGAGCTTAGACTTAGCAATTACAAAGTAAATTATCCAGCCAATTTTGAAGCTCCTTGGTATTTTCTTTTGGCAAATAATTTTCCCCAACCGGTGAGAGAATTGTTTGTGAAGATTTGTTATTTTTATACCTCTCCCTATGAATTTAGTCATGACGTAGGAACTCTGTCCCTAAGGGGATATGTAATCTCACCAAAGGGAAGTTTTTCTATTGAAGATTTTAGCAATGTAACTGATATTTGGTTAAGTGGACCCCATGAGGTTGGCTATCTAGGCGGGCATCAAATTCATTCAAATTCCCCCAACAACGATTTCCACTTGATCAAGATTTATGGAGAAAACGCTCCTCTTGGTCTAAAGGAAATATCAATAATGATTGATGATAAAAAAGGCCATAAAAAAAATAAAATTACCCTGCAACCTAAATGGGAGAAAGAAACTTACACATTTTTTGATAGAAATAAAAACTACAGTTTCGACCCAGAAGATACCGTAACTAGTTTCCTTAATTTAGTGAGAGATAACCATATTTCTCAAGCAAAAGATTATGTTATGCCTGAAAAACAAGCGTCCATACAATGGGAACTTCTTAAGCATAAATACGTTGCCTACCCTAGAGGCTCATCTACTAGCTATGCTGGTAACCATTTTGGTTATCAAAATGTTATTTCTGAAAACTTTGTCTACGGAGAAATGAAAGCTGATGATTTTAAGGATATCGCAGAACAGCAATTGTTCCTTGTAGACACCAAACATGGTTGGAAAATAATCCAGGTATCGCCCCTAAGATTATTGCAATAAATAGAAATAATTCAATTAAATATCTCAGCTATTTACAATTCCTAAAAATCTTCGCTATAATTAGTATTGCAGTTCTTTTATAGAGGAGATGAAGCGTTGTTTACTGATGACCAACCATTATTTAATATCGGAGTAATAGCTCAAAACTTGCAAGTTCACCCTGAAACCCTGCGAATATGGGAGAAAAATGAGCTGATTGTGCCTAGTAGAAGAAATAAACAAAGACTCTATAGTAACAACGATGTAAAACGACTTAAGTTTATTCACTATCTAATTAATGAAAAGGGATTAAATATAGCTGGTGTGCAACTATTATTGGGTATGTACCCCTGTTGGACTAAGAAATGTTGCCAAGGTAGTAAAAAAGGTGAAGCGGTAAATTTAAACAAACTCTGCTGGATGGATACTACTACCTATTGCTTTGTTTCAGAGGATAACGCTAATTACTGCTCAACTTGTGAAAAAATTCAAGTTTCATAAACAGAAAAGCCAGCCCATAGGGGTTGGCTTAAATCTTAACCCACTTCATTATAATTTACGTTACAAGTACATGCAACTTTACTGTTGGATTAACTCATACAGGTATAACAATACTTAGAATCACCTTCGTTTTAAAGAGAAATAATAAGATGATCCTTAAAATGCAGACATAAATTAATTACTTGGGAGAAAGCATAAATGATTAATTTCAAAAATGTTGAATTAAGTGACAAAATATGGATGGAACCACTGATAACCTCTGCTAATTTGAACGTTAGTCATATAAATTTTACTAATATTTTTGCCTGGTCAGAAATCTACAATTATCGTATAGCACAAATAAATAATTTCCTTGTTGTAAAAGGAAGAATTAACAATGGTTACCATTATTATTTTTATCCTGTTGGCTGGGGTGATCCCAAGTCAGTAATTGAATCTATGAAACAGGATGCTGCTGACTGTGGACACGATTTTATTATTTTAGGTTTAACATCTGAGCATATGACTGAGCTTGAGAGTATGTATCCTGAGAGATTTAAATATAAAGAGATGCGTGACAGCTTTGATTATGTTTATCTCCTTGAAAAGCTCGTTTCTCTATCAGGCAATAAACTCCACTCTAAGCGTAACCATATTAACCGCTTTAAACAAACAAATAATTGGCGCTTTGAAACAATATCAGCAGAGAATCTCTTAGAGTGCTGGAAGATGAATGTAATATGGTGTAAAGAACACGACTGTCATAAGGATAAACAACTCGCCAATGAGGACTGTGCAGTACGCCGCTGCTTTAAGAACTTTAAAGCCCTGGGCTTAGAGGGTGGACTTATCCGTTTAGATGAAAAAGTTATTGCTTACACGATGGGAGAACAACTGAATTCTGACACCTACGTCATTCACATTGAAAAAGCCTTTGGCAATATACGGGGTGCCTATCAAATGATTAACCGTGAATTTGCTGCTTTTATCCAAGAAAAACACCCCCAACTAACCTTCATAAATCGCGAAGAGGATATGGGCTACGAGGGTTTAAGAAAGGCTAAATTGTCCTACTATCCAGATAAAATGGCAGAAAAATATGAGGCTATCTTTCTTCCGGGCTAATATCGCAGAGATATGCAAGGGGGATTTACATGCTTGAAGTAAGGCCAGCAAAAAAAGGTGATCTAAGCCGTCAAAAAGAGATATGGAAGCTTTCCTTTGGCGACCCGCAGGATTATATAGACTTTTACTTTGATCATAGATATAAAGAGGATGAAACTCTCCTATTGCTTGAGGATGGGGAAGTAGCGTCCATGCTGACAATGATTCCTGTTAAAACTATGACGTCACAAAATCATAGTTTTAACACCGCTATGCTTTACGCCATTGCGACACACCCATTAAAGCAAAACAGAGGCTATAGCACCGTGTTAATGGACCAAAGTATGCAATACCTTAAAGCAAACAAGCAAGAAATCTCCATTGTTGTTCCTGCGGCAGAACAGCTCTTTGACTTTTATGGTAAAAGGGGCTATCAAATTGGATTTTATATCCGAGAGGTTTTATTAACCAGGAAAATGATCGATAGTTTATCAATTGACCGGCCCTGTAAGGTCACTATCTCGTCGATTAGTCCTGAAGAATATAATCTGCGAAGAAATCAACAGCTTAGGAACAAGCTTTACATTGCCTATGCCGACAGGGATATTGCCTATCAAAAAAAGTTATCTAGACTGTCCGGGGCAAACATATATGGAGTCGATTGTGAAAATATTCAGGGTTGTTTAGCCATTGAACGAGTAAATTCTCATAGGGTACTGATCAAAGAAATTTTAGTACCAGACGGTGCTATCAATGGTGTTATCAAATTACTCGCTCAACACATGAATGCTGAGGAATTCATCTGCCGCACTCCTGCATTTTTAGGTGATCATTTGGGAGGACACATCCGGCCCTTTGCAATGGTAAAGGTGCTCAATAAAATAAATGTCGAGATAACAGCGAATGAATTTGGATATTTAGGCTTTGCCTTTGATTAGGTTGGGTATGATCAAGAAAACACAGGCCATGGGCCTGTGTTTTCTTTTATTTATAAACCTTTATGCTTTAACATGGTATCTATTAAAGCGTTAGTATCTAATGTTACATTAGGAACGACCCAAAGGGCTAGAGCTACTATAGCCATTGATAATAATGCAATTACTATTTTTCTCAATTATTGACCACCCCTTTCACATATATTTTATCTATCAGTTTAACGTAAGTTCAATTTTATGCCCATTAGTATACTGTATAATTATTTTAATTACTAGTGATCCCGCGACATTTACAAAGTTTTTTTAGATTTGGAAATACTACTTGGGCAAAATAAATCTAGGGAGAAACAAATGCTAAAATTAGGATTTTTCTTTTATTTAATTATTGTAGGCAGTATAGCAGTCTTTCTATTGATGCTCTTAGCAAGCAAATTTAAATTAAGGTAGAGAGCTGCTTGATTAACCACCTCTGGGTTATTAACTAATTTTTGTCCCAGGAATTAATGTATCACTACTAATAACATCAATAATGGTTGGTTTTCCACTGCTTAATGCAGTTGTCAATATTTGATCTATATTATTAGAGTTTTCTATTCTGTATCCTTCTCCCCCACAAGCCTTAGCAAACAGGGCAAAGTCAGGATTATGCAAATAAACTCCCTCTGGTATTAGATTTCCTACAACCATTCGGTTTTTTTCCTCAATTAAACCTCCATTATTTATAACAATAATGACTATGTGCAAATTGTACTTAACAGCCGTTGTAAAATCTGCCAACAGCATACCTATTCCCCCGTCTCCCACCAGTGCCACAATTTGACGGGTCGGTACTGCAATTTTACAGGCTAAAGCAGCGGGTAATCCAAAGCCCATGGTTCGCCATTTTCCCGAAAGAATAATTCGCTGTTCCTTGGGGATAAAGTTCCGACCAAACCAGATTGTATGGTCTCCTGTATCTAGACAAACAATGGCATCCTTGGCAAGGCATCTAGTCATTGCCCCAACAATATTAGCAGGAGGTACCAGCTTGTTTTGCTCTCCAGTTTCTTTATAAGTTTGCATATGCCAAGCCCTATGTGCATTTTTAATTGCATCTAGCCAAGGTGTACGGCTATTATTTTGTAAGCTGTTCGTAATTTGAGGTAAAATCTCCTCAGCTTTTCCCACTAGACCATAAGCTACCTTGGTTCCTGAACCCACATTTGCCGCTATTGCATCCAACTCAATAATTGGTATATTGGGTGGAATATAATCCATAGGCCACCAATTTGCTCCTATACGAAAGCAAATGTCAGCCTCTTTTAATATTTGTTTGGCAAATGCACTACCAGCATGTCCTAAACCACCTATTGCCAAAGGATGATCTCCAGGTATTACACCTATTCCTCCAAGGGTATGTAAAACTCCCGCTCCCCATTTTTCTGCCAATTCCACCACCTGTTGTGCTGATGACCTGGCACCTACCCCAGCTAATATGATAGGTCGTTCAGCTTTGTCAAGCCATCCCATAACACCTTGTATGGTTTCTTCACTGGATCTAGCAGTAGTAAATATATAGGGCTCCAGTGGTTTTATTTCTTCGTTGCAATTTAATGCAAAAACATCCATGGGAACTGTTATCAACGAAGCCATCTTGTTAGTTATGGCAGATTTAAAGGCCTTAGAGATTACCTTTATGGTGCTTTGGGGATCAACCAGTAAACAACTGTAGGCCACCAGAGGCTGAACCAAGGATTGTTGGTCAATATATTGCTTTGTTTCTGTCCCGATATCCTTTCGGGCAACCTGACCTGTAATAGCAACAACTGGTACTCGATCTTTTTGTGCATCGGCCAAACCATTAAGTAAATGTACCATGCCTGGGCCAGTAGTCCCTATGCACACAGCAACCTCTCCAGTTAATTTAGCATAGGCTGAAGCCATTAGGGCCGCTGTTTCTTCATGTCTTACTGCATAGTATTTTATTTTGTTTTGTCTGGCTAGGGCGTCAAGCAAGTAAAAAATGCCATCACCAACAACTCCAAAAACATTTTTTACACCCCAGGCTGCCAATTGATCAACCATTACTTCAGCAACTGTTTTTGGCATCGGCCAACCTCCTATTAATTTGATTAATTTCAACCTTATTCTTGCCATAATTACCTTATTAATTCAAAACTTAACAATTTGGCAACTTCACATTGGTCAAGACTTTTCCATATATTAAAGCATCAATTTAAAGGAGGTCTGGTCATGTCCAATAAAGTAGTTTTTATTGGTGTTGGTTTCTTGGTTTTTATTATTATAATTGTTTTATTTCTGATTCTATTGGGCATTCTCTAGCTTTTTAGGGAAGTCGGGTTAGCTGTGAGTCTTGAACCATAACCGTAGGTTTTTTGGCTTAAATACATATATGCCCCTGAGGGTTTTCTTCCTCAAGGGCATATATGTATTTTTTCAAACCATTGTATTGTATCTTTCAAGCCTTGTATCAATGGTACCTTTGGTTGCCATTGTAATACTTGTCGAGCCAGTTGGGTGTCAACGCAATAAGCAAACTGTTCACCCTGAGCATAGGGTTTTGCACCGAACTGTAATAACTCACAGCGACCCAAAATAGTGCCAACCATCATGGCCACATCTTTAATTGGGTAAGAAAGACCATAACCTATATTAAATATCCCCCCAGTTGCCCGAGGGGTATTAGCAGCTCGCCATAATGCTTCTACTACATCATTTACATGGATGAAATCCCTATATTGCTCCCCTTCGGTCATAGGAAAAGGTTCCTCTAATAACAAGTTTTTTATTAATTGGCTAATAAAAAATTCTTTCCCCTGACCTGGCCCATAAACCAGAGTCAACCTCAAGGTAACTACTGGAAGTTTAAAATACTCATAACAAAGTCTGCCCAATGAGGTTGCCGCCGCTTTAGCGGATCCATAGGCGGAAACAGCCTGCAATCCTTGATGCTCATGGTAAGGAGCAGGCCCCCGACCATACTCGGCAGCACTGCCCACTAAAACCACTGACTGACATTTTAAACCCTGCAATGATTGGAGCAAATTCATGGTGCCTATGAAATTTACATGATAGGCCTGGTGAATAGCCTGCCAGGAATCCCCTTGGGGTCTTACACCGGCTAGATGAAAAACAATATCTGGTTTAAAACTTTGAACTTTTCTTTGTAAATTAGCAAAATCGTTAATATCTGTGTAAATGTTGTCTATATCTTTGTTTTTTATCCTCTTACTTTGTCTATCCCTGATAACCACACCGACCTGTACATCCTCTTGGCAAAGATAATTAACTAGATGAGACCCAATAAAACCACTGGCACCGGTTACCAAAATACGTTTTTTTGCTACCCCACACTATACACATCCTTGTAGATCTTTCCATATTAAGATTCACGAAAGCCCAAAGCTCATGGCTCACGGCCACTTTAAAGAGTGTTCTTAAACTGAAGGCGAATAATCTAAGAACTCACGGTACCACTCAAGGGTACAAGCTAATCCCTGAGTCAAATCCCAGCTTGGTTGCCATTTCAACAATTCCCTTGCCTTAGTACTATCACTATATTGATTGAGTATCTCTCCGCCTAGGTTGTTCTTGCCCTTGACCTCAGGTACTACATCCATTCCTGCAACCCGTATTATCTCTCTCACAATTTCAATGACTTGATAGGGCTGATGAGGTGCAAAATTAAAGGCCTCCCCCATAACCTCGGAACGATGAAGGTTTTCTGCTAGGGAAAGGTATGCTTCGACGGCATCCTCCACATACAGATATTCCCGTAGCGGACTGCCATCACTTCTTATTACAGGGGTGCGCCCCTCCAGCACGGCTTTAATACTGCCGGGAACTATACGATTAAAATTCAAGTCCCCTCCGCCGTAGACATTGGCCAGCCTGGAGATGACCACAGGCAACTTGTAGGTATGGTAATAACTTTGGGCGATCAAATCTGTACATGACTTTGATACATCGTAGGGGTGTTTTCCCTTCATGGGTTGATTTTCACGGTAAGGTAAAGCTTCTGAGTCACCATAGGCTTTATCACTTGATGCCACCACCACCCTTTCGACCGTAGGTGATAGCCGACAGGCCTCTAATACTGTCCAAGTACCTTTAATATTAGATTCAAAGGTTGATAGGGGAGAACGGTTAGCTATGGTCACTATGGTCTGAGCAGCCAAATGAAAAACCGTGTCGATTTCATACTCGGCCAAAACTCTATTAACAAATAGAAAATCACAAATGTCGCCGTGGGCTACGCACATCCGATTTATAATATTCCTTTGAAGAATACTGCTATTTCCCACATGATCCCGCATTATGCCAACCACTTTAGCACCTTGGTTTACCAACCTTTTCGTTAACCAACTGCCAATAATTCCTGAACAGCCTGTTATGAGCACGTTTTTATCGATCCAAGGGTTCAGTTTTCCACACCTCCCAGGGGGCATGCCCTTGCTGCCAAAGTTTATTTAACTGTTCCATATCACGGTAGGTATCCATACATTGCCAAAATCCTCGATGTTTTAATATTCTTAGCTGCCCGTCCCTGGCCAAGTTTTCCAAGGGTTCCCTTTCCAAAATGCACTGATCATCATTAGTTAAATAGTTGAAAAACTCTCGTCGAAAAATAAAATAACCTCCATTTATCCAGCCCCGGGTAACTTGGTTTTTTTCACTAAAATTTCTAACTATATCCTCCTTAACATCTAATTCCCCAAACCGTGATAAAGGACGAACACCAGTTACAGTAGCTAAACAACCATGAGAACGGTGAAAATCATACAATTCTTTTATATTGACATCACATAACCCATCACCATAGGTAACCATAAAATCTGTTTCATTCCCTATATATTTCTCTATTCTTTTTAGCCGACTACCAGTCATTGCCTCTATTCCTGTGTCAGCCAGAGTAACTTGCCAATCTATTCTCTGCCTTGGATGTATTTCTATTTTGGGATAATTGGCAAAATTAATGGTTAGATCACTATTCATAAAGTCATATTGAATAAAATAATTTTTAATCATTTCTCCTAAATAGCCAAGACACAGGATAAAATCCTTGTAACCATAGCAGGAATAATATTTCATGATGTGCCAAAGAATAGGTTTTTCTCCTACATTGACCAAGGGTTTTGGTCTGAAGACTGTTTCTTCTTTAAGCCGGGTCCCTTTCCCCCCACAAAGAATCACTACTTTCATAACAGACACCTCTTTTACGATAAAGGAAAATATTTTTAAAAAACTCCCAAATGGTACTTATCCTTACACTTGAACTGCCACCCATACGACGATGGAACATCACCGGAACTTCTCCTATGGAATAATTTAGATGTTGAGACTTTAAGACAACTTCCGCATCCAAAAACCAGTCCTTGGCACTGAGGTTTAATTGTTCGTAACATTTCCGACTCATAATTTTCGGCGAGCCGTTGATATCTCCAACATTTACCTTAAATGTATATACAAATATAATATTAAATATGTGAGATACATATTTTCTTATCAGGCCATCCGCTCGATGGTACCGCTTAACCTTGCAGAGTTGATAATGCCCTTCTAGCAGGGAGTGATATACCTTTACTACATCGGTTGGGTCAATTTGACCGTCGCCCCCCATAAATCCAAGGTAGTCCCCACAGGCCCATCGCAACCCGTTAATTATCCCCCAGCCATAACCCTGGTTTTGATCAACCTTAACAACCTTAATAGTTGGACTTTTCTTTGCTAGTTGGGTTAGTAATAAACCAGTATTATCGGTGGAACCATTGTCGACCAGAACTAATTCATAATTAATATGTTCCTGTTCCAATGCTTGTTGCAGTTCCGCGACCACCCTTTCAACATTTTCTTGTTCGTTATATAGAGGTATTACTAGGGATAATTTAGGTTCTCTGGTATCCATATCTTTTCTCCTTAGCTAAATAATTCCTAATTAAGTTTGACCAACATTTTTACGTTCTATACTGGTTATACTAAAGGAAATACTGGAAAAAAGACCAAGGTGATTTCTTTGAACCAGCCCATGAAAGCTTTGGGATTTAAAATATTCTTGTTGTGGTGTATCCTTTTACTGCCCGGAATTGTTGGAGTGATCAATGGGTCAGGATTATCTAATTTACAAGACAACTATTGGGGACAGTTAATACCCTGGGGAAAAACTCAAACAATTGAGGCTATTGCCCTAATTATTATCTTAACTGTCGCTTTTTTCTTATACGTAAAAGCAATAAAAGTCAGCAAGCGGGCCAGTTTATTTGAAGTAACAGCATGGACCCTGTTATTTACGGTAATATTTATTTTATTATTTCCCTTTGCCTGCGAAGATGTTTATTACTACATTGCCAGTGGTCAACTGCAATATACCTATCAAGAAAATCCCTATCTTAAAACACCCCACCAGATTATAGGTTGGCAAGAAGACCCCTTTCTCAGTACCACAGGATGGGGGTTTTTGCTTAATCCCTATGGACCTTTGTGGAACATGGTCACAGCATTACTAGTATCTTTAGCAGCAGAGAGGCTTTGGCTAGCATTACTTATATTAAAAGTGTTTGCTGGGATTCTACATATGATCAACCTTTTTCTGATTGGTTATGCTGCCAAGGAACTAAATCTGAAACCTACTCAAGCAATGGTTGTCTATGGCTGGAATCCTCTTTTACTATTTGAATTACCTGGCCATGCCCACAATGATGTTCTCTTGTTAACTTTCTTGATTCTAGCTTTTATCTGCCTTGCTACAACAAGGGCAACCTTTGTATTGCCCTTGTTAACCATTTCTGCCATGGTTAAATATACCAGTGTATTGTTAGGTCCCCCCATCGCTCTTTGGTTAATCCTTAAAAAAAAATATCTAAGTTTAGTTGTTTCTACTACTCTATTAATATTGCTAGTACTGCTGGTATGGGCTCCCTATTGGGAGGGTATTGAAACCTTGGCAGGTTTGTTTCGGCAAATGAATTTCTATTCCATTAAATCTTTACATTATTTGCTATTTATGGGTCTATCTCAATGGTTTGCAAATATACCTAATACCCAGGCCTTTCAAATCAGTTCTAGGATATTCCTGGGTATTTTCGGGGTTTTATATGCCTATATGTTGTATCATCTATGGAGCAAAAGAGAACCTGCTAGCATATCAGGTCTGGTTAAGCTTTGTATCGTAATATTTATCCTATATTTATTTCTTATTAACAAATGGTTTCAACCCTGGTATTTCTGTTGGTTTATACCTCTGTTAGCCCTTTGTAAAGAGACTTCCCCAATATTTCCAACTGCTCTGTTGCTATCTTATACCGCTGAATTATCCCGGGTACCTCAGTTAATTATTCAGAATACTGGACCCCTTGTTCAAGTTCTCTCGGTTACCATTACCTGGTTGCCGTTACTGGGATATATTCTATGTAAAAATATTTTCCCTGACAATTCAGGAAAATAAGACAAAAATGCAAAATGGATAAATTTTCTAAGGGGTTTTAGAAGGAATCGGTCACCCTCAGTCGAATAATTAATTAACATGTAAATATTGGAAGGTGACTTTAATGCATGAAATAGTCAATATCAAAGGAACAAAGCATGGACTATTAATTTTAGTTGATCCCAATAGTGATTTCGAAGAAATAAAACATAATTTATATAAAAAAATGGAGGCAGCTAAAGGCTTTTTTAAGGGCGCTAAGTTTGCTTTTTCTCAAGAGGATAATGATCAAACCAAGGCATTGGAAGAAATATGTCAACAATATGGGTTAATCCACCAACCAGATATAAAATCTAAGATTAATAATGCCCCAGTAAATTTACCAGAAAAAAGTGTCGATTCACCTGAAGGAATTGAAGTGAAGGTTTCTGAAGTAACCAATGGTGATACTCTATTGGTGAAAAGAAGTTTACGTTCGGGGCAACGAATTAACTATCCAGGGAACGTGGTTGTGTTGGGGGATGTTCATGCCGGAGCAGAGATTGTGGCCTATGGAAATGTATTAGTAATAGGTGCTTGTCGAGGTGTTGTACATGCTGGAGCCAATGGTAATAACTTGGCACGGGTTATTGCCCATCGGTTATGTCCTGCCCAACTAAGGATTAGCACTTCCATTGCCTGTGCCCCTTCGGATGCTCAGGACCATGCCGATTATCCGGAAATTGCCTACTTGTCCAAAGATAATCAAATCATTGTTGAATACTATAATAGTAGTCGTCCGGCTGGTAGAACTGCATAAAAAAAGGGAGTTAGTGCCGCTACTTAAGTAGCAAGCAATAACTCCCTTCTTACTTCTACTGCTTCATTTAGGGGTTGTTTGGCCAAGAAACATGCAGTTCCTTGTACAAAACAGCCACTTAATTATTTATTTTACTTTTTACAGACAAGAGCCCTGCAATGGTTTTACCATCCTTTATTTTCCCATTATTTATCATCTCAATGGCTTCAGCATAGGGAACTTCTGTTACCTTTACAAACTCATCCTCATCTGGGTTTTGTTCTCCTTCTAATAGCTCAGTAGCAAAGAATACATGCATCAGTTCAGTGGAAAAACCTGGCGTAGTATAAAACTCCGTGATTTTTTCTAGGTGCTTTGCGGTATATCCGGTTTCCTCTTGTAGTTCACGCATGGCACATTGTTCAGGACTTTCTTCTCCATCCATTTTTCCTGCTGGGATTTCAATAAGCACTTCCCCTACCGGGTAACGATATTGGGTCACCAATAGAACATTTTTATTATCCTTTAAAGCTACCACAGCCACAGCCTGTGAAAATTCTACCACCTCTCTACTGGCTTGCTTGCCATTGGGCAAGCGGATTTGATCCACCCGCAGGTTAAGAATTTTGCCCTGGTAAACTAGCTCAGTCGAAAGGGTCTTTTCCTCTAACTCCTTCATAATGAATCTCCCCTCGTGTTATCATTTATTAGTAATATTCCCTTCGAGGGGCTTTTTACCTCCCTAAATTAGCCATAAGCCTTTAGCCTTTAGCTTTTAGTTTAAATGTTTTGAGCTGGTGGCTAATGGCTACCAGCCAAATAAACTACTTAGTTTTTTAGCCATACGAACTAAGGGACTGTTCAATGATTCTTCTAGTTTTATTTTCTCAGATTTTACTTTACTGAGCTCCTGTTGGGTTAATCTTAAAGATTTTTGCAAATCTTCTCCACCTTCCAAGGCGTCCTTTAGATCATTACTCAAAGTATTAATATCCTGTATTAGTTTACGTTCTTCTATGCTAGATAAATGTTGATATTTTTCTATTTTCTGCTTAAGATCTACAATCTCTGTCTGCAGTTCTGCTACCCTTGTACTATAGCGTTCCTTTAACTCTGCAAGTCGAGCTTTATTTTCTCTATCTCTCTCTTTATATTGTTGTAATTTACTAAATAAGCCCTCTAAGCTTGATTGGTTTTTTTCTGATATTTCTTTAAGTTTTAAATTTTCCTGTTCCTTTTCTTGACATTTACGGACCCATAATCTACATTGGTAAAGAATACTATTGGCTTTATTTTCGGTTCTTTCCAACTCATGCCGATACCTTAGAATTTCTTTCTTACGTATATTTAATAACAAATCCTTCTCCGATAACTGGGTAGATAAATGATTGTATTGTTCTACCATAGATGCCCTTTGCGCCAGTGCTGCAGCTGCTTCTTTTTGGGCAGCACCGATCTCATTTAACTGAAGTTGAGCCTTCTCAGTTTTCTTTAATAACTTTGTCCTATCTTTTTGCCATTGTTCCTTTTGTTTATCAATGATTTTGATATACCTTTTTACCAAATTATCATAGAGGGAATGAATTTGATCATTATAGCTCCATACATCATAACTTCGTTCAAAGTACGGGAATTTTTTTAGCACCTGTTGGACAGCGGACTTGCTTGTGGGACGCCATTCATTTACACACTCAAATAGCTGCTGAGTGGATAGGCCACCTTCATGCATTTTTAATGCTTTAATCACCAAATGTTTTAAAGAATATTGTTCGGCTTCCACATTCCACTCAGTTAAACCCCAACTACCATTTTCAAGCTGAACAAAACGTCCATCGGGCATTAGAGCAGCTTCTTCAGCTAGTTTTCTCATGCGCTTTTTACGGGCCACTGTGTTAGTAACAACTTGACGGAGACCAATAGGCTGTTGTCTCTTGATTAAGAATGCATAAAAATGGTCATTTTCAGAGCAACCCTGAAGAAGCAACCGCCATTTGCCATTTTCATCTTGGTTAAAGCAGGCATGTTGTTTTAAACATAATCTTACTCTCTCAACAACTTTATCAGAGGGGTAATCTTGAAGCATTTTTCTCTGTACGTAAGGTGCAATTTCTTCCACGGATAAACCATCAAAAAAGAATAGCGTCTTTTTTAATACATCCGTTAGAGAATTAAGCTTTGTGGTCACAGGTCTCCTCACCTTCCTGTACTATATTATCATTAGTAGTAAAATTGGTATTATATTCCTTTTATTACTTTATTATTCACTTTTGATCTTAAGTTCCCTGCTAATAATTGTAAAATATTTCCTACATATTCCGGTTGGTAACTACAGGATTTTAGAAAATTTGCCAACACTTGATGAACTGTTTAGAAAAACATGGTTGACAAACGCAAAAAAGATTCCACGGCTAAAGAGCCGTGGAATCTTTTTTATTTTAGAAACTGTAGTTAGGGGCTTCCTTGGTGATGTTAACACCATGGGGATGGCTTTCCTTTAAACCAGCTGCTGTAATACGAATAAATTTTGCATTAGTTTTAAGCTCGTCTATGGTTCGGCAGCCAGTATAACCCATACCAGCCTTTAGGCCACCGACCAATTGGAATACTGTATCAGAAAGAACACCTTTGTAAGGTACGCGTCCCTCAACACCTTCAGGCACCATTTTCTTAGCTTGCTCCTGAAAATATCTGTCACCGCTACCTTCCTTCATCGCACCCAATGAACCCATGCCACGATATACTTTATAGCTACGACCTTGGTAAATCTCTTTTTCGCCTGGGCTTTCTTCGGTTCCAGCTAAGATACTTCCTAGCATAACTACACTGGCTCCAGCAGCAAGGGCTTTAACGATATCACCAGAATACTTAATTCCACCATCTGCGATTACTGGAATCCCATATTTGTTAGCCTCTTGAGCACAATCATAAACTGCTGTTATTTGAGGTACACCAACCCCTGCAACGACCCGTGTAGTGCAAATGGAACCGGGACCAATACCAATTTTGATTGCATTTGCTCCAGCTTGGATTAAATCTCTGGTTGCTTCTGCTGTTGCCACATTACCAGCTATAATATTCAGGTTGGGATAAGCTGACCGTATATTTTGAACGGTTTTTATGACCAAATGGGAGTGACCATGGGCAGTATCCACCACAATAATATCTGCTTTGGCCTTCACTAGGGCTTGCACCCTATCCATGGTATCCGAGGCAACTCCCACTGCAGCTGCTACACGTAGACGACCACGGTGATCCTTAGCGGAGTTTGGGTATTCCTTTGCTTTTTGAATATCTTTAATTGTTATTAAGCCTCTTAGATTATTGTATTCATCTACGATTGGTAATTTTTCTACTTTATGTTTCATTAATATTTGTTTCGCTTCGTCTAGACTTGTCCCTTCGCAGGCAGTAATTAAATTGTCCTTTGTCATAACATCGCCACATTTACGATCGTCATTGTTCTCAAAGCGTAAGTCTCGGTTTGTTAGGATTCCTACAAGTTTGCCATCCACTGTAATGGGAACTCCGGAAATATGATATCTTTCCATTAATTCATGGGCTTCACTAATGGGGCTATCGGGGGATAAAAAGATAGGATCAGTAATAATGCCATGTTCAGAACGTTTTACTCTGTCAACTTCTAAAGCCTGCCGGGCAATGGACATGTTTTTATGTATTACACCAATGCCACCCTCGCGTGCCATGGCAATGGCCATTCTTGATTCTGTAACAGTATCCATACCTGCACTCATAATAGGTACGTTTAGTTTTATATCTTGGGTCAGGTAGGAAGATGTATTTACTTCCCTGGGCAATACTTCTGATGAACCAGGAATTAATAGTACATCATCAAAGGTTAGTCCTACTTTTGCAAACTTATCTGGATACAAGTTATGTCTCTCCCTTCTTTGAATAAACTTCTCAAAAATTGTATTCGTATATTATAACACATCAAAATTAAAGCTTCTAGAAGTGAATCTTTAAATTTTTTGATTCCATCTATAACTAACAATTTTACCAGGTAAAAAATACTTAATTAGATAACCCTTTAAGCTTTGCTTTATTAATGCTCTGAATGGCTTAAAAAGCATACTTAGGCCAATAATATCTGTAAGCAAACCAGGTGTAAGAAGCAATAAGCCACTGGCCAATATAAATAATCCATCCAATAAGGAATCCGTAGGTATTTGTCCTAAGGAAAGCTCCTGCTTTATTTTTCTAATAGTCGAAAACCCTTGGCTTTTTATTAAAAAAAACCCCAGCAAACTTAAGATAAATAATAAAGAAAATGTTACCCAAAAACCTAACCATTTACCCGTTTGAATAATAATCAACAATTCAATTATCGGTACGACCAATAGTAAAGCCAACAGCCTAGGGAACAATGGAAGACCTCCCCATCATATAACTGATTAAGTATCATTATGTAAATAGTATTTGGCAGAAGATTTGATTGCCAATTCTATAGTTTGAGCCATGAGCTATTAGCTGTTAGCTTAAGCATAGTTATAACTAACAGCTAATGACTAATAGCTAACGCTAATGCTAGTCTTGCCCCATAATTGAACCTATTCCATGGGTCCAGAAATGATCCTTTAAATACCCAATACATTTTGGGGTAACTCCAAACTCTTCAGCCATTTGTTCATTGGATCTATTGTTTTTTATACCCTCAATAAGTGAATCAAAATTCACACCAACTTCTCTAGCCTTGGTCTCTAAACTTGGCTCTGTACTCCATGGAACTCTTGATCTGAGATATTCCTCCATTGATAATTCCCTCCCTACCGAATACTAAAAGTAGTCTTTCTCGGTAGGAAAACTATTATCCAGATTTATTTAAACAAAAACTGGACGTGAGAAGTTTTTGTTTATTTTAAATGACAGGTATCATTGTATAATTCCAAAATTGCTTTTTGATCTCTATAAAAAGAAATAGTCGTCAAAGAAACATTATCCAAACGTAATTTCCAGAAATTATTTAAATCACAGCCTAATACATTGGCCACGATTACTCTTATTACGCCACCGTGGGTAGCTACTAACACAGTTTCACCAGCATGGACATTTATTATTTCATCTATAGCTCTTTGGCAGCGAACTGCTACATCTTGCAATTTCTCCCCATTAGGTATCTGGGTACCAACTGGATTGGCTCGCCATCGGGTGCTTAATTGGCCATAGTTTTGTGAAATTTCATCAAATGTAAGACCTTCCCATTTCCCAAAGTTAATTTCTCTTAGGTCTGGTAAGTAACTTACTTGACTATTATGTTCTTTGGCAATTATTGCGGCGGTCTCCATAGCCCTAGATAGGTCACTGCTATAAAAAGCATCTATTTTAGTACTACCCAGACGCAATGCCAGTTTTTTTGCCTGTTGCCTGCCTAAATCTGATAAAGGTACATCAGAATGTCCTTGAAATTTACCTATGGCATTCCATTCAGTCTCCCCATGACGCACCAGGTAAAGTTTAGTCTCCTCCACAGTCCCACCCCTCCATAATCAGAACCATCTAGAGAATCTATATTTACTATTTCTATTACTGTTATTTTTAACATTGCATTATTCTGATTAAAACATTATATTTACTATGATACAATCTAGTTTCTTTTATAAAACTCTAAAATCCTGCAATTAAACATAATGGTGATATAAAATGATTAATCGGGTAAAACAATTTTGGTTTGCAATCTTTAGCCGTATGAGCAAGGATGATATCAGGTTCATTCAGAAATATTTAGATAAAAAAGAACAATCATTGTTCTGGCAAATGGATAGACCCACCCAAACCCATTGTGTTAGGGTAGCAAAAACATGTCTGCTTCTATCGTCTGATAATCATGACTCCATTAATAGAACGCTTCTAATTAAAGCTGCGTTACTTCATGATATTGGCAAACCTGCTAAGGTCATTCGTACAATCGATCGAGTATTTATTGTGCTGCTAGGAGCTTTAGTATCAAAAACACCCCGTGACTTACTTAAACAAATAAATAATACTGGACGCTTTGCCAAGGCTCTCTCAGCGCACCTAGAACATCCCCAAAGAGGTGCAAAGATGGCCCGGGAACATAATCTACACCCCGATATCATTTACCTTATTAAGCACCATCATAGGGAGACAGTATTATCAATACCAGCGGAATTATCAATTCTTAAAAAAGCCGATGAACTAAATTGATATAATTTTCCTTCAAAGGTTTTATGATGCTAGGTCATGGGGGTAAAAAAAATAAGTATAATAAAACAATAAACCGCCTGGGCGGTTTACATATCAATTAGAAAATGTTCTAATCTGTTTTGCAATTCTACAATTCTTCTATTTTGTTGGATCAGGTTTTGAGCATAACGATAATTATTCTTGTGCAGCTTTCGGTTTTCTTTTTCTAGCTTAGATACAAATAAGGACTTATCCTTCTCAATTTTCTCTATCAGGTTCATTAGTACCCTTCTACTTAGTCTTAGCTGCTCTATCTTTTCTTCAAGCTCATTAATACGATTTTGCAGATACTGAATGTCTGTACTACTATTCAAAAACACCACTCCTTAATTCCACTTTAAGTAGTATATGCAAAGGAGTGGGACCATAGACATCTAACTAGTAAAGGTGAATAACCTGCGAGATCTTTCCAGGGCTTCTAATAACACTTCTTCTTTTTGCACCAAAGCAATTCTAACATAACCTTCCCCTTGTTCACCAAACGCATTTCCAGGCACCATTAAAATCCCTGTCTTCTCTAAAAACTCTAGACAAAACTCCATAGAGGATTTATATCTGGGAGGAATAGGTGCCCAAACAAACATAGAAGCTTGTGGTTTTGGCATCTGCCAACCTAGTTTGCCAAACCCATCTACCAATATATCTCTACGTTTTTGGTAAGTTGCAGCGGTCTCTCGTACACAAGACTGATCACCTGTTAAGGCAGCAATACCGGCTTCCTGTACAGCAGAAAACACTCCATAGTCGATATTGGATTTTATCCTTCCCAGTGCGCTTAGTACATCTGCATTCCCTACAGCAAAGCCGATTCGACAACCAGCCATATTGTATGATTTGGATAATGAATAAAATTCAATACCTACATCCTTAGCACCGGTTACTTCCAAAAAGCTCATAGGTCTGAAGCCATCAAATGCCAACTCTGCATAGGCAACATCATGACATACCACAATATCAAATTCCCTAGCAAATTCAACCACCTGTTCAAAGAACTCTTTATTTGCTGAAGCAGCCACTGGATTATTAGGGTAGTTCAGGGTCATCATTTTTGCCCTTTGGGCAATTTCTGAGGGAATATTTTGTAAATCAGGTAGATATTGATTCTCAGCCAAAAGAGGCATAGGATACAATTGCCCTTCCGCCAATAAAATGGCCGCCGAATAAATCGGATATCCTGGGTCAGGTACTAAGGCTATGTCTCCAGGATTGATAAATGCCTGTGCTACATGGGCTAATCCATCTTGGGAGCCCATTAGGGTTAAAATCTCTGTATTTGGTTCAAGGTCAACATTAAATCGCTGTTTATACCAACTTGCTAGGGCTTTATGCAGCTCAAGTTTACCGCCAAGGGGATAGGTATAATTATCAAGTTTCGCCACCGCTTGAGCCAATGACTTAATAATATGGGGAGCCGGGGGTTGGTCAGGACTTCCTATACTTAAATCAATTACATTGGTTCCCTTTTTTTCTTTCTCAGCCTTGGCTCTGGCTAGTTCTGTAAATATTCCAGGAACTAAAGCATCCATTCTTTTAGCTAACTTCATAGATCACAACTCCGTTCAGTAAGTATCCATTACTTAAAACCAGCGGCTTTTTTTAATGCTTGCACTGATTCATAGGGGGCCACTGCACCACCAAGAACATTGCAAGTATCATGTCTTGTACCATGATAGTCCGATCCGCCGGTAGGTATTAAATTATATTTTTTAGCTAGTTTTTCGTAATGATTTACCATTAATGAAGTATGATTTCTATGCCAAACCTCTAATCCCTTTAATCCGGCAGTTATAAATTTTAATATGTAATTGTCAATTTTTGAATGGCCTGGATGAGCTAATACAGGGACTCCTTCAGCCTTAGTTATTAAACCAATGGCTTCTTCAGGAGTTAGTTTCTCTCTAGGTACAAAGGCGGGTTTACCTGCTCCTATATAATTTACAAAAGCCTCCTGCAAAGTAGCTACATAACCGCTCTCTACTAAAGCCTGAGCAATATGAGGCCGACCTATGGAACCCCCGGTGGACAGCTCCAAAACCCTGTCTAAATCTATATATATATCAAGATCTCTTAATTTATCGACCATTTTTCTTATCCTTGTCAAACGATCATCTTGCAGCTCTTTCAATTTGGTAACAAATTCGTCATGCTCAGGATCAATTAAGTATCCTAAAATATGAATTTCACTGCCTTGGAAGAATGTATTTACTTCTACTCCGGAGAGCACTTCAATATTAAAATTTTTGGCTGCTTTCTTTGCTTCATTAATTCCTTCCAGGGTATCATGATCAGAAATGGCAATGGCACTGAGTCCTATCCGCAGTGCTTTCTGGACTACTTCCGTTGGTGTATCTGAACCATCCGAAGCCGTTGTGTGAATATGCAAATCAGCATACATTGTCTATCACCGTCTTTTTTTCTTCAGTATACCCTAACTCTTTTCTCTATAAGCTTGTATATTATTTGCATACCTCCTTAATTACCCTTAACCAATTTTCACCCATTATTTTTTCTATTTCACCTGAAGTGAAACCCCTTCTGATTAAGGATTTTTGTAAATTGGGCACTGCTTCACTGGCATTGTGCATACCCTCTATCGTATTGTCAATACCATCAAAATCCGAGCCCATTCCTATACAATCAATACCTCCCACCTGATAAAGGTGGGCTATGTGGTCAATAACTCTGTCAATGGTTGGGTTATACAAATCAACAAATTGAGGGACATAGGTAACCCCAATAACTCCCCCATTCTCGGCTATAGCTTTAATCTGCCCATCTGTTAAGTTTCTAGGATGATCACAAATAAACTTGGTATTTGAATGGGATGCAGTTACCGGCGTCCTAACTTCTGCGGTGAGATCCCAAAATGCAGCTTCAGATAAATGAGATACATCAATCATCATACCTAATTCCACCATTCTTTCAACCACCTGTCTTCCAAAAGCGGTTAAACCAGAAGCCTCCGGACCTAAGCCCACCCCATCAGCCAGTTCGTTCCTACCATTCCAAGTTAATGTAAGGCCCCTAACACCTTGTCTATAATACTCATCCAGTTGTTCAAGTTTTCCATTTAATGCTTCTCCGCCCTCAATGGTCAGAACAGCAGACATTTTTCCTGCATCACAGGCATTAATGATATCACTATAATTACATGCATGGTTGAGGGAATTTTGATTGTTTTGCAACTCTTGTTTAAACAACCATAATATTTCATTTGTATATTCTGTAGATCTATGATACTGTTCAGGTCCTACAAAAATAGCAAAGAATTGAACATCAACACCACCTTGACGTAATCTAGGTAGATCAAGATGTCCTCTTTGGGAGAATACCCCTAAATTTCTCTCTTGTATGGACAAAACTGTCAAAGTATCACAATGCGCATCTATTACGGGCAATATTGCCCCTCCTTTCCTCTGGCATATAATTTCTATTTTTACCGCTAGTAAGCAAGAAACCTGTTTGCCTACTGCAAACAGGTTGTACCGAACTAACTAATTAATTGTTTTTTTAGCGAGGCTCTACAATAAGCTTAATAGCAGTTCTTTCATCACCATCAATGATAACATCTGTAAAAGCAGGGATACAAATCAAATCGACTCCACTTGGGGCTACAAACCCTCTAGCAATTGCGATAGCTTTCACTGCTTGGTTTAATGCACCTGCACCAATGGCCTGCATTTCGGCACAACCACGTTCCCTGAGTACGCCAGCCAGTGCCCCGGCTACAGAATTTGGATTGGACTTTGCTGAAACTTTTAAAACTTCCATGCTGAAAAACCTCCTTAGTTAGTTTGGATGATTGCTCTAATCCCTGTATTGATTTTATTCTTCAGAATCCTAAAAATTCCTTCTATTTCAAGAAATTTATAAAGTTTTTCGTGACATTTTTAACAAGTTATTCAAGATTAAAGATTCTGTCAATATTTTTAGCAATACCATTCTCGGGATTTAGTTCAATAATCACCGCATTCAATTGATAATCGGTATCCGCCACTTCAAATCGCCTTGGCATTTGGGTAATAAATTTTTCAATGACAGAATTCTTACAAACACCAATTACCGAATCCCTTGGCCCAGTCATGCCAATATCGGTAATATAAGCACTGCCCTTCGGCAGTATCCGTTCATCCGCGGTTTGAACATGTGTATGAGTACCACATATGGCAGTAACTCGACCATCTAAGTACCAACCCATAGCCACCTTCTCCGAGGTTGCCTCAGCATGAAAATCAACAAAGATAATTTTAACTTTATCTTGAAGCTCTATTAGAATTTGATCAATTTTTCTAAATGGACAATCAAGCTCCTGCATGTATATTCTTCCGGAAATATTTATGACTGCAATTTTATAGCCTAATTGAGTATCAAAAATGTTGTAACCAACCCCCGGAGTCCCTGGAGGATAGTTCGCTGGACGAATAATTCTTTTTTCCTTTTCTATATAAGGAATGATTTCTTTTTTGTTCCAAACATGGTTACCCATTGTAAATACATCTACACCTGCTAAAAAAAGTTGTTTAGCAATATCTTTGGTTATACCATGTCCAGCAGCTGCATTTTCTCCATTAGCTATTACAAAATCAATGTTTAACTCTCTGCGAAGTGCCTGAAGGTTATCTAAAAGTGCTTTTCTACCTGGTCGACCAACTATATCTCCTATCATTAATACGCGCAATTTTCAAGGAAGCCTCCTATTTGTTGAAAACAAGAACACGACCTTCATCCCTGAAGGCATATAATCTTTTATTTTCAGATTTTGCTTTAACACTCTCAAGCATATGTTCAATTAGCTCTTCTTGTACAACTAAATCTTCAACCACTAAACTTTCATTATCATCGGTAACAAGACTATTCTTTATATCCTGGCGGAACAATTCTACCAATAAAGAAATTTCCTCTTGTACCAGTGTAGCAACATCCCTTTTGATTTCAATCATAGTTATGCTATCACTTATATAATAATCCAGTTTTACCACCTTTGGTGTTTTGCATTCAAGGGAATTGTACATTTCAATACTACTAAGAATATTATTCTTTAAACCATCGAGTTCTTGCTCTGTCAAGATACCTAAATGAATGAAAGTAAAGTTTAGGACTTGCTTATCCGGGTCATAATTTATCTTTGCTACTTCCGGATATCGAATAAGGATAGAAATTAATAAACTGACACTATTGGTAAGGTCCTCCTTACCTTGATAGCGAAGATCCAATAAAGTCACCACCTGTTTATACAATCCAAATAAATAATAATTCTTTTATTAAATATACTTTCCTGCTGGGAATTATTATTAAGGTTAAATAATTTTCTGCCATATTTGCCAATAAATCCTAAATAACAAAACGACCCAATGGGTCGTTTGTTATTTTGCGTATTCAACATACCTGGTTTCCCGAATTATGATAACCTTAATCTGTCCAGGATAATCCAGTTCATTTTCAATTTTTTTGGCAACGTCCCTTACTAGGCGAATTGCAGCCATATCATCAATTTTTTCTGGCTTTACCATAATACGTATTTCTCTTCCCGCCTGAATAGC
This sequence comes from Desulfotomaculum defluvii, assembly GCF_054657375.1. Classification (NCBI taxonomy): domain Bacteria; kingdom Bacillati; phylum Bacillota; class Clostridia; order Eubacteriales; family Desulfotomaculaceae; genus Desulfotomaculum; species Desulfotomaculum defluvii. Next base: position 730,841 of record NZ_BAAHYV010000007.1, on the reverse strand, counting down.
AAAGGATTTTTCAACTCCTTCAAAGGTACCTGCAATCTCTTCCAGTTTCTGAAGTCGTTTAATATAGGACTCCAAGGTTTCCCTTCTAGCTCCAGGACGGGCTGCTGATATTGCATCTGCAGCTTGTACCAAAACAGCTTCTATGGTTCTTGGTTCCTCGTCACCATGGTGTGCCGCTATAGCGTGAATGACTTCTGGGCTTTCTTTGTATTTTTGACATAAATTTACACCAATTGCCACATGCGGACCTTCCACTTCATGGTCAACAGCCTTACCAATATCATGCAGTAAACCTGCACGTTTCGCAAGCTTAACATCAATACCCAATTCCGCAGCCATTAGTCCCGCTAAATGACATACCTCGATAGAATGTTTTAAAACATTCTGTCCATAACTTGTACGAAACTTTAGTCTGCCAAGAAGTTTTACCAACTCTGGATGAAGACCATGTACCCCCGTTTCAAAGGTCGCCTGCTCACCTGCTTCACGTATCTGCACTTCTACATCTTTCTGAGCTTTTTCAACCATCTCTTCGATTCTTGCAGGATGGATGCGACCATCAGAAATAAGTCTCTCCAATGCTAAACGCGCTACTTCCCTACGAATTGGATCAAATCCAGATAAAATAACCGCTTCAGGTGTATCGTCAATGATTAAATCGATACCAGTTAAGGTCTCAAAGGCCCGGATATTACGGCCTTCTCTTCCGATTATACGACCTTTCATTTCATCATTGGGCAAAGGTATGACAGCAACCGTTGCTTCTGCCACGTGGTCTGCTGCGCATCTTTGAATAGCTGACGAAATAATGTCCCTTGCCTTTTTGTCTGCCTCTTCCTTAGCACGATGTTCAAAATCTTTAATCATTACAGCCATGTCATGCTGTAGTTCTTTCTCAACATCATTTAATAAGATCTGTCGAGCTTCCTCAGAAGAAAGCCCCGATACCCGCTCAAGTTCAGCCAACTGGCGATTCAAAACATTAGTCAGCTCAGCCTTGGAATTTTCGATTTCAACTTCTTTTCGACTGAGGGATTCCTCTTTCTTTTCCATGGAATCCATCTTTCTGTCTAAAGTTTCCTCTTTTTGTAAAAGTCTTCTTTCTAACCGTTGAAGTTCATTTCTACGGTCACGTATTTCTTTCTCCATTTCATTCCGCAGTTTAAGAACTTCTTCTTTTGCCATTACAATAGCTTCGCGCTTTTTACCCTCAGCATCTTTCTCAGCCTCTTCAACTATTTTCCTAGCTTGAGTTTCGGCCGAAGCGATTTTACCTTCAGCTATATTTTTTCGAATAAAAAAACCTATTACAAGTCCGATCAAGGTGGTAATAACTGCCACCAGAATTACCTGTATTTCCATTGTTTTCACCTCCTGTCTTATTCAAACATATAAATAGAAAATCCTCATAAACAAAAATACCGAGCATTACTCGGTAGAAAATAAACAGATACCTGGTTTGTCCAAATCACAGGCCAACTAAAACAAACACCTAAAGATATGGAGCTCAACTCAACATAAAGCCAAAAATCCCGATAAGGATAAGGAATTACGCCTTAAGGAATCTATTGGGTTTTATATATATTAACTGTTGCCAGATATCAAATTCTATTTTCTCCCAACAGTAATTCTACTAGTTTTTTTAGTCACTGTCAAGATTCCTAGCCTCTGGCAGCCAAAGGGCCTTGGGCCCTTAAACTAGCCGGCGGCCATCAGCTTTTAACAGTTAGCTTTAAGCGAACCTACTCGGGTCTTGAGCCGCGTAGACCGTGTTGCCTTGGGCTTTTTTTGCATGTATTACTTTAACGGTCTTTACCCAGGAGCAATTTTCCAAAGGCTATTCTTCAAGCTGAGGGCTGACGGCTATTTTAAATCATGTCCTCTTCTTCCCCTTGGTCTTCGATTATCCCTTCGGTGGATGGAAGCACACTCCCTAGAGATAACTTTTCCCGAACTTTATTTTGGATTTCTTGACATAAATCAGGTCTTTCTTTAAATAACTCCTTTACGTTCTCACGTCCCTGGCCTAATCTTTCATCACCATAGGAATACCAAGCCCCACTTTTATTAACGATTTTTAGCTCAGTGGCAACATCCAAAATGGTACCTTCTCTAGAAATTCCTGTGCCATACATAATATCAAACTCTGCTTGTTTAAAGGGAGGAGCTACTTTATTTTTAACAATTTTCACCCTCGTACGGCTACCTATTATATCAGTACCTTGTTTAATATTTTCTTGTTTACGTACATCCATCCGAACCGATGCATAGAATTTCAAGGCCCGTCCACCTGTGGTTACTTCTGGAGAACCGTAAATAACCCCAACTTTTTCACGAATTTGGTTGATAAAAATAACAATGGTTTTCGACTTGCTAACAATACCGGTCAATTTCCTTAGGGCCTGGGACATTAACCTTGCTTGTAAGCCGACGTGAGTATCGCCCATTTCCCCTTCTATTTCGGCCCTTGGTACCAAAGCAGCCACAGAGTCCACAACAACCACATCCAAAGCACCACTACGAACTAAGGCCTCACATATCTCCAAAGCCTGTTCACCTGTATCTGGTTGGGATACCAGCAAATTTGCAGTGTCAACACCCAGGTTTCGAGCATAAACCGGGTCCAAAGCATGTTCTGCATCAATAAAGGCTGCCATACCATTTTGTTTTTGGGCCTCAGCAATTACATGCAAGGCCACCGTAGTTTTACCAGAAGACTCTGGACCGTAAACTTCAACAACACGCCCCCTAGGAAGTCCACCAACTCCCAAAGCAATATCCAAGGAAAGTGCTCCTGTAGAAACTGCTTCTATGTTTAATTTAGTTGAGTCCCCTAATTTCATAATCGAACCTTTGCCAAATTGCTTTTCTATGGTAGACAAAGCTAGTTCAAGGGCTTTGAGTTTATCGGACATAAATAATCTTTCCTCCTCCAAAACACATGTTCGTTTTTTCCATTATAGAGCTAATTAGAAAGCCAGTCAACTAGAAAACTTGCAGTGTTTTTAGCACTTATTTACCCTTTATAGTAGATCTTTATGTTATGTGTTGAAAGTCTCCAATACACTCTAGGCGCACAAAAACCGGCACCTGCTTAGAAACCTAGCTAATCTAAGTCTGTACCGGTAGAGTGCCTGTGACTTTACTACTTTCTGGCCCGAGCTGGTTCAACAAACAACCTTCTGCCTTTAAAGTGCTGCCTATGCAAGCAACTGATAACACAGTTGGCCCAATCTTCGGGAACCTCTACAAAACTAAAATTCTCATATATATTAATGCTACCTATTTGGCTGCCTGAAATACCTGATTCATCAGATACTAACTTGATAATCTCAGCGGGAGTTGTCCGATCTTTTCTACCAAGTGTAAGAAATAACCGTACCATTCCAGGTCTTGCCCCAGTGTTTCCGAAATTAACGATGTCCAGATTAACTTCATCACCGTTTGGTTCCATATCCATGGAAAGTTTGAGAGCAGCCGCTGCTATATCCATAGGATCATACTCATCCATTAGTGGATCAACAATTGAACGATAGTAGCCAAGTTTACCTTCTTCTATAATTTGTAGGATTTTTTCTTTAATGCTTTCCTTTTGACGCTCAACTACATCGGCTACGCTGGGGAGTTTCTCCCTTTTTATACGACTCTTAGTTATATTTTCAATTAAGCGAAGTTGACGATATTCCCTTGGGCTAATTAAGGTTATGGCTACACCAGATCTACCTGCTCTACCAGTCCGCCCAATTCTATGCACGTAAAATTCCGGATCCTGAGGAATATCATAATTGATCACATGGGAAACACCTTCAATATCCAACCCTCTGGCAGCTACATCAGTGGCTACTAGAAGTTCTGCTTCTCCTGATCTGAATTGTTTCATGACAGCATTTCTTTGCTGCTGACTGAGGTCGCCATGCAAAGCCGCCGCAGCAAAACCTCTGGCCTGTAAACCTGCAACTAATTCATCGACACCCCGTTTGGTGCGACAAAAAATAATACCTTGAGCAATATCACTAATATCTAGTATGCGGCAAAGTGCCTCTAACTTATTTTTCTCCGGTGCCTCATAATAGACTTGTTCGATCTGTGGCACAGTAAGATTGGTCTTACTTACTGTAACATATTTGGGTTCCTTCATATACTGATGGGCCAACCTAATAATTTCACCAGGCATAGTTGCTGAAAAAAGTAAGGTTTGACGTTCTGTTGGTGTGTGTCGAATAATTTCTTCAATATCTTCAATAAAGCCCATATCCAACATTTCATCAGCTTCATCAAGAATAACCATATCTACTTTATCCACTTTCAAGGTATGACGACGAAGATGATCCAGTAACCGTCCAGGTGTCCCTACTATCACCTGTACGCCCTGACGTAGAGATCTTATTTGACGTTCAATGGACTGTCCGCCATATATTGGTAAAACCTTTATTCTACAGAAACGTCCTATTTTGGAAATTTCCTCTGCCACCTGAATGGCCAATTCACGGGTCGGTGTAATAATTACCGTTTGCACTTCTCTTTTTCTAAAATCCAATCGTTCAATCATTGGGATGCTAAATGCAGCAGTTTTACCTGTGCCAGTCTGTGCCTGACCTATCATATCATGACCAGTCAATACTTGTGGCACAGCCAATTGTTGAATAGGAGTTGGTTCTTCAAAGCCCATTTCTTTTAAGCCATCTACAATTCTGTGATCCAATTCCAGATTACCAAAAACCTTAGTCTCTCTTCTGTAATTCATTCATTTCCTTCTTTCTAGCTTCAATAAATTATTTTCCTTGTAAAAAGTGCTTAGCCATCTTTAAGGCCCCATTCACGGTTCCATTTCGAATGGCCTTTCTTTCCCCTGGGAATCGATATTCTCTGTAGCATACACCGGTTGGCGAGGACAGGGCAATATAAACAAGTCCAACAGGTTTCCCCTCACTGGACTGGGGACCAGCAACCCCTGTCACAGCTAATCCGATACTGCTCCCAAGCTCTCTTCTAACCCCCTCAGCCATGGCAATGGCTGTTTGGCGACTGACAGCCCCAAATTGTTCTAAGACTTCTGAGGGTACCCCAAGAATCCTTTCTTTTACTTGTTTTGAATAGGCTACAATACCACCAACCAAATATCGGGAAGCCCCTGGTACCTCAGATAAACGTGCTTCAATTAGTCCCCCTGTGCATGATTCTGCCACAGCTATGGTAAGCCCTGCATCTATCAGCATTTCGCCTACCACTTCTTCAATTTTTTCATCATCCTCAGCAAAAATATATTGAAATAAACGTTTATTTACTTGTTTAGATAAATTCTGCACAAGACCAGAGGCCTCTTCCAGGGTAGATCCCTGTCCAGTTATGCGAACTTCCACAACACCCGGTTGTACTAAAAAGGAGATCTCTGGATTTGCCATACCGCAAAGATCATCAATTAACTCTTGAACCGTGCTTTCTCCAATACCAGTTAAACGGAATGTTTTAGAAGTGCATAGGGTTCCTCGATGGGGTAAACTATTTAAGTAGGATACCACTGAGTTTTCAAACATAGTCTCCATTTCCCACGGTGGCCCAGGTAAAATAATAACAGCTTTTTTATCCACCTCGACAATGGCCCCAGGGGCAGTGCCTCGGGTATTTGGCAATATTCTAGCACCCTCTGGAAAGAATGCCTGTTTGGTGTTATTGGCAGGCATTTCCATGCCCCTCTTGTTGAAATATACCTTTATTGCTTCCAGTGAGGACTCATCTAATTTCATGTCTAATTCAAGCACTTCTGCTACAGTTTCCTTAGTCAAGTCATCAATGGTAGGTCCTAGACCGCCAGTAATAAAAATAAGCTCTGCCCGCTCCAATGCCTGTAATAAAACCAACCCCATTCGGCCCCAGTAATCTCCTACTGTAGTGTGCTGTATAACCTCGATGCCCATTTCTGTAAGGCGTCGACCTAAATATTGGGCATGTGAATTTAAGACTTCACCAACCAGTAATTCGGTACCGGTAAAAATAATTTCCGCTTGCACATTAATCACCTTTTCCACACAATATCTTATACTTATTCGCCGGTACTACTTATTTCCCTTCACAAAATTTTATAATCAGAAAACAACAAAGAGACCAAGTAGGTTTGGTCTCTTTATTATTTCCAAATATTATCAGTTTATGCAGCATTTTGGGTCTGTAATAACCTTCGAAACTCTTCCCCTGAAATTTTTTCTTTTTCTAATAACACATCCATGGTGGCAGATAAAAACTCCCGATGAGACATTATATAATCCAGTACTCTTTGTTCCTGCTCTCGTAAAATTTCTGAAACCACCGTATGCTTGAGATCTCCCGGTAAATCATCCAAACTAACAACTCCAAGTCTGGACATACCAGCTTTAATCATCGTTTTGGCAGTATGCAAAGCCTTTTCATAGTCGTTTGATGCTCCGGTACTGCGATTTCCATAAACAACTTCCTCAGCCACTGCACCAGCTAACATAACTGCTATTTGATTTTCCAAATATTCCTGGGTATATAGGTAGGTATCATCTTCAGGATTTTGACGCATGTAACCCAAAGCTCCTCCCCTGGAGGTTACAGTCAAGGCTGATACAGATCCGGGCCTGGCCAACTCACTAAGCAAAGCATGACCAGTCTCATGAATAGCTACCCGTTTTAATTCTTCTGGATTGGGGCGACGGTCAAGCTTTTCACCCATAATAACCTTATCAACAGCTTCATGGAAATGTCGATGCTCAATTTCCTTAAGTTCTTCTCTCATAGCTAAAATGGCCGCTTCATTGGCTAAACTCTCCAGGTGAGCTCCGGAAAAACCAAAGGTCTCTTTGGATACCTGAACTAGATCAACGCTCTTTGACAAAGGCTTATTTCTCGTATGAAGTTTTAATATTTCTAATCTTCCTTTCTTATCCGGAAGATCAACTTTTACCTGCCGGTCAAAGCGTCCTGGTCTAAGTAGGGCTGGATCCATCATGTCTACACGGTTGGTTGCGGCCATAATCAGTAGTCGCACATTATCATCAACTTTTATGCCATCCATTTCCACCAACAATGCATTCAAGGTTTGGTCATATTCCATATGACTGGAATTTTGACCTCTTTTGGTGGCCAGCACCTCAATTTCATCGATGAAAATAATGGCCGTCTTTTTCTTTTGTTTAATGGCAGATTCCCTAGCCGTTTGAAATATTTTGCGAACCCTTTGGGCTCCCACGCCAGCATACATTTCGACAAAGTCAGAACCACTGGCTGAAACAAAGACTGCATCTGTATAGCTGGCAGCTGCCCGAGCCATAAGAGTTTTACCTGTCCCAGGAGGCCCTGTCATAATGATTCCCTTTAGGGGGCGGATACCTAATTCTCTGATTTCATTATGGTTTTTAATAAAATCAAGGGCCTCCTTTAGTTCTTTAATAGCCGAATCTTGTCCACCAATTTCTTCAAAGGAAATTTCTTGGCGTTTTGGTATACCAGTACCCTTACCAAAACTAGATTTTACCATACCTTTGGCATTGACTAAATAATATAGTGATCCACCAAAGGCAAGTAATAATATAAATGGGGTAATATCATATCCCACTGCTAATCCAAATACTAATAGGGCAGCACCCAGACCTAAACTAATTTCCTTTAGCAATTTTGCCACCCCCTTCGGTGGTATCAATTATACCATAGTCATGTCTAGGTATTATTCTAAACAAATAATGGCCATCTGGTTTTGCAAGCTGTAAATAGATATTATTTTCATCTACAAAAACCTTACCATCTACTCCCTGTTTCCGAGCTGCTTCCTCGACCTTCTGGGCAACTTGAGGGAAATTACCCATTACCTGAGCCTGGTAGATAACATGGTGGCTTTCATAAAAGACTTGGTCAAGGGAGTCATCGGTTTGGCTAAGAATTTCAATTTGATATAAATTTTCACCCATGACTTCACTAACTGATTGATTAAGTTCTTGATATGCCACCATTAAATTGTTTGCATTTTTAGATAACTCTATGGTTATTAGAGATTTAGTAGGATCCTCTTTAATTGTATATTTCTCTACCAGTTCTTTATTGGCTAACACTTCATTTAATGGTTGTTGAAAATTATACTGCTGATAAAACCATTGTCCACCAAAAACCAGTGCTAGTCCTATTACAAAGGTCAAAAAAATAACCGGAATCTTAAGGCCGTGCCATTGCATAGCCATCATCCTTTCCAGTTTAGTACATATTTTATGCTATATTATTATAGCACGATCGTATATACGATTCTCCTTGAAACAAATGGAAAAAATCAGGAACCCAAGGATTCCTGATTTTTGAATCTACTATTTCTTTAATAAATGCCATCCCTTAGCCATATAATCATAACCGGACCAGAGGGTAAAGAAAACAGCCACTGCCATAGCAATTTTCCCTAAGTCAAAACCAAAATAAGGAAAAGTAAGATTGTGTAAAAACATGGCCACAATTGCAACGATTTGGGTAACTGTTTTCCACTTTCCCAATTTACTAGCAGCTATTACTACACCTTCTGCTACAGCGATTGTTCGAAAACCGGTTACCATAAACTCACGACCAATAATTATTACAGCTACCCAGGCAGCTAATACATCCAACTCCACCAATACAATTAGAGCCGCTGATACAAGAAGTTTGTCTGCCAATGGATCCATAAACTTACCCAGGGTAGTTACTTGTTTATTTTTTCTGGCGATGTAACCGTCAAGTCCATCGGTACTTGCTGCCAGTATAAAAACCCCTGCAGCTATAATATCACCATACTTAATTCTCAACGTTACTACTGCCAAAAATATTGGTATCAAGAAAATCCTAGCCAGAGTTAACCGGTTCGGTAAATTCATTGGGCCAACTCTCCCATCAAATCGTACTCTAAAGCCCTAATTATTCTCACTGTAACGAAATCACCAACACGTAAAGGCACAGGACTAGTAAACTCCACAGAACCATCAATCTCAGGTGCATCATAGGAGGATCGTCCAGCATATACTTGTTTGTTTTCATCAACTAATTCTTCAACCACGACTTCCATTTCTTGGCCAATTCGCCTTTGATTTTGATATAAGGATATTTCCCTTTGCAATTTCATAGCCCTATGATAACGTTCTTGTTTTATTTTGCCGTGAATTTGGTTTGGCATCTCTGCAGCAGGCGTTCCTTCTTCCTGAGAAAAGGGAAAAACTCCAGCCTTGTCAAATTTGACCTCGTCCATAAAATCAAGTAAATCTTTAAAATGTTCTTCGGTTTCACCTGGAAAGCCAACAATAAATGAAGTTCGAATAGCAATGCCAGGTATCTCTGACCTTAATTTATGAATAAGTTCCTTTGCCCGTTGTTTAGTAACCGGACGTTTCATCGCATGCAATATTTCGTCCGCAGCATGTTGCATTGGTAAATCTATATATTTGCATACCTTTGGAGTCTCTGCTATGGCTTTAATTAATTTATCAGTAAAACGATTGGGATAGCAGTACAACAAACGAATCCAATTAAGTTCTGGAATTTTGCCCAGCATTCTGATTAACTGATCCAATCTATACTCCCCATAGATATCTAAACCGTAGCGGGTAGTATCTTGGGCTATTAATATTATTTCCTTGACTCCTCTTGCCGCTAGAGCTTTAACTTCTGTTTCAATTGACTCCATCGGCCTACTTCGGAATTTACCTCTAATATCAGGGATTGCACAGTAAGCACAACGGTTATCACAACCTTCTGCTATTTTTACATAAGCTAAATAAGAGGGTGTGCTCAATAGTCGTGGAGAATATTCATCATAGATATATAAAGGGTCATTTACCCTTGATTGCCTAACCTCATCCTTTAGGGTTTGGTTAACAACGTCAACTATATCATTAATATGTCCCGTACCAATAATTGCGTCAATCTCCGGTATTTCTTCCATTAGTTCCTTTGAATAACGCTGGGCTAAGCAACCAGTAACAATAAGTCCTTTGCAATGACCATTTTCTTTAAGTTGAGATAATTCAAAAATATGCCGTATGGATTCTTCCTTGGCAGATTCAATAAAACCACATGTGTTAACAATTAAGATATCTGCATCTGATTCATTGTTCGTTATTGTAAAATTTGCATTTTGCAGTAGACCTAGCATTACCTCTGAATCCACCAAATTTTTTGGACAACCCAAGCTTAACAATCCGATAGAGGGCATAATTATTCCTTTCGTGCTAATAATATTTTTTCGTAATTAGTATAAATCAGTGTGGCAAGCCTGTCAAAAGAAAACTAAAATGTTCTATAATTTGTAAACTCAACTGGTATATCTAGTTCCATACCTTTTACTACATTTATTACAGCCTGTAAATCGTCTCGATTTTTACCTGCAACCCTTACTTGGTCACCCTGAACAGATGCTTGCACTTTAATTTTACTATCTTTGATGCTTTTAACAATTTTTTTAGCTATATCCTGTTCAATTCCCTGGACTAACTTTACTGTTTGCTTCACAGTATCTCCTGCAGCAGATTCTACTTTACCATAGCGTAATGCTTTTAAGTTGACACCCCGCTTAACTAGTTTACCTTCCAAGATATCTATTACGTTACGTAATTTAAAATCATCGTCACTGATTAGAATAATCTCAGGCTTACCTTCAAAAATAATTTTACTCTTGCTTCCTCTAAAATCAAAGCGAGTTTCAATTTCCTTTAAAGACTGATGTACGGCATTAAGTACTTCTTGCATGTCCACACGACTGACTATATCAAAGCTATTTTCCTTTGCCATTAATACTACCTCCTAGAACATTTTACTTAAACATAAAAATTATATCACATTGGATAATGTTGTCAAAAACTGAATCTATTTTATTGATATAATAATTCTGGAGGATGTATTTAGATGTATCATTACCTTGGAAACTTTCCAGAATACAAAGAAATAATAGCGTTTATCGGTCCTAGAAGACCAGCCAAGGGTAGTTCTCCTATAGAAATACTCCAGCACCAACGTGACTGTGCAATGGCTTACTCACTGGCCCGTCAAGCAACCCGTAAAGGTATTGTGGTCCTCTCAGGTTTAGCCACTGGTATTGATACCGCAGCCCATCTAGGGTGCCTTGACGAGGGCGGTATTACAGTAGCCGTTGTTCCCTTTGGCTTAGCTGCACCAGTTTTTCCATCAGAAAATTATCACCTGTATCAGAGAATCGTAAGTAATGGTGGATGCATTGTGAGTCAATTTAAACTGGAGCAACCAGCTGTTAAGTGGACCTTTATTGCCCGGGACAAAACCCAGTCTCTCCTATCAAGTAAGATAGTGGTAATTGGTACCTTCCCTCCCACTGGTATTATCACCGGTGGAACTAAATATTGCGCCATGTGGGCTAGAAAATTGGGAAAACCATTATTTCATTATCGAGAATTCCAAGACAAATATATGGTTTATAAAGATGATCAAGTACTAATCGAAAAAGTTTAAATTTAAATTTTTGTGAAAAACTATATCTAAATTAAACGCCTGCTGTTAATTAGCAGGTTTTTTGTTTAATTCTTAATAAATTCTTAAATTTTCTAAAACTTGGTTGAAGTAATTGATAAAGTCTAATAATATTATTGAAAATCTGAAGGGGTGATTCTATGTTGAGGGTAAGAAGGCTCGATTTGGAAGAAATTATTGATCTGGAATGGTTAGCAATGCTAATTGATCAAGTTTTAGAATACAATAACTACACAGTACCCCTGGAGGAAAAACATGTAAAAATGATACAAATAGCTGTTAATGGCTCTTTAGACATCGAAACCATCGCCAGTTATATTGTAGACTACCTATCATCTGAGGCAATTAATTTTAACTATGAATATATTAATATTCCTCTAAGTCAGGAAGAAGTGGGGTAATATAATAGCCGTCGCCGTCAGCTATCAGCCATCAGCCTTTCAGCTTTATAAACCTTTAGCCTTAGTCTTTAGCCATTAGCTATGGGCCTAGGGCTTATTAGAAAACTAACCTTAACGAATTAGTAAGTGCTATCGTTATCCCCCACTGATGCAGTATCTTATACACAGGATCCATGAATTACTACCATTGCTAAAGGCTAATGGCTAATGGCCGAAAGCAAAATTATTTCCTACTTAACATCTTGGCCAGTCCGCATCAACATGGTATACTATATGCCAAATGGTACAAGGTGGTATAGCAAATTGGGAAAAAAATTAGACTGGAAAATTATCATAAGTGGCATCGGTTTTCTACTAATTGGGGCTAGTATGTTTTTCCCTGATCAGTCCTGGTTAATTATTATGGGTTCAATTCTATTTATCATCGGCATGGTAAGGAAACCTAATAGAGGTAAAGGCAATACTCGACGTAGGTAGTCGAGTATTTTTTTATGCTTACCGAGACAGTATCATCAGAGAATAAAATGTCATTTTACTTATTTTTGAGAGTAAGCTAATTTTTTATATGATTTAAAACCAAAATAAATAGGAGTAAAAACAAGATGATTTAGGGAAAATATTATAAAATCATCTGGAGGTGATTATTCATGATTCGCGACAATACATGGCGATATCCTAATTTCGGTTTTTGGGCCGTGCATGTAGCATCCCTTGCAGCAATAGGTTATTTAGCTTATAAAGCTATGGATTGTGATTGTGAGGGGAATTATTCAGAAAATCAATCTTTTTCAAACAGGATGCCCCAAAGCCAAGAACCCCAGGTTGATCAGTTTTAATTAATATATGGTATACTGTACTAAAAATAACCCGACTAATAGTCGGGTTATTTTTAGTACAGTTAGAGTGAGTGGGTGGTAATATTGCATTATATCTGGTTGTCTTTAGGACTTTTGGGATCACTATGGGTATTCTGGGATTCAAGAAAACAGGGCTATTCTTCTAAAGCCTCTTTCCGATGGGCTTTGGGTACTTTTTTTGTACCAGCTGTGGTCTTTCCTTTTTACCTCCTCCAGACAAACATCAAAGGAAACAGAAATAAACAACATAAAGGCCCCCGGGATATCACGTCAAACATCTTAATGAAATGCACCTTTTGCGGCAATTATTACCAAGGAAACCCAGATTACTGTCCCCATTGTAAGGCCAAATTAAAAGAAGGATAGAGACTAGCTCTTATCCTTCTTTTAATTTAGGCTCCTCACCGGAAGTAAATGGTATTTTTACAACCTTACCATTTTCCCCCAGACGTCCTAAATCCTTACCATTTACATTAACTTCTACTGCACCAGCATTACCAACATGTAAAAAAATCTTTTCTTCGGCTTTAAAATCCTTCATTTCCCCGGGTCCTACTAAACCACTGAAAACTGTGTTACCATCTGCCTCAACCTGCATCCAACTCTGTTGTTGTTCAGTTACCCTTAGGACCACTCTTACACCTTGATTATTTTGAGGAGCAACACCTTGAGCAGATGGCTTTATATCCTTAGAGGGCTGATCTGTCTGATTATTAGGTTGTTCTTGAACAGTATTAGGTAACTCAGGTTTGTTATCTAGCCCTTGGTCCCTATTATAAATAGAATTAAACGCCACTAAAGAAACAATGGCCAATCCTGCTACCAGATATCTCCATTTTTTATTTTCTTTAGAAGTTGGTTCAATTTCAACTTCTTTGGTTTCCTCTACAGGAGGTTGAGTATTGTTACAAATACGACTATACTCAGCCATTATTTCTTCTGTATCCAGTTCCAAGTACTTTGAATAAGTTCTTAAAAAAGCTTTGGCGTATACAGGTCCGGGTAAAATATCAAAGTTTTCGTTTTCTAAAGCCTCCAAGTACTTTGCTCTAATTTTAGTAGCTTCTTCTAAGTACCTGAAGGAATAACCCTTTTCCTTTCTCGCATTACTTAAAGCTTCCCCTATTTGCACAGTCATCACCTCCGTTTTTTACCTGCCTGCCATATTCAGGTAAGCACCTTATCCAATTAGCAATTTTTATGGTTGCTTGATCAATTTCATCACAGTCTACCGTTAAATCGTAATCATTGCTAGATGTATCTGGATATTTATAGAGAGGATCATAATAATTTTTGAGAAGGTAGGGAATAACTTCTGAAAATTTTCTTTCCTCTATCTTTTGATTGAGTTCTTCAACAACTTTACCACCTAGGGATTTTTTTAATAAGGAAGTACTGTATTGTAACCCTTCTATATTGTTGTTAGGACCACTTGTATATTCCTCAATAATTCTTTTAACCCGAACATCCATAGAAGCATACATTAACACTCTATAACCCTTAGCCATAGCATTTAGAACCGAGGTTGGCACAATTAGTTTACCCACTCTGCGACTTTCACACTCTACTACAATAACTCCTAGGTTTTCAGTTTTCTCTAGGTTCTGCACAATGCCTGCTTCAAAGTCCTTTTGGGAAGGTGATTCTGGCAAACCTATTTTACCGTATGCTGATCCACGATGGCGGGCTAGAGACTCCAAATCTAATACTGGTATACCCATTGTATATAATTTATTTAATACAATGGTTTTACCAACTCCAGTTAGGCCATGTAACACAATGCATTTGTGGGGAATCTCATCTTGGTCTAAATAATTATGAACGTACCGACGATAGGCTTTATATCCACCCTGAACGCGGTAAACATCCATACCCAGACTTGACAAAATAGATGTTAGGTATTTGCTGCGCATCCCCCCGCGCCAGCAATAAAGAAAGACCTTTTTATTTTTACCTAAATTTGCAATATCATTGTACAGTTTGGGTAATTTAGGGCCAGCAATCTCAATACCTAATTTTTTGGCTTCTTCGGTACCAATCTGTTTATAAACAGTTCCAACCTTGGCCCGTTCTTCATTATTAAATAAAGGAACATTTATTGCATTTGGTATGGAACCTTCAGCAAATTCTCCTTCTGAACGAACATCAATTAAACAGGTATCTTTTTGTTTTAAAGCTTCCTCTATAGAAAAATCTTTCGTCATCTTGTCTTACTTCCTCGTCGCTCTATTCAAGCTCCATTTTAGTATTCCCAATATCTATCAGGCTAAATAATACTAATATCTCTGCTTTCCTAGCGTATTTATTCTTTGTTCCGTTCTACTTAGTTTGCCCTGTGCATTCGGATATTTTTACACTTTCTCTCGGCAAAAAACAAAGTCAGTATAGCACGGACAACCAGAAATGGTCAACTTTTGTAAAACACACTAACAACCCAGCTAATGGCAAGATTATTTTCATATTAGCTCTTCTTACTATCAGTAAAGGTTTGTAAGTATTGTTCCATTGTCATTAGAATAGCCCTTGGTTTACTTCCCTCATATCCTCCTACAATACCTTTCTTTTCCATAATATCGATTAATCTAGCTGCCCGAGCATAACCAATATGAAGTCGACGTTGTAACATAGATATCGAAGCATGTCCAGTTTCTATTAAAATCCGAACAGCCTCGGGCAGTAATTCGTCTTCAGCCTCAGACTCTTCTTTTTCCTTTGGCTCATCTTTAATAACAGTATCATCATAGGTAGGCTCAGACTGTTTTTTCAAGAAGTTTACAACATCCTCGACTTCTCTGTCAGAAAGATACGCACCCTGTACACGTATAGGCTTAGATGCACCAACTGGGAAGTATAACATATCACCTTTCCCTAATAGTTTTTCTGCACCTGCCATATCAAGAATCGTCCTAGAGTCCACCTGAGATGAAACGGCAAAGGAAATCCGAGATGGAATGTTTGCTTTAATTAAACCTGTAATAACATCCACAGAGGGCCGTTGGGTGGCTACAACCAAGTGAATACCTGCAGCTCTAGCCATTTGGGCCAAGCGGCAAATAGCATCTTCTACATCTGCCGGAGCAACCATCATTAAATCTGCTAACTCGTCAATAATGACCACCATGAGTGGCAAACGATTTTGACCTGCGCCGGGTTCAGAGTCTTTAAACATGTTATTATACATGGTTATATTGCGAACCCCTGCCTTGGCAAACAACTCATAACGTTTTTCCATCTCACGGACTGCCCATCGAAGTGTAGTTGCTGCTTTTTTAGGGTTTGTTACCACTGGAGAAACCAAATGAGGGATCCCATTATAAGTAGCTAATTCAACCATTTTAGGATCTATCATTAAGAACTTAACTTCATCCGGTGTGGCTTTAAATAAAATGCTGGAAATGAGTGTATTTATACATACACTTTTACCCGCACCAGTGGCACCGGCAATTAAAAGGTGAGGCATCTTTGTTAAGTCAGCCAAAACTGGTGTCCCAGCAATATCTTTGCCTAACGCTACGGTTAAACGTGAATCTGAGGAGTTAAATTCATTGGCTTCTAATAAGTCTCTAATATGAACCATAGAAATTTCTTTATTTGGAACCTCAATTCCCACTGCTGCCTTACCAGGGATGGGTGCTTCGATACGAACATCTGGTGCAGCCATAGCTAAAGCAATATCGTCTGCCAAACCAACGATGCGGCTAACTTTTACTCCAGCAGGCGGTTGAATTTCATAGCGAGTTATGGCAGGGCCACGGGATACTTGAGTAACTTTGGCCTTAATACTAAAGTTTTCTAGAGTTTCTTCTAATTTAGTAATATTGTCTGTAATATCCTTTGCGCTTGAAACTGTTTTACTTCCCTTCATGGGTCTTGATAAAAGGTTTAACGGGGGTAGGTTAAAAGAACCAATATCAGTTAATGATAGCTGATTATAAGTCATATCAACTCTTTCGTTTTCATTTTTAGACAGTACTGCATTTTCGGTATCATTAGATCTAGGTTTATCATTAATCACGAAATTAAGTGGGCCAGTATTTTGATTATCTATATTCCCAAGATTAACTTTAGTGTGTTTAGAACTGGAAAAATCAATTTCATCCTGAGAACTAGTTATGATTATAGGTGTGTGACTAGTTGTTTCATCAACTTCAGTAAACAAAAATGAGTTTAATCTTCTTCCCGTATTGGCTATAAAATTTTTAGCCCTTAGGGTAATTCTCTGAACAATGTCGGCCATAGAAACATTGGTCATTAATAAAAAAGATACTATTAGCCCTGAGGTTAATAATATATATGTACCTGCTTTACCAAAGGACTGGATTAATAAAAATACTAGTATTGAACCAATCAATCCTCCTCCTTTGCCAACTGAAGTCTCATCTGTAATTTGCATTAGAACATCCATAAAAGTAGTTTTAACTGGTAGCATTAAGCTTAATAGGGCAAGAATAATAATAAATAGTAAAACTGCGCCATAAATCTTAATATTTACACTGGATCTCTTACGTTCTATGATTAGTTTTATACCAAATAAACCAAGAAAGAACATTAATACAACTCCGCCGAAGGCCCCAAAGAGTCCTTTCAAAACCCTCCCCACAAAGCCACCTATAGCCCCTAGGGGAGTATCAGCAAAACTAATCAATCCCAATACAGCTAGGGCTATCAACCCTATGCCAAAAATCTCATATTTCAAATCTTCTTTTAGTTTCTTTAAGACATCCAAGGTTAGGCACCTCCAAATTATATATACTACAGATATTTCCAAAACCCTTTTATTGGATAAACAAGACGTAGGCTGAATAAAGTCTGTGTTAAGATACCATATTAACACATGATATGACTTTGAAAGGAGGCAACCTCGTGACATATACTATGGGACAAAAAACAGCTAGAGAATTATTAGATTTAGAAAGTCACTTAATGCTAGAAACAAACCTAGTGGGTCAGTTCAATCATTTTGCCCGAGAGTCTACTAATCCACAACTACAACATCTTTGCCAAAACCTTTCCCGCAGCAGAATGGATTGTTTTCAGAAACTTGTCCAACACACAAACAGCGGCTCCCTTCAATAATAGAAAAGGAGGTGTAATAATGCAAGGAGATCAAGTAACCGATAAAAATCTCTGTTTAGCAATGCTCAATGAATTAAAGTGGAATGCATCTTCCTTAACATCCAATATATTGGAGTGTTCCAATGAGCAACTTCGTCAGGAGTATATTAATATCTTAAATCAGACCTTTGATCAGCAAAAACAAGTTTTTGATTTTGCTCATCAGCAAGGCTGGTATAAGCCCATGATGGCTGAACAAAATATGATTAATCAAGTACAAAATGGTGCTCAAAAAATGATAAATGAACAACAACAAAGCATGCTGACTCAACAACACCAGATGCAATACCAAGCTACCCAAGTCCCTTTTCAACAAAATATGCTAAATCAAAACCAAGGAATGAGCTACCAAAGCTACTCCCAGCCCAATTATAATCAGCAGCAACCCTATCAAAACTACAGCGAAATATCACAATACTTTTCTCGTTAAACCAAAAACCCTCTCCGAAACAGAAACATCGGAGGGGGTTTTTTAGCCGTCAGCAAAGTTGGAAAGCAGAAAGTTGGACAGTTGGAAAGAAAATTTCATGTCATCCTGGGCGTTAGCGAAGGGTCTTAGGCTAGCCTTTCAATGTGTAAAGATCCTTCACTGTCGCTCAGGATGACAGAGGGTTTCTTTCTTCTTTCCAACTTTCCGCCCATTGCTCACGGCCTATGAGCCATCGGGTCAGCTAAGGGCTATACTAGCTTGTTACTAAACCAGGATAAACGTCTGGACTTAAATAGTGGGCCGGGTTAGAGCTATTGATCCTGACTACTCGCCTTTGACCAGTTTCAGTTTTCTCAGTTAGAACTGGTATCCCTGCCACTTCAGTAGCTTCATAATCAACATAGGTATTGTTATCAAAGCCATCTAATACCTGTTCGGCTGGGAGTGGTGTCCATAATATCATTGTAAGAAACACCTCTCTTTTCCCTTTTGCTCCTCGATCAATTGCTTTAGCTTACACATGGCCTGCCCAATGCCACCAACTTCATCAATTAACCCACTCTCCACTGCATCTTTACCTATTACAACAGTCCCTATATCTCTAGCCAGCTCGCCGGTTTTAAACATTAATTCTCTAAATTTCTCTTCAGTTACCTTGGAATGTTCAGTTACAAAACGGATAACCCTGTCTTGCATTTTATCAAGGTAATCATAGGTTTGGGGTACACCAATAACTAAACCGTTTAATCTGATTGGATGTATAGTCATAGATGCAGTTGGTGCAATAAAACTATATCTTCCAGAAACTGCAATGGGTACACCAATACTATGACCGCCCCCCAATACTAAGGTTACTGTAGGTTTAGTCATTGTAGCCACAACTTCTGCAATAGCCAGTCCTGCTTCTACATCTCCACCAACGGTATTAAGGACTAATAACACGCCTTCTACATTATCATCCTGTTCGATTCCTACCAGCTGCGGTATGATATGTTCATACTTTGTTGTTTTGTTCTGGGAAGGAAGCATAATATGGCCTTCAATTTGGCCAACAATGGTTACACAGTGAATATTGCTTTTAATAGTCTCGGGGATAGTTGGCGTTCCCATTTCTTTTATATTCTCCAGAGTACCTTTAGATTGTCCTACTATACGTTTAGTAGTTCCAGGCACTCCTGGTCCTGGGGCTGTCTGCGGCATATTAGGGTCATTGGGAGGTTGCAGAGGGTTAGGTGCATTTGGCGTATAAGGTATCTGTCCAGGGTTTTCATTACCAGTATAACGTGGCTTCATTAGCATAAAAAGAGTCACTCCTCTTGATATTCTTGTTCAATGGTACTAGTATGCTCGTAAATTACTAGAAAATGTATGATTTAGCAACAAAATATTGTTAGCCATCAGCTATCAGCCTTCAGCTTTTTTGCAGAATCTTCTTAGAGGTACCATTAGGCCATGGGCCTTGTGCCTTGTGCCATGAGCTAAAAACCCTTAAGAATTACTTGCAAAAAAGGCCCATGGCTCACGGCACAAGGCCCTTTCTAAGCTAACGACTAATGGCTGAAGGCTGACAGCTAGACCCCAAAGAAATACCCATAAGAAAAAGACTCCTGTCCATACAACGGACAGGAGTCTTTTTCACACTTCCATAATAATGGGTAAGATCATAGGCCTTCTCCTAGTTTTTTCATATAAAAACTTTCCTAAGTCATCTCTTACTTGGGATTTAATGGCCGCCCATTCTGAAATTCCACGGGTACAACACTTATCCAAGGCCACTTTCACCTTATTCTTCGCTTCCTCCATAAGAATTTCCGATTCGCGAACATAGACAAATCCCCTTGAAACAATATCAGGCCCTGCCAAGACCTGATTTTTTTGTTTATCCATGGTTACTACCACGATTAGAATACCGTCTTGTGATAATTGTTTTCTATCTCGTAAAACAATATTACCAACATCCCCAACACCCAATCCGTCCACCAACACTTTACCTGATGTCACCCTGCCTGCCATTCTTCCATATCTCCGGGTAAACTCAAAGACCTGACCGTTTTCGCCAATGAAAATGTTTTCAGCAGGAATGCCAATTTCCCGGGCAAGTTCGGCATGCTTTTTAAGCATTCTGTACTCACCATGGACAGGGATAAAAAATTTAGGCCTAATTAAATTAAGCATTAACTTTAATTCTTCCTGACTGGGGTGACCAGAAACGTGAATCCCAGAAACAGCCTCATAAATAACCTTTGCACCTAATTTAAAAAGTTGGTCAATGATACGAGTAACTAACTTCTCATTGCCTGGTATGGGTGTAGCAGAGATGATAACCGTATCTCCGGGAATAATATCCACTTGCCGATGGTCATTCATAGCGATTCGAGTTAAGGCAGACATAGGTTCACCCTGACTACCTGTTGTAAGAAGAACTATCTTATTTTTGGGTAGTCTAGCAGCTTCATCTAAATCGATTAGAGTGCCTTCTGGTATGTGAAGGTATCCCAATTCGCTTGCAACTTGCACTACATTTGCCATACTTCGTCCTACCACTGCCACGTGACGATCATATTCATAGGCAATGGAAATTGCCTGCTGAAGTCGATGCACATTGGAGGCAAATGTTGCTATAATAATTCTTTCTTGGGCCTGCCTGAAGGTTTCATCAAAGGAGTTACCTACTACCCTCTCAGACATAGTATAGCCCGGCCGCTCAACATTAGTACTGTCCGACATCATAACCAGTACACCCTTTTCTCCCAGAGCTGCAAACCTTGGCAGATCAATAACCTCTCCATCTATAGGAGTCTGATCTATTTTAAAATCTCCTGTGTGCAGCAATGTTCCTACAGGCGTATGGATAGCGATAGCCATTGCATCTGGTATACTGTGAGAAACTCTAATAAACTCAACCTTAAAGGGGCCGATTTGGAAGGTATCTCTAGGTTTTACCGTCTGCAGTTTTACCTGATCTAACAAATTATGTTCCTTTAATTTTCCTTGTACCAATCCTAGGGCCAACTTAGAACCGTACACTGGAACATTTATTTGTCTTAAGACGTAAGGTAACGCACCTATGTGGTCTTCATGGCCATGTGTGAGCAATATACCCAAAACTTCTTCTTTATGCTCCAATAGGTAAGTAATATCCGGGATTACAATGTCAATTCCCAGCATTTCTTCTTCCGGAAACATTAAACCACAATCAATAAGTACGATATTTTCCCCGAATCTCACCGCAGTAATGTTTTTACCGATCTCGCCTAATCCCCCCAGAGGAATTACAGCTAATTTAGGTTCTTTTGCCAAAACCGCACCTCCTATAGTAAAACTAGTGTAATTATTGTTACAACGATAAAGTAATTTGTGCTTGGTGAGAAACTAGGAGAAGGCGGGGAAAATATGTAATTTTATACTGAAGCGGAAAACCGTTCCTTAACCTACGGATAAATTATACTCAAATTAATCCCTAACGGCAATATAATTACCCGTAAGTGCCAAAATAATACAAAAGGATACACTCATAAGTGTATCCTTTTGTATTCTACTATAGTAATTCGAGATTTTTCATCACTATTTTAACACTTTCAATCTCATTGGTAGTGGCTTCTACTAAAGGTAATCTTACGCCTCCCACTGCTAAGCCTTTGAGAATTAAAGCAGCCTTCACTGGAACTGGGTTTGAAGTAATAAATAAACCTTTAAATAATGGATATAGTTCCTTATGCAAATTTGCTGCAAGGGTTGTATTCCCCGAAGTGAAGGCATCAATCATTTCTTGAATTTTCTTGCCTGCAACATGGGCTGCTACACTAATGATCCCTTGACACCCTAGAGCTAGCATCGGCAAAGTCATTGAATCGTCCCCACTATAGATGACAAAATCCTCAGGTAAGATACGACGTAGTTCAGATACCTGATCGATGCTACCAGCAGCTTCTTTAATAGCTACAATATTCGGAACATCTTCTGCAAGCCTTAGTACTGTGGCGGGTAATACATTAATGCCTGTACGCCCAGGAATATTGTAAAGAATTATAGGTAAACTGGTGCTTTCAGCTAAAGTACGAAAGTGTCTATAGAGACCTTCCTGAGATGGCTTGTTGTAATAGGGAGCAACCAACATAACTCCATCACAACCAACTTTTTCTGCCTCTTTAGTCAAGGCAATACTCCCAGTGGTATCATAACTTCCGGTACCTGCAATTACTGCAGCCTTACCACCTACTTCTTCGACTACTGCTTTAAACAACTCAATTTTTTCATCCTTCGTCAAAGTAGGAGATTCTCCTGTTGTACCACTAACAACCAAACCATCCGATCCATTTTCCACAAGATATCTAGCAAGTTTCTTAGCTTGAGTGTAATTCACAGATGAATCGGGGTTAAAGGGTGTTACCATAGCCGTTAAAACCCTACCAAAATCCCCAATTGCCATTAGCTTTCACCATCCCTTTTTTATCCTTTATTGTTTTGACCTAGCTTAAATTTTCGGTGCAAGGCCTTAATCGCCTTCTTCATATTATCATTGTCAACTAAAACCCAAATTGTAGTATGAGAATCAGAAGACTGCAATATTTCAACCCCTTCTTCGGTTAGGCCTTGAACAATACTAGCCATTACGCCGGGAACCCCTGTCATACCAGCACCAACTGTAGACACTTTTGCACAATTCGGTTTGACTAATGGTTGAATACCTAAGTTTTCTAGTACAGCCAATGCCTTTTGGGCAACTTCATCCTTAACAGTAAACATAATTATTTCTGGGCTAACATTAATAAAATCTATACTAATACCAGCCAAAGCTAGTGAACGAAAAATACGTAACCCAGGCTCTTCCACTGTAACGTCTTTTACAATTATTTTCAACTGGGTAACTCCAGAAATATGAGTAACTCCACTTGCTAATCGATCTCTTGTTATATCTATAGTTCCATAAACTCCATGGTGACTGGTTACCAAGGTCCCAGGGGCATCGGAAAAGGTAGAGCGTACACGAAGAGGAATATTCTTTTGCATGGCAATTTCCACTGCCCTTGGGTGAATAACCTTTGCCCCCTCATGGGCGAGTTGACAAATCTCATTATAGGTTACTGTGTCAAGTATACGTGCATCCTCGACAATTCTAGGATCTGCTGTCATGATTCCTTCAACGTCTGTATAGATATCAATACATTCTGCATTAAGGGCTACTCCCAGTGCAGATGCTGTGGTATCACTACCCCCACGCCCCAGGGTTGTTATCTCTCCGTTTTCAGTTACCCCCTGAAAGCCAGCTACTACAACAATTTTCCCTTGTTCAGCAAAATGGGTAATTTTTTTAGGTTCTACCCGTATAATTCTGGCATCGTTATGATTGTCATCAGTTATGATGCCAGCCTGTTCACCGGTGAGTAACACTGCCGGATGTCCCATATGCTGAAGTGTATTTACCATGGCAACCCCAGAGATAATCTCGCCACAAGACATTAACAGATCCATTTCCCTGGAAGGTATGTCTCTATTAATGGATAAAATGAAACTCAACAGAGTATCGGTGGCATAGGGTTCACCCTGTCGCCCGATGGCAGATACTACAACAACTGGAGAAAAACCCTCATTGGCTGCAGAAATAATTTTATTTGCCACTAATTCTCTTAGATCCTGTGAAACAAGAGAAGTTCCCCCAAATTTTTGGATAAGAAAGCGCATATTTACTCCTTTTTTATTAAGCAATCATATTTAAGCAATAACTCGGCGATTTGCACAGCATTTGTAGCCGCACCCTTACGAATTTGATCACCCACTACCCAAAGGTTTAACCCATTTTCTATGGTGTTATCCTCACGAATACGACCTACAAAAACCTCATCGTGGTTTGAGGTAAATACAGGCATTGGATATACCTGGTTAGTAACATCATCTTTAACAATAATGCCCGGTGCATTGGCTAAAATCTCCTTAGTCTGGGCTCCGGTTAGTTTACGTTCTGTTTCAATATTAACGGCTTCCGAATGACTACGGTATACAGGTACTCGAACAGTGGTGGCCGTAATTTTGATGTTATCATCAT
This sequence comes from Desulfotomaculum defluvii, assembly GCF_054657375.1. Classification (NCBI taxonomy): domain Bacteria; kingdom Bacillati; phylum Bacillota; class Clostridia; order Eubacteriales; family Desulfotomaculaceae; genus Desulfotomaculum; species Desulfotomaculum defluvii. Next base: position 706,532 of record NZ_BAAHYV010000007.1, on the reverse strand, counting down.
GTAAAATCTTTTGTGTCTCTTTCACCATTTTCCATTCTTCTTTGGTATAATCCAATTCCTGAAACACATCAATATGCGGAATTAGATTAAAGGCAATCTGGTGAGCAAATTTGTTAGGTGGATATTCTCTTCCCTCAAGTACGGCCTTAACTTGTTCGGTCAGTTCTTCAATTCCTTCTTTACCGGCACCTGATACAGCCTGGTAAGTGGAAACAACTACACGCTTAATTCTGGCAGCATCATGTATGGGTTTTAAGGCAACAACCATAATTATGGTTGAGCAATTGGGGTTTGCGATAATTCCTTTGTGCCACTTAACATCCTCTGGGTTCACTTCCGGCACGATCAAAGGCACCGCAGGATCCATACGATAATTACTGCTATTATCAATTACCACACAACCCTGCTCAACCGCTGCATTTCCATATTCTAAGCTTGCTTTTCCACCTGCAAACAAGGCAATATCCATCCCTTTAAAGGAGTCGGGGGTAGTTTCCTCCACCAGATATTTCTGACCTTGAAACTCTATCTCAGTCCCTGCAGAACGGGAAGTTGCACAAAGCTTTAAATTTGCGATTGGAAAATTACGTTCGTTCAATATATTTAAAAGTTCTTGACCTACTGCTCCGGTGGCACCAACTATAACTAGATTAACTTTTTTCAACGACTTTCCCTCCTTGAACAATTGACCCCCGACCTTAGCTTTTATACTTGAATTAGTACGGGCTGTATTTGTTTTCCTTGCAATGCATGTTCGATGGTATCTATTATTAGATCCATTTTACATTTTAGTGAATTTGGCTTTCCAGTAGGACTATCCTGACCAAAGGGTACCATATATATATTTTTAGTGTTAATCAATAATCCCAGGTTTTTAGCGTTGATACCTAAGCCATCATTGGTTGAAATGCCTATGACCACAGGTCTCAAATTGCGCAAGTGTGCTTTTGCTGCCATGAGAACTGGGGTATCTGTAATTCCATTAGCCAATTTTGCCATGGTATTTCCTGTACATGGGGCAATAACAATAACGTCAACAAGTTTCTGAGGACCCACTGGTTCAGCAGTAACCATGGAATTCATCGGTTCTTTACCAGTAATGTTTTCTAGCATTTCACGCCATTTTTTTGTTGTACCAAAACGTGTGTCTACGGTATCCACTGAAAAACTAATAATAGGATAAATTTCAGCACCTTGATCGACTAACTCTTGTATTTTAGGCATTATTTCATCTAAACAACAATGTGATCCTGTAAGAGCAAAACCAATACGCACGCCTTTTAAACGCATTTGCCGCACCTCCATAAGCCAATTCTACTGTACTTTGTTTTGTTGCAATTCCTGGGCTAATAAATCAGGTATTACTTTTGCCAGGATTTGCCCAGCGGTTTTTGGTGCCACCCTGCCAGGAAGTCCTGGTGCTAAGACGGCTTTAATACCCAGTCTTGCTGCAGCATCAAAATCCGTTCCCCCAGGTGGAGAAGCAACATCGATGATTACTGCATCCTCCTTTGCTTTAGTTAAGATGCAGTTTGTCAATATCATCTTTGGTACAGTATTAAATATAATCTCGGCTTTGGCTATTGCATCTGGTAACTCCTCAAAGGAGATTGCTTCCATACCCATCTCGTAGACCCTAGCCCTATAACTTGCTGATCTTGCCACAACAGTAACCTTTGCCCCCATACCATGAAGAAGTCTTGCAATACTAGCTCCAGTTCGACCAAATCCTAAAACAAAGGATTTACTATTATGAATGGTGATTGCTGTATTTTCCATAGCCAACTGAACTGCTCCTTCTGCCGAAGGGATGGAGTTGAGTATGGCAACTTCGTCTAAGGCAAGTACTTGGATGAGCTTTAAATTGCTTCTTTCAACAATTTCTATTAGCTTAGGTCGGGCAAAACCAGCAAATACCGGAGCTTGAGAAGGCAATTTAACGAGCAAAGCTTCCGTGAGAATCAGTGGCTTTTCTTCGTAGACACAATATATATTGCCTTTTTCAAGTAAACCCGGAACTGGTAAGATTACCGCTTGCACATCTATCAGTGCCTCTTCTAGGGTCCCATAAACCGTGACATGAGGGGGATCGTTGTTAACCGGCAGCCCCACAACCTTCACATAAGCACCCAGACGAGATAAAGTGGAAACCAGTACAATTTCCCTGGCATCACCACCCAGGACAGCCACCTTGATTCCTTTTAAATCTGGCTGCATTGTTGTACCCTCCTCTCAACATCTGTGACACACTACATGATATGAGCTATCGGAGGGGGTGGTGCTTGTACTTAAGGCTTAACAGGCGTGCGTAAAATGCCATATTTAGTTACTCAAACAGTATATTTTCCAATCCATAGACCATATGATCCAAATGTATGACTTTTTGAACAGCCAATATAAGACCAGGCATAAAGGATTCTCTGGAAATAGAATCATGGCGAATAGATAGTGTTTGCCCTGTGCCACCAAATATGACCTCCTGGTGGGCTACAAAGCCAGGTAGACGAACACTATGTATTCTCATTCCCTCAAAGTTACCCCCTCGGGAACCTTCAATTTTCTCAAATTCACTGGGCATTCCCTGGGACATATTTCCCCTTACTGCAGCAATAGCTTCTGCTGTTTTAATGGCAGTTCCCGAAGGAGCATCCATCTTCTGATCGTGATGCAGTTCAATTATTTCCACATGGGGTAAATATTTTGCAGCTTCAGTGGCAAATTTTATCATTAGGAGGGCTCCTATTGCAAAATTGGGAACGATTAAACCCCCTAGGTTTCTTTCTGCAGCCAAATTGATAAATCCTTCAATTTCTGTGGTAGACATCCCGGTTGTGCCGACAACAGGCCTCACACCATGTTTAATAGCCAGTTCAATATCTCCCTGTACAACGCCGGCCCTGGTAAAATCAACTAGAACGTCTGGTTTTAATTCAGTAAGCACCTTATCTAAATTGTTAGAGACGCTAACATTTAAGTCGGGCTTCCCTATGACAGATCCTATGGTATAATCAACTTCCCGACTATCCACAGCCCCAACTAATTGCATCCCTTCAGTATTTGCAATCGCTTTGCAGGATTCCTGGCCCATTTTACCGAGGGCACCTGCAACTACTATTTTAATCATATATAACCACCGCCTTTATTATTGGTTAAAAGCAAAAAGTTTTTCATTTAATTATCCATTACCACATTTAGGGTTGTCAAGTTAGATACATCCAGTGTATTGTATACCTGTAATATTTTTAGAATTTTATGATTATTTTGCTTATTATATCACATATAACCTTAATAAAATAAAAAATGCAACATGGGAGATATTTACCCCTGTCGCAATATTAGCCCTCAGCCTTTTTAGCTTATTGGTATCCCTTTTGGGTCGGCCGTTAGCCGTGAGCCATGGGCCTTGGGCTTTTTGTGCATATGTTTAAGGGTCTTAAGCTCATAGCTCATGGCACACGGCCTAAGAACAGTTATATTATCCAAAAAGACCCCTAAGCAAAGCAGCCAAAAGCTGATGGCTGATGGCTCACGGCTAATTCATTCTGACTATGCACTTATCTACTGTATTTTCACTAACTAGTCATAGATACTTAATATGAATACTTGTGCAAAGCAGGACTACACTGATCCATTTCTACAATGATAACCTCTTCACCAATTTTACGAATGCTGTCCCAAGGAATAATCATTTGTTGTTTATCCATCCACATGGTTACAAAGTTTGTCCTCCTAGGCAAAATTATAGAGAGCACAGTCCCTGATTCAATATCTATGGTAACATCAGATTCCCCCACTACGCCTAACCTTGCACCATTATTTATATTGACAATTTCCTTTCCTACTAACTCACCTAGCCTCACAGTGAACCCCTCCTTATTTATATCTAAGTCTTTTAAGTCCCTGGAACATGCGATTAATATAGGGGCTTAGAATTGCCAAAATAAAAGAAATTGCTGCCATAGGTTCAAGTGATACGCCCGATAGACTTACCCGTGATGGTAAATCTATTTCCAAAAAAGTTGTTAGCATAATTAAAGATAAATAAATACCCCCCGCAGTACCTACAAGACCTGCAAGGGATTCAGAAAGAGCAGAAGATTTACTTTCACCAATTACATCCCATTCTTTGCGCATTCTTTTCATTCTCATTCGTTCCTTAATTGAAAATAAAATTAGTATAGCTGCCAATATACCAGCAATGATACTAATTACCAACTATCCCCACCTCCTGATAAATCTTATGGGTGATGTTGGTTAAATATGACTTCCAAGTAAAAAATCCCCTACTAAGAGGGGATCTGGCTAGCTTTTAGCCCTTAGCTTAACTACTAATAATACTAACAGCTAACGACTAATGGCTCATCTAATCCTTTAATGTTTCCAATACTTTCTTTAGATCACCGCAGTCCTGCCAGGGGCCAATAGCTGCCATGGAAAATTTATCTGGCTGAAATAACGTATTGGCAACGCGCAGGATATCTTCAAGGGTAATACGATTCAATTTTTCTACGATTTCCTCCGGACTATAGACCTTACCCAAATAAAGTTCTGACTTTCCCAACCGACTCATATGTGTATTGACACTTTCCATAGATAGTAGCAGATTTCCCTTTAGCTGGTCCTTGGCCCTTTGTAGTTCTTCCTTTAGTATACCATTCTTTTTAACATCCTTTATTTCCTTGAATATTAGATCCATGGCTTGATTTACATTTTCTTTGCTTAATCCAGCGTATACTCCAAAAATACCTGTATCGTAGTAGGAACTATGGTAGGAGTACACTGTATAAACCAATCCTCTCTGTTCCCTAATTTCTTGGAATAACCTGGATGATAAGCCACCACCTAAAACAGTGTTTATCACCTGAGCTACATATAATTCATCATCATCTAAACGTAAGCCAGGTGCACCAATCACCATATGGACTTGTTCTGTTTCTTTGTTGCGACAATTAACCTCAATACTATGTGTAGGGATCTTAAGATCCCTTGTTACTTGTTCTCCTGTTAAGCTAGAAAACAAGGGTAATAACTTTTCCACCACCTGTTGGTGGGTAATATTGCCTGCCACAGAAACAACAATTCGATTTGGTGTATAGTTTTGTTGCATATAAGCACGTAAATCTTTGTGGGTAAAACTGCTAACTGTTTCTGCCGTACCAATAATAGGCCTACCTAACGGATGTCCAGACCAAATCGTCTTAGCAAACATATCATGAACAAGTTCGTCCGGTGCATCCTCATACATTTTTATTTCTTCTAAAATAACATTCTTTTCTCGCTCTACATCCTTTTCAGAAATGTTGGAGTGGAAGAGCATATCTGATAATACGTCCACGGCTAAATTAAAATGTTCATCTAGTACCTTGGCATAGTAACAGGTATACTCTTTGGTAGTAAAGGCATTTAGCTGCCCTCCCACTGCATCCAGTTCTTCTGCAATTTGCTTTGCTGTCCTATGTTTTGTACCTTTGAACATCATATGTTCAATATAGTGGGAAATGCCAGCTGTTTGATCACTTTCATCCCGGGATCCAACATCGACCCAGATTCCCAGTGCTACAGATCGAACATGGGAAACTTGCTGTGTTAATATTCTTACTCCATTTGGTAGTACTTCTTTTTGGTAAAACATTACAATACCCCCCGGATACTCAATTATTGAAGAATTTCGCTATTATTTTTAAAAAACCTTTAATACTACGATATATTTACCGTTAAAGGAACATTAACCTAAGTATTCCCTTTTTTACTAACCCTATGATTATTTTATTACATCTTCATTATTTTTAGTTTCATTATTTTCCGGAACATTCTTAATTATTTCACTAATTTCAACAAACTCAAACCCCTTATCCTTAAGTTGTTTTATCATTGTTGGCAGTGCCTTAACGGTTGGCTCAGTTGGATGCATCAATACAATTGCTCCGTTATGGGCTTTACTTACCACCCTCTCAATAATAACTTCCGGAGCTGGTCTCTGCCAGTCGATTGTATCTATACTCCAAAGAATAAAGGAGTACCCTTGTTCTTCTGCTGCTTTTAAGACTGCTGGGCCCTTTTCTCCGTAAGGTGGTGCATATAGCTTGGGTCTTTTTTGAATGGTGTCATATATTAATTTCTCGGCCCTTTGCATATCCCTTAAGTTACCACTTTTACTTAATTGATCTGGGTGTGGATGAGAATAACCATGGGAGCCAATTTCATGACCTGCCCCTTCCATTTTCTTGAGTAAATCAGGAAAATCCTCCACCCAGGTCCCCCCTGCAAAGAAAGTTATTTTAATATCTTCATCTTTAAATATTTCTAACATTTGAGGTATGTATTCTTCCCCCCAAAAAACATTACAGGCCAAGGCAATTTTCTTCTCTTTTTCACTACCTTGATAAATCGGTGCAAAAACTCTTTCATTTTTTTCTTTACTAGCCATAATGCCTAGACCAATCAAAAACAAGGCAATAAATAACCAAAGGACCGACTTATATAACCGTCCCCTGCGAATAAACAGTATTCTCATGCATTTCACCCCTTATTTTTTCTTCATGAAAATTTATGCCATTTAAGACAGGATTATTTCTATTAATTGTTAAGACTGGGCATTTCACAGCTGTCATGGCCCAAAAATATTAGAAAAGGGGATTTGCACAATAATTAACCGTTCTTGTGTAGATATAATGTAAGGGAACCACACGGGTCGTTCCCTACCATTTAGGATTATCGGTAATTTGAACAAAAAAAGAAGTGTCGTTCGCTACTGAAAAGTAGTTTACGACACTCCTTTGTAAATTTAAGGGGCAAAAACGTGATTGCCAATTTTTAATGAAATAGGACGGCTCCATATCCACTTACTAGTTGCAGTCTTAGGGTTCCAATAATAGAGAGCACCACTGGTGGGGTCCCAGCCCTTTACAGCCGCATCTACCGCGCGAATGGCTGAATTATCGGGTTGTAAATAAAATTGTCCATCATGTACGGCTGTAAAGGCCCAGGGCTGAAAGATGACATCCCGAATAGTTCTTCCGAATTGTCCTGAAATAACTCTATTCAATACGACAGCAGCAACGGCAACTTGACCTTCAAAGGACTCTCCCCTGGCCTCACCGTACACTACTCTAGCTAAGTCATACAAATCCGATCGTGACAATGGTATGGCACCCCTAGATGTAGTTACTTCTGCCACAGGGGTTGTTCTAGGTCTATAGGTACTACTTCCACTGACCTGCTTTATTAGGAGGTTGGCTGTGGCCTTACCAACTATTCCATCTACTTTTAGTCCATTACTACCTTGAAATTCCTTCACGGCGTTAAGGGTTTGCCAACCGAATTTGCCATCTGTAGTTCCAGATTGATACCCTAGATAGTTAAGGTTCTTTTGCAGTTGTTGTACATCATAACCTTGCATTCCGTACTTTAATGTTCTATCACCTAGGTATGCTTCAGCCTGTCCCATGGGCAAGGTAATAAGCCCAAAAAGTAACGGAACCATAAATAAAAATATCATCATACTTTTCCTAACGATAATACCACCTCTTTTATAATATCTCCTAGTATGGGTAGCATAATAATTTTATAGTTTTTTACTGTCATTTGGCAAAGTTCAAATATTATTCCTATTTGATTTAAAGTTTTAAGAAAGATAGTATAAAACATATAGCCGGTAAACAGAAGTATAATCAATCAATAACTCCCATTTACCGGCTAATGTGATTTTATTCCTTGGCAACCTTTGGACGACTAAAGGGTCTGCGTTCTCTTTTTTCAGGTTGCTCTGTATTACTTTCCTTGGGTGCTAAACCCATATCCCGCATGGCTTCTTTTTTAGAAAGTTTCAGCCTACCTTGCGGGTCATACCCAATGGCTTTAACTGTTATTATTTCCCCTTCTTTAACCACGTCTTCGGTCTTCTCAACTCTTTGGAAATCAAGTTGAGAAATATGCACTAAGCCCTCCTTGCCGGATAACCCTAATACACCTGGAATTACCTCGACAAAGCAACCAAAGTCAGTGACGCGGGTAACCTTACCATTGTATAGCTTGCCCACTTCCACTTCCGCAGTAATAGACTTAATAATTTCCAGTGCTCTTTTACCCTTTTCACGATCAACTGCCGCAATAAATACTCTTCCATCATCCTCTATATCGATATCAGCCCCGGTTTCCTCAACTAATTTCTTGATAATCTTACCACCAGGTCCGATAATATCTCTTATTTTATCCGGGTGAATACTGGTACGGATAATAGAAGGAGCGTGCTCAGAGATTTCTTTTCTTGCTTCAGGCAGAACATCTAACATCTTTTTCAATATATACATGCGACCACGATTGGCCTGTTCAAGGGCTTGCTCAAATACAGCTCTAGTAATACCAGGGATTTTAATATCCATTTGTAGAGCTGTTACACCATTGGCGGAGCCTGCAACTTTGAAGTCCATATCTCCTAGGTGATCTTCTAAACCTTGAATATCTGTGAGAACAGTAAACTGATCTTCTTCCATAATTAAACCCATAGCCACACCGGCAACAGGTGCCTTTAATGGAACACCAGCATCCATTAAAGATAGTGTACTACCGCAAACACTACCCATGGAAGTGGAGCCATTTGATTCTATTGCTTCTGAAACCACCCGGATGGTATAAGGGAATACTTCCTCTGATGGAATCATAGGTTCCAAAGCTCTTTCTGCTAAAGCACCATGGCCTATTTCCCGACGGCCTGGTGATCTCATGGGTTTGGTTTCTCCCGTGCTAAAGGGTGGGAAATTATAATGGTGCATATATCTCTTAGTCTCCTCGGTGCCAAGGCCATCTAAGATTTGCTCCTCACTGATGGATCCCAAGGTAGCAACCGAAAGAATCTGTGTTTGCCCCCTAGTAAACAAACCGGTTCCGTGGGTACGAGGCAAAACTCCTACCTCCACAGAGATTGGCCGAATCTCATCAATGGCTCTGCCATCAATACGAAGTTTATCGTGGGTAATAATCCGGCGTACTACCTTTTTCTCGGCCTTTTCAATTAAGGCCATGACTTCTTTAGGATTATCGGGAAATTGTTCGAGGAAGCCTTGCTGTAAGCCTGACATAACTTCGTCCATAAATGCTTCCCTTTGTTTTTTGGTCAGCTTTTCTGAGGAACAATGCAATACTGCTTCCCGAATTGCCTGCTCGGCCTTCGGCAGTATTTCATCCTCCATAGCACTATCAAATTCTATTCCCGGAATTTCCATTTTTTCAAAGGCTAATCCCTTGGCTAAGGCTTCGGTTCTAAATTCCTCAACAAATTTCACGATTTCCTTTACTTGGTCATGACCAAACATAATGGCTTCAAGCATTTCTTTTTCAGGAACCTCTTTGGCACCTGCTTCTACCATCATCACAGCATCATCGGTACCAGCCACAACAAGGTGCATATCACTATTTTCAGCTTGACGAACCACAGGATTTATAACAAATTGACCATCCACTCTACCTACTATTACTCCACCAATTGGCTTTTTCAAGGGAATCTTTGAAATATGTAGGGCAGCAGAAGCACCAATCATTGCTGCTATTTCAGGTGCATTATCCTGATCCACCGACAATACTGTGGCAACAACCTGAACTTCGTTTCTCATGTGTTTAGGAAAAAGCGGACGTATAGGACGGTCAATTAATCTTCCTGATAAAATCGCTTTTTCACTGGGACGTCCTTCCCTTTTTATAAATCCGCCTGGGATTTTACCAACGGCATAAAGTCTTTCCTCGTAGTCTACGGTTAATGGAAAGAAATCAATATCCCTTGTGTTTTTTGCAACTGTGGCCGTTACTAAAACTACGGTTTCACCGTAAGTGACCAATACAGCTCCACTGGCCTGCTTAGCCATGCGACCTGTTTCCAGGGTGAGGGTTCTACCTCCCAAGGACATTTCCTTGATTAGCACTTGATTTTCAGACACTATTCTTACCTCCAAAGTTTCTGTACTTGACAAATCTTAACAATTCGACATTTTTAATAGTATATCCTTCTTGATATAAGAAAAATACCAAACTCTTTAGAATTAGCTATTAGCCGTTAACTTTTAGCTTTTGACTCAAGGGGACGGTTCTTTTGAGTCCATGAAGTGAGACTCAAAAGAACCGTCCCCTTGAGTCTCTGATGGGTAATGGCTAAAATAAAAAAGCGAGCTTATTAGCTCGCTTTTATTATTTGCGTAGTCCTAACTTTTCTAAGATTGCACGATAACGGTCAAAGTTACGATCACGAAGGTAGTTAAGCAACGCACGGCGTTGTCCTACCATTTTCAAAAGTCCACGACGAGAATGGTGATCCTTTTTGAAAGACTTGAGATGCAAAGTTAATTGGTTAATACGCTCAGTTAATAGAGCAATTTGAACTTCTGGAGAACCAGTATCTCCTTCGTGGGTTTTAAAATTTTCGATAATTTGATTCTTCTTTTCTGCAGATAGTGCCAAGATGTTCACCTCCTTATTTTTAGATCCCTGTTATCCAAGACAACCGCCGGAGTTAGCAAATCCCCTAGATAACAGTTCTTATGGGAAAATTATTTCCCAATTATGGTTATTACCAAACGGCCATTTTCAATATCCTTTGCGACAATATCAAACATTCGACCTGATTTGGCAAAAAAACCTCTAAATCTGGTGGCCGTTGGTATACGACCAGGAATCCCTTTAGCAGCAACAATAATATCGGACGTTGTTATCCTATCTTGACGCAGATCCTTCAACCTTTTACGAGCATGTTCCGTAATAATAATACGCATACATCACTCCACTTAACAACTGCGGTAATGATATATCCGATTATCCTCATCTTCCTGGGCCAGAAAAGCATATAATGCATCTTGAAAGGCAGTTAACCTTACATTATCCATATTAGAACGGACATAAAGGGACTCCAATTCACGCTTTAAGGATTGAAATTCCTCACTTACACATATCAAAGCAATATGATTAAGCCAGCGTTTAACCTCCTCTTCAGGAGTATCAAATTTAGGATACCCCACGGACAACGTCTCCTTTCTTTTGATAGCTGGGACGTTTGCCGCATTTATTGTAGCATAATCACTACTAGATGTAAACGTTAGGTATTAATAATTATATTTTAGGTACCTTCTATTTATTCACTATTACTTAGAAAGGTCATATCTGGCACTTTGCACATCTGCCTGAATTTGGCTAACCAAATCATGAATAGAACTAAACTTTTTTTCATCCCTTAACCTTCGAACATATTGAACCTTAATTTCTTTGCCGTAAATATCTCCGCAAAAATCTAATAAGTGAACTTCAATATTTGTTATTAGGTTGTTTCCATGAAAAGTAGGTTTCGTTCCCACATTGGCTACCCCAAGGTATGTCTCTTTATCCATTTCCACTTTAACACTGTATACCCCTTTTGTTGGAACCATCATGCCTACAGGGCAATTAATATTCGCTGTCGGAAATCCTAAGGTGTTTCCCCTGCGGTCCCCCATCACCACAGTCCCTTCTGTAAAAGGGTAGTAACCAAGATACCTCTTAGCAGAAATAACATCACCCTCTGCCAATTTACTACGTATAAGTGTACTGCTAACAACTTGTTCTCCTACCTTAACGGGCGGGATTACACTCAGTGTATAACCATACTGGTCAGCATAGTGATGAAGGTCTTCAGTGGTTCCACTGCCTTTATTACCAAAGGTAAAATTATATCCTACCACAATTCCCGTGGCACCGATTTCCTCAATAAGAAATTCCTTAACAAACTCTTCGGGGCTTAACTGGGCAAATTCCAGGGTAAAGGGTAATAATATCAGGATATCCACACCTAATTCCGCCATGATGCGACCTTTGGCCTTTTGATCCAGCAGCATAGCTGGTGCCATCTGCGGTTTGAGAACCGTGAGAGGGTGTGGATCAAAGGTTAGTACCGCCGCTACTCCTTTAGAGCGGCGTGCCATGGATACAGCCTCCGAAATAAGCCTTTGGTGCCCAAGATGTATCCCGTCAAAGTTTCCTAAGGCAACTATAATATTAGAATAGTTATCTTTAAGTCCTTCAAGGCTTTTATAAACACGCAATTCGTTTACCCCCCTGCCAACCGCAACTTTCACCTTTGAAATAACATAAAATTTATTATTTTTGAATCATTGATATTTGATATATATCTAATTAATATCAGATGAAAAAACCACTTCAGGCCTGAAAATTATACGTTCCTCAGTATCTTTGATATCTACAACAGCTTTATATATTCCTAATAATCGATTATCCAGTTGAACCTGAACAAGTTCATCAGGCTTTAGGATTTTTGATCCTGACCTAATACCTGAAGGATACAAAGTTGCACCTGAACATACTGATTTTTTTGCAGAAGGATGAATTTCTAATACGGGTAAGTGATCAACAGCCTGTGTCATCGGAATAACTGCATTGGCCAACTTGTTTTCTTTGGTCATAGCCTCAACATCTTCCAGTGTAAAGGCATTATGTAATCCAAAAACTGCTACCCGTGAACGCAACAAAAAGGACATATAGGCGCCACAGCCCAGTGCTTTTCCTATATCCGAACACAGGGTACGCACATATGTCCCCTTTGAACAAGTTACATCAAATAGTATCCTAGGGTTTGCTGTGCCCCAATCCCAGCTTTCGATAATTTTTAATTCATATATTGTAACTGTTCTAGTGGGTACTTCGACAGTTTTACCTTCCCGTTCCAGTTGATAAAGTTTCTTACCATTTACCTTAATGGCCGAAGTCATAGGTGGTGTTTGTATTATTTCTCCGCTAAATTTTTCTACCACCAATTTAAAATTTTCATAACCTATTGCTGAGGCATCTGTTCTCTTTATTACAATGCCAAAGGCATCCTGAGTTGATGTTTGAACTCCTAAAGTAATTTCAGCCCGATAGGTTTTATCTCCCTCAGTAACAAATCTTGCCAGTCGCGTAGCTCGACCAATACAAATTGGTAAGACACCTGCCGCACCTGGATCTAAGGTACCTGTATGTCCACACTTCTTAATGCCTGTCATACGCCGTACAAAATATACCACATCATGGGATGTCATTCCTGGGGGCTTCAATATATTAATAATTCCATCCACCTCAACACCCCCGGATTATTTCTTTAGCTTCCTTTAGAATGGCTTCCCGAACCTCGGAAAGACTTCCCTCAGTTGTACAGCCAGAGGCACGGATATGTCCTCCACCACCAAACTTTTTGGCCAATAAATTAACATCTACTGTATATTTGGAACGGAAACTTACTTTTACTCTATTTTCATCAAGTTCTCGAAAAGAAATTGCCAACTCTACCCCTTTTATTTTTCTTGGATAATTAATAAGACCTTCTATATGTTGATCTTCTGCTCCAATTGCCTCAATTTTATCCCGATCAATACTAATCCAGGCAATTCTACCACAGTCACTTACCTCTAAGTTACTTAAAGCAGCTTCCAGCAAACGAATTGATTTTAGAGGTTGCTCACCAAAAATAAGATTTGAGAGAAGTGAAACCGGAACCCCACATTCTAATAGTTTTGAAATCTTGATGTGGGTTTCCGGTGTAGTATTTTCATAACGAAAGGAACCAGTATCAGTAACTATGGCTGTATATAGATTAATGGCCAGATCAAGATTGATAGCGATCTCAAGCATTTCCAACAAGTCAACAATAATTTCACCAGTGGCAGCTGCACTTGGTCTTACATAATTGTAATTCCCAAAGGGCTGATCATTTACATGGTGATCAATTACAACCACTGGTAGGTCAGAATTTAACAAGGGTGTGATGGTAGAGCCAATTCGCTCTGGCACAGAGCAGTCTACCACCACTAGTAAATCGTAATTTTTCTCTGGAACACTGCCCACAACTACTTCCTTTATACCAGGAAGAAATTCATATAAATCGGGCAATGGGTCAGTGCTAACTATTGTGACTTCCTTACCCTTTGATTGTAAAGCCATCCCCAATGCTAAGACAGAGCCAAGACTATCACCATCTGGCATTACATGCCCGCATAATAAAGGTCTTTTTGAATTTAGTAATACCTCTGCCACAGCTCTCAGGTTATTCATGGGTTTGCTTTTCCTCCTGAGTGTTAATCTCATGAAGAATTTCCATAATTCTGGTGCCATGATCCAAAGATGTATCTAATTTAAAAATTAATTCCGGGGCGTGACGCACTTTAATTCTTCGTCCAATTTCAGAACGCATGTAACCAGCGGCTTTTTGAAGAATACTTACTGTTTCTTGTCGCTGATCAGCGGAACCCATAACACTAATGAAGATTTTAGCAAAGGATAGATCTTTGGTTACTTCAACTCCCGTTATCGTTACAAAACCTAATCTTGGATCCTTTATTTCATTACGAATTAAATCAGCTATTTCTTTTTTAATGGCCTCAGCTACACGTTCTGGTCGGTGCGACATGCTAACACACCTCCTATATTTTTGTGGTTATTACATAGTATTAAAGTTCCCGTTTAATGGTTTCCATAGTATAGGCTTCTACTATATCGCCTTCCTGAATATCATTAAACCGTTCAATGGTCAAACCACACTCGTAGCCCTGAGCTACTTCTTTGGCATCATCTTTAAATCGCTTTAGGGAATCAAGTTTTCCTTCAAAAATAACAATACCATCCCTAATCACACGAACATTTGCATCCCTAACGATTTTCCCTTCAGTTACATAACCGCCAGCAATGGTACCAATCTTAGATGCTTTAAAAGTTTTCCTTACTTCGACGTGGCCTAGAACAACTTCTTTAAATTCCGGATCAAGTAAGCCGCTCATGGCTTTCTTCACGTCATCTATAACCTCATAGATAACTCGGTAGAGATTAATATCAACTTTCTCCGCCTCTGCTAGTTTTCGTGCATTATTATCCGGCCTAACGTTAAAACCGATGACAATTGCATTTGAGGCTGTAGCTAACATAATATCGTTTTCATTAACAGCACCTACGCCAGTATGAATCAGGTTTACGTTGACTTCATCCGTAGTTAGTTTTTCTAATGCTTGGGCTATGGCTTCAATGGAACCTTGTACGTCTGCTTTAACAATGATCGGAAGTTCCTTAATTTGTCCCTCTTGGATGTGTTTAAATAAATCATCAAGGGAAATTTTAGAAGAGGATTTAAGTACTTCCTCCCGTTTCCTTATCTTCCGTTTTTCTGCAACGTCCCTAGCCAGTTTTTCATCTTCCACCGCCACAAGGATATCCCCTGCTTCCGGTACATCCGAGAGACCTAAAATCTCAACAGGTGTGCTGGGAAGAGCTTTTTTAACACGTCTACCCTTGTCATCAATCATCGCCCTGATGCGTCCAGATACATGGCCAACAACAATAGTATCCCCGACATTTAGGGTCCCATTCTGAACAAGTACAGTGGCCACTGGTCCTCTGCCCTTATCCAGTTCTGCTTCCACAACGGTACCTCTGGCCATACGGTTAGGATTTGCTTTTAATTCGTGAACCTCAGCCACTAGTAAAATCATTTCCAGAAGGTTATCTAGTCCGGTGTGCTGTTTAGCAGAAACCGGTACTGCTATAACATCGCCACCCCAGTCCTCAACAACCAACTCGTGCTGGGTAAGCTCTTGTTTAACCTTATCTGGGTTAGCGTCTGGCTTATCAATTTTGTTAATGGCTACGATAATCGGAACATTGGCTGCTTTAGCATGGTTTATGGCCTCAACAGTTTGGGGCATAACTCCATCATCAGCCGCAACAACAAGAATTGCTATATCCGTTATTTGGGCACCGCGGGCCCTCATTGCAGTAAAAGCAGCGTGACCAGGAGTATCTACAAATGTAATCTTTTTACCGTTACGCTCTACCTGGTAGGCTCCTATATGCTGAGTAATCCCACCTGCCTCCCCGGCAGTAACATTGGTTTCACGAATGGCATCTAATAATGAGGTTTTTCCATGATCCACGTGACCCATAATTGTAACAACCGGCGGACGGAGCACTAAGTTTTCTTCATTCTCTTCAGGCTCAGCCATAACTAGTGCTTCTTTATCAACAGCTACTTTTAGTTCTGTCTCAATACCATACTCTCCGGCAATTAGAGTGGCTGTATCAAAGTCCACCTCTTGGTTGATAGTAGCCAAAATACCTAAGCCCATTAATTTTTTTATTACTTCTGCCGCAGTTTTCTTTAGCTTCTCCGCTAACTCCTGGACAGTAATAACTTCCCCAATTTGAACTGGTTTTTTATCTAAAATTGGCGGTGGGGCTGGCTGATGCTGTTGTTTCTTTTTACCTTTATTGTTACGACCTTTATAAAGTTTGTTACTTTCTATGTTACCGTCTGCCCACTTACCATCTTTCTCATAATTCTTCCGACGATCACCCTTTGTTTTATCCGGTGCCTTAGTTGGTTTAGGCTGTGCAATTTGTTCCGGTGGCTTTGGAATGATTGGTCCAGTTCCTCTGTTTTGACCCCCTCTTGGGCCTCCTTGGGGTCTTCCTTGACCACCCTGGGGACGATCCCCTTGGGGTCTTCCTTGACCGCCCTGGGGACGGTCTCCATAGGGCCTTCCTTGACCGCCTTGGGGACGATCTCCATAGGGCCTTCCTTGACCGCCTTGGGGACGATCTCCATAGGGCCTTCCTTGACCGCCTTGGGGACGGTCTCCATAGGGCCTTCCCTGACCGCCTTGGGGACGATCTCCATAGGGCCTTCCTTGACCGCCTTGGGGACGATCTCCATAGGGCCTTCCTTGACCACCTTGGGGACGATCTCCATAGGGCCTTCCCTGCCCGCCTTGGGGACGATCTCCATAGGGCCTTCCCTGCCCGCCTTGGGGACGATCTCCATAGGGCCTTCCCTGCCCGCCTTGGGGACGGTCTCCATAGGGTCTTCCCTGACCGCCTTGGGGTCTTCCACCTCCCTGCGGGCGACCTTGGGGCCTTCCCTGACCGACCTGGGGACGATCCCCTTGAGGTCTTCCCTGATGATTACGATCACCATAGGACTGTTTACCACTTCCCTGATTGTTCTGAGGTCGTCCACCCTGGTTATTCACTCCAAGGGATGTTTCGTTATCACTATCAGTTGCTGGTTTAGTCCCTCTTGCTTCCTGTACTGATCTCTGAGTAGTTTTCGGTTTATCTTCATACCTTCGGTCGGGAGGTCGGTTAGGTACTCTATCAACTAATCCCGGTCCCTTTGTATTATCGGGTCTAAATAACTGATCTTTTTCTTTTCTCTCTTCCATTCCTTGCCCCCTACCACGTTCTAGCTGATTTTGCTTATTTGTAGATTCCGCTGCCTTTTGATGGGTTAAATTCGCTTTTTTTCCGTACAGTTGGTATGCCCTTTGGACATCTTGATCTTCTAGGGCACTCATATGTGATTTAACAGTTATACCTATTCCAGTTAATCTATTTATAAGTTCTTTGTTTTCTATGTTAAGCTCCTTGGCTACTTCATGGACCCGTTTTTTTGTCACAGAACCACCTCCAAAAATTAAAACCATGTATCTTTCTAGGCTTCTCCTCCTTCCAGCAGGCCTTCTATGCCTCGGGCAAAGTTAGGATCCAATATCGCTACGGCAGCACGGGGTGATTTACCCAATGCCAAGCCGAGTTCTTCTTTGGTAAAAAATATCCTTGTAGAAACTTTTTTTGACTGACCAATACGGATATATTCTTCTTTAATTCTTTCTGAAGTATTAGTAGCTATAATTAAAAGTTTAACTTTACCTTTAGCAAGATGCTCCCGAACAGCAAAATCACCTGACACAATCTTTCCTGCTCTTTGACTAAGCCCCAAGAGATGTATTACTGACTCACTCACCTATTTCACCATTCCCTGTTTAAGTGTTTCAATAATTTCTGGTGATATTACTTTTTCTAGGGATCGTTCTAATCTTTTACCTTTAATAGCCCTTTGCAAACAATCCATATTTGGGCAAAGATAAGCACCTCGACCTGATTTCTTACCAGTAGGATCAATTTCTACGGTATCCTGGGGGGTTCGCACTACTCTTGTCAGTTCTCGCTTGGGTTTCATTTCCTGACAACCAATACACATCCTTAGCGGAACCTTTTTGACCTTGGGCACTGCAAAACCTCCTTACTTATCTTCACTTTCTTTAAATGTATCTTCAAATTTATATTCACCATCCAATGATTCTAGATGGATTTCAGTTGGAGAGAGTTCCTCATGTCCCTCCAGATTATCTTCTAAATTGTATTCCGGATAAATATCAGTCATCTGAGATTCACTTTTGATGTCAATTTTCCAGCCAGTAAGTTTCGCCGCCAGACGCGCATTTTGCCCTTCTTTACCAATGGCCAAAGAAAGCTGGTAATCCGGTACAATTACCCTAGCTACCTTCTCATCTTCCCATACTTCAACTGCCACCACTTTAGCCGGACTTAGGGAGGAAGCTACATATTTAGATGGATCTTGATTCCACTTAATAATATCAATCTTTTCGCCATTCAATTCTGTTACTATATTCTGCACACGCATTCCCTTTGGTCCAACACAGGCACCTACCGGATCGATATTTTCATCCTTTGAGTACACTGCTATTTTAGATCGATAGCCCGCCTCCCGGGCAATGGATTTTAATTCTACTACTCCTTCTTGAAGTTCAGGAACTTCTAATTCAAAGAGCCGCTTTAACAGCCCTGGGTGAGTTCTGGAAACAAGAATTTGTGGTCCCTTTGTGGTCTTGCGGACTTCTACTATATATGTTTTTATCCGGCTGCCCGGTCTATAATCCTCATGGGGCATCTGCTCAGATGGTGTAAGAATGGCTTCTGTTTTTCCCAGCTCAATAAAAACATTTTTATTTTCTATACGTTGCACAATACCTGTTAGAATATCCCCTTCACGATTGGCAAACTCCTCAAAGATAATGTTCCTTTCAGCCTCACGTATCCGTTGTACAACTACTTGTTTTGCTGTTTGTGCCGCAATCCGCCCAAAATTTCTAGGGGTTACTTCATCCTCCACCACATCTCCTAAATTGAACCGAGGATCTATATTTCTTGCATCCTCTAAAGATATTTCAACACGATCATCTTCAACTTCTTCAACAATTGTACGTTGGGAATATACCTTGTAATCTCCTGTTTCTCTGTCAATATGAACTCTGGCATTTTGTAGTGATCCAAAGTTGCGTTTATAGGCTGATAATAAAGCCGCCTCTATTGCTTCCAATAGAACATCCACTGCGATGCCTTTTTCTTTTTCTAAGTCTCTTAATGCTTCTAAGAACTCGCTATTCACTTTTGCTCCCCCCAATAATATCAAATTTCAACTGCCAGCCTCACGGTGGCAACCTGTTGATGGGGTAATACAACCTGTTTTCCTTTTATGTCCAGGTGAATTCCCTCTTGGTTATAATCTAATAATGTACCAGTGAAACTTTTTGAACCGTTTACAGGGGCAAAGGTGGTTACATTCACCAAATGTCCATTAAACCTTTCAAAATCCTGGGGTTTCTTCAGTGGTCTTTCAATTCCTGGTGAGGATACCTCTAGAAAATAAGCCTGGGGTATTGGGTCCAGCTCATCAAGAAGGGTATCAATTTTTTCAGAAACAATTTGGCAGTCGTCTAACTCAATACCGCCGGGTTTATCAATGTATACTCTTAGATACCAATTGCCACCTTCTTTGACATATTCCACTTCCACAAGTTCCAGGTTTAAATTCTCCACAATCGGTTTAACAGCTTCTGTTACTTTTTCAACGATTGTATTTTTAGCCAAAGATAATCCTCCCTTAATTACTTACTTTACCACTATTACCCAAACTAATACGAAAGAGTGGGAAATTCCCACTCCTCTCCTAACACTAAAAATTAAAAAGAAGATTAACAAACAAAAAAGCATAATAAGTATACCATGGAAACAATTTCTTTACAAGACTTACAGTTATCTGAGAAAATTTGTAGCAATATCGTCTCTCTCTAACAAGAATTTTATACATGTCATATTAAAATTATAGGAAAATCTCAAAGTATTTAGCTTGAGTTATTGTCAGCTACGACCATGAGCCTTGGAGGGCTTTAAATGCTTGTTTTTCTTTTAGTTCTTTAGCTCATTGCACATGGTCATGGCCTGCTGGCCTAATATAAATATGGTTCGAAAATATCCAGGGTCGTCGCCAGATACTACCCTTATAAACTTCTACTCTATATACTCCCGTTTCAGGGTTAGGCATATGCACAGCTTTAGTCCTGCCTTGCCAGAAAACTCTACCATCCTTTATTAATTTCACATGGGCTTTCTCAGAAAGGATGATATTTAAAGTCATTTCAGGACGATACCTAACTTCCTCTCCCATAAACCATTTGTCATTAAGATGCTGCAAGTAAAACAAAAAACCTTTAACATTCCCAACACAATGATTGACTAAATAACATCGGCCTTTTTTTATAGCAGATAAAATTATCTTACGATCTTTATTTATTATTCCTTGCAGTGGTTCTTCGGAAAGAATATGAGTTCTTAAGGTGTTAAATTGATATTTGTAGCTACTTAAGATATTAGGCACCCAATTAAATTGACGCCCACCATGGGCATCAACCCCGGCAATTACCGGTACTGGACGTTGTTTTCCTAATAGATCCCACTTTCGTAATGTTTCTGGTTGTGGTGCACGCAATGTAGCTTTAGGAAATAGAAAGCTTATTAGTAAACCCTGTATATTTTTAAAACTTGACATCCATTGAGAAAAGAAATTCCAGATTTCTAACCCAAAGGGCATATCCAAATCCCAATTATCCCAGTTCATCCTACCCTGAAAAATTGGATTTTCTTTTTGATCTGGATGAGCTAAAAAACCAAAGCCTCCTTGCTCATAAACCTCCTTGACATATTGGGCCGGCATTTGTTTTTTGCAAGGAACTGAGTTAATGTCATAACATAAAAAATGATTCCTTGGTGGAGAAACCTCCGCTCCTACCAAAATCAAGACATCATGCAAGTATTGCTCTCCCTGTTGATACAATCCCTCTAAAGTATCGTGATCATTTATAAGTATAAACTTAGCTCCTGATTTGCGAGCTGCCTTAGCTATACCATTAAAATCTGCTGAGCCGTCTGAATAGTTTGAATGAACATGAATTACACCGGAATATTGATAAATCATGCCGCACCTCAATTAGTTAGAGTACAGCACTTATTTTAAATCATATCCCGGAATAAGTATAAAGGTAATATCTTGTATATAGCTGTAAGTCTTAAGCTATTAGCTTTTAGCTTTTGTTTATTACCTAACAGCTAATGAGTAATCACTATCGGCTAAATGCTAATGACTAACGGCTAACAGCTAATGGCAAATTTAATTTATCTCATTCAGGCTGCGGAATTGGTAGCCTTCATCCCTGCATTCATTAATTAGACTTCCAAGCATATCGGCATTGGCTTTGTTTACTGCATGGAGTAGAATTACGGCACCATTGTGTAGACGTTCTTTGACTGTGTTCTTATTAGATTCTGGTGTACCAGCATCTGGTTGCCAATCTACCATGGCCACTGTCCAGAAGACATTGCGATAGCCCATTTCGTGGGTGAGTTTTAGTGTTCTTTCACTATACTCTCCCATGGGAGGACGTAAATATTGCATTTTTGCTCCGGTTTGTTGAGAAAAAGCATTGCTGAGAGAGCTTATTTCTTTCTCTAGCTTTGTATTATCTACCGTTGGTAAACTGGGGTGATTATCAGTATGATTACCGACAACATGTCCCTCATTAACCATCCTTTGCACCAACTCAGGATTTCTCCTCAGATAATCGCCTGTTATAAAAAACGCAGCCTTTACATTTGTTTCCTTTAAAGTATCCAATATTTTGGCTGTATATCCGTTTTCATACCCTTCATCAAAGGTCAGGTACAGGTTTTTAGCACTGCTGTCTCCATGATAAATACCTCTATACATTTCTAACAATATTTTACCCTGAGCATTCACTTCAGGTAACTTGTGTTCTTTATTGGGTTTATAATACCAACCCATCTTTTCATTAGAAAGGGTTGATTGAACAGGGTTATTTACAACTTCATTATCTGTACCATTTTTTGATACTGATTCCGTAACATTTTCTTCTGTTTTGATTTCCTGAGCCAGATTTTCCTCAGGTTTTTGCTGCTCCTTTTTATCAGTAATAGTTTCTGTATGGGAAGTGGTTTCACTGATTACAGTGGACTCCTGCACAATTTGATTTTCAACATTTTGACTAGAAGTAATCTTATAGGCCACACCAGAACCAAGGGCCACAAATGTAACCAGAATAAGTGCAACTGTTTTATTGATCTTTGCCATAGCTGACCTCCTACACGAATTATGTTTCTATTATTACCTTTCTTTTGTTATCTAGTCATATCTAACCTTTCTTGGAAATATATAACTTATCATAAAGTTTTTTCTTTAGCGTTTAGCGTTTAGCTTTTAGCCTTTAGCTCTTAGCTTTTATTTAGCTTTTGGTAATTACCAAACCAACCAGATTACGCTAATCTATAAAGGCTAATGACTGACAGCTGATGGCTGATGGCTATAATGGAGGTTCCTAAATGATTATTCAAATTAGTAGATCTCGAATCATACAGGTATCTGCTTTAATATTTTTAACCCTTTCTCTATGGTTAACCATAGGTCTCTGGGTGAGCCACCATGTTAATGAGAGCCCAGAAGGGAAGGTAGTGGTTACTTTTAATTTTCTTGCCCCCATGAAGCCTTCCTCCACCAATGACTTAATAATTACCCAGGCAGATACAGGGAAAAAGGTTCCCTTTGAGCATCAGTGGTTAACTGCCAGCAAGCTACAGATAACGATCACTGAAAAATCCTACCCTCTGGGCAGAAAATATCGCTATCATTTCAGTTCAGCTCCGGCAATGATCTGGCCCTTCCATGTTTGGTCCTCAAGTGAATTTCAAGGAAAAGTTAAATTAAGGTTTATGGGCATCAAGTCAAACAACACTGTTCCTTCAAGAGGTCCCATAATATTACAGTTTAACACCAATGTAGACCCGCAGAAAATAGCGAATTATGTATCTGGCCCTGTTCCTGGAAAATTAATACCCGCTAACACCAAGTCATGTGAAAAAGATTATAGTTGCTGGGAATTTTGGCCTGATAAAAAATTAAATAACCTATACCGTTATACCATGAACATTAAGGCTGGGCTTCCTGATCAATATGGTGGTAAACTGAGCCAAACTATCGAGGCTAAATTCTTAACAACTCCTGAATTCCTTATTGAAAAAGCATTTCCCGAACCAGGCTCAAAGAGCATCTGGTTAACACGAGAAATCATTTTACAAACAAACCAACAATTAAAATCTGCCAAACTAGATATTCAAGATTTGCCTGGCCGATCTATCATTAAGGACAAAACCATTCGCTATCTTCCCGAAAGAGTTATGATGCCTGGAACAACATACAAGGTTAAAGCAAGGCTTACTTCAACCAGCAACGAAACCTTAGATTTTTCTTGTTCCTTCTCCACAACAAATCTCGGTAAAAATCGATGGTTAGAATTAAAACTGGAACCGTCCCCTGAACTATGGCTTATGGAAGGTTGTAAAACCCTAAAAAAATTTAATGTGCGAGTAAGGTCAGATCGAAACATGCCCCAGGGAACTCTCTACGAAGCCAATCGCCAATCAGATTTGTCATCCCGAACTCCTTGGATGCGTCTTAATGCTGATATATTACTTCATCCACTGCCCGAAAATATGCAGGATAATCACGAGCAATTAGGCTTTCCTAAATCTTACAGTTGTGTTTACCTGCAAGATCAGGATGCTAAGGAACTGTTTAATACCTTACCCCAGGGCTTTATGCTGATTTGTCATTAGCTTTTAGCTATTAGACTTTAGATTTGGAAAGGGACGTGGGGTAATAATCCTCTTTGGAAAACTAACCTCACCAAATTACAATATCCCCTATACACACCTTGTATTTTGATCAGTGGTTTGTGACTGACAGATCATGGGCGGCTATAATAAAACAGTACTCTGCAAAGCTATGCCAGGGTACTGTTTTTTGACTACTTAGAATAAAACCATCTGATCCGATTCCTGAAGATTATTTAGGCAACCATGATTTTGTAATACTTCTATAACGGTTTTTGAAACCTTAGCCCTGTTCCTTAAATCATCAATAGAAGTAAAGGGTGCCTGTTCCCTTGCTGCTACAATGTTTTGGGCAGCAGAGACGCCTACACCTTGCAGGCCTCCAAAGGGACATAATAATCCCTCCGGGGTAATAAGAAACTTAGCCGCATCTGAATGATCTAAATTAACAGGTAGTATTTTTATCCCGCGACAGTTTGCCTCCAAGGCAACCTCAAGGATGGTCAACATATTTTTTTCCTTTTGTGAAGCAGCATTACCCTTTTCTTCTATTTCTTCGATTACCATTTTAATCTTGCTAGGACCCTGTACCATTAATTCTGCATCAAAGTCGTCTGCCCGGACTGTAAAATAGGCTGCATAGAAGGCCTCCGGTCGATATACTTTAAACCAGGCAATACGAAAGGCCATCATTACATAGGCTGTGGCATGGGCCTTGGGAAACATATACTTAATTTTACGACAAGATTCAATATACCATTCTGGTACACCTTGGGCCCGCATGGCTTCGGCATCCTCTTCCTTAACACCTTTACCCTTCCGCACACCTTCCATAATCTTAAAAGCTTGTTTTGGGGGCAATCCTTGGTAAATAAGGTATACCATAATATCATCCCGGGCAGAGATGGCTTCGGATAGTTTACAGGTATTAGCTCGAATTAAATCTTGAGCATTATTCAACCAAACATCGGTACCATGGGAAAAACCTGAAATACGTACCAATTCCGAAAAAGTTGTAGGCATTGTATCCACTAACATCTGACGGACAAACTTAGTACCAAACTCGGGTATGGCATAGGTTCCCACTTGAGAACGTATATCCTCCGTTGTAACTCCCAGGGCTTCTGTGGAGGAAAATAAACTCATGGTTTTAGGATCATCCAATGGAATTTCTCTGGCATTTACATCAGTTATATCTTCTAGCATTCGAATCACTGTTGGATCATCGTGTCCCAGAATATCTAATTTTACTAAACTATCATGAATTGAGTGATAATCAAAATGTGTTGTTCTGGTATCTGATTTTACATCATCCGCAGGTCTTTGCACTGGTGTAAACATATGGACATCTAAACTGTTAGGTACAACCATTAATCCACCGGGGTGCTGACCTGTTGTTCTTTTTACACCAGCACACCCCAATACTAGCCTCTTCATTTCAGCATTACGTTTCTTAATATTTCTTTCTTCAAAATAGTTTTTAACAAACCCAAAGGCAGTCTTTTCAGCAATGGTACCAATGGTTCCTGCTCTGTAAACATAATCTTTGCCGAAAAGTTCCTCTGTGTACTTATGGGCTCTCGGTTGATAATCCCCAGAGAAGTTTAAGTCAATATCAGGAACTTTATCTCCGTCAAAGCCTAAAAATACTTCGAAGGGAATATCATGCCCGTCCTTAATGTAATTTGTACCACATTTAGGACATATTTTATCTGGCATATCTGCACCGCAACCGGAGGAACCATCCATGATAAATTCACTATTAAGACATTGAGGGCAGCGGTAATGGGGAGGCAAGGGATTTACCTCAGTAATATTTGTCATGGTTGCCACCAGAGAGGAACCCACGGAACCCCTTGATCCCACTAAGTAACCATCATCTAATGATTTTTTAACTAACTTATGAGCAATTAAATATAAAACTGCAAAGCCATTGCCAATAATAGACTTTAATTCTTTATCAACCCTTTGTTGAACCACTTCAGGTAATGGATCACCATATAATTCCTTAGCCCGCTGCAAAGTCATATCAGTAATCTGTTGTTCCGCTCCTTCAATATAAGGGGGATGTAATGTGTCTGGAATTGGCTTAAAAGATTCTACTAAAGCTGCAATATTCCTAGGGTTGGAAACCACTACTTGAAAGGCTGTCTCCCTGCCTAAATAGGAAAACTCCTCTAGCATCTCTTCGGTAGTCTTAAAGTATAGTGGTGCCTGATTATCTGCATCATCAAAGCCTTTACCTGCCATGAGTATTCTCCGATAAACTTCATCCTCTGGATTTAGGAAGTGTACGTCACCTGTGGCAACCACAGGGATACCTACTCTGCTACCTAAAGCAATAATCTTTTTATTCAGATCTTTCAGGTCTTCTTCGTCATTCACTTGACCATTGCGAATCATGAATTCATTATTGCCCAGGGGTTGAATTTCTAAATAATCATAAAAAGATGCAATTTCTTCGAGTTCTTCCTCAGATGCACCTGACATAAGGGCCTGATATAATTCTCCTGCTTCACATGCAGAACCAACCAGTAAGCCTTCTCTGTGTTTGATCAATTCACGCCTGGGTAGCCGCGGCTGACGGTGAAAATATTGCAGATGAGACAGTGTAATTAGTTGATAAAGATTCTTTAAGCCGACCTCATCTTTAACCAAAATGGTGATGTGCCTTGATTTTAATTTATCCGTACTGGCTCCCTTACCAATTTCACTTAGGGACTTAATATCTATGACTTCTTGTTCATGCAATTTTTTATGGCATATTTGCCACAGTTTAGCAGTGGCAGCAGCGTCATCCACTGCCCGATGGTGATTTGGTAAATCGATCTTAAATTCTTTCACCAGTGTAGCAAGCTTATGGTTTTTAAGATTTGGGTATAAAACCCGGGCAACACCCAAGGTATCAATAACTGTGTTGGCGATCTCCTGCTGTAAATACTTACGCAAACCAACCCGCAAAAAACCAAGGTCAAAGGGTGCATTATGGGCAACCAAAACTGCATCACCAATAAATTCACGCAGCTTAGTAAAAGCTGTTATACTATCCGGAGCATCCTTGATCATCTCATTAGATATCCCAGTAAGCTTTGTTACCTCAAAGGGAATTTCCTTAGTTGATTTTACGAGGGTTCCATAACGACTTACTTCCTCACCATTTAAATATTTAACTGCTCCAATTTCAATAATTTCATCGGTTTGTGGTGAAAAACCGGTGGTTTCAAAGTCAAATATAACGTATTCAGCAGATTGTAATTCATGGTTACTATTTAGACTGATGACAGTGGCTATACCGTCGTCAATTAAGTAACCTTCTACACCATAAATGAGTTTAATGCCAGCTTTTTTTGCTGCAGCATAGGCCTCTGGAAAAGCCTGTACAACACCATGGTCAGTAATGGCAACTGCCTCATGGCCCCATGCCGCTGCCTGTTTCACCGCATCAGCAGCACTCATCACACTATCCATGGAACTCATTTTACTGTGCAGATGAAGTTCTACCCGTTTCTCAGGTGCATTGTCCTGACGAGTAGTATCTTTCCCTTGACCTAAGTTAATGTCAAAGGCCATGACGGTTAGTTCCTGGGAGAATTTATCATACTGCACGGGTCCCCGTACAATAACCCAGTTACCATTTTTCAATTTTTCTCCCGTTTCTGTATCATCTTCTTCTAAAAACTTCTTTACTTCAATTGAGTCGGTATTATCGGTTATATTAAATGTTAATATTTGACGGCCAGATTTTAGTTGTCTAATTTCAACATCAAAGGTTTTTCCTTCCACCACAACGTTTCTTTCTTCTTCAGAAATTTCTCGCAGGGGTTTGGGCTCCCCTTTAATGGGTTTACCAATGATGATATTCTCCCCACGGTTGTTACTCTTGGTAATATTATTTTTCTTTTCCTTAGGAACACTAACTCTTTCTGCTTCAATTTTTTGCCATAGATTTTTTTCAATTTCTTCTTGGCACTGGCTCCATTCTATGTTGTTTGCCGCATTTTGTCTTACTTGAAAACGCACAGTATACTGAAGACCAAAGGTTTTTTTGATGCATTCCTCTAGAAATAAGTCGCAATCCCTACCCCGCAAAAGTTCTAAACTAACTTCATCGGGTAATGTAATCTCTAAGCAATTATCTTTACATTCCCAATTAGTATTCTGCAACCAACCGCGTATCATCGGGCATTGTTTAATCAATTCTTCCCTAAGGTATTGAATATCAATTTCTTTACTAGCTAGTCTGGCTGCTGCAACTTGTAACTCTAGCTCTAATAAAACTGGCCCTGGTGCAAGGGTAGCCAGGGCCGACTTTAATGTCTCTATTTCTTTGTTTGATATTTGCTGCTGTAACTTTAATTGTAACTTCCACTGCTTTCTAGGGACGTTCACAACTACCCTGACAACCTCAGTCTGTTTGATAACTTCTAAGATATCTTTTTCTACCCTTTGGCTGTCCAGTACATCTATCAGTGAAACCGTCAATGGAAACCCTCCACACAACTGTTTGTTAAATCGTGTATTACATCACTAGCCTTTAGTCTTTAGCTTTTAGCTTTTGCTTTTTAGTTATTGCTAACGGCTAATGGCTACTTCACCAACTCTTCCATAACATTCACTGCGGCTGCAGCAGAATTGGGACGACCTATTTCCCTGGCTGCATCTGCCATGGATTTTTGTAACGAGGCTTTACCTAAAAATTCATTTACATTGTATACCAGATCCTTAAGTCCCCTAACCAATCGAGCAGCCCCAATACTCTCCAGAAACTCTGCATTACGTTCCTCTTGACCTGGTATGGGATCTGTAATAAACATTGGCAAACCGCTGGCCATTGCTTCCGAGGAAGTTAGACCTCCTGCTTTACCGATCATTAAATCACTAGCCGCCATTAGATCTTCGATATTGTTGATATAGCCAAGTATCTTTACATCCTTAGATAAGGTAGACTGTAATTTTAAAAGTTTGTTACGCAATTGTTCATTACGACCACAGACCACAATCATTTGACAAGGTAATCCCGAACTGGCCAACTCTTTGACCACCTCGGCCAGGGGGCCCATACCTAATCCCCCACCCATAATTAAAACAACTGGCTGCTTAGGGTCTAAATTCCATTGTTGCCGCAATAAACTTTTATCTTTGGCCAAAGCAAATTTAGGGTCTATGGGAATTCCCGTAGCCTTAATTTTATTAAATTGGATGCCATGTTCAATGAAGGATTTAACCAACTGATCTGTTGCTACTAAATAGCTATCTACATCTTCAAATAACCAGAAAGGATGAACTGTAAAATCAGTTATGGCAGCAACAATTGGCACATGACATTTCCCTCTGCTTTTCAAATGAGCCAATATCCCTAAAGGAAATGGATGCGTACACAGAACCAACTGTGGCTGCATCTGTTCAATAAAGCTTATCAACTTTGGTGCAGCCAAGAGATTCATGATTCGATTAAATTCGTTTTTCGCAAAACCAGAAAAGGGTATTTCCTTTTCTGCCTGTTTATATAGATAGCCGTAAATTATGGGAGTCATTTTTATAATTTCCATATAGGTACCCAGTACTACTTTTTCTAAAAGAGGACTGGCATACCTAAAGGTGTCAAGGATAATAACTTCGGCATGGGGATTTCTGCTCAATAATTCTTCTTTTATAGCAGCAGCTGCCCTCATATGTCCTTCGCCGGCAGATACCGACAATACGAGAACTTTATTTAACATTCACCATGCTCCTACAGTTTTGATAAAATCTCTAAAATTTTAGACCCAGCATCCTTAACAGGTACTATCTCTGTTTCACCAGACCGGCGTAGACGGATCTCTACTACACCTTCCTCAATGGCTTTTTTACCAACTACTATTCTCAAAGGATAGCCTATGAGATCAGCATCCTTAAACTTCACTCCAGGACGTTCGGTACGATCATCGATCACTGTTTCTACATTGGCTTGGTTTAACTGCTGATAGAGTTCTTCTGCTATTTTCATCTGATTTTCATCTTTGGGAGCCACTGGAATAACAATGGCATGATATGGTGCAATATTGGCAGGCCAGATTATGCCATCCTTATCATAGTTTTGCTCAATGGCTGCGGCCATAGTTCTGCTAACCCCAATTCCGTAGCAACCCATAACTATGGGACGTTCTTTGCCGTTCTCATCCAAGAAATTAGCCCCTAAGGTTTTACTATATTTAGTACCCAATTTGAAGATTTGTCCAACTTCAATACCCCGAGCTTCCAATAAATGGGCACCGCATTTGGGGCAAGGTTCCCCAACCTTAACCATGCGAATATCTTCTACCATCTCAGGTTTAAAATCTCTTTGAGGATTTACATTGGCATAGTGTGCATCTTGCTTATTTGCTCCTGCAATGGCATTAGTCATGGCCATGACTTCAGGATCCGCTACAATACGAACCCCGTTAAGATTTACAGGACCCACATATCCCGTAGGTGCACCGCTAACTTGTTGCACAGTTTTTTCGTCAGCAAGTTCCAGAGTTAGGGCTCCAAGGGTATTTATTAATTTTATCTCATTGACATCACGGTCACCGCGAACCAGTGCAGCCACAACTTCTTGATCTGTTTTATAAAACATTGTTTTAATTACTTGGAAAGGCTCAATACCTAAGAAGGCAGCTACCTCTTCAGCAGACTTTTTACCAGGTGTGCTTACTTCCTGCAGTTCTAGCTGTTGTATAGAGGGATCTAGTCCTGCCGCAGGCAGTGTGGTGGCCTTCTCAACATTGGCTGCATAATCACAGGCAGAGCAATACAAAATAGCTGCTTCACCCGATTCTGCTAATACCATGAATTCATGGGTACTACTGCCGCCAATTGCACCGGAATCTGCCTCAACCGGGCGAAACTGAACACCACAACGAGTAAAGATATTTGTGTAAGCCTTGTGCATTTTCTGATAACTAATGTCAAGGCCAGCTTCATCCCTATCAAAGGAATATAGGTCCTTCATGATAAACTCTCTACCACGCATCAAACCAAATCTTGGCCTGCGTTCATCTCTAAACTTGTTTTGAATTTGGTACAACAATAAGGGCATTTGCTTATAGGAACGTACTTCGCCTCGTACTAGGGTAGTAATAACTTCTTCATGGGTAGGTCCTAAGCAGAAATCACGATTATGGCGATCTTTGAGGCGGAACAACTCTGGTCCATATACGTGCCAGCGTCCCGATTCTAGCCATAGTTCCGCAGGTTGAATGATGGGCATTAATAATTCCTGTCCGCCCTGTTTATCCATTTCTTCTCTAATAATATGTTCTATTTTTTTAAGAACCCTTTGGGCTAATGGTAGGTATGTATAGACTCCCGAGGCTGTTTTCCTAATAAACCCAGCCCTAAGTAATAGCTGATGGCTGACAATTTCAGCCTCTGCAGGAACTTCCCTTAAAGTTGGAACTAACATTTGACTAACACGCATATTTTGATCCTCCTGATACTATCTAGATTATATTTTAATAGCAGATGCATGTTTATTAAAGATTTTCTATTTCTAGCAGCAACTCTTCCAAAAGCCTCTCTTCGGGAACCTGCCGAATAATTTCTCCTCTACGAAAAATTAAGCCTACTCCTTTGCCCCCTGCAATTCCTACATCAGCTTCCCTTGCTTCACCAGGTCCGTTGACTGCACAACCCATGACAGCAACTTTTATGGGCTTGTCCACTGTAGCCATTCTTTCTTCCACTTGTTCAGCTAATTTAATCAAATCAATTTGTGTTCTACCACAAGTGGGACAGGAGATTAGTTCAACTCCCCTTCTACGCAGACCTAAAGCTTTTAATATTTCCCAAGCTACATGTACTTCATGTTTGGGGTGACCTGTCAGGGATACCCGAATGGTATCACCAATCCCTTCCGCCAGCAATGCGCCAATACCAACGGCAGATTTGATGGTACCGCTTTTAACCGTACCGGATTCGGTTACTCCAACATGCATCGGATAATCTACAAGGGTAGAAAGTTTGCGGTAGGCCTCCAGCATCAGAGGAATATTGGAAGCTTTCAAGGACAATTTAATCTCTCGATAGTTTAATTCCTCTAACAGCCGAATGTGGTTTAAAGCACTTTCAACCATTGCATCAGCTGTAACTCCACCATATTTACTGAGTAACTCTTTTTCCAAAGAGCCAGCATTTACCCCAATGCGTATAGGCACCCGGCGCTCACTGGCCGCAGCAACAACTTGCTTCACCTTATCCTTGCCACCAATATTGCCAGGGTTAATTCTCAACCCATCAATTCCGGCCTCTAAAGCTTTTAGTGCCAGACGATAATCAAAATGAATATCGGCTATTAGGGGCAGGTCAATACCTTCAATAATCCTTGGTAAAGCCTCTGCGGCTATTTTATCTGGGACAGCTACCCTTACTACTTCACAGCCTGCCTGGGATAATTCTACAATTTGACTAATTGTAGCTATGGCGTCCCTTGTATCTGTATTGGTCATAGACTGTACTACAACCGGGGCTCCGCCCCCTATTTGTACTTTTCCAACCATTACAGGACGTGTTTTTTTAAATTGCATTATAAACCTCCGCTAACGATTGCCAAACATCAGAGAGACAATATCGTTGTATGTAATTACTACCATAAGCAGTAATAATAGACCAAAACCTATAAGATGAATAAAACTCTCCTTGGTTGGTTCCACTGGCCTGCCAGTAACTTTTTCCCAAAGAAGGAATAACACCCTACTACCATCCAAGGCTGGTATAGGTAGAAGATTAAAGAGACCAAGGTTAATACTTAAGAAGGCTGCCAATTGCATAAGTTGGTAAACACCAAATTCTGCTGCCTTACCAATCTCACTTACTACCCGTACTGGCCCGCCTATGTCCACAGGGGCCTGCTGGGTAAACATCTGACCAATAAAGGAAAGTATTAAACCACTTATTTGAATTGTAAAACTTGTGCCCGCAGCCAGCGCAGACAGTGGATTCATTTTTTTGATTATTGGTTCAGTAGGTTTTATACCAATCTTGTATTGGCCTGATTCATCTTTGACTGTTGTTACAGATAATTTAATCTGTTCCGAGCCCCGTTGAATTGTTAAGTCAAGTGGTTCGCCGGGATATCTATTAGTTTCCGCAACCAGTTGGTTCCAATCCTCCACAGAGGTATCATTTACAGCAACAATTCGATCTCCAGCTTTTAAACCCGCTCTCTCTGCAGGAAATCCCTTGATAACTTCTCCTACTTCGGTTGTGGCATAGGGCAATCCCTGAAACATAAAAATGAAGGCAAACAATACTATTGCCAAAACAAAATTCATTAAAGGACCTGCAACAATTACAGAGGCTCTCTGCATTGCGCTTTTATAGTTAAAGGTACGGTTAATGGGAATTCCATGATCTTCCTCTTCGTTGGGATCCATGCCAGCCATTCGAACAAAACCGCCCAATGGCAATAGGCGAAGATTATAGATTGTCTCGCCTCGTTTGATGCCAAATAACTTAGGACCAAAACCTAAGCTAAATTCATGAACCATGATCCCTACTTTTTTTGCAACAAGGAAATGGCCTAGTTCATGAATAAAAATTAACAACCCAAAAACAACAACCGAAGCGATAAATGTTTGCATATCTTCACCTCTAAATAGTATCTAAATAATTTTACTTGTCTCTTGACGGGCCCAACCGTCTATCTCCAGTATTTCTTCTAAGCTGGGAGTGCTGATAGATTTATGTATATTTAAAACTCGTTCAACAATCGCCGGAATTTGCATAAACTTAATTTGTTTTGCTAAGAACGCCTGTACAGCGACTTCATTGGCGGCGTTTAATACCACCGGTGCTGTGCCACCCTGTTTTCCCGCAGCAAAGGCCAGTGCCAGTGCCGGGAACCTAGAGGTATCTGGTTCCTCGAAGGTCAATCCCTGAAGTTCCGTTAACTTTAACTTAGGAAAACTATTAAACCAACGATCGGGATAACTCAGGGCATATTGTATTGGTATTCTCATGTCGGGCACACCAAGATGGGCAATTATAGATCCATCCCCATACTCTACCATGGAGTGAATAATACTCTGGGGATGAACAACTACATTAATATCATTATAGTCTACGTTAAAAAGCCATTTAGCTTCTATAACTTCCAGTCCCTTATTCATTAAAGTGGCTGAATCAATGGTAATTTTTTGCCCCATGGTCCAATTAGGGTGTTGCAAAGCCATCTCTGGTGAAACTTCAGCAAGTTGTTGCCTATTTAAATGGCGAAAGGGACCTCCAGAAGCTGTTAACTGAATTTTCCTTAGGGTTGCTTTTCTTTCTCCATTTAAACATTGCCAAATTGCAGAATGTTCACTGTCTACCGGTAAAATCTCAACTTTATATTCTTCCGCAAGCTTGGTAACATACTGCCCAGCTGCAACCAATGTCTCCTTATTGGCCAAAGCAATTTGTTTTTTTGCCTTAATGGCAGCACAGGTAGGAATTAGCCCAATGGCTCCGCTAAGGGCAGTAACAACCACAGCAGCCTCAGAACATGTGGCAACTTGGACTAAACCTTCTAAACCACAATATATTTCCGGAGTTAATTTTTCCTGAGCCAACTTCTTTTTTAGCCATTTGGCATCTTCTTCTAACTGCAGCGAAACTAGCATTGGTTTATATACTAAACATTGTTCTAAAAATTTTACACGGTTTCTACCAGCAGCCAAAGCTACAACTTTCAAAACCTCAGGGAATTGATCTACAACCTCTAAGGTCTGTCTACCAATAGAGCCTGTACTTCCTAATATAGATATATATTTCATACAAACCTCCAATGATCTACAATTACGAACCGAGAAATATAGCTATTAGTTTTAGTCTTAGCTGCTATCCAGGCTAATGGCTAACGACTAATAGCTAATGACTGCATGCCCTTTAACACAAAATCTCTCCCCAATACTTCTAAAACTGATGAGTTAAAGATGATTTTCCAACTTAGACACCTCAGTTAATCTTATTTCACCTTAGGAGATTGAATTCCTGCTTTTACTACTGCTTGAATAGCAATTAACAATATAGGCCCAATAATCATACCCACAAAACCTAGTATCTTAAAGCCAAAAAACAAGGCCATAAGAGTGGCTAAAGGATGTAAACCTAAATTATTTGCTACCACCTTTGCTTCTAACAGCTGTCTTGCCACAAGGATAATGCCATACAGAACTAATAATTTAATGCCAAAGGCCACCTTGCCGGAAATTATCGACCAACCTATCCAAGGGAGTATTACTGTTCCAGGTCCCAGTACCGGAATAATATCAAAAAATCCAATTATAAGACCCATAGTTAGAGCATAATCTGCTCCAATGATATATAATCCAGTAATACTAATGATAGTACTGATACTGACCAGTATCCCTTGGGCCCTTAAATAGGAAATGAATGCATGAAACACTTCACTAATGATATATAAACTTCGTTCTCCATAGGGTGCAGGTATTAAGTTAACCCATTGGACAGCCAAAGTACGCTTGTCTTTACTTATAAAATACGTTGCCAAAAAACTTACGAGAATAATGGTTATAAGATTTGGAACTGCCGAAAAAGTACTATACAAAGAGTCAAGAGTAACTCCTAAAACATTCTGCAAAGTTTCAGCTATAGAACCAAAGGAAGATTGTATATATTGAGTAATAGTAGGAGGTAAGTCCCCATATAATTGTTGCAATCTTGGCAAAGAATCTTCTACCCAATACTGTATTTCTTGAATTATGAAAGGAATGCTTTTAGATAAATTTATAAGTTCAGTAATTAATCTGATTACCAATAATGAAATGATAGCGCCAAAAAAGACAAACAGCATAAGCATAGAAATTGCTACAGCTGGACCTCTAGACAGACGTATTCTATGCTGCAGAATGCTTATCATTGGTTCAAGTAAAAAACTAATAAAAATTGCAAAAGCAAAGGGAATTATTAATGGAACAAGAAAGGATATTCCTTTGACAAAGTAAACAGATAACTTATCAAGCACAAAGAAAGCTACTAAAAGAAGTAGACCGGCCAATACATAGTTAAGGGCGGTCTTTAAAGGATTTGGAAGCATATTTCACCTCTATGCAGCTTATTATCAGATTATAAACAATTTAACGCTGTAGTATACCAAAGGCGCTGTTAGCAACAAGCTGTCGAAACGATCCATAAATCCCCCGTGACCCGGAATAATCTGCCCAGAATCCTTGATACCTGCCTGCCTTTTTAGGGCAGACTCCACCAGATCTCCCAATAAAGCAGTTATCCCGATAAAAATACCAAGGGTGATTAGAAAAATCACCGAAACTTCTGGAATATAAAGTGCAAATATACAGGTTGTTATAATAGATCCCACTACCCCTCCCATAGCCCCCTCCACTGTCTTTTTAGGGCTTAATATGGGTGCTAATTTGTTTTTTCCGAAAGATTTACCCACAAAATAAGCAAAGGTATCACTGGCCCAGGTGGCCGTTAATAATAAGAGGATCCAAAGAAAACCATTTTCTAATTCCCTTGTTAAGAAGAAGAAAATGAAATTGCTTAAATACAAAATCGCAGTTAAGTTTCCAAACACATCCAGGGGACTGATGCGAGGATATAAAAAGGCCATCATTAGTAAATTAATTATTACTAAAAAGACATAGGTCAGGCCGATATATTCATCTTTATATAGGTATGCACTGGCAAAGATAATTAAACCACCAATTAATATCATCCATTTTTCCGGATTAAGCTTTAAACCCTTTAGCATTATCGACATCTCGAGACCAGCCACAGCATAAACAGCCAAGGAAAGTAACCATAGAGTCCAATGACCATACCATGCTGCCAAGATAATAATTGGTATTCCTATTACTGCGCTCATTACTCGCAGGTGTAACAATTTGTCCACCAACCTACTTTTTAATTAATCCACCGAATCTTCGTTCCCTTTGTTGATAACTAATAATCGCTTGCAATAAATGCAGGCGTTGAAAATCAGGCCACATAACATCTGACAACCAAAATTCGGTATAAGCCAGCTGCCAAAGAAGAAAATTACTAATTCTACAGTCTCCTGATGGACGTATCAAAAGTTCTGGATCGGGCATACCAAAAGTATAAAGACTTTGATTTATTAAATCATCGTTTATTTCTTCACATTTAATTTGACCTTGATCGACCATACTAGCAATTTTTTTGACAGCATCCGTAATCTCTCTCCGTCCGCCGTAATTTAAGGCCAGATTCAAAGTCAATCCAGGGTTATTTTCCGTTTTTCGAAAAGCTTTACTTAGAGCATCCTGAGCTTTCTGAGGAAGTTCTTCCAGACAACCAATAGCATTAACCCTTACATTATTTTTATGTAGTTCTTCAACTTCTTTTTCAAGGTACTCTACCAGTAAATCCATCAGATAGGATACCTCATCTCGGGGTCTCTTCCAATTTTCCGTTGAAAAGGCATAACATGTTAAATATCGAACACCTATTTCAGAGCTAAGCTTAACAATATTTCGTAAAGATTCAACGCCAGCCCTGTGCCCTAGGGACCGCGGCATACCTCTTCGCTTTGCCCAGCGCCCATTGCCATCCATGATAATAGCAATATGATTTGGGATATTATTCCGGTCTATGGTTTGAAGAAGCATATTTTCATCGGCCATTCTCTTTCTGTTAAAGAGGGCGGTTATCTTTCTTAGCATCGTCCAAGCCTCCAATATAACAACCCCCTCCGACTATGAAGGGGGTTTATGAACGTTACTCTTCAATAATGGCTCCGGTAGGGCAAATGTCTAAGCACGTACCACAATCCTCACACGCCATGGTAATTCTAAATATTTCCCCTTCCTCAATGGCATTGTGGGGACAAGATTCCAAGCAGGTTCCACAAGCCATACACTCATCGGTAATCTTATAGGGCATTGTGTATACCTCCTTTCTCCTCACATACCACGGTTAACACCACATTATTAAAGTCATCAATTTCCGCATTGACCACACGTTTACAACCATTGGGCAAACCTTTGGCAGATTTGGTGATAATAACAGTTGTTTTAATATTCGACTTTTCAAGAAGGGGCATTGCATCTTCTAGTTTATAACCCAGTACATCTGGTATCATTTTAAACCTGCATTATCTCCTGCTCTTTGGCTTTAAATGTTTCGTCGATTTCTTTAATATACTTATCTGTTAGTTTTTGTAATTCGTCCTGTCCTCTTTTGACTTCATCCTCGGGAACGCCATTCTTTTGTTTTGCTTTGAGGCTATCATTAGCATCCCGTCTTATATTCCGAACAGCAACGCGCCCTTCTTCGGCTTTTTTCTTGATAACTTTAACCAACTCTCCACGGCGTTCCTGTGTTAGCTGGGGTATTGCCAAGCGAATTACTGTTCCATCACTGGAAGGTGTTATGCCAATATCAGATTTCATAATAGCTTTCTCAATTTCAGGAATAACGCTTTTATCCCAAGGCTGAATGACAAGCATACGTGCTTCCGGAACAGAAATGTTTGCAAGCTGGTTTAAAGGGGTAGGAGTTCCATAATAAGACACAGAAACCTTGTCTAATAGAGAAGGGGTTGCCCGACCTGCACGTAATGAAGCAAACTCTTTACGTACAACATCTACACTCTTCTTCATATTACCTTCCGCAGAAGAGATTATTTCCTTAACCATTTATTTACCCCCCAACAAAAGTACCTATCCGTTCTCCTAAAATCGCCTTTTTAATATTTCCTTCAACATTTAAATCAAAAACTATTAGCGGAATCTTATTATCCATACAAAGTGATACGGCTGTGGAATCCATAACCTGTAGGCCACGATTGAGAACCTCAATATATGATAGTTCATCAAACTTCTTAGCTTCGGGAAATTTCAGAGGATCTGCTTCATAAACTCCATCAACTTGCTTTGCCATTAGAATAATTTCAGCTTCTACCTCTGCGGCACGTAAAGCTGCTGTGGTATCCGTTGAAAAATAAGGATTACCTGTTCCGGCTGCAAATATTACCACTCTACCTTTTTCCATA
Organism: Desulfotomaculum defluvii; assembly: GCF_054657375.1. NCBI lineage: Bacteria > Bacillati > Bacillota > Clostridia > Eubacteriales > Desulfotomaculaceae > Desulfotomaculum > Desulfotomaculum defluvii. Next base: position 667,723 of record NZ_BAAHYV010000007.1, on the reverse strand, counting down.
TGTCTAATGGCTCGACGACGGATGTATGTTTCTGCCACTGCCCGCATTTCAAAAGAGGTTTGGACACGAGTGTCTACACCTATGTTTTCCAGTGCATCTTGCAAAGCCAAGGAATTAATAACTGTAGCTAACATACCCATATAATCAGCTGTAGCCCGATCCATACCTTTAGTACTTCCAGATATTCCCCGCCAAATATTCCCTCCACCAACTACGATAGCCAGCTGCACTCTGTGTTCACTTACATCCTTTATTTGCCTGGCTATTGAATAAACAACCTCTGGGTCAATGCCATATCCCTTTTGTCCAGCTAATGCTTCACCACTTAGCTTTAGAATGACCCGCCTAAACTTGGGAGTTACCATTAAGGGTGTCCTCCAGTCTGGTAGTTCTGTTATTCTACAACGTTTAATAAAATCCTTTAAAGCATTTCAATAAATCAAAAATTAACCTTTAACTTGTGCTGCTACTTCAGCTGCAAAATCATCTTTGCGCTTTTCTAAACCTTCTCCCACTTCATAACGGGCAAATCGACGAACATCGATTTTTTCACCAATTTTGGAAACAATCTCATTAATAACATGTTGTACTGTTTTATCGGGATCTTTAATAAAGGGCTGTTCTAACAGACATACTTCTTTAAAGTATTTCTCAATACGACCTTCAACCATTTTTTCAACAATTTTTTCAGGTTTGCCTTCATTTAAAGCCTGAGCCCTTAAGATTTCCTTCTCTTTTTCAATCTTTTCAGTGGAAACTTCTTCCCGACGAACGAACTCAGGTTTAGCAGCAGCAATTTGCATAGCGACATCCTTTGCTAAGGCACGAAAATCTTCGTTTTTAGCAACAAAGTCTGTTTCGCAGTTAATTTCAACTAATACACCAATGCGTCCGCCACCATGTATGTAAGATTCAATAATACCTTCAGCTGCAATTCTACCAGCTTTCTTAGCAGCTGCAGCAAGGCCTTTTTCACGCAGGTATTCAATGGCCTTTTCCATATCTCCAGCCACTTCAGTCAAAGCTTTTTTACAGTCCATCATTCCTGCACCAGTACGTTCTCTTAACTCTTTAACCATGCTTGCAGAAATTTCTGCCATGATCAAAATCCTCCTTTTTTAGCCATCATAGCTAATCTTGTGGTATTATAACCGTATTCTTCCCCTTACAAACATCAGAAAAGCTTGGCTTGCCTGTGCCTGATAGGGTGCTTGCGCCCATAGGGTCGCCATACCTTAAAGGGCAGTTAGCCTACACCAAGCCTTAAATTTTCTTATCTTAATCTATTTTTTTATACCTTTTATAAGTATAAAAAAGGTAGAGGACTCCCGTACATGCAAGACGCCCTCTACCTAACATACTATTCTGCGACTTGTTCGCCCTGCTTGCCTTCTAATATCGCATCTGCAATCTTAGCAGTAAGCAGCTTTACTGCCCGAATAGCGTCATCGTTACCGGGAATTACGTAATCAACTTCATCAGGATCGCAGTTTGTATCAACAATAGCTACAATGGGAATGCCCAATTTACGAGCTTCAGCCACTGCAATGCGCTCCTTCCGGGGATCAATTACGAAAAGTGCCCCAGGTAGACGACGCATGTTTTTAATTCCACCAAGGAATTTATCCAGTTTCTCTTTTTCATGTAGAAGCTGAGAAACTTCCTTTTTAGGTAGAACCTCAAAAGTTCCATCCTCTTCCATGCGCTCAAGTTCATGTAATCTATCAATACGATTACGTATGGTTTGGAAGTTTGTTAACATACCACCTAACCAACGCTGATTTACAAAAAACATCCCGCAACGTTCAGCTTCTTCTTTAACAGCCTCTTGAGCTTGCTTTTTAGTACCTACGAACAATAAGGTACCACCATCAGCAGACAACTGCTTAACAAACTCATAACATTCTTCAACCTTTTTAACGGTTTTCTGCAAGTCGATAATATAAATACCGTTACGATCAGTGAAGATATAAGGTGCCATTTTGGGGTTCCAGCGACGAGTCTGGTGTCCAAAATGAACGCCTGCCTCAAGTAGTTGTTTCATGGAGATAACTGCCATAGCTAGTTACACCTCCTCCCTTGATTGTTTTTAATCCTCCGTCACCCTCATCTCCGGCAAGACCTCAAACAGGCAACCTTGCACGAATCCGACAACGTGTGTAATCAACACCAAGGGATATTTTAGCATAATCGGACAGCCAACGCAAGCGACAAAATAAAAGAAAACCACAGTTTTTTAACTGTGGTTCAAATCTTTGCTGTAATTATGATATGCAGATCGACACGGGGGTCGTTCCCTACAATGGGCTAATGGTTAATTATGTTTTAACCTTTGCAGTTCTTCAATCAAACGATCATTTAAAACCCGAATATAGGTACCCTTCATGCCCAGAGATTTGGACTCTATTACCCCGGCACTTTCAAATTTACGTAGTGCGTTTACGATAACAGATCTGGTAATCCCAACCCTATCAGCAATTTTACTAGCTACTAGAACGCCTTCGTCCCCTTCTAATTGCTCAAAGATATGCTGAACTGCATCTAGTTCTGAATATGAAAGTGTTCCTAAGGCAATTTGTACCGCTGCTTTTTTCCTGGCTTCTTCTTCCATTCTGCCCGCCCTGCCACGAAGAATCTCCATGGCTACAACAGTGGCTCCATATTCAGCCAGAATCAAATCTTCATCTGTGAAATTCTCATCAAACTTAGCTAATACCAAAGTTCCTAAACGGGAACCAGCTCCGACAATGGGTACAACAGTAGTTACTTTATTTTGTCCTTTGCATTTTTCTTCTTGGAAGAATACACAAGCATCATAAGCCTGACAGAAATTTGCATGGGTTTCATTAATAGCCAGTAACCATTCATTGTATTCCTCTGGGAAACGTTTAGAACCCTCAACAATATCCTTCATGATATCACAGGCAAATTGATGCATAAATCTATGACCAAGTGCTCGACCACGCCGGTCAATAATATAACAGTTTGCCTCGATATTCTCAGAAAGTACTTCTGCTATCTCACCAAAATCCACTGGGTAACCTGCAGATTTCTGTAATAACTTGTTAATTGTTCTGGTTCTTTCTAATAAAGTCCTCATTATGTCACTCTCCCTAAATATTAAAGAATATAACGACTAAGATCTCGATTCGTTGCAATGTTTTTTAGCTTCTCTCGAACATATTCACTGTTAATAGTGAGTGACTGCCCTTTTAGTTCTGGAGCTTCGAAGGAAATATCCTCCAGAAGTTTTTCTAAAATAGTGTGCAGCCGCCTTGCGCCGATATTCTCGTTTTCTTCATTAACAGTATAAGCAATATCGGCAATTTCTACAAGAGAATTTTTTGAAAATTCAATTTTAAGTTCCTCGGTTGCTAAGAGTTCTGTATATTGTTTAATTAGAGAGTTTTGCGGTTCAGTTAAAATCTGGACAAAATTGTTTCTACTTAAACTCTCTAACTCAACTCTGATTGGAAAACGGCCTTGCAATTCTGGAATCAAATCTGAAGGCTTACTAATATGAAATGCACCAGCTGCTATAAACAGAATATGATCAGTTTTAACTGGACCATACTTTGTCATAACCGTTGATCCTTCAACAATAGGAAGAATATCCCTTTGTACGCCCCCCCTTGATACATCGGAGCCCCCAGAAATTCCTTCTCTTGTGGCAATTTTATCTATCTCATCTAAAAATATAATTCCATCATCCTCAGCACGTTTGACAGCCTGTGTTGTCAGCTCATCCATATCAATTAATTTTTGAGCTTCTTGTTGGGTTAATATCTTACGGGCTTCCCGTACAGTAACTTTGCGTTTACGTTTTTTCCTTGGAAAAATACTTCCTAGAACATCCTGCATGTTAACGCCCATCTCTTCAACACCACTATTACTAAATACCTCAAGCATTGGTGTATTGTTGTCTTCTACTTCAATATCTAAAAACTCATTTTCTAACTCACCCCGGGACATTTTTTCCCGTAGAGTCTCTCTCTCAAACTTAATTCTACTATTTTGCTGTTCCCAAGACTTATCTTCCTGTTGATTTTCCTGAACTCCTCCAAAAAGCATTTCAAAGGGGTTCTTGGTTTGCGCAGGACGGTTTGGATAGGGAGCCAAGAGCTCAATGATCTTATCATCTGCCATGCCCTTGGCCCGTTCTTCTACCTTTTCCATTTTTTCCTGTTTGATCATACGGATAGACGTTTCAACTAAGTCTCTAACCATGGATTCTACGTCCCGTCCTACGTAACCAACTTCCGTAAACTTAGTGGCCTCAATTTTAACAAAAGGAGCTTTAACTAACTTTGCTAATCTACGGGCAATTTCAGTTTTGCCTACCCCCGTTGGACCTATCATTAAAATGTTTTTGGGTACAACCTCATCTATTAAGTCCTCTGATAATTTACTACGGCGGTATCTATTTCGTAAAGCCACTGCCACTGCTTTTTTGGCCTGCTCTTGGCCTACAATATATTTGTCAAGCTCTGCCACTATCTCCCTCGGTGTCAGGGCTTCCATTGGCTTCACTCCCTTACTGCCTTTTTTTATATTTCCTCAACAATAATATTTTTATTAGTGTAGACACAGATATCTGAAGCTATTTCTAAAGCTTCATAGGCGATATCCTTAGGTGAAAAGTTAGTATGCTTTGTTAGAGCTCTGGCAGCTGCCAATGCATAGGGGCCACCAGATCCAATGGCAGTTACACCTTCATCAGGTTCTATAACCTCTCCATTTCCTGATAATACTAACAGGTTCTCCTTGTTGGCTACAATTAGCATGGCCTCAAGGGATCGTAAATACTTATCTGTTCGCCAGGCTTTGGCCAATTCCACAGCAGCTCTCAGCAAGTTACCATGATACTCTTCTAGCTTACCTTCAAATTTCTCAAATAAGGTAAAAGCATCTGCCACTGATCCTGCGAAACCTGCTAACACTTGACCATTATAAAGTCTCCTTACCTTCCTAGCCGTATGTTTCATGATGGTATTTTGTCCGAAGGTAACTTGACCATCTCCAGCTATGGCAACTTTTGCATCTCTTTTTACTGCCACAATTGTAGTTGCATGGAACATTAAGCATCCCTTCCTCTTCCGCATCTAGGCCCTTGGGTGACTTGTTTTATAAACCATTTTTAATTTCTTTTTGGTTACATGGGTATAAATCTGAGTTGTTGACAATGAAACATGGCCCAACAGTTCCTGAACGGCACGTAAGTCGGCCCCGTTATCCAGCAAATGGGTAGCAAAAGAATGTCGAATTTTATGCGGGCTTACATTCAACTTTACTCCTATTTCTTGGCAATATTTATCAACAATTTTTCGTATGCCCCTGTCACTTAACCTAGAACCTTTGTAGTTAAGAAATACTGCCTTGCAGTCTTGACTAACCATTTGGTTTCGTACAACTCTATAATACTCTTCCAATGCTGCAATAGCTTTTTGATGTATTGGTACAATCCGTTCCTTGGATCCTTTTCCCATTACCCTAATATAGCCTGCTGATAAATCAATATGTTCCAGATTGAGGGCAACCAGCTCGGATACACGTACTCCACTGGCATAGAGCAGTTCTAATAATGCTCTATTCCTTATTCCTAGGGGCGACTGATCAGGTGTCTCAACCAATTGCTCTATTTCGTCCTCATATAAAAATGTTGGTAGTCTCTTTTCTTTTTTGGGATTAGCTACTCGGAGCATAGGATTATTGGTAACTAAATTTTCAATTGATAAAAATTTAAAAAACGCTCGCCAGGAGGCAAGTTTTCTAGCCACTGTTGCTCTGCTTAATTTTCTTTCCTTTAGGTGCGATAAAAAGTCCCTCATCAGTGGACCATCAATTAAGGAAGGACTTAGGTTTTCAATGGGTTCCTTTAATATTAGAGAAAAATAATCTAACCCATCAAACAAATCCTTCTGATATGCACCTATGGTGTGACTGGAAAAATTTTTCTGGAACTTTAGATAATAGATAAAATTATCAATTAAATTATACATTTCACTACCCAAACAATTTCTTTGTCGAAATTTGCAATATAATAAAATATATCACAAGGCTTTTCGAAATTGCAACTACCTTTTGACAATTTGCCATTTTTAAATTGTTATTTACTAAAGATAAATTAAATGCTAAAAATTTTTTCTTTTTCAATCCATTCGGTCAGTTTACTTAGTGCCCTTTGGGCATGGGCTTGTCCTCTTTCCCTTTTTCCTTTAATTCTAACGGGTAGTTCTGGGAAAAGGCCCAATGTAATATTCATTGGTTGGAAATTCACCTCGGTAGCCGTAGTTATGTAGTTGATTAATGCACCGTGGGCAGTTTCTTTTGGAAAAACCAGTAAATCCTTTTGTTGCACCATATGAGCTGCATTTATACCTGCAATTAAGCCAGCTGCTGCAGATTCTACATAACCTTCTACACCTGTAATTTGCCCTGCAAAAAATATTCTTGGATTACTTTTCATTTGTAAAGTAGGTTCTAAGAGAACCGGAGAATTGATATATGTATTCCTGTGCATAACCCCATAACGGACGAATTCAGCATTTTCCAAACCTGGTATTAAGCTAAATACCCTCTTTTGTTCTCCCCATTTTAAATTTGTTTGAAAACCCACCAAGTTAAAGAGTGTACCTTCGGCATTATCTTGTCTTAGCTGAATAACCCCGTAGGGCCTTTTACCAGTTCTAGGGTCCGTTAGTCCCACAGGCTTTAATGGTCCGTAGAGTAGGGTTTCTTTGCCTCTGGAAGCTAGCACTTCCACAGGCATACATCCTTCAAAATGCACCTGTTTCTCAAACTCTTTAAGGGGAGCCCTTTCTGCATGGATCAATGCATCATAAAAAACTTCGTACTCATCCTGATTCATGGGGCAGTTTAGATAGGCCTCTTCCCCTTTGCCATAGCGTGATGCTCGAAATACCTTTGTCATATCAAGAGATTCAAGGGTCACTATAGGAGCCGCAGCATCATAAAAATAGAGATACTGCTGACCAGTCAGCTTAGATATTTCATGGGATAATGCCTCTGAAGTAAGGGGACCAGAGGCCACTATAGTAACTGGCCCTTCGGGTAACTTAGTCACTTCCTCCCTATGAACTTCAATCAAGTGATGTTTTTCCAACAGCGTGGTAATATGTTGCGAAAAGCCTTCCCGGTCAACTGCCAATGCACCACCAGCAGGTACTCTATAAGCATCTGCAGCAGAAATAACCAGTGAGTTAAGTTGTCTCATTTCTTCCTTTAGTAATCCTACTGCATTTTCTAAGGCTGCTGCCCTTAGGGAATTACTACAAACTAGTTCTGAAAAATACGGTGTATGATGAGCCGGGGGATATTTAATAGGTCTCATTTCATAGAGTTCTACAGAAACACCTCTCTGAGCCAATTGCCAGGCCGCCTCCGAACCAGCTAGACCAGCTCCGATGATTGTCACCCTTTTTTCTGTCATTTTTAGTAGCCTCCTAATATGGGTAAGAAAAGTGAGAAGAATGCTGATAAGCCAGTCCTTCTCACTCCAGTATTCTATTTCTTAGTTTTTTTCTTTGATTTTTTCTTGCTGTCTTCGGCCTTGGCACTATTATCTCCTTTACTTGGACACTGTTCATTTATACACTGTAGTACCTTTTCTTTGGCCTTAGATTTCTTTTCTACCATCATTTCCCCACACTGGGGACATTTCTCTTTGGTTGGCAGATCCCAGGTCACGAACTCACACTCAGGATAACTACTACAGCCATAAAATTTTCTTCCCTTCTTGCTTCGCCTTAGTACCATCTCACCCGTACATTTTGGACAACCTACACCCGTTGGTTCAAGTAAAGGTTTTGTATTGCGGCACTCAGGAAATCCGGGGCAAGCTAGGAATTTTCCAAATCGACCCAGTTTAATAACCATGTTTCTACCGCATTGTTCACATACTTCATCGGAAACTTCATCGGCAACTTGTACTTTGCCAATGGCCTCCTCAGCTGTCTCTAGACTTTTAGCAAAAGGCCCATAAAAATCCTTTAATACACCATTCCAGAGTTGCTCTCCCTCTGCTATTTGATCAAGCTTTTCTTCCAGATCAGCGGTGAACTCTATGTTAATAATATCCGGAAAATGTTTTTTCAATAAGTCTACTACTATAGCTCCTAATTCTGTGGGATAGAATTGCTTGCTCTCTCTGACCACATAGCCCCGTTTTTGAATAGTCTCTACAATGGGAGCATAAGTACTGGGACGCCCTATCCCTTTTTCCTCCAACACCTTTATCAGGGTAGCATCAGTATAACGAGGTGGTGGTTGTGTAAAGTGTTGCTTTGGAGACAAGGACTTGGCCTCTACTTTATCATCCTTTAACAGATCGGGAAGTATTTTTTCTTCTTCCTTACTGCCATCATCATTACCCTCTATATAGACTTGCATAAAACCTGGAAATTTAACAATAGATCCGGTGGCCCTAAACACATAATCCCCAGCAGTAATATCCATGGAAGTGGTATCAATTAGAGCCGGAGCCATTTGACTGGCTAAGAAGCGTGCCCATATCAATCTATACAATTTAAATTGGTCATTGGATAGAAATTGTTTTATGCTTTCTGGATCACGATTTACAGAGGTAGGTCTTATGGCCTCATGGGCATCCTGTACCTTACCTTTGGCTGAAGTTTGCCTTGGTTGCTTTGGGATATAGGCTGGCCCAAAACGTTCTATAATAAATTCTTTGGTCTCCTGTACCGCCGTTTCAGACACACGGGTTGAATCGGTACGTATGTAAGTTACCAAACCCACTGGACCTTCTTTTCCTAATTCAATACCTTCATAAAGCTGTTGAGCCACAACCATTGTTTTACGAGAAGTAAAATTAAGTTTTCTAGAAGCTTCCTGCTGCATTGAACTGGTTATAAACGGAGCTGCAGGGTTACGCTGTTTCTCTTTTTTGGAGATATTGGTAACGATGTAATTCTGGCCCTTCAGGTCATTTAGGATGTTATCCATTACTTCTTGGTTGGGAATATTTATCTTTTTACCCTTATATTTATGAAGCTTGGCTTCAAAGGGTGATTTTCCAGATTTTACAAACATGCCTGGGAGGGTCCAATATTCTTCGGGTATAAAGGCGTCTATTTCTTCTTCCCGGTCACAGATTAAACGCATAGCCACAGACTGGACCCTTCCAGCTGACAACCCCTTTTTGACCTTACGCCAAAGAAGGGGGCTTAAATTATACCCAACTAACCTGTCCAAAATTCTTCTAGTCTGTTGTGCATTAACCCTATCAACATCAATTGGACGAGGGTGCTTAACAGCATCCTGTATAGCATGTTTGGTAATTTCATTAAACTCAATACGACAAGGGCTATCTTCATCTATTCCCAATAGTTTTGTTAAATGCCAGGCTATTGCCTCACCTTCACGATCAGGGTCAGAAGCCAGTAATACTCGATCTACTTTTTTTACAGCAGACCGGAGTTCCTTTATAATATCTCCTTTACCTCGAATGGTTATATATTTAGGAGAAAAAGCATTTTCTGCATCAACACCAAACTGACTCTTTGGCAGGTCTCTTACATGACCCATGGATGCTTTTACTGTATAGTTTCTACCTAAATATTTACCAATACTTTTCGCCTTAGCAGGTGATTCAACAATTACTAATGTTTTACTCAAATCGGTACACCCCATTTACTCCTGCTCTCAGATGTAGATATAGAGTCTATTGCAGACCCCCTACTACTTTTACAATGTATCAATATTCCTAATTTTTTAGAACTGTTTTTCCTATAATCTTGCATCAATATACATTTTTCCTGGAAGGCATTTAATTATCCCTTTTATTTCTAAAAGTGTCAAAGCTGCTGCAACCTCTTCAGGAGCTAGCCTGCTTAAAATGATTATCTGCTCCAAGGATAAAGGAACATCATTAAATAATTGGTGAACAATCTTTTCATGGCCGTCTAAATTATCTATTTCAAATTGTTCAGTTGCTTGGCCGATTTCCCTTGTCTCAATTCCTAGCTCGTTAATTATGTCTAAGACATTTATAATCAGGGCTGCTCCCTGCTGAATTAACTTATTAGTACCGGTACTTTTGGGATTGTTGATGTTTCCTGGAACGGCCATAACTTCCCTTCCCTGCTCAAGGGCAAAATCTGCTGTAATTAGGGCACCGCTTTTTTCAGCAGCTTCCACAACTAAAACGGCATTACTTAAACCGCTAATAATTCGATTGCGACTGGGAAAGTGCCAAGGCTGAGGCATCGTACCCGGAGGAAATTCTGTTATTATGGCACCATTTTTAACAATTTCTTTCATTAATTTTTCATTTTCACGAGGATACACAATATCCGGGCCACATCCCAGAACGGCTAAGGTTACCCCATTGCTTTGCAAAGCCCCATGATGGGCAGCGCTATCGATTCCCCTGGCCATGCCACTGATAATTACAATACCTAACCTTGCTAGTTCACTTGAAAAGTTTTCGGTTATCACTAGACCATTGGGAGAGGGTTTTCGGGATCCAACCATTGCTAATCTAATATTACACTCATTGGGCAAGTTACCCCGTACGAAAATTGCTGGCGGAGGATCGTGGATACTCTTCAATAAATAAGGATAGTTCTCATCATCTATGGTAATTACTTTACCATTAATTTTTTCAAGATATTTATCCAGCTTATCAAACTGTATATTATTTCTCCGCTGTACTAATTTCCTAGCACCCTGGTTTCCTATGTATCTTATGTCCTGCAGGTCTCTCTCAGAAGCTTGCCAAGCAGCTTCAGGTGATCCAAAGTGATGAATAATATCCCATACTCGCCGCCCACTGCCTGGCAAAAGAATCTGCCAGCCAACCCAGTAAAGACGTTTATCCAAATTCCCCACCCCAGATATCGGATTTCTACCACTTTCGGGATGCAAATTGGATTTTCCTTCCATCCTGGATGTTTTTATTAAACAATTTTATATTAACCACCTATATTCATAAATTTACGTAGCACTTACTAATTCGTAAGGTTAGTTTCCTAATATGCCCAGGGTCCATGGCCTTTTCTATGTTTTAAAGCTGAAGGCTGATGGTGAAAGCTATTTTTATACTAACTTTAATACATGGGATATATCCTGGGGGTTTTGCAAAAGGTCGTGATGTAAGTCCCCCCAAAATTTTAGACGATTAAATATCGTGTAAAGGTTAAAATCATCTGGTAACAAGCTTAATTGTTCAATTTCTTCCCACATCACCGGCGTAGATATGGGTGCTCCTGGAATTGGTCGTAAACTATAGGTCCAGGCCATACTTTTGCCCCGGGTATTTTGTAAATAATCTACGTAGACTTTGCTTTGATCCCTTTTGGCTACAGTCCTTTCGATGGTGGCCTTATCTGAAAATGTATCAACAACAATCTTTGCTATTAGCCCCATGGCCTTTGTAACTTGCTGAAAGTTAAATACAGGTTTAAGTGGAATAAATATATGAATACCTGTGGCTCCAGAGGTTTTGGGATATCCCCTAAGTTTTAAATAATCTAAAACTTTTTTTATAACTAAGGCGACTTCTAACACATCGCTAAAACTTGCCTTTTCCCCAGGATCCAAGTCAATAATAGCGATATCTGGATACTCAATACTATCTTTTTTTGATAACCAAGCATGGATCTCAACGCAGCCCTGGTTGGCCAACCATGCCAGTGTGGCCGCATCCTCACAGGTTATGTAATTTACCACTTTATCCGAATGACTAATCGGAATAGTTTTTATCCAATCAGGAGCATAATCAGGACATTCTTTTTGATAAAAAAAATCTCTCTCAATACCATTTGGGTAACGTTTCATAACTAGAGGCCTATCTTTTATATAAGGAAGTATATACGGCGCAATGTCCGTATAATACTTTATCAAGTGTGCTTTGGTCAAGCCCTCGGGCCAGATTAACTTGTCTAAATTTGAAAGTTTAACATTTTTATCCTGAATTTTAACATCGGTTACAATTGTAGTGGCCATCCCTTCGCCTCCCTCCTTTTCTTTATCTTTACCCCAACTATCAAAAAATAATAGCTCGGCAATATGCCGAGCTATTATTTAAGTTAAATAGAAGAAATACAAGTAAATAGAAGAAATAATTATTGATACAATCATTAAGGGAAAAGCCACTTTCATGAAGCCAAGAAAAGTAAATTTAACTCCTTGCTTCTCAGCCATACCAATCACGACTACGTTGGCGGAGGCACCAATAATTGTACCATTGCCACCCAGACAGGCACCCAGGGACAGAGACCACCAGAGAGGGTCGAGGTTAGTCATACCGCCTAAACGACCCATATCTTGAATTAACGGAATCATAGTAGCCACAAAGGGAATGTTATCCACAAAGGCTGAGGCAATGGCAGACAGCCAGAGAATTAACATACCCGTAGTAAGCAGTTCTCCGCCAGTTATTTCTAGTGCCTTAGCTGCAATCCATTCAATGATTCCAACCTCTACCAGACCGCCAACTAATATGAACAGACCAGCAAAGAAGAAAATAACCGGCCACTCAACTGCTTCAAGGGCGTGTTCAGGTTCTTGACGGGTAATCAACAGCAATAATGCCGCCCCGGCCAGTGCCACAGTAGCGGATTCCAAGTGCAAGGACTGGTGTAATAGGAAGCCGCCAATGGTTACAGCAAGAACAAACAGTGATTGCTTGAGTAGCTTATGGTCTTTTATTTCATCATTTTCATTCATATCCATAATGTTCTTTTTTAGTTCTTCACGAACGTTAAAGGAATTTTTATAAATCATTTTTAGCAGAAAAATAGTTACTATCATAATTACAACGACTACGGGAAGTAAATTTACAACAAAATCCATAAAGCCCAAGCCTACAGCAGAACCAATCATAATGTTAGGTGGGTCACCGATTAGAGTAGAAGTACCCCCTATATTTGATGCGAGAATTTCAGCTAATAGGATTGGCATAGGGTTAATTTCCAAGGATCTAGCAATGGAGAAAGTAACGGGTACAATCAATAGTACGGTAGTAACATTATCCAATAGGGCTGATAAAACGGCAGTTATTAAGGATAATGCCACCATGATGGCCAGTGGTTCCCCTTTACTATATTTGGCAGACTTTACTGCTAAATACTCAAATACTCCTGATTGCCTAGTAATTCCCACAATAACCATCATACCTACTAGCAAACCAATGGTATTAAAATCGATATGGTGAATTGCCTCTTCTTGATTTAAGATACCAGTAATAATAAAAATCATAGCGCCCACTAGGGCGATTACTGTTCTATGGATCTTTTCTGAGATAATAATGGCGTAGGTTAATAAAAAAACAACACTAGCTAATATGACTTGACTGTTTCCTTCCATCTGCGTCTCCTCTCCTATAGTTATTTGAACATCAGACCCTTACTGCCATCAATAATTATATTCCTGAAATAGAACCTTTACAAGAATTTTGTCGAAAGACTTCTTATTTATATGAGACACACTGGTTTTATAAACCAGTGTGTCTCTGAGGACTAATGTATGACAGCAGGGATACCAATAATCGGCCAAAAAGTTAGAGAGAAGATGGCAACCAGTGCTAGAATCGTTAAGCTAGCAGGAATTCCGGTCATAAAGAACTCACCTGTACTAAATTGCTTAGATTCATAGGCAATGGCATTGGGAGCTGCTCCTATTAGTAGAAGGAAGGGCATACCTGCCATTGCTACCGATGAATATAAAACTACCTCAGGGTTTACACCCAAATATTTGGCAATGACTAGAGCAACGGGCAAGCAGATAGAGATAGCGGCTACGTTCATTATAAAGTTAGTTAAAATTAGTACTAAGAAGGATATGCCCAAAAGGAATACTATCCAAGGAGCATCCTCGATAATGGAAAGCCAGCTAACTGCCATCCATTCTGCGGCACCGGTTTGCCAGAGGGCAAAACCAATACTCATAGCACCGGAGAATAATAACACGATGTTCCAGGAAATTGATTTCTCCAGTTCTTTTACTGTTAGTATTTTGGTTACAAAGAAGATTAACCCTGCTGCCAACAGAGGAATTGAACGATCCATGTTCTTCAAGAAAGGAACGTATTGTTTAAAGATTAGGGTACAAAGAGCTAGAGCCACCACTGACACCACAAAGATTTCCTGTTTAGTAATAGGACCCAGCTTATCAAGCTCTACTTGGGCTCGCTGTCTCAAACCAGGCACCTTTAGTTTTTCTGGTTTATATATAGTAATCATTAATAAAAATACCAGGAAAACGGTTAGCCAGCCAAAGGGGGCTAAGGCAGCAGAAAATTCAAGAAAACCAACATCTTGACCGGTGAATTCTTTATAGAAGCCTACTGCAGCAGGGTTACGGGCCCCGCCCATCATAGTACAGATACTTCCAGCACCCGCTGTAAAGGCCATTCCCATAAATAGTGCTTTACCAAACTTACTGGGTTTGGTTGTGTCTTCACCATATAACGCTAAGATTGACAGCAGAATTGGAAACATCGCTCCAGCTACAGCAGTATGAGCCATCACGTGGGTTAGTAAAGCAGTAAGGACAAATACACCAAGTAATATCTTTCTTGTATCTTCCCCTACTACCACTAACATTTTATAGGCTGCTCTTTTGGTAATACCACATTGGGTAAAGGCAATACCTACTAATAAAGAGCCGAGGATAAACATTACTGTGGGGTCCATAAAATCCCTAAATGCATCGTTTGCACTGCGGATACCAAATACCGGCTGTAATATACCTATGGCAATACTGGTAACACCAATGGGTATTACCTCAAACACCCACCAAATACCTGCCAATAAAAACAAACCTATGCCAGCTTTACCAGATTGGGATAATTCAAAGGATTTCCCCATTGGGTCAATGGCTGGTGCCAATTGAGGCATAAAATTGAATAAAAGCAATACTGCAAAACCTAAAAATACAAAGAAATATCTTTTTACCTCTTTACTCATGCAAATCACCTCTCGTTAATATTAAGGTGCTTAGTTCATTTACTTTTTCAAAGAGTTTTACTAAAGAGACCTTGTATATTAATAATTCTACTAGTGCGCCTTTTACTGTGTTTAAATTACCCTAGCCTCCTTTCCTAAAAAATAAAAACCAACGTTATATTGGGTATTTCTGTGAAATAACCAATATAACGTTGGTTTACTTTATACCTAGCCTTTACAGCTCTGTATCCTGCCTACCAACATTCAAATATTATTAACTCGCCGCATGCCCTAAACAACATTTAGCCAGTTTAGTTTATTTGCATTTTTTCTCAAGGTCTGTATTTAGGATAAAAACCTCTATCTGTTCTCCCGTTCGAATACTAATATCTCCATGACTGCTCATAACCTGACACTTGGTAATATCCGAAATTATTTTTTCTATTCTTTCAAGGTAGGATTCCCTAAGTTCCATTCTTAATTGTTTTACCAAGGCGCGACCCTTATTACTACTACTAACATGTTTTTCCTCTTTAGTTAATACACCCCTAGAACGAAGTACCACCATATCACGGCAAATCATAGCTTTTGTGATTTCAGGCCCTCGCCCTACTAATTCCCTTTGAAATTTAATAAAGGCCTCACAAATTTGTTTTTCTAATAATTGCTGACTCAAATGGCCGTCCCCCTTTGTAGCAATACACTAACTATATTAAAAGGTGCTATTTAAATTGTTATTTTTCACACAAACCATATCATGTGAATGACAAAACTATCTCAATCTAAGGTTTAATTTTGATAAATCACCAATATAACCTATTTCATTTTCAAACATATCTATTTGGCAATTTAACTTTTTACTGACAATTCCCTATGTCTTGTAATGACAACTGTTTGTGTCTTTAAATTACAAATTTAAAATAATTATGTACAGCCTGGATAATCACCTTGTTCCATTATTAATTATACTTATCTCTTAATTACTTTAATTAGTTGCCAAATTCTTAGTTTTAAACTTTTTTAGATAAAAAGACCCTGTCTCATTCTCATTGAGAAGGAGCAGGGTATTGGGTGTGTTTTAATTTTCACAATCCTTTTCCATTAAATAATTAAATGAAATTAGTGGTATTCTGAAACCACACCTGTAAGCTAATTGATAAATAATTATGTTTTTTAAAAATAAGTATTGCTTATATTGTTTGCGCTGGTATTCTTGCACCTGGTTCAAAATCATTAATAATCCTAACTCTACCAACTGAGAGTCAGATTTCAATTTATAAAGTCCGCCCCCAGATCTGCCTGGATAGATAGTTAAAGGTCTTTCTATGGGCAGTCCCATTTCTTCTAACTCCCTAAGATATCGATAAATATGTCTTTTACTAACACCACAAATATTTGCTAAATGTTCCAGGGTCACCCCCTCTGCATTAGAACCTGAGCGGAGTTCCCTTATTACAATAGCAAGGTTTTCTTCGTGATTATGTTTTCCACGCTTATGTCCAGGGACAAGTGGTTTTATGACTTCCAGAGGACATCACTCCTCCAAATACCAGTTTGACTAATATTAACTCAAATAAAAGAAGTATAGATATATGGTTGATATAATAATTGATACCAGCATAAGAGGAAAGGCAACTTTCATAAATCCTATAAAAGTCCACTTGATACCACGTTTTTCTGCCATTCCTGCCACCACTACGTTGGCAGATGCGCCAATAATCGTACCATTGCCGCCAAGGCAGGCACCCAAGGACAAAGACCACCATAGGGGATTAAGGTCGGTGATACCACCTAATCTCCCCATATCTTGGATCAATGGAATCATGGTAGCCACAAAGGGAATATTATCAACAAAGGCAGATGCGATGGCTGATAGCCAAAGTATCAACATGCCCGTGGGTAATAATTCTCCACCGGTAAATCTTAAAGCTTCTTTAGCAATCCATTCTATTACACCCACTTCTTCCAGAGAACCAACAAGAATAAAGAGACCAGCGAAGAAGAAAATAACGGGCCACTCCACCGCAGCCAAGGCATGCTCTGGTTCAGCACCTGTGATAAGTAGTAATAATGCTGCTCCTGCCAAAGCAATGGTAGCAGATTCTAAGTGGACATACTGGTGTAGCAGGAAACCACCAATGGTTAAACTGATGACGAATAAGGATTTCTTTAATAATGTAACATCCCTTATTTCATCCTGGGGATTCATAGCCATAATGTTTTGCTTTAACTCTTCTCTAACCACCAGTTGTTTTCTGTAAATAATCTTTAAAAGAAACACTGTGACAGCCATAATAACTATAATTACTGGGGTAAGGTTTATAACAAAGTCCATAAAACCAAGGCCTGTGGCCGAACCAATCATAATATTTGGTGGGTCACCAATGAGGGTTGAAGTACCCCCAATATTAGATGCTAATACCTCGGAAATCAAAATAGGAGATGGATTTATTTCCAGAGCCTTGGCAATGGAAAAGGTCACTGGAACAATTAGAAGCACAGTTGTTACGTTATCCAATAGGGCAGACAAAATTGCCGTAATGATCGATAAAGATACCAATATGGCTAGGGGCTCACCCTTACTGGTTTTAGCTGCTTTTACAGCCAAATATTCAAAAACACCAGAATTTCTGGCAATACCAACGATAATCATCATACCAACCAAAAGGCCTATGGTATTAAAATCAATTGCCTCTACGGCCTTTTCCTGATGAAGTACACCCCCGACAATGACTATCATTGCACCCAAAAGTGCGATAACTGCTCTATGAATTTTTTCTGAAATGATAATAGCATAAGTCAGTAAAAAAACTGTTGTAGCAAAAATCACCTGGCTGTTTCCTTCCACAATTCTCCCTCTCAATCTGAATTAGTTATAGGGGTTCGTTATGTCGACACACCTGAAATTATACTCCAGGTGTGTCAATAGTCAACGAAATTTTACTTAGAATAAGGGGTTGCTGCCAACTTTAATGTAACAAAGGTGACATCCCAATTAATGGCCAGTAGGTAAAGGTCATTAATACTAAAATACATAGAAGCATAGCACTTGCTGGTATACCTGTTTTAAAAAATTCGCCAGTAGTAAATTGCTTGGATTCATAAGCCATGGCGTTCGGGGCTGCACCAATTAATAACAAGAAGGGCATTCCGGCCATTGCGGTGGCACCATAGAGAATTAATTCGGGGTTTACCCCTAAATATTGGGCAATAACCAGTGCAACCGGCAGGGTGATGGCAATGGCTGCAACGTTCATAATAAAGTTAGTTAAGATCATTACCAGGAAGCATATACCCAAAACGAATATTAACCAATGAGCATCCACCAACATGGCTAACCATTTAACAGCTATCCACTGGGCAGCCCCAGTCTGCCAGAGACAGAAACCAATACTCATAGCACCTGAGAAGAGTAATACAATATTCCAGGGTATTTTCTTTTCTAAATCTTCTACCGTTAAGATGTTTGACAAGAAGAAAAGTAATCCAGCCAACAGTAACGGTACGGAACGATCCATTGTTTTTAAAGCCGGAACTATTGCTTGGAGAACCAGCATTGATAATGCACAGAATACAACAATACCAACAAAGATTTCTTGTTTGGTTACTGGGCCAAGTTTTGCATATTCAGCCCTAGCCTTCTCCCGAAGACCAGGAATCTTTGTTTTTTCAGGTTTATAAATAATCAGTAATAATGCCCAGATCAAAAACACAGTCAACCAGCCGAAGGGTGCCAAATGTGCTGAAAATTCAAGGAAAGATACCTCTGTCCCGGTAAACTCTGTATAAAAACCTACTGCAGCAGGGTTACGGGCACCGCCTAAAAGAGTACAAATACTACCAGCACCTGCTGTATAGGCCATACCAATAAACAGTGCCTTACCAAATTTACTAGGTTTACCATCCGGGTTTTCACCGTATAATGCTAAAATTGCTATTAATATGGGAAACATGGTGGCTGCCACAGCTGTGTGAGCCATAATATGGGTTAATAAAGCAGTTATAACAAAAACCCCAAGCAAAATCTTACGTGTATCCTCTCCCACTATATCCAACATTTTATAAGCAAGGCGTTTGGTAATACCAGCCTTTGTAAAGGCTAAACCGATTAGTAGCGATCCTAAAATAAACAATACTGTGGGATCCATAAAGTCTCTAAAGGCTTCTTTTGCCGGTCGAATTAAAAATAATGCCTGAACTACACCTATGGCAATACTTGTAACACCAATGGGAGTTACTTCAAAAACCCACCAAATCCCAGCCAATAAGAAAAGACCAATGGCAGCTTTGCCTTCCTGAGAAAGTTCAAAAGCTTTACCTGAAGGATCAATTGCCGGGCTAAATTGTGGAGCTAAATAAAAAGCTAAGAAAAGAGCAACCCCAATAAGAATAAACATGACTCTTTTTATATTATTGCTCATATACCCACACTCCTTTACTAACATTTAGATATTAGATGTCTATAATTTTATAACCTAAATAGTGTCATGCATTATCACTTCCTATATATCTCCTCCCTTCGTAAGACAAAAATAACAGACCAGCGTTTAACAAAGCAGAACAATCTGCCATTGATAACGCTGGTCTGTTATCACCAAGTCTCGCTTAGCGAAATACCTACCAACTTTAATTCCGCCTAGTAATCAGGCCCTTTATTCTAAGAGCTTAATCACCAGTAGATTTAATTTTTTTCTCTAAATCCACATCCAAGATAAATACTTCTATGCATTCACCAGTTCGAATACTGATATCTCCATGACTACTCTTAACCTTACATTGGGTGATTTCACTAATTATTTTTTCAATCTGTTCTACATAAGTATCTCTAAGCTCTACTCTTAACTGCTTAACTAAGGCTCTTCCTTTACGACTGCTACTAACATGCTTCTCTTCCTTGGTCAAAACTCCCGTTGACCTAATAATAACCATGTCTCTACAAATAATTGCCCTAGTACACTCTGGGCCTCGACCAACTAATAATCTTTGAAATTTAACGAATTCATCGCAAATCTTTTTTTCTAGACTGGACTGTGACATTTACCAGCCCCCTAACTAATGCCAAATCGCCTAGGTTCAATTTGTCATTACTCTTTGTGGCTTAAATGTAATAAATCACAAATTTTATGTACAGTGTGATTTTGATTTGTTTTTTGTGATTTTTATCACTTCCCTTTGGTTCTTGAACCATTGCTTATTTTCTCGTGGGATTAAATTATTTTGTCACCACTGTTTAGCTGTTAGCTCTTAGCCATTAGCTGTTAGTTAAAGGTTTTTCATGTCATCCCGGAGTGACAGCGAAGGATCTTAATCTTTCCGTTAGGATGACATAGGTTTATGGTAATCATGATAATTTTTCAAGAGAGCTAAAAGGCTAATGGCTAAAAGCTAATGACTAATAGCTAATAAAAAACTCCTGAATAATCAGGAGTTACACTGCACTGGGTGCTATTTCATTGCCAAAAAAGAAAAGTCGTTCTCTTTTACGATTAACTTCCAAATCCCCTTCCCGACATCTAAAATGCTGGCAGCGAGTAGGAATTACGGAAATATCTGTTACAATCATATAATCAATTTCTCCGGGTGCTTGGCGTTTTACCTCAGCTTCAACCATTGTAATGGCTTCCTGCATAAGGTTATTAAGTTTTAGTCTAATTTCACACTGATCTTTATTTATACATAAGCCACATTTAGAGGTTCCTACCATAAATCTTCCCCCCTTACATTATAAGTATGCCCGTAAACTAAAAAGGCCAGCACAATGTTCGGAAAGATTCCGTTTACAATGTGCTGGCCTACCCCATGCCAAGTAATACTTCGCATCTTGTCTGCCACATCATAAAAAAAGAAAAAGAGACGATTTATAATTATGACATAATGCTTTGTCTTAAGATAACTGTTTCGTGAATTTTTGTACAGCTTCAAGAAGCAGAGTATATAAAGATTAGCTTAAAATTGTTTCTGATTTCTTTAATATACTTCAATTTACTAAGTTAAAATAAAAAAAGCGATCAAATATCGCTTTTTTTATTTATTATGGGAAATTTTTTTTCATACAATAAGTCAAGGGAATCTAACCCTGCCATATTGTACTAATTATATAATTATTATAAAATTTAGTTTTATAACTTTTACTTTTAACAGATCCAGATCATAGTACTTTCATTCTTAGGTATGAACATATCCCTCTTGATTACTGTAACTAACCTTGCGTACAAAGGAACTTGCTTCGTCCAAAGCCTTACCAGAGGTAGCAAATACTTCATCATCTTCCATGAAGATGTTTTCCTTGCCAATATGTTCTACAATGTGCATTTTATCTAGCATTTTAAGAATTTTCGGTGTTACGCCAGATAAAATAACCTTTTTGTTATCACCATGGGCACGGTTTATAAATGCTTCAATAACTTCCAAAGCTGTAATATCAATAACAGATATTCCCTTGAATCGAATCATAAAGACCTTAGAATCTGAGTAGCCATCCGATAGCTTTCTTTCCAGATCCGCAGATGAGCCAAAGTACAAATTGCCTTCCAACTGGAAGATAGAAATAGACGGGTTCTGTCCATTTATTGCCTGTTCTACAAACCTACCATCATTGGCCCTGACCGGTGCCAGAGTTTTAACGGAGGCAACACCAGAGTCTTTTAAGTAAAGGATTAAGGATATTGCAACACCAGCGTAGATTGCCTGTTCTAATTCTGGGGCAAAAATAGTGGTAAACATGGTAATCAATAAAACAATGGCATCATTTCTATTAGTTTTAAGAACCTTTACCAATGCCTTTTTATCGATCATGGAGTAAGCCACGATCATAATTACACCTGCTAAGCTGGCATTAGGAATATATCTGGCATAGGGAGCAAAGAAAATCAAAACTAACAAGATAATAAAACCTACTAAAACACCTGCCAGACGAGTTTTACCTCCATTTTGGAAAGTAATAGCTGAACGGGTAAAGGAACCAGATCCAGCAATACTACTAAAGAAGGAACCACCCATATTAGCAATACCCTGACCAATAAACTCCTGGTTTGGATCAATTTTCTGCAACGTTTTTGAAGCAATGGCCTTGGAAATAGAAACGGCTTCCACCAGTCCAATGATGGCTATAACCAAAGCCCCAGCACCTAGATCAGCTACTGCAGTTGGACTAAAGTTCGGCATACTAAGGGGAGGAATAGCTTGGGGTATTTCACCTACCACCTTTATGCCATACTTTTCCAAACCCATGGTCATGACTAAAACCACAGATAAGATAACACCTAATAAAGCCCCGGGGATATTCTTATTTATTTTTTTACTAATTAAAATAACTGCAATTGTAAACAATCCAATGCCAAATGCTACATAATTCATTTGATCCAGGCTTTGGAAACAAGCTACTACCTTATCGATACTAGATAAGTGACCAGAGGGCAGCTTAACACCCAGTAAGTTATTTAGCTGTCCCATGGCAATGATAATACCAGCACCAGCTGTAAAACCTACAATAACTGCATGAGAAACATAGTTTACCAAGGACCCAAGTCTAAATACACCCATGGCAAACTGAATGGCACCAACCAAGAAAGTAAGTAAAAACAAATTTCCAAAGAAGTTATCCTGCCCAACATAGGCTGCCATATAGGCTGCTATTAACAAAGAAATAGCATTGGTTGGACCTGTAGCCAACTGGTGTGAGCTACCAAAGGAGGATGCTAGAATTGTTAAGACAATCCCGGCATAGAGACCGTAAGCAGGGTGAACACCTGCAATCATGGCATAGGCCATAGTTTGGGGTAAAGCAACAACAGCTACTGTTAGTGCTGCGATAAGGTCAAAGCGGAAATCTTTTTTATCATAGTTTTTCAGAGTATCCAAAATCGGTACGTACTTTAAAATATTCATAGTACATGCCTCCAACAAAATTATTTCGTTTATCATAAGGTGCTATAAACAAGATGTAATAGAAGTCATCTTAATTTGTGAAATAAAGAGCTTCGTTAGGATTAAAAAAAAGTACTTATTACCTCATCTCAGCCAGTTAATTCAACGCTTTGGCTAAGTGGTATGTCAATCAAATCACACATCTCGCAAATAAGCGAATCTGACGAAATAAGACCCACTGGATTATCTCCGTGCAAGACAAAAAGTAGGTTTGAACCACTATTGGTAAATTTTTCCGCAGCACTTATTAGTGTTTCGTCATCTTTAACACTAACCTCATTTATTGTTTTCATCCAGTAATGTACAGGAGAATTCATTTCTTCCTTAAGACGTTG
This sequence comes from Desulfotomaculum defluvii, assembly GCF_054657375.1. Lineage (NCBI taxonomy): Bacteria > Bacillati > Bacillota > Clostridia > Eubacteriales > Desulfotomaculaceae > Desulfotomaculum > Desulfotomaculum defluvii. Next base: position 644,535 of record NZ_BAAHYV010000007.1, on the reverse strand, counting down.
TGTAAACAATCCTTCCCACAGAAGGGGCTTTACCAAAAAACCAGATATATTCCACCCACCATAATATTTATCTGCTGGGAGTGTTTTCGGACTGATGGCTTTTATTATCTCCTGAAAAGTCAAAAGTCCCACTGGTTTTTGACAAGTGTCTATTACCACTATACCGGCAACACCCTTTTGTGAAATACTTTGCCCTAGTACAGTAATTGCTGTGACCAAACTATCTTGTACTTGAATGACAAACTTTTGATCAATTAGTGTCATTAAGTCTTGAATTCTTTTTTCCTTCACATCCTCTCCTCCCCCCTTTTTAATAACTAATTAAATACTTACTTTTCGTAGAAATTATTTCATTTTTGTCCAACCTTCTTAGCCTACTGTTGTGGAGAATATCTTTACAGTTGTTAAGAACTTTAAAACGAAGATATCCTGGTTCTAATACATCAACTTCACTACCCCACACAGTTAACAAGCCTGCCATTTCTCTGCTTCTATTGGTCCGGATAAACAACACAAATGAGCCATCTCTAAGTTTTTGTTTTGAAACAACCTCACTTCCTAGAACTTGATAAACACCACTGAGAACTTTTGCAGAAACCCTGATTTTTATCTCCTCCCAGGAGCTTTCAGGTGATTTTGAAATAACCATAGTCTTACGACCAACGTAAACTGCGTCCTCACTATGTAAGGAGAACAGTGAAATATCAAAGGGTATAACAATACCTGCTTGACACATCCAGGTTCGTACTAATAATTCTTTAAGGAAATAACGTGCATACTGTATTTCATTGCGAACAAATTCAAGATCCGATAGCATATTAAGCAATAATAATTCCGCAGTAGAACTTTCATCTTTTTCTCTTATAGTATAGCCCCCAGAAGATTCTGCATTATGCTGAGTTGTTTTAAGAATTTCATACCCTAGATTTTGCAATTCATTTAAATAACGGTAGACCTGTCTTGTACTTACACCACATTTTTCGGCTAAATATTCTAGGGGGGCACCGCCCCGGTCATTATAATTTCTTAGCTCATTTAACATAATTTTTAAATTTTGCTCATGCTTATGTTTAACTTTTCTATTTATTTTTTTATCCAATACAATCACCCCATTACTTTTTTTAATGGCAGAAATATTGGACAACCTTTGCTTCACCGGATGCATAGTCCGTTCTGGCTTCTACCAACACTTTTAATACCTTTAGTTTTTCTTCCATTCCCATGTTTACCATTGTTTCTAAAATACTATTGGCATCGGAACTGACTAAGCCATTGTTTATAAGTTCCATAAGAATCAAACTATGTTTTACAATGTTGGTATTTAAATGCGGATACGCTGCACAAAGCTTTCCGGCTCTTATTATTTTGTCTATATCCAAAATTTCAAATATGTTCTCCGATACTTGAATTGAATTTATTATGTTTAAAAGATTATCTATCTCAGTGTCACTTGTTTCTTGAGTTTTCAGGTAAGATACATTGTTCATTTTATCCCTCACCCTTTTAACACTTAACCTATCAAGCAGAAGTTAATTTTATCATTTTAGAAAGTATTAGCTTCTACTAATTCACTCACTTCTTTAAATATTTCTACTGCCCTGATCATACCAACAATTTCTTCCTTCTCTTCCACAGGGACTAATTCAATTTCATTATTGGTTAGCATGAAAATAGCATCTAATATACTATCCCCAGCCTGAAGCCGTATATCTTGAACCGGCCTCATAATATCCTTAACTTTTTTATCAGCCTGGGTTAAACAAACATGTGTAAATAACCCATCCCAACACTTAGGTCCATCACGATCAATAGGAATAGATCGGATAATATCCCTAAAACTAAGCGTTCCAACTAATTGTTTTTTATTATTAAATACCAGTACAGACCGGTGAGCCTGTGATCCAGCCATATGTCCGGAATAGAAAGTGTTTTTTAGAACAAACATGGCATCTCGCAAAGAATTTTCCAAAAACACAGTTGCATAGTCCTGAATAGGTACCATGATATCTCGTACTTTTTTTTCCGTATTACAGGGCACCAGATACTCACACCCTTTACGAGAAAACTAAACATTTACAACGTCGTTATTTTTCTCCTCATCCTGCCCAAGGGAATAATACTTTTTGATAACTTCCACGATGATTTCACTAGTTTCTATCTCATTGAAAACGTTACAAGAATCAAACTTTTCCTGAACCCATTCTATAAATTGAGAACTGGTCATAGAAAGCCCTCCTCATGTGAATATAATACCTTGTTTCCTAGATTTTTCTGTCGCCCATTAGACCTTTTGTCTGTTTTCAAACATTAATGTAGTTTACTTAAATTAACCTAGAAGTTTTTTGATTAATATCAAACGTTTACATTTTGGGAATTGTTCAAATATGTTATAATGAGTCGCAAGCAAAACTCTTATATAATGCTTTTATTTTTTATTCTATTTTATATGCAATCTTCATGCCAATAGGAAAATTAGCTTTATCAGGCTGTTTTTAATAAAATATTGTTTGTTTTTATACAATAATAAACAATAGAGAAATATACCGTTCCAGATTCCCTTAGTTTTAAATAAAAAACCTTTATTGTGCTTGGTTTTGTGACCTTTGTAACAAAGAAAGTAGTGCTGTCTGTTATTATACAGTCATTCTTTCCCGGTGTGTGTTATCGCACACCTATAAGGGGGGTATAAATTCTGTTGATAACCTTAAAAAATAAATCCTTTGCTACTCAAATTATGGTTTTAGTCTCTGCCATATTGTTAATTCCAATTTTAGTCATGACCTATGATATTTTCTTTTCGAGTGCCAAAGATGAAATGTTATTAAAAACAAAAGAAGAACGTCTAGGTACAATGGTCAATACAACCGTGAGAGATCTTAATAAGCAACTTTTTCAAGCAACTAACCAAGGAATTAATAAAGATCTTTATATTAAGAAATTTTTAGAACAGGCATTTAAAATTACCGCCAAACCATTGGCCGATGCCAACCCCGGTGTGCGTTTGGGTCTTTATCTGCCGGATTCAAAAGATATCTATGTCTATGGTTTCTTGCATGAATATAGACCTATGAACCCAACGGAAGAAAAAGCTCGAGAACAAAGGATATTTAATGAAGCAGCTTCCGGTCTAGCAGCGGTATCTGCCACAAAGGAGCCTTTATCCCGAATTACTGGATCACTGGGGGATCAAACCTTTGAGTATTTAATGCCTGTGACACTTAATGGGGAACTCATAGCAGTTGCTTGGGCAGATGAGCGTGTTCATCCTGTTTTTGCCCAAAGTAGACAGTTTAGTTTTATCGCCAGATACCTTACTTTATTAGGATTAATCTTTGGTCTAGGAGCAGCCTTGTATGTAATTCATAATTTAGCATCCGAGGTTCAGGTAATTAAAAAGGGGCTATTAAGCATGGAGGAAGACCTTGATAAACGGCTACCCTCCATGCCAGGAGAAATCGGGGAAGTAGTCCAAGCTATCAATAATCTAGCACAGTCCCTAAAAGAGAAAAAAAGACTCCAGGATGAATTAATGCGTTCAGAAAGACTTGTGGCCCTAGGACGACTGGTTACTGGTGTAGCCCATGAGTTAAGGAACCCATTGGGTATAGTTAGAGCCACTGTTCAAGTTATGGAGGGGGAATATAAAAATCTCGAAGGGATTAAAGACTATACCAAAGTAATTTGTGAGCAAATTGACAGAGGAAACAAAGTTGTTCAAGAATTATTAGATTTTGGCAAACCAAGCAAACCAATTGTAAGCCCAACTGATTTAAATTGGTTGCTTGAATCTATCCTTACTTTTACTCATCCTATTCTAAGACAAAATAATATTAAGTTAATTAAGGAATTTACTGAACCATTGCCTAAAGCAAATATAGATTCAGATCGTATAAAGCAGGTGTTCGTCAATTTAATTTTAAATGCAATTCAAGCTATGCCTAATGGTGGTAGCCTGAAAATTAAAACCTTTGCTGAAAAGGATTACGCTAAGGTCCAATTTACTGATACTGGTACAGGTATTATAGACAAAGATCTACCTCGTATATTTGACCCCTTCTATACTACCAAGGAGGATGGAGCTGGCCTCGGCTTGTCCATAAGTCATCAAATAGTTCGTATGCATAATGGTATCATAAGGGTTTCCGATACATCACCCACAGGCACCACCTTTGATGTTAGTCTCCCCCAATCCAACCTACAGGAAGGAAGTGTTGTGATTGAATAAAATATTGGTAATAGATGATGAGGAACATATGTGTTGGGCCTTGGAGAGAGGGTTACGTCAAGAGGGTTACCAGGTTTTTACTGCAATTAGAGGGAGTCAAGGTCTTGATATTATTCGTAAAGAAACGCCTTCTCTAGTTATTTTAGATTTAAAAATGCCAGAGATGAATGGGCTTGAGGTTCTTATTAAGGCTAAAGATATATTACCAAAACTCCCAATAATTATGATTACTGCACACGGAACAATTGACACTGCCATTGAGGCAATGAAACTGGGAGCAACTGACTATATAACAAAACCCTTTGATCTGGATGAACTTAAATTAGTAGTCAAACAAGCCTTAATGGTTAATCACTTGCAAGAAGAGGTAACCTTTTACCGTTCAGAATTAAATAAAAAATATGGTCAAATAGTGGGTAACAGTCAGGGTATTCAAGATGTTTGTATGTTAATAGAAAAAGTTGCAGATAGTAATGCCACAGTTCTCGTCACTGGTGAAAGTGGAACGGGTAAAGAAATTACTGCACTCTCCATACATCAACTCAGTTCCCGGCGGGAAAAGCCCTTCGTTCCCATTAACTGCGCAGCACTTCCTGAATCGTTATTGGAAAGTGAGTTATTCGGACATGAAAAAGGGGCTTTTACAGGGGCTGTAGCCCGAAAACTGGGAAGATTTGAATTAGCTAATGAAGGTACTCTCTTCCTTGATGAAATAACTGAGATGCCTTTATCTATGCAGGTAAAGCTTCTTAGGGTATTACAAGAGAAGGTATTTGAAAGAGTCGGTGGAACAGATAGTATAAAAATTAATGTTAGGGTTATTGCTGCAACTAACAGGGATCCCTTAGAATGTATCAAAAATGGTACTTTTAGAGAGGATCTATATTACCGGCTGAACGTATTACCTATTCATTTGCCCCCATTAAGGGATCGGAAAGAAGATATACCACTATTGGTTATGCATTTTATTAAAAAATTTAACCCATCACAGGAGCAAAGAATGTCCCCTGAAGCAATGGGTTTATTAATATCCTACGAATGGCCCGGTAATATTCGGGAGTTACAAAATGTTATTGAAAGGTCAATAATTTTATCCCAAGGCAATGAAATAAAACCACACCATTTACCAAAGGAAATTCAAAAGGTTGATAATACTAAAATTGAAGCAAATCCTAGACTTATTATCAATTTTCCAGAAGGTGGCATTTCCTTTGATGAAGTGGAAAAGGAATTAATTCTGTTAGCCCTGGAAAAGAGTCAGGGTAATCAGACCAAAGCAGCTCAATTATTAGGTATTACTCGCTCTGCACTGCTTTATCGAGCACAAAAATACCAGATAAAATTCTAGTTAGCTAGAATGGCCTAGGCCTTGTAATATTTCATTGGTTAGTGGTAACTGTAATTTATATCCATATATCTTTGCCTTCAGCCGTCAGCCATCAGCTTAATATGATTTTCTAAAATGCCTTAGGCATGAGCCTTAGACCATAGACTTCTTTTTGCATGTATTTGCTTTAAAGCCCTTAACTCATGGGCCCTGTGCCTTGGGCTATGAGCTAAAGAACCCCAAATTAAAACTTACAAAAAGCCTAAGGCCCATGACTCATGGCCCAAGGCCAGTTCCAAAGTTTTAAAGCTGATGGCTGATGGCTGAAGGCTATTTTTCTTTATTTCTCAACCTGTTTTATGGTACACTCCTCTGGTTTCTTATCCTCCCGAAGTCCCTTGTAGCTAGGATGACGCAAACGACCATCCGGGCTAAGCTCTGTATAATTAACCTCACACACCAATACTGGTTTGACCCAGACTGGTGCACGAAATTCTCCCTTGACCGGATTAAAAACCGCTGTATCAGTCTTTACCTGATTCAGTATAGTCAGTAAATTAATTTCCTCGTCTCTGGTAAAGCCTGTGCCCACCTTTCCCATATAAACCCATTGCCCTTGATCATAGGCAACAAGTACCAGAGAACCAAGTTTTCTTTGTCCTTCACCCCTATCCCAACCAGCAATAACAAATTCTGCTGATCGTATGTTACGAATTTTTCTCCAGGCATTTGACCTTTTACCAGAAATATAAGGGCTGTCCAAACGTTTAGCCATAACACCCTCGAGACCTATCCGTCGAACTGCCTCACTAAATTGTATGCCGGAGCCATATACATACTGGGACACAATAATATCTGAACCATGCTCCACAATTCTCTCTAAATCTTTCTTTCTTAGCTCTAAAGGTTGGTTCATAATACTTTCTCCATCTTTGTATAAAACATCAAAGGCGATAAAGGTTGCCGGAATTTGCTTTGACATCCTTTTTACTTTTAGTATATCTGATATTTTACCTCGGGATTGAAGTTTACTAAAGGAAGGTTTCCCTTCATCTAAAACCACAATTTCTCCGTCTAGTATTACGGGTTTGCCACTAACTTTATTATGCAAATGCAGCAACTCTGGAAATCTTTCAGTCAGGTCCAATAGGTTACGAGATAAGATTGTAGTTTGCTCATCCAGATAGGCTAGAGCCCTGTAACCATCCCATTTTATCTCATATAAATAATCATCACTATTAAAGGGGTCCGCCTGTATAGCTAACATGGGTTTTATTTTTGGTAAATTAGTGCTCATTTAATTCCAACTTTCATTTACGATGCCGTAGCCTTTTTAGTTCTAGTAGCTTTCTTCTTCAGAGCATCCTTTTTATTTTTATTATCTCTTTCTTGTTGTGCCAAATCGATGCTTGCTTTTAGAGCAGACATTAAATCCACTACTTTATCTGTTTGAGCGGTAGGTACAGTTTCCACTTCTTCTCCGGCAATTTTTGCTTGAATTACTTCTAGGAGTTGCTGTCGATAATCATCGGTGTATTTTTCCGGTTGAAAGGTTGCTGATAAATTATTTATTAGGCTTACGGCCATTTTTAATTCATTATCATGGATTTCAATCTTATAGTCTAGTTCAGGAATCCCTTGTGGTTTTCTAACTTCATCGGGGTAAAACATTGTACTTATGCTAAGAATTCCATCAGCTACCCTGATGGCAGCTAAAGATTCCTTATTACGAATAACAACCTTGGCAATGGCTACCTTACCTGTTTCTTGCATGGATTTTTTAAGTAGTTCATAGACTTTTTGGCCACCTTCACCAGGTGCTAGGTAATAGGCCTTTTCAAAATATACCGGGTCTATATCACTTAAATCTACAAAATCAACGATATTTATGCTCCTCGTAGACTCAACAGGTAAGCTTTCAAAGTCTTCATCTTTCATCACAACATATTTTCCCTTTTCATATTCATATCCCTTGACAATTTCCTCATTACTAATTTCTGTATCACAATAGGGGCAATATCTACGATATTGCACAGGGGTTTTACATTTTTCATGTAAATAATTAAATTTAATATTTTTCTTCTCCGTGGCTGCATACATTTTAACCGGTACATAAACCAAGCCAAAACTTACGGCACCTTTCCAAAGGGGTCTCATAGTTTACCCTCCCGTAATTTTTTCTTAGTATGTCCACCTCAGTGCTGAAAAGTCTCTTATACTTTCAAGTTTGCATGGGGTTGCACAATGACTAATCATTCTTGTGTAGATATAATAAGGGAACGAACCCTGTGTCGTTCCCTTATTATATCTATTAAATTTAAATGTAAAAAAAGTGTCGCATACCTACTAAAAAGTAGTTTTGCGACACTTCCTTGTACTTTATAGAAATTTCCGATTGCCCTTTTCTCCATCAAAAGAAAATAATGCAGGTTTATTATCTATTTGGGTTTCTAGGTGAACAGGTCTATTCCAAAGATTGTAGACATGTATCAGTGTCTTTTCCAGGTATTTTATGTCCAATTCCCTATCTTCAAAAATATGTTTCAAGTATAACTCTCCGCGCAGGCCAAAATCTCCATCTGCCACCATAATCACTGGAATTCCACAGTTTGTCATACTATAAACTAAATAATCCCTTACTTTCTCCCAATTCTTCTCGACAATTTTCCAGTCATGCCCAACTTTACGGTAAAGATACAAATCCAGTTCTTCTACTAATTCCTTTGTTAAATAGTTTCTTAAAAAGGAAACATCATTGTCAATCTCTCTTATTTCAAATAACTTTTCCCTTCCTGCTCCTTCTCCGTACTCTTTATCCCAACGCTTTTCAATATCTTCTAACATCTTAAGTCCAAGATAATAGGGATTGATGCTATTACGGGAGGGAAGAATTACTCCAGCATTCATTTTGGCAAACTCAATAACTTCCGCTTCGTTTAGCTCCATTTCCCTCATAATTCTGAGATGCCAATAAGTTGCCCAACCCTCATTCATAATTTTAGTTTGCATTTGGGGCCAGAAATATAACATTTCATCTCTTAGGGTTGATAGAATATCCAACTGCCATTCTTCCAAGCCTTTGGCATTATCCATAACAAATAAAAGAAGATCCTTTTCTGGTTGTTGTGGTAGCTTAGTTTGTTTTTTCTTTGAGCAATTCCCTTGACAATCACAATTATGAGCCGGTTTTTCCAAATCCCACAAGTCATCGTAATCACCAATTTTTTTGCTTTTTGAGCAACATCCTTTCTCCTCTTCGTTGTTTCTCTTCTTGACCATCCTATGGGGGTCGATATGTTCCTGAATGGACATAACAGTGTCAATAAAATTTTCCACCCTTTGTTGCCCATAAATCAGTTCATATTGACGAAATCTTTCCGCTGCCACAGCCATTGATTCAATAATATCCTTGGGATTGGTATGACTAAAGTAAACATTATTTTTAAAAAAATCACAGTGGGCTAACACATGGGCAGAGACCATCTTATTTTGAATAATTGTATTTCCCTCTAATAGAAAAGCATAACAAGGATTTGAGTTAATCACCATTTCATAAATTCTACTTAAATTATAATCATATTGTGTTTTCATTCTATGATAATTTTTTCCAAAACTCCAGTGTGTAAAACGCGTTGGCATGCCATAGGCTCCAAAGGTATAAAGGATATCTCCTGGACATATTTCAAAACGCATGGGATAAAAATCTAGTTTAAAGCCTTTGGCAATTTCAATCATTTTTGGAATAGCATCTTCCAGTTGTCTCAATTCTTCTGTAATCTGATCTCTCATCTGGTTACCCTCCCCTTTGGTCGGGTTTCTTGAAGAAAGCTCTCAGTGCAGGATATACCCCAGACTTATCTCGAATACTAACACTTACAAAGCGGGAATGATTTATTTTTTTAAAGAATGAATTCAAAGTACTGGTATAGTAATAAGGTCCCTCTATTTCCCCATAGCCAACTAAACTACATTTAGCCAACAACTTATCGATTAACTGAATACATTTTTCATTATCACTGGTTAGATTATCGCCATCTGAAAAATGAAAAGCATATATATTATAATCATCTTTAGGATACCTGGTATTGATTAGATCTAATGCAAGCTGGTAAACAGAGGAACAACGGGTACCTCCACTTTCCCCTTTGGTAAAAAACTCTTCCTCAGTAACTTCTTTGGCCTCAGTATGGTGTGCCAAAAAAACTATTTCAACATTTTGGTATTTAGTCCTTAAAAAACGTACCATCCAGAAAAAGAAGCTTCTAGCAATATATTTTTCAAAGGGGCCCATGGAACCAGAGGTATCCATCATGGCTAGGACAACAGCACTGGATTCAAACTTAGGTACAACCTCCCAAGTTTTATATCTCAGATCCTCCGGGGTGATACCATGAATACCCGGATTACCCTTTAAGGCATTTCGTTTGAGAACTTCTAGTATAGTTCTTTTCCTGTCAACATTACTTTGGATCCCATATTTACGTACATCTCTAAATTCTACAGATTCAGAGGCCAATTTTTTGTTCTTCTTTTCTTCCAAATTTGGTAAGTCCAAATCTTCAAATACGATTTTCTCAATTTCATCAATGGTTACATCTGCCTCATAGTAGTCATGCCCTGGATCTTCTCCTGCTCCAGGACCTTTTCCAGGACCCGGTTGAGGTTCACTGCCAATTATATCACCAATCTTGCTTTTCCCATCTCCCTGGCCGGTATGTTTCTGCTTTCGAACATCATAGCGAAAACGGTACTGTTCCAAGGAACGGATAGGTACCTTAACAACTCTCCGTCCATCGGATAAAATAATACTTTCTTCACTAACAATATCTGCAAGATTCTTCTTAATTGCTTCACGTACCTTTTCACGGTGACGGTGTTGGTCAACTTCACCTTTGCGGTGAAGTGACCAATCCTCCCTGGATATGATAAAATTGTATGTCACAGCTATCACTCCTAGCGGCTTAACAAACTACCTACATATTTTAATAGTTCATTGGCACAGACCGGACAATACCCATGTTCAGCAATTAATCTAGCACTGACCTCATTAATTCTTTTAAGCTGTTCTCCATCTGGAGTTTTGCTTGAGGTTGTAATCTTGACTATATCTTTTAAATCCGCAAAAAGCTTTTTCTCAATGGCTTCACGCAATCTCTCATGACTGTTGTAATTGAATTTTTTATTTTTTCTTGCATAACTGGATAAACGTATTAAGATTTCTTCCCGGAAAGCTTTCTTTGCATTTTCGGATATACCAATTTGTTCTTCAATGGACCTCATTAATTTTTCATCGGGATCCATTTCCTCGTCGGTAATTGGATCCTTAATTTTAACTCCATTACAAAAGGCTTCTACGTTATCTAGATAGTTATTAAATAATACCTTGGCAGACTCCTCAAAAGAGTAAACAAAGGCCTTTTGCACTTCCTTTTTGGCCATCTCATCGTACTCTTTGCGTGCAATAGAGATAAAGTTTAGAAGTCTTTCCTTTTCCTCTTGGGTTATAGATGGATGCTGGTCCAATCCATCCTTTATTGCCCTTAAAACATCTAACGGATTAATACATTGGGTATTGGTTCTAATTAACGCTGAGGACAAGCGATTAATGACGTAGCGTGGGTCAACCCCACTCATCCCCTCATCAACAGCCTCATTTTGAAGTTCCTTGAGATCTTTTTGTTTAAACCCTTCTACATCTTCTCCATCATATAGTTTCATTTTCTTAACAATATCCATACCTTGTTTTTTCGATTCTTTTAGTCTGGACAGAACTGAAAAAACACTTGCTACTCTTAAGGCGTGGGGCGCAATATGAATAGAACTTAAATCGCTTTGCTTTATTAATTTTTCATATATTTTTACTTCATCTGTAACCTTCAAGTTATAAGGTATTTTCATAACAATAATACGTGATTGCAGTGCTTCATTTTTCTTGTTGCTAATAAAAGTCCGATATTCATTTTCATTAGTATGGGCGATAATCATTTCATCTGCATAAATTAACGCAAACCTGCCAGCCTTAAAATTGCCCTCCTGAGATAGGGATAAAAGATTCCAAAGAAATTTCTCATCGCACTTTAACATTTCCTGAAATTCCATCAGGCCTCGGTTGGATATATTTAATTCACCATCAAAGCGATAGGCCCGAGGATCTGATTCGGAACCATACTCCGCAATGGTTGAAAAGTCTATACTACCCGTTAAATCTGCAATATCTTGGGATTTTGGATCTGAGGGAGTAAAGGTTCCAATCCCCGTACGCTCATCTTCCGAAAGAAATACTCTTTCGACCTGAACGTTTTCTATTCTACCGCCGTATTCTGTTTCTAGCATCATACGGCAAGATGGACAAAGTTCACCCTCAATATAAACTCCATATTCCTTGGCAAACTCTTCCCGTAAATCCTTCGGAATTAGATGCAGTGGCTCCTCATGCATGGGACAACCTTTAATTCCGTAGAGAGCACCCTTTTCTGTTCGACTAAATTGCTCCAGCCCGCTTTTAAGCATTGCTACTAAGGTAGACTTACCACCACTAACTGGACCCATTAATAGTAAAATCCGCTTACGAACATCCAAACGACGTGCTGCCGGATGAAAATACTCTTCAACTAATTTTTCCAGAGGTATATCCAGGCCAAAAATTTCTTTGGAAAAAAACTTATATTCCTTGCTACCTTCTTTTTCATTGACTCCTGCTTCTTTTATCATATTGTATATTCTGGCATGAGCCAGTTGAGTTATATAGGGCTTTTCCTTAACAATTTTTAGGTAGTCCTGAAAAGTACCTTCCCAAGACAAACTATTTTCTAATGATCGGTAATCCACTAAACGTTTAAGAAAATCCACTCTTTTATCACTCCTTTGCAATGGGAATAAGATGTACAAAACTTACTATAAAATTTATATGCCGCCGACCATATAAAAAGAAGGTTTGTACTAAAAGTAACTTTTTTGTAATCATTTTGTATAAGTATGCGGATATACAATTTTAGTTGTAAATTTTGTCTATTGTATTCCCCTAAACGTAAAAAGTTACCTATAACTTATAAGAATATAAATAATCATAAAACAAATAAAAAACACTACCCTATAAGTAGTGTTAGAGAATTAATCATATTTTTTTGACCCGGATTAATGGCGATAAGATTTATTATCTCGATTGGCTTCCTCCTGATCTAGTTTGGTAATAATTAAGTTTTTGTCTTCCATCGAAGATTTATCAACGTTTAAATTCGGTACCAAGCGGTAACAAACTTCTTCTCCCTCGATCCATGTCAGCAAGTATTGCATGAAACCACCTCCGTACTCGTATTCTGTATACAGTATTAATCCTTGTGATTATTGTAGCAAATTGTAGGGCAGCTGACAATACTTTTATGGAATTTATATTATTTTTTTATGTAGCGATCTACCATAACACTTACAGCCTGATCTTCAAAATAATCTTCCAATGGTAATAACTCCTGTTTTATTCCCCTTCGTTCTAATGAAAGTTTAATTAAAATATCCGTCAGTTTACTATTTTTAGGTAAGAGTGGTCCGTGTAAATAAGAACAAAATACATTCTTGTACCTCGCCCCTTCTAAACCATCCTGCCCATTGTTACCATATCCTGCGAGAACCTTACCAAGGGGATCTAAATTTCCGATAAAGGTTTGTCCAGAATGATTTTCAAAACCTACAATCTTTACAGTTTCAGTTTCAATTTTCATTTCTACAATTACATTTCCAATAAGTCTTTCATCCCCAGCCTTTGTATAAAGATCTAAGATACCTAAGCCAGGTATCTTTTGACCTTCAAAGGTAAGATAATATTGGCCCATCATCTGATATCCCCCACATATGGCCAATACTACCAATCCCTGATCGATAGCTTCTTTAAGGGAATTTTTGCGTTCAAGGAGGTCTGCAGCCATTAGGTTCTGCTCTCTATCAGATCCTCCACCTAGGAACAAAAAATCAATGTCATTAAAATCCACCGGTTCGCCAACATTTACTTCTACACATTCTACCGGTATATTCCGCCAACGACAACGTTGCATAAAGGCAATTACATTACCCCTATCTCCATACAAGTTTAATAAATCAGGATACAGATGACAAACCTTTAACATGATCTTCCTCCTTTCCTGCCAACCCTAATAATATTTTCTGGGCAGACCAGAGGGCAGTATATGTAGAAAAAAGATATGCACTTTCACCCGAATCTTCTAAGGTCTTTTGAATAGCTCTTGCCATATCCCTAACAACAGTAATTTTTTCCATGGGTACCCCTGCATATTTTAGGCGTAGGGCCATTTCTTCCCCTCGCAGTCCTGAACATGTAAAGTTTGTAATACTATCCTGACCATTAGCCAAGTGTTCAAAATCAACATCCCAAAGCCATGATATATCCCTGCCATCTGCATCATTATCGTTAATAGCAATAAACACACTTTTGGAGCCAGGTATACTAAGAAGGGTAGAGATTCCCTCGTTAAATCCGGTTGGGTTTTTAACTAAATTTAAAATTGCCCTTTTGCCATGATATTCAAAGGTTTCCATCCTTCCGATGGCTGGTTTATATTTAAGCAGCCCTTGTTGAATCTGTTGGATATCAATACCTATTAGATAACCAACACAAAAGGCAGCCAGCGCATTATATAGGTTGTAGAAACCCTGAGTATTAATGGTTAAGGTAGTTTGTCCCTGGGGATACCGAACATGACATTTTAATGAAGTACCTTGGTTATCAATAGCCAGCGCCTCAACCTCAGGTTCTTGACGTTTAAAGCCGCATTCAAAGCAGGAATAGGATCCCAACTGACTATACTGATAAGAATCATAATGTAGTTGATTACCACAATGGGGACAAAACCTAGATTCTCTAGTTTGCTTTGTCTCATTTTCTATCCGTAGATTGGATGAAAGGCCAAAATAGCTTGTATCATGACCAGTGGCACTTTGCATCTGAGCCACCAGTGGATCATCGGTATTTAATATTAAATGTACCTGTGGTAAAGTCTTTAGGGCTTCCCTAACCAATTTAACGGTGGTGTCTAATTCACCATAGCGATCTAATTGATCCCTAAAAAAATTGTTCACCACAACAAATTGTGGTTTAACTTCCTGAACTACCTTGGGAAAGGATGCTTCATCAACCTCGAGTAGTGCAAAATCACAATCTAATTTTCCCAAGTAATTTGCGTATTTTACAAAGGCTGCGGTTACCCCAGTAATTAAGTTGGCACCTTCTTGATTTATAACAACTCGGTATCCCCCGGTTTGTATGATATTGGCAATCATATTATTGGTTGTTGTCTTACCATTGGTGCCAGTAACCATAATAACACCTTGACGGGCCTGTCCCGCTAAATCCTTTAAGGTATTTTTATATAATTTTCTAGCAACTACACCAGGCAAGGAAGATCCTTTCCAACCAAATTTTCGGCTGACAAAGGCGGCAAACTTGGCAACCATAACTGCCAGTGAAAGTCTTATGTTCATGTACAACCCACCGTTTTTGTATATTCTTTAAGTAACAACGATTATTATATCCTTCTTCCTTTAAATTGGCAATTATTCCTACCACGGGATTCAACAAATTATCTTCTTTACGGTATAATTAGGTATAATAAGACAATATGATAAAAAAATCTAAACTCAAAACAAACACTTATGTAAAATACAGCGGGGGTGCTATCGTTATCCCCCGTTCGCTCCTGAGCTCCACGCCGATAACTCTAAGACTCGTTCCTAAGTGGAGACTGATGGCAGATGGCTGACGGCTATATTTAAACGAGGTGATACAATGTCAACTCCTGGATTAATTATTGCATGCCTGTTTTTTATTGCAGGAATGGCAGGTATTATTCTACCTATTTTACCTAGCGCTCCATTACTGATAGTTGGCATGCTAATATATGGTTTTTTTGAAGATTTTACCCATTTAACCTGGTCATTCTTTGCTGGCCAGCTAATTCTAGTAGCATTTATTTTTGCCGTTGATTATCTGGCAAATATCTGGGGTGTTAAGAAATATGGTGGTTCCAAAACAGCCATCGGCGGTTCCCTAATCGGTATGTTTGCAGGACTTTTCCTATTAGGACCTTTGGGCATCATCCTAGGTCCATTGGCAGGTGCTATAATTGGTGAATTATTAGCTCATCGTAGTTTCGATCAGGCTTTAAAATCGGGTTTTGGTACACTACTAGGTTTTTTAGGTGGGGCCATGCTAAAGTTGATTTTGCAAATTTTAATGATTGTATGGTTCTTTAGTGTTATCCTTTAAATTTAACACCCCTGGGTGATTGTACATTGCACCAAGGGTTAGTAAAACAGGGAGAAGCAATAAGGGAGCTGTTGCTATTAAAGCAACAACTCCCTTTTGTTAACCTTCAGTTTCTTTCTGAACTATTTCTTTAAAGGGTACTGGGGTTCCTATTTCTGTTTCATTATCTAAGACCCAGATACCATCTATATTCCTCTCAAATCCCAGCTCATCCTGAGCACATATCATACCATTACTTAAAACTCCTCTAAGTTTACCTTTCTTGATTTTTCTACCTCCGGGAAGTTTAGCCCCATGTAATGCCACAGGTACCTTTATGCCAGGCTCAACATTCTTTGCCCCACAAACTATTTGTAGTGGTTCCTCTTGACCCACATTTACTGTACATACTGTTAATTTTTCGGCATCAGGATGCTTTTCCGCAGCAATAATCTCTCCAACTACAACTTTATCACTGGTTAATAATTTATCTTCTTCAGACATTATTAGTTTCCCCCTATTAGTATATACTAGAATTTTATTATATCTTGTCCTAAGGCATATTGAAAAGTTTTATAGTTGAACAAAACTAAATCAGATGAAAAAAGTCCACATAAGTGGACTTTTTAAAGGTTGTGTGTAGGCAAGAGTTAAACCGCAACTGATGCAGTTAATAACCCCCACCGTTATTGTATACAATTATACTCCAAAGACTTTAAAGGTCAATAGATTTGTATTATTTTCTAATAGTTCTTTTTTTCACAGGTACTTTCTATTTTTCGTTAGTTTCCTCATTAACAACTTGACCAGTATTAAGTATAGATAGTAAATATTTCTGTTTTAGGTTTTCAAACCTCTGAGATAAGTCTATAATGAAACATAGTACTAGGATAAGGAGTAGAAAATGCTTGCATCTTGGGTTTGGAGTATCGTCACATTGTTTTTCTTGCTTGGTATTAAGAAATATCATCCAACAAAAAGTGCCCTACCATCTTTATTGATGTCATGGTCAACGGTGATCTTTCTAGTTTCTTTGGTACTTTTTATTGATGGCATAATTAACAAGTCCAATAGCTTTACCTGGGAACCGATGGTTCTATCTTTTAGTATATATCTTTTTTGTTTACCGATGTATCTGAAATATCTTGAGCTTAAGAAAAAACGAGAGAAATCAACTGATAAGAAATCAAAAGCTAGTGCATGCTAAATAATGGAGGTGTCTCCTTGTCAGAACTAAATATTCAATTTGTATGTCCGGATTGTGACCATTCCTTTTCCCTCTGTTCCCAGGAAATCTTGGAAAACGATGAACTTTCCTGCCCTTCTTGTGGGTGTCCATTATCCGAAGATGAATTAAAGTATTTAAAAATAGCAATTAATTATACTCAAGAAAAAAATACACATTAATATAGACTCAGACTAATAACTTCGTCCAGATAGCCCATGGGCTATCATTAAACCTTTACAAAATAATTTATTTTTAAAGGAGGTTTTGGTTTATGTCTTATTTGGTAGACACTCATCTTCACGTTACTATGATGCCCTACGAAGGTTTACAAGCCATGTCCGAAGGTGGTATTCAAAAGGCGATTACCTGTGCCATTGTTATAGGGGCTCAGCATTCAGAAAGCTATTTTGATCATTTTCGCCTTATTACCGGATTTTATAAAAAGAATGCCGAAGGGTTGGGTATTAAATTATATAGTGCTATTGGCGTACACCCCGCAGGTATACCCCATGATTGGACTAGGGTTATAGATGCCTTGCCTGAGTACTTAAAGTTAGAAAATGTTGTAGGGCTTGGTGAAGTGGGTATGAACCAAGGATCTCAATTAGAAAAGGATGTGCTAAAAGCACAATTTGAAGTTGCCCGGGACCAAAATGTCCCTGTAATTGTTCATATCCCCTTTCAAAACAGACTACAAATTACCGAACTAACTCTAAATATTGCAGCTCAAGTTAGTATTCCGGCCAACCTATTAATAATTGACCATATTAATCTAGATATTCTGAATCAGGTTAATCAATTTGGCGCTGTACCAGCCATTACCATTCGCTCCAGAAACGTAACCGTCGAAGCTTTGTATGAAAATATTGAACAGTTTCAACACGGCATGTTAAACTGTGATTTTAGTAACCTATTCCCTAATGATCCTACAGCTGTAATAAAAGCATATCAGTACTTAAAGTCTAAAGGAGTAAGTGATACTATAATCGACAACCTAACCCGGAATAAAGCTGAAAAGGTATTTAATATATAATAAAGTAGCTGGCCAAAATGAAGTGCACCCCCATTGTTAGATATAATCTAATATTTGAAGGTGCACTTTTTATAATTAAAATAAAAACCATCTCACTCAAATAGCACTTGTCAATGCCAATGGATTATATAACTTTACAATGGCGATACATACTGCAGAAGTAAGTAATATAATATACTATTCACAAAAATAATTAAGGGCTGAAATAATCGTTACACTAATGGCCACAATTAGGCTCACATAACTGACCCTCTTATTCTCAATAGTCGATAATCTAAGATTTATAAAATCATAGGCCCGGTTTTCCTTATGTTTGATAATTCGTAGCATCTGATTAGAAGATACCATGGAATTGGTTTGATCTGAAAAAATAGTTACATTTTGATATTCTAATACTTCCTGTTCAAATTGTCTTAAATCCTCGGATATCTTTGTTAGTTCCTTTAGTTTATCTTCCCAGCGCTTTTTCCATAGAAAAACTCCCGTTCGATAGTGTTTAATACTATCGAGAATCTGTTCCAAACTATTTTCAAATTTTCTTCCTTCATGGAACAACTCACATATCCAGACATTGTCTATATCTATAAACTTATCTTTATTTTGTAATAAAGTATCTTTCAAATCCGTATATTCTGCTATAAATTTATCCGCATCAAATCTCTCCCAATTGATGCTCTGATTAGCACAAACACCAGCAATTTTCTTAGCCCTCTCTATACCTTTTTTTAATGCTTGTCCTTTTTGATACAATAATTCACCTCCGCAAATAATTAATTCTCAGCGGTGGTTGGATCAATGATTGGCTTAATCTAGGATATCTAATTGGCAGGTAACCCCTCTTTGCTTGCACGTTCCTGAACCATTTCTTAATTAGGAGCAATATAAATTCAACATATCTTGTTATCTGTTATATACCTATTAATCCATTGAATTTGTGCACCCATCTAATTTAAAAAGCCACATAATTCTTGAGATATCGCTTGAAGCTCTGCCACTGATAATTTTCCCGCATCAAGAATCTCTCTTCATTGTGTATTTAGGTATTAAGCCTCCTCCTATGATATGGATTTACTACTATAATGGTAATAATTGTTCCACATTGTTAATATTTTTATTTATTATTACTTTAATATAATAATTTTCCATAACCTCTGAATAATGCATAAAAAAACCCCCTACAGGATTGGACTGTAGGGGTAAAGCTATAATGTCTACGGGTTATGACGTATAATAAAATCTCAGCTAAATCTGTTGCTTTGTTTTTGGGGAAATAAGTAACCCAAATATCGCAGTCAATAGGGCGGGTATAACCCAACCTAAACCTTGATCGTGCCAGGGTATCATTGCCAATAAACTGTTAGTCATCTGGAAATCAATACCTATTTTAGCTGCTATCATTTCTACTAGACCAGTTAAAACTACTGCTGATGTGCCGATGATTGTTGTAATATAAACCATTCTTTTACCTTTAAATAGATTATGGCAAAGTGCAAGAATAACTAACACTATAATAATAGGATAAACAGTTACCAACAAAGGAACGGATATCTCCAATATTCTTGCAAGACCCATATTTGCTAAAAGCAAACTTACTAACACAGTAATAATACAAACCCTATTATAACTAATTCTATAATTACTCAAGCGACTAAAAAAGTTTCCACAACAAGCCACTAAGCCAATGGCTGTGGTTAGACAAGCTAGGGACATAGCTATAGCAATTACTATTTTACCTAATGGACCCAATAAAGTTGTGGTGATATATGATAACATTTGCCCAGGGTTATCTCCAGTAAAATTACTACCTGTTGTTGCACCAATATAGGCTAATCCCATATAAATAGATGATAATCCGATGGCAGCAATTATGCCGGACCAGATAGTAGCTTTTTCAATGACTTTTTTATCGGTTATTCCCTTAGCCCGTAATGCATTTACTATAACCATCCCAAATATTACTGATGCAAGTGCATCCATTGTATTATATCCTTCTAAAAAACCCTTGGAAAAAGGTAATTCAAATTGTGCTGTACCTATGGTACCTTGAGGATATAATATCCCCTTAATAATAACTATAGCTAAAAATATTATTAAAAAAGGCGTAAGCACCTTACCCACATCATCTACTATTTTAGAACCACGTAAAACAAAGAGTAACACAATTGTAAAATACACAAAAGACATAATGGCTAGACTTAAATCAGATGCATTACCGAGGAATGGAACTATAGCTACTTCATAGGTAGTAGCTGCAGTGCGCGGAATAGCTAAAAGAGGACCAATGGATAAAACAACAACCGTAGTAATTACTTTACTAAAAATTGGATGAACTCTATTAGCTAAATACTCTAAGTCCCCCCCAACTTTAGCTACTGCCGTAATACCCATTAAAGGTAATCCTACACCAGTGATAATAAAGCCCAAAATTGCAGGCCATAAATGTTCACCAGCCTGTTGACCTAGGTTTGGAGGAAAAATCAAGTTTCCGGCACCAAAAAACATAGCTAAAAGAGCTAATCCGGTAAAAAATATTTCTTTCTTCGTCAACTGCATAAAATAATTCCCCTTTGTTTAATGATCTAAAAAGGTTGTCTAATTATTAGACACTTGCACAATCAAAATTTTTCGTACATGTATTATTTAACTCTATTTTATGCAGGGTGTCAACCCTGTGCGAAGCAATTTTAAGACAATTTTATAGGATAAAAAGTGCCATTTGTTGAATTATGACTAAGTATTTAACCATACAATTCAACAAATGGCACTTTTTATTCATCCAATACACAATATTGATTTCCACCATTATTTTTGGCCCGGTAAAGAGCCCTATCAGCTAAGTCTATTATGATATCCGGCAATTCACCTACCTTAGGCTGCATCGAAGCTATTCCAATGCTTATGGTTACTTTCCCAGTTCGAGAATGTATATGGGTTATATCTAGTTGCTCCACTACTTCTTTCATTTTAGTGGCAATCTTTCGTGCTCCTACTATATTTGTATCTGGTAGGAGCACAACAAACTCTTCTCCACCATAGCGGGCAATCATATCACCTGGACGTTTAAGAATTCCTTTTAAAGTTGTTGCAATTTGATTCAAAACACAATCTCCAGCTTGATGACCATATGTATCATTATATTTTTTAAAACTATCAACATCTATCATCATTAAGGAAAGTTCTTGCTTTTGTCGAATAGCCCTTCTCCACTCTCCACTTAAATTACTATTAAAATTTCGTCTATTTGGTATATTGGTTAAACCGTCCAGAAAGCTTAGATGCTGAAGCAATTCATTGGATTTAACCAACTCCTCCTTTTGGAGTTCTATCATCTTAAGATTTAAATATTCCCGTACCCGACTGGTATAAATAACCCGTGAAATGATTAGTGCCAAAACAGTCATTACACTACAATTAAGAATAGCTGACATAGCTATTAACCAATCAGATTGGAAACTCCATATCATAATTCCCATTACACACCAAGCAAAACTAAAAATAAAAATTGACTTTAGCCAGTCTAGGTAACAAAAAGACGCTACTACTAAAATTGCCATAGTATAGGATGTTGCAATACCAGGTCCAGTGGATTTAATCACCCCTGTTAATATAGAAAATCCAATTAGGTTAAATAATATAAATACTAACCCGCAATACTCATGAAATTTACCAATTCCTTCTACAAGTGCAGGTGGTCTACATATAATAAGAAAAAATACAGAAAAGCAAATGATGACAACTCTAATTTTAAAAACATATGGGGCAATTTCAAGAACCCGCGAAAGATCAATATATTCGATGTTTTTTAAACCAATCTGATCAATATATATTTGCTGAATAAAGATAAAAATAACATTAATAATGATTAGTAACCAAGCTAGTATATTAAGCCTATAGATATTGGTGAATATTAGGGTTTTTTCCAAATGTCTCCTGTGAGAATCAGGTATCATGGTGTCACATTTTATAAGTTTACTATTAATTTTATTAATCATAACAAATCCCTTTACAAGGTCAGAGGCTTTTGCCTTTGACTATTTTATATAAAATATGAACACTATGAACGATAGGCTACTCAATACTCTTACTTAAACTGTATCCTTCATAGAGAACTAAGCTATCTCAGGTCGGACTATTATTTAGTAGTTTAATTATAGCGGCAGGGGATTTTTTATATAAAACTATATAAACTTTATCAAGAATTGTATCAGTCTTCAGAAATTGCACCACCTCTTTTACGGCAATGTTGATGGCCCCTTCCAAGGGAAATCGATATACTCCAGCACTAATTAGTGGGAAAGCAATGGTTTTGATCCCCTTCGTTACGGCAAGTTTTAAGGAGTTCCTATAGCAATTTGCTAAAACGCTCTCTTCTTGGAACTGTCCTCCACGCCAGACTGGACCCACCGTATGGATTACATGTTTTGCAGGTAACTGATACCCCGCCGTAATCTTTGCTTCACCTGTGGGACAACCCTTTAGTTTACGGCACTCTTCTAGAAGAGCTGGTCCAGCTGCAGAGTGGATAGCACCATCAACCCCTCCACCTCCCAGTAAGGAGTTATTTGCTGCATTAACTATGGCATCAACCTCAAGTTCAGTAATATCTGCCTCGATTAAAATAACCCTATCCGTGAGCCTTATTTCTTGATCATGCTTAAGCATTTTCTATCCTCTCTTCCTCTTATTAATAAGTCCCCCAAGTCTTTTCTTTGTTCTGATGTAATAATATCATAAGTGATATGTCCAATAATGATAATTAACTAAAAATTTGTAATACTTAGTGCATAAATAAATTCATAACTTTTAAATGCAAGAATTATTAATAAAAAGGAATATAACAAAACATGTCTAAATATAAAACATGTAAATAATATACTTTCAAAATTGCAGGGTGATTAAGAATGGATCTTTTTGCTCTTCTTGCAGAAAATAAAATAAAAGAAGCTATGAGTAAGGGAGATTTTGATAATCTACCTGGTAGTGGAAAACCACTAGTACTAGATGATCTGTCCCATGTACCCGAAGACCTTCGGGCAGGTTACCGTCTGCTGAAAAATGCTGGTGTCGTACCTGAGGAAATGGAAATAAAAAAAGAGATTATCTCTTTACAAAAACTCATTAATTATTGTTATGAAGAAAATGAAAAAAATCGGTTAACCAAAAAGTTAAATGAAAAAATACTAAGATTTAATATTTTAATGGAAAAAAGAAATGTAGTTTCCCCAGCATTAAGTTTATATAAGGATAAGATTTTGGAGAAATTTCAAGGATAAAATAAAGTACACCATGGGTGTACTTTATCAATATATTAAGGAAAACAAAGGTCTATGCACTGGCTAAATATTATTTGACCGCAAAGGTTTTGATAATATCTGCCCTACTAACTATACCAATAACTTTATCTTTTTCTACTATGGGTATTCTCTTTATATTATGTTCAACCATTAAATTGGCAAGACCGCTAATTTCTGTATCCTTATCAGCAGTTATCACCTTTGTTGTCATAATTTCAGAGGCTTTAAGGGCTGCAAGTTTTTTAAAATCTTCTTTATACTGTTCATTGCCACCAAAATATATTGTTGCTCCTAAAATACCAAAATATTTGGGAATTCGAGGACTTGCTTCTTTGTGTAAAAGATCTCCTTCCGTTACTATACCAACTAGATTTTCTGCATCATCAACCACTGGAACTCCTGATATTTTCTCTTCTATTAATATTTGAGCAATTTCCTTGATAGTGGTATCACATTTTACAGTTATAACTTTAGTACTCATAATATCCTTTGCGTGCATATCAATACCTCCTCTACCATATTATTTTATCCCTAATTAACCCCGGAGTATTCGATCAAGACTCCGGTATTGTATTGCCTCTGCCAAATGATTGGCTGAAAGGTTCTCACTACCTGCTAGGTCTGCAATAGTTCTAGCAACCTTTAAGATTCGGTCATGGGATCTTGCACTCAAAGCCATTCTCTTAAAGGCTCCATGCAATAACTTTGCTCCAGCAGTATCAGTCCTACAAAACTTACGAACTTCCCTTGCCCCCATAGCAGCATTACTGGCTATAGAAAGGTTTTTAAACCGTTCCCTTTGAATAGCCCTAGCTTTTTCTACCCTGGATTTAATGGTAGCAGAGTTTTCTCCAGGCGGAGCATTATTTAATTCTTCATAAGATATTTTGGGAACTTCCAAATGAATGTCAATGCGATCCAATAAAGGTCCTGATATCCTGTTTATATATTTTTGAGCTTGATGTGGGGTACAAGTGCACTCTTTCTCTTTGTCTAACTGGTATCCACAGGGACAGGGGTTTGCCGCCCCCACCAGCATAATATTGGCAGGAAAAACAAAGCTGGCGGCTACTCTGGAAACACTTACGCACCCATCTTCCAGAGGTTGTCTAAGTGCCTCCAAACTATCTTTATGAAACTCAGGAAATTCATCCATAAAGAGTATGCCATGATGTGCAAGACTTATTTCTCCAGGTTTTGGAATCCTCCCACCTCCCACCAGACTTGCGGTTGAACTTGTGTGGTGAGGAGATCTAAAGGGTCGTTTTCTGATTAAAGGATTTTGGGCAGGCAGTTGACCAGCTAAGCTATAAATTTTGGTAACCTCTAAAGACTCTTCAAAGCTCAACTCTGGCAGAATGGAAGGTAGCCTTCTAGCTAACATGGTTTTACCACATCCTGGACTACCTAACATAAGAATGTTATGCCCTCCAGTTGCAGCAATTTCCATTGCCCGCTTAGCAGCTACTTGGCCGCGCACATCTGCAAAATCTAATTCCTCTTCATGGTAAACATTTGTTGACAATTCTCCAATTTGGTATGGTATTAGTTTGGCTTCGCCCCTAAGTGCCACCGAAAGATCTGCTAAATCTTTTAACCCAAATACTTCAACAGCCTTTACCAATGCTGCCTCTGCTGCATTATCCATAGGTACGATAACCTTTTTAAGACCGATATCCCTTGCAGCCATAACCAGAGGCAGGACCCCGTGTACACCCCGTAAAGATCCATCTAAAGATAATTCACCAATAAATAATATCTCATTGGTTAGTTCAGACTGAATCTGACCGGTGGCAGCTAAAACACCCACAGCAATGGGTAAATCAAATACCGGACCTTCCTTTCTTAGATCTGCAGGCGCTAAGTTTACAGTTATTCTCTGCATCGGAAAGTCCAGACCTGAGTTTTTTATGGCAGAACGAACCCTGTCTTTAGCCTCTCGAACCGCAGCATCGGGCAGTCCCACAAGATCAAGGGAAGGTAGGCCATTAGAAACATCCACTTCAACCCGTACCCTTTGACCGTCTAAACCAAGTAATGCAACACTATCAATAATTGCCAGCACAAAATTTCCTCCGTTACTCTTTTTACATCTAGTTCACCAATCTAAATCAGTTTCCTTTAACAAATTCTGATAAAATTTTAAAATTCTGGTCAAATTAACATATCAAACAAGATTATAAATAAAATACTTTCTAAAAACAAAATGGGTCTTATGCCATGATATTCTACGAGTTTCTCATTTAAAAATGATAAAGAATAATGATAAGGGGGGTGTTATTCTATGTTTCATGACCACCATAGATCCCATGGATCTGGCCTAATGGTAATGACCTTAGCTTCTTTAGCTATGACAATTCCATTTTTGTGTTACATGAGAAGAATGGCAAACTCCTTAGATAAGATAGCCCATAAGAAGAGTTTCTAATAATTTACCGCCTATTGGCGGTATTTTTTTGTCTTATCTAGTTTTTTGAATTTCGACATTTTTTGTTCCAATTTGTCAAGGAAAAGTCAAGTTAAGGGTGGAAATACTTTTATTACTTTTAAACAAGAAGAGGAAAAAGACTTTATGAAAGGGTGTCTTAAACTGAAATATCTGGACCGTATTCAAAGGTTATCAGAATTAATTAAAACCACGGGTAAAGTCTTAGCTTTATCTGGAGCCGGTATCAGCACAGAAAGTGGCATCCCAGACTTTCGCAGTAAAGATACTGGGCTATGGAATCAATATGAACCTCAAAAAGTGGCTAGCATCCAAGCCCTAAAAAAAGATCCCAAGTCCTTTTATGATCTTAATTTTAAATGGTGGAATGTCTGCCTAAGGGCCAAACCCAATCAAGCTCATGTTGCCTTAGCACAACTAGAAGAAATGGGTTGGCTATTGGGTACGATTACCCAGAATATTGACGGTTTGCACCAGCAGGCAGGTTCACAAAGAGTATGGGAAGTGCATGGCCATTTAAGAGGGTGTTCTTGCTTAAACTGTAAAGATGACTACGATCTAGAGCAGCTTTTCCAGAATTATTATTGCCCACACTGCGGTGGTCTTTTGCGTCCCCATGTAGTGTTATTTGGCGATACAATGTCCGTAGATTATTTTATGGCAGAAAAGGTAATGTCCGGTTGCCAGTTACTGCTGGTAATTGGTAGTAGCCTGCAGGTACAGCCAGTGGCCTCTTTACCCTATTTGTCTCGGCAAATTGTTATAATTAATAAAGAGCCAACTGCCTGGGATAATCATGCTACACTAGTCTTCCATGAATCAGCCAGTAAAGTGCTTTGGGACCTTGTCAGTATTATGAAAAAGCAAACTGGCCCTTATTATACGGAGTAATTTAGCCTTCAGCCGTCAGCTATTTGGGTTTGGGGTATTTTTTATGATAGGTCGTCCTTAAACCATGGGCCTTGGGCAATTTGTGCATGTTTTGCTTGGGTGTCAGTGCAATAGGTCTTGCAAAGACTAATTCTAAATATTAGGTTGTTATGTTATTAGAAAATATGTTAACATAGGCAAAACAACAACAGAGGTGAAAATTTTGGATAATGATAGACGTCCTAGTATTAGTAAATCACTTCGAACCACCGGCATACTATTTATTATAATCAGTTTTTTTGTGGAACAAAAAGTGGAGTTCGGCTTACTGGGGATTGGTTTTTTTGTTCTTGGTACGATGCAGTTTAAATGGCCGAAGAAATAAAAATAAAATAAAGGAGGAATATATAATGGGTGGTGGACCTAATTTAACCTATCATCGTTCTGATACTCCCCGTGCTTGTTATGTTGAGTACCGTTTCGGAACCCGTGGAACTGCCTGTTTGCGTTTAGGGTGCACACCTGCCTGTGTGGCTTGTTCTTATTCCCGTCCTAAAAACACACCGGCTTGTTATGAGAGCTTACCAGGTTTCCCGGAAGATTGTATCTCACCATACTTTATACCCGAATGCAAAAATTTTTGTAAATTCGCACAGTCTACTTAGTAATAGTTAGTTAGTTAGAAAGTTGGTTAGTTGGAAAGTAGTTAGTGGTTAGATAGCAGTTGTTAGTGGGAAGTTATTAATTAGAAGGCATTTTTTATATGGTTAATTTTTTTAACTTCACCATCTCTGTTAAAATGAACTGCAACTATATCAAAGCGGCATGATACGCTTGTAAACTCAGATCTGGCCATCAAAAAATACCGGGCTAACACTCTGAGTTTGTTTTTCTTTGTGCTATTAATACTTTCCTCAGGTATACCAAAACTATTTCCTGAACGAGATCGCACCTCTAAGAAAACCAGCATACCTATAGGGTCCCATGCAATAATATCCAATTCTCCTAATTTACAACGATAATTCCTTTCCAGCAATCGATAACCTAGTTTATGAATAAATTTACAAGCTTCTTCCTCACCTTTTTTTCCCAAGGCCTTTCGCTGTAAAGTCATACTAATCCCTCCCAATAACTGATAACTGATAGTAAATTTCGTTACGTTAGCAAATTTCCCCTCTTTTAGCCGTTAGTTATTAGTTATTAGCTTTTAGCTTTTTCAAAAAACCCCTTCCTGGAGGTTTGGCTGCGAAGCTAACGGGGAGTTGTCCCTTTTCATTCTTAGATGGTGCCATTAAAAACGAGTAAGACTAACCGCTATTAGCTAATAGCTAACGACTAATGGCTAATAGCTAGTCCCCAAAGACCATCCCTTTACGCAATAAAAAAAATACTCTCTATGCGACATTGGTAAATTACCGTGCCTACTTAGAGAGTATCATTTATAAATATGGCGTTTTTAGAAATATAGGTTTATTTTAACAAGAAAGATTGTGCTGCCATATTAGCCATTTCAGACAAAGGTCCAGGATAAATACCTAAAAAGATTGTGGCTACCAACGTAATTACTAAAGTTATCGCGGTAGCTCCTCCCATCTGTATAGGGGAGGGGTCCTTTGGTTCATCCCTAAAAATAACCAGAACAACTTTCAAATAATAATACACCGAGACCATACTCATGATTAAACCTAAATATACTAGCCACATGTGTTCTTGAACTACAGTTTGGAAAATGTAGAATTTTCCTACAAAACCTGCCAAAGGTGGAATTCCTGCCATCGATAACAGTGACACTAGCATTACACTGGCTGCCAATGGAGCCCTTTGGATTAGGCCAGCATAATCTTCTATCTCGTCGCTACCAGTTTGGTTACTAACTGCGGCCACCACAGTAAATGCACCTATAGTTGCAAAAACATAAAGAAAAGCATAGAACATAACACCCTTAATTCCAGCCTCAGAAACAGCCACTAAACCAACCAAGATATAGCCTGCTTGAGCAATACTGGAATAAGCTAGCATTCTTTTTATATTTGTCTGTGGAATGGCTACCAGGTTCCCAATAACCATGCTTAAAGCAGCTAATACAGCGATAAGCCCGACCCAGTGTTCCTGTATAGCCCCAAAACTTCCTAAGAACAATCTTAGTAAAACTGCAAAGGAAGCTGCTTTGGAACCTACCGCCAGGAAAGCTGTTACAGGTGTGGGAGCCCCTTCGTATACATCTGGTGACCACATGTGAAAGGGTACTGCTGAAATTTTAAATCCTAAACCAGCCACTAGCATAACTATCCCGACGATTAACAAAGGCGAGTTTACTCCACCAGCAATACTCTGGGCAACTTCACCTATCATTATAGTTCCTGTGGTGCCGTATACTAGACTCAAGCCATAAAGTAACACTGCAGTTGACGTTCCAGCCAAAAGAAGGTACTTCATGCCAGATTCTAAAGACTTGGCATCAGAGGAACGAAAAGCTACTAGAATGATAAATGAAATGGTCATCAATTCTAGTCCCATATACAGGGTAATAAAATCCCCAGCAGAAGCCATAACCATCATACCCAAGGTTGTAAACATCACTGTTGAATAATATTCAAAGTGATTTTTTACCTGCTGGTCAACATACTTAAATGACCCTAAAACAACCAAGATAGCTGATGTTAAACACAAAATTTTAAAAAACATGGCGTAACGATCTACAATATACATACCATTTAACATGACTCCCTGATTGGACCAGTTAGCCACGGTAACACCCAATACGATGATCAGTCCCAGTAGAGCAATGCTCCCCAATCCCCTTCTAGAATGGTTGGGAACAAGCAACCCCAAAGTAAAGGCTAGTAATCCTAAAATAAACAAAGCTAGTTCAGGTGTGATTAATGCAAAATTTAGTTCCATCTTTTATCTCCCCCCTAACTGCAGGGCTTCGTTGATATGCGCTAGAATGGGCGCTACCCCGCTATTAACCATGTCAAACAGCAGTGAGGGAAGTATACCACCAATAACTAGAACACCGCCCAATACAACCAATGGTACCATTTCTGGCCCTCGAATATCTTTAATGTGGTTGTATTCTTCTCTGGCAGGACCAAAAAGGGTGTTGGCACCAGCCCGCAATACATAAAGTGCGGTTATAATGATACCGGCTATGGCCAGAACTGCCAGTAGACCAAAGACTTTAAAGGAGTCAACAAAAATAGTAAACTCCGGTATAAAACTTACTAAACCAGGCAGACCCAATGATGCCAAAGCTGCCATCATAAAGCCAACAGACAGTCGAGGTGCCTGATGGGATATCCCCCCTAGATCCGGAATCCAACGGGTATGGGTCTTTTCATAGATAAATCCAATCATAGAGAAGAACAAGGCTGCCATTACACCGTGCGCGAACATATTCGCCACAGCACCATTTACCCCAACTACTCCTAGTGTAGCTACACCCAGAAGAACATAACCCATATGGGAAACTGAGGAATAACCAACAACATACTTAAGGTCTTTTTGGGCCAGAGCTCCCATAGCAGCATAGGCAACACCGATAACGCCTAATACCGCAATATAGGGTGACCAAAATTTAGCACCAAGGGGTAGTACAAAAACCGCAAAGCGAATTAGGCCGTAGCCCCCAATTTTCTTTAATACCCCTGCGTGAATCATGGATACCGCAGTAGGTGCTCCAGCGTAACCATCCGGTGACCAAGAGTGAAAGGGCCACATAGAAAGCAACGATCCAAAACCTATCAGTAATAACGCAAACATATAGATTTGGAATTGTTCTGGGAATGCCACCTGAGACAAGGCTTCAAAACTCATATTTGGTGTTCCAGTTATGGACAAAGCTTGCACAAAGATAGCAATAACACCAACCAGCAAGAAGGCTGATCCGATTAACAAATAAATGGTAAGTTTCATACCAGCATATTCCTTGGTAACCCGTTTTGAGCTACCCCAGATAATGACCATAATGTAAATGGGAATAACTACTACTTCGTAGAACAAGAGGAAGATAAACAAGTCTTGAGCTATGAAGGTTCCCATAACACCGGCAATTAATACGAGCAAGTAGATCATCAATTCCTTGGCCCGTAGAGTTATGTTCCAAGAAGCAAACACTGCAGTAAAGCCAATTAAATTGGTCAGCAGCAGCATTGGCAGACTTAAACCATCCACTGCCATGTACCAGGAAACTCCGAGGTCGCGAATCCAGGGAACCGGCCCACCAAAATCTACCCACTGCAAGCCTCCTAGGGACTGGTCATAGCCAAAATATACATAGAGGCTTAGGAGTAGAGCTGTTCCTGTACCCGCAGCTGCTACCCATTTACACAGCTTATCTTCTTCTTTAGGGATAAACATTATAACAAAGGCAGCCAGTATAGGAGAAAGTAAGGTTAAAGTTAGTACAGGAATGTTCATTATTTAACACCTCCCATGATACTAGCGGAAGTTGGATCACCAAAGGCCAGTACCACAGTTATGACCAGCAGTCCAAGGAAGAACACTAAGGCATAGGTCTGTAGTTTACCGGTTTGAAAATAACGAAAACCCTTTCCGGATAATCCAGTGAACTCAGCCAATCCATTAATGATAGCATCCACCACATGGATATCGAACCAATACAGTATCTTCGCTCCACCATCCACAACCTTATGATTAAACCATAAATAGAGCTCATCAATGTAATATTTGTTATAAGAGATGTTGTAGAGTGTTGGGAATTTCTCTGCCAATTGTTGGGCTTTTTGTTTTTCAGTATCCTTATAGTAAAGGGTGTACGCTAATCCGATACCAGCCACAGCTAAAACGACAGACATTAACATAAGGCCATAGGCGGGTGCTGCGTGATGGGGATGTCCAAAATGAATCCATTCACCCCATACATTGGCCCAAGGAGTACCTAATAAACCACCCACTGTAGCAAACAATGCCAGAACCATTAATGGGAAAGTCATACTTAAAGGTGACTCGTGAGGATGATTTTCTGGTTTTTCTGCACCGAAAAAGGCTAAGAATATCATCCGCCACATGTAAAAGGCTGTCAGAAATGCCGTAAAAGCTGCCATAGCAAATAAAACATAGCCTAGACCGTGACCATGTTGTGCATATTCCATGGTAACTACAAGAATTTCATCCTTGGACCAAAAGCCAGCAAAGGGTGGAATACCCGCTATGGCTAAACCTCCTATAACAAAGGTCCAACCAGTGATGGGCATTTTTTTGATCAAACCACCCATTTTCCAAACATCTGCCTTGTCATGCAAGGCATGAAGTACAGATCCTGCTGCTAAAAACATCAATGCTTTAAAGAAGGCATGGGTCCATAAATGGAACATACTGGCGGAAAGACTGCCAACCCCTAAAGCCAACATCATATAACCCAACTGAGAAACCGTGGAGTAGGCTAAAATACGTTTTATTTCTCTTTGGGTAATGGCGATGGTGGCAGCAAACAGAGCTGTAAAGGCACCAACAAAGGCCACTACTTCCATTGCTCCAGGGACTTGAGTAAAGAGGAATAGAGTTCTACCGACCAAATAAACACCTGCAACTACCATGGTCGCAGCGTGAATTAATGCAGAAACTGGTGTAGGGCCTTCCATGGCATCTGGTAACCACACGTGCAGAGGAAACTGACCAGATTTACCAATAGGACCGATAAATACAAGTATAGCAATAAAGGTAAGTAAGCCAAGGGAAATCCCATACTGTTCGAAGTTAGGAACCCTTTGGGTCAGTTCCACTATATCCAAGGTGCCGAATATAATTTGTAAAAATAGCAAGCCTAACATCATGCCAAAGTCGCCGATTCTAGTGGTCATAAAGGCTTTTTTAGCTGCCTCTCGAGCAGAAATCTTAAAGGTGTAGAAACCAATTAGCAGATATGAACAAAGGCCAACCAATTCCCACATAATAAACATCTGAAGTAAATTACTGGAGATGACTAATCCTAACATAGAGGCCGCGAAGAGTGACAAATAAGAGAAAAATACAGAATACTGTGGGTCCCCCTTCATATAGCCTGTTGAATAGATTTGAATAAGAGTAGCCACCAAGGAAACCATAAATAACATCATGGTGGAGGTGGGATCTAACATAACCCCAACATTTACCGTAAACCCTTCCATTCCAAACCATCTTAGGGAATAGACCAATGGCTCTTCAATAAAATGCGGATTGGTAAAAACCCCGTAGGCAATGGAAGCAGCCAAAACAAAGGATGATGCCATTGCAGCGATAGCAATTGACGAGCTAAGTTTCGGCCAGGGTCTAGTAAGAAAAACTATCAAGACAAAGGCCAACGCTGGTAGTAAGGGAACTAACCAGGCATGACCTACAGCAAATTCAACCATTTCTTTAACACCTTCCTTCCAACCCGTGGTCTACCATTTCATTAGATCAAAATCATCTAGATTTACCGTATGCCTTCTTCTATGGATAGCAATAACAATGGCTAAACCAAGTCCAACCTCAGCAGCGGCAACAGTAATTACAAAGATCGCAAAGATTTGTCCAACGAAGGCATCCGGAGTAAGAAATTTATTCATGGCCACTAAATTTATATTTACTGCCGAAAGCATTAATTCAATGGAAATCAGTACAGCAATGGCATTTTTTCTAGAAATAACACCAAAAGTACCAATCAGGAAAAGGGCTGCACTTAACCCGATAAAATAAGAAGGATTAAGACCGGTCCCCATTTGCCTTCACCTCCTTAACCAGTAACAAGGCACCTGTTAGGGCTACAGTCAAAAGGATAGCCGCCACTTCAAAGGGAATAGTATAGTCATGCAGTAGGATAGGTGATAAGGCTTGAACAGTTTTTTCCGGTACGGCTTGTTCGCTGATAATCCACTGGCTTCTAGCCATTAGTAAACCAATACAAACAAACAGCCCACCCACCACGGGAAATGCAATTTTATAACGGCCGTTAATTGGGTTGGAATTTTCCATGTCCGGTCTCTGTACAAACATGACACCAAAGACAATCATAATACAGACGGCACCTGCATACACCAGCACTTGAACTGCTGCCACAAAATCTGCACTTAATAGAACAAAGGTACCTGCTATACCTATAAAAGTAACAATCAACCAAAGAACACTGTGAACTAAGTTTCTTAAAGTTACCACCAACAAGGCAGAACCTAGGACCAACCCGCTCAGCAGGACAAAGGCGATTAATTCATAAGTATTCGCCATTAAATTCCCTCCTTGCCTGATTCTTCGGGATTTCCCTTTGCTTCGTCCCTGGCTTTAGCTGCTTCAGCCGCAGCCTTTTCCGCCGCTGCTTTCCTAATTTCTTCTTTCCGCCTCTCAATCTGTTCCGGTTTAACAAATTTGATCTTAATATCATCTCTGTTATACTGAGTTAACTCAAAATCATTTGAAAAAGTAATAGCAGACTTAGGACAAGACTCCTCACACATACCGCAAAACATACAATACTGCTGGTCAAAATCATACTTGGTTACTACTTTCTTTTTTTCCACCGTTTCTGTTTCCAGTTTAATTACCTTATTAGGACAGGCATTAACACACTGGTTACAAGCAATGCATTTATCATAATCAAATACCGGTCTACCATAGAACCTATCAGGGATAGGTAATCGTTTCTCAGGATATTGTACGGTTACCTTTGGTTTAAAAAATTCTTTAATTGTAACTCCTAAACCCTTTATTAAACCCTTACCATACACTCCAATCACCCCCCTATTGTTTGATAAAGATATTTACCAATACCGGTTATAAAGATATTTGCAATGGAAAGAGGAATTAATACCTTCCAGCCAAATTCCATTAGCTGATCCACCCTGATCCTTGGATAAGTCCAACGGAACCACATAATCAAAAAGATCATGACGTAGACTTTAGCTAGGAACCAAAGCCAAGACGGAATTAAGGTAAGGCCAAAGGGTGCTTGCCATCCTCCTAAAAACAGTGTAGTGGCCATAACTGAAACCAAAACTACGTTTGCATATTCTGCTAGGAAGAACATCGCAAAGCCCATACCACTATATTCTGTAAAGGGACCACTAATAATCTCAGATTCACCTTCTACTAAATCAAAGGGCGCCCTGTTTGTTTCTGCAACTGCGGCAATTACATAAATTAAAAAACCAAGGGGTTGCAACAGGATAAACCAAACGCCTTCCTGTGCTTCGATGATTTCACTCATATTTAAGGTCCCAGTTATAATGATGACTCCTACAATGGATAATATTAAAGGCATTTCATAGCTAACCATCTGTGCTACAACCCTCATACCACCAAGTAGGGAGTATTTATTATTAGAAGCCCA
This sequence comes from Desulfotomaculum defluvii, assembly GCF_054657375.1. Taxonomy (NCBI): domain Bacteria; kingdom Bacillati; phylum Bacillota; class Clostridia; order Eubacteriales; family Desulfotomaculaceae; genus Desulfotomaculum; species Desulfotomaculum defluvii. Next base: position 609,558 of record NZ_BAAHYV010000007.1, on the reverse strand, counting down.
ACCGGACATCCAAACTATCACCGTTGAAAGAGATGCTAGTGCTAAAAAATAGTAAACTCCAATGTTCATATCGATGGCCACCAGATCTTTACCAAAGGGAGCCACTGCAAAAACTGCCAAAGGAGGCATGAAAATTAAAACAGGCCCAAGTAAAAATATTTTTTTATCAACACCATTAGGAATAATAATTTCTTTGCTTATTAATTTACCAATATCCGCTGTAGTCTGTAACAACCCCCAAGGTCCAACCCTGTTAGGTCCTATCCGGCATTGCATATAAGCTGATACTTTCCTCTCCATATACACCAGCCACAGGGCACTGATCAGGATATAAAGAAGAATACCCACTAATTTTAAAACCATCAGTAAAAAATCAGATGCCACCCCGGATAGGCCAGCGGACCCCAGCAGGTCTCGGGTCCCGCTGGCTAAATTAACGAATATATTTTCCACTTTGCCTCACTCCCCACAATCTAAGCATCAACGTCACCTAGAACGATGTCTATACTACCTAAAATAGCGATTACATCCGCTATTTTCCAACCCCGCACCATCTCGTCTAAATAGCCAAGATTAATAAAGGACGGGCGGCGGAAATGAACCCGGTAAGGGTTGGTACTGCCATCACTAACAACGTAAGTACCCATTATCCCTTTGGAGCTTTCAATTTCTGCATAGGCTTCCCCAGCAGCCGGTCTTATCACTTTGGATACCTTGCCCTTAATAGGTCCTTCTGGAAGCTGATTCAGGGCCTGTTGGATAATTTTAGCTGACTGCTCTATCTCCAGTAACCGAACATAATAGCGTTCAAAGCAGTCTCCTTTAGTTCCCAGGGGAACATCAAAGTCAAAACGTTCGTAAATACTATAGGGTCTAACCTTCCTAAGGTCATAATTAACCCCAGAAGCCCTCAGCACTGGTCCAGATAAAGACATTTCAATGGCCTTCTCAGGTGTCAAAATTGCAACATTTTTTGTTCTTGCCTGAAAAATTTCATTGCCGGTAATTAATGTATGATATTGATCTAGGGACGCGGGTAATTTATCTAGAAACTTTTGACATAATTCAATGAAACCATCAGGAATATCAGCGGACACACCACCGATTCTCATATAACTAGGGGTAAGCCGTGCACCACAGATCATCTCAAATAGATCCATAATATCTTCCCGATCACGGAAGGTGTAAATAAAACCTGTCAATGCTCCCATGTCGCCTGAATAGGCGCCAGTGGCCATAAGGTGACTGGCTATTCTTGCCAGTTCCCCTACAATAACCCTTATATATTCAGCCCTTTCTGGCACTTCAAGATCCATTAACTTTTCTACTGCGTGAACATAGCCCCAGTTTTGTAACATGCCAGCCAAATAATCTAAGCGATCGGTATAGGGTATTACCTGTGTATAGGTTCTAGATTCCGCTAACTTTTCAATACCCCTGTGCAAATATCCCGGAACGGGTACAGCCTTCACCACAGTTTCACCGTCTAGGGTTAATACGATTCGAAAAACACCGTGGGTACTGGGGTGCTGGGGCCCTAAATTTAATAGAAATTCTTCGGTTCTTATGGACAAAGTGTATCACCTCTCATTCCGGTCTAATCGCGCCCGCCTACCCATTGATAATCCTTGCGGAGGGGGTGTCCTTCCCATTCATCAGTCAATAATATTCTTCTTAAATCCGGATGATCCGTAAATGTAATTCCTAACAGGTCGTAAACTTCTCTTTCTTGCCAAATGGCTCCCCCCCAGATGGGAACCATGGAAGGCACCTTTGGGTCATTCCTGTCAATTTTGGTTTTTATATGAAGCATCTCTGGCTGACCTATGATACAAAGGTTGTACACCACCTCAAAATACTCCATATAGTCAGCAGCAGTTAAATTGGTAAGGTAATTAAAGCCGTAGTTATTTTTTAGATCTTTCATAAATGGCACCAGTGCATCCGGTGGTACCATAATATAGCCTTTTTCTGACACCTCTAAGGAAGGATATTTTTTATTAAGCTCTTCAATTAATTCAGACAGTGGTTTACCGTTCATCAACACGTTTCACCACCTCGGGATTATTAATTTTCTCTTTTAACTTCATAAAGGCATGGATAAGTGCATCCGGTCGAGGTGCACATCCTGGCAGATATACATCAACAGGGATTAGTTGATCTACTCCGGGAACCACACTGTAGGAATCCACAAAGGGACCGCCAGAAATGGCACAACTGCCCATTGCGATTACATATTTAGGCTCAGCCATTTGTTCGTATAACCGCACCACAAAGGGTGCCGCTTTTTTAGTTACAGTACCACAAACAATCATAACATCTGCTTGACGCGGCGTATTCCTCATAACCTCATAACCAAATCTAGATAAATCAAATCTGGCCATATTTGCAGCCATCAAACCTTCAATGGCACAACAGGCCAAACCAAAACCCAGGGGCCAGAGTGAATTTGACCGAGCTAAATTTAAGATCTTCTCCAAGGGACCAACAGATACTAGACGAGAAACCTCTCCGATAACAGCTGGTTCCGCCCCTAATCTTTCCAACCGTTTAACAGTTTCCTCACGCATTTCATCCTTAACTACGGGATTGGTAACATTGTCTTGATCCTTTATTTCCACTCAAGTGCACCTTCCTTCCAGCCATACCAAAGTCCCAAAACTAGGATAAAGATGAAAAGAAACATTTTAATAAGTCCTGCTAAGCCCAGTTCTTCGAAACCAACTGCCCAAGGATAAAGATAAATAACTTCCACATCAAAAATAACAAACATTAGGGCATAGGTAAAATACTGGGTCTTAAACCTTACCCATGTGGGACCCTCAGTGGGTAAGCCGCACTCGTAGGTCTCCAGCTTGTATTTGTTTTTACTGCGTGGGTGAATAAGGAAACTTGTTAACATCCCACCGGCTCCAAAAACAATACCTACGACAATAAACAAAGCTACTCCTACCCAATCTGACATATTATATCCACTCCTTTCTTTTAGATACTGGGTTGATTTGATAGTAAGTACCAATAAATAAAGAAATTTGGCCCATTTATAAATCAGATGCAATATCGTAGCCAACTTTTATTATTGTGTTATCTCATTCCTGTGCGAAATAAACTCACTTTTTAGCATATCCTAAACATTAACAAAAAAATCTTTATGTTCTCTTGTAGCATTTTGTAACAACATCCGAATTCCATATGTCTCTTTTTGGAACACGTAACCTGTTCTTTTTAGAATAGAATAACCCTAATAATAACCAAATTATTTCTATGTAATCTAAAAAGTACCACCCCTTAGGATGGTACTTTATCTTTTAGTACAAACCGTTTATTATGCCCTAAATAATTCCTGTTGTTCTATTGTGGCACTAGCTATAATTTTCTTTATAAATGTCCTGCGATGTATAGGTGTAGGCCCTATGGTTAATAATGCTTCCACATGTGCTTTGGTACAGTAACCTTTGTGTCTGGCGATACCATAACCAGGATAAAGTTGATCCCAAACTAAACATTTTCGATCCCTATACACCTTAGCTATTATTGAAGCCGCAGCTATACCATGGGACAGGGCATCGCCATGTATAATTTTTTCTTGTGGAATCTGCAGATCAATGGTTTCTCCATCTATCATCAGATACTCTGGTTGAACCTTTATACCTCTATGATCCCGTAGATTTTCAACTGCCCTTTTCATAGCCAGCCTACTGGCCTGACGTATATTTATTTGGTCAATCAAATAATTATCTACCTCTCCTATACCTATGGCAATGGCCTGATTACAGATTATATCATATAAGTTTTCTCTTTTCTTACTAGTAAGTTTTTTTGAATCATTAACTCCTTCTATCAGTAAACCAACTGGTAAAATAACTGCTGCTGCCACTACATCACCCAACAGAGGACCGCGACCTGCCTCATCGCAAAAACCAACTAAGGTTACTCCCTGCTGCCATATCTTTTGTTCCAATGCCAAAGAAACCATTTTAATCTACCTCTCAAAGTAAAAAAAATTCCCACTGGATTATTTCTATTCCAGGGGAAGTATTCCTGCTTAATATTACTTTTGCAGTGGTGGTAAATCAAGGGTATGACGTCCCAGAAGCCCTTCTCGGAATTCCTTTAATATGAGTTGAGCAACCTTTAATTCATCCACCACACCACCAGAAACCAACAAACCTCTTTTGGCTCCAATAGCTGCTAATAGTGTGCCTAATTCCTGGTTGAGTTCAGTTAATTTATATCTTTCTTTTAATTTTTCAGGATTATGTACCATTAACCATTGCAATAGCTTAAGGGACACTTCATAGATATCAAATACCTGTTCCTTTATTGCTCCGGTCACTGCCAATTTAAAGCCAACTTGGGGATCCTCAAACTTCGGCCACAATATGCCTGGAGTATCCAATAATTCAAGCGTACTCTCTGTCCTAATCCACTGTTGTCCTTTGGTAACACCGGGTAAGTCACCAGTCTTGGTGGCTCTCCTACCTACCAAACGGTTAATGAAGGTGGATTTACCTACATTAGGAATCCCTAGTACCATACAACGAATTGCTCTAGGTCTCCGTCCTTTGGCAGCTAGCCTCTCCATCTGCTCTGACACTAACAAAGCAGCTGCCCGCGGCACTTCTTTTAGCCCCTCTCCTTTGAGGGTATCTAAGCTAATGGCTTTAATATTGGGTTTTTCTAAGACCCTCAACCACTGCTTGGTAGTACTAGGATCTGCTAAATCGCTTTTATTTAAAATAATTAACCTTGGTTTTTCACCCAATATTTGATCAATGACAGGATTACTGCTACTAACAGGAATACGAGCATCTAGAAGCTCAAAGGCTACATCCACCAGCTTTAATGCATCTTGGACCTGCCGCCTGGCCTTAGCCATATGTCCAGGAAACCATTGTATTTGAATTTCCACTTTACACCCTCCATAAAAATAAAAGCTTCCGTAAGAGTTTACCCAGAAATAGTCTCTACGAAAGCTTATATTCTTAAATATTATTTAGCTAAACTAATTCGATTTAAGGGCCAGTAAATGACTTCAGCCTTACCTACAATTAGCTCCTTATCTAAGAAGCCCCAAACCCTACTGTCGTCACTGTTATTCCGGTTATCACCCAACATAAAGTAGTGTCCTTCCGGAATAGTTTTGGGTCCATAATCCTGAAATCCAAGTCCCTGGGGTAAGTAATTCTCCGCCACAGGCTGATTGTTTATATATAATACACTATTTTTAATTTCGACTGTTTCGCCTTCCTTAGCTATTAATCTCTTTACAAAGTTCCTGCTAGGGTCCAAGGGAAATTTAAAGACAATGATATCTCCCCGCTGGGGCTCTTTAAAATGGTAGGTGACTTTGCTAACTATAATTCTATCACCGATCATTAAATTTGGCTCCATGGAGCCAGAAGGAATGTAAAAAGGTTCTAATATAAAAAGACGTATAATAGCCGCTAACAAAATCGCTATAACTATAGATTCCAGCATTTCGCGGATTGCTGATTTTTGGGGTTTGGTATCTATTTGTTCTTCCTTCTGAGGATCCAACTGCTTCATGGTCATAACCTCCCCAAAAGCTAAAGAAAATTAGCTCACTTATCTGTGACCTTTAGGGTATTCTTAAAAATTTTAGCCCTTGATGTATAAATAATATGTAAAAAGGGACTGTTTGTCAGTCCCCTTTAGTTTAGCGAGTGTTAAGCTCCTTAATACGAGCTTTCTTACCACGCAGAGCGCGTAAGTAATAAAGTCTGGCTCTCCGCACTTTACCGCGACGAACCACTTGAATGCTGTCGATTTTGGGGGCGTGCAAAGGGATTGTTCTCTCTACACCGACACCGTAGGACACACGACGAACAGTAAAGGTTTCGCTTAAGCCACCACCACGGCGACGAATAACAACACCTTCAAAGGCCTGAATACGTTCACGGTTACCTTCAATAACTTTGTAGTTAACCTTAACGGTATCACCAGGTCTGAAAGACGGGATGTCTTTCTTAATTTGTTCTTGCTCTAAAGACTGAATGAGGTTCACTTGCTTGACCCCCTTCCTCGCCTAGACGTTCTTACCTTTCCCAAAGGTAGCGGACCGCCCGTAATTAACCAACATCAAAAATTATATCATGTTCTGCTCCAGTGAGCAAGATTTTCTATTTATTGTTTTCAAACTTTAAGGATTGTAACTGTTGCTGCAGCTCAAGTAAGACTTTCTTGTCTTCCTTTGTTAATTCTACTTCCTTAAGGAGTTCCGGTCGGCGTTCCAAGGTCCTTAAAAGGGATTGGCGTCTTCTCCATTTGCGTATATTCTCATGATGACCGGACAGTAGAATTTCCGGCACTTCATAGCCCCGATAAACCCTGGGCTTGGTATAATGGGGGTATTCTAATAATCCGTTGTAGAAGGAGTCTTCCTCTGCACTGGCTGTTTCACCCAAAACCCCAGGAATCATTCTGGCTATGGCATCCACAACCACCATAGCGGGTAACTCACCACCAGTAAGGACATAGTCACCAATGGATATTTCGTCAGTTACTAATACTTCCCTTACTCTTTCATCAATACCCTCATAGTGACCACAGACAATAACTAAATTTTCTTCCTTGGCCAGTTCTTTGGCATACTCCTGGGTAAAGGGCTCTCCCTGGGGACACATCATTATAACCCGACCAACTTGTCCACCATTTTGTTCTTGCAAATAATCAAAGCATTCAAACAACGGTTCCGGTCCCATCACCATGCCAGCACCACCACCACAGGGTGTGTCATCTACAGTATGATGTTTGTTTTTTGAAAAATCCCTTATGTTAATGGTATTGATTTGCAACAGCATATTTTCCTGGGCCCGTTTAAGAATACTGTGGTTAAAAGGCCCCTCAAACATACCGGGAAAAAGCGTAAGAATATCAATTCTCATGGAATTCACCTTTTTATATTAGTCCATCCGGCAGCGTAACATCTATTTTTCCACCAATAATATCAATGTTTGTAACAACAGATTTGATGGCCGGGATTAATATTTCTTGGCCATCCTCCTTTTTTACCACATATACATCGTTGGCTCCGGTTTGTAGTACCTGAGTAACGGTACCCAGTTCCTGCTGGCCCTCATCAAAGACCTTTAAGCCGATAATTTGAAAGATATAATATTGGCCTTCTGGTAAGGGAACCAATTCCTCAGGGGTTACTTGCAGCAAGCCACCCCTCAGTTTTTCGGCGGCAGTCATATCCGGAACTTCCGCAAATTTAATAATAATAAATTGTTTGTGCTCCCAAACTCTTTCTATGGTGTAATCCTTTCGTTGTCCCCGCAACAATACGGACACCTTAGAATTTTTCACGAAGCGTTCAGGAAAATCCGTAGCGGGAATAACCCTTACTTCTCCCTTGGTCCCCTGAGTATTAACAATTTCTCCAACCTTTATATAATCTTCAGACATTAATTATTCCTCCGGATTTAAAGCACGTATTTCAGCAACTTTTCCATCTTGAAGTATAATTTCTGCATTCATTAATTGGTTCCAGTCATCTCCAACTTGAACCTGGACAAAACTTTCAACCTTCCCCTGCAAAACCTCAGTACCGTTTTCCAATTTGCCAACTTCTTTTATTTTATCCAAAAGCTTCAACCTTGTATCCATTCTTTTTTGCTTTTCCTGCTCAAGCTGAGCCAAAGGGACCTCCGCAACACTGGGGTTTTTCTTAGCAATTTCATTTAATTTGCGGGTTTGAAACTCCAATTGCTGTATTTCTAACTCTAGTTTAGATACTGTTTGCTGGAGTTCCATAGCCAAGGCCCTTTTATATTGATCTGTAATTCGAACCTTTACCATAACAGGGCGAGTAATGGTTAACACAAACTTACCCCCTAGATACTAGTAAAGGAGGCCTTTGCAAGCCCCCTTTGCTGACCGGTTTCTACCGGTTAAACAATTTCAACTACTACTTTTTTACGCTGTTTTGTAGCCGCAGCCTTTACCACCGAACGAATGGCCCGGGCAATACGTCCTTGCTTACCAATGACTTTCCCCATATCCTCAGGGGCTACCCGCAGCTCAATAACCACAGATCTTTCCTTTTCCACCATGGTTACTTCAACTTTGTCCGGTTGGTCTACCAATGCTTTGGCAAGAATTTCTACAAGTTCCTTCACAGTTCTGGACCTCCCCTGGAAACCTTAGGCCTCATTGGACTTGGCCCGACCTGGGATAATACCGGCTTTAACGAACAGTGACTTAGCAGTATCAGAAAGCTGAGCACCTTTCTTTAGCCAATCCTGAGCTTTTGCTTCATCGATTTTTACATCAGCGGGTTTCTTAACGGGATCATAGTACCCAATCTCCTCGATGAAACGGCCATCGCGTGGGGAACGGGAGTCAGCAACAACTATACGGTAAAAGGGGTTTTTCTTAGCCCCCATACGTCTTAGACGAATTTTAACAGCCATTCTATATTTCACCTCCTTAAACAGGTTTCAATTATTTATTGTAAGAAAGGTAATTTCATTTTTCCCTTCTTGCCACCTTTAGTCATGTTTGATAATTGCTTCATCATCTTTCTGGTTTGTTCAAATTGCTTTAATAATTGATTTATATCCTGCACCCTTGTGCCACTACCACGGGCAATACGCTTCTTACGGCTGCCATCTATCTTTTCTGGGTGCTGACGCTCCCAAGGTGTCATAGAATAAATAATGGCCTCCACCTGTGCAAGTTCCTTGCCATCCAACTGCTGATCCTTAAGCTGCTTGGTTAACTTGCCCATGCCTGGAATCATGCCTAATACTTGTTCCAAGGGTCCCAGCTTTTTAACTTGCTGCATCTGCTCTAAAAAGTCTTCCAGATTGAAATCTGCCTGGCGAATTTTTTGGTTTAATTTTGCTGCCTGATCAGCATCAAAGTTTGCCTGGGCCTTTTCGATCAGAGTTAAGACATCACCCATCCCCAGAATACGATCAGCCATACGATCTGGGTGGAAAGGCTCTAAGGCATCTAACTTTTCACCCATACCAGCGTATTTAATGGGAGTACCTGTTACTTTACGAACCGAAAGTGCTGCTCCACCCCGGGCATCACCATCTAACTTGGTCATGATAATTCCATCTAAACCCAGCTTTTCGTTAAAGCTATCAGCTACATTGACTGCTTCTTGGCCAGTCATAGCATCTACAACCAGCATAATTTCATGGGGTTTCACAGCCGACTTAATATTGGCCAGCTCATCCATTAATTCTTCGTTAATGTGTAGACGTCCAGCCGTATCAATAATGACTAAATCTCTACCCGTGCTGTTAGCTTGTTCTACGGCGGACTTAGCAATTTTAACAGGGTTTTCTTGTCCCATGGAAAAGACAGGGATGTTTAGCTGATCACCCAATACCTGAAGCTGTTTAATGGCAGCTGGTCGATAAATATCTCCTGCCACCAGCAGCGGACGACGTCCCTGCTTACTTAAAAGTTTGGCCAGCTTACCCGCCGTAGTGGTTTTACCAGCACCCTGTAAACCTACCAACATAATAATAGTAGGTGGCTTAGGAGATATATTAATTTTGGCCTGAGTGCCACCGAGGAGTTCGGTTAACTCATCTTTAACTATTTTTATAACCTGTTGGGCCGGGCTAAGACTCTCTAAGACATCCTGCCCGATAGATCTTTCTTTGACATGGGCAACAAATTCTTTAACAACCTTAAAGTTTACATCTGCTTCCAGCAGAGCCATCTTAACTTCCCGCATAGCCTGGTTTACATCATCTTCAGTAAGGCGCCCTTTACCCTTTAACGATTTGAAGATATCATCCAGGCGTTCGCCCAAACCTTTAAACATTCAGACGCCTCCTTTACTTTAGCCATTAGTCGTTAGCCTTTAGCCTTTTGCTTTTATACATTAGTATTTATCTATCTATTAAGATCTAATGGCTAATGACTAATGGCTAACAGCTTACTCACATTTCTTGACGGTTATCTAATATTTCCTGTAATATTTTTTCGGCCTTATGTAAGCCTTCGGTCTCTTGACCGGTATTAAATTGATGAATCAAATATATTGCTTCTTCCAAGTACTTATATTCTTGACTGAATTTCTTGACTAAACCCAATTTTTCTTCATAGTTTGTCAAGGTTTGCTCAGCTCGTTTTAAGGTATCGTGCACAGCCTGTCTTGTTACATCAAATTGTTCTGCGATTTCCCCCAGTGATAGATCATCACCATAATACAACTCAATGAAATTTTGCTGTCTTTCTGTTAATAAACTACCATAAAAATCGTAAAGAAGATTAACTTTATGAAACTCCTTCAAAGTTTAGTCCCCCTTTCACCTAGTGAGTATAAAGGACTTTTACTTTACAGATATATTTTACTGAAGAGGCCCCTCCCTGTCAAGGCTAATGATTTTACTCCTAATACTTAAATAAAAAGTTGGTATTAGTTGAGCCAGTCCACATAATTTTATAATAAGCCCGTTTGCTTTTAGCCTTTAGTTTTCTACTTTCTACTTTTTACTTTCAACTTTCTAACTGCTGTTAAAAATAAGGAGGAGGTGAGTAACACTTGTCCCAACATCATTGTGATTGTGGTTGTGGTTGTGGCTGTTCTGGCTTAATTAGCCTTGAGGAAGCTTTGACCATGCAGCAGGCCAAGGTCAAGGAATTGCACACTGATTATTTAAATGCCAGCTTAGTGACTCTCTTAAGCTTGATTAACTTTGATACCCCCTTTGTATCAGCCCAGGGTGTATCAGTATATGATGAATGCGGTAATGAGTATTTGGATTTTTTAGGCGCCTATGGTGCCTTAAATCTAGGGCATAATCATCCTCACATCATGGAGGCCTTGGATAAAGTTCAATCCCTGCCAAATTTACTTCAATGCTCTATAAATGGCCTCGCGGCTGCCTTGGCGAAAAATTTATCCCATCTGACTCCTGGCAATCTGAAGCGTAGTTTTTTTTGTAACAGTGGAGCAGAAGCAGTAGAAGGTGCTTTAAAATTAGCCAGAATTGTCACAGGCAAGCCAAAGTTTGTCTATTGTAATAATTCTTTTCACGGTAAGACCTTTGGTGCATTATCCGTAACTGGCAGAGAAAAGTACCAAGCCCCCTTCCGTCCGTTATTGAATCCCTCAGTAGGAGTTCCCTTTGGTGACCTAGATTCTCTCCAGGAGCAGCTTAGGGAGAATGATGTGGCGGCCTTTATAGTAGAACCAATCCAAGGTGAAGGAGGCATCATAGAACCCCCTAAGGGTTATTTAACCCAAGCTAAAAAGCTTTGCGCCCATTATGATGCTCTTCTCATTGCTGATGAAGTCCAAACTGGCTTTGGTCGCACCGGAACATTCTTCGCCTGTGAAACAGAAAATTTGCAACCGGATATTCTGTGTCTGGCCAAATCCCTGGGTGGTGGCATAATGCCCATGGGTGCCTATATAACCACCGATGAAATTTGGCGTAGTGCCTATGGAACAATGGAAAAAGCCCTACTTCACACTTCAACCTTTGGCGGCAATACTACGGCTTGTGCAGTGGCACTGAAAACAATTGAATTAATTCAAAGCCAAAACCTCTGCCAAGAAACCCAGGAAAAGGGGTCTTATCTCATTACCCACCTAAACAATCTCAAGAAAAAATACCCCTTGCTGAAGGATGTGCGGGGGCGTGGCTTAATGGTGGGTTTGGAATTTCAACAACCAGAAAAAAGTTCGGGTAAGTTTTCCCTCAGGTTTACCAGGAATGTTGTGAATAAATTAGCCCAAGAATATATGGGTAGTCTAGTGGCAGGAGAATTATTCAATAAACACAGAATCATTACTGCCTATACCTTGAATAATCCTAATGTTATCCGCATTGAACCACCCCTAATTGTAACCTATGAGCAACTTGATCGTTTTCTCAATGCTTTAGAAAGTGTTTTATCCAGCCACACAGGCTTTCTAAGCATGGTCGGTTCAGGTACCAAAAGTATCTTGGCTAAAATGAGAAATTAACCCTAATTAGATTGACAATCCCCTTTGCAAACGCAGCAGTCAGCCCTAGTTGCCCTCAGCCTTAAGCCGTCAGTCCTCAGCTTTTTTGCATGCTTGACTAGGGAGCTTTGGTGCTAGGTGGTCAGAGTTTTGTCCCAGTGCCATTGGGGGTAAGTGGGGATACTATCTAGTAAATTCAATGACTTTTATCGTTCTCCCAAAAGTCAAAGGCCTTTGGCTAATTCCAAAGTCATAAAGCTAACTCAACAAGCTGATGGCTGATGGCTAATTTTCTACTAACTTCTGCGAATAATATGTCAAATATGGTAAGATAAAGAGAAAACATGTGGAGGAGCACTTATGATTAATCCCTTTGGTAAACCTATTGAACAATTAGAAGAAGTAGATCTGGCTAAGTTAATCGAGGCAGAAACTTCCGAAGGACTTTATGTTGAGTATAAAGAAGATTTTCCCACACATTTAGCCAAGATTGTGGCCAGCTTTGCCAATACCTTTGGTGGTTGGATTATCATTGGTGCAGATGCGCGCAATCCACGCAACGTACCCACATCTTTTCCTGGCATTGAAATAAACAATGACCCTAAGGATCGTTTTAGAAATATTTGCCGTGATACCATAACGCCAGTACCTTTGTTCGAATCAAAACTAATATTAAAATCCTCTAATCCCTCTCGGGGAATTTTAGTGGTTCGTATTCCAGAGAGTTCCTATCCGCCCCATATTATCCGGGACGGGCGAATCTATCGGAGAAATATGGAAGGCTCCGACCCAGTTGGAGAAACAGACCGCCATATCCTTGATCGTCTATTCGAAAAAAGCCGCCACAATAAAATCGAAGTAAAGGCCTTTATCAACCGCAAACTCCAAAAGAGCCCGGGGCAAGATGTATTGTTTAAAGTTATGTGCTGTCCCGTTCCCCTTAATTTAAAACTTATAGATCCTTTTTTTGTACCAGAACGGTTATCTCGCTTTAAGAAAATGGCTCGCAATATTTGGAGGGGAACTCTGCCAAAAAATATTCGTTTTGAACCTGAGGGTTTTGCCTTTGAGGGAGATAAGCAACGTTTAGAAATTCTGCGTTCCGGTGTAGTTTGTTATTTCACACCAATACCAACCTACACAAAAACCATTGACCGGGAATTGGAACCAAGACAATTGGAGTTTTTGAAGTATCAGTCACTCCAGATTGCCCTGCTACGCACTATAAAATTAGCTAGAGAGGTTTACCGTTTTACTGGCTACATGGGTTTATTTGTTCTCAAAGTAGCCTTAGAGAATGTTAATGGGAAAGGATTGGATGACCCAAAATTTTTTAACTTCTATAAAATCTTTCCTGACCCGCAGTGTAGCTATTCAGATGTCATTTTGCCCTACGGCTTTAATCCAAAGGAAGCTAAATCCATGGAAAATCCCCGCCACGTAGCTGATCCCCTTTTGGGCTATATATACCGTTGCTTCGGTTTTGAGGCACTAGACACCCACTCTATAACTCGGTCCGAATTAGCTAGATAGCTTTTAGCTTTTCGACTCAAGGGGACGGTTCTTCTGAGTCTCCAGTCCCTTGAGTCTAGGTTATATAGCTAAAGACTCAGAAGAACCGTCCCCTTGAGTCTGTTATAGCTAAAGACTCAGAAGAACCGTCCCCTTGAGTCTGTTACTCGGTCCGAATTGGCTAGATAGCTTTTAGCTTTTAGCTTTACTATTGCTAACAGCTAATGGCTAATAGCAAAAAATGGAAGTGAGATCAAAGTCTCCCACTCCCCTCCCTTGGGCTAACAATTCTATTCTCCGGCCAAACGTGCTGCCCGTTCCCTAACTTCATACATAACTCTATCTTCATCAATTGTTAAAACAACTCTATCTTGCATAACAATTTTACCGTCAATGATTACTGTTCTTACGTCTGATGAGTTCGCAGCATAGGCAATATTTGCCACCAGATTATGCTGCGGGCACATGTGGGGTTCCTGAGTGTCTAGCAAGATTAGGTCACCCCTCATACCTTCCTTGATTAAACCGACCCTGTCGCCTAACCCCATACAAAGGGCTCCATCTATTGTAGCCATCTGCAAGCTACGATAGGCTGGTAGTACTTCAGAATTCATAGTGCTGACCTTCTGCAGGTATGAGCCAGCCCTTAATTCCTCCAGCATATCCAGGTTGTTATTGCTGGCGGTACCGTCTGTACCAATCCCAACAGTTGCACCTAATTCAATTAATCTTGCCACCGGAGCTATGCCACTGGCAAGTTTCATATTGCTCTGAGGATTATAGGCAATACCCATAGCCTTTTGGGCTAAGATACCCATTTCCTCCTCATCCAAATGAACACAATGGGCCGCTAGCACTGGAAACTTAAATAATCCCAGATGATCCAGATGTTTTACAGGTGTCTTGCCATATTGCTTTTTAATGTCTGCTACCTCTGACAAAGTTTCTGCCACATGGATGTTAATGCCCAGTTTATGCTTAGCAGCTAAATTCATTACTTTGTCTAGATATTCGGGTGGACAAGTATAAGGTGCATGGGGGCCCAGCATGACAGTGATCCTGCCATCTGCTTTGCCATTCCAATTCTTGGCAAGCTCTTCAGCATCAAGTAAGGCTTTATCAGCATTAGGTGTAATACCAATCATGCCACGGGATAACATGGCCCTCATGCCTGTTTGCTCCACTGCTCTGGCAACATCATGCATACTATCATACATATCACCAAAACAGGTGGTACCGGACTTAATCATTTCCAAACAAGCTAACATGGCACCCCAATAAATATCTTCACCAGTCATTTTTGCCTCAAAGGGCCATATTTTTTCCGCTAGCCAAGTCATCAAGGGAAGATCATCAGCATATCCTCTAAGTAAAGTCATGGAAGCATGGGTATGACAGTTAATAAAACCAGGCATCACCACTTGACCATCAGCTTCTATAATCTCATCCATATCAAAGGAACCAGATGCCGAGCCTGGTAGACCCACATGGGTGATCCAGCCGTCCTCAATTAATATCTCTCCGGTGTCAATAATGGCGTCTGGACCCTCCATTGTTAGAATTGTCGCACCACGGACAAGTAGTCTATTCAAAATTCATCTCTCCTAAAACTGCTCCCCTTAGGGGTGCTCTCTATTTTTTAGGCTGGCCATAGGAACCACGATAAAGCTGGCTTAGCACAAATACATCTTGATCTGGTAAAATAACTGGTTTTCCTAAGGTCTTAGCCCAGGCATAGATCCTCGCACACTTTTCTACCACTTGGCAGACCGTAAAGGCTTCTTCAACCCTCCGGCCAACACCAACCAGGCCGTGATTGGCCATTAATACCGCATAGCGGTTCCCTAAGGCTGCAACTACATTTTGAGCCAGTTTTTCTGTTCCAGGTAATGCATAACCGGCCACTTCAACTGACCCTCCTACTAACATTGCTGCGTCCTCCACCACTGGTTCAATTGGTTCCCTTACAACACTAAAGGCTGTGGCCACTTCGCTGTGAGTGTGGACGATCCCAGATATATCATCTCTGTTACGATAAATTGCCAGGTGTAGTGGTGCCTCACTGGATGGCTTGCGAGTTCCTTCGACAACGCCACCGTCAAGATCCAACAGGACCATATCTGAGGGCTGAATGTTATTATAATCCATGCCACTGGGTGTTATCACCACTAAATTCTCCCCGTTGATGCGACAAGAGATATTACCCCAGGTTCCAGCAACCAACCCAGACTCCAGCATTTTTTTACCTAGCTGTGCTACTGTCTGTTTTACTTGCTCAATTTTCTTCTTCATTTATCACTCCTACCTAGGTGGCATGATTCCACTCATTAATATAGGCCACTTGCTCAGGTGATAGTGTATCAATAGTTACACCCAAAGATTTTAGTTTTAGATTTGCCACCCGATCATCAATTTCTTTAGGTACCACATAGACGTCTTTGGATAAGTTTTTAGCATTTTCCAATATATAGCGAGCACTTAAAGCTTGAAGTGCAAAGGACATATCCATAATCTCAGCAGGATGTCCATCTCCCGCAGCTAGGTTAACCAATCGCCCTTCTGCTAACAGATATATTTTACGACCATCCTTCATGGAAAACTCCTCAATATCCTTCCTAACAACTCTGCGTGAGGTGGATAAAGCTACCAAGTCGGGTTTATTAACTTCAACATCAAAGTGACCAGCATTGCAGAGGATAGCTCCATCTTTCATAAGTTCATAATGCTTACCTGTAAATACATCCTTGCACCCTGTGACAGTAACAAATACATCGCCTAATTTGGCAGCTTCCATACTATTCATAGGATGGAACCCATCCATATATGCTTCAATGGCTTTAACAGGGTCTACCTCGGTAACGATAACCTTTGCCCCCATGCCCTTTGCCCGCATAGCGATACCCTTGCCGCACCAACCGTAGCCTGCTACCACTACAGTTTTACCTGCAATAATAAGGTTTGTGGTTCGCATAATACCTGACCAGACAGATTCTCCTGTACCGTAACGGTTATCAAAAAGATACTTACAATAAGCATCATTTACCGCAATCATTGGGAATTTTAATTCACCTTGTTTGGCCAGTGAACGCAGCCTTAATACTCCAGTGGTAGTTTCCTCACACCCACCAATAACCCGGGAAGCTGCTTCTGCTTTCTTTGTATGAAGTAATTGAACAACATCACCGCCATCATCTATAACAATATCTGGTTGGTCATCGATTAGATGCAATAGATGATCTTCATATTCTTCATCTGTAGCATTATACCAAGAATAAACGTTTATACCTCCCACTGCCAAGGCTGCAGCAACATCATCCTGGGTGGATAAGGGATTGGAACCAGCAATGGATACCTTTGCACCACCAGCCTTTAATACCTCTGCCAAATAGGCAGTCTTGGCTTCAAGATGAATACATACTGCTACCCGATAACCTTTAAATGGTTGCTCTTTTTCAAACTGAGATCTAATTTCATTTAGTACTGGCATATGCTGGCTAACCCAGTCAATCTTTAGCCTTCCCGAAGGAGCCAGGTTAATATCTCTCACAATGTACTCTGGCATGCTAGTCCTCCTGCTTTTTATTACATATTTTAGCTAAGTTCTCTGTATAAGGGGGTAAAACAACACCCTTCTCAGTAATAATTGCTTGAACCAGTGAATTTGGTGTAACATCAAAGGCAGGATTCCAGACCTGTACTCCATCTGGAGCCATGGGCTGCCCACCATGATGGGTAACTTCTTTGGGATCCCTTTCCTCAATAGGAATTTTCTCTCCAGTAGAGAGAGTCATATCTATGGTGGATAAGGGTGCCGCCACGTAAAAAGGTATGTTATGGTGATTTGCCAGTACAGCCACACCGTAGGTACCAATCTTGTTTGCCACATCCCCGTTGGCGGTAATCCGATCTGCTCCCACAACAACACAGTCAATCATTTTTTTTGACATTAAGTAACCAGCCATATTGTCAGTAATAAGTGTAACCGGGATGCCTTCCTGTACCATTTCCCATGAAGTAAGTCTTGCACCCTGTAAGAGAGGCCTTGTCTCATCAGCATAAACACTGACCTTTTTCCCCTTTTCATGGGCAGCACGTATTACCCCCAAGGCCGTACCGTAACCAGCCGTTGCTAAAGCACCAGCATTACAGTGGGTAAGTACTCTGGCTCCTTCAGGCAATAGCTCTTGACCGTATTCTCCCATACTCCGGTTGCTTTCCACATCCTCATTATAGATGGCATGGGCTTCTTCCAGCATAATTTTTTTCAATTCTACTATGTTTTGCTCCGTTGCAGTGGTTAACCGCATCATCATTCTATCCAAGGCCCAACGAAGATTTACCGCTGTGGGTCTAGTGGCACCTAGTTCTCCGGCAATGGCTTCTAGTTTTTCTAAAAAATTCTTTCGGTCACTGGCTTCTATCTGTTGAGCTCCTACCACCAAACCGTAGGCCGCAGCTGCTCCAATGGCTGGTGCTCCACGAACTGATAATCGCTTAATAGCTTCTCCAACCGTACGATAATCATTACAATCTATATACTCGATGGTACCGGGTAGTTTAGTCTGATCCAGCAACCTTAGCTTGTTATTCTCCCAGACAATTGCATTCAATGTGTGATCACTCCTTGTTCAGCTTTTCCAATGCCTCCTGACACAAACAGCTCCTTTCAGCATCGATTAAGCTGATTGCCTTCATAGCAAGTTTTTTGAGATTCTCGGCATTCTCAGCCATTACTTCCAGTACTTCCCGATGGGTTAATTTGGTTGGAGAAATACCTGCTGCATAGTTTGTTACCATAGAAATATTGGCATAGCACATCTCCTTCTCCCTGGCCAATACAACCTCTGGTACACTGGTCATACCCACCAGATCTCCTCCCAGCAGCTTATACATTTTAATTTCTGCTGGGGTTTCAAAACGTGGTCCTTCACAGGTAACATAGGTTCCGTACTGATGATAAGTTAACCCTAACTCCTCACCTGCCGCTGCTAATACTTTACGTAATTCAGGACAGTAGGGATCAGTCATATCAATATGCACAACACCTTGCTTCCCACCTTCAAAAAAGGTGTTTTTGCGCACTTTAGTGAAGTCCAAAAACTGATCTGAAAAAACAAAATGTCCTGGTGCCATATTTTTATTCAAGGAACCCACTGCCGCAGTAGCAAAAATACTTTTAACACCCAGTTCCTTAAGGGCTGCAATATTAGCTCGATAGTTTACCAGGTGAGGTGGCACAGAATGTCCTGCCCCATGTCGGTTTAAAAAAGCAACAGATTTGCCTTGGTAGTCCCCTATTTTCAAATCAACTTCCCCATAGGGAGTAGCTACTTTTTCGTCCCTAATATTATCTAAAATCTTAGGGTCATAAACGCCTGTTCCACCAATAATAGCTATTCGAACGCTCATTTATAGAATCTCCCTTTCTAAAATGTTCTTAGGTTAGAATGGTATATACAAACGTGAAATATTCTCCTTACTGGGTATGTTTTCCTCCAATTTTAATTGATTTTTCCAGTCTGGTCAATAAACGAGCCGTCGGCCGTTAGCTTTTAGCCATTAGCCTTTAGCTTACTAATAGTTTCCCTAAAGTGACTGGTTTGAATTTAATATCCGCCTAGGCAAAAACCTCATTATTTCAAGAGATGACACAGATGTACAACACAAGACCCCTAAGCAAAGCATTCCTAAAAGCTAATGGCTAAAAATTCAAAAAGCACCCCAGAGGGATGCTTTTTGAATTTTTAGCCATTAACGTTTTTAAAGGTTTGACAACAGGTATCATCGACACTGTTGGCAGGTGTTTGTGAAAGATTGTGCATGTTAGCGTCAGGTTTAATACCACCGCCTTGACCATCATTTTGTACAATGATCTGTTGTGCAGTGCAAAGGTTTCCTTCTGTGTAATATTTGCAGTTGGAAACTGTGCATGTTACATCTGGCATAAAAATCCCTCCTCTTTTATTTCAAGGATAGGATTTGCAATTATTGAGAAACTATTCGTCGTCCTTTGATTTGCCGTAAAGAGCATCGATAAAATCCTTTGGATCAAAGGGACGCAAATCATCCATTCGTTCACCAATACCAATGAGCTTAACTGGAATAGCCATTTCAGTTACAATGGAGGTTACCACACCGCCCTTAGCTGTGCCATCTAATTTGGTTAAAGCAATCCCAGTGACATTAACTGCCTCACTAAATATTTTAGCCTGATTCAAAGCATTTTGTCCGGTAGTGGCATCCAATATTAACAATACCTCATGGGGTGCTCCGGGCAGTTCCCGGGTAATTATCTTATGTACTTTTCTTAATTCATCCATAAGATTACTCTTATTATGCAGACGACCGGCAGTGTCCACCAATAGAATGTCTACTTTACGAGAGCGAGCAGCATGCACAGCATCATAGGCTACGGCACCGGGATCGGAACCTTCCTGATGTTTGATAATGTCCACCCCTACTCGTTCGGCCCAAATCTCAAGCTGGTCAATGGCAGCAGCTCGGAAAGTATCCCCGGCAGCCAGCATAACTTTCTTGCCCTGTTCTTTAAAATTATGTGCCATTTTACCAATGGTAGTGGTTTTGCCTACACCATTCACCCCTACCACCATGATAACAGTAGGACCCTCAGGATTTAGCTGAATAGGTGTTATTTTTTCACCCATTAAGTAAGCCAATTCCTCTTGGAAAATATCCTTTAAACGGGATGCCTCCTGTACATTTCTGGCTTTTACACCTTTCCGGACCCGTTCTACCAGCTTCATAGTTGTATTAACGCCAACATCTGCTTGAATTAAAATCTCTTCTAATTCTTCATACAGCTCCTCATCAATACCCTTTCGACCCGTAACAACCTGATCAATTTTTTCAATAAAGCCTTGACGGGTTTTGCTTAAGCTCTCTTTTAATCTGTTAAAAAAACCCACTCTGTAAAACCTCCAGTTCAAACCTCAATATTTTGCCAAAGGCCTGTCCCTAATATAATGCCTATTAATTGACAATGTCAACCTCACCCTGAACCGGACTTAGAGATCACCTAGGCCAACCTCTTCTTGCCATTTACCTCTTCCAAGGACATAGAAAGTAATCTAGTTACGCCATTTTCGTCCATTGTTACTCCATAAAGAGACTGTGCCTTTTCCATGGTCCCCTTGCGGTGACTAATAACAATAAATTGAACTTCATCCGATGTACGGGAAAGGTACTCTGCAAACCGATGTACATTGGCTTCATCCAGCGATGCTTCAATCTCATCCAGTACACAAAAAGGACTAGGTTTATATTTTAATATAGCAAAAAGTAAAGCAATGGCTGTTAATGCCCTCTCTCCGCCGGAAAGTAAGGATAGACTTTGGTTTTTCTTCCCAGGCGGACGTGCAGTAATTTCTATACCACAGGTCAAGGTATCCCCCTCGGTGAGAGACATTAAAGCCTCACCGCCGCCAAATAATTGTTCAAAAACCCTTGAAAAATTTAGATTTATTATCTTAAAGGCTGCTGTAAATTGACTTGACATTAGCCTATTAAGTTCCTCAATTAATTGATCCAGTGAATTTTTACTTTCTTCTAAATCATTCCTTTGCTCCTCAAGAAAACGATACCTTTTCATAACCTCGTGGTATTCTGTTTCTGCCCCGGTGTTAACTGGACCCATCTCAGCCATCCGGGCCTTAAGCTCTTGTAATTCGCAACGGGCTTGTTTTTTAACTGCAGCAGGTTCAACATTAATTTGAGCTAGATCACTTATATCATGTTCCATTAGCCTTGACTTTAATAGTTCTATTTCTGTTTGAATCCGAGCCTGCTGAAGTTCTAAGGAGTGGGCCTTCTGACTAAGCTGCAGCCATAATTCTTGTTTCTCCCGCAAGTTTATTGTCAATTCCTGCACAAGGGTACTTGCTGTATCTTGCAGAGACTGTTTAGCCTTAAGCTTTTCCGTCATTTTCAAGTGTTCATTTTGTGAATACTCTATATCAATAAGCACCTGTGCTAACTGCTGTTCCAACTGCTCATTTTTAACCGTTAAGCTTTGCCGAAGTTCTTTAGATCTGACAATTGACATCGTTCTTTCTTCAATCTCTTTTTCTAAACGGTAAATAATCTTTTCTACCCCAAGCATTTCCTGACGCAATTCAGCCAGTCGTACTTTTTCCTGATTTACCATAGTTTCCAACTCAGTCTTTTGGTTTCTGGCCTTGGCAAGTTCTTCTTGAGTCAAATTAATCTTCTCTTGAAGCTGTTCCAGTTCCGTTTCTAGACCGGACAGTTTTCTTGTGGCTTCCTTTTCCGACTGCAACCATTGTTTCATTTCTTGTTCTATGTTGTGTATTTGATATTGGCTTTCCTGGCGGCGTTCCTTAGTTCTAGACATTTCTTCCTTGGTTTTGCTTAAATCCATTTCAGCTGCTTGTATATCCAGACCCAAAATTATAAGTTTCTGTTGGAAACTTTTATTTCTTTCTAAACATTGCTGTTGAAGTTGTTGTTGTTCCGAAAGCTTCTTAGTTAAATCCTGTACCAGTAGATGTAGTTCCTGAACAACCTTGGCAAGTTCGTCTCTCTCGCGGCGTGTATGTAACATACCTCCTGCATTACGTACTGTCCCACCTCCAGATAATGACCCACCGGGATTGAATAGCTCACCTGTAAGGGTTACAATACGGAGTCTTTGCTGCATTTGTCTGGCAACTTCAATGGCATTACTTAGCGTATCTACCACAATCAGTCTTCCCAATAGTAGATCAACCACTTGCCGATACTTAGCATCTACTTTAATTAGGTTGGCTGCCAATCCAATAACACCTGGTAACCCCAGTGCCTTTTTCTCCCAATCACCGGGAGGGGTAGGACGTAACGAATCCAGTGGTAAAAAGGTTACCCTACCCAGATTTTGTCTCTTTAAATATTCGATAGCTTCCTTAGCTTGGCGTGAGGTTTCTGTTACTAGGTTTTGCAATGCCCCTCCCAGTGCAGCTTCCATAGCAGTCTCAAACCCCTTAGGTACCTTAATCAAGTCTGCTACTGCTCCGCAAATACCAAGCAAACTACTATTATTCTGTTTGGTTACCTTTAATAATTCACGAACTGGTTTCATAAAACCGCTGTGGGAGTTAAGATTTTCTTCCAGCACTTTGAGACGTGAGTGCTTTGCAACCATTTCTTCCTTAGATGAAGATAATTTAGCTTGTTCCTGGGATAATAACTGGTTCAGGTTTAACAGTTCCCCTTCTGAGTCCTGTATTTTTTTCTCCACCTGCTGACGCTCGAAACATAGATTTTCAACCCTCTTGCTAGCGGCTTGAATTAAAGACCCCAGAGATTGTTCTTTTTCACTTACCTCTCGGGACACTTTATTCAAGTGTTCCAAGCGATGACCTAATTGACCTCTCCGATCCATCGCCTGGTTTTGGAGATTTCGTTGGTTGGCAACCTTATTTAACTGTTCAATTAAGTCTGTGTTTAAATTTTGGAACAATTCCTGGTTAACCAACACCTGTTGATTCAGCTTTTCTAACAAATGATCATATTCAGTGTTTTTTTGAACATCAATATTCTCTTTAATCTGTTTAACCTTTGCCTTTTCAGCAACCAGTTCCTGTTTTAGCCTTTGCAATAAATCAGTTGATTCCTTGAGTTCCTTTTCCACCCTTTGTTGTTCAGCGGTATTATGATTTATTTGTTGATTTATTAATTCATATTTATTATTTAATCGATCATTGTTACTGGCTAACTGGATTAGTTGTTCTTTTAAAGAATTTATATCTATTTCTATTTTATGGAGCTCAGACTTAGCCATTTCAAGATCCCTTTCAATGGCCGGTCTTTCATCCTTATATTCATGCTTAAGTTTTTCCAGTTGGCTTGCTAAATCCTTCTCTTTAGCTGTTAAATCTTCCCAATCCCTCTTATACAAAGATAATTCCAAATCCCAAGCTTGCTTGTATAAAGCTTTATATTCCCTGGCCATTTCTGCTTGCTCTGCCAGGGGATCGATACGTCCTGCCAATTCATTAATAATATCTGAAACCCGATTAAGATCTTGCTGGGCTGCAGATAATTTTCGTAAGGCTTCTTCTTTGCGTCGACGGTGCTTCACAATGCCCGCAGCTTCTTCAATAATTGAGCGCCTTTCCTCGGGTCTACTGCTCAAAATTTCATCTACTTTACCTTGCCCAATAAGAGAGTAGGCCCCGCGACCTAAACCAGTATCCATAAACAATGCATGGATATCTTTAAGTCTGCAGGGCACCTTATTAATCAAATACTCACTTTCACCAGAACGATATAAGCGTCGGGTAACAGATACTTCCTCATAGGGCAAGGAGAACATTTTGGCGGTGTTGTCTAAAGTTAGAGTTACTTCTGCCAAACCAATGGGTTTTCTCTTGTGACTGCCGGCAAAAATAACATCCTCCATCCGGCCTCCCCTTAGTGAAGATGCTCGTTGTTCACCAAGACACCAGCTAATGGCATCTGAAATATTACTTTTGCCACTGCCATTAGGACCAACAACAACTGATAGACCCGGGTGAAACTCTAACTTTACACGATCACCGAAGGACTTAAAACCCTGAATATCCAATCTTTTTAAAACCAATACGCCTGCCCCCCTGTTGCCTGTTTCTTTATCGGGCGGGTCCAGTTATTGAAGAACTGGATTTTTTTATCTCATCAAGATGCTGAAAAGCATCTCTAGCTGCATGCTGTTCTGCCTCTTTTTTGGAATGACCACTACCCTTGCCGATTATTCTACCTCGATAAATAACACCAGCTGTAAAGGTTTTATCGTGGTCTGGGCCGCTTTCATCCATAATCGTATAGGTCAAGGGCTCAGGGGATGTTTGTTGTAGAATTTCTTGCAATTCCGTCTTGTAATCCCTATCCAACCTTCCGGCTACAACATCCTCTATGATAGAACTGAGGTAATTCAAAACAAAATCCTTTGAGACATCCAACCCCTGGTCTAGATAAATTGCACCCAACAATGCTTCAAAGGCATCTGCTAAGATGGATGGCCGCTCCCTGCCACCGGAACGTTCTTCACCGCGCCCCATGCGCAGGCAACGCCCCAAATCCAATCCTCGGGCAACTTTAGCCAATGATGGCTCGCAAACTGAGGCAGCCCTCATTTTAGTTAATTCGCCCTCAGTTCTATCGGGGAACAGTTTATATAAATGCTCGCTAATAATTAGTTCTAACACTGCATCCCCTAAAAATTCTAGTCTTTGATTATGGCACAAACCATGTCCTCTACTTTCATGAACACAAGAACTATGAGTCAGTGCCTGTATCAATAAAGTGGGACTATGCCATTTAAACCCCAGTCTTGTTTTAAGTCGATTGGTATGCTCGTCCTGTCTAGACAAAATGGATCACCAACGATCTAAAGATTAAACTTTTTAAAGGCTAATGTAACGTTATGACCACCAAACCCAAAGGAGTTCGAAAGTGCGACATCTACATTCATTTCCCGGGCTTTGTTAGGAACAAAATCCAGGTCACAGGCTGGGTCAGGGTTCTCTAAGTTAATAGTAGGGGGTACTAGATTATTATTTATAGTAAGTACTGATGCAATTCCTTCAATGGCTCCAGCTGCGCCAAGCATATGACCAGTCATGGATTTGGTTGAGCTAACCACCAGCTTATAGGCATGTTCACCAAATACCTTTTTAATAGCTCCCACTTCTGCTACATCCCCCACAGGTGTGGATGTACCATGGGCATTAATATACTGTACGGACTCAGGTTTTAGCCCTGCATCCTCCAAGGCCATCTGCATAGCCATAGTAGCACCGGAACCTTCCGGATCTGGGGCTGTAATATGATATGCATCACAGGTACTACCATAACCGACAATCTCAGCATAGATCTGGGCTCCCCGTTTTTGGGCATGCTCTAGGGTTTCCAGTACCATCATGGCAGCACCTTCCCCCATAACAAAGCCATCCCTGTTTACATCAAAGGGTCTGCTAGCCTGTTCTGGTTGTTCATTATTGGTAGACATAGCCTTAGCAGAACAAAAACCTGCCACAGCCAATGGCGTAATGGGTGCTTCAGTTCCCCCGGTAATAACAACCTCTGCATTGCCCCTCTGAATGAGTTTAAAGGCATCACCAATAGCATTACCACTGGAAGCACAGGCAGTAATGGTTGTAATGTTTGGTCCCTTAAAACCAAATTTAATGGCAATCTGACCTGCGGCCATGTTTGCAATCATCATAGGTATTAAGAAAGGGCTAATCCTACTTGGCCCCCGATTAATCAGCACCTTGCATTGTTCCTCAAAGGTTTCCATGCCACCAATACCAGACCCAATGATAACACCCGTACGATCCTTATCTAAAGTATCAAGATCAAGGCCTGCATCCTTTATGGCCATTGCTGCAGATACAACTGCATATTGGGAAAACTTGTCCATACGACGGGCCTCTTTTTTCTCTAAATACTGGGAGTAATCAAAATCCTTTACCTCACCCGCAATTTGGGTGGAATAGTCGGTCGGGTCGAACCTGGTGATTTTGGCAATTCCAGAAACCCCTGAAGTTAGAGCAGTCCAGAAATTGTCTAGTCCGGTGCCTACAGGAGAGATTACTCCCATCCCGGTTACAACAACCCGCTTTAACAAAATAACTTCCTCCTTACATTGTTAGAAAAATTTAATTTCTTTATACAATTTTTTGAATCGCCCACTCTTTACAATAACAGTAAAATATTACAGTCACAAACCAGTGACATAGATATGCGTTGGGCCATGGGCCGTGTGCCATGGGCCATGAGCTAAATACCTTTAATAATAACATGTACAAATAGCCCAAGGCCCATGGCTCATGGCTCAAGGCAATACTTTACGATAGTGGAAAAAAGCCCCGGCTTTTCTACCGGGACTTTTACCAAAACTACTGGCGGTCCTGGATAAATTTTACAGCATCACCTACAGTGCGAATCTTTTCTGCCTCTTCATCAGGAATCTCAATACCAAACTCTTCTTCTAAGGCCATGACTAACTCAACAATATCAAGAGAATCAGCACCCAGATCATCCACAAAAGAAGCTTCCATTTTCACATCATCTTCCTCAACACCCAGTTGATCTACAATAATTGCCTTAATCTTATCAAACATAAATTCACCCCCCTCCGGGAAATTAAATCTTTATTACATAATAATGAATATCGAGGCAAAAAATGCCACGACAGTTATATTGCAATTCCTCCGTCAACGCCAATTACCTGCCCAGTAATATAGCTGCAGAAATCACTGGCTAAGAAGGCAACCATGCTTGCCACATCCTCTGATTTTCCCAAACGGTTTAAAGCAACGGCTGATGTCAATTTTTCTCTGGCCTCTGAAGTTAAATGTTCGGTCATTTCGGTCATAATAAAACCCGGTGCCACAGCATTTACAGTAATATTACGAGGCCCAAGTTCTTTAGCCATTGATTTGGTAAGGCCAATTAAGCCAGCCTTAGCTGCAGAATAGTTTGCCTGGCCAGCGTTGCCATAAAGACCAACCACCGAAGAAATGTTAATAATTCGACCATAGCGAGCCTTTACCATAGGTTTGGCCACTGCTTTAATGGTATTAAAGGCAGATTTAAGATTCACTGATAAAACGCTATCCCAATCTTCTTCCTTCATGCGAAGGATTAAGTTATCCCTGGTTATGCCAGCATTATTAACTAATATATCTACTTTACCAAACTCGTTAAGAGCTGCATTAACCATTTCCTGCACCTGTTGAGTGTTTGCTACGTCTGCCTGATATACCAAGGCCCGTCGTCCCAACTGGCGAATGGCAGCAGCAGTTTCTTCAGCTGCATCAGCCCTTCCCGCATAGTTTACAACAATATCAGCCTGGGCACCAGCCAATGCCAGGGCAATAGCTTTGCCAATTCCACGGGACGCTCCGGTGACAATGGCAACTTTACCATTCAGAAACATTTTAGCCAACCTCCTTGAACAGTGCAAGGACTTTTTCCAAGCTTGCCAAATCTTCTATGTTACTGGTACGCATACCTTTATTTATTTTCTTAACTAAACCGCACAATACTTTACCCGGTCCTAATTCAACCAAGGTACTAATACCCTCTGCAGTCATCCTTTGCACACTGTCTTCCCAAAGGACTGCTCCAGATATCTGTTTTATTAAAGAATCTTTAATCTCATTTGCGTTTCTTACATAATCAGCATTGAAATTGGCTATGACAGGGATTTTGGGATCAAGGACATCAATTTGTGCTAATACCTCGGATAATCTTTCACCAGCCGGACGCATTAGGCTGGAATGAAAAGGGCCACTTACTGCCAATTCAATGGCTCTCTTTGCTCCAGCTACACGGCACAGTTCCATAGCTCGCTGTAAAGCAACCTTATCTCCAGCGATGACTATTTGACCTGGACAATTAAAGTTTACCGGTTCCACCACTCCGTTGGCTGAAGCCTCCTGACAACAAGTAATCACCTTTTGTCTATCCAACCCCAGGATTGCTGCCATACCGCCGGACCCCACAGGGGCAGCCTCTTGCATGAACTTTCCTCTTTGTCGCACAACCTTGATGGCATCTGAAAACTGCAGGGAACCTGCTGCCACCAATGCAGAGTATTCGCCAAGACTATGACCTGCCACCACAGTAGGAACTAAGCCACATTCCTGATTCAAAACCCGTAACGATGCAACACTATTAGCCAATAGGGCAGGTTGCGTATTTACCGTACTGTTTAGCTCTTCCGCTGGCCCCTCAAAACACAATTTGGTTAAATCATATCCCAGTGCATCGTTTGCTTCTTCCAAGGTTTCGCGAAACACCGAAAAATCATCATACAACTCCCTACCCATACCCACATATTGGGAACCCTGGCCAGGGAATACAAATGCCGTATTAGACATTTCTAAAACTCCCCTCTGGCTATTCGCCCTATTACTTGCTCGGCACCACCAACAATGTCCTGAATGATATCTGCAGCCGGCTCAATTTTCTTTACCATAGCAGAAATTTGTCCAGCCATTACTGACCCTTGCTGAATATCCCCATCTACCATCGCCATTCTTAGCCTGCCAACACCCAGTTTCTCCAACTCCTCCAGGGAAGCACCTTGGCGTTCCCTTTCTTCAAAGTGTCTGGTTAGCTTATTACGGACAACCCGAACAGGATGGCCTGTGGTACGGCCAGTCACAACTGTTTCACGGTCTTTAGCTTTTATAATAATTTCTTTAACATTATTGTGGATGGTACATTCGGAAGCACACATGAAGCGGGTCCCCATCTGGATTCCCTGTGCACCCAGAGCCAAGGCAGCTACTAAGCCTCTACCATCAAAAAAGCCCCCTGCTGCAATAACCGGAATATCTACGGCATCCACCACCTGAGGTACCAAGGGCATGGTATGTAATTCTCCAATATGTCCCCCAGACTCTCCACCCTCAGCAATTAGAGCATCCACACCAGCCCTAGCCATACGTTGGGCAAGGGCCACAGAGGCAACAACAGGTATGACTTTGGTACCAATTTCTTTTAAGGCAGGTACATATTTGCCAGGGTTTCCCGCACCGGTAGTAACTACTGGAACTCTTTCTTTAATAATTAACTGCATGTTTTGATCCGTAAAAGGAGACATGAGCATGATATTAACCCCAAAGGGTTTATTTGTTAGACTTTTGGCCTTTTGTATCTGTTCCTCAAGCCATTCAGTTGGCGCATGTCCCGACCCAATGATTCCCAGACCCCCAGCTTCGGAAACAGCTGCAGCCAGTTCTGCGGTGGAGACCCAAGCCATACCGCCTTGTAAAATAGGGTACTTGATTCCCAGTAAGTTACATAATCTAGTGCTTATCTTCATGTACTATCCCTACCTTTCTCTCCACTTCAATACAACTCCACCGGAAGTTAAGCCAGCCCCAAAGGCCACCATTACTATGTTATCCCCAGCTTTTACCCGGCCAGATTCCACAGCCTCTGCCAAAGCAATGGGAATAGAAGCAGAAGAGGTATTACCGTAGCGATCTAAATTTACTACAACTTTATCCATGGACAGACCTAATTTTTTAGCGGCATGTTCGATAATCCTGTTATTTGCTTGATGTGGAATTAATAGATCTATATCACTTAATTCTAAATTAGCCGCCTTGACAAGCTTTAGTGACTCTTCTTCCATAACCCTAACTGCATAGCGAAAAACTTCTTTTCCATTCATATGTACATAATGAAGCTTTTTCTCAACAGTTACGGGATCAGCAGGCATCTTAGAACCACCTGCTGGTATATACAGGTGTTGCCAACCTGACCCTTCGGCACTTAAATTTGTGGCCAGTACCCCTTCGTTAGCATTTACCTGGCCTACCACAACAGCACCAGCTCCATCACCAAATAGGACGCAAGTGTTGCGATCTTCCCAATTGACTACCTTAGACAAATTTTCTGCACCAATAACAAGAATATGCTTCATGGCTCCAGTGGCAATGAATTGAGTGGCGATGGTTAAACCGTAAATAAAACCAGTGCATCCTGCTTCCAAATCAAAGGCACCTGCCTTAGATGCACCCAGTCCCTGTTGAACCAGACAGGCCCCTGCGGGTATAATCATATCCTTAGAGCACGTAGTCAAGATAATAAGATCTAATTCCTCAGGCCCTATACCGGCATTTTCCAGTGCTTTGCGAGAGGCCAGTAGGGCTAAATCTGAGGTTGACATTTCTGGTTCAGCAATTCTTCGTTCCCTTATGCCAGTGCGTGACTTTATCCATTGGTCGGTGGTATCTACTGTCTCTTCTAATTCTTTATTAGTAAGTATCCGTTCAGGTAGAAAACTACCTACTCCTAGGATGCCAGCCTGAATCAGGTGGTTGGGCATATTACTCTTCTACCCCCTTATCATTTTCCAAACTCTTTTTGATGGCCGGAATCAGTCCCTGTTCTACTGTCTCCTTAGCCACACACAAAGCATTCTTAATGGCTCGGGCCTTAGAACTACCGTGACAAATTACCGAAACACCATTAACACCTAGAAGTGGTGCACCGCCATATTCAGCATAATCCATGCGACGTTTAAAACCGCCCATCATATGCATAATACGTTCAATTCCAATAACATCTTCAAGTCTGCCCAATTCTTGTTGAAACATCCCTAAAAGACTCATGGCCAATCCCTCAGCAGACTTTAAAATAACATTTCCTACAAACCCGTCACAAACAGCGACATCACTATTGCCTAGAAATAAATCTCGGCCTTCCACATTACCAACAAAGTTAATATTAGTTTCCTTTAATTGCTGATACGCAGCTAAAGTCAATTCATTACCTTTTGTTTCTTCGGACCCAATATTTACCAAGCCGACCTTAGGTTCATGAAGCCCCAAAACCTTTTCTGCGTAAAGAGAACCCATAATTGCAAACTGTTTTAGATGCTGAGGACGACAATCTACATTGGCTCCTGCATCCAACAGTACCAATACTCCTTTGGCAGTTGGCAGTAGTGTACTGATGGCCGGGCGATCGACACCGGTGATACGGCCTAGGATTAGTAAAGAAGAAGCCATTTGCGCACCAGTGCTGCCTGCAGATACAAGGGCATCGGCGGCACCTTCCTTGACCATTTTTGTTGCCAATACAATGGAAGAATTTTTCTTTTTACGTAGGGCACTGACGGGATGTTCACTCATACCTATCACTTCAGGTGCATGAACAACGGAAATAAGACCTTCTACAAAATTTCCAGACAGTTCCCTTTCAATTTTCTCCTGATCTCCAACTAATATTATCTGAACACCTAATTCCTGGGCTGCATCTCTAGCGCCCCGAACAATTTCCATCGGCGCATGATCGCCACCCATTGCATCTAATGCAATTCTTATCACTGGTTCCCCTCCTCTTCCAGGGCAAAAACTGTAAATATACCTTCTAAGACCACCGTATCTCCCACACGGGATACAACCCTGACTGTAGCTTTATTTCCCTTTTGACTGCTGACTTCCGCCTGGCAGATCACTAAATCACCTGATTTAACTTGATGCTTAAATCGTACCCTTACTGCACCAGTTAATACGATCTCAGCATCAATAATGGCAACAGCCAAAGAATTTGCTTGGGCAAATAAGTGATGGCCCCTTGCTACCAAATTTTTCCTCAAGGTCATTTCTGACGTAATCTTTAATAGAGATACGCCAAAACTACCAACTTTGATATCCAGTAGATCACCGACTAGTTCATCACTTCCTAGGGAACGGACCGGATTATTGGCCTGTAAAGCCGTTTTCATCCGTTCTCTTAGCTCAGGAATATTTAATTCAGATCTGTCCAACCGTATGGTTTGAATACTTACACCAAACATACCTGCCAATTCTTCATCTTTGAGCAAGGGGTTGTTTTGAAGATACTCGGTCAATCTTTTTTGCCTAAAATTTTTACTGCTACCTTTTCTAGACATAATACCACCACAATATAATTAGTACCTGGTACTAATTATAACCAGATCCTGTATCAATTGCAAACCATTTCTCTCAATTTTTCCTTAAAATGTAAGTTTTAAATCCTAGAATGAAAAAACCCCTTCTCCTATGGAGAAAGGGTGCATTTTCGCATTATTTATTGGCTGCAATAACTTCGCGATTCTTGTAGTAACCACATTCAGGGCAGAGATGATGCGGTTGAATTAATGCATGGCACTGCGGGCATGCTACTAGGCTGGGGGCTTCTAACTTCATGTTCATAGCCCGGCGCTGTCTTCCCCGGTGCTTAGCAAGTTTCCTTTTTGGAACACCCATTTTCTTACACCCCCTTCAAATAATTAAACCTTATTATTGTAATTTCTTAAGCACAGCCAACCTTGGGTCTATGGCTTTATTTTCGCAGTCACACTGCTTTATATTTAGGTTGCACCCACACCCTTGGCATAAACCACGGCATTCAGGTGAACAAACCAATCGCATGGGTATTTCCATTAACAGAGACTTAACCACTTCTGGTTCAATATTTAAAACGTTCCCATCAAACTCGATCAATTCATCATCAGGATTCTGTAAATCTTTTGTTTTGCCGTAGATTTCATTTAAAATACTATGTAACTCTATTTGAAAAGGTTCTAGACATCTTACACAGCAAGTAGAAACTACCGCCTTGGCCTCTCCCTTTAACAAAAAGGTGTCGTTCCTGTTGACGATTTCTCCAAACGCCTCCACAGGTCCTACAAAGGTAAATTCTTGACCACTTAAGGTAACCTTATCAATTTCCTTTTTGACATCAAAGCTAATTCTATCGCCTGATGCATTCCGAATTTTTAAAATATTAATATTCACTTGTTCGCAAGTCACCTCAATTAACAAAACTCATTATATAAAGTGGCTAATTATTTGTCAAGGAAAATTACTGTATAATGGCAAACTGCTTTAAGCATTTGGTCTAAAGTTAAGAATTTCCATTTATATATAATTAAAGGACTCTAAACAAAAGTTACGGGGTGATATATTTGTCCCTAAAAAGACGTTGGTATACCTTGTTAAATAAACAAGAATACAAATCCCTGGTCTGGGTAGGGCTGGCTGTATGCTTTGTGTTGGGAATGATTATCCAACCAAAAATCGTCTATGAGGGTTCAGTGAATGGTCTAAAAGCATGGTGGAATATAGTTTTCCCCTCCCTACTTCCTTTTTTTATTGCTTCTGAGATACTAATGAAGCTAGGTCTTGTTCGTTTCATGGGGGTACTCCTGGAACCCATTATGCGACCTCTTTTCAACGTGCCAGGTACTGGTGCCTTTGTCATGGTTATTGGTTTTACTAGCGGTTATCCTATAGGTAGTATGGTCACTGCCAAATTACGTCAGCAGGGACTCTGCACTAGAATAGAAGCAGAACGATTAATGAGCTTTACAAACAACTCCAGTCCTCTTTTTATGCTTACTGCCGTGTCAGTTGGTATGTTTGGGCGCCCTGAATTAGGTATGGTAATTGCCGGATCACATTATCTAGCAAACTTAATTTTAGGGCTATTTCTTCGCTTTTATGGCCCCAATGAGAGTAGATTGAATCAAAACTATCTTTCACATTGGAACATTAAACATGCCATTAAAGCTTTCCTTCATGAGGCATCTGAAGGGCGTCCACCTCTAGGTCAACTTCTAGGAGAAGCAGTTAGTTCCTCTGTCCATAAATTGTTAAACATTGGCGGGTTTATTATATTATTCGCTGTTATTATTAGGTTATTGGATTATGTGGGAGTTATTAGACTTCTAGCATCTGCTTTGGGGTTAATATTAGTCCCACTGGGCATGTCTCCTGAAATATTACAGTCTCTGGCCAGCGGCCTATTTGAAATGACTATTGGTACAAAACTAGCATCAGAAGCCAATGCCACTGAAATACAAAGGCTTATGGCCGTAGCAATGATTTTGGGCTGGAGCGGACTTTCCATTCACGCCCAAGTGGCATCTATGATTGCCAAGACTGATATTAGAATGGGAATTTTTATACTCACAAGGGTAGCCCATGCTTCTCTGGCAACCTTTTTCACTTGGTTACTTTATCAACCTCCTGGAGTATCTAGTTCCTTTGCTATACCAGTACTGCAGCCAATTTATCAACACCTCTCCTACTCTCCTTTTTTTATTGTGACCAGCTTACTTTTAATCATGCTTTCTTCCATTGTTTTTTTAATCATAGCCGGCATATTCTTGAATATAATGTTAGTCCTATTTAAAAAATTATTCCGTTAGTTACCAAAATAGAGGTTTTATGGACTACTTTGTGGAAAAACTAAAAATAACCTTTAGCTGTTAGCCATTAGCCTTTAGCTTTTTATACCCTAAGAGCTAATGGCTAATAGCTAATAATACTGTCAATTCACATGCAAGGGTGGTGAAGTAAATGGCAGAATTAACCCCATTATTGGCAGTCAATTCTGTGGCCATAATAGGGGCTTCTAAAATGGCCGGCAAAGTCGGCAACGTTTTGGTTAAAAATGTTATTAATAGTGGTTTTACTGGGGAAATATTTCCGATTAACCCTGTTGAACATGAAATTGAAGGTCTGACATGTTATCAAAGGGTTAGTGATGTTCCCAAGCCCATTGACCTAGCCGTTGTTTGTGTTCCGGCATCCAGTTGTCCAGATGTTCTTGAGGAATGTGGAAAAATAGGCATAAAAATTGCTGTAGTAATTTCTTCTTATTTTAGTGAAATAGGACCCGAAGGGCTTAAACTAGAAAAAAGACTTACCTCTATATGTAATAGATACGGTATCCGCATGTTTGGGCCAAACTGCGAAGGGATACTGGACACCCTAATCCCTATCAATGCATCTATTTCACCATCATTTCCTAAACAAGGTGACATTGGTTTCATATCCCAGAGCGGTGCAATCTTACTTTCTATTATGGACTGGTCTAAAACAGTAGGGTTAGGATTTAGTCGTGTTTTTAGTCTCGGTAATAAGGCCGATTTATGTGAAACTGGTTTAATTCATTACTTGGCCGATGATCCGGCAACTAAAGTAATTCTTTGTTATCTTGAAGATGTCCGAAAGGGTGAGGAATTTTTAGAGGCAGCCAGTAAAGCCTCCCAAAAAAAGCCCGTTGTTGTACTAAAGTTTGGAGCCAGCCAGGCAGGATCCCTGGCAGCTTCTTCTCATACAGGAGCTTTGGTGGGTAGTGACTTGGCCTATGAGACAGCCTTTACCCAGGCTGGTATTTTAAGGGCACGTACAATGACAGAATTATTCGATCTTGCAAAGTGTTTTTCCTATCAGCCACTGCCAGGAGGCGATCGGGTAGCCATCATTACTAATGCCGGTGGTCCAGGTATTGTTGCCTCAGATACTGTAGAAAACTCCGGCTTATCTATGGCACGCTTTGAAAAAGAAACCTTAGACGCCCTCAGAGAAAATCTCCCTCTGGAAGCAAATATCTATAACCCCGTTGATATTGTCTTTGATGCTAAGGCAGATCGCTATGGCTTTACCATTGAAACAGTATTAAAGGACCCCAATGTTGACAGTGTATTAATTTTGGTCTGTCCAACTGCGGCAGCAGATCCAGAAAATATAGCCAAAAAAATTATAGACCTACATGATAAATATCCAGATAAACCTATTTTTACTGCCTATATGGGAGGTTTAGCTTTGGCTGAAGGGGTAAAAATGCTATCCCGTGCCAAAATCCCTAATTTTACCTTTCCTGAACCCGCTATTCACAGTATAGCAGGCATGGTTAATTATACATTTCGAGCGGATAAACAAACTGACGGAGAAGAAATAACCTATAGTGATATTGACTCTAACCAAGTAAAGGCTATTTTTTATGATGTAATTAGAGATCGGAGAAGTGTGCTCCTTGGCAGTGAGGCTGCAGCTGTGGCAATGGCCTATGGCATCTCTGCAGTACCTGTTAAATTAGCAACCACACCGGAGGAGGCTGTAGCAGTAGCTGAAGCAATGGGTTATCCGGTGGTACTAAAGGTGGCTTCACCAAAGATTTTACACAAATCCGATGTCGGAGGCGTAAGAGCAAGTTTAAATAATGCCACAGAAGTTCGCAATGCTTATATTGATATTATCGAAAATGTACAGCGTTATTTACCAAGTGTTATTCCCTACGGCATCGAGGTTAGTAAAATGATGCCAAAGGGGACAGAACTTATCGTTGGCATGACACGAGATGTACAGTTTGGTCCATTAATTGCCTTTGGACTTGGAGGAATTTACGTAAATCTCTTAAAGGATGTCTCCTTTAGGTTAGCAAAGGGAATAACCTTTGCTGAAATAACTGCTATGATCGCTGAAACAAAAGCTTCCACCTTATTGAGAGGATTTCGGGGTGACAAACCAGCAGATATGATGAGTCTCATCGATATGGTGGCTAGGGCAGCGAAATTAATTTTAGATTTCGAGGAAATCAGCGAATTGGAAATAAACCCACTTTTTTCTTACACTGACGGATATGCGGCATTAGATATTAAAATCACCATTGAGTTGTAACTTTATTTATTAATCACCAGGAGGTGTTACCTGTGAAAAGCCTCTATATTATGGGTTCTGCAGGCAGTGGTAAGACTGCTTTGGCAGTGGGACTAGCATTAAAATTTAAACAAGAAGGTTTGAATGTAGCCTATTTTAAACCGGTAGGATGTTCTACTTCAACCGCTAAAGTAGATCAAGACGCCGTCTTGATGAAAGAATTATTAAACATGTCTGCACCCCTTGAGGTTATCTCACCAACAATAGCCAGCCCACTTTATCTCTCCCGGGGTAATCGGTCCGCAGAAATGTTACCCCTAATAAAGGAAGCCTTTGTTAAGGTATCTGAGAACGCAGACATGGTTATCATTGATAGTGCTATTTTCCCCTTCGTTCTAGGTAGCATTGGTCTAGACTCACCCTCCTTGGCAGTTGAATTGAATGCATCAGTGTTGTACTTAACCAACGCCAAGAATGATTACAGTCTGGATGAATCTGTATTCTATAATAAATATATTAAAGATAGGGGAGTCAATTTTTTAGGGAATATATTTACCCATGTCCCAAGACCCATATATGCTAAGATTGAAGGTGTTTATAAACCTTTACTAGCTGAATCGGGCCTCCCTACCCTAGGTATTATTCCAAAACAAAGGGAACTATCTTCTCCCTCAGTGGCACAGGTACATGAATTATTAGGTGGGGAGTTGTTAACAGGGGAAGATAATCTTGATCTCTTAACTGAGGATATTATAGTTGGGGCTATGACTATTGAAAGTGCCCTAGGCCACTTGCGTAGAGGAAACAATAAGATCTTCCTTATAGGTGGTGATCGGGCGGATATGGCATTGGCAGCTTTGGAAACAAGTACTTCAGTCATCATTCTAACTGGAGGTCTCTATCCAGACGTGAAGGTGATTAACCGTGCAATGGAAAAAGGTGTGCCTGTATTGTTGGTCCACTACGATACCTATAGTGCCATTGAACGCTTAAGTGAATTGGCTGGCCGAATTACTCCAAATAATCAAAACTGCATTCGTAAGGCCATTGAAAATGTAGAACGATACTGCGATTGGCAAAGAATCTTACAAGAGTGCAAATAAAAAGGATGGCCATTGCCATCCTTTTTTAACCATCAACCATCAGCCTTCAGCTTGGGTAGTGATTTGATTATTTTGCCCCTGGGTCATGGCCTTGGTTTTGAGCCGTGGGACTTTGTTGGGTTGTGCTTTACCAAAAGCAACTAAGTGTAGATCGAGATAGCCCTATAGGGTACAAACCAATTGCTGACTAAGTCAACAGCTAAAGAGCTGACGGCTATAATTACTTCCTCAGCTCTTCTCTCCCCTGCTGAATCTCTTCAATCATCTTACTGAGCTTACTCTCTAAAGATTCAAGAATTTCATCTGCATATCCTCTGGCACCATGACGAATTTGGGCCGCTACTTCTTCAGCTTTTTTGATTGTTTCTTCACCTAATAATTCCGCTTTTTTTACAATTTCATGGTCTTCTGCCTTTTGTTCAATTTCCCTAGAAACATCTTCCAGCATCCGCTGGGCTTCTTTTTTAGACTCAGACAGCACCTTGTCCCTTTCCTTTACAAGCCATTTTGCCTGGCGAACTTCTTCAGGAAGCGAGGTGCGGATTCGATCAAGGTAGTCTAAAACTTTATTTTCATCTACCATGACACGTCTAGTCATCGGCACCTTGGGGCTCTCCTCAATGAGTTCCTCCAGCTCATTCAGGATATTAAAGAGCTCCACAGTTATCCCTCCTCGGTTAATTACCATAGCCATACTTTTCTTTAATTTTTTGAGCAACTAGCTCCGGAACCATACCATCTAAGCAACCTCTAAAAGAAGCAACTTCCTTTACAGTTGTAGAACTAACGAAAGAGTATTCGGCCTTGGTCATAAGATAAATTGTTTCTATATTTGGTTCCAATTTTTTATTGGTTAAAGCAAAAACAAATTCATTCTCAAAATCAGTTATGGCCCTTAGCCCTCGTACAATAGCAACAGCATTTTGATTGAGAGCATATTGTACAGTAAGCCCATCAAAGGTATCGACCGTAACATTAGGACATTTCTCTAATAAAGTTTTCAATATCTCTACCCGCTCTTCTACCGAAAAAAGCGTTCTTGATTTTTGATTGTTTTTGGCCACTGCAACAATAAGGTGATCAAAAAGCCCTCTGGATCGCTCAACAATATCAAGATGACCATTAGTAACAGGATCAAAGCTGCCGGGGTAAATCCCTATACGCATTGATTTTC
Organism: Desulfotomaculum defluvii; assembly: GCF_054657375.1. Classification (NCBI taxonomy): domain Bacteria; kingdom Bacillati; phylum Bacillota; class Clostridia; order Eubacteriales; family Desulfotomaculaceae; genus Desulfotomaculum; species Desulfotomaculum defluvii. The sequence goes on along the minus strand of NZ_BAAHYV010000007.1, from coordinate 570,885 downwards.
CTCCTCAAAGCCTATAGAATGACAAGGTTGTGTCTCCATACCTCTCCCGCCTAAATACCTTTAAACCCCCTACCAATTCCGGCGGCAGGTCTGTCCTATTACTCTCCACTATTAATATACCATCATGTGTTAGTAGATTATATTCTAGAACTTTTTGCATAGTAGGTATTTCAAAGCCTTTTTTATAGGGAGGGTCAATAAAAATCAAATTAAAGGTCTCTTTTTTTCTACCAAGCACTTGGATAGCCTGATTTACATCAGTTGCCATTACCTCTGCTTTTTCAAATACATTACACAATCTCAGATTTTCCAGAATAATTTTGGCCGTATTTCGGTCCCTTTCTACCAAAGTAACCTTTTCCGCACCCCGGCTCAATGCTTCAATACCAATTGCCCCTGTACCACTAAACAAATCTAATAAACGACTGCCCGGCACTTGATACGATAGTATATTAAAGAGAGCCTCCCTTACTCTGTCAGATGTAGGCCGTGTAGACATTCCCTTTGGACTTTTAAGATTACGTCCTCTGGCCGTTCCAGCTATAATGCGCAATACTGAGATTTCCTCCTAAGTTGATCTATGCTACATCTTAACTTTCCCTATTATAACACACCATATAAAAAAAATCGATTTTTTTACATTTGAGACAAGTTTTGCATAAATTTGACCTAGGGAGAACAGGATATGATTTAGTCGTTAGCCATTAGCTCTTAGCCTTTAACCCTTAGGAACATTTGGTTTATTACCCTTCGGGGAGATAATTGTTCAAAACCTTCTTCAAAGGCTATCCTAAAAGCTAATGGCTAATAACTATAAAGGAGGTTGTTATGGATACTCATTTTATTAAAAACAACAATATTAGTCTAGACCTGGCGGTGGAAGCTCGGGAAATAGTCCGAGGTCAGACGGGGCAGGAAATTCCTGGTTGTATTATGGAGAAAGAGACTTATAACAATGCTACGGTAACAATTGTTCGTGTGGTAGAAAAATATGCAGAGGAAATTATGGGAAAACCCCAGGGAAACTACATTACCATTGATGCTCCCTCAATTCGTGATAACAGTAAACAAGCCCATCAAGATATTGCAGAAATCTTGGCTAAGCAGTTATCAGCATTGTTTAACTTGCCGGAACATGCCAATGTATTAGTTGTGGGTCTTGGTAATTGGAACGCCACTCCTGATGCCCTTGGCCCAAAGGTAGTGGGTATGACTCTTGTAACCAGACATATGTATAACTATGCTCCGGAAGAAATCCGAGGTGGCATGCGTTCTGTCAGTGCCCTTTCTCCCGGGGTATTAGGACTTACAGGCATAGAAACTGCTGAAATCATCAAGGGTGTTGTGGAACGGGTCAAACCAGAACTGGTTATCGCTGTGGATGCCTTGGCTTCTCGATCCGTGGAGAGGATAGGAACCACCATTCAATTAGCCGATACCGGTATCGCACCGGGTTCCGGTGTAGGGAACAAACGTACCGGTTTAAACAAAGAAACCCTGGGTGTCCCAGTTATTGCCATTGGCGTACCCACAGTGGTTCCAGCTGCCATTATCGCTGGAGAAACACTGGATCGCTTAGTGGAACAAGTCAAAGATAAGCCAGAGTTACAGGGAATTTACCAAAATATGAATTCCGAAACCTTTCAACCAATTGTCAATGCTATTTTACAGCCCTATACATCAGGTCAGTTAATGGTAACTCCCAAAGAAATTGACTCCCTTATAGAAACCACTGCCAGAGTTATTGCCGGTGGTATTTCCCTTGCTCTCCACCCAGCCATCAGTGTGGAAGAGTATAGCCAGTATTTGCATTAAAATGGCTAATAGCTATTCCCCTGGATTAAACTCAGCATAATTACCATGATCGGTTTTAGTTAAATCATCCGCTCCAGTGGTTGGTTGAGTTAAACCAATCTTATTGCTTTCATCAATATGACCAATTTCTTGCCCTACTTCGAATCGGGTTGAATCATTGGCCCTTTGCTTTAGCAGAGAATCCTTGTCATTTTTATTTACTAACATGATCATCACCTCTGCTATTATTATTTGGCCAAGCTCCTGCATCATACTTAGAAAAACCTAATAAAGGCGTGGTAACATTAACCACGCCTAACTTACATCACCGTATTTTACAAAACCAGGAAATCGCCTGGCAAATTGTTTGAAAAGCTGTTTATAAATAGGGGACTTCAAATCTGAATTAATCTTCAATAATGCTTCCGCTTCCTTTTTCGCCTGCTCAATTTCTTGTCCATCCCTAATTAAGTTAGCAATTTTAAATTCGGGCAAACCGGATTGCCGGGTGCCAAAAAATTCACCGGGGCCCCGGAGTTTTAAATCCTCTTCTGCCAAATCAAAACCATCCTGTGTACGACACATAGCAGCTATTCTTTCCCTTGCTTCAGGGGTAGATGGATTTCCCACCAAAAGGCAGTAGGATTGATAACTACCCCGTCCAACCCTGCCCCTCAGTTGATGAAGCTGGGCCAATCCAAAACGTTGGGCATCCCAAATAACCATCACTGTGGCATTTGGTACATCTACCCCTACCTCGATGACAGTGGTGGAAACCAACAGTTCAAGTGTACCCTGACGAAAGTCATTCATAATAGATTCTTTTTCCAGGGCTTTCATTCTACCGTGGAGTAAACCTACAGTAAAGCCTGTAAGGGCTTTCTTTAGCCTTTCATACAGATCAACTGCAGCCTGTGTATCTATTTTTTCCGATTCTTCTACTAAAGGACAAACAACATAGGCCTGCCTACCCTCTAGGATCTGTTGTTTAATAAATCCAACAGCTTTGCCGGCCCGTTCTAAACTAAGGTGGTAGGTTTTTATCCTTTGTCTGCCCGGAGGTAATTCGTCAATAACTGAGACATCAAGATCTCCATATAAGGTTAGGGCCAGTGTACGGGGAATAGGGGTTGCAGTCATAACCAACACGTCAGGTACTACCCCTTTATCCTGTAAGGCAGCACGTTGGCGTACTCCAAATCTATGCTGCTCATCCACTACAATCAGACCTAAATTTTGATAGCTGACACCCTCTGAGATTAGTGCATGGGTACCGATAATCACTTGTATCTTGCCATCAGCCACTGACTGTAAAATTTCTTTTCTACCCCTACGGGTACTTCCAGTAAGTAAGGCTACCTTTAGCCCTAAAGGTTCAAGTAATTTTTGTATGCCTTTAGCATGTTGTTCTGCCAATAGCTCTGTAGGCGCCATTAAGGCACCCTGTAGTCCAGCACCAGCAGCCTTACATAAGGCTAAGGCTGCTATTATTGTTTTTCCTGATCCAACATCCCCTTGCAACAAACGGTTCATGGGGAAAGGACTTGTTAAATCCTCTTGTATCTCCTGCCATACTCGTTTTTGTGCCTCAGTTAATTCAAAGGGTAAACTTTGGGTAAGACGATCAGTTAGTATTTCTTTAGTATACTGGTGATCTTTGGTTTTTTTATGAATACGACCTTTTTGAAGAGACAGTCCTAACTGGAACAGAAAAAGTTCTTCTAAGACAAAGCGACGTCGAGCCCTCTGGCAAGACTCCTGACGTTCTGGAAAATGTATTTCTCTTAGGGCCTCTGGTAGGCAGGGTAAATTATACTTGTCCAGTATAGCATCAGGTAAAAATTCCTCTGCTAATGACCCTACCTGTTCTAGGGTTGTTTTTAGTAGTGAGCGCATAAAGCGCTGATTAAGTTTTTCTGTTAATGGATAAATAGGCACAATCCTACCGCTGTGTAAACCCTCATCTTCACCTACAACTTCATGATCAGTAACCTGAATTTGAGGAATGCTGTATCTTCGTTCAACCTTACCGGTTATGAGAAGCTTCTTACCAGGCGGATATTGTTTTTTGATGTAGGGCTGATTAAACCATACAGCATAAAAGGTTCCAGCCCCCTCCTGTAAAGCTAATTTTGTTATTGTCAGACCCCTTCTAGGCTTGCTTTCTTGGGCCGATATGACCGTACCCCTTACAGTGGCAATATCTCCCTGGGCAAAGGAATGGGCTGGCCTTATAATGCTCCTGTCCTGATATTCCCTGGGAAAATGGTATAGTAAATCCCATATTGTATAAATACCCAACCGTTCCAATTGTATGGCTCTTTGGGGACCGACTCCTTTGGCATACTGTATTGATTGGTATAGATCCAACATAATATCACCATTCCAAAACATATGTTCCATTATAGCATGGGAGCAAATTCCATGGTAGTAAGATTTATTAATTTTCATTTGATTTTAGCTTTATTTATGGTATACTATTTTAGTGAACTATGGCAAGTTATTTTATGTCCTATGGTTATTGTGTCATTAAAGGAGGTGTAACAATGGCCAAGTGCGCAATTTGTGACAAAGGTGTTACCGTTGGCATTAAAGTAAGTCACTCTCATATTCGTACCAAACGGACCTGGAACCCAAACCTGCAACGGGTTAAAGCTATCGTTGATGGTTCCCCTAAGCGTATCATGGTATGCACCCGTTGTCTACGGAGTGGAAAAGTGCAGCGCGCTATCTAGTTGCACCTAATCATACAGATAATTCGAAACGGCCCACACGGCCGTTTTTTATTTTCTAAAAAATTGCGACATAGGGGACGGTTCTCGCTGTCGCATTTTTTGCTGTCGCGCTTGGTATAATTTTAAAAGTTAAAAAGTATCTCCTTTCTTTGTGCATAAAAATAATGCGACAGCGAGAACCGTCCCCGCTGTCGCATTTTGTGTTAGATGGTTTTTAATAAATTTGCCATTTCAATGGCTGTGTTGGCAGCTTCCCAACCTTTGTTGCCAGCCTTGCTGCCAGCTCGTTCAATGGCTTGTTCGATAGTATCTACGGTCAGCACACCAAAGATTATAGGTAAGTTGCTATCGAGGCTAACCTTGGCTATTCCTTTGGACACTTCGGCAGATACATAGTCAAAGTGAGGGGTTGCTCCCCTAATAACAGCACCTAGACAAATAACGCCGTCGTAACGTTTGGCATCAGCCATTTTCTTAGCCACCAAAGGAATTTCGAAGGCACCGGGAACATAGGCAATTTCAACATTTTCATCTTCTACGCCATGACGTTTTAAAGCATCCAGTGCTCCTGTTAGCAACTTATTGGTGATAAAGTCATTGAAACGTCCTACTACTATGCCAAATTTTAAACCTTGTCCTAGCAAATGTCCTTCAAATATTTTCTGCATTGTTTCTCCTCCTGTTACTTTGATTAAATATTTATTATTCATTCACCGTTTTCTTATTATTATCTAGATTTAAAAGATGTCCCAATTTGCACTTCTTAGTACTGAGGTATTTTTCATTGGCTTTTCCTGCAGTAACTTCAATTGGTACACGGTCAACAACCTCTAAACCATAACCTTCTAAGCCTGCAATTTTACGCGGGTTATTGGTTAGGAGTCTTATTTTAGTCAGTCCTAGATCAGCTAATATTTGTGCCCCAATACCATAGTCCCGCAGGTCAGCCGGGAAGCCTAAAGCCAAATTGGCCTCAACTGTATCTGCCCCCATATCCTGTAGCTTGTATGCTCTAATTTTATTCATTAGGCCGATACCCCGACCTTCTTGTCGCATATAAAGGAGCACGCCTACCCCTTCTTGCGCAATGGTCTGCATAGCTTTAGCCAGTTGATCCCCGCAGTCACAACGCACGGAGCCAAAAACATCCCCTGTTAAACACTCCGAGTGAACCCGTACCAGGGGTGCTTCAACGCTGGATAAATCTCCTTTGACCAGAGCAATATGACCCTTACCATCAATCAAACTCTCATAGCCAACTGCCACAAAATCACCATATTTGGTAGGCATTTTAGCAGAATCAACTTTCTGAACAAACTTTTCGTGATGTCTGCGGTATTTGATTAAGTCCGCAATTGTTATTAGTTTTAGGTTATGAGTTTTACAAAACTCGATTAATTCCGGAACCCTGGCCATGGTCCCATCATCTTTCATAATTTCACAAATAACACCTGCTGATTTTAAGCCTGCCAATCTGGCCATATCTACTGCGGCTTCAGTGTGACCAGTCCTTACTAAAACGCCACCTTCCTGAGCCCGCAGTGGAAATATATGCCCTGGCCGACGTAAATCTTCTGGTTTTGTAGTAGGATCTAATACCTTTTTAATGGTTAAGGCACGCTCAACAGCGGAAATACCTGTTGTACATTCCTTTGCATCAACTGATACGGTAAAAGCAGTACCATTAGGATCAGTGTTATTGGATACCATTGCTGGCAGATCCAGTTCATCAAGACGCTGACCATATATGGGCATGCAGATCAAACCACGTCCGTAGGTGGCCATAAAGTTCACGGCCTCTGTTGTGGCTAATTCAGCAGCCATAACCAGGTCACCTTCATTTTCACGATCTTCATCATCAACAACTACAATTATTTTTCCTGCACGAATATCTTCAATAGCCTCTTCAATTGTATTAAATTTGTGTGTCATGACTTCTCCCCCTTATAAAAATCCGTTAGCTGTTAAAAACTCCAAACTGATTTTACTATTTTCAGTTTTATCTTCCTGTGGTCCCTGTAACAAACGTTCAATATATTTACCAATTATATCTGATTCTAAATTTACAGAATTACCGACCTTCTTGCTTCCTAGAACAGTGGCCTGGGCTGTATGGGGTATTAATGATACCTGAAATTTATCCCCCTCAAAATCAACCACTGTAAGACTTGTTCCATCAATGGCCACAGAACCTTTTTTGATGATATACTTCATCACTTGAGGTGGGGCCTGAATGGTAACAATGGTGGCAATGTCGAATTTTTCCTTGCCAACGATGATTCCTACTCCATCCACGTGTCCTGAGACCATATGTCCCCCCAGTCGATCACCAAGCCTTAAAGCCCTTTCCAGATTAACCGGGCTACCAGACCTAAGATCTCTTAGGTTTGTTTTAGACAGTGTCTCCGCCATTACATCAGCGGTAAAGGTACCTTCGCCCATAGTTGTAACGGTCAAACAAACACCATTAACAGCAATGCTGTCCCCAATTCTTGTGTTCTCCAGGACTTTGGAGCCTAAAATATGCAGTCCCGCTGAATTAGGCCCCTTGGAAATGCCTCTAATAGTGCCGATCTCTTCTACAATTCCGGTAAAGATATTTTGTCCCCCCCTTTCGAGGTATAACCCATAATGCAAAAGTCTGTTCCCAATTGTTGAATTGATATATCATGAATTTGAGTGGCATCCTTAAGATTTTTTATTCCCTCGCCCCGCACAGGACCTGGTGCAAGATCACCACCGATAATTTTGGGTGCTATAAACCAAGCAACTTTATCAACAATACCAGCCGCAAAGGCAGAACCACATATTTTTCCTCCACCCTCAATTAACACACTGGATATTTGTTTTTCCCCAAGTATTTCCATTAGTTTGGTCAAATTTACCCCAGGTCCTTCGCCAGGAACCACAATGACCTCAGCTCCAGCAGCCATTAGGCTTGCTCTACGCTCCACCGGGGCCCTCTCACTGGTGGCAATAATGGTGTGGGCCGCAGAATCCTGAGTAAGTACTTGGCTCCCTGTGGGGGTTCGAGCCATGCTATCCACTATAATGCGTATGGGATCTTTACCTCTGCCCTCCGGTAATCTTGCTGTAAGTGATGGGTTATCGGTCAAAACTGTATTAACTCCCACCAGTATGGCATCGTACTGATCCCTTAACCTGTGGCCATATTCTCTGGCTTCATTACTGGTAATCCACTTTGATTCACCATTGGCAGTTGCTATTTTACCATCTAGACTGGTGGCAGCCTTTAACACCACAAAGGGTTTTTTGGTGGTAATATATTTTATAAAAACCTCATTTAATTCCCTTGCTTCTTTTTCCAACACGCCGGCTTTCACTTCTATACCAGCATCTTTCAGTATATTTAGCCCTTGACCTGCTACCAAAGGATTAGGATCCATCATGGCGGCCACTACTCTTTTAACACCTGCTTTTTTTAATGCCTCTGTACAGGGTCCGGTTCTGCCATAATGACAACAAGGTTCCAGAGTAACATATACAGTGGCATCCTTGGCTCTATCCCCGGCATCAACCAACGCAACCACTTCTGCATGAGCCCCACCTGCCTTGGCATGAAAGCCCTTGCCGACCACTTCTCCATCCTTTACCAAAACAGCTCCCACCATAGGGTTAGGACTAGTGCGACCCCTAGCTTTGGCTGCCAGTTCAAGAGCCATCTGCATGTAGAACCTGTCCTGATCCATTTTTTCATCTCCTTAGAAAATCCATTGCATAATGAACATAAATAAAACCCTAGCATTAGCAGGGTTTTTATGGCAAAGGCAAGTAGACCTTACAAAGGTTTTTCTTTGCAGGTTCTAACTATAACCTTCTTCCATCCAGACTATAACTGTCGGCTCTGGCATCTCACCAGATCTGCCCCTGGGGGCTCGCGGGCTTGGCCTTGGCCATACCGCCGGTAAGGAATTACACCTAACCCTGAAGGTTTAGTTTATTAAGTTAACTCCATTATATTCCTGTGTTTGTTCGTGTGTCAATCTTTAATTATTTCACTTTCTATTTTGCAATATTTTGACCATTATTGCAGGATATCATGTTAAGAAAACAAAAAAAGCAGGGACCCAAGAGGGACCCTGCAAAGTTATATATTTTTAAAATTTTTTATTGAACCAATTCTTTTGTTTCCCGGGCAATCATTAACTCTTCATTGGTGGGAACAACCATAGCTACAAAGGGTGCACCAGGTTTACTGATAATAACTTCCTTACCTCGAGAGTTGTTTTTCTCTTCATCAATTTGCAAACCAGTGTAGGCCAATCCCTTTAATATTTTAGCCCTCATAGTCATGGAGTTTTCACCAATACCGCCAGTAAATACAACTGCATCCAGACCACCTAAAGCAGCAGTATAGGCTCCAATGTATTTAATAATGCCATAGGCAAACATATCCAAAGCTAGTTCAGCTCTTTCATTGCCTTTGTTGGCAGCATCTTCCAGGTCACGGAAATCACTGCTGATACCAGAAACACCAAGTACGCCGCTCTTCTTATTCATGACATTACCAATTTCTTCTATACTAAGTTTTTCCTTTTCCATTAGGAAAGGAACGATAGCGGGATCCATATCGCCAGTTCTAGTACCCATAGGCAGACCTGGCAGTGGGGTAAAGCCCATGGAGGTATCCTGTGATACTCCATTGCCTACTGCAGATATACTAGATCCATTTCCTAAATGGCAAACTACGATCTTTAATTCTTTGACGGGTTTACCTAAAATTTCGGCTGCCCGATGAGAAACAAATTTGTGAGAAGTGCCGTGGAAACCATAACGACGGATTTTATACTTCTCATAATATTCGTAAGGAATAGCATAGGTGTACGCTTGTTTACTCATGGCTGAATGGAAGGCTGTATCAAACACTGCCACATGTGCTACATTAGGCATAAGCTCTTGACAGGTTTTGATACCAACAATATTAGGCGGATTGTGCAGAGGTGCCAATTCAGACATTTCTTCCAACACTTTCATAAGTTCAGCATCAATTACCACAGACTTATTAAATTTTTCACCACCGTGAACTACACGGTGACCTACGGCTTTAATTTCTGCTGTGTCCTTAATTGCACCATATTTTGGATCAGTAATGCAGTTTAGTATTGTCTCAAGGGCAACCTTGTGATTGGGCAGGTCTTGCTCCAGTACCAATTCTTCACCTTTGTTATTTTCTTGTTTAATGCGAGAACCAGCGATGCCAATTCTTTCAGACAACCCGGAAAGTAATACAGATTCTTGCACCATATCCATTAATTTATATTTAATCGACGAACTACCACAGTTAACAACTAAGACTAACAAGTGGTTCCCTCCTCTAGCACTAATAATTTTTATTTTACAAGCTCAGAAATATGCCCACGAATCTTATATGCGTATACAACATCACCATTTCTCAGACCCACAGCATTTCCTTCGTCTGTATCTATGTGCATTTCTAATTTGTGCTTCTCACCAGCACGAACCAATACATCACCAAAGATAATACCTCTTGGTCCCTTGGCTCTAACATAAAGTCTGTCGCCATCTTCTAAGCCAAATTTCTCAGCATCGGTACTATGCATATGAATATGCCGGGCAGCAATGATAGCACCCTCATCAATTGTTACTGAACCAGCAGGTCCAACTATGGTTACAGAAGCAGATCCTTTTATATCCCCAGAGTCTCTAAGGGGAGCCTTAATACCAATCTTAAAGCAATCAGAAATAGACAGTTCTACTTGAGTATTTTTACGTTCAGGTCCAAGTACGCGTACTTTTTCAATTACACCCTTTGGACCAACAACAGTCACCATTTCTTCACAGGCAAATTGATCAGGCTGAGACAGATCTCTGAATCTTGTTAATACATGACCAGTTCCAAATAAGATTCCCACATGTTCTGTAGTCAAGTGCACGTGGCGGGCTGAAATCCCCACAGTAATTGGAATTGGGGTGATTTCATCAGGATTTACACGGGTTGGTAATTCATTAGTTGCCATTGTACAACACTTCCTTTTGAATTTTTATTAGTTTTAACCTTGATGATATATAATTATGGCCAAAAATTATTCCACAATAATTAATATAGGTTTTGTAATTTTGGATAAATAAAACATAAGTTGTTTATTAAGACTGATGTAACTTTTACCATTATAACAAGAATGTAATGAAAATGTAATTTTTTCTCCACATCTTCGTAAGGTTTTATAACATTTCGTTTACTAATCTTATTTTTAAGTTTGTGTATATTTTCTCAATTCTGATTGTAACCAGTTTTTTACGCGTTTTCAAGTCTCTTTCTGAAGTTGGTTTTCAGAATTTTTCCAATAACGAATTAAATTACTTTAAAAGATTAAGACTCTCTAATATTTTAGGAATAACTTGTTTCTTTCTAGAAACTAAGCCCGGAACAAACACACCTTGTTCCAAGTTTACCTGAAAAGCAGTTGAAACAAGGGAATTATGCCTCGCTTTATAAAGTAGATAGGAACCCTCGTTGATAATATCTGTGACGACAAGCATGGTAAGAAAATAGCCCTTATACTCATGAGTTTGCTCTACAAACTCGATAAACTGCTGTTTCCGATTAAATACATCTTCAATGTCCAGTGTAAAAACTTGACCCACTCCGACGGTACTACCCTCTAATTCGAATTCCTTAAAGTCTCTATAAAAGATCTCTTCAATGCTATGCCCTTCTAGAGAACTTCCCATCTTAAACATATCCATGGCAAAGTTTTCAATATCCAGTTTGACTATGCTATTTAGCTGTATAGCTGAGTCTTTATCCATATTCGTCGTAGTGGGTGATTTGAAGAGTAAGGTATCAGATAAAATACCAGCTAATAAAACACCTGCAATTTGTGGAGTTATTTGAATATTAAATTCCATAAACATTGTATGTACAATGGTACAAGTACTTCCTACGGGCATATTCCGAAAGGCAATGGGCTTTGTGGTGCAGATATCACCTATTTTATGATGGTCTACAATCTCAAGAATATCAGCTTCGTTTAACCCCTCGGCACTCTGAGAATATTCATTATGATCAACCAAAAACACTTTTTTCTTACCTGGGCTGATAATATGCTTTTTATTGATGAAACCTAGAAAAATATTATCATTGTTTACCACTGGATAATTTCTATAATTGTTATGCAAAACTTCTTCTTTTACTTCATCAAGGTAATCATTTTCTTTAAACTTTACAATCCCACTACTTTTCATAATAGAGGATACATAATTACATTGGTTGATCAATTTTGACGTGGTATAGGTATCTAATGGAACAGAAATTATGGCCACATTATTCAATTGAGCCATTTCTAAATAGACATCAGGTATTACTCCAGAACCAGTAATAATAATCAGCTTTACTTTAGACCGAATGACACACTCAAGAATATCATATCTATCTCCAACAATGATAATATCATCTGGCCCCAAAGTGCCTTGAATATTCTTGTAGTAATAAGCAATAACTGATATTTTGCCCTTTACGTTAAAATCTTTACCTGTCAGGATCTGGCCCTTAAAACCTTTGACAATATTACTCAAAGAAGTATCCAGTTTATAAAAATCTCCTTTTATTAACTCCATAGCAATATCTTTAATGGTCAGGATACCCTGTAATTGTTTTTTATCATTGACAACAGGCAAGGTTCTAATATTATTTTGTTCCATTAATTTATAGGCAGACAGAATTGAAGTATTTAAAGTTATACCGTCTACCTTATCATACTCCATATCTTTAACCTGTGTTTTAACATTTTCCAAGACAGCGGGAGCAGTAAGACCAAAGTAATCTAAAACAAACTCAGTTTCCTTGTTAATTTTTCCTAAGGAACAGGGTACTGTGTTTAAGCCTAAACGATTCTTTAGGTAAGAAAATCCAATGGCTGAGGCCACAGAATCAGTATCAGGATTCTTGTGTCCAAAAACAAACGATGTCATTATTCCCCCCCTAATATAGTTAAATAGCATGTCCATATCAAGCCTATTCTAGTTGATAAAAGACAAAAGCCCGTAAATCCAATAAACTGGATTTACGGACAGATTAGTGGTCGGGATGACAGGACTTGAACCTGCGGCCTCACGGTCCCGAACCGTGCGCTCTACCAAACTGAGCTACATCCCGATAGCCTTTGATATAACAGAAATTATTATGACCTATAGTTTTCTATTTGTCAAGGTAATCTTGCCTGAGAAACCTTTCTTCGTATAAGTAACTATTTTCTGTAAATAATAAGCTAAGTCTTTACTCTTAATAATACATTATTATCTCTGACTAATAAGGACCTAAGGAGGTATACTAATGTCCAATTGCTGTGTATGTGGTAAGGAAATGCATGAATCAAAAATGGTTTATGACGAAGAAATGGATAATATTTATTGTGAGAACTGTTACCTGGCGCAAAGGGCAGAGGACTACTAACAAATTAGGTGGGTTTCTTTTTATAGGCGGTCAACCATCAACTGCGGTGTACTAGCACCAAAGGTCCATAAATGTACAAAAAGTCCATAGCTATCTTAGGGCTGACAGCTATTATACTATTATTATAAAAACAACAGACCTCGGGCCTGTTGTTTTTAATATGCTTGTATTTGATTTTCTTCAAGATCACTTGGTGATTGTTCTGGTATCTGAATGCTATCATCGGGTACTGTTACATTTTCTTCAGTAGGATACCCAGTCCCTTCACTATTTCCATTACGAAACCAAAAATCACCAAAACACGGAATTTTAGGTTCAGTTCCTTCAATAAACCAGGCCGATATTTTACTACTGGTTAACGCTGATGCCTTTAACCCATCGTAGGTACAAACATAGGATTCAACTACTCCTGCAGGTTTATTAAAATCCCTTACTTCATGACCCTGTAATGCTTTTTCTATAAAATTACCCCAAATTGGAGCAGCAATGGCACTACCTGTTAAACCAACCTTTCTAGACTTATCATCATATCCCACATATACCGATGCCACAAGCTCCGGAGAATAGCCCACAAACCAGGCATTTGTGGTATCATCAGTAGTCCCTGTCTTACCTGCAACAGGCCGTGATACTATTCCAGATAATTGGGCTGCTGTTCCGCCAGGTTGAACAGCAGCCTTCAACATATCCGTTACAATGTAAGCTATTTTCTCATCAATCACCTTAGAAAGCTGTGGTTTATATTCTTCAAGAACATTACCTGAATGATCTGTAACCTTTAAAATATACAATGGTTTTGTACGAATGCCAGCATTGGCAAGGGGTCCAAAGGCAACGGCCATTTCCAACGGTGTTACCTCTGAAGCCCCTAGGGCCAAGGATAAGTAAGGATCCAAATTACTTTCAATACCCATCGCCTTGGCATATCGTATTAATGTCTCGGGGCCTAGACTATTTGCCAATTGGACAGATATGGAATTGTCCGAAATTGCCAATGCCTGTTTTAAGACAAAGGGCCGATAATGGAACCCCTGATAATCCTTAGGTGTATACCCTCCAGGATAGGTTATGGGCTTACAAAAAAAAGTTGATGCAGCAGTGTATCCTGAATCAATTGCTGCGGTATATAAAAAAGGTTTAAAGGCTGAACCCGGCTGTGATTTGGCTAAAGCACGGTTATACTGAGATTTTTGCCAATTTGTTCCTCCAACCATTGCTTTTATATAACCATTTTGGGGATCAACTGCAACTAATGCACCCTCAAGGTCAGCATTGATCTGCTCCAAACCTTGAACAACAGCTCCTTCAGCTGCCTTCTGCATATCCAGATCCAGTGAAGTTTGAATTGTTAAACCACTGGAATACAGCATTTCCATACCGTTTGGATATTTATTTTTAAAATGCTTGATAATCTCAGCCACAAAATAGGGTGCCTGCCGAAAATATTCTGTTTTAGCCTCAGGCTCAATTGTCTGTGAAAGTGCTTGCTCCCTTTGAGCTTGGGTAATCATATTCAGTTCCAACATTCTATTTAACACTACCCGTTGTCTTTGCTTTGCTCCCTTTAAATTAGTTGTAGGGGCATAATAACTAGGTGCCTTCGGTAGGCCTGCCAATAATGCACTTTCCCCAAGGGTTAAATCCTTAGCATGTTTATTAAAATATGTTTGAGCTGCAGCTTCAATACCGTAGGCACCTTGACCAAAGTATACATGGTTTAAATATAAGTTTAGTATTTCATCCTTTGTGTATGTCCGCTCTAATTGCACTGTATAATATAACTCTTTAACTTTTCTGCCAATGGTACGTTCGGGACCTAAATATAAATTCTTGGCCAGTTGCTGGGTGATGGTACTACCACCTTCCACAATACTTAAATTGCGCAAATTAATTAAAGCTGCCCTGGCCAGTCCTCTAATATCTATGCCAACATGCTCATAAAAGCGGTAGTCTTCAATGGCAACTATAGCCTGCCTCATTTCTGGCGCAATCTGATCTAACTCTACCGGAATTTGGTTGGTTTGGGAAACTGTGGTAATTAATTTGTTATTTGCATCAACAATTTTGGATGGTGTAGGAACATCCGGGGGTGTTGTTTGTCCAATGGCAGCACACCCTGCAGTGGTACTGAATATAATAACTAAACTAAGCATTAGGAGTAGAAGCCTTTTACTTCGCATTTTTTTCCTCCTAAATTTTACTTTGAATCTTTGTTATTGTTTCCTTTGAACAAAAATGATATGTAATTCTAATCACGCATAAATTAACCCAATTTTTTTCTTTGACCACTTAACTAGTAAGGTTGGTGATAATATGCCTAGGCACGTGGTTCGCTCAGGAGATACCATAAAAAATATTGCTAAAAAATATAATATAAATCCGGTTAACATTGCCATTACTAATGCCCACTTAGAAAATTTGGAGCACTTAAAGATTGGCGATATATTGTATATTCCCGATTGTGTTGATGGTGCTTTTTGTCAATTAGAAGCTCGTTCTCTTAAGCAACAACTATTAAGCATGATGGGTTTTTCACCCAGGCAAATACAGGAACACTATAAACTTTATCAGGGTTACATTAGTAAAACCAACGAAATACGAACAAAACTTCGTTCAGGGGATACTAAGGACGTTAATTCTATTCATAGTAAATACCGTTCTTTAAAAATAGACGAAGTTAACGCAGTGGCTAATAATAAATTACACGAAATGTACTTTGATAACCTAGGAGGACATGGAGGGATAGCAACAGGGGCAGTTTTAGAAACCATAGTAAAAGATTTTGGTTCATATGAATTCTGGGAAAGAGATTTTCGAGCTACTGGTCTAGCCAGCCGGGGTTGGGTCATACTTGGTTATGATTTAGACGATGGCCATCTTCATAATTACATTCAGGAAGATTCATGTTTTATGCCCATTGTTCGTTTTGAGCCTCTATTGGTTTTAGATATGTATGAGCACGCCTATTTTCTTGACTACGGGTCCAATAGCAGGAGTTATATTGATGCTTTTTTTAGAAACATTGATTGGTTCACAGTAAATAGCCGTTTGCAAAATCTAAAGCTAGTTTTTAATATAGTTTAGCCATAGGTTTTGTGAAAATTTAAAGGGCTGTCTGCACTAGAACTACAGGTTCATAGTACACAGCCCTTTATGTGTTTATACTTTGGTAGCTTTTGTGGCAAATACGTGATTACCAATTTGGGTAATTACAGGTAGTGTTTTTATCCATTTATCTTTGGCAACAACTGGATTATAAAAGAATAGAGCACCACCAGTAGGATCCCGTCCCATTAATGCCTCAATTGCTGCTTTCACGGATTCCTCATCAGGCTCAAGATTAATTGATCCATCCTGAACCGGTGAAAACTGGTATACATAGTTGTTTTTCTCTAAGATAATTTCCCGAATACTTTTAGGAAAACCAGGACTTGCCATACGATTCAATATAACTGCCCCAACAGCTACTTTTCCCTCAAAGGATTCTCCCCTGGCTTCTGCATAAATAAGCTTAGCCAATAGTTTAATATCTTCTCTGGATACATCTCCCCGGGATAGAACCATTCCATATGGAGAAATACTAACTGCCGGAATAATTAGACTTTGATCGGGAAAAATTGTATTATCCTTTAAGTTATTTGCACGCATGATTTGACCGAGTGATACTTGATAATCTTTACATATCTGATATAGAGTATCTCCCGATTTTACTGTATAACGAATTTCGGAACGAGATCGATCAGGCTCGGAGCCCTCACTTTCTAAACCGCCTGCACCGTCGCCAGTCCCCCCCGCAGCTACTGTAGCCCCCATAAGCCCCGAAGTGACTGCTACCAAAACCGCCAATATTGTGGCGATCCTACGGTACTTCTTGTTCATAATTCCTCCTTTCTTACCCATCAGATAGTTTGTACAATTATGTCAAGAATATACATTGAGGGGGAGAGAATCGCTAGAATGATTGGAAAATAAAAAAACGCCCTATAGGCGTTTTTTAACTATACATCGATCTCATTAAAGCTTTTTTCTTTGCGTCTGCTCTACTGTTGACCTCCGAACCTACCCCTGTTTTCCTGGGTAGTTGCTGTTTTTGTCTATTTTGTTCAAACTGACGTTGAGAGTTTTCAACTTCATTAATTGTCCTAATATTATTTTTATGCCACTCTCTTAGTATACTACCAATGTATTTAAAATTATGTTTTCCTCTTATAACTGCTTGCCTCAATGCTTCTAATATTAACTCCACTTCGTGATCTTCCAACCAAGAGATAATTTGCTCAATCTCCATTGGCGAAAGAAGTCTGCCAAATTCATTTTCAAAGGCATGACATAGGTCTTGCTCCCGAGAAGATAATACAAAACCCGGATCCTGATTACTTTGGTCCTTAATGACTGGGCTATGTATCTTTTCGCTGATCTTATCCAACTCTTTCTTTTGATTAAGGGCCCATACTTCGGATAGTTCAAATACAAGGGGTTCAAAATCATACCCTTGTTTAACTACTCCTTCTTCCCCAATATAGTAGTTTGTTATACCGATTACCCGTTTTTCTAGCAGATCCTTGATTTGTTTTTCAACCTGTACTGGTTCAGCCGAAAGACAACTGGCCAATTTCTCTAGGCTAGGCATTAAAAGGTTTTCTTCATTACGAAGCCTTAACAATTGAACTACTAACATCATTTCTGAATCTGTAATGCCAACATCTCGATAATACTTAAGGAACAAATTTGGTATTCCCGTTATTCCTCCTGAAAAAATAGCTGAACCAAAATAAACGGTCATGTTGGTAGCATCAAATTCTTTTTTCAGAGCTCGTCTATTATTTTGTGACATGCCCCCAACCCCCTCATACTCCCTTACAATATTTTATGGTAAGATTGATAATCTTGTCCACATTTGTTTCTCGACAAAGTCAATTAAAAACTTAGCTTATCCGTTTGGATTAGCGTTAAGCTTCCATACTAAGCTAATAGGCAAGATTTTCTTCAAACTGCAGATTCCCCCCCAAAATAAAAAGCCTAACAAAAGGATATTATATACTAAAAACAGGGGTGCAGACTATGTCCACGGATTATTTATTTGAGCATTTTCGATCATTGCCTCAGGATGAACAAAGGCAATTAATCAACCACCTCCTAGATCATTTGTATCAAGAAAATGAAGATCACGATATTGGCCTTTATATAGATATTTTTTAATAAAAACTTGGCTTACGCCATACCCCAAAGGGTAGAAGAGTCTCCAGTGCCCTTTAGGTATGGCGTAAGCCTTTGCTTTTTTATGGTTCCATTAGCAGAATTTATTAACCTTCTCCACTGGAAGTATTAAGCTAAATTTGTGAATAATCGGCAGGATAATCAGTTTTATTCCACGAATATTTTATTATTTTAACTCACAAAAGAAAGTGCAGGACTCATTATGGTTGCTGACATTAAGGCATTAGATAAAATCATAAAAGAAACTATTTCAACTATACAACATAGCAAAGAACAGATCTACTGCATTGCAGAAACTGCTCGTATGGAATGTCAAAGGGTAGAAGAAGAAATAAAAGAAGTAAAAGGTCAATTAATCAAAATAATTAACGAAGTTAATAAGCTTGAACTAGATGAACGAACAGCAAGGATCCGACTTATGGATGTCAGTAAAGATTTTCGCAGTTACAATGAAGAAGATATAAAAAATGCTTATGAAAGGGCTCAATTAACCCAGTTGAAGTTAGTTATGCTTCGCGAAGAAGAAAAAACTCTGCGTTTTAAACGAGATCATCTTGAAATATCTCTAAAACGCATGAAAGATACTGCAAAACGTGCAGAAACATTAGTATCTCAGGTGGGTGTGGCACTGCAATTTTTGAGCAATGATTTATCTGGAGTAAGCGAAAAATTGACGGATATATACGATATACAACAGTTAGGTATTTCCATTATCCGAGCCCAGGAAGAAGAGAGAAAAAGAGTAGCCCGGGAAATCCATGACGGGCCAGCACAATCCATGGCAAATATTGTTATGAGGGCTGAATATTGTTCAAAGTTATTGGAGGTAAACCCCAGCATGGTTGGCAATGAGTTGGGTTCATTGCAACAACTTGTTCGCCAAAGTCTCCAAGAAACTCGTAAAATTATTTTTGATCTCCGCCCAATGGTACTAGATGATCTCGGCCTGATTCCCGCTTTGAAAAGATATCTAGAGGACTATAAAATTCAAAACAAATTGATTGTAGACTTTACCTTAATAGGTAGTGAAAAACGTTTTGATTCTTCTTTGGAAGTGGCTGTCTTTAGAATTATTCAAGAAGCCTTAACAAACATTAAGAAACATGCAAAGGCTAAACATGTTTTTATAAAAATGGAGCTTATTTCCAATAGAATAAACGTATCTATTAAAGACGATGGTTACGGTTTTAATACGGCCAATACAAAACCTCAGGAAAATGGAAGTGGCTATGGACTACTGGGAATGAAGGAACGGATACAATTATTGAAAGGTGGACTATTTCTAAACTCGACTCCTGGTAAAGGAACAGAGATTAGTTTCTATCTACCTTTTGAAAACTAAAAAACTTGGCCTATTAGAAGTATATTAAGCCCATGGCCCATTGTATTTTCATTGCTGGTTTGTGACTTAGGGTAATGGGCGGTTGATACGACAGGGATTGCCTAGGGAGGGAAATTTTACCATGAATTCACCTATTCAAATACTTATTGCAGATGACCATGTCTTAATCAGAGAGGGTTTAAGGAAAATTTTATCCATTGAACCTAGTATAATAGTTGTCGGTGAAGTAGCTAACGGTCAACAAGCTGTGGAATTCTGTGCTAAAAATCCAGTTGATATCGTTTTAATGGATATAAATATGCCTATTATGAATGGTATAGAAGCATGTCGTCTGATAAAGGAAAATAAATCCCATATAAATATCATTGCTCTAACCATCCACGATCAAGATGATTATTTCTTTGAACTTATCAAATTCGGCATTTCAGGTTTTCTTTTAAAGGACGTGAACCCAGACCAACTAATTAAAACGATTTTAGGAGTTGCCCGAGGTGAATCCTTTATCCCTCCATCCCTTACAGCCCGTGTATTGGCTGAGTTAACTAGACTTACCTCGGTGGGTAACCTTGAAAAAAAACACCAAAGCCTAACAGAAAGGGAAATTGAGGTTCTTAAGCAAGTTGCCAAAGGCCAAAGCAATAAAGCCATTGCTAATACTCTATATATTAGTGAAAAAACTGTCAAAAACCACCTTACCAATATCTTTCAAAAAATTGGTGTAGTTGATCGGACCCAGGCTGCCCTTTATGCCATTAAGGAAAAACTAGTTAACTTATAAATGTAAAAGATACCTAATTACCTAAATACAAAAATTGGTTAAAAATAGCCCGGAATTTTCCGGGCCTTTTAGTATTAAAACATCAAAAACCTTTTTTTTAGGAATTTATACAACACTAAATAGCCTACTCCAACCACTCCTATAATGACCAGTGATATGATGTGGTATAGGTTGATCCGATTTTTAAGAGATTCTATCTTCTGATCTCTTTCGTCAATCTGCCTTTGAATATCTTCCTTTTCCTTAGCAATGATCTCCTGCTCAGATTTTACAAGGAGTTTTTCCTCCTGTAGTCGAATCATTTCTTCCTGCAAATGGGTATTGGCAGAACTGAGATCCTTAATTCTTTCGTTTTGTAAGTATTCACTGGACTGTCCCACATCTTTATTAAAGGCATTCCACAACACTAGCCCATCATTTTTTTCTAATTTTACTCCGTTTAAATAACCGATGGTGGGAGTAATATCACAGATACTTACCGGTGGTATCGTTTCTCCACTTTTAAAGGGTAAACCTTTCATAATAAGGGGTGGCGCACCCAGGGTCCCTGTTAGAACAATCATGGAACTGTCGTAAAGTTCTTCATCATGCAGTTTCTTTAAGAGTCGTCCAACCTGGGCATCGGTCTTGGTAACTGCCATTCTATATTCATTACTGTTAACCCCGAATTTGTCGAAGGCAGCTCGAAGCTCCGGCAATAAAATTATATTCATATAGGATTGTTCCTCGGTCCACTCACTTAATAAATTGTTGATTACCAGCTCATCCTTGTTATTAAAGGGACCTTTACAATTATGCCCTCCATCTGCTAACAAATGTTTTAACTCTCCCTCAGCACCATAAAAACAGGTATTAATTTTCTTTTGTTCCATAAAGCTTTGAATGGACTTGCCATCCAATACGTCTCCTACCTGCATAAACTTGTGATTATCTGGCAGCATACCAGTTAATATAGAAGCCACTGTAGCTTGCCTTGATTCAGGAAATACGGATATTACCTTAGAAGCTCTAACCCCAGTTGTTGCTAAACCGTTAATATTTGGGGCAGATGTCTTTTGCAATGTTTCATCTTGTAGACCATCTACAATAACCATAAATATTTTACTGGTTACCTTAGGTTCATTTTCAGCCTTTTGTTCAGTTGCTTTTTCCTCAGCCATAGTGTTGGTTGAAAAAATAAAACAAGCCAGCATAGCCATAGCTATTATACAGATTTTTTTTATATACACCGGCCAAACCCCCTCTGGGCGACATTTTATATAAAATATATAGAGGCTTTGTCCAAGTTATGACCATTATTTTCCTAAGTTTATTGACAAGTTTATCTGTTTTTCCATATTTTAGTGTATAATTTATTTTAAATTGTTTATACTACTAATACTCTGCTTTGGTGAGTTCTATCTCTCCCCGTCCAGCAATAGCTGGACTTTTTCTTTATTAGCATTAATAACATAATTTTATTAAAAAACTCTTGCCAGGGATGATTTTTTTTGCTAAAATAGCTTTTGTCAGTCGGAACTTATCGGGATGTAGCGCAGCTTGGTAGCGCACCTGCCTTGGGAGCAGGGGGTCGCACGTTCGAATCGTGTCATCCCGACCATTAAGAAACTCTGAAGTCTTTAGTTAGAGACTTCAGAGTTTTTTCTATATTCCTAGAGTCTGTATCACCTTAGTAATTCTACTAGCCCTATTATTTGCTGAAATAAATCATTGCAATAAGTTGTCATCTGTTCTCCAAGGCAATTTTTTAAAAGAATTATGTGTAAACCATATATAAGTAAATTTAAGCTGACGTCAGGTTTGACGTCAGCTTAGCTTCACTATATTTAACCTACTACGTCGTATCCAGCCTCCTCAATGGCTTTAGACAGTTCTTCCTTTGGTGCAGACCCAGTTACTGTAACCTCTTTTTGTTCTAAATCCACCTTTACATCTTCCACTCCCGAAAGGGCCCTAAGAGCCTTTTCCACAGCAGCCTTACAATGACCACAACTCATTCCTTCCACCTTAAGCAAAACCTGACTCATTTGTTCACCCCCCTTCAAACTGATGGATTATATCTCTTTAATAACAAAGAATTTGTTACAACAGATACAGAACTAAATGCCATCGCCGCCCCAGCCATTACTGGAGTAAACAAACCTAATATAGCGAGAGGTATGCCAATGAGATTATAGAAGAAAGCCCAGAAAAGATTTTGCCTAATTTTTCGTAAGGTCTGCCTCGATAATCTTATAGCGGATGAAATTGTGCGTAAATCACCACGCATGAGAGTAATGGCTGCACTCTCAATGGCCACATCAGTGCCAGTACCGATGGCCATACCCACATCTGCAGTGGCCAGTGCCGGTGCATCATTAATTCCATCTCCCACCATAGCTACAACCTTCCCCTTATCCTTTAGGTTTTCAACCTCCTTGGCTTTATGCTCGGGTAATACCTCTGCAATTACATGTTCAATGCCAACTTGTCTAGCAATAGCCTCGGCTGTACGTCTTTGGTCTCCTGTAAGCATATAAACTTCCAGCCCCATTTCTTTTAATTCAACAATGGCCTCTTTGGCATTGTCCTTAATAGTATCCGCTACAGCTATTAATCCTGCTAGGGTATCACCCACCATAGCAAGCATGACGGTCTTCCCCTCTTCTTCCCATCGGCTTTTTTCTGTTTTAATAGGCAATAAATCTATGTTTAATGACTTGGCCAAATTTTCGTTTCCGATATACCAGCTCTCTTGTCCCAACTTAAAACGGATTCCCTTACCCGGAATAGCTGCAAATTCACTTGTTTCTATTAACAAAAGTTCTCGTTCTACCGCTTCCTTAATAATGGCTTGTCCCAAGGGGTGCTCAGATTTTTTCTCTCCCGAGGCAATTGCCTGTAAAACCTTATTCTCTGAAAAGGATGGTAACACAAACAAATTTGTTACAGAGGGCTCACCTTTGGTAATGGTACCGGTTTTATCCAGTACAATAGTATCCAATCGACCAGCCCTTTCTAGGTGCTCCCCACCCTTAATTAATATTCCTTTTTCCGCACCAACCCCAGTACCCACCATGATGGCGGTAGGAGTCGCCAGACCCAAGGCACAAGGACAGGCTATTACTAACACCGTAGTCATGTGGATAAGTGCCTCAGTAACACTGGCCCCGGTAAAATACCAACCCAAAAAAGTTAATACTGCAATGATAACCACCACTGGTACAAATATACCAGAAACCCTATCAGCCAATCTTTGAATGGGTGCCTTTGAGCCCTGGGCTGCTTCTACCATACGAATAATCTGTGCTAGGGTAGTATCTTTACCAACCTTAGTGGCACGGAAGGTAAAACTACCTTGTTTATTTACCGATGCACCCACAACATCGTCGTTAGGTCCCTTTTCCACAGGTATACTTTCACCGGTTAACATGGATTCATCAACACTGGATAACCCCTGGATCACCACACCATCCACTGGAATTCTTTCACCGGGTCGAACTAAGATTATATCCCCTACCTCGACTTCATCAATGGGTGTATCTATTTCCACCCCTTCCCGTACTACCCGGGCAGTCTTAGGTTGCAAACCCATTAATTTTTTAATAGCTTCTGAAGTTTTTCCTTTGGCCACAGCCTCTAGTAACTTTCCTAATAATATAAGAGTAATGACAATGGCAGCAGATTCAAAATACAGGGGATACCAGTCCATCAATATAGCGACTAGGCTATAAATATAGGCTACCGATGTACCCAATGCAACCAATACATCCATATTGGCACCACCAGTTTTCAAAGCGTGATAAGCACCTCGATAAAATTGCCAACCGGCATAAAACTGTACAGGTGTTGCTAAAGCCAGTTGAATCCAAGGATTAATCATATACTGATGCCAGCCTAGCACCTCGGCTACCATCATCCAAGCCAATGGCAGGGATAAAATCGTAGCCAAAGCAAATTTAAAGATTTGTTTACGAATTTCCCTTTGGCGTTCTGTTCCCTCCATATCTTGAGAAGCCTCACTGATCTTTTGTGCTCCATAACCAAGATTTTCTATTGTTTTGCGTATATCATTTACCTGAGTTAAACCTAAAATATATTTGACTCTTGCCTTACCAGTGGCAAGATTGACTGTTGCCTCTTGGACACCTGGTAAAGAATTTAGTTTTTTCTCTACTCTGGCAGAACAAGCAGCACAGGTCATGCCAGATATAGCCAAATCAACTGTCTCAACCGGCACATCGTAACCAAGATCCCGTACCTTTTGGATAATATCTGCAACTTTGGAATTGTTAGCATCGTAGGAAACTGTAGCCTTCTCTAAGGCCAGATTAACATTGGCGTCTAAGATACCGGGTACTTTTTTCAACCCTCGCTCTACCCGGGCAGAACAAGCGGCACAAGTCATACCGGACACTGGAAAATTACAATTACTTAATTTGGGTTCCATTTCTATCTCACCACCTAACTATCTCATCATCTTAAAGATTGTTTTTAGTACTTCATCGACTACTTTTTCATCACCCGCCTGAAGCTGCTCCTTGATGCAGGATTTCATATGCTTCTCCAATAACAATTTTGCTACTCCGTGCAAAGCTGAGTTGGCCGAAGATATCTGATTTAATATTTCATCACAATAAGCATGTCTTTCTATCATCCCTTTAATACCGCGTAATTGGCCCTCTATACGATTAATTCTATTTACAAGTTCTTTGATTGTTTTTTCATCATGATGACTAAGCTTACTATTATTTAGTTTTTCCTGACAATTTGAACATTTTACTTGTTCCTCGGTATCCATTTGTATCACCACCCTTTCTATTATAGTATACCCCCCTACCCTATTCGTCAATGTATGATAATAAAAAAAATAACACCGGATTATCCGGTGCAGTGCTTACTTAATATATTGTAATTCTTTAAGGCTTTTATATTTTCTTTTGTCCGTTTTAACTTCTTTCTTTTGTTCCTCATAGAGGAATAGGAAGGCATTTACTTCATCTTCAGACATTTTTTTATTTAATTGAAGATAATTCAAAAAACACATGAGCATGTCCTCGTTTTCACATAGTAATTCATGCAGTTTGTGCATACAAATGACCTCCATTTCTGTCAAAAAATTATCAACGTCATTTTATTACACAAATTCTACATTTCACAAGCATAATCCTTTTTTATTGATTAAATTTATATAATTCTTTAAAAATTTTTTGTTATATAAAAAAGAAGGCCGAAGCCTTCTTTTTTAAGTATTTTTAATTTATACTTTTTAGCTTGTATTTTAATATCTGCCAATTTCCCTAACCCAACCAAAGGGATCTTTCTCTCTACCATATTGAATATTCACCAGTTTATCATAAAGCCTTTGAGTGACAGGCCCAACTTGCTCATTGTTGATGAAATAGTCCTTTTCTTTATAATATAGAGAACCTACTGGAGAAATTACAGCAGCTGTACCAGAACCAAAGGCTTCAGTAATAGTACCTGAGTTAATACCCTCGATCACTTCGTCAATGCTTATTAATCTTTCTTCAGTTTCTAAACCTAAGTATTTAGCAAGCTCTAGTACAGAAGCGCGGGTAATTCCAGGTAAAATAGAACCAGTTAACATAGGGGTTACCAACTTATTGCCATAAACAAAAAACATATTCATGGCCCCGACTTCCTCTACATATTTCCGCTCACGGCCGTCCAACCATAACACCTGAGAGAATCCCTTTTGTTGAGCTTTGTGGCCCGCCATTAAACTGGCAGCATAATTACCACCGGTTTTAACGTCACCAACACCACCAATATTGGATCTTACAAATATGTCTTCAACATAAAGTTTAATTGGTTTAAACCCACCCTTATAATAGGCCCCAACGGGACTTATGATAATATAAAAAATATACTCTGAGGATGGATGAACTCCTAGAAATGCTTCCGTTGCAATCATAGTGGGTCGGATATACAGAGACGTCCCCGGTTGCTTGGGAAGCCACCTTTTTTCTGCCAATACCAGTTCAGTAATAGCCTGAATGATATCCTCTTCTGGTATGGTGGGCATAACTAAACGCTCCGCAGAACGATTCATCCTTTTAGCGTTTTGATCGGGCCTAAATAGAAGGATTCTACCATCCTCGGCAGCATATGCTTTCAAACCCTCAAAAATTTCTTGGGAATAGTGGAAAACGCAAGAAGATGGGTCAAGATTAAATGACCTATATCTTTCAATACGGGATTCATTCCATTCCTTATTTGCATAATGCATGGTAAACATACGATCAGTAAATATGCTACCAAATACCAGTTTAGATTCGTCTTCATAAAGAGGTTTTAATTCCTTTTCCCCTAGTTCCTCTAAGGCAATTTTCATCTTGTTCACTCTCCCGTTTTAACCAACCAATATATTAATTATATTAAACCATTCTTCCTGTGGGGGCAACTATCCTTTAAACATGGACTAATTAAATTTTTCACAAAGCAAGAAAGTGTCGCAAAACTACTTTTTTAAGTAGCTAGCGACACTTCTTCATTATATACATTTTCAGATATAACGCAAGTATACCCAAGATTGCCTTATAGCTCCTCTTCCAGTATCCTTTTATAAACTTCTCGCAGTTGATCAACCAGTTCTTTTAACAAAACCCCATCTTCATTTATGGCAGCCTTCTCAATAGCTGCCCCACTGATTGAGAATTCTGGAAAACCATAGGCCCCCCCTGAGCCCTTTAGGCCGTGCCCTATATAGCGAAGGGTAGGAAAATCATTGATCTCAGTAGCATTCCTTAGTTTCTCCATTTCCTCTCCCAGGTCTTGTAAATACCAAGGAATTAGAGATTCGATTCCTTTATCACATATTCTAGCCTTTTTTCCTGCATCTTCAGGTAAAAAAAGATGTTGTTTTATCGTATTAATAAGTTCATCTCGTTTTACTGGTTTTGCCAAATAACCGTTACACCCCGCAGAAATGCATTTTTCATAATCTCCTTTCATCGCATGGGCGGTAAGGGCAATAATTGGTAAATCTTTATATTTATCCTGTTTTCGAATAAGACAGGTCGCTTCATAGCCATCCATAATCGGCATTTGCATATCCATCAATATCAAATCAAACTCTTGCTGTTCTAACATTTTTAGGGCCAAAAGCCCATTCTCAACCACCGTTAACTTATAGTTATCTGCCAATATATGACCCACTAAATATTGATTAAAGGGATTGTCTTCCACTAATAATATGCTAATGTTTTCTACAATATGAATATCCTCATTTCTCTGTCTCGAGATAACCTTTTCTAAACGGGAGATTAAATTTTTATCTGAGATAGGTTTTTCGATAAATTCATCAGCCCCTAAGGAAAATGCTCTTTCCTTTTCTGGCATGACAGAACATATAACTATGGGAATTTGTCTCGTATCTTCAAAGGTTTGAATTCTTTGCAAAACTTCCCATCCTGTTAGATCTGGTAACAGGATATCAAGAATAATAACACAAGGCCGATATATTTTGGCCAATGTTATTGCCTCTTTACCTTGTTCTGTGCCAATAACAACATAACCCGCCTTTTCTAAATAATCATTGATCAATTGCCTGGTGTTACTATCATCTTCAACTACTAGCACCGTTCCCTTTTTCTTTTGAGTTCTTTTTTGTTTCAGCGGACTCTCCTTTTCTGTTATTTCAATCCTTTGCACCGGAATATAGAAGGAAAAAACTGATCCAGTATTTACTTCACTTTTCACACTAAGTTCTCCGCCCATTAGTTTGGTCAGACTCTTACAAATTGTTAATCCAAGACCAGTCCCACCATATTTTCGAGTAGTGGACCCATCTGCCTGGGTGAATGCCTCGAATATTAAGTCCAGCTTTTCCTGTGGTACTCCAATACCAGTATCCTCAACACTAAAATTTAATTTAATTCGGTTTTCAAAACCCATTAGCATTTCTGCGTCTACGGAAATCTTCACATAACCCTGGTGAGTAAATTTTGCAGCGTTGGATATAAGGTTATATAAAACTTGCCTTATTCTGGTGGCATCCCCCTTATAATGATCATGGAGATTTGGTGCAATATTTATTTTTATTTCTATATCTCTAGCCTGTAATCTAGATTCAATCACATTAACAGCCTCGTAAATTAGTTTACGCAAACTAAAATTTGTTTCTTCAATAACTAACTTACCTGATTCAATTTTTGAAAGATCTAAAATGTCATTAATAAGCTCCATTAACTGCTCCCCACACTGCTGAATAATCTTAATACTTTCATGTTGCTGAGGACTAAGGTTATGCTGAAGTAATACCTCTGCAAAACCAAGGATGCCATTCATAGGAGTTCTGATCTCATGACTCATATTTGCTAAAAATTGAGATTTCGCTTCGTTAGCCTTTTCCGCCTCCCGTAAGGCCAGTTCAGCTTGTCTCTTGGCTTTGACCACTTCGGTTACATCCACCACCATCAATAACACACCGTCGTAATTTTTATCACGATATACAGGCTGAATATTCATAATAACATCCTTTTCACCTAACCTTCTGGTTATGGAAATGGGAGTGTGGTATTGGTAGCGACTATACTGTGCTATAATATGCTGAACCTTTTCTTGTATTTCTCCATTATGCAGTTCTTCTAATTTCCTGCCAATAATATCTTCCCGGGTCAGCCCAGACATTAATAGGCATTGTTCATTTACCTCTGTAATGACCCCTTTAGCATCAGCCAAGACAATAGAAGCATTCATTATAGAAATAATTGCCCTCAGTTTGGCAGCTTCTCTTTCAGTTTCTTCCTTAGCTTGCTGAAGTTTTAATTGAGTAGCTTTATCAAAAGTAATATCATTAGCAGCCACATAAAAACCTATTATATTTCCTTTGGGTAACCGAATCGGATTGGCATGAACACTTAGGATCTTACCCCCTTGATATATTTCTCCTTTCCAGGAATCACCCCGGACTAAAGATAATAGTACTTTTTCACCACCGTTGTAAACTTCCTCAATGCCCAATCCTAATAATTGATCATGTTTATTAGTTAACAAGTTTACAGCGGCAGGGTTGGCATATATTAAATTCCCGGCCACATCAAAAATACTTACCGATTCTATGGAACTATTATTAGCATGCATGTGAAGTCTTAGATTCTGTTCCATTAAACTACGTTCTGTAATATCTACAAAAACCTGCACTCCACCTGCATATTTACCACTGATATCATGCAGAAAAGAACCACTGGTAAGAATTCGTCTGAGTCCATTGTTTGTCCTAATCTCCATTTTGACATCTTTATATGAAGCGCCACTTTTCATGGCTTGATATAAATGACACTTTTTAAAATCACAGTTGCAGCCCATTATTTGAGAACACATCTTACCCATGATATCCTCGGGATGCACATCAAAATACTTTGCAGCAGCTGTATTTATTTCGATAATTTTCATATCATAATCTACTACGAAAACACACTCTGTCATGCTTTCGAAAATAGTTCTTAATTTATTTTTCTCATTGGTTAACTTTCGATTAATTGTCTGTAACTCTATTAATCGAGACTCTGGTCCTTCACCAACCCACTCACTGCAAAAACCAATTTCAAAACGGTCGAAGAAGGTATTCAACATCTCTGAGGCTTTAAACTTTTCCGCTGTTGTCAGTTTACTTTCCCAAATCACATCCATGTAGGCCCGACGATAATATTTAAATAGCCCTAAAAACATTTTTAGTGTAATACCCCTGGCTCGGTGCAGTTTAGCACTTTCTATGCCAAAACTAGTCACTGGGTCCTCAGCAAATAGTTCTTCTGCATGGATCTGTTTAACATCGTAATTCTTCAAGTAATAAGACAATGCATCAATTATTTCATGTACCGAAAGCCGCCAGTCTCCTAGGCGTGTTGAACTATATCTGGTAAACCCGCTTAATTTTGCGTAATTTATTAAGTGTTGAATAATTTGGTCTTCTTTGTGGGCGAGTAATTCAACCAGTTTTTCTCTCACGCCACTACCTCCTACCGACTTTTAGATCAATGGTTTCATCAAGGATCATATCAAATTTATCTTGTTTTTACTTAACTTAAATCTTACAAAATCATTAAATTTTCGTATTACTTTTTGTTATATATCTAGGAAAGTGAAGAATGGTTTCCTTTGGTTCCTTTTTGCAAAAATTGTTACAAAAACTGCTTGCCTGCTTCATTATGTTTTGTTATAATAGGTTTCGTTGCTACACAATATTGTATGGCCCCTTGGTCAAGTGGTCTAAGACACCGCCCTTTCACGGCGGTAACACGGGTTCGAATCCCGTAGGGGTCACCATATTATGGAGGGGTTCCCGAGTGGCCAAAGGGAGCAGACTGTAAATCTGCCGGCGATCGCCTTCGAAGGTTCGAATCCTTCTCCCTCCACCATTATTGGGGCGTCGCCAAGCGGTAAGGCACCGGACTTTGACTCCGGCATTCGTTGGTTCGAATCCAGCCGCCCCAGCCATGAAATTAATGAAGATTTGCCGACGTCATAAGCGTCGGCTATTATTATGTCCTTTTATATGGACAATTTTTACTTCACATATAATAAAAAGGTGAGATTAACAACTCACCTTTTTAAAGTGGACCCTATGTCAAGGACAGTTTAAAAAAGAGAATTAGGCTGCTAAAAGCTGGTTCCTGTATTGTACAGGGGCCAGCTTTTTTAATCCCCATTGATATCTATGGTTGTTATAGTAATTGATATAGTGGTCAATTAGTTTTTCTACTTCTTGAAACGTATTACAGGTTCGATAATCAATTTCATCCTTCATGTGACCAAAGAAGGATTCTTGTGGAGCGTTGTCCCAACAGTTGCCACGCCTAGACATAGATTGGCCTAAACCATATTTCTTGAGAAGCCTCTGGAACGTTGGACTGGTATAATGGCATCCTTGATCGGAATGAACAAATGCTTCAGAATGCAGTAGTTCACTGTTATGATTTATCAAGTTTTCAATGGTTTTTGTGGCAATATCTAAGGTGATGCGCTCAGATACATGATAAGAAAGAATTTCATTTGTAGAAGCATCTTTAATTGTTGATAAATAGGCCATTTTAGATACACCAAATGGAAGATATGTAATATCAGTTAGAAGTACCTTTCCAGGAATACGCTGTTTGAATTGTCTATTTAAAAGATTGGGAACTACCCTATGTTCTTTTGTGGCTTTTGCCATCCGTCGGTAAGGATTAGCCTTCCTGATTGGACATTTAATATCATATTTACGCATGATTCTTTGTATCCGTTTTCTATTAAACACCAATTCGAATTCCTGTTCTAATACCATTTTTATTGAACGTGAGCCTTTCTTGTATCCATGCTTGTAATAGGCGTTAAGAATCATATCCCTTGCATGGAGGTCTTTTTCTTCCTGTAACTGTCGAGTTTCTTCAGACGACAAGTAATTGTAATACCCAGACCGTGAAACCCCCAACATATCACAGAAATACGATACCATACCCTTCATTTTATATTTTGAAATGGTGTCGTTAATTAACTGAAATATATCACTTGTTGCGAGACTTTTTCCTGTGTTTACCATCCTCCTTTCGATTTTGTCTAACTTTTTTAGCAGTTCTATTTGCTCCTCGAGTAACTTTATCTTTGCCTCCTGGCGGGTAATAATTTCTTCTTGTGAAAGTTCATTAATCCGTGGACGACCGGAATTTTCTGTACGAGTATCTCTTAGTCCTAAGATTCCATCTTCATTATAGGACCTAATCCATCTGTAAGCAGCCTGCTCATATCGTTTTACTCCAATAATATCAATATCGAATCCAGCATCCGTAAATATAGCTCGAGGCAACTTACCCTTCAAGTATTGGTCAATGAACAAACGCTTAAAATCATTGGTGTATGTGATGGAACGTTCAGAAACCTTAGCAACATAGGGGTTTGTCTCCAGTTTTTTGATGTCATCGGATGAAAATATAATTTTGCTCACTTTATCCTTCCTCCTGTTGCTATGATTGTACAAAAAAAGAACCCTATGGGTAAAACACTTTTTTTCAAGTGTTCATTCCATAGGGTCCATTTTATTTCAGCAAGACCCAGCTTTTATGCTTTTATTTTTACGTAGACGGCCTGTTTATCCCTCTAAGTCTTTGACTCTTTTTTATAGAGTTTACCCCGGTGTCCCAGGTATCATGGTAACCACCAGTTTTACTAACTAATGCTGATTCTCCAGTGGTTCCAGGATTTTTTCGAAAACCTTTTATCCTTTTAGACAATATAAACCCCTCCTCTTTGTGTTTTTTTATTTTCTCCTAAAGCACAGTTCTTTACTAATAGAATTAGTTTTATAAGAAAAATAGCAAGGTTTCGAAATTTTTATGCATATATCTAAAATGTCAGCCATATTTCTTTTATTTTCACCAAAATGTGTCATAATATTAATACACTTGAAGTTACTTTCTTATCCCGGTAAAACCGGGTATCTTTTTGTGGAAAAACAATAATTATACTTGAACTAACAACAATTCTCTGTTATAATCACAATTGCGCTGGTGCTACAGTGTTAATTATATGCGGTCGTGGCGGAATTGGCAGACGCGTAAGATTCAGGTTCTTATGCCCGTCAGGGTGTGGAGGTTCAAGTCCTCTCGACCGCACCATTTAAACCAGATAAATTTATCTGGTTTTTTTATTTTGGCTTTAGCTGTTTGTTATGCATGTTCAGCTAGCTGCTAATAGACTCCCCTGCCGTTGACGGCACCATCAAAGAATGAAAATTAAAGAGTTATTTTCAGGTAGTTAAACAACCTAGGTGCCTAGCACCGTCGAATGACTGAGCCATTTTCAGGATAGCTAAATGTAATTATAACAGGTGAATTGAAAATGTTATATATGTCTGTTTTTACTCTTGCATGTCCAATTGAAGTGATGTATAATAATTTTTGTCGATAGGACAATGCCTCAAAAAAATAATATGCGGTCGTGGCGGAATTGGCAGACGCGTAAGATTCAGGTTCTTATGCCCGTCAGGGTGTGGAGGTTCAAGTCCTCTCGACCGCACCATTTAAACCAGATAAATATATCTGGTTTTTTTATTTAAGTATAAGAAAAGCAAGCTATATTTCAGCTTGCTTTTCTCCAGAACGAATTTTAGAGTTTATAGTTTCTATCAAAAACATTGTAGAAAACAAATGATACAGTTCTCCAACAACTCCCTCAAGGGAGCCTTCCCTATTATCCAGTTTCCCCTGCACTACTATCTCAAAACCAAATTGTTGTTCCAGGAGACGAATAAATTCACGAATAATTCTTTCCCTTACTTCACCATTAGCTATATCACCCCAGGAATCATAGGGGTTAGGTTTTATTCCTGACACTTGATGAACCACCTGCAGGAAGTTTACTCGGAATTTTTCAAAGGTCGGTTTTTCATTTTTGCCAATCTTCATCTGTAGCACTCCCTAAAGTTTTTGCTTTTATTATAAGTTTTTACATTACCTTAGATCAATTCTGATATGATAAAAAACCCGGCTTAGCCGGGTGATACTTACCATTTATTAATTTCAGGGCATTTCATTTTTAATAAATTAAATGAAAAGGGACTAAAATATTTTTCTTGATTATTACATTCTGGGTTCTCACATACTAATACAGGAATGCTTTCAGCATAGCATACCTTAACATCTTGTTTTACGTCGACATTTTGTAACTTTTCCACTAGTTTCATACCACAAATCGGACATGTTTTAATAAATTGTGTCATACGGTATCCCTCCTAATTAAATATGTAGGTAACCGATCTTAACTAATTAATTGTCTAATTAGTCCAAGAAGTTTTCTGCTTATTTAATTATACTCCTAGTAAGTTTATTTATCAATAAATATGATAACACATTTGGGTAATGTGATGAACTCTAGTACAAAAATACCATAAGCTATAACTCATAATAACCCCCCTGCCAAAGGGCAGGGGATAAGATGAAAAGGCAACCCCATACCTTTTCTCGGGTGTCGGTTTTTCCAGTGGTTTTGTTGACACCTTTACCCGTTAACCTTTTCGCGCGTCCCACAAGCGACGGGTGGGAATTTTCTTTAGGATTCCCTTTTTACAATATCCCCATGCATGATTACAAAGTCTGAGTAAAGGCAGCAATATCAGGGTAAAAATCAACATCTTGCACTCTAAATATACTTTTATGTTTATTTAACAGAGTTTTTAATTGATACCCTTCAGCCTTGTCCACTATTGTTACCTTTTTTAGTTCTTTGTTATCAACCATGGCCTTACGAAACATCCAATTAGATCGAAAGTCCGTCGTGGGAAAAGAGTAACCGATGACAATTATTTCTGCTGCAAGCTCTAAAGCTTTTCTTGCTTGATGCCATAACTTGGGAATAAAAGGAATTGATTGGTAGTTTTTCATCAAAGTGGGTGGAATAATTACTCTACTCAGTTTGTTGCAGCAGTGTTGTGTGGTGCACTGAATCATATTCGCAATCCCATTAATAATAACACTGTGCCCTCCTCCATCACTATGTTCATAGGCGTAGAGTTGACCACACTGTGGACAATACAACCAATTTAAGGAACCATGCAATTTAAAAAATTTTACCTTGGCATAATCTTCTTTTTCAAAGAGCTTGCTTTGTTGTTTTAAATGAACTGCATCTATTGAACCCCTTAAATAATGACAAGGAATACCATAGCCATCTTGTATGCACCATAGATTCTTCTCTAAGTTTGTCCTTTGTAATGCATAATCCATCAATAACTCATAGTTGAAGGATATTATTGAATCTCCAGGGTTTAAGGATTCCGCTATTTTTCTGTGATAAGGACAGAGATCACCATATAAAATTTTATCGAAGGTCAGTGCCATTAGCAGTAGGTACTCTTCATAAGCAAGCAAAAGTCTTTCCCGCCCTGCTTGATCCTCTTCCATTTCGATATTCAGTAGAGTTAATACTTCTTCCATATCCAAGCTGGAATTACAAACTTCACTTCTAGGAACACCCCATAATCTTTCAATAAACTGAAATATTTGATTAAAACTTAAATTTTCATCTTCATAATACCTATCTCTTATTTGGTGAATATTAATAACCCGCATGGCCTTTTGAAAAAAATTATTGGCCACCGGGCTTGTTTCGCCGAGATATGAACCTTTATAAGCTGCTGCAGCACCGGCCCCCAACACATATACTCTGGTCACCGGATTCCTCCTATCTACTTTACGATAACGTTAGTATGGCGCAATGGTTAAAAAAAATAACCCTGTACAGGGTCTTTAATTAAACAAAAATCTTAATACTTGTCCAGTTAAATATAAGATAGAGATACAAATTAACGTCATGGCAAATTTTCTTGCAACAACAGAATCATCTCGCTCTAACCAGTGACGGGTACCCTCATATAAGTCCATTTCGGTTGTTTCCGATACTAGTTGATGAGTCATCGTATACTCCATTACTATTTCTGCACTTTTAATTTTGGCCACCCCCGAACGTTTGTTTTGGTAGTTTTATTTTATAACCAAACACATGTTCTTGTCAAGTGCAAAAAAACACCTGCCATTGACATGACAGGTTTGAAGCTTAGTGTTTACCTGTTACATTATAGGGAATAACCCTTTTTTCCCAAGTTCTTAGGATTACCTGTTCATCCTTATTTTCAATAATGTATTGGGGTAATATAGGTGTTTTCCCATAACCGTTCGGTGCATTAATAATGTAGGTGGGTACAGCAAGTCCAGACGTATATCCTCTCAGTTGCTCCATAATATTAATTCCATCATTAACACCTGTAATAAAATGTCTCGTTCCCTTTACTGCCTTTGCATGAAAAATATAGTAGGGACGAACTCGAATAGTTAATAGACTCTGGTTTAACCTTTTCATAATATCAGGTTGATTATTAATATTTTTAAGTAGAACAGCTTGGTTGCCTAGGACGACACCAGCTTTTACAAGCATATCACAGGCTTTTTTGGCCTCAGGTGTAATTTCCAACGGATGATTAAACTGTGTGTTAATATAAATAGGTGGATGATTTTCTAATATTGTACATAGTTCTGGGGTAATTCTTTGTGGCATTGTGACAGGGGTTCTCGTTCCGATTCGTTTTATCTCTACATGGGGAATATTATCCAATTCTGTTAGCAGCCAATCTATTTGCTTGTTTGATAATAATAAAGCATCTCCGCCTGTTATTAATACATCCCTTATTTCAGGATTTTCTCTGATGTACTGTAGTGCCCCTTCTAACACTCTGCGTGATTTATGAACATCGATTTCCCCGATATTTCTGCGTCTTTGACAGTGTCTACAGTACATAGCACATTGATTAGTTACATTAATAATCAGGCGATCCGGGTACCGCCTAGTTACCCCTTGGACAGGTGAAGTAAATTCTTCTCCCATAGGGTCTTCAACACCATAGCGATCCTTTATTTCTTCTATACTTGGTATAGCTTGCAACCATACAGGGCCACCGGACCCACTCACCATTGCCAAAGCCATATAATAGGGAGAAACAGCCCAACGGTACTGATGCCCAACTTTTTCAATGGCGTTTTTTTCTTCGGCAGATAGATCAACTAACTGACCTAGCACTTCAACATCTTTAATGCGGTTGGCCATTTGCCAACGCCAGTCCATCCATTGCTGCTCATCTGCTTGAAAAAACCTTAGGAGAACCTCTTTTGCTTGGTTGTACTGATCTTGAATTTCTAAGCCATTAGGGATTTGAGCCATTTTCTTTAGATAACTTGAAATGCTGGATCTTAGCTCCTTTGCTCTTTTAAGTGAAATTTTTCTTTTTTCTTGGTCTGCCTTAAATTCTTTTGCCTTCAAATTAACAGACATGAAAAACCCCCTTTCTTTAGAGCTTACGAAGTTAGCTGAAGGGTTCGGGTCGAAAGGTTAAAACCCTACTGATAGATATCAGATTCACCCCTAAAATCGGTTCCTCCGCTCCTAAATAATATAGGATTAAGCTTGTTTGCAACCTAAATTTTGTAAGTTGTCACAACTTATTTTACCATATAAGTTGCCTCTAAGGCAATAAAAATAAAGGTGCTCCTACTGGATCACCTTTTTAAGAACTGATTATAATCTAATTAAACCTTCACTGGGGGAAGGATCTAAGTGCCCATATACAGTAATAATATCCCCTGCTAAAATCTGACTATCCGAGGCTGGATTAAATATATCCTCCTGTCCCTTCCTTACAATTGCCAATACCTTACTTTCTTTAAGGCTACTTTCAGCCAGTGTTTTACCAACCAAAATAGAATCTGTTGAAACCTTCCAATCTTCTATTTTATTTAACCTACTTTCCAAATGGTAGGTGTGCTGTAACAAATCCTCTAATAGTTTAGAAATCTCATTATTAATTCGATCTCTTTCTTTTATTAACTCATGTAGTTTCTCGTGGATACTATTCAAAACCATGCGCTGATCAAAATTATCTAGGTATTTTTGAGCCTCTGTAGCAGACCTTACCACCACTCCAATACCTGGTGCAACATCAACTATTCCCACTTCTTGCAATAGAGATAGGGCACGTCGAATGGTTTCTGGTGATACACTATATTTTCCTGCTAAGGTAGATCGACCAAATATCTTTTGCCCTTCATGATATTCTCCCCGGACAATTCTTTGGGCTATATCTACAGCAATGGTAAGATACCTTGCTAGGTGTAAGTCCTGATTTGTCACTATCAGTTCCCCCAAATATATATATTATTAGGTACATATTATAACCCCATAGAGAAAAAAGCAAAAGTCTTTTAGGCCTAACTAAATAATAATTCCACAAAAACTGCAAGAATACTGCAATCCTTGTGGAACTAAAATTTACTGTTAACAAGTCTTAAATTTATCCTTCGGGCTATCGCCCCGCCCTGTACTAACACTTCTTCCTACTTCTTTTATTAAAGAAGTAATCTTTGCATGGGACTCAGTGGGTTTTTCTCTACTGCCGGCTTTATCCGGATATATTTGATATTTCTCCCGGTAACTTACCGGGGATAAGTTCGGCATAATAACATTTGCTCCACTGGCAAGGGCCAGTTTGCGTCCCTCAGGGTGTAAGGTTCCCACTGCAGTAGTGGCAGGCAAATGGGTTTGGGGAAGTACCAGTCGAGTCACCGCAAGGGTTTTTAAGGTTAAGCTAAGATCCCCAGGACTGTTGTTCCCAAGGGGTGTTTGATGATGCGGTATGAAGGGTCCAATACCTGCCATTTCTACATCTAAATCCCTTAATAAAAGAATATCCTCTACCAGTGTTTCTATTGTTTGGCCAGGCAATCCCACAATATTACCAGAACCTACTTGATAACCTAATTCCTTTAGCCACTGAATCCCTTTAATTCTTTCCTTTAGGGTAGTTTCAGGACGAAGCTGGGAAAACAAAATTGGATCGGCGGTTTCATGTTTTAGTAAGTAGCGATCCGCACCCGCTTCTTTCATAAGGGTATAATCTTCCCAGGTACGTTCTCCCACACAGGCTGTAATGGCAAAACCACCTACCTTCTTAACCTGTCTGATAATCTCTGCCAGTTCTTGACCACTATAATGAAGATCTTCGCCGGATTGCAAAACAATGGTACCA
Source organism: Desulfotomaculum defluvii (assembly GCF_054657375.1). Lineage (NCBI taxonomy): Bacteria > Bacillati > Bacillota > Clostridia > Eubacteriales > Desulfotomaculaceae > Desulfotomaculum > Desulfotomaculum defluvii. Next base: position 532,035 of record NZ_BAAHYV010000007.1, on the reverse strand, counting down.
TAGCCCAGTTCCGCAGCATATTTGGCTGTTTCAATAATTTCTTCTATGGGTATGCGATATCTTTGAATTTGCTTATTACTTCTCCTTAGACCACAATAGAAACAATCATTACGACAAAAATTAGAAAATTCTATAATTCCTCTAAGATGCACCTCATTACCTAAATATTTCTGTCTTACTTGATCAGCCAGTTGAAACAGCTTATTTTCCTCTTCTCCTGGCAGTGCACTTAATAGATCAATAATTTGCTGCTTCGTTATTTCATTTCCTGTGGCCGCTCTGGCCAAGGCCGCGGCAAATTTTTCCCCCAAGGCAGGTCCCCCTTCGGTTATGAATTTTGGTTAACTAACATTTCTTGAATACTTGGAAAGGGTGATAAAGTCCGGTTTAAAATTCCCGTTACAAAGGCAATACAAACTCCATAATTGACAATGGGAACACCTGCCTGCTGTACCTGCATTATCCGCGATAACATCTCCCTGCGATTGATCATACAGGCCCCACAGTGAACCACTAATTTATACTCAGTTAAATTCTCTGGAAATCTGTGTCCACTACTCCAGTTAAACTCCAGATCTCCTCCGACGATTTGAGATAGCCAACGAGGTATTTTTACTGTGCCGATATCATCCCCCATACGATGGTGAGTGCACGCTTCGGAAATTAGCACCTTATCACCAGGCTTTAATTTACTGATCGCTTTGGCCCCTGCTACCAGTGTCTCTAAGTCACCTTTGTACCTTGCGAAGAGTATAGAAAAAGACGTTAATAAAATATCCTCCGGGGTATCTTTAGCGACTTCCCTAAAGGCTTGAGAATCAGTAATTACCATTTTGGGTCTTTTGTTTAATGTGGCAATACAGTCCTTTAATTCACTTTCTTTTACTACATAGGCCATTGCATTATGATCTAAAATATCTCTAATGGTTTGCACTTGCGGCAAAATCAATCGGCCTTTTGGTGCTGCAGAATCAATGGGAACCACCAGTACAGCTATGTCGCCGGGGTTTAATAAATCACCCACTATAGCTTGATCATCCCAAGTGGCTGGTGCTGCTTTAACAATAGCCATTTTTAAATCATCAATACCTTGGCCGGTCAGTGCACTAACCACTACCAAGGAGCCTCCCAGTTGTACCTTGGCCTCCTCCACTTCTAGTTCAGTCACTGGGTGGGCATCGATTTTATTTAATACGATAACCACTGGCAACTTTTTTTCCTGACAGCGTTGGGCAATTTTAACTTCATACTGGCTGACACCGCTCATTGCATCAATCACTAACAACACTAAATCTGCTTTGTTAAGCACATCCAGGGACCGTTTTACCCTTAGTTCTCCCAGATCACCACTGTCATCAATACCAGCTGTGTCTATAATCACCACCGGACCCACTGGTAATATCTCCATTGCCTTATAAACAGGGTCTGTCGTGGTCCCTGGGATATTGGAAACAACAGCTATGTCCTGATTGGTTAAGGCATTGATTAGACTGGATTTTCCAGCATTACGCCTACCAAAAATGGCTATATGAAGCCTATTACCCCGAGGTGTATTCTCCATTATTTTTATGCCTCCTTGCAGTTGCCATATAGATTTTTATTAGTATTTAGTGCTGAGGGCTGATTTTACCTGTACTCCTTTAATGTTTCCAAGCTTACCAGTCATGGCACCAATTTCATCATTGGTCCCTTGAACAATAAGGGAAATAACTGAGAGACAAGTCTCCCTATGGGGAATACCCATACGACCAATGATGATCTCAGCATATTGACTCAAAATGTTATTAATCTCCGGAGACTTGGCCCTATCTTCTATAACAATTCCCACAACACCTATACGACGTAACATTTAGATCACTCCTCATGAGAAAATCTTTTCTTACTAGATACAAATAAAAAACCCGTCTAACCAGAGAAAGGCAGACGGGTAGTGTACTCTTAAAATGGCACACCCCTTGGTCCAAGAAACAAAAGTCTCTCTCCTTAGGGAAACTGCGTACGTTTTCGCACCCTCCAAGATAGGTAAGCCCCAACTTGATAGGTTCTATCCTTATTATACCTGTTCTGGTATACCAGTCAATTATTTTGATTTTCCTTTCTAAAAATTTCTATAACAAAGTCAAATTATTAATAACTTCCAGTTATTGCTTTATATATAAAGGAAAATATTTTAACTATGTCGAATACATTCTGACAAATTCTTTTCCTAGTTAGTATTAAGACGAGGGGTGATATTTTATGGCAGTGGGTCAGGAAGATCAATTGGTAGTTTTTCAGTTAAATGACCAACAGTATGCACTACCCATCAATGAAACTCAGGAAATTATCCGCATGGCTGAAGTAACTAGGTTACCAAATACTAGTTATCATGTAGAGGGAATTATTAATTTGCGTGGAACCATTCTCCCTGTTATCAGTCTTAACCGTAGACTGGGACTACCTGAAACGGAACTAAATGAGGATACACGCATTATTGTAGTAGAAAATAAAGGAAACAAGGTGGGTATGATTGTAGACAGTGTTCTGGAAGTAGGACGTTATACAGAGGATGAAGTGGAACCTCCTAATATGATTGGAGAAAATGTAGAGTACTTAAAGGGTGTTGTTAAAAAGGGTGATCAGCTCTGGTTGTTGGTTAATTTGGATACAGTGTTATAAAGATAGCACGGGCTTTGGCCCGTGCTTTAGTATCTGACATAACCGCCCATGACCTCCGGGCCACACTATATCATTACAGCAGTACCACTGGCCGATACCATAAGCATACCTTCTCTGATTACTTCGTAATCCAGATCCACACCTATAACGGCATTGGCACCCAGACGTCGGGCATGTTCTTTCATTTCTTCCATGGCAATTTCACGGGCTTGGGCTAGTTTACTCTCATATGCCCCACTGCGTCCGCCAACAATATCTGTAATGCTGGCGAAAATGTCTCGCACCACGTTGGCACCCATAATAGCCTCTCCATTGACTATACCAAAATATTGACGGATAGTCTTTCCTTCAATGTTTCCCGTCGTTGTAAGAATCATAACAAGCCTCCTGACACAAGGATTTTGGTTATTAGACTAGCCGTGGGCTTTGTATCAGTAAAACCTACAAAGTCCCATGGCTAAATACAAACCAATAATTTGAGCACTGATGGCTAATCAATATGAACTGCAGCCTTAAATGCTTTAAAAGCTGCTTCTACTGTTCTCTCAATATCTCTCTCAGTATGGGCCAAAGAAACAAAGGTAGCTTCAAATTGGGAAGGAGCCAGGTAAATACCCTGTTCCAGCATACTTTTAAAGAAGGCCGCATACCTCTGGGTATCAGAGGAAGATGCAGTGGCAAAATCCTTTACTGGTTCCTTGGTAAAAAAGCAAGTTTGCAAGGACTGTGTCCGGTTAAAGGATACATTTATATCGGCAGCTTGGGCCGCCTGGGCTAAGCCTTGGGCCAGTAGTTTAGCTTTACGATCTAATTCTACATAAACTGTTGGTTGCTGAAGCTGCTCCAGTGTAGCGATACCCGCGGCCATAGCTAGAGGATTACCAGAAAGTGTTCCTGCTTGATAAACTGGCCCGGCCGGAGAAACCATTTGCATTATCTCCTTACGGCCACCATAGGCACCTACAGGTAACCCGCCACCAATAATTTTGCCAAGGCAGGTTAAGTCAGGCATCACATTATAATAAGCTTGGGCACCGCCATAGCTCAAACGGAATCCTGTTATAACTTCATCAAAGATTAACAGCGCACCATATTTATTGCATAGGCTCCTTAATCCTTGCAGGAAGCCCTCTGCCGGGGCCACAACACCCATATTGCCAGCAAGAGGTTCCACAATAATTGCTGCTATATCAGAACCAACTTCCTCGAAGATTTTCTCCAGCAACGCAAGGTCATTGTAACGAGCATTGATGGTATTGCCAGCAATGTCTTCTGGTACCCCTGGGCTAGTAGGAACCCCATGGGTCAAAGCCCCTGAGCCAGCCTTGATTAACAGGGAATCATGATGACCATGATAACAACCCTCGAATTTAACAATCTTATTGCGTTTGGTATAGGCCCGTGCTAAACGCAAGGCACTCATGGTGGCTTCGGTACCAGAGTTCACCATGCGAACCATTTCCACCCCAGGTAATGCTTCTATCACCATCTCGGCTAAGGTTACTTCTAAATCTGTAGGGGCCCCATAGGTGGTACCTCTCTCTAAGCACTGTTGAATAGCTTCAAGCACCGCTGGATGGCGGTGTCCTAAAATCAAGGGTCCCCAGGAACATACATAGTCTATGTATTCGTTGCCATCCATATCCCACATACGGGAACCATTGGCCCGTGCAATAAAGGGTGGATTCATCCCCACAGACTTAAAGGCCCGAACAGGGCTGTTAACACCTCCAGGGATAACCCTTTGGGCCTGTTCAAACATCTCCTGTGATTTCTGGTAACTGGGCATAGGATACCTCCTAATCCATGAAATATTTCATGCTGCTTTTCTTTAGCTCTGCTACACTATAGAGTAGCCGATAGTCTTTAACACCAGCAATTGCAGATAGTTTTTCCGCAATATGCTGGCACTCTTCTTGGCTGTGACCATGTACCATGGTGTAAAAATTGTAGGGCCATTGAGGTAAGGAAACCCTTTGGTAGCAATGGGTAACTTCCGCCAATTTTGCCATTTGCTCTCCCACCTCTATGATCATATCTTCAGGAATTTGCCAAACAATCATGGCATTGGCACTAAAACCAACCCGGTGGTGCCGCAGAGCTGCCCCTATTCTTCTCATGATACCAGCCTGCTGAATAGCATGGACCCTAGTAATAAACTCTTCTTCACTGATACCCAATCTATGAGCCAAAACTTCAAAGGGTCTACTCTCTAAGGGTAACCCAGATTGTAATTCCATAACGATCTTTTTATCTAGATCAGTTAAAGTCATATTCTCCCTCACTAACAATTTATTCCTACCTTTTGCTTACCTTAAAATTCACCAACACTTTAAAAAACCTTTGAGAAGGCAGATTAATAACATCATTAATCCCAGTCTTCTGTTTTATTTCACTGAGAATATGTTCTACCTTTTCCGGTGATTGGGCCAAAATGGTAAACCACATGTTGTATTCATAATCCCGTAAGTAGTTGTGAGTAATACCAATATAACTGTTCACCACTTCAGCAACTTCATCAATACGGTGGGATGGAACTTTGATAGCACAAAGTGTACCTTTATAACCTAGCTTTCTGGAGTCAAAAACACCGCCTAAACGGCGTATGACATCCTGTTGCATAAGTCGTTCTAAACGACTTAATACCTCCTGCTCGGAGATACCAATTCTTTCACCGATCACTTTGTAAGGTTCCGTGCAAATAGGGAAATCTGTTTGTACTACATCAAGCAGATGCCTATCAACATGATCCAGTTGCATCTAATACCCCTTTCGCCCGTGGTATAAACACCAGGGTTCTTCAGCCATGTAGTCTCCGTGATAAAAATATGCCCTAGCTCGACAGCCCCCACATAGCTTCTTAAAGCCACAGGTACCACAACCACCCTTATAGTCCATAGTCCGTAATTCTTTTAATACGGGGTTATCTTTCCAAATGTCCACAAAGGACATTTCCTTTACATTTCCCAGGGGAATGTTTAAGTAAGCACAGGGTTGTACATCACCTTTGGGTCCGATAATACAATAGGCAGTACCGGCAAGGCATCCCCTTTGAAACCGTGTATCAACACCCATCTGCTTGGCAATGCGCATAAATTGAGGCGCACAGGTGGGCTTCAACTCAATGTTCACCTGTTTCTGCTTCTCCATAATACGCCTTAGTAAATCTTCATATTGTTCTGCCCGCAATGATTCCTGTTCAATATTGACAGCTCGGCCAGTGGGTACTAAAAAGAAAACATGGTGAGCCACTGCACCTTCCTTTACGGCAAAATCTGTTAGCTCCTCTACTTCATGATAGTTCCAATCCATGACAGTGGTATGAACTTGAAAAGGCAGCCCAACCTTGCGACAGTTTCTCATGCCTTCTACCGCAGCCTGCCAACAGCCCTGTTGAGCCCTAAATTTATCGTGCTTAGCAGAATCAACACTATCTAGGCTAATACCTATGCCAGCGGCTCCCGAATCCTTTAGACGTTGGGCTACTTCCTGGGTAATCAAGGTACCATTGGTGCCAAAAACCGGCCTTAATCCCTTTGACTTGGCATGGGCCACCAGTTCATAAATATCTGGTCTCATTAAGGGTTCTCCACCACTAAAAATCATTATTTTAAAGCCAGCTTCGGCAATTTGATCCAGTAGTCTTTTGCCTTCTTCGGTATTTAATTCTTCCTCGGCTTTGACGCCGGCATCCCGGTAACAATGTTCACAATACAGGTTGCAAGCGTTTGTTGTATTCCAGGAAATAATCAATAGTTAGTCCTCCTTCAGCCAGTTGGCAACCTCCGGAGCATGGTAGGTAATAATTATATCTGCCCCAGCACGTTTTAAGCCGGTAAGTGTTTCTAGTACGATTTTCTTTTCATCGACCCAACCCAACTGGGCTGCCGCTTTCACCATAGAAAATTCTCCGCTAACATTGTAAGCAGCCACCGGATAGTTAAATTCATCTCGAATCCGGCGAATAATATCCATGTAGGCTAGGGCAGGTTTGACCATCACAATGTCTGCCCCTTCTTCTATATCCTGTAGGGTTTCGCGAATGGCTTCGTCTGCGTTGGCATAATCCATTTGATAAGTTTTACGGTCACCAAATTGGGGAGTAGAGCCAGCTGCCTCCCGGAAGGGCCCATAATAAGCTGAAGCATATTTAGCGGAATAAGCCATAATAGGCACATCGGCATAACCTTCAGCATCCAGTTTGGCCCGGATTGCTGCTACCCTGCCGTCCATCATATCCGAGGGTGCTACCATATCTGCACCGGCCTGAACATGAGATAAGGCCGTTTTAGCCAACAGTTCCAGGGTGGTATCGTTGTCCACAGTATGACCTTTAATTAAACCACAATGTCCGTGATCAGTATATTCGCACAGGCAAACATCTGTAATTACTAACATTTCAGGGTAGGCTTTCTTAATGGCCCGGACGGCCTGCTGGACAATTCCTTCGGGATCGTAGGCACCGGAACCAACTTCATCCTTTTCCTCTGGTACTCCAAAGACAATTACTCCTGGAATACCCAACTCTTCTACTCTCTTGAGGTCCTCTATTAATAGATCAATGGAAAGATTGTAAACCCCCGGCATACTGGTAACTTCCCGGCGTACACCTTGACCATAGGTGGCAAAAACGGGATAAATTAAATCATCCACTGATAGATGATTCTCCCTGACTAAACGCCTTACACGTTCATTAAGTCTTAAGCGACGGTGACGAATCTTCGGAAATTGGGGCATATCTAAAACCTCCACAAAGTAGCATCTTGATACCTAAAATATAGTATAAGCCAACAACCACTGGACAAAGAGCAAGTAGTTGATGGCTAGATATTTAAGCTAAACCTATTTCCTCATCGGTTAAATAGCAGGCGGGATCTTCCATCCAGAAATCACCATGAACAGCTTCCGCCCGGGCTCGGAAGTTACCGTTACAGAGATTTAGCCATTTACATTTGGCACAGCGGCCCTTTAATAGTGCTTTCCGATCCTTTAGGCCGGCTAGGATAGGATGGCTCAGGTCTGTCCAAATATCGCCAAATTTACGTTCCCTTACATTACCGAAACGGTGGTTACGGGTAAACTGATCGGCATGGACATTTCCTTCCCAGTCTACTTCCCCTATGGCAATACCCGTACGGTTACCACCATTGAGAGAAAGTAGTTCCAAAACCTGCTTGGCCCGTTCGGGATTATCCTGCTGGAGCTTTAGATAAAGATATATGGCATCAGCATGGTTATCAACTGTTAATATTTCTTTATCTAGTCCCCGCCGGTGGAAATCCTGAGTACGTTCAATAATTAAATCCAAAGCAGCCCGGCTTTCTTCGGGCGAAATGTCTTCTTTAATCATTTCACTGCCCCGACCGGAGTAAACTAAATGATAAAAACAAACTCGAGGGATATTTTCCCTTTCAATGAGATCAAAGATCTGATTTAATTCTTTATGATTATGACGATTTATGGTAAACCGCAGACCAACTCTCTGACCAACCTCGAGACAGTTCCGAATACCTGACAAAGCTGCGTCATAAGCTCCCTTACGTCCCCTGAAGGTATCATTGACTTCACCAATACCATCTAAACTAATGCCAACGTAACCCACACCTATTTTTTTAAGTCGTGCGGCCACTTCCGGTGTAATAAGAGTTCCATTGGTGGAAATTGTGGTACGTATACCCTTCTTGCTGGCATGCTCAGCCAATTCAAAAAAATCCGGTCGTATCAGCGGCTCACCACCGGAAAATAAAATTACTGGCACCTTGAATTCTGCCAAGTCGTCGATAAACTGTTTGGCTTCCTGGGTGTTCATTTCATTATATTTTTTATTATCGGACTCAGAATAACAGTGTCGGCATTTTAGATTGCAAGTCCTGGTAGTGTTCCAAACCACCACTGGCCCATGACCAGCCACTGCACCATTTACCTGCCCCTTTGAACCATGGGCATAGCGCAAGGAATCACCAAAATTTTCTGTTCCACAGAGTAGCTTGCTAATACCAATCATAGAGCTCCCACTTTTCTATAAATTTTGTCCAGTTCTAGATGCCTTAAGCATCTGCCTGGCCTATATAATAATCGGTAATGGCTTGTACAAGTCCGTCAATTGTATATTCCTTTGCTTCCACATCCACCCGTAGACCTAATTTTCTGGCGGTATTGGATGTAATAGGTCCTATACTGGCCACAACCACTTTATCCATTAACTGTGGCAATCCTTCTTCTCCTATTAGTTTAACAAAATTTTGCACCGTGGATGAACTAGTAAATGTAACCACATTGATATCACCATTAGCCAAACTCTCCCGAATAGCTGCAGCATTACCGTCGCCTAAAACCGTACGGTAGGCAACTACTTCATGCACCTGAGCACCCATTTCTTCCAATGCCTGAGGCAGAAGTTTACGGGCAATATCTGCCCTGGGTAACAAAATCCGATCACCTGGCAGCACTTTCCCCTTAAGACCTTCCACAATTTCCTCGGCACGGTACTCACCAGGTACATAATCCACTGCTAAACCTCGATTTTCCAACTCTTCACGGGTTTTGGGTCCAATGGCACAGAGACGTACATCGCTAAGATCCCTAATGTCCTTTTTGTTTTCACTCATACGCTGGAAGAAATTTTTTACACCATTGACACTGGTAAAGATTACCCAGCGGTAGGACCTTACATCGGCAATGGCATTATCTAGAGGAGTATAGTCCTCGGGATCCGCAATACGAATGGTAGGAAATTCCCAGGGTTCACCACCTAAAGCCTCAATGGCCTCAGCAAGTACACTGGCCTGTTCCCGAGAACGTGTTACGATAACCCTTTTGCCAAACATAGGCCTATTTTCAAACCAGGCTAATTTTTCCCTAAGTTTAACAACCTCACCCACCACAATAACAGCTGGGTTTTTAAAGTTGGCTTCCTTTGCTCTTTGATGGATATTATCTAAGGTACCAACGAGAGTTCTTTGTTCTGGTCTGGTACCCCAACGGATTAGGGCAACAGGGGTTTCTGGGGAGCGCCCATATTCAATTAACCTAGCACAGATTCCAGCTAAATTACCCATTCCCATTAGAAATATTAGGGTACCAGCTCCGGTGGCAATTTTATCCCAGGCAATGCTGGAATCGTCCTTGCCGGGATCTTCGTTCCCTGTGACTATGGCCAAGGTAGAGGTATAACCCCGGTGTGTCACGGGAATACCCGCATAGGCTGGTACGGAGATGGCCGAGGTAATTCCCGGCACCACCTCAAAGGGGAGATTATTTTCCACTAGTAATTCTGCTTCTTCGCCGCCACGGCCAAAAACAAAGGGATCTCCACCCTTCAAACGGGTTACAACCTTCCCTTCCCTGGCCTTATCCACCAACAATTGATTTATATCTTCTTGTACCATAGCATGACGGTCTGGTGATTTTCCCACATAGATCATTTCAGTATCCTGGCGGGCATGCATCAACAGCCTAGGACTGGCCAAACGGTCATAGACTAGGACATCTGCTTTACGAATACATTCTAATCCTTTAACAGTAATTAATCCTGGGTCCCCAGGACCTGCTCCTACTAAATAAACAATACCCTTTGTCATTGTCATCATTCCCCTGCTCTAACTTGTTCCAGTATTTTTTTGCCGCCCATGGCCAAAAGTTTTTCTGCAACTTCTATTCCTAGTTCCTTTGCTCTGCTAACGTCAGCCTCTCCCTGGGCCCGAATAACCTGGGTACCATCCAGGTTGGCCACAACTGCGGTAAGGAAAAGCTTATTATTATTCACTTCACCGTGGGCTCCTATGGGAACTTGGCAACCACCTTCCAAGTAGCGGAGCAGTGACCTCTCTGCATCAGTAGCTACTCGGGTATGATGATGTTCAATACCCTTCAATAATTCTACAATGTCCTGGTCATCTTCCCGGCATTCAACGGTAATGGCACCCTGCCCCACTGCCGGTAAACAAACCTGAAAGGGGATAATCTCAGCAATCATATCTTCCCAGCCCATGCGAGTAATACCGGCTGCTGCCAAGACGACGGCATCTAACCGCTCAGACACCAGCTTTTTCATACGGGTATTTAAATTACCTCTCAGTGCTTCCAGTTTAAAATCTGGGCGGTAGTTTAATAATTGAGCACAACGGCGTAGGGAAGATGTACCAATTCTAGCCCCTTTGGGAAGCTGATCCAACTTCCTCCCGTCTTTAGAAATCAGTGCATCACCTGGATTATCTCTTTTACAAACTGCTCCCAGGGCTAAGCCTTTGGGCAATGCTGTGGGCATATCCTTTAAACTATGTACTGCAAAATCAATTTCCTTTTGCTGCATAGCTACTTCTAATTCCTTGGTAAAAAGACCTTTGTCACCTATTTTAGCCAGGGCCACATCCAACATCTTGTCACCCTTTGTCTTCATGGTGACAATTTCAAAATCAATTTCGGGGTTGAGCCTTTCTAACTGTTCAACCACCCACCGGGTTTGCCACATGGCCAAGGCACTATCTCTGCTGCCTACGGTTATTTTATGTTTCATGGAAGCCTCCCTATTATTCCCTGCATCGACTGTCTGCCACCATGGCAGCTATTCCCTTATCCCAACTACTGTTAAGGTCCAGACCTCCTGCAGCTTTTTTCTTTTCGGGTAAGGATTTAGCCTGAGGCTTTTGACCTTCCACTTCTAGGTTAAAAATGTTCTGAGTTATTTCTGTATATAAATGCCCTTCCGGTGTGAGGGCATACTGTTTAAGTTTTATTACGGGGTTATGCAAAAGTTGATTAACAATGGAGTTAGCCAATGAACCAATAATTTTTTTCTCCCTGTCAGTTAATTCACCCAAACGGTTATAAGCCCGTACCAATTCTCTATTTTTTATCTCTTCACCCATCTTTTTTAGAGCAGTGATGGTTGGAACCACAAACCTTGTGGAAAGCCAGCGCATAAATTCATCTAGTTCCTCTTCGATAATTCCTTCGGCCAATACCGCTGCTTTTCTTCGTACTTCTAGGTTGGCATCTACAACATTTTGTAGATTATCTACATCATAGAGGGTAACATTAGCAATCTTGCGAACCTCTGGATCAATATCCCGTGGCACAGCAATGTCAATCATCATGATTGGTTTGCCCTCTCGTTGCTCCATTACCTTCAGCATGTCCGTGGTTTTAATTACGTAATGCTGGGCAGCTGTACTGGATATAACGATGTCCGCTCGATTCATATATTGAAACAGCTGGTCGAATTTTACAGCTGTACCATTAAATTTTTCCGCCAATTGTACTGCTCTGTCAAAGGAACGATTGGAAACAATAACACTGGATACTCCGTTGGCCACCAGATTTACAGCCGTTAATTCACTCATTTCCCCGGCACCCACCACTAATACTGAGCGGCCATCTAAAGCACCCAAGCCCTGCTTTGCCAGTTCTACAGCAGCGTAAGGAATGGATACTGGGTTTTGGTCAATTCCTGTCTCTGTTCTTACTCTTTTACCAGTGGTGATTGCCTGCTGAAATAGAGTATTCAGTACCACATTGGTTGTTTTAGCTTCCAAAGCCAGTTCGTAAGCTTTTTTTACCTGCCCCAGGATTTGAGTTTCACCTAAAATCATAGAGTCCAGTCCGGACACTACCCGGAACAAGTGTCGTATAGAATCATACAAGGTATGACAAAAGGTAAAGTTTTTTATCTCAGAAATATCCAGGCCAGATTTCTCAGATAAAAAAGACCACACCGAACTCATCCCTGTATCCAATACCATCGGGGCTATATAGATTTCTGTTCTGTTGCAAGTAGAAACAATGGCACAACCATCAATACCTGGAAAAGACATCAGTTTTTTTAATGAGTCTTTCATTCCCCACTCTGTAAAAGCAAGTTTTTCTCTTACCTCAAGGGGGGCGGTGCGGTGGTTAACTCCGATAACCGCAATAAGCATCTTTAATGCGCTCCTTTACCTGGTCGTACTTTTTTTCTCTGAGCAGTTCCAGTATGTCTGATTCAACAACTTCCTTAAATATGTTCTTCCGCAAATCAATATCTTCTATATCATTTAGTACTTGATCACGAAGGTCTAACAGAATATCAACATATTCTTCGTACTCTGGCCCAAAGTTTTGTTCTAATTGCCGTCTGACCTTAGCAGCCAACATAGGACTGGCTCCACTGGTTGAAATAGCTATGGCTAATTTACCCCTTCTAACTACAGAAGGTACAAAAAAATTGCTATTCAGGGGGTTGTCCGCCACATTTACAGCCAGTTGTCGTTTTAGACAATCATTAATCACATTGCAATTTACCACAGAAGAATTGGTGGCAGCAAAGACTAGAAAAACCCCTTCTAAGTCAATGGCTTGATAAACCCTTTCTCTTAGTTCCAATCTGCCTGCAAGATACCATCCCTTTATACTAGATGTTACCTCCGGGCTGACTACTCTGATCCTAGCCCCACAAGCCAATAATGAGGTGACCTTTCGTTCTGCCACTCGTCCGCCCCCCACAACTAAGCAAAGACGGTCTTGTAAATTTAAAAAAACCGGATATAAATCTGTCATTGTTAGCTTTATTTAAAACCTCCGTATACCGATAAAATCAGCAATTTGATAAAAGGTTTGTTTAACAGGTTTATTTGGAAGATGGGTTAAGCTTTTCTTAGCCTTTTGAATATATAGTTTTGTGGCATTAAATGCATAGTCAATACCACCAGCTGCCTTAATAATAGCTATGGCTTCATGAACCTGTTCATTTGTTTTATCTTTTATCTCTATGAGCTGGCGTAGGCGGTCTCGTTGGGGGCTTTTTTCAAGGGAATATATTACTGGCATAGTCAAAATACCTTGTCGTAAGTCACCACCAATAGGTTTCCCAAGAACACTCTGATCTGCCATCATATCTAAAATATCGTCTGTAATTTGAAAAGCCATACCTAGGTGATGTCCATACCTTCGAAGGTTTCTGTGATCTACCTCTGGAGCCCCGGCTGCTACTGCTCCCAGTTGACAGCTGGCTGCAATCAATAGAGCTGTCTTACGTTTTATTCGATAAAAATAATCTCGCCAACTTTGATACACACTATAGGTTGTTGAAATTTGGTGTATCTCACCCTCACACATCATTACACTGGTATCAGCAAGCACCCTTGCAATTAAAGGGTTCTCATACTGAGAAATCAGTACCAAAGACTTAGCAAACAGGTAATCTCCTGTATGCATAGATATACGGTTACCCCAATTGGCCTTTACAGTTGGGTTACCTCGTCTAGTTAGAGAGTCATCTACTACATCGTCGTGAACTAAAGTAGCCATATGAATAAGTTCCAATGCCACTGCCAGTGGAAAAAGATCCTTTAAATTATCACTGTAAAATTTTCCAGCCAAAAGTGCAAAAGCCGGACGTAAGCGTTTTCCTCCGGCATTTAATAAGTGCATGGATGTTTCAGTTAATAGCGGATCATGGGACTTAACGATGGCTTTTATTTCATGCTCAACAATCTGTAGATCTTCCCTAACTTGGCTAAAGAAATCGAGCATATATTATCTGTCACCTACTTGCAAATCTTATCTTACCACCATAACTGGTACTTATTCGCCAATAGTTAAAAAATTCCTCCCTTACAAACAAACCAGTAATGTTTATAAAAAAGGGTTAAGATCATTTTACCATATGTGGTAAGCTATTATCAAAAAACATCCCATTTTTCACTCATAAATAGTCAATATAGTCGCAAATGTTAAATAATTTTTACATTTTATTTCCAATAGTACTTTTTGGTTCTATATACAGAAGTTCAACTAAATATATTTCGCTAAGATGTCCACAATAAGAGTAATGTAAGCCTAATTTAAGCATAATAAATATTTTGCAAAATTGGGTTTATAAATTCTGAAAGGTGGGATTATGTGAGAAAATTACAAGGTATCCAAGGTTTACTTGGTACAATTATCATTGGTGGAACGATTCTATCCTTTGGCACAAGTGCTTTTGCAAATACGGATACCATGGTTATAAATCAACCAAACCAGATCTATTCCCAGGTATGCCATGGCAAACATCATTTCAATGAAATGATGACGGAACTTGTCAATAAAAAAATCATTACCCAAGAGCAAGCAGATAAATGGGCTGAGTTCCGTCAATCCAAAATGGCTGAAAGTAAAGCAGAGAGAGAAAAGATAAAAGATTTACCAAAGGAAGAACGTCGTAACTATTGGCAAAATGCAAATAACAAAAGATTAGAAGAAGTAGTTAAGGCAGGAATTATCACCCAGGAACAAGCAGCCCAAATTAAAGAGTTATGGCAAAATAAACGCAATAATAAACAATAATCTTGGCAAGGTATAAGGAGCTGGAACTGCAGCTCCTTTCTTTATGTTACAATTTACACATGAGAGAGTACCCTAAATGGGCTCTCTCATGCTTTATCAAAAATATATACTTGCTAACTTTCCTGCTGTTCGAGTAGCTAACGCTTCAGTAGTCAGCGTAGGATTGGGTCCTCCAATACCATTAAAGTGCACACTATTATCAGCGATAAAAAGTCGTTTTACTTGGTAGGACTCACAATTATGATCCACTACAAGCTCATCAACTTTCCCATTCCTTTTGCCTTTCAAGATTAAAGAACCAAAGATAAAATCGGCGTGATAAATAGAATGTAATGAAAAGACTAATCCAAGTAGTGTACCAAGCCCAATTTATATATTCAATTAGGTTGGTATATTTTTCGAGAGTTATCTCTATTGCCGTTATACCTGAGCAGAAATAGACATAATGCATGAGCTGTGCTGAGAAATTTTTATTCACTGGGTAATGTAGATTAAATAAGACACAAAGTGCAGGGTATACAAAATATTCAAAATCAAAGCTTGACCGAGTAGCCCGTGGAAATGAACGCACAGGATATTCAATTAAAATGAATTCGGCTACTATTAGGCCTAGTATCCAAGTAATAAATTGTTTAAATAAAAAAATCAAAATTCCGTGGCGAATTTTATTACGTGGTACAAATACCACTAACAAAATTATTGTAATAAGCCATGCAGAAGCAAGTAGTAAAATATCTATGCTCAAATCTATAGCTCCTTACTAACTATTGTTATACTGTAGTATTATTAATCAAACTTGTCGTAACTATCAAATTATGTATATCATTCCCGTTTTTATTTATTGGCATAAAAAATAGTTCATAACCAGTTAAGTTTTTTAAAATGAGCAAAGTTTTTCAATTTACTTATCCCAAAGAAAAACATTTGAACAATTATAAATTTTCCTTATATACTTGAGTTATAGGAGAATCTTTGTTAAAATACGTATGCAACTGGTCTCAGATTCATGGGGCCTGTGATATAGGAAGAAAGTCAATAATTATGGGGGTAGATGGTGCCTGGTGGTGCTCCTGGTCTTCAAAACCAGTCGTTGGGCAGTGTTCCTGTCCATGGTGAGTTCGATTCTCACATACTCCCGCCAGTAAAGGATTAAAGGACTTATCCAATAGGTTAATGGATAAGTCCTTTTTATCTGTAGAATATAAAACCAGTCGCGACAAAACTAATTTACTTTGCAGGGTGCCCCACTCCGCGGGATAAGTGGTAAATGATAAGTTGATTTATGCTAACATTTTCCTCCCTAGCTCTCTCAGATAAGGTTCTATGGAGTGATTTCGGCATGCGAACCCTAATTTGTCCGCAATAATCATCAGAGGCTGGTTCTGGGACTTCCCTGCCAAGTTCTAACACTGTTTCAAGCCAAGCTCTTTTAGCATCATTTAAGTTAGTTATAGCTTCCTCAGGTGTTTCACCATCGGACATACACCCGGGAAGAGAAGGAATTTCTGCAAACCACCCTCCCCCTTCATCATCTGTCAGTCTAATGCCCGCCATTCCCTGACCTAGAACGTTCTCAATTCTACATTTAGAAATTCTAAGGATCTAATGCTTAAACCTGCCATTTGCTCATTATTTTGAAGTAATAAGTTTTATCTAACTGTATAATAGTATAAAACTGTAGCAAATTCGGCTATTTGTCGTTTATTAAAAAGAAAAGTGCTGCTCCTATCTTAGGAGGCAGCACAATCAATTATTATTCTATTGTTTTGAGGTGCAATAAGTATGCAGGCTGTCAGCTTTGCCTTGGCAATGGGAGTTTTAGAGAGGTTGTGCAAATATGAAAAAATTAAGTACTAAATTCAAAAAAGGATTCAAAGATTTTGCTATAACAACAATTGCTTTTTTAATAACATACTTTGTCGTAAATTATGCTATAGATGGCCCTGCCTTTGATATTGATTGGGATATTATAGGTGTTTATGTTTTAGCTACCTTAGTAACGATTGTAATAATAAACGGTTTTAAAGATTGATTATTGGTATGAAATTATTCAAAAACTACTTTTTCTGATACCTTGGATTTATATGTGCTTTTACATTAATGCTTATCCAAAGGTGGTGGATGGTAATCTTGGGCGAAGAACCAGTAATATCAAAATTTCAAAAGACCGGATAGCTTTGGGGAACGTTACAGGTGCTATCTTTTTATGTATAAATCTACTCCTTCATATTATTGCCAGGTCTGCATCGAAAATGCCGCAAGGCATGATTATTAAAACCGTCTTATATTGCGACAATTCTTTCGTTGTTCAGAGAATAATTATATTTCTTGAATACTTATATTTTGACATATTAAAAACCATATTATACCAACAGCAAATGGTTCCCTAACCATTACCATTTGTACTTCCTTGAATAACCCCTAGTGCCACTGACTAGGGGTTATTCCTTCAGTAACTATAAAACTTATTCACTTTGCAGGATGCCCAAGCCCATGTGATAGGTGGTGGCAGCAATTTTTTCTTCACATACATGGCCTTATTTGATCTTGCTTTAGGTATTGAAAGAACCTCAACCAATTTGGGATGGTGGTAATATCCATATTCACCCATTTTACTGTTTTTGCATAATGTGTAGGGACTGGAGGGTTGAATATGGAAAAAAACAGATTGCAAATAGAAAAATTAATAACAGCAGAAACCATGAATAGAGTTAATGAAGTATATGATGCTATTACCAAAAAAGGTGGTTCCCAAGGTGAAGTATCATCGGCCTTCCAGGTACTGATATTAGATCGGATTAATCTGTTAGACAGTAAAATAGATAAGATAAATAACAAACTTAATGATAACTATTTTAAATTAAATAATGAAGTTCATAAAAATGTTTTAGAAATTCATAAGTTAATTGTCCAGGAAGATTTTATGAAACAACGCTTGGACAGTGTGAATAGCGAGCTAGGTAAAAAAATTGACAATATTAGCACTGATATTAAAAACTTAAATTCAGAAATTAGAAATCTAAATTCGGATGTTTATACCATCTCGACAAACTTTTACAAATTAATAGTTAGAATATTATTGGCTTCTGGGTCGTTAGGTGGAATCTACGCTCTATATAAAATTTTTATGGAGCTCTTTTCTTAAATCAGCGTTTAGTCCCAGAGCAAGGTAATATATTTCTATTTCTTTAGAATCAATTTGGCAGGACTTCCAGCCGCTGAATATTCTGGGTCGAAATTAGCCACTTCCAGTAGCATAGAACCACCGTTCCGTTTTGAGAGCCAAGTAGTTAAACGGAACAGTGGCTCTTTTTTTACCGTTTCAAAAGTGAAATGTTCACTTTCTTTAGGAGGAAATATCCAAAACTTGCAGAATATATCTTCAAAATAGTTTATATAAGTTTGGTGATGTATTATGAAATTACCAAAAATAATTATTATGGTAGTTTTATTACTTTTTATAATAGGATGTTCTAACCAGAAGCAATGTGATCTCTCTGTAACCCAACCCCAGCAATTTAAAGATACTACCCAAGAAGTTTCTACAAACCTAATCGACCCTGAAACACTTAACTATCCGTCATATTATCCTAAGCTTATTATTAGTTGTGCATCAATGAATGTACCCTGGATTCGTGGAGATGCAAATTTCACCGGAAAAGTAAATGGCGTTATTGGAAATACAGCATTTGGCTTAGAAGAAAGAAAAACCAAATTAATGGAAACAACAGATTTAAAACCTAATTCGTTAATAGAGTTTAATGCTGAGGAAGTTAAGAACTTAGAAAAGCCAAAATACAAGGCGTTTCTACTAAATAGTGATTACGAGTTAAATGAATTACCCATTAATAAAAATAGTATAGCCATACCTTCTGAAGAAGGTGTATATGTATATAATCTATTAGTTGACTGGGGAAAAGGTGATAACACTATCTCCTACTGGTTTAAAGTAAAGGTAGTCAACATTATTTAGCTACTATATACCATACACTGAACCACTTAAAGCCTTGCAAAAAAGATGTTATAGCTGCCGTAGAAATTAGGGAGATAGTAGATACCGATTAGCGGGTGATTTGATTATGAATTCGTTAGAATTAAAAAAACGAGCTAGAAAGATACTTGGTGTTTCGGAAGAAGCAGATATAGAAGATATACGGTCTGCATATAGACAGTTAGCTAAAAAATACCACCCTGACCTAAACGACAATGATCCAAGCATGTGCGAAAACTTTAAATTTATTTCTGAAGCCTATGAAATACTGACCAAATATAGAAATAGAGACAGGTACACTATAGATAAAAACGGTGCTAGGCCTACAGGCGAGCCACCACTAGATGATAAAGCTTATTTTGAGTGGTGGAAAGAAAGGTTTGGTGACCTTCTTTGATCAAAAAAAGATTCCGGGCCAAGGACCAAATACTCCGTCCAGTTACTTTTGACAATATTGCCGAACATTATGATAGCTGGGAAAGAACGTCATTGGGTAACCTTAGCAGTCGTATAGAACGGGAGATACTTTTATCAACGTTTTACGAAGCCAATTGTATTGAACCAGTTCTTGATGTGGGCTGTGGAACCGGGAACAATTCTCTCCTATTAGCTCGTAAAGGCTTTTCCACTACTGGAGTTGACATGTCAGAAAAAATGCTCCACATTGCACGGTATAAGGCAGCCAAGGAGTCTATTAACGTAAAATTCATGCAAGCAAATGCAAGCCAACTGCCTTTTTCCGATCAAAGCTTTGCCACAGTAATTTGTTTTCTAATGCTTGAATTTAGCGAAGATCCTGAGCTTGTAATAAAAGAAATTTATCGTGTATTACGTCCGCAAGGATATTTAATCTTAGCCTTTCTTAATCGCTACAGTCCCTGGACGATGTTAAGAAAACTAAGGGCTAAGAGAAAGCCATCCGTGTACAGCCAGGCTCGATTCCTCGGTTCAAATGAAGTAGCTTTGCTACTTCGTAATGCCGGGTTTACCGACGAGACCTGGCAGAGGGCCATCTACTTTCCTCCTATTAATTACCCTGTGCTTTTAAAGTTCTATCGGGTCTTTGAATCTCTAGGAAAAGTTGTTATGCCGGAAGCAGCAGCTTTTATAGCAGTAAGAGTTATTAAAAATTAGAAATCCTTATCTGATTATATTTAATTCAATTAATATTTAGCAAACATCTTTTTAAAACCTAAAGCAATAAGAAGAATAGTAGGTATCCCAAACTGAATAGGGAGAGAATAATATTTCCAGTCAAATTCCCTTAAGTTTAAGAAGAAGACCCTATCATAGGCCATATAGTAGGTAAGTACAACGAGAATAATAGCTAAGAAAATAAACAAACTTGGTTTTTTTTCCTTAATGCCTACTGTTTGCATAAAGGCTGCTAAAGCACAGTAGGTTAGAGTACCTGCTTGTACCAATATACTCCAATACCATAGAGCCACCATAAAAGACTCAAACCTGTGCAAGTACTGTGTTATCTGAATGGATCTAACGAAATCCATACTGGCAATACGCATTAAGGCAACCACCTGGGGGCCCATAATCATTATTTCGACAATAAAATAAAAAACAAAGAAAAATCCGCCAATAGCTAAACCAATTACTATTGAACGAAAGGATTTCTCTTGATCACTTATCGATGGAAGAAGCATAGGTATGAACAGCCAAATCATCCCTATAAAGGTATGGACTGTCAAGCTAGCCTTGCTTACCTCAACAAGACCAGAGTCAAAAAAAGGCCTGATTTCACTGTAATCTATCTCTGGTAATGAGGCCAAAAATACTAAAAAATGAAATAATATAGCCATGGTAAAGGCAACAATACCCATTTTGGCAATAACCCCAGGACCGTGCCAAACAAAATATGTTATCACCAATACATGCAATATCGTTACCACTAGAAAGGGTGTTTCTGGTAATAAAAAGTCAGTAAGATGATGAATATACATAGATATGGCACTTACAGCATAAAGCAAAAAATATATCGTAAGTATTAACCCCATAAGCTTGCCTAGTAAAATCCCTAATAAGTCATGGCTGTATTCAACGATAGTTCTTCCCGGGAAGTTACGGCTAATATATAGACTAATATAGATTAAAGGTATAGCAGTTATTACACCGATAGCCCCGCTTAGCCACATGTCTATACCAACCTCTCTAGCTAAAAAACCACTGCCGTAGTTGATTACCGTAGGCCAGGTAGCACAAACCACAATGGCTTTAAGTTGATTAGAGTTAATAATTATCCTATCATCCATCTTATTACTCCCCCATTTCTGGGTTTTTTTCATTAGGAGCTGTTATTGGAGACAATGGCTTACCTAATAGTCCAAGCTGTGGAATATCAGCTTTAACAAATACTACAACTTCTGCATCAGGAAATATTTGAGTCCAATTCTTTTCTAGTTTATGCCATACTTCTTTATGCTGGCGATGCAGTGCAAGCCCCAAACCAGTGTAGTCCACTCCTAGACTCTGTGCATTTTTAATTGTGTTCACTATATCATCATGAATTGCTGTCGCTAAGGCTTCCTCGAGACCTTCTAAGGCCTGGGGATCGGTAAAATCTGTCATGCAAGCTTTTTCGGTGAGATTGCCCCTAGCATCAACTTGGATGACGTAATATGGTTTTCCATTTTTAAAATTACTTTTAATTGATGTAGTGCCTTTTTTAATCTCCAATGTAACAGGCAAGTCATCGTAAGGGCATTGTACAACCATCACTGAATTGTTTATTTCATTGTTAAGCCATAATAGCCCTCGGGTCTCCCTTTCACCCAACCAGCCGGCCAATTTGTTTGGGCCAAAAACAGCTGCCCCACTCAGTCTTAAAGTGCTCCTGTCTTCATTATTTGCCAGAACAATTCTTGAAGCTACCGGAAATATGCCAGGTTCAAGGTAATCTTGCAAAAAATCCTTAAGCATTATGCCATAACCCTTACCAGTCAACCCCCTCCTTTCAACTAATTTCTCCATAAAGGAGGCAGGTTCTCTTTCCATCATCGGGGCAACTTCTAATAACTTTCCAGCTTCACCAGGGGAAACCGCAACCCATGTACGCAAGCGAAGTTCAGGATTGCGGCTAAAAAAATCAAAAATTTCGTATATATTATCCCTTGCCAGATCTTCACCAATAATAATTAGCTTAATATGGGACCAAAAGATACGCCTGGAAGAGATGGAGCTCATGTTGCGGATGGCTTCAAAGATTGTTGAACCGGTACTGGAAACCACCCAAAAGGGTCTTTCCTTTTCAACACCACCTCCACCACCACTTGGCGTCTTACTATGGGTATCTGGTTTGGCCATTTGGGCTGTTATCGTGAATCCACCATTGTCAGCCTTATCCAAAGCCAAGCTGAGGACAAAAGCCAGTTCATTAATTTCCCTGGCATTCCAACAACCAGTTTGGAAAAAAAGTAGGAATAGTACCAATAGCGTCAAGATAATACGCCTCACCAAATCCCCCCTAAGTGCTTCTAAGTATTATTTTCTGCATGATCAGAGCTGCTAGAATCACGACCAGCTGAAGCTGTACCTAAGTTCTGTGTCATCTGAGAATTTCTCCGCGTCTTATTCTTCCCAGCAATATTTGCGGGACGATGCCCCATACCCCACCAAGGTTTTCTATAGATGATATCCTTATACTTATCTTTCTTGCCCGATGTAACTGGGCTCAAGTAGTTAACCCCAAAAGAACTAAGTCCATTTAAATGAATAAGGACTATACTAAGACCAGCTAGAATTCCCGGTAAGCCTAGAATAGAAGCAAGAAACATCAGCGGAAAACGGAGCAAACGTCCGGCAGCAGCTGCATTAAAAGCCGGGATGGCAAAGGAACTAATCCCTGTTAAGGCTACTACTATAACCATAGCCTGGGAAACTATACCAGCCTGAACTGCTGCTTGACCGATAACCAAACCTCCCACAATACTGACTGCTTGGCCAGTCTGCTTTGGCAGGCGGATTCCTGCTTCTCTGAGAATTTCAAAAGTGGCCTCCATTATCACTGCCTCACCAATGCTAGGAAAGGGAACTCCCTCACGGGAGGCAGCAATGGAGAGGGCTAAAGGAGTAGGAATCATTTCTTGGTGGAAGCTGGTCAGAGCAATATAAAGAGCAGGTAGGATAACTGAAATAAAATAAGCACCAACCCTAACAGCCCTCGTTAGAGACCCAATGGGAAAACGTTCATAATAGTCCTCGGCAGACTGAATAAACTGTAAAAATACTGTCGGAACGATCAAAACAAAAGGAGTAGTGTCAACCAGAATGGCGATTCGACCTTCAAGTATGGCTGCAGCTACCTTGTCCGGTCTTTCACTGTGCTCGATTTGAGGAAAGGGGGACATAGGAGTATCCTCAATAAATTCTTCTATATAACCACTTTCCAAGATTCCATCAATTTCAATTTTATTAATCCTGTTTCTCACTTCGTTTATTACTTCTTTCCGAGCTATTCCATCTATATAAACAATACACAATTCAGTCTTTGTTTGTTGGCCAACTGTTAATTTTTCTACCCGTAAATTGGGACTCTTGATACGACGCCTAATCAGTGCAGTATTGTTAGAGATAGTTTCATTGAAACCATCTCTAGGGCCTCTAACCACATTTTCTGTAATGGGCTCAGATATTGACCGATCCTTCCAACCCTAGCTTCCTACTATCAGCGCCTTGTAGATCCCATCGAGAAAAAGGACTGTATTACCTGAAATCAATTCATGGGCAATATTTTTAACGCTAACTTCTTCATGAACCTGAACATTTGATATACCATATTGTTTAATTTTTTCAAAAAAAACCTGACTGCTACTAATATCATTAAACCTAATGTCATGCATCAACGTAGCCAGCAGATGGTCGTTAATTAAATTTCTTGCAGACAACCCACTAATGGTCATAACTGCAGCTTTAATCTCTATTACAGAATCGATTGTAAACTCTCTCACCATCAGGTCACTTGCGTAACCCATCATTTGCTTTAACATTTCAATGTTAGAACTAATGTCCTTGGATAGATCTTCAGATTTATTACCATTGTCGCTGTCAGTGCTATCTTTGGGCTTATTATTCCTACTACTTCTTCTTTTATGAGAATGTCTAACAAATACCACCATTTTTACCTCATTTGGTTAAATATTTATATTAATATAATTCATAGCATTAATTCTTATACAGCCATTTTTACTACAGACCTTGCTTACGTCAATATAGTAGTATCCGAATAAAGAAACTTCTTGAGGACGACAAAAGGCAAGTGCTCACCTGATGTACGAGCTAGACGCCGAGATTATGGCTACGGCTACGCAGCTTGGGTTTGTCCCATGCGGAAAAGGTTATTTGAATAAAAGTTTCTCAAGTAAAAGTTTTGCCCCTTCTGAAACGTTCAGAAGGGGCAGAATTATCTTGGAAGCAAAGCCATGTTTTTAAAAATTATCCTATTAAGACCTTTTCTTCTGCATATCGAATATTAGGTTTAAGGCTTCTTTGAGCCAGTGCATAGGCCATTGTCAGTGGGCCTAAGCGACCAATAAACATAGTCACTATTATTATTAGTTTACCAAGGGGAGAAAGGTCTCCCGTTAATCCCATAGATAATCCAACTGTCCCAAAGGCAGATGTTGCCTCAAATAGTACCTCAAGAAAATCTCTTTGAAGACTATGCTCTGTAATAGTTAATAGCAGAGTTGAGGTCATTACAACTCCCAAAGATATAATGATAACCGCTAGGGCTCTAAGAATCATATCAGTTCCTACGGTTCTCTTTAAAATCGAAACCTCACTTCGGCCTCTAATAATACTGGACAAAGATAAGATTAAGATAGCAAAGGTTGTAGTTTTAATACCGCCTCCAGTTGAGCCAGAGGAAGCTCCAACAAACATAAGGAAGATAATAAATAACTGAGAGGCTGCCATCATCTGGCTAATATCAATGGTATTAAAACCAGCTGTTCTTGGGACTACCCCTTGAAAATAGGCAGCCCATAGTCTTTCACCAAGGCTTAGTTCTCCAAAGGTTTTGGGGTTTATAGATTCCATCATCAGAATAAATATGAACCCAGCCACACAAAGAATAGCTGTAGTAATTAGCGCTACTTTAGAATTTAAGGACAGTCTGTTCCAATTCTTTTTTTGGTATAGATCCATGATGACAATGAAACCTATGCCACCGATTATAAATAGGCTGCTGATAACCAAATTGATAATAGGATCACCAACATATCTAGATAAACTATCAGGCCATAATGCAAAACCAGCGTTGTTAAAGGAAGATACCGAATGGAACAGACCGTAATAAAGTGCCTTTAGTAAACCCATTTCACCATACCAGCGGAATGTGAGTACTAACGTTGCAATTAATTCAAATAGTAGAGTAATTAATAATATATTAAGAGTAAGACGGACAAGACCTGAGCTTGTCATAGAATGAATAGATTCCTGTATTAATAATCGCTCTTTTAAACCAATTTTTTTCCCTAATAATACTGCTGTAGTAACACCAAAGGTCATAAAACCTAGTCCGCCCAGTTGAATAAGAATCATTATAACAACTTGTCCGAATAAGGAGTATACAGTGCCTGTATCAAAGACAACCAGACCTGTTACGCATAAAGCGGAGGTTGCAGTAAATAATGAATTCAGCAGACCTAAGCTTTCTCCAGAGGATGAAGCAATAGGAAGGGCTAATAGTAAGCCGCCAATCAATATAATAATTACAAAACCTAAAATGATGAAAAGAGGCGGGTTAATTTTTTTGGTTAATGCCATAAGTCATGCCTCCAAGTGCTAAAAGTCAAAGGTTTCAAACTTTTGAAGGTTTTTATTCTTGCCTATTACTACCAGAATATCTTTTTCCAGCATAACTTGACCTGGTTCAGGTGAAATAATAATATCTGAACCTCTACGAATAGCTAAAATACTTACTCCAAATTTTTGCCTGGCCTTTGATTTCTCAAGTGACTTATTTATGAAATCAGGAGGTACTGCCATCTCCACCAAACTATGTTCAGGAGAGAGTTTGATCAGATCCATAATGTTATTAGAAACAAGGGCTTGGGCCACCTTAATACCCATATCCCTTTCAGGGTATACCACTTTATCCGCACCAACCCGCTCTAAAACTTTTCCATGTAAATCAGTCTGAGCCTTTGCCACTACTTTTTTAACACCAAACTCCTTTAACATAAGTGTAATAAGAATACTGGATTGAATATCTTTTCCTATAGCAACAACCACTACATCAAAATTTCTAATCCCAAGAGATTTTAAAACATTTTCGTCTATAGAGTCTACCTTCACCGCTTGGGTTAAGACGTCCCCTAAGTCATTAACTCTATCTTCACTTATATCTATACCCAAAACATCATAGCCCATTTTCGTTAAAGTAACAGCAACACTTGTACCAAACCTACCAAGTCCAAAGATTGCAAACTGTTTCATTTGAAACTCCTCCTTATGTAACCCATGAGCTAGTATTAACTACAAAGCTTCCTCTAATAAGTACCTTAACTGGATATTAACTAAGAATAACTAATGCAATTAAACTAAAAAACTAACGACTAAGTGCCGTTAGTTTTTTGCATAACAAATAGCCCCGTAAGTACAATGGGAACAGCACTTCGACGCTTACGAGGTTAGCTGACGGATTCGGGTCGAAGAGTAACCCCTACCACAAAAAGTGGATTAACCCCAGTAAGATTGGTTCCCCCGCTTACAAAGAATTCAGCGTTCTGATATTAGATTTGAATCGATATTACACTCAAAAATTTAAAATGTACAACGCCATTTTGAGCTATGTATAACCATTTCATTAATATTTCCATCTAAAGCTTATTCAATGTATGAGAACTGTATAATTTCTAATTATATTTATAAAACATACCGGTAAAAAAATTAGCCACCCGTTGGTGGCTTAAGTATTTAACCGATATCCGCATTATACCTACTATCCGATGGTCTTGGTGCCATATTAACGTAGAGGGTAAGGTTCTCACTACCAGTATTTTTAACACTTAAAGTTTCATTACCTTTAACAGTCACTATATCCCCGGTAGTAACCGTAACAGTGTTTTCATCAGCTGTTATTTCGCCCTGACCAGCGAATACATGTATAACTACCGTGGACTGGTAATGTGTATGAGGTGGTAACGCCTGCCCTGGTCTAAAGTTGAGCACAAACGTAACAACATTGTCATCCTGATAAATAATCCGTTTGGCAAAAGGTTTGTCCACAGATATAATTTTATCTGTAATTTTCTCTTTATACATCATGTTACCTCCCTTGTAATTTTAAGAAGCTTTATGGTAGCTACAGTACTGAAACCCTCGCTTATGACCTTTTCTTTAATTTCTTCAATTTCCGTAAAGATATTCTTAGGCTTATTTATTT
This sequence comes from Desulfotomaculum defluvii, assembly GCF_054657375.1. Lineage (NCBI taxonomy): Bacteria > Bacillati > Bacillota > Clostridia > Eubacteriales > Desulfotomaculaceae > Desulfotomaculum > Desulfotomaculum defluvii. The sequence continues at coordinate 504,685 of NZ_BAAHYV010000007.1, read as the reverse complement.
CTTTTTAAAGTAAAAACATGGATAACAATAATGTCCAAATCACCTTGTTTATTAGCTAATTAAATTAAATAGGCGACTACACATTTTGTATTTTGATCCATCTACTGTTATTGGTCATACTTTAATTACAAAAAAACCTGAGTATTTCACTCAGGCATATCTCGCTTTATAAATTTTCCTTCATACTGGTAGAATCTTCTTTTATCTTGATACATTTTTTGATCGGCATAAGTGAAAATTTCTTTTACTTCGTTTACCTCCGATGAAGAACAGAAACCGATGCTTAGATTTACACCTATAGGACTGTTCGGCTTAGGTAGAATATTCTTTTCCTTTATTCTTGAGCAAATGGCTGTAATAGCGTCAGGATTATCTTCACATATCAGCACTACAAATTCATCTCCGCCAAATCTAAAAACATAATCTGCCTTCCTAACACTTTGGGTAAGGTTTTCCGCAGCCTGAATTATTAGTTTATCTCCGGCTTCATGTCCGTAATTGTCATTTGTATATTTAAGACCGTTAATATCGGCCATAATTATTCCAAAGGGTTTCTGATTAGCAATTAGCTCATTGAAGACAGTATCAAAAAACCTTCTATTGTAGAGACCTGTAAGGTTATCAGTAACGGAGGCCTTCTTTATCACTTCGACCATTTTCTCTCTCTCGGTTACATCTTTAGTGATTATCATAACACCTGTAAAACGATCTTTGACCTGAATTGGTGTATATACGTTTTCAATGAATCTTCCATTAAGCTTAATAACGCTATGCCATTCTCTGGTATTTACATGGTTTATTTTATCTATAACCTTGTTATTAAGCTCTTGAGAATGACATTTGAGCACAGTATTTAACGATTCTTCTTCATTACTCCAACCTAGTAAAAGACAAGCCTGATTGTTAAACCATGTTACGTTTCCTTTTTCGTCCACTAGTGTTATACCAACTGAGGCCTCTTCTAAAATAATATCTATTATCTCAGTAGGAAATTGTTTTATCATTTATATTCCTGCCTTTACACATAGCTATGGGCACCAAGTAGTAACAATGAAATGCCAATAGAGTAACCAGGACGGCTACAAAACCTATAACCGCCATAATAGCCCGTTTTTTAAATTAATACAAGGTCATAAAGGGAAAACTAAGGGCTACTGACCGATTTTTTTCTTCATTACCCCGCCTACCTCATCTCCCCTAGAACTTAATATATATTAAGTTAAATGACAATTCTAGATAATTTTTACCAAGTGTTAAATTTGCGTAATATTGTAATGCGTGCCCTACAGCAATTTATTGTGCAAATAAGAGACTAGGCGTAAATGATTAGGAACCCTCTAAGCATCTCTACTTTAGTCTCACCCTTTGTTAACTTCAATAGACAGCAGGCAAACGTTGTTAAGTGTTTTTGAAATTAGGCAATATAATAAGTCATATTATGAAAAAATTTGATCGAATTCCTTACTAGTGACTTGTATCACACTACTTTTGAACTCATTATGTTATGGTTAGTTTATACTCCTAAAGAAAGGTGTGGCTTTTGGATGGGTTATAAGTTGTCTAGTGAACCCTTGAACAAACTTCTCTCACAACTAAGGCAGCATTACAAAATATATGCTCCAGTGCTATTAAAAAACAAAGGTAGGTTCTCTGACACTGATCTAGTAGGTTATGGAGAAATTACCTGCATTGAAGAGGTTGTCTTTAATCAAAAATCCTACTTTTCTCCTAAGGAAATTTATTATCCCATTACTCAAACACTTTTTTATTTCACAGAAGATGAATACCGTGAACCAAAGGAACCTGAAAAAGATACGATCATTTTTCTACGCTCCTGTGATATTCATGCCATTTCCCGCTTAGATCAAATTTTGTTAGATAACGGTCCCTATTCAGACTATTACTACGAACAACGAAGAAAAAAATTAAAATTCGTCTTGATGGATTGCATCCAAAGCTTTGCCAACTGTTTCTGTGCTTCGATGGGTACAAACTCTACCGAAAACTACATTTTTTCTATACGTCCGGAACAAGAACATTTCCTCTGTCATGTCAAGGAAGATTTAGAGGGCTTATTCGCCACCTGGGGCATCCCCAGTGAAGTAACCCCTCAGTTTGTAACTGAAAATGCAATTACAGTCAGCATACCAGAGAACCTGGACCCTTTAGTGTCGGGTTCTAGTATCTGGCAAGAATATAATAATCGTTGTATTGCCTGCGGTCGCTGCAATACTTCCTGTCCCACCTGCAGTTGCTTTACAATGCAGGATATATTTTACAAAGATAATCCAAAGTGTGGCGAACGCCGCAGGGTTTGGGCCAGCTGCCAAATTGACGGGTTCACAGATATGGCCGGTGGCCACAGTTTTCGCCCGGAAAAAGGTCAACGTATGCGCTTTAAGGTTTTGCACAAAGTTTATGATTTTAAGAAGAGATTTGGCAAGCACATGTGTGTTGGTTGTGGACGCTGTGATGATGTCTGTCCGGAATACATCTCTTTCTCAATCTGTTTAAATAAACTAACCAACGCTATGCAGGAGGTGAAGCCTCATGTCTAACAACCCTTATCTTCCTTTCAAGTCACAAATTATTAACATTACCAAACAAACCGAGGTGGATTGGACTTACCAATTGGCCTGCGACATCAAGCCCCAGTGGGGTCAATTTGTCGAGGTTTCCATACCCGGTGTCGGTGAATGTCCCATATCCATTAGTGATTTTGGCGAGGGCTATATAGAAATGACCATTCGCCGGGTGGGTAAGGTAACAAATATTATTCACCAGTTAGATAAAGTGGATCATCTCTTTATCCGTGGCCCTTACGGCAATGGCTTTCCGGTTCCTGAATTTTCAGGCAAACAACTGATCATTGCTGCAGGAGGTACAGGTCTAGCTCCAGTAAAGAGTATCATCAACCACTTTTACAGGAATCCGTCAAATTTATCTCAACTAGATCTCTTAGCCGGTTTTAAAAGCCCTTCCGATATTCTTTTTCAAGAAGATTTAGCCCTCTGGGCCAACCAGTTTAATGTACTGGTCACAGTTGACAAAATGTTGGGTGATACACCCTGGAATTGTAAAGAAGGTTTAATTACCAAATGGGTGCCGGAAATCAAAATACCCAATCTTGAAGAAGCACGAATTATCGTTGTAGGACCTCCGGTGATGATGAAATATACTGTCCAGGAGTTTTTAAAACTTGGCATCACCGAAGAAAATATTTGGGTTTCCTTCGAAAGAAAAATGTGCTGTGGCATAGGGAAATGTGGCCACTGTAAAATCGACGACACCTATGTATGCTTAGAAGGGCCAGTCTTTAACTTTACTAAAGCCAAGAACCTAATGGATTAGGGAGGTGAAAAAGTGGACATCAACACCAAGAAAGTCATGAAGAACGCCTGGCGTATTACCAAAAACAGAGATTTTACCTGCTTGCGCATCCGTGTACCGGGTGGGCACTTGCCAGTAAAATTTCTACCACTTATCCAGAACATTGCCGAAGAATTTGGTAATGGTACTGTTCATATTACCACCCGTCAGGGCTTTGAAGTGCCTGGAATTCTCTTTGAAAAGATGGAAGAAGTGAATACCCTTTTAGCCCCTTTCCTTCAGGAGTTGGAGATTGACCGTGGAGTAGCTATTCCAGACACCAGCAAGGGCTACCCGGCTGCTGGTACACGTAATGTTTCTTCCTGCATTGGTAACCGGGTTTGTCCTAATGCCGTCTTTGACACCACCAGTCTGGCCTGGGACGTAGAAAAAGTCATCTACCCTAACGACCCCCATGTAAAGGTCGCTATTACTGGTTGCCCTAATGATTGCATTAAAGCTCACATGCAGGATATAGGTATCATTGGCCAAGTGGAGCCAGTATATGAAGCCGATCGCTGTATTGGTTGTCAGGCCTGTGTTAAGAACTGCAAAAAAGTCTCGACCGGTGCCCTTACCTTTGAGAACTACAAGGTTAAAAGGGACCTCCTGCGCTGCATTGGTTGTGGGGAATGTGTTCTCAAATGTCCCACAGCTGCTTGGACCCGAGGTGGCCAGTATTTTAGAATGGTCATTATGGGTCGTACCGGTAAGAAAAACCCCAGAATTGCCCGAAGCTTTCTAGAGTGGGTAGATCGAGATACCATCTTAAAGGTATGTGCCAATCTATATACCTACATAGAAAAGTACATCGATCGCACCTTACCCAAAGAACACGTTGGTTATATAGTAGACCGCACGGGCTTTAATGTCTTTAAAGAACATGTTTTAGATGGGGTGATACTGCCACAGAAAGCTAGGGTGGCCAGTTTCATTGACTTCGGTGGCTATATGTACGAACGAAATACTCATTTGGAATAAGACATTGAATGCGGTACATGTGTGATAACTGTTCTAAGTTAAATATATTAGTTGATTAAGGAGGATGTAGAATGTTTTGTAACCAATGTGAGCAAACAGCAAAAGGTGTGGGTTGTACTGTTGTTGGAGTATGCGGTAAAAAGCCAGAAGTCTCTGATCTACAGGATTTATTACTGCATGCAGTAAAGGGCCTGTCACTTTATGCAAATGAAGGAAGGAAGGTTGGAGTAGTCGATTCTGAAGTAAACCGCTTTACTGCTGAAGCTATTTTTTCAACCCTTACAAACGTTAACTTTGATGCCAACCGTTTTCAAATTTTAATTAATCGTTGTGTTGAACTCGCAGAAAGCTTAAAGTTAAAGGTAGCTGCAGCAGGAGGAAATATAACCTTTGCAGATCCCTCCGCCAGCCTTAAACCTGCACAAGATTTAGAAGGTTTAATTAAACAGGCCGAGGAACTAGGGCATGTAGTGAGCAAAGATATAGATACAGATATTCAATCTCTACAGCAAATCTTGGTTTATGGCTTAAAAGGTATTTCAGCCTATGTAGACCATGCTAAGATTTTAGGTCAAGAAGACGATAAGGTATATGCCTTTATACACGAGGCAATGGCATCTTTAGCAAATAAAGAGCTTAGCTTAAATGATTGGGTTGGAATAGTTCTAAGGTGTGGTGAAGCTAATCTTTGGGCTATGGAGTTACTGGATGCAGGCAACACAGGTAAATACGGCCATCCTGTACCTACTGAAGTTCCTCTAGGACATAAAAAGGGTAAGTGCATACTGGTATCTGGCCATGATTTGCTAGACCTTGCTAACCTTTTAGAACAAACTGAGGGCAAAGGTATCTACATTTATACCCACGGTGAAATGCTCCCGACACACGGTTACCCTGAGTTAAAGAAATACAAGCATTTTTATGGTCATTTCGGTACAGCTTGGCAAAACCAAAGGAAGGAGTTCCCCAATTTCCCTGGAGCAATTTTAATGACCACCAACTGCATTCAAGATCCTCAAGCTTATATGGAAAATATTTTTACTAGCGGCCTAGTTGGTTGGCCCGGAGTAAAACATGTAAATAACGGAGATTTTTCTGCAGTAATAGAGAGGGCTCTAGCTATGCCTGGCTTTGCGGAAGATGAAGATAAAGGTACCGTTATGGTAGGCTTCGCCCGTAATACCGTAATGAGTGTAGCCGACAAAGTTATCGCTGGTGTTAAGGAGGGGGCTATCAAGCACTTCTTCTTAGTAGGTGGTTGTGATGGAGCAAAAGCTGGTAGAAACTACTATACCGAGTTCGTGGAGAAAGCACCCAAGGACACCATCATCTTAACCCTTGCTTGCGGCAAGTTCCGCTTCTTTGACAAAAAACTAGGTGATATTGGTGGTATTCCCCGTCTGCTGGACATCGGGCAGTGCAATGATGCTTACTCCGCTATTCAGATTGCTGTCGCCCTAGCCAATGCCTTTGAATGTGGCGTAAACGATTTACCGCTGTCTCTGGTGCTTTCTTGGTATGAACAAAAAGCGGTAGCTATTTTACTAACATTACTACATCTAGGAATAAAAGATATTCGTCTAGGGCCCAGCCTCCCTGCCTTTGTTTCACCTAACGTACTTGACGTGCTGGTCAAAACCTTTGACATTAAGCCTATTACCACTCCAGATGAGGACCTCGCTGCAATTTTAGGTTAATAAAGGATGTTTGGTATTTCCAGAGACTTGGGGCTTTTAGCCCCAAGCTTTTGGTACCTTTAAGAAGAATATGAAAGCTGCCTTCTGTGTTGTAGCAAATTTCCCCCATCCTTATGTTAAGATTGTAAAAACTTTACCCCTTGAACGAATTATAAAATTCTTTTAACTCTGCTTTTGTCTCTGCTAGAAGCTGGCTTTTCTTGATACCCTGAATAGCTCCCTCTAATGCATACAGGCGATGTATACAAGCGGAAGGATCAATAGCTTTTATTTTGAGCCAAGCCTGTTTACTGCCTGCTTCCTTTAGTTGCTCATAGGTTGTGATTCCCACTTCATTAAGTTGCTGTTCGACAACCTCGCCTATATTTGGTAGCTTCGCTAATTTCCCCATATATCCTTCCCTCTTCATAAATTCCTGTTTTACGGGTAAATAAAAAACTCCACAATTTGTGGAGTTGAGTCACACTATTTTACTCTATACCCCTAAAAGTACTCATTGCTTCATCAGCCTGTTTCTTAAGAATTTTATTTGCAAATTCAAGCATCTCAATGACTTCAGGGTTTTTGATGCTATAGATTACCCTCAACCCCTCTTTTCTGCTCTGCAGGATACCTTGTTTTTTCATCACGGACAGGTGCTGAGATGTATTAGCTTGCTCCACATTAAGTTGTTCAAAAATATCGCATACACAATGCTCTCCATCACTGAGTAAATCTAGAATTCGGATGCGAGTAGGATGGGAAATAGCCTTAAATAAATCTGCTTTTAGCTGAGCTATTTTTTCTTGCATCACTTCACCGCCTAAATTATTCTAATATTATTATATAACATCTTCCGTAATAATACTAGTTGGGTGGTTTCCCTAAGGTTATTTATAAGGATATTCATTACGCTGGACCGTTCCAGTCTTTTTATTGAATTATGCTCCATTAGGCCCAAAGTATAAACAGGGGATACCTGGTTTAGGTGTCCCCTGTTCTATTACTAACCGCCCAATAGTTTATTTAATAGTTCTGTCACAGGCCGAAATACAAAATCCACCGCATGGGTTGGATTAGGCAGTTCAATATCTAAAACATAACCATAGGTATAAATGATACCTATCAGCATTAGGCTAGAATAAGCCCCAATTTCCCTAATGTTGTTTCTTTTAATAATGGATGGTAATTGGAGATATAAAATCAGAGCAAAAATAATAGTTAAAGCAATGACTTCTAGCATTTCTTACTCACCACCACTTCTCTGAGCAGGCTTCGTTACTAAACCTATCCTTTTTATCTTAGACTCTACGGCGATTTTAACATCAATATTAGGATAATAATCATACCAACCCTTTCTAATTTGCTTCCATTGGTCTGGGTATTTTGCATGTAGGGCTCTACCAAAACCAAATATATCGGTGTTTAGTTCCCTTGATTTATTTAAGGCTAAGTTTATTTCTTTTTTTACTGCCTCTGCCTGTAGTGCTTCTACCTTTTTGATGGTCTGGGTTTTACTGAAGTCCAGATTAGCCTCACTATCACCAATGTTTGACTCTACTTTGACCTTGATCCTAATCTGTATTTGACCATCTTTGATTTCAGGCTCCACTTTAGATTGACCATTAATAACTTCCAAGGCTATTCTCTGCCCATCCAGGTAGGTAGTAATTATACCCCCAATACCCTCACCCTTAACCCAGATTAACCCCCTACTTTCCCAGTCATTTAACCATCCCACCATTTTATCCTGCTTAAATACTGCTGTATCTAATACAACCATATCTGAAGTACGTGGTTTTTGGGGGTCACCAAAGGAAGCAGGGCTACCCGAGAGAGGTACTCCATGAATCGCAACACCAGCTGTATAGGGCTCATTACCTTCCTCTGAAAATATTTCTATAAAATCACCCAGTCGATTTGGTGCAAAAAAGGCATTTCTCTCCCTGTGTTCAATAATGCCCGCCAAAAACTGCCCCTTACTTGTTTTGATGGGCATATCAGCAGTAATAATTTTATCAAGCTGACCCTCTTTAGCTATCAGAAACCAGGTACTACGGCGAATCTCTTCATTTCTTTCAAAAAAATCAATGATAGGTTTAATCCCTCGGGATCGCGCCATTTCCTCAGAAAGAATAATTACCTGGGTATGGGCAAAAAACAACCGATAGGCAGCTTCCATAGAAAGTCTTCTAATGGCATCAAATACTGTTTTCCCGGTACCTGAATGTACATGAAAGGGTGGGCCATTCCCACTACCCCCACCTCCCCCTGCACTTCCACCGCCAACAGATTGTACATTTACCTCGGCACAGGTTATACGAATATCATTATTTTCATCCTGATCTATTCCCACCGCCATTACTAAGCCCAGTCTCTCTGGCTCAGTTAAATCCCAGCAACCAGTAATGGTAATACAGATGCAAGAAACAAGTAGTGTTATCATAGCCTTTCTCATGGGCCATCACCATGCTTTCCTGGATCGGGTTTTTGTTGAGGCTCCATTCTTTGCGAAGCAGATGTTGTTTGAGTTGGACGATTAACCATAGCCCACATTGGTGCCCTAACTAAAGTATCCTTTAGATCTCCTGGTTTAAAAGGAGAAATGGGTGACATGTAAGGGACTCCAAAACTCCTGAGGGAGAACAAATGAAGTAAAATGACAATAATGCCAGTCATCAGTCCAAATAGCCCTAAAAAGGCAGCTAAAAACATCAGAGGAAATCTCAGGGTGCGAACAGCTAAGGAGATATTAATTTGGGGGATAGTAAAATTGGCTATACCCGTAACTGCTACTACAATAACCATCAGAGGAGAAACTATGCCTGCCTGAACCGCTGCTTGACCGATAACTAACGCCCCCACAATACTGACCGCCTGACCCAGTGGCCTGGGTAAGCGGACACCAGCCTCCCGTAGCAGCTCAAAGGCAAATTCCATTAGTAATGCTTCTAGAAAAGCCGGTACCGGAACACCTGATCGGGCAGCCATAATACTAACTAAAAGTTGGGTAGGGATCATTTCCTGGTGATAGGTACTGATGGCAATATAAGACGCTGGCAGCAACAATGCCATGGTAAAGCCAATATATCTTAACAATCTGATTAAGGTGGAAAAAACGAACTTGTTATAGTAATCTTCCGCTGCCTGCATAAGAGAAAAAAACTCTCCTGGGGCAATAAGAGCCATGGGAGTGTTATCCGTAAAGATAACTACCCTGCCTTCCAGCATGGCAGCAGTAGCCCTATCTGGCCTCTCGGTCACTCCAATTAGCGGAAAGGGGGAATAGGGGTTATCTTTAATGAAATCCTCTAAGTACCCACTTTCTAAAATACTGTCAATATTAATCCTACTTAGTCTACTCTGCACTTCTTTAACAAGTTCAGGGTGGCAAATACCCTTTATGTAGGCTAAACAAACCTTGGTTCTGGTAACCTTACCTATTTGTAACGATTCTATGACTAGGTTAGGACTAAGTATTCTTCTACGAATTAATGATATATTGATACTAATTGTTTCCACAAAGGCATCTCTGGGTCCCCTGACCACTGGTTCTGCATCAGGTTCACTAATAGACCTACTTTTATAACCCTTTGAGTTGATTAATAACCCATTTTCCATTCCTTCTATCAGTAGCAACACTTCACCAATGAGTAGTCCTTCAATTATATCCCTGAAATTTTTTATCGCCTTTATTTCTGCCCTAGTTATCAAGTTACCCGAGCGAACCTGCTCAATTATTTCTGGTCCGTTATGTAACCCAGATGAATATGCCTCAAGCACAAGTGGTCGTACTATATGCTGATCCAATATATCAGGGTCTATAAGGTTGTCAAAAAAAAGCATAGCTGCTGGTCTTATCTCACTTCGCCCAATATTAATCCTGCGTGTCACAAAATCTACATTTGCGCCCACCATCTCTTTCAGTAGGGAGAGGTTTTCTTCTAAGCAAGATGTTAAACAGATATCCTCCAGTTCCTGTTCTGTGTAAGCCTTTCCATCGACCTCTGTAACTGTTTTAGGCTGATTGATATCTCCAAGTTTGTTTTTTTTCGTGTTTGATCTGAGTCTATTTAAATATTTAATCATGGCTTACCTCCGGACAAACCACCAGAAAGGTAGGAGAGCATTAATAATAAACTTGTTAAAAGCAAATTGACAAAGGTAATAGAGGTAGGAAAAACCAGGTTTGAAAACTCTATTAGTTCAGCAATGTTATTCCAAGAATTAAGAGATAAAATAACCAGTAAAATTCCTCCTGGTACAACTAAAATTCTGTAGTCAGGCAGCTTAAAAAGCTGGGCAAAGGCTAAAGTGCCTGCATAAAAAAAGGTAATAAGTTTAAAAGCCATTCCTGCAACCCAGATGGCCATAAACAATACATCCACACGTTCTATCGCTACCGCTTGAACAAATATAATATTACGGGCTAAGGAAAATGATGGGAAAATCATTCTAGCCGCTACATCTGCTCCGAATAACCCAATATTAGCTACATTAATTAACATCATACTAAAAAAAGCAATCATTACAGCAAAAATGGTTACTGTATATATTTTGTTCTTACCCTTGGTTGATAAAAAGGGGGCAAGCATGAGGATAACAGCACATTCACCAAGCCAACTCCCCGGGAACCATCCCCCTAACAAAAGACAGCTAAGGGGTGTGGCTAAAACAGGAGTAAAATTATTCTTATCTATGTTTGGAAGGGCTAACACAAAAATCAAAAGAATACTTGCCAGAAGAAAAATCGTGATAACCGAATTGGTTCTTACCAGCGCTTCAATTCCTAGGTAAAGTGCATAACAAGCAATAGCAGTAAGCACTATTACGTGTATCCAGACTGGTGTGGTCACTAGATAGGCTGTGGCCATTAGCTCAATAAACTGACGTAAAACATAATACGAAACATAATAATAGTAGCTAGCATAAATAAATCCTATTACCTTTCCAGGCCACAGGCCAATTAATTTAGGTACATATTCGATAACTGTTTCATCAGGAAATCTAGCTGCTAGGGATGACGATATTACTGCAATCAAAAGTCCCATCAACAGTGCCATCAGCAATGCAGCCCAGGCATCCTGCTTGGCATGCTGAGCGGTAATAGTTGGCACAAAAAGAATAGCGGTAGGCAATATCAATATCACAATATATAGAGTGGCCTGCCAGGGGGAAATTTTAGTTTCTGCCTTCATTATAGGTTTCTCCCCTAATATTTTTGTTTATAAAAGTTAGCAGCAAGAGAACTGTAGGGATAATTAATTCATAAGTAAGTGCAAAACCTGGCCAAGTACTTTCCAGAAATTCTATGGTATTGCTCATTTCCGCAAATAAACTTACAGGTAATACTGTAAAAATTAGTACTAAAGGAATAACATAAGTGTTCTTATTCTTCTGCTTAGTAAAATTTTGTAGGGTAATAACAATGATGTATAGTAAAACCACAACCTTAAAAAGTGTGGCAGAATACCAAAAGGTCATAATAACGGCATCTAGTCCTTGTATGCCACCTAATTCTACTATGCGAACCATTTCAAACAGTGGGAAGGTTATGTATGCAGCCAGATAGGGGCCAAAGTTTCCAATGGTTAAGGAACCTAATAATGCAAGAAAGGCTATAAACCAAATAGCCATGACCATTTGCCCAGCTATCTTTCCTATTTCTTTAACGTGGTGAGAAAGAAACAGTACAATGATTCCTTCCCCAAACCAACCTATAATACGGAAAGTACCTTGTAGCACAGGGGCTATGCCCTGTTCTAAAATAGGCAAGAAGCGTTGTACTTCCAGATCACTAAAAACTAGAAAAATTATACCTAGCCTTATCAAGATACCGGGGATGAAAGCAAACTCAACTACCCGGGCAATTACTTCTATTCCAAGATAGACTGCATAACCTGCTGACATAGCTATAAAAAGTGTGAAGATAATCTCTGGTGTCTCTCTTAGAAAAACTGTACTAGTAATATGCATTAATTCACTAATGATACCAAGGATAATAATCACTAAAAATAATAAATAAAGTATGACTAATAGAGTCCCCAAATAGGGACCCAGTAAAGTGTTAGCATACTCAGGAAGAAACCTACCGGGGAAGTTTACTGCTAATTTTGCCTGAATGTAGATAATGATACTTCCAATAATTGCAGCACCAATTATCGAAAGCCAGGCATCCCTGCCTGAAACTCCCACGGTTATAGATGGCAACAAAATATCTGCGGTTGAGGTGACAAAAATTATTAATATAAAGATAAACTGCCGGTTGGATATGGTTTTCATTGCTTTCCCCCAATTGAACTTATTGTTTACAGGGAAAAAGGCAACTATACCATATTTTAGCTTAAATGGGGAAAACAGTTACAAGAGGTACTTGGAAAGAAAAAGCCTGATGAGGATAACTCATCAAGCTTTTTCCTATAATTTGTTTATTGTTTGAAATATTATTTTTCAATAGCCTGTATAATCTCCTCGGGCAACCTTTTGAGTTTCATTTCCGGTCCCACACATGCCAATTTCACTTTACCGTCCACGAGCAATTTTCCGTCAATAACCCGTATTACCTTTTGTTCAAGTGTAAAAGATGATTTTCCAATATGTAGTACGGATGTTTCCACTCTAAGCAAATCATCGTGCAAAGCAGGAGAACGGTAATTGATCTCTAGGTGCACAACCGGAAAGACGAAACCTCGACGGGCCAATTCTGCGACCGAAAATCCCCTCTCACGAAGGTATTCAGTTCTTCCTCTTTCAAAATATTTAAGATAATTTGAGTAGTATACTATGCCGCCTGCATCAGTATCTTCGTAATAAACCCGAATTTCCATATAATTAACCTCCAGCAATATTAGAAAATGCCAAATGAACTACTTAATAACTAAGTAGTTCATGTTACACGTTACTATTCACTTAACAATATAATAATAAATAGAATATTTTATGTCTATAGTAGCATGCCAATGATACCAAAAACGTCAATGGTACGTATAATCCCAACTAGTTTCCCCTTCTCTAATACGGGCAAGGAATTTACCTTTTTGGTTAAAAACATGTCTACAGCTTTAAATAGGTCATCATCAATATCAACAAAGGCAATTTTAGTTGCTCTCATAACACTTTTAACTGGCATGTTAGGTCCAGAGTTATTGACTGAATATATCCAAAGGTAGCTATCTGGTAAATCGTATTTAGTCAATACCGCTTTTAATATATTACGAAGGGTAACAATACCCACCAATTCTCCCTTTTTATTAGAAACCAGTAGTGACCGATGACCTACAATCCCTCCTTTTCCATCTCTAAAGAAGGATTTCTTTAAAATATTTATGGCTTCCCTCACCTGTGCATGCTCTGACACCACTGAATATTCTGAAATTGGCACCATGATATCTCTTATTGAGGTCATAGGATTAATCACCCTTACCATCTACACTGTGTACAAAGGTTGAATGAACCCTGGGTTGTTTATAGTTCTTCCCACTGCATTTTCTTTTGGAACAAAATAACTACAACTGGTTGGAATTAGCGTTACATCTGTGACTATAATAAAATCAACGTCCAAACTAGTTTCCTTTCTAATTGACTCTTCAGTACGTCTAATAACCTTTTGTACTACCTCGTTGAGGGAGTTTTTAACACGACATTTCCCGTTTAGATTACAATCCCTACATTTAGTTGTAAGGTCCATACTAAATCCTCCCTATAAAGCTATTTAGATCCGGTATAAGGAATAATCCTTATACCGGAATTAGTTTATTAATGTCCGGAACTCTGTGCATAATTCGTATCCACCTTGCTGTTACGCTTAAATTTAACTACATAACCAATAATCATAATAACACCAACAATTGATCCACCGTATAAAGATATTGCCGCAGCCATATCAAGCACATTGGTAAAAGCTGTGGAGAAGTTAGCCATTTCTAGATCTACCATATATTTAGGAATAGCAAAGGCTCGACTAACTGCAGACATAAATATGACCACTGCCATGACTAGTTTAATTTTATGTTCTGCTACCATCTTTGTAGCATTGGCCCCTATATTTAGACCAAGTAATGAACCTAGATAGAGTAGGAGGACAATTCTGATATCCACAAAGCCGTGCAAAGCATATTGGAAAGCACCTGAGGCGCCGGAAAAAATAGCCAGGAATAACTCTGTACCAGCAGCAACTGTTGTCGGAATACCCAGTAGGTAAATCATAGCTGGAACACCCACAAAACCACCTACCCCAACCGTACCTGCTAACCAACCAGTAGCCAATGCAATGAGGGCAACAAACCATAAAGAAACCCTAACATTAGCTACTTTAAAGTGAATCATCGGTGGAATATTTATTTTAGAAATTTTATCAGCAAGGGTATTGCGAGATTTACAGCTAGGATTCTTACCACTTTCAACAATATCTTTTATGATAAATATTGATAGACCTGAAAGCAACACAACAAATACTATACTGATATAAAGGTTTGAGCCTGCTTTTCCTAAGGTAGAATAAATAGTTTCTTGCAACTTTACTGCTAAATTAACACCTAATAAAAGGAATATAATCATGCAGATACCTAATCGGGCATCTACGTTACCCATCTTTGCGTGTTTTTTTGAACCAACTATTGCTTTACCAAATTTATGAGCTAAGTTAGAACTAACAGCCGCAATTCCTGGAATCCCCAACGCCATCATGGCGGGGGTCATTACGAAGGCACCACCACTACCCAAGAAACCACTCAACACACCACCTAAAAATCCAATACCCGCTACCGAAAGAGCAGTTTCGGGCGAGAGGTCAATAAACTTCATAACTTCTCCTGCTAAATTTACAGCTTCACCTGCCATAATCTCCCCTCCTTAATGGTCACTCTCTAAGCCCAATAGACTTAGAATATTTGACATCGCTGTTCCGTAAATAAATGAAACAAAAACTATGGTACCCAGAAGACAAAGGGCAGGTACAACTGACTTACTTAGATAGAATTCATTAAGCTGTTCAATATTAGTAAAAATTACAAGGTACGTACAAAAGGCTACCGCCAGGTAAAATACTGTTTTTAAAAAACTAGGTTTGGTCTTTCCACTCATACCAATCTCTCCTTTGTAAGTTTTTGAACAAGGTACTTTCTGAATTCATCCCTCCTCGCCTTTTGTGATTTAAAGCTCTATATAGCAAATTACATGCCAACAAATCAAAGCCTTGATATTCAAGGTTTTCTTCGTAAAAACAAAACCAAGTGTAGCTTTTGCGACACCTGGTTTATAGTATTTATATATACCATTTACATAATTTATTACGGTATTGCTCTAGTTTTTGTAGTTTTTTGCCACTATTATCAATTGCATCTTTTCCTACAGACCTATGTAGTATATAATTCATTTAAAACATATTTGCTATAAAGGGGCTGATTTTAACTGAATAATAAAAATATTTTTTCGTTTTTTAGGAGAAAGAGTCTGACTAATCAAATAGTTATAATCATAGCAGTCATTATGCTTGTGCCGTTGGTAGCATTAATGTATGATATTTTCTTTGCTTCCCGCACTGATAATGTAATCTTCCTGGATAAAGAACAGCGCCTAGAAGCACTTGTTAAAAGCACCAATGTGGAATTCACCAAAAGCCTATCAACTCTGGAGCTCCACCCTGAAGATGTCTCATCTGACACCCTACATAATGAATTTACTCGGGTTGTAGAACCCCACGTACCAGCCAACTCAGGTATACGCTTTGGTCTTTATGTACCTCTGACAGAAAAGATATCTGTTCTAGGTTTTCTTCACAACTATCGTAACCTTTCTCCTGAGGAAGAAAAACAAAGAGAAAAAGAGATCTTTGCTAATACCAAACCGGGTCTACTGGCGGCAGAAATGAGTAAAGAACCACTATTTCGTATTTCTGGTTCCTGGGATGACCAGGTGGTAGAATATATTGCACCAGTTGTTCTGCAGGGTAGAGTGGTGGCAGTAATGTGGGCTGGTGAGCGGCTAAATCCCGTCTTTTATCAAAGTAGTTTTGTCAGAAAAGCACTTCGCTACTTTGTCCTGGTTGTCCTAGCACTAGTCATGCTGGGTACTCTTATTTTGATTCGTAATATTACTACGGGCGTTGAACGCTTGAAACAAGGACTACAGCAGATGGAAGGTGATATTCATCATCTGTTACCGGAAATGTCAGGTGAACTGGGGCAGGTAGCACAAGCTGTTAACCGGATGGCTGTAGGTCTAGTGGAAAAGGAAAGGTTAGAAGATCAACTAAGGCAATCAGAGCATCTTATTGCCTTAGGTCGACTGGCTACCGGTGTTGCTCATGAACTACGCAACCCCATAGGTATTATTAAAACTTTGGCAGAATTAATGAAACACGAATACTCACAAGTTAGCGGCATAGAAGAGTTTACCAGAGCCATAGATGAACAGGTTGACCGTCAAAATATAGTAATTCAGGAGCTACTCGATTTTGGACGTCCCACTAAAGTATCTATTAAAGATTGTTTAGTCAATGATCTATTAAAAGGTGTTCTTTCTTTTTCAGAGGCTATGTTAAGAAAACAAAAAATAAAGGTTAACTTAGATCTCGATAACCAACTACCTAAGATAATGGCGGATACCGAGAAGCTTAAGCAGGTTTTTGTTAACCTAATCGTTAATGCAGCAGAGGCAATGCCCTCTGGAGGCAGAGTTGATATAACAACTAGATTAAAAGATGATATGGTTACTATTACCTTCACCGATACTGGTGATGGGATTTCACTGGAAGAGAAATCCAGAATCTTTGACCCCTTTTATACCACTAAAGAGTCAGGTACAGGTCTTGGACTCTCCATTTCCTTTCAAAGCATTAAACTTCATGGAGGTAACATTGAAGTAGACAGTAACCCAGGTATGGGAACCACTTTCATTATACAACTACCTGTTGAGGAACATATCTCCGAAGGAAGTGATAAATTTGATACCAAGAATATTAGTTATTGATGACGAGGAAAGAATGTGTTGGGCACTGGAAAGGGCATTAAGTTATGAGGGCTATCAAGTTATTACAGCCACCCGTGGTCTGCAAGGCATTAAGTTGGCCAACGAAACTGAACCTGCAATGGTTATATTAGATTTGAAAATGCCTGATATAGACGGCATTGAGGTCTTAAAGAAAATAAAAAACAATAATAAAAATATTCCTGTCATTATGATTACAGCCCACGGCACCATTGAAACTGCTATTGAAGCAATGAAAATCGGTGCCACCGATTACATAACAAAACCTTTCAAATTAGAAGAGCTTAAAGTACAGGTTAAGCAAGCCCTTCATTTATCAAATTTGGAGAACCAGGTTGATTTTTTTCGCCAGGAATTAAGTAAAAAATATGGCAAAATGGTTGGTCAAAGTGATGCTATGAAAGAAGTTGCCTTATTAATTCGACAGGTAGCCAAGACTAATGCAACCGTTTTAATTACTGGGGAAAGCGGTACCGGTAAGGAAGTTGCTGCAGTGGAAATACACAAGGCCAGCGACCGTGCCGACAAACCCTTTGTAGCAGTAAACTGTGCTGCATTACCTGAACAGCTTTTGGAAAGTGAACTTTTCGGACATGAAAAAGGAGCCTTTACTGGTGCAACAAGTAAGAAGAAAGGGCGTTTTGAAATTGCTGATAAAGGAACTATTTTTCTTGATGAAATTGGGGAAATTCCTATCAGTATGCAAGTTAAACTCTTGAGGGTATTACAGGAAAGATCCTTTGAAAGGTTGGGAGGTACCGAGACTATTCAGGTGGATGTTCGTATTATTGCAGCAACAAACTCAGCATTGTCCACAGCTATTGCAAATGGAACCTTCCGCGAAGATCTATATTATCGTCTAAATGTAATGCGCATAAGCCTGCCTCCACTAAGATCAAGAAAAGAAGATATTCCTTTATTAGTGAATCATTTTCTAGGAAAATTAGACCCTTCACACAATAAAAAAATATCACCTGAGGCTATGAAAATTTTAACCCATTATAATTGGCCGGGCAATATCCGAGAACTACAAAATGCCCTTGAAAGAGCACTGATTGTTTGCCAGGGTGCAGAGATACAGCCAGTACATCTGCCAAGAGAATTGCTGGATCGTTTAGAAGAGAATAGTTCACCTATTCTAAATTTACCTGAAAGCGGTTTATCCTTAGAGGAGTTGGAAAAACATCTTATCATTAAGGCCCTGGAAAAGCATAACAATAATCAAACAAAAGCTGCTAAATATTTAGGAATATCCCGTCCTACCCTACTTTACCGGATGCAAAAGCATGGTCTTAAGGTATAGAAAAATACAAAGGGGTGGTGTTAATGCCAAAAAACTTAACTGCCCGGGATATAATGATTTCCCTAAGCGACTATTCCACGGTATCTGAGGATGATTCAATCCGCCACGCTATATATACTTTGAGAACATCAATCTATCGTGATAAGAAAGGAGCTTTTTATGGTCATCGAGCATTGGTAGTATTAAATCAAAAGGGTGATGTATGTGGTATATTAACCCTGTTGGATTTATTAAAAGCAGTTGGACTAAAAGATCATTACAATGACCCATGGATTAAAACCACCTCCTGGAGTTGGTATTATATAAACCGTATTCATGAAGCTGAAGAAGTAAAGGTCAAGGATATTATGCGTCCCATTTACCTGGTAACAGTAAACACAAACCATTCCTTACAAGATGTAGCACGAAAAATGTTTCTTCAAGAGGAGAATCTGGTTCCCGTTCTCGAAAATAACCTACCTATAGGATTAATTAGAACTATTGATTTGTTTTGGTCAATAAGTAAAATGTCTTGATTTAATGCTAGTTTTTTTGCCATGCAAGCTACACGCGAGGATGTCTCTAGTTTTGTGTAATTGGATATTACTACCAATAAGGAGTTGATTCAATTATGCAAGACACAAAGAATCGGTTAGTAGCGGAAATGTAAGAGCATGGACGATATTCATAACATGCTGAGGGACCTCTTTGAGGATACAATTCAAAAGGTTATTGAGGCTGAAATGGATACTCACCTAGGCTACGATAAACATGATCCAACAGGTGACCATTCTGGCAATAGCAGAAACGGGTATAGTAAAAAGACTGTTCAAACTCAAATGGGTAAAGCAGAAAACAAGATACCCCGTGATCGTAACGGTGAATTTGAGCCACAAATCATCAAGAAATATGAAACAACTGCTAATGAACTTGAAGATCAGATCATTGCCATGTTTGCATTTCTCAACTTGCTATTTACTTTGGAGATCGGCTCCAATCAGAAATTGCTTAAATGCAAGGGGCTAGGCGATAGGTTTATCGCTTTTATTCTCCCGGAGATAGCCATAAAAAAAGAGATAGCTGGGAATAATATCCTTAGCTATCTCCGGCAGAACCCTGTAGGGCGCTCGGGTTGCTCCTCAGCATTGCCCTATCCTCCCTGCAGGCAAGAGCCATTATAAGCCTTTCCAAATTTACAAGGAAACAATCCAATTCCACAAAAATCTGTACACTCCCCTACACGCCTTTATTTATTAGTTACTACTACCCACCAACTTGTCATGATCTATTATCTTGATGGAGAATCACTGGAGGAAAATGAACAAAAAACTTTGTACCCTCACTACATGATGTAATTTCTATAGTGGCATTATGTTGGTTAGCAATACTGTAACAGGTGGCTAACCCTAAGCCTGTCCCCTCAGCTTTTGTTGTAAAAAATGGTGCCCCTAACATATGAACAAGTTCTTTATCTATTCCTCTCCCTTGATCCTCTACCATCAGGACGACCTGAGTGTTTTTCATTAAAGTCCTAATTTTCACCTGACCTGGGGGAGTCATTGCTTCTAATCCATTTCTAACTAGGTTTAAAATTAATTGACGTATCTCAGCCTCATTAATCCATATTTCACAAACATCTCCTAAGTCTAAGCAAATATCCATATGACTGTTTAAAGCGTCTGCCCGTATCAAAGGGTATATATCATTAATTACTTTATTCAAACTCTTAAGCTGCTTAGGCTCTTTGCTGCTTTTACTTAAGGCTAAAAAATCTGTTATTATCTTATTAGCACGGTCCAACTCGGAAATCATTAACTTATTTATTTCTTTGTCTCTTTCTAAAGTATTCCTGTTCATATTTAATTGCAAAAATCCTCTTACAGTTGTCATGGGGTTCCGAATTTCATGGGCTATTCCAGCTGCCATGCTTCCTATTAACCCAAGACGCTCCAGTCGTCTCATTTCTGATTCTAATTGTTTTCTTTCGGTTATATCTGTAACCGTGAATAATACACATATCTCTTCGCTAATGGTAATTAGCTCTGCAGAAAATAAAATTGTTATTACTTCCCCAACCTTATTACGAAACAAAATCTCTTCATTCTCTATTCTTTTCTTTTCCTTTATAGTTTTCATAAATCTTGCACGATCCTCTGAACTAGCCCAAATATTCATCTCTAAAGTAGTCTTATTTATCAGTTCCTTTCTTTTATATCCAGTAAGCTTTAAGTAAGACTTATTGACATCCAATATTAAACCATCGCCTAGTTTGCTGATACCCATTGGATTTGGGTTAGCATGAAAGCACTTGGCGAATTTTTCCTCCATGTAACGCAATCTGGTTTCTGCTTTTTTCCTCTGAGAAATATCAAGAATAACACCTACAATACCTTTCCAGCCAGTCGACTCATCTTGGTAGATTGCTTTGTGTGTTATAAAGTGCCGCAAGGAGCCGTCATGGTGAGGAAAAGTGGCTTCAAAAACTTGAATACCTTGTTTATAGTACAGTGACTTATCCATTTTATAATAACTGTCCGCCACTTGTCTTTCGAATACATCGTACACTGTCTTCCCTATGATCTGGTCTCTTGTTTTACCAGTCCACTCCTCATAGGCCTTATTACAACCCTCATATAACCCATTTTGGTCTATATAGAATATAGGGCTAGGAATGGTATCTATTAAGAGTTGTAAAAATTGTAGTTGTCGTTCTAGAGCTTCCTTTGCCTTTTTTCGTTCGTAAATTTCTTGATCTAACCTTATGGTCCTCTCCCGTACCATTTCTTCTAAGTGTTCCTGGTATTGCCTTAATTTTTCTTCAGCCTCTTTACGGTCTGTTATGTCCCGCCCAACCCCAATGATGGACTTAACATTATTATTCTGATCTAGCACTGACTTGTCAGACCAGCCAAACCATCGCCAACCATCTTTTGTTAATGCTCTCTGTTCAACATAACAGGCATAAGGTGGTTGGTATAATGATTCCATAGCTTTTGCAGTTTTTTCCCTGTCCTCTGGATGAACCAAAGGCATAAAAGTATTACCTAGCAGTTCCTCTTCGGTTCTACCAAAGGTTTCACAGTATGTTTTACTCACAAATAAAAGTCTGCCATCTATGTCTACTTTTACAATAAGTTCATTTTGATTTTCTATAAGCAATTGGTAGTTCTCTTTATATTTATGTTGTTTAGAAATCCTTTTAATGCGAGATTCTATTCTAAATTTGCCTGGTTTTGCTGACATTCGCATTACCTCCAACCAAACTACTTGTTGGAATTTTCAACACAACTAGCAAAAATCCTTGTTTAAATTGATTACACTTGCCCCATGTCACACCCCCTGGGATAAATGGTAAAAATACTTAATTAATATTGTGTTGAAAATAAAAAAATCCACCCTTCCTTTTTACATCATTGACAGGATTATGTGGTTTTTGTAAAATAATGAAGCACAAACAATAGTCCGAAATCGTACTGTACCAAATCGTTATATTTGTATGGATAGGAAATTTGCATATCCAGACAGGAGTGTTATCTGCATGACAAGGACATTTAACATTAGATTACCTATCTTCTGCCAATTTAGAAACAGCCACGGAATAATAGACGATGGTACGGTCCATACATTTATGCAACCGGAGGAACTTATTAATGACTGATGCAAGTAAAGGCGGCATATGGACTGTCCTCGGAGTCATAATTATCGGTACCTTCATAACCATTCTAAATGCCAGCCTCATCAACATTGCCCTCCCTAAGATGATGGCAGTCTTCGGTGTATCTTTGGACTCAATCCAATGGGTCGTCACGGCATACACCATCGCTCTGGGAGCAGTCATCCCGCTTTCCGGCTACCTATCTGACTTGTTGGGGGCCAAAAAGCTGTATATTGGGGCACTGATCCTCTTCACTCTCGGTTCCCTGCTCTGTGGCATGGCTTGGAGTAACTCCTCTATGATTGCCTTTAGGGTTATTCAGGGCATCGGTGGCGGCATTATCGGTCCGGTTGGAAACGCCATTATCTTCCGTACAGTCCCTCCGGAAAAGCGGGGCGTGGCCATGGGTTTATATGGCGTCGCAGCCATGGCAGCACCAGCCATTGGTCCCACCTTGGGGGGCTACATCATCGCCAATCTCAGTTGGCGCATGTTATTTTATATCAACGTGCCTTTTGGCATCCTTGGCATCATAGCGGGTATCATCCTGCTCCAGGAATTCCCTAAGAGGTCACCAGAAAGCTTTGACATGATTGGCTTCATCACCTCCACCGTCGGGTTAGTTTGCATCTTTTACGTATTGGGAAAATGGACTAGCATTGACTGGGGTGAGATGGAATACCCGCTTCTTCTGATTCTAGGGATCTTTAGCCTAATCCTTTTTGTCATAAACGAGCTAATGCATCCCCACCCCCTGTTGGACCTGCGACTTTTTAAGTTGTACGATTTCACTGCATGGAGTGTGGTAATGAGCGTTCTGAGCATGGCAATGATTGCAGTCCCGTATCTAGTGCCAATTTTTCTCCAGAACATTATGGGCTATTCCGCTATGCAAACAGGGATTTTACTTTTCCCTTCCGCCATAGCCACCGCTATCATGATGCCACTCAGCGGAAAGTTATTCGATAAATGGGGGTATAAGGCCGTCATGATTCCCGGCCTCTTACTGTTTGTTGCCGTCTCTTATCCGCTTAGCTTCCTTAACACCAACACCAGTGCCAGTACCATCAACATACTCCTGGTCATCCGAGGGTTCGCTCTGGGTCTGGTGGCTTCGCCACCCATTACACTGGCTATGAATAGTGTTTCTAAGGTAATGATCAATCAGGCATCGGCCCTAATGAATATCACCAGACAGATTGCCTCAACCGTCAGCATAGCCTTGATTACCACAACCCTACAGCATCGCATCGTCCTCAACAGCGCCACAATCTCAGACCAGTTGACCATGACAAATCCGGTCACAAGTGATGCTGTCAGAACCCTCCAAGGGGTTTATTCTAAGGGTGGTCTCTCGGCCAGCGATACCAATGGCGCAGCAATCAGTACCCTGATGGGACTTGTTCAAAAACAGGCTTATGTGGACGCCATCGACTACATCTTTCTCATGATGCTGCTTGTGATGGTTATCGTACTTGTTTTCGTAGTATTTATTGATCTGCCTAAGTATTTAAGGACACAGGTACAGGACTCGCCCAATAAAAAGGAGGCAGCATACTGATATGAATAATAATCAAAAAGAACGGATATGGACTCTAATGAGGGACATTCAAACAAAAAAGCGGCGTTATTTCTCCCTTTTCAGCAAAAGGTTCGGGCTTACCGTCCAGGATGGATATCTGCTCAGGGAGATTTCCTCTCAACCAGGGATAACCCTAAGCGAATTAAGTGATCTTCTGGGCCTCTCTAAAAGCACTGTCTCCTCTATGGTATTCCGCTTGGAAGAAAAAGGACTCCTTATTAGGACGATTCCCCATAACAACCGGCGAATCGTCCAGTTAATGATATCTCCCGAAATCAGACAAAATCCCGAAATTGTACTATTGAAAAGTCGGATGATGAATGGATTTTTAAAAGAACTGAGCCAAGCGGATGCCCATATCATTATAAAAGGACTGGAAAAACTGAATGAACTAATAAATGTTTTTCCAGATATTGAGGATACGGGCAAACCTCAGCCCTCTCCTCTAAACGAACCAGGACATTTGAAATAAACCCAGGGAGGTGGAAAAAATGAAAAGAATAATTTGCACAGCACTAATATGTATCCTGGTGCTAACTGGCTGTTCAGCAACACCAGTTGCCAAGGAGCAGCAACCTGAGACCACTATCCCTGTCTATTATCTAGCCGGTAGGGTCCAGGCTTCTGAAGCGGCGGATCTTTCGGTACCATTTACAGGACGCGTGGAAGCAGTCTTGACGTCTGTTGGCCAAGCCGTCAAGGCAGGAGATCCTCTAGTGCAGTTTGATATCTCAGAAGCATCGGCCCAAGTCAAAGTAACCCGCCAGACTCTGGCAATAGCCCAGGCCACTTTGGAGAAAGCGCGAACCGGGGCACGCCCTGAGCAACTACGTCAGGCGGAGGCCACCGCTAAAGCTGCTAAGACCGCTCTGGACAACGCCCGAAAAAATCTTAAGCGGTATCAGGACCTCTATAATTCAGACGCAATTCCCCTTTCCCAGCTGGAAACAGCCCAGGGACAGGCCGCAAGCGCAGAAGCAGCATTTAAGAACGCAGATGAGGCCCTGGCCATTCTGAAGAACGGGGAAACTCAGGCTTACATGGTAGTATTGGAAAAGCAAGTGGATCAGGCAGAGGCTTCTGTGGCAGCCACAGAGGCGGTACTGGCTAACCGCACTGTGAAGGCCCCCTTTGACGGCATCGTAGTGGCCTGTCCCGCTAAGGCTGGGGAAACTTACAGCTATCAGACAACCTTAGTATCCCTAGAAAACCGGGATCGACTTACTGTGGATGCCTACGGTCCGACCAGCGCTGTGAACCACTTCAAGGTAGGTCAAAAGGTCAAAGCACGAGTAGCAGAACAGTTGGACAAAGAAATCTCTGGAACGGTGACCTGGGTGGGGAATACTGTGGACCCTAAGCGCCAGGATGTACTTGTAAAGATATCCCTAGCCCCTGAAACGTCCCTAATGGCAGGCATGTTCGCCGAAATTGCGCCGGTACAATAGGAGGGTGGACACCATGGATAAACGGAAAAAGACACTGTTGATGGTTAGTGGAATCATGATTGCAACTCTGGTGACCATCGCACTTTACTATGGAATCAATAATTATCTATATATTTCCACGGAAGATGCCCGGGTAACCGGAGATATCGCCCGAATCAATGCCCAGATTACAGGAAAACTGGTTTCTTGTGATCTAGAAGAGGGTATGACGGTACACAAGGACCAGATCGTAGCCCGCCAAGAGGTTCCAAATCAAACAGATACGGCCCTTGAACAGAGCCTGCTCCGCTCCCCCATTGATGGTGTCGTCATCAAGAAACAAGGGATTATAGGAGAGGTAATCTCCACAGGGCAGACAGTAGGTATGGTGGTGGATCCTGCCAAGCTCTATATTATAGCAAACATTGAAGAAACCAAGCTAAGTAACATTCAGGTGGGAAATAAAGTAGACGTCTCCATCGACCAGTATGGAGGGAAAAAGTGGATCGGTAAGGTAAGCCTGATCGGAGAAGCCGCCAATTCCACCTTCTCCCTAATACCCTCCTCAGGCAGCGGTACATTCACCAAGGTAGTCCAGAAGGTACCTGTTCACATCGCTGTGGATACTAAGTATAGCCAGATCCGGCCCGGCACCAATGCTGTGGTAAGAATTCACATCCGGTAGATAGTTGATTAGTTAACCCTTCATTAAGAAGATAATGGATACTTGTTTAACGGTATACATATAATAATATTCATTGTAATGGAATTTTTTTTAATTTCTTTATATAATCGAAACAAGGAGGTATGTAAATGAAGGTATTATTGGTTAATGGTAGCCCACATGCCAATGGCTGCACGTTTACTGCTTTAACTGA
Organism: Desulfotomaculum defluvii; assembly: GCF_054657375.1. Taxonomy (NCBI): domain Bacteria; kingdom Bacillati; phylum Bacillota; class Clostridia; order Eubacteriales; family Desulfotomaculaceae; genus Desulfotomaculum; species Desulfotomaculum defluvii. The sequence continues at coordinate 478,849 of NZ_BAAHYV010000007.1, read as the reverse complement.
AGTTGCTGATACTTTAAAAACTCATGGCATTGAAACAGAAATTGTGCAACTTGGAAACAAACCTATTTCCGGCTGCCTAGGCTGTGGGGTATGTATGAAAAAGGGTAATTGTTTTATGGATGACCCGGTAAATCTATTTTTGAGTAAAGTCAAAGATGCTGATGGCTTTATTTTTGGTTCACCGGTTCACTATGCGGCGGCCTCGGGTCACCTCACCTCATTTTTAGATCGGGTTTTCTACGGCAAGAGTGATCTGTTTGCCAATAAGTTAGGTGCTGCGGTTGTTAGCTGCCGGCGGGGCGGTGCCTCTTCAGCATTTGATCAGATTAATAAGTATTTTACGATCAGTAATATGCCTATTGTCTCATCACAGTATTGGAATCAGGTACACGGAAATACACCTGAAGAAGTAAAACAGGACCTGGAAGGTATGCAGACAATGCGTACATTAGGCCATAATATGGCTTGGTTGTTAAAGTGTATCGAAGCTGGCAAAAATGCAGGCATTCCTTTACCTAAGCGTGAGCCAAAAACAGCTACTAATTTTATTAGATAAGAGGTAAACATCTTTATAGTTTCGTATTAACTGCTCATGAGCTACAGTAATAACCACTGATGAAATATAAAAAAATCTCATAATGCAGATTAATTAACCAAAGGCGCTGTTGCACAATACTGTTCTTGTGTGATAGGAATGTAAAAAGAAGTGTCACTAGCTACTAAAAAGTAGTTTTGCGACACTTCCTTTATTTGTAGAAGCTTTTCCAAAACCCTAGGCAGGATTATGGTAAATAACTTTTTGTTATTGAGTTCGTTCTTGGGAGACTGGCTTTCCTGCTTCGACCAATACTTTACTACCCAGCAAGGAAAATCCTTGTATAAACAACAATAATCCTGTTCCCATCAAGAGCCATTCTATTTTAATGATGTCTGATATGGGTCCGAATATGAGCATTCCTAGCGGCATCATGGAAGTTGCGATCATTCCCAGTACACCAAATACCCTGCCTAGAAAATCCCCTTCAACTTTCTCCTGTAATAAGACCGTAGAAGGTGTATTGAAGAAAGGCATTGCTATGCCCACCAGACCCATGAAAACTAAATAAATCCAAAACACTGGAATCAATCCCATGGCCAATGTACAGACACCTATCACCAGACTAGCCAATGTCATGGTATGAATCCTATTTTTGAAACCACCCCAAGATGCTATGATAGCACCACCAATCATCATTCCTATGAAGAAGACAATTTCGTTGGCCGTTAAACGCCAAACCTCTTCCCCGAAACTGCGTGTAACAAGCAGGGGGGTTAAAAAGGCAGCAGGTGCAATTAAAATAAAGAATAAGGTGTAAAAGGCAAAAATCTTCTTAACAAATTGATGGTTTTTGATATAGTCAAAACCTTCTCGTAAGTCGCTGAAATAGCTAGTTGCTTGCTTTTCTAAGGCTTTGGCATGTACCGGAATATTTAAAAATACAATTAATATAGTGATTGCTATAGCTGCAGTAATGACATCGATAAAGAAGATAGTTTCGATGGAAGCCATGGTCAGCATTGCACCACTGACCATGGGAGTTACGAGATTTACCACCGCCTGAATGCTTCCGTTGGTTCCATTTACCGAGGTCAACTTATCCTCTGGCACCAGCTGGGGTAAAATAGCCCCCACCGCCGGCAGTTGAATCCCTGCCCCGATGGAACGGACAGCTGACATAACAAATAGCAACCAGAGGGCATCGTGTCCCAGATAAAATATAATGGCTAAGATTAATGTTGCAATTGCCGTCAATGCATCAGACAGAATGATTAGCAGTTTCCGATTGTAGCGATCGGCCCAAACACCCGCTATGGGAGATAGAATAAAGGTAGGCAGAAAACTACAAATAATGGATATGGTCATCATAACTCCTGACTGTGTTGTTAATGTGATATACCACGTTATAGCATAGGAAACCAGGGATGAGCCAAAAAGCGAGATGGCCTGAGTGGCCAAAAAGAGAATAGTATTCTTTTTCCAATTCTCCAGCATTGGTTCCTTTGTTGCTACCATATTAGCACCATCCTTTTCACTTTCTCAGTTTGCTTAAAAAACAAAAAACACAGGCTATTTGCCTGTGTGAAGAGTATAGGGATAAGTTCATCTAAAGAAAACCTGATCGACTCATAATTTCCCCATGGAAAATAATCATCTCTCAGCGTCCGTACATTGCTTTTCAAAGGAAGAATTACATACATGTTATACTTACCCCATCTCTGCCCTATCAGCACCTAGATAACACAGATAGTGATACAAACCTTCATGGATAAGTAGACAGTATTTCTTCACCAACCTAATTTCATGTAATTAAAGACAAAAATTGGGGTAGAAGTACCCCTCTTTTTACCTAACGTAAAATAAAGGTTTTCCTAAAAATAGACAGACCAGTCCCGTATACTCTGCAGTCAAGCAGAGCCCTTGAACCTATTTAATTAACAGTCCAAAGTTTAGAATCTAAGTCTGATAGAATGCACAAGGAAAACCTCCACTTCTTTAAAGTTAAAATAATATTAACATAGTACATTCTTTAGATCAACCAACTATTATCACCTACCAATTTTTTACCCCTCGTATAATGTCAAATACCATTATCAGGACCAACGGCTATGACATCATTTATAAAAGCAGGATTGGTTTATACTAAAATACTTAACTAATAATAAGATTTCTTTGATACAATTTAGTGAAATAATAAATGTTTGAGGTGTTACTATGAAGCTTTATCATTTTACAAATTTGCCTGTCAATAAACTAATTCCAAAGATAGAAGATGTCAGCTATCTTCCAAAGGATCTGAGGGTGTTAAACAAACCTGTTATTTGGTTAAGTGACTTACCAAAAATCCAAAACGAACAAATCAAGTATCGTTATACAGTTGAGGTACCTGATAACGATCCTAATCTTAGTTTTGATAAAGGGCAACAGATTGCAGCCCAAATTTTTCAAATGATCTCAGCTAATGAAATTCCTGTATGGTATTATTTAACCCGTGAAATTAGTGTATTAGAGACTTGGGAGTGGAATGGTACTGAATATGTTAAAGTGACAAACTTTGAAGATTAGATACAAATAACTGTAAAAGGTAATTTACTTTTTAAGGTGGGCTGATTTTTGAAAGAAACTTTCAAATTAAATAAAGAAACTAGACAGTATATGATATCAGAAATCAAATCTTATTTTCTTAATGAACGAGATGAAGATCTGGGAGATTTAGCCTCAAATTTAATTTTAGATTTTTTTATTGAAAAGTTAGCATCAGAATTTTATAATCAAGGGGTTTATGACTCTTATATTTATTTAAACGAGAAAATAGAGGATTTATTGGGGATTCAAAAATCTAGCTTCATGACTTCTATACGTTAAAGTGTTACAATAGTCACTCTGACAAAGGATTTACATCTTTACAACACCAAAACAATCTCTGCAAAAAGGTGCAAAGATTGTTTTGGGAAAGTTAATCATGTAGACTACGTCTGTTATTATTATACCGATTGAAATATTTTGTATTCCCAGGGTTTTTAAAGGATTTTTTTTAGATTTGTTAAAATTGATATTTTATATGTTAACTCATTTGCATATAAAAGCAGGTGTCATTTTTAGGCTGCCTTTTGTGTATAGAACAATAAAAATCCCCACCTTTTTAGCAGGAGGGGTACTTACAATACATTAACTCTCTTCTGAGTAATCAATTCTTTCTAACCCAACTTCACTAAGGATCTTGTCAATAAGCTCTTCAGACATTGCAACTCCTCCTTATTGATTGAACAGTTTGATAATTTAGAATTTTATAAATCATAACAGAAGATAACTGATTTTGCAATACTGGACAAATCCTTTTTTTAGGTTTAGAAAAGTGAATTTTTGCACTTTTCCAACATAAATAAGACAACAGGTTATCATACCTGTTGTCTTATTTATGTTGTTTTCAATTAGTTAAACATAAACTGTAAGCCCTTTTTTAATTCTTCTGTCAGTGTTAATACAACTTTTGATTGTTCATCCAATTGCGCCATAGATGCACTGATTTCTTCAGTGGAAGCGGCCTGTTGTTGGGCATAGGAATTAAGCTCCTGTGCTTGAACTCCAATATTCTCAATCATCTTTGAGATAACCATTAATTTATCGGCCATATCCTTGGCATTGTTAGCAGAGTTTTGTGCTAACTTTCTTACCTCGTCGGCTACTACTGCAAAGCCCCGTCCTTGATCCCCAGCCCTAGCTGCTTCGATAGCTGCATTTAAGGCCAGTAGGTTGGTCTGGTCAGCTATTCCCTTAATTAATTCAATTACTTGATTAATGGTTTTAAGGGAGTTTTGTGCCTCATTGGTATTTTTGGTTAATACATCAACGGATATAGAGAGCTCAGTAGCACCCTTAGCAATTTCTTCAACAGCAATTGAGTTTTGATCTGAAGCATTATGCAGCTCCGTGGCAACATTCTCAAGATCGTCGGGGTTAACAAACACAAAGGTGGTGGCAAGGCTGCCAATAATTTCTCCTTCTTTATCTCTAATCGGGAGACCAATACCCGCATAACCGAAACCATAGCTGGAATTTTCTTTTGTTACTTGGGTAGCTATACGCTTACCAGCAGCTAAAGCCTTTGCACAAATCGAACCCTTAGGCATTATTTCTCCAGGTTTATTGCTAAAATTGAAAGCTTGAACATCCCAAGTCTTTAAGATTTTGTAGTCTTTATCGATTATAATAACGTAGTTTTTTCCGTCAAATAGTTGAAATACTAATTCTCCTAATGCCTCAACTAGCTCGGTAGAGCTGTATAAACTGTCCACTTCCAACGCATCAAGTTGAGGCGGGATCTCAGGCAAATTTGATGTGGTTGATTCAACTGGCAATGATTCTTGTTGATAGACAAGATTATTGGTAGGCTTATTTTTTTTGAATAGGCTAAGCATGCAAATTTCCCCCCACGAATTTTTTAACCTAATCTTACCATTAAATATTAGCTTAAGTAAATTGAATATTTGCAAAAGTATAATTTTTCGGTTAAACCATAGAAATCAGTCTAATTCTCCATTATTGCAATGTTTTCAATGTACACATCATTTATGGGTTTACTTAACTCACCGGTCTCACTTTCTATTACAGGTGTTTCCGAAATTTTTAAAACTACCTCCATCCCCTCAATGACCTGGCCAAAAACAGTATAGTTGGGGTGTTTATTAAGCCCCTTTGACAGCTCACCGTTACAAATAAAGAACTGACTACCATTTGTGTTAGGTCCACTATTGGCCATAGCCACAATACCCGGGCCATATGGTAAATCCGGAGGTAATTCATCCTTAAAGGTATATCCTGGTCCACCAGTTCCATTTCCTACTGGGTCTCCGGTTTGAATCATAAAATCCTTAATAATACGATGGAATTTAATATTGTTATAATAATTTTCCCTACTTAGAAAGACAAAATTGTTAACGGTTATGGGTGTTTTGTCTGCCAGTAGCTTAATTGTAAAGGTACCCTGATTTGTTTTAACCTCAGCTAGATACTGTTTCTTGGGGTCAATTGACAGATCTGGTGCAGCTTCATACTTGTTGTTTCTCTCTGCAGTGGCTACAGAGCTATTTCCCTGGACATTGGTTTTGTTCTGTGAATGGTTATTGGTGCAGCCAGCTGTTATTAATAAACATATTGCTAGAATAATTAGTAGTATCCTTTTCATTGGATGCAACCCCCATAATTATATTTAATAGTACAAATTTGACAGGCTTATCCAATATCCTCTACTTAATCCTACAAAAACTTTTAACAGAGCGAACAAATTCTTTTATATCTATATAAAATTAAAAATCGAAGGCGATTGGGTTAATTCCGCCTTCGATTCTTTATTCTTTCTCTTCTGTTTTGGGTATGAGTTCCAAACCAATATCTTCTAATATCTTATTAATGAGATCTTTAGTCATGATACTGCCCCCTTTCTTATATATTCAATTAATTATATCACACTAACCTTAACTCAACAATTGGTAATATTATGGTGCTTTTTTTGAAGCAAAATAAGTAGAATTGAGTAATGTTTTGTTAATGTTTTCCAACTTATCCACATTATTAACAGATTTATCCCCAGTTTTTACCACCATATTTTCAAAAACTGTTCCTTTTTACATTTATTTCCATTTTGTCTAGCCGTTTTTAGTCAGTTCAATGAAGGTTGTTTTGGTTAACGATTATTAAACCACTTGTCCCTATTGGTCCAGTTCCCTTGCAAGTTCCTTGATAGTACTCCTTAACTGGCACTCCTCAAGTCGCAATTCGCTTATTTCTGCACGGATAGCCATTAATTCTTTGACCAGCTCATTAATTCGGGTTAATTTTTGTTTGTGACGGTAGGAATTAATATCAGTAATCATGTGGTTAGTATTTCCTTGCGATTACATATTTATCCATTACGAGGCGGGTATAATTTTTGCCATAATTCAGGTGTGCAAACCTCTTTAAGCAAAACCTCACTGTATTTTGTTTTACCGGTAAACCCACTTTCAAGGTAATCTGCTAATTCTGGGTTTGCCTTATATTCTTCGTGATAAAACAATTTTATATCGGCATCTTTACATTGATTCATCCATATGCGAACTAATTCATCCATCCCTGTATTTACCAGTTGTGATCTTAGTTCTTGAGCAGTAGGGGTACTCTCCATGCAGATAAAACTTTGACAAACTAATGACCTAGCAGCATAACTACCACAAATACGTTCCCCTTGATTTAGGAAAAAACAGGCTCCCTCCGGTGTAAAGCCTAAGCTTATATCCACAGCACCACCTTCGGCATAAATGTAGGTATACTGTTTCAAAAAGTCTAATAGGGGCCATTCTTTGTCTAAATGTAGTTCCTCCCCTAATTGGTTAATGTAGTTTAGTACATCAATATGTGTTAGGGGAATTCTTTCCCAGCAACACTCGTCACAACCTTTGCAAGGTGGTTCAGTAATTTCTTCAATAAATTTATTAATAGCATCTAAATAATCCTGAATGGTCGCAGTTTCATGCAGGATCTGCAAATCATAAGTACGCTTAGTTTTTTTAAAAAACTTTACCCTCATATTGGTCTCTCCTATAAGTTAAAATGATAATTCACCTTAATAGTATACTTTTTAAAAAGTATTAAAACATTTTACTTTATTAAATAAAAAAAGCAGAGAACTAGTCTCTGCTTTACTGGAGCGGAAGACGGGATTCGAACCCGCGACCCTCGCCTTGGCAAGGCGATGCTCTACCACTGAGCCACTTCCGCATCGAACGTAATTATTTTAACATGTCATAACAATCTTGTCAAATATATTACTGAAATTTTACTTCCTTCGCAGATATTCCCTCCCATAATACACTTCTATTTCCTCTTATTCGACATATTTATTTTATAAAAGGTAGGGGGGTGATATATGGGATAACTTTTCAACTTTTTTACATCATCTAGGGGACTTGTTAGAAAATTATTCTGGAATTAATAGAAATTAAGGGCTAAAATAGAATAAATTCTAACAAGGAGGGCTATTATGTATAAAAAAATATTGGTGCCCCTAGATGGTTCGGAGCGGTCTACCAAGGCCCTGTTTCACTCAGTTTCACTAGCGCAAAAATATACAGCCAAAATCACCTTAATGCATGTAGTACCCAATTTACCACCCTATGTAAACACAGCAGTAGATCGTTTAGGTCATATACCCCAATCTATTTTTGATGAATTAATGAGAAATGGCAAGGATATGCTGGATCAATATGTTTCTTCCATTTCAGATAAAAATATAGACACAGATAAATTCATCGTTATGGGCCAACCAGCGGATGAGATTTTGGAAAAAGCAAACCAAGAAAATTATGATTTAATTGTAATAGGAAGCCGTGGTTTGGGAGAGATAAAAGGTTACATTATGGGAAGTGTTAGTAACCGGGTCTCACGCCATGCTCCCTGCCCGGTTTTAATTGTTCGATGAATAATTTAATATGTTAAAAAATTAACACCGACCTTAGTCGGTGTTAATTTTTTATGACTCTAACTAATTCAATATTATTTATAGTAGGATAATTATTCGGTATTGGTTTACGATCTTTAGGTTCAGTAATAACAGTTGAGTTGTATGAACTAGGTGTTGGTTCTTTAGTTTGATAATGTATCATTAATGTATTACCTTCTAAATTCATTTCCACGATATTAATCTCATAGCCACTTGAAGGTTTTTCACCCCAAGAGATTTCAACTTCCCTTCCACCCTCTTTTCCTGATACTACCTCTGCAGATATTTCATCTCTTTCAACCTTTAGCAGAACATCTAATCGCTTTATGATATTCTGTAGTTCTTCTGGCTTTACCCCTAGGTTGGGTTGAAAATATCCATCTTTAGTAAGAGACATCACCTTTAAACCTACTAGCAATTTGACATCATCCACAGTATCCTTACTAACAGTATTTAAGTCTTTTATTAGAGGGTGTTTAGTGGACTGAGGCTGTTCTGGACCCATATGTTGTAACAGACTGCCACATATTTCTGCCAGCTCTTGCCGGGTGATCATAACAGAGGGTCGGAAGTTACGATCATTGGTATGAAGAGCACCATTATACCCTAGTATCATTATAGCATTTGCGGAAGCCGCATCCTTTGAAACATCATCGAAAAAATCACTAACCTCAGGCGCCTTAAAAAATCGCAATCCATCCAAATCTAAATCCAAAGAATTTACAAGTACCTCTGCAGCCTCTTCCCTGGAAACATAGGTTACTTCTTTCTTAACAGTTATTTCTCTATCATTAACAAGTTGTTCTTGATTTATTAACTTATTATTGGTATTCTCGTCAGCTAAACCTGTTGTTATGGGTCCAAGCGAAACGGCTCCAATCAGGATTGCACCAACCATTAAGCAACTAATTGATTTTCGCATAAACTTCCCTCCCATTACTTTATGGACGCTGTCAAGGACCAATAAGTTCCACCATTTTAAGATTGGAAAAACTTGGCTATCTCCATATTAAACAAAAAGGACCGATTTAAACCGGTCCCATTTGCAAAATCCTTTATTCCTCTAAATTAATTTTTCCATCTGCAAGGCTACTAACTTTAATCAGAGACTCAATTCTTACACCAGCACCACGCAGGGCTTTGCCACCACCCTGAAACATCTTTTCAATGACTATACCAACACCAATCAGTTGTGCATCAGCTTGCTTTACTAAATCAGTTAACCCCTTTAACGCTTCCCCTCTGGCTAGAAAATCATCAACGATTAATACTCGATCATCGGAGGTTAAATATTCCTTTGCAACGCAGATACCAACAGTTTCGTTTTTGGTAAAGGAATAAATATTGGACATGTAAAATTGACCCAGTGTAGAAGGGATTTTCTTCTTGGCAAAAAGCAACGGCGTTTTTAAAGCTAAGGCAGTCGTTAAAGCTATGGCAATACCTGAGGCTTCTATGGTTAAAACTTTGGTTATTTTTTCATCTCGAAATCTACTTGCGAATTCCTGGCCAATTTCTACCATAATATTAGGATCAATCATATGGTTAATAAAGGAATCCACCTTTAATATTTGATCGGATACTACTTTAGCTTGGTTTAGGATCTTTTCTTTCAGTAATTCCATGCTAATACCCCCATATATTTTCAACGTTCCTCACGGTCATAGGGTAAACTCAAGGCCTTTGGCGGACCGATACGATTAGCCATAGCCTTACGTGCTACCAGAACTAATACGAGAATGGTGAAAAGATATGGCAGCATTTTTAAAAAGAAGGAGGGAATCATAACTCCTAGGGTCTGGGCACGAAAGCCCAGGGCATCAATACCGCCAAAAATATAACTTCCTAACATTGCCCTTAGGGGATTCCAGGTGGCAAATATCACCAAGGCCACTGCAATCCACCCTCGACCAGCGGTCATGTTTTCTAACCAAGTGGGAGCGTAGGCTAAGGAAAGATATGCTCCCCCAATCCCAGCTAACATTCCCCCGATAATAATATAGATGTATCTAATTTTATAAACACTAACTCCTAGAGAATCTGCTGAGGCAGGGTTTTCTCCCACGGCTCTCAGATTCAAACCAGGCTTTGTTCGATAGATAAGGAACCATAGGAATGGTACCAAAAGGTAAGTAATATAAACTAAATAGTCATGTTGAAAAAATATGGGTCCAATAAAGGGAATATCACTTAAAAATCCAAGGCTTACCGGTTTAAAGGGGTTTTCCACCGGAATACCAATATAGGCTTTACCTATAAACCCAGATAGACCTGTGCCAAATATAGTCAGAGCAAGACCGCTTACAACCTGATTGGCCTGTAATGTCACCGTTAAGAAAGCATGAATAAAGGCCATTGCTCCGCCACCCAGCATGGCGGCCAGAATTCCAACCCAAGGATCATTGGCTTTGATAGCAAAGACAAAACCACAGACAGCCCCTACCAACATCATGCCCTCAACCCCTAGGTTGAGATTGCCACATCTTTCAGTTAATAATTCGCCCAATGCTGCATATAGGATGGGAGTACCAGCAGTAATGGCAGTGGCCAAAATCGTTATGAAAAATTCCTGTGACATTGGCTACACCCCCACCTTAATTTTGTTTTTTATTACGATCTTGTACCTATTAAATATTTCTCCCCCGAGGATAAAAAACAGCAAAGCCCCTTGAATCATAGATACAATGGCTGCAGGAACCCCACTGGATTGCACACTATAGCCGCCCACCTGTAAAGCACCCATTAGGAAAGAAACTAAGATGATGGCAAAGGGATTTAATTTCCCCAGCCATGCCACGATAATAGCCGTATAACCATAGCCAGGGCTGAGTCCTTGTTGCATTCTTTGGGCAATTGCTGAAACCTCTGCCATCCCAGCGAGACCACAAATTGCACCACTAAGGAACATAACGATTAATATATTTTTTGTGATATTCATTCCTGCATAACTTGCTGCCTGGGGACTTTCTCCAATAACTGTTACTTCATAGCCCCATCTTGATTGCCGCAGGGCAAACCAAAGAATAGCAGCAATGATCAAACCAAAAACTAGCCCCAAGTGAACCCTGCTATTCCCAATAGTCGGTAATATCGCCGCTGGTTCAAAGGTTTTGCTTAATGGGAAGTTCATACCCTGGGGATCCTTCCAGGGCCCAAAAACTAAATAATTGACCCAAAGCATGGCCACATAGTTCAACATTAAGGTGGTAATGGTTTCGTTTACACCTAGATAGGCTCTGGGGATACCAGGTATTAACCCCCAAATACCACCACAAAGCATACCAGCAAAAACCATCGCCGGTATCATTATATAGAAAGGTAAATCTGGAAAGCTCAAGGCAACCCAGGCTGCTCCAAAGGCCCCCATATGAAACTGACCCTCAGCACCGATATTCCATAGCAGCATACGAAAGGCTATAGAAACCCCTAAACCACAAAGCATGAGGGGTATAGCCTTGACAACGGTTTCAGAAATTCCATAGGAAGATCCAAGGGCACCATCCAACATTACTGTATAAACCTCAAATACCTGACCCCAGGTAATGCCCTTGGGAGAACTTAGACCGTTAAGATAGAGAAATATTGCTCCAGTGATTAGTGCCAGTATAACGGCTATGAAGGGTATTAAGAATGTACCCATAAGAGAAGGCGCTGCACGTCTTTCTAATCTTATCATGATGCCAAATCCTCCCCTGGTTTTGCTCCTAACATCATCAGACCAATCATTTCTGGCTCGGCATTTTCAACCGGAAGGATACCCATTAAAGATCCTTTATAAAGTACACCGATGTTATCGGAAAGCTTAAGTAATTCTTCCAAATCCTCTGAAATTAATACTATGGCTGCTCCCTTGCTTCTTTCTTCCAACAGCATTTTGTGAATGGCTTCAGCAGCAGCAATATCCAGTCCCCGTACCGGGTAAACCGCAACAATAACTTTAGGAGAACAGGCCAACTCCCTTGAGAGCAGAAGTCTTTGTAAATTACCACCGGAAAGCATCTTAACAGGTGCCTCCAAAGCAGTTAGTTTTACGCCAAATTCGTTAACCAGTTCCTTGGCATAATCGTTGGCCTTGCGGCGGTTAATGAACGGACCACTGCCCAGCCCAGGCCGACGATATTCTTTTAAGATAAGATTATCAACCGCTCCCAGGTTGGGCACCAGCCCGGTACCCAAACGATCTTCGGGAACATAACTGACACCTTCATCAATAATCTCTAAGGTTGAAAAATTTGTGACATTTTTTTCACCAATAAAAATTTTCCCTTCAAAAATTTGCCGCAACCCAGCTATGGTTTCTGCCAATTCCCTGCGTCCATTACCTGCGATACCGGCAATACCCATGATTTCCCCAGCCCTTACTTTTAAAGAGATATCTTTGATGCCTACTCGCCTGCTATCACTACCAGCACTTACATTTTCCAGTCTCAGAACTGTAGGGCCAAAAACAGCAGTGCTCTTTTTACCAGGTGTGATGATATCTTGCCCCATCATTAATCTAGCCAACTCCCGCTCGTTGACCTCATGTTTTGTGCGGGTTGCAACTGTTTTACCGCCTCGCAAAATGGTAACTCGATCTGCAACCTCCATAACCTCATTTAATTTATGGGTAATCAAAATGATAGATTGTCCCTTGGCAGTCATTTGCCTGAGGGTCTGAAATAATTCCCTAGCTTCCTGGGGAGTTAATACTGCAGTGGGTTCGTCAAGAACTAATAGTTTAGAACCTCTATACAGCATTTTAACAATTTCAACCCTTTGCTTTTCTGCAACAGATAACTGCCATATCTTAGCAGTGGGGTCAACATGCAGCCCATAGCCGCTAGAAAGTTCTTCGATTTGTTTTTCTACCTTTTTTGCATTGAGAAAGAACTTAGTATCCTTGCTACCAAGAATAACATTCTCCGCCACCGAAAAGGTTTCCACTTGTTTAAAATGTTGATGCACCATGCCGATTCCGGCATGAATGGCTTCCCTAGGGGATTTGAAACTAAATTTATGTCCCTCTATATAAATTTCTCCCTCATCAGGACGATACAGCCCGGAAAGAATGGACATCAGTGTACTTTTACCTGACCCGTTTTCACCTAGCAATGCTAAAACTTCACCTTTTTTTACCTGAAGATTAACACCATCATTCGCCACAACACCAGGAAATCTTTTTGTAATTTGTTTCATTTCAACTAGATAATTGGCCGCTGTCAAGTCCCCTCGCCCCTTAAATTATGCTGCTGGCGAAGATATTCCGCCAGCAGCAATTATTTCTTTATGGTATCACTTATTTAGGAATAGTACCATCCACACCCTGTACAAACCAGTCCATGGATAGCATATCTGCATCGGACATTTTTTGGCCAGTAGCAATTCTTTCCTTACCAGTTTGATCTTTTACCGGTCCATCAAACACATCAAATTTGCCTTCCAGCAATTCTTGTTTTTTGGCTTCGACTGCTTTCTTTATATCTTCACTAACCATAGGACCATAGGGAGCAAGTCCAACAACGTTATCAGACATTGGTCCCCAATACTGTTCACTCTTCCAGGTTCCAGCTTGAATGGCTTTAATGGTATTTACATAGTAGGGGCCCCAATTCCAAACTGCAGAGGTCAATACGGCTTTGGGTGCCATTTTGCTCATGTCACTGTTATATCCAATACCAAACTTACCCTTTTCTTCAGCAGCCTGTTGAGGACCAGGGGTATCTTGGTGCTGGGTTACCACATCGGCTCCTGCTTCTAATAAACTCTTACCTGCTTCCTTCTCAGCAGCAGGATCATACCAGGTGTTTGTCCAAACCACTTTTACCTTAGCGTCAGGATTTACTGACTGAACACCCAAAGTAAAGGCATTGATACCACGGATTACTTCGGGAATGGGGAATGCTGCAACATAACCAATTATGTTACTTTGGGTAGTTTTCCCTGCCACAATACCAGTTAGGTAACGGGCTTGATACATGCGGCCAAAATAAGTTCCTGCGTTTTCAGCAGTTTTGTAGCCAGAGCAATGGAGAAACTTAACATCGGGGTATTTTTGTGCCACTTTAATAACACTATCCATATAACCAAAGCTGGTAGCAAAAATAACTTTGTTTCCCTTTTCAGCCAGTTCGGTTAATACCCTCTCGGAGTCTGCACCCTCGGGGACAGATTCAATATAGGTGGTTTCAAGATTGGGAATTTCTTTTTCTAAATATTGGCGTCCTAAATCATGGGCGTAACTATACCCTCCATCACCTACGGGTCCTACATAAATAAAAGCAACTTTTAATTTTTCATCTTGGGCAGCGTCTTTTTGCTCGTCTTGAGCCTGGGGTTTATCACTACCGCCACAACCTACTAAAGATAATGTAAACATCAGAGTTAATACTAGTGCGAACAACTTTTTGTAGTTCAATTTCATTCTCCAATACCTCCCATATTTTAATCACTAACTGATTTTAGACCTTCTCTCCATCCCCCACCCCCTGAAAAGAACTACCTAGATGTTAAAATACGTAGCCAAGAAAATTTAGCATGAACTTATTAAAAACGAATAAATAAGATACATAAAATACCACTCTAAAGGAATAGATTGTTTTTCTTTTGCCAATACTTGGTATATAAGTAATTGTTTAATAAAATTGAGGAGGAAATACATTGCAAGGTAAGGTTAAATGGTTTAATGCCAACAAAGGTTACGGTTTTATTGAGTCTGAAAGTGGTACAGATGTTTTTGTACACTATTCTGCTATTCAATCTGATGGTTATCGTACTTTGGAGGAGGGTGAACCAGTAGAGTTTGACGTTGTTGAAGGTACTCGTGGCCCACAAGCTGCTAAAGTGATAAAACTGTAAACAAAGTTTAAAGAATAAAAAATTCTGAGTACAAAAAAGCCCAGCACGATAGGTTTCCTCTTATCAGAGTGAAACCTACCGCCTGGGCTTTTATCCCTCTAGGTGTTGCGTAAAGGTATACGCCTGTACCGCTTGGACCAAACCAACCTATTATGGCTGTGGAACCCTAGGTACACTTTCCCTCCGTAGTCAGGCAATTACGGTTGCCCGGTAGAAACACTTAGGCCAATTCCTAAGTATATACGGATAATATTCACTTTTATTTTATGTCTCAATCCTACCAATATTTTATACACTTGTCAATTAGAAAAACTGTGCTAAAACCAAGTATTTGTCGATATATCAGTTTTCCTATAGCTTCTAAAGAATTCTGGAAAAACTTTCTGAAGCCATAACCTAGGGCACAAGATTATCTAATTTCCCTTTAGGGTATGGCGTCAGTCATAGCTTACTTACTCATCTTTGATGTTTTATCTCTCCGGTATACTTAGAAAGTCAAGGTTATCCCGGACTTTTTTAGTTTCTCTGCATAACATATAGGGTAGTCATCTTTTATTGGGTCCCTTCACAAGGAGGTTTTATTTATGGTTATTTGCCCTTATTGTCAAAAAGAAATAACAGTTAATCAGGATACCTGCCCTCACTGTGGAGTGACGCTAATTTATTTTTATTGCTGCAAAAGGTGTAACCAGGAGTTTGCTGCTACTGGTACTCTAAAATTTTGTCCACTCTGCGATGCTGATCTGTCTGATCAAATGAACTAAATTTTCGCCACCAACTCTGCTTCCTTACTACCAGATCTTATATAATAAACGTCCCTAGCTGCTACTTGAACAAGTTCCTTCTCTGGATAGCGCAGGGCAGTTAATTTTCCCCCCATGGCACAACCAGTATCAATATCAATGGTATTATTTTTAAATATAGGTTGTTCTACAGGTGTGTGTCCATAAACAATTAAAGCATGACCACGATAATGCTTGGCCCAGTCTCTTCTAACTGGTAGACCCTCAGGTGTAACTTCTCCTGTGGTATCCCCATAAAGGCAAAAGCTTGTAATTCTTTTGTTGACCTGACCAATCATATTTTCTTTAATACCTGCATGAACTGTTACTAGATTTCCATTATCAAGGATTAAGTATAATGGCGCATGCTCATAAAAAGATATGAATTCCCTTGAGAAAATCTCCCTTTCTATATTATTAAGGGCTGTCAATTCCTCTACAGTTTTTTCCATACCATACTTTACCTGTACATTTCTCCCTAATAGATATCTGTATAATTTATTACAATGGTTACCAGGTACATACAAAGCATAGTTCCGATGAACCATTTCCATGACCAAACGAATACTAGCCAAACAATGGGGTCCTCGATCACCTAAATCTCCCAAAAAAATTAGTTTTCTCCCTCTGGGATTAATAAAACTTTGTCCTTGCACCATGTAACCCAGTCGATGTAAAAGTTCCTTTAACTCATCCAAACACCCATGTACATCACCTACAATATCAAAGGGACCTTTTTCATGTCTTTGATCAATGTGCAAGGTATCCCCTCCTTTAAATATTGACTAGAATCTCCAGACTAAAAAAACGTCCGGCTAACCGGACTTTTTATTAAAAGAAATCGTCATCATCATCTTCCTGTCCTAACCAATCTATAAGTGGGTTGTATCCTAACACACCTACTGCAACATTTTTGATACCCATTACAGACATAGTTTTACCCAGAAAAGAATTTCGATAATTTTCTGATCGACCAAGTCCTGTGAAGGCAATACCTCCTACAATACTTAACAATCTTTCATTGGCATTCATATTGCGACGCATATTGTTCACCTCCATATTTTATTATGGTCGGTGTACTATCATGTCTATCGTCGTAAATTATGTAAAGATAGGAATATAATTGGTGATATCTTCTTCAGCAAAACGTTTCATGGGCCTGTACTCTTTAAAGCCGCAGTTTTTACACACTAGTAAGTGAACACAACACTCTTCGGTATAACCTTTATAACCATCTTCATATATCTCTTGATCCAAATAAGCACTGTAAGGATCGTAAAAATCCTGTACCAGCCCTGAATCTGCAAGGTATTCACCACATTTTGGACAGCTGACAGTCAAAGTAAAAAGACCGTTGCATAAAGCACATAATTTATCCACAAATATCACCCCACCTTTATACTTAGAATTATCTTTCCCATGAAAGATTTTTTCATAAAGAAGGGGGAATACAAAATTCAAGATTTAATCTTTTCACAATGTGAACAATTGGGCACCACCAATTTTCCTG
Source organism: Desulfotomaculum defluvii (assembly GCF_054657375.1). Lineage (NCBI taxonomy): Bacteria > Bacillati > Bacillota > Clostridia > Eubacteriales > Desulfotomaculaceae > Desulfotomaculum > Desulfotomaculum defluvii. Next base: position 461,705 of record NZ_BAAHYV010000007.1, on the reverse strand, counting down.
CTAGCAAAGGTTCAAGTTTTCCTAAACCACTCCAGCGGGAGAGTATAAATGTCACAACTAATGCTAATAAAATCCGTCCCCCAAGTATGATGGAACCATCCGCACCTATGGCAATAAAAAGTGCAGTATCTTCCACAACTGAGTGGCAAAGAATTAGAAAAATATTAATTAAAAACAAATCTCTCCAGGACAAGTGTCCTTCCTTTACACTATCAATAATAACACCTGCCCCATAGGCTAATCCAAAGGTCAAGCCAATCAGAATGGGAAAAGCTCCTTCCTTGGGTAGCCGAAAAAACCTCATCGCAGGTGCCATCGATTTTGCTATTTTATCTAATACATTCAGGTCCCGTGCGATTTCTAGTATGACCATCATTGGAATAATAATTAATGCCATCTGTAAGACATTTTTAAAACTTCCCGTTAGGGCGACTTTGATTATTTCCGTCCAGTTCATTTTTTACGTCCTTCCTGTAGGGATTTAACTATACTTAAGTTTATAGAGTAATATTCAATATGACTCCTGCGAAAATAGCAAAGGCCATGCGACCTAACCCGATAACCCAGGGATTGATGCCTGATTTTCCAGCCACTGCGCATTCCACTGGTAGGGTATGGGAAAAAAGCAGCATCATAGCAATAATAGTGATCTCTCTAGGCTCTAAATGCAGTGATGTGATTACTCCAATGGCTGCATACATATTTAATACATTTCCGATTACCAAGGCCAAAGAAGCCTCTCCGGGCAAACCCACATATTTCATAAAAGGAGCACAAAAATCTGCAATTTTAGCTAATAGAGGAGTAAAACTTAAAATTGTGACAGCTACATAAATTGGAACCACCACCTTGGAAAGCATCCAGGTGGTGGATAGGCCCTTATGAAAACCCCTTTTTAGTGTATTCACTGTAACCAATTGTCAACAACCTCCGATGTCCTTATTTTTTACATATGCATTTTAGAATTCTCTAAATTAATTTAATTCCCTGCTCCTGACCGTATAACTAGTAAATAGTATAAAGGACAGCTAACTCTGTCCTTTATACTATTTATACCAATACTCTACTATCGCCCACCCTACGAGTAAGACGCTCACGATCCAAGGATTCCAGTAATGGCAAAATATATTTTCGGGAAGTGTTTAATAAATCTCTGGTTTGGGCTACAGAAATTTCCTTGTTTTCTTTTAAATATTCAACAATCTTGTCCTTAGCCTGGTGATATTTTTCTGCAGATAGGTATAGCTCATCATCACCTAATTTAAGCAATTTACCTGTACGAAGTAAATATTGTAGATATTCCTGAGCCTCTGTATCCTTTAATCGATATTTTTTTATTACTTCAGTCCAGGATGGTGGTTGAAACTTGCCCTCTTCAATGGTTTTAAGGATACCATCAACGATAGTCTGTTGACTATGAGCTAAGTCTCCAGTAAATTCAGGGCTGGCCAAGGTCTTATCATAAAGCTTAACGACTCCATCGACTTCCATAGACTGTAATATGTACTGAAAATTTTTATTGTTAGTAAAGGAAAACTTCCTAGAGCGTAGTTCTTCCTTCGGATAACCTTCCCTTAAGGGAAACTCCCGATGATAGTTTATAACCATACTTTTTATTTCCTGACACCATTTACGGTAAAGCGGCAGAGCTAGCAACAAGTGCTTTTTATCTGCGACTATAGACTTAATCTTTTGCTCAGATACAAGTTTTGACAAACTAATCTCCACAGCCTCACTGCTGAGTCCAGTTCCTGCAACAATTTCTTCTAGGCTAAAGAGACCCTGTTTATTGGCCAAAAATTGGTCTATTAACTCCTCTGGAGTTCCTTTTTCCTTAGTGGCAAGTGCCTCAATTACTTCAGGTCGGTGGCGTTTATGCTTAGGTGCATTTGAGTCAATAACCACACCCCCGCCGATGGTTCGCATAGGGGAATAGGAACGAATAACAAATCGGTCACCTTTTCCTGCAATACCCTCCTGCTCTAATTCCAGTTGGGCATAGACCTCCTGATTGGGCTCCAATTCCTCCCTATCTAAAAGTCTAACCCTTCCCAAAATCTCATCAGTTCCTAAATATAAGCGAACCCTAGCACGATTTTTCAAGGGCTTTGCCGCGCTTTCTAATAATAATAGCTTAACATCCATGCGATGAGATGGTTCCACACTGTTGGGTGTTACCAGTACGCTACCTCGCTTAACATCATCCACTTCTAAGTTTGTTAGGTTTACAGCAGTGCGCTGCCCTGCCCGGGCTTGCTCTACTTTTTGACCATGAACCTGAATGGAGCGAACCCTAGAAACCAATCCCTGAGGCATTATTCCTACAGTATCGCCGACCATTACACGGCCAGCCTGCAAGGTACCGGTAACTACTGTACCAAAACCAGTCACCGAAAAAACCCGGTCAATGGGTAATCTAAGATTGCCAATGCTAACTCTTTCTTCTGTGTCTTCAACAAATTTATCAATTAATTGTAACAGTTCTGGAACTCCTTCCCCTGTTAAGGAAGACACTGGAATAATGGGTGCTTGGCTGAGGACCGTTTTTCTTAAATATTCCCTGATTTCCTCAGTTACCAAGGCAAGCCATTCTTCATCCACCAAATCCGTTTTTGTTAAAACTACAATGCCCTTTTTAACCTGTAGTAGTTGAATAATATCGACATGCTCCTTGGTTTGGGGCATAACACCTTCGTCAGCTGCAATCACCAACAGGACCAAATCTATGCCGCCAACCCCTGCCAGCATATTCTTTATAAAACGCTCATGTCCAGGAACATCAACAATACCTGCCTGCTTACCACTGGGCAGCTTTAATTGGGCAAATCCAAGCTCTATGGAAATTCCTCTTTCTTTTTCTTCCTTGAGGCGGTCAGTTTCTGTTCCCGTTAATGTTTTTATTAGCTGAGTTTTTCCGTGATCAACGTGACCGGCGGTACCTATAATTATATGTTTCAAGAATGAGCCACCTCCCCAGAATTTATTGTTTTAGCCAAAATCTCAGCCAGCATATCAATTTCATGGGGTTGAACAGTACGCAGATCTATCTGATATCTCCCATCTCGAACCCTGGCAACAACAGCTGGTTCTGCCATACGTAATTTTACAGCAAGCTGGTCAACGGCAATATTTTCGACCAAAATAGTCAATATATAGGTGGGCAGTTCAGCAGTTGGCATAGAACCTCCACCAACTTGGGAAGATCCGGTAATAATCTCTAAATGTACCTTTGTTTTCAGTAATGACTTAAGTTTACTCTCTAAACTCCGAGCCCTGATCAGTATTTTCTCTGTATCTTCTGTAAGCATACGTAGTGTAGGAATGTTCCTTAGTACATTTTTCTCATCTATATACTCTCTCAACGTGGCTTCCAGTGCTGCAACTGTAAATTTATTGATACGAACCGCACGGGTTAAGGGATTTATCTTCATTTTATCAATCCAATATTTTTTCCCTACAATGATGCCTGCCTGGGGCCCTCCCAGCAGCTTATCACCAGAAAATGTTACAATATCAGCTCCGGCTGCAACGGTTTCTTGAACACTTGGCTCTTTAGGTAACCCATATTTGGCTAAATCAACCAAAAATCCGCTGCCTAGATCAGACATAACCGGGAGGTGACATGTTTGTCCTATTTGTACCAATTCTTCCACGGTTGTTTCTCTGGTAAAACCAACGATGCGATAATTACTCGTATGTACATGCAACAGAAGTGCAGTATTTTCCGATATACCATGCTGGTAATCTCTGGGGTGAGTTTTATTGGTAGCGCCTACCTCTACTAAGATTGCTCCGCTTTGTTCCATAACTTCTGGAATACGGAAGGAACCTCCGATCTCAACCAACTGTCCCCTAGAAACTATAACTTCTTTTCCTTTGGCCAGAGTACCCAAGGCAAGTAAGACAGCAGCTGCATTGTTGTTTACAACCAAAGCAGCTTCTGCACCCGTAAGCCGAGTCAATAGCTCTTCCACTGGTTGATAGCGAGAGCCCCTTTTTCCTGATTCTAAATTAATTTCTAAATTACAAAAAGAAGATGAAACTGCATTTACAGTATCTCTGGCGTTCTCTGACAAGAGAGCTCGACCTAAATTTGTATGTAATACAACCCCACTGGCGTTAATAACTCTTCGTAAGTTAGGCTGAGTTTGTTTTTCCACCAAAGTAACAGCCTTTTGTATCACCATCTCTTGCACTTGCTTTAAGTCATCAAGTTGACCGTCTAAAATTGCACTTCTAATTGAATCAATGGAATTGCGGATAGATTCAACTACCACTGCTCTAGGGGTGGTCAGCAACAGCTTTGCAATAACCTCATGTAACATTATTTGGTCAACTTTAGGTAGTTCTCTTAGTAAGGTTTTATGGTTTTGCGATTCCATACAGTTCCTCCGTTACTTTTTCTTCGTTCATTATAGGTCACCCCTTATGTAAAATGCAAGAAACCCAGCATTAGCTGGGTTTAACATTTTTCTTTTGACCTACTCCATAAATCCTTTTTCAGCATTATCTAAATTTATGAACATCGTTTTTCGAGCCTCAAGCTCATCACCTTTTATTATGGCCTCGAAGATTTTTTTATGTTCTTCCAACAGTCTAGTAGGTGTACCTGGTACTCGGTAAAGCTTTTCGCGGACTGTAACCATTTCTCTTTTCATGGTTTCTGAAATGGAGCTCATTAGCTTGTTTAATAAAGAATTATGGGCTGCCGCACAGATGGTGTAGTGAAATTTAATATCAGAGATATCTCCTAGGTTACCTTTCTGAATATCTTTTTCCATTTCATCCAGGGCTTTTTTTATCATTTGAATATCTTCTTCTGTTCTTCTCTGGGCAGCTAAAGCAGCAGCTTCCACCTCAACAATCTTTCTTAATTCCAACAACTCAAAGATGCTATTTTTTCCAGTTTGAACAGCTAAAGACATAATATCAGTCATAGATTTAAAACCCATTTCACGAACAAAGGTTCCTTCTCCAGGTTTTATTTCAATAATACCAATGGCCTCTAAGGCACGATAAGCTTCCCTAACCGCCGAACGACCTACTTCAAGTTTCTCAGCTAACTCCCGCTCCGGAATCAATTTATCCCCAGGATTAAGGTCTCCATGTACAATCATTTGCTTTATTTGCTCAACTATTTCTTCGTAAATCTTTTTTGTTTTTATCGGCTTAAAATCCATCGTTTACACTCCATCAATTTTATTCCATAGTTAACTAGCAAAAAGCCTTGTACCTAATTATAGCATAAAGTTTCTATTAGCTGTTAGCTATTAGCCTTTAGCTTTTAGCTTTTGAACTAATGACTAATAGCTAATAACTAGACCCCAAAGAATACCTCATAGGCTTTATAAATCTCCGGTCTTCTACAGGCTAGAAAAAAACTATTGGCCATAGATGAAGCTTTTCCTTTTCGAATTGTGTTTATTTTAGAACAATCTAAAGTTACCACCAGCATTGATTGCTCTCCCCTAAAATCCTCTGCTATAACATTGCCCTTTGGATCAATAACCATGGTGCCACCGCAAAATTGATGGCCATTTCCATCTTCACCTACTAAATTACAGGTAGCCACAAAGACAGAGTTATCATAGGCTCTGGCAGCCAGATATTTTAACCAAATAGCCTTGCGATCTCCCACTATGGTTGGGGATGCATGGGGCGTGAAAACAATTTCGGCTCCTTGCAGTGAAAGAATAGTTGTCATCTCTGGAAAGTGAGTATCCCAACATATTTGCATGCCAATAACTGCTTTCTTCGTAACAAAGTGTTTGATTCTATCGCCAGCTTGATAATAAGGCTGTTCACTGTTTCCCAGGTGAGCTTTGCGATAGTACTCAATATTTTGGTCAGGTTTAACAACCAAATGAGTTATAAAGGGCTTACTTCCCTGGTTCTTTTCTGCCATGCCGGCGAGGATGATAATGTTGTTGTCCACGGCCAGCTTTTTAAGGTTTGAAACTACTTCCCCTTCCAAGCTTACTAGTAACTGTTCAGGCATCTCCCGGGCATATCCTTGAATACACATCTCAGGAAAACATATAATATCCACTTCGTTTAGTGCTGCTTCTCGGATAAAACTTTCCATAGTGGCTAAATTTTTGGCAATATCACCAAAGGTTGCTTGCATTTGCACCAAGGCAATTTTGGTATTTTCCAACGGGGTACCACCCTTCATTTAGCTTTTAGCTATGACTAATATTATACCGCGCCTTAAGACGCGGTATAAATTAGGCTTTTCCTACATTTTTTAGTATTTCTGTAATATGCTGAGGCTTATTCATGGTGTATAGGTGAACACCATCCACTCCATTATCCAATAGGTCTTGGACCTGATTACTGGCATATTCAAGGCCAGCTTTCTCCATATCTTCTGGATTATCACCAAATTTATCAACCATTATTAAAAGTTTTGCTGGCATCGAAGCCCCACATAAAGAAATAATTCTCTTAATTTGTTTAGCATTTAGTACCGGCATGATCCCAGGTATAACCGGACAATTAATATTGACTCTGCGGGCATTTTCCAGGAAGTTATAAAAAACTCTATTATCATAGTAGAGCTGAGTTATAAGAAAGTCCACACCTTGTTCCACTTTATACTTTAACCAATGTAGATCGTCACTGAGGCGTCGACAATGAATATGTCCCTCAGGATATGCTGCTGCTGCCACACAGTAATCACCACTGTTTTTAATGTGTCTTACTAAATCAGAAGCATACTTAAAGTCAGAATCGGAGAAGTCATAGCCTTGGGCATCTGCTGGTGGGTCACCTCTTAGGGCTAAAACATTTTCAATATTTTCTTCCTGTAATCCCTTTAGGATTTGATTAATCTCATCCACTGTTTGACCAACACATGTTAGGTGGGCAAGGGCTTCTACTTTATATTTGTTTTTAATTGTCGAGGCAATTTCCTTTGTTCTATCCCTATTGCTGCCTCCTGCCCCATAAGTTACACTGATAAAACCGGGATTAAGTTTGATCAAACCCTCTAGAGTTTGATAGACCGTTTCCACCGGAGCAGTGCTTTTGGGAGGGAAAATTTCAAAGGAAATAACTGGTTTCTTTTGCTGGTATAGATTAGAAATTTTCAAATATATCACCTTTGTCTATTTCAGAATATCCTTTGTCTATTATAACGCTACACGACCAATGGGGAAATAAAAATATTTCCCAAACCTTACATCTATCTTAACTATTTCAAGAGATCCTTGTTTTATGTTGCCAGGGTTTATTATACTATTTTATGTAAATGATAGCTATTATAAGCATAATTAATATATCAAGGAGGATTTATATGAGTACAGATAATAACTTGAAGGCTTCCTTTGCAGGAGAGTCTCAGGCAAACCGTAAATATTCAGCCTTTGCAGCTAAGGCTGAACAGGAAGGATATCCAGCTGTGGCCAAACTGTTCAGGGCAGCCTCTGAAGCTGAAGCCATCCACGCTTTAAGTGAGTTAAAAGCTATGGGTGGAATCAAAACCACTGCAGAAAACCTTAAAGCAGCCATTGATGGCGAAACCTATGAATTTACTGAAATGTACCCTGATTTCATTAAGACTGCTGAAGCAGAAGGTAACAACCTTGCCAAGCGAACCTTTCACTTAGCCAACGAAGCTGAAAAGGTACACGCCAAGTTATACAAAGAAGCTTTAGAATTACTGGAAAGCAAAGAAGATGCTGATTATTACCTATGTCCAGTATGTGGATACATTCATAAAAACAATGCTCCCGAAAAATGTCCCATCTGTGGTGCCAACGCCAATGCATTCAAAAATGTTGGTTAGTAGAAATGGCCGTCTGCCTTCAGTTTTAGAACCTTGGAAAAAGCCATGGGCCTGGGGCGCTTATTAGGAAACTAACCTTAACGGATCAGCAACTGAGGGGCAGGGACGATAATATAAAAAGCGAGATGTCTAGAGATCATCTCGCTTTTTCATTCGCCCCATATTGACAACCGTACCCTTTCCTCAATAAGACCACTTTTGTAACAATAATCATAGAAGGTTAACAAAGCCCTTTTATGGTCTTCTGTAAACTCGTTATCAATGACCTTAAAAAACTCTTCCAAAACATCCATGGGCAGACCACTTCTGCGCCTGCCTTTTTTCAATACTGACATCAGGTTATCCACCCCATACTGTTTGGCCTCTAACAATTTACTACAGAGATTACCAATCTCCTCTTGATTATCTTTAGCAAAATCCTTGTGGGTAACCCATAAGTTATAGACCATACGTTCACCGGTAAATTGCTTCCAAATTTCGCCCAAATCGGTAACGTAATAGGGTAAGTTCGCCTGCTTGACCCTCAAGTGAGCTCTCATGGCATCATCGCCAATCAATAAAGCACCATCACCTTTGATCATCATACTATCAAAATCCGGCTGCATGGTAACAAAGTTAGCTTCCAAATGGTAATAATGCTGAAAAAGCACCTTAAGCAAGGCTACCGAAGTAGCCGAAGTAGAAGTTAAACAGACCTTTTTACCTTCCAATTCTACAACTGGTATTTTACTAAATAAAAGGGCATTTTGCACTGTTCCATCTGCACTTACAGACAAATTTGGTAGTATTATGCATTGATCAATATTTCTGGCGTATTCAATAGATGAAATAGGAGCTATGTCCAATTTACCAGCCAAAAACATTTTATTTAGCTCTGACTGTGATCCTTTGATCAACTCACCATCAAAGGCCAGAAGGCCTTCCTCCAAAGCATGGAAGACTAGTAGGGTATTAAGATATTCCGCCTGTCCAAACCTTATTTTGGCCACTAAAAACCCTCCCAAGACCTGTACAGGTATCTCGTTCAAATGGTTATTTTCCTGCACTTTTTGTAACACTAATTCAACATAACCTCTACCGCTATAATCTATCACCCTAGCTACATAGTGCGCTAGGTAGAGGGGAACGGACACACTGTGATTTCGTTTCTCACTGATATTGGAGTAATTTCCTCCTACAATTTTATTTCATTAACCATCAATCCATGACACTTAAATATGCTCTTTTTAGGTCATAATACTTGGTACAAAGGATTACAATTATTAGATACCATTTATTAGACAACCTTACGAACTGTCTGATCATTTTGCCATAGAGTTTGAAGAATTTGTTCTAACAATATTTTTTCAGGGTAATTTGGTAATTTCTCCAGTACCGATTTCGCCTGATTATAATATGTTAGTAAAATTTGTCTATCGTAAGAATTCCTTTGACTTAATCCAAATAACATCCCTAAATTATGGCCATATTCATTTAATAACATCTGATCTTCCTGCGATGCACCTGCCAGATTTCCTGCAATAGTTGCAGCTCCTGCCAGCAATTCAGCCACTTCCAAACGTGTTACTTCATTAATTAAATGATTATTTAATCTATTTTGGTTAACTTTTCTTAGAATGCCACCTTCATGGATGTGCCCTATGATATCAGCTAATGGACGAAGATACTGAAGTAACTTCGCATCACATAAGTTTGTAAAGAATTTTCCATAAAGATAATCCCCTACTAATACAGGAAACTGAGTCCCATCCTTAGGGTCAACTGTATGGGACTGTACGTTTGTATCCGGAATTTGCTTATGAATTTGAGAGGCCATAAAAATAAACTGCACTATTGCACCAAGAGAAAGTACCTTGGGTGATCTGTAATTATATAACCTTGCAACGGTAAGTACCACCGCCGGACGAATGAAACTGTCCATAGGGGAGAATTCCAAATGGGCATAATCTCCTACATGACCGGCTTTAACAAGTAATTGACCCTTTATATTATTATGAATAGTATGAATATCTTCCCGAATACTTACAAAAATATCGCCTGACATCAACGAAAGCCCCCTTTTTGGCGGTTAACTCATTATTATTTCGTTAACAAATCTGAATTTCCTCTTTTAAGTATTTGGAAAAAAGGCATAAAAAACTGACGAGCTTCGCTTCATCAAATGATGAGCCAAGCTCGTCAGGTCGTGCTACTCTTGGTACTAATAAATATCCCTCCTATGAGTTTACGGCCACCAAGTGCGGCGCCATACCAGGCAGGATTCCTCTCTTAGTCTCCTGAGCAGCCATATCCTTTGCACCAAATTCTCTGGTTAAGAAGTTGCATGCATCCCAGGGATTCACTGAATCACCGCAGGTAAAGACATCAACCGCAGCGTAGCCTAATTCAGGCCAGGTATGAATAGCCAGGTGGCTTTCACTAATTACTACTACCCCACTAACTCCCTGAGGGCTAAATTTATGGAAAACATACTCGCGGACCTCAGCCCCCGATTCCAGTGCTGCGTTAACCATAATCTCCTCAACCCTTTTTACATCGTTGAGGACTTCAAAATCACAGCCATAGATTTCAGCCAAGACATGGCGGCCCAATGGTTTCATTATAGTTATCCTCCTCCATTTCTTCAATTAAAATGTTGGAATTAACCAGCCCAAATGACAAAATTATCGGGCTGGCCAATTCCAACCAAAATCAATTTTAGCATAAACAATTTCCTTGTCAATAAAATCTTACACAATATTCGCCTATAATAGTCAAATATATTAATTTGTACCACAATTCACTTGTTTATTGCATTTACCTAAACATTCTTTCACAGTATATAGGTTTTACTCTCGCTTACTTTACATATTAGACTTACATAATCATATGTTTATTCTTTTGCCTTTGTTCAGATAAAACCAAGTATACCAACGGCGGTGCACCAAAAATCATGGTAGTGGCTGCAGCCACTACCCCTGAGTCATTAGCGGCAAAGGCAACTAGGGCTCCCACAATTACTCCAATAAACCCCTTAAATAAATAAGGGTATTTTACCCTTAATTTTTTAACCACACCATATGGGCGATAAAAAAGTAAAGCTAATATACCTAAGCTTGCAAGTAAAACCCTACTCCATACAGTATACCTCAAAAGCTTCATGTTCATAGACCATTTACGCTCAATTATTTCCAGAGCATAGGTGGGATTTTGTAGTAGTAAGGCTGCTGTGGTTCCCATGTGAGAACGCAAATCCACTGGTCTGCTTAGGTCGTAGACTACAAATCCTGATACAGCTAATAACACCAAAATTCCTACCAAGATAACCGTTCGGAATCGGAATCGTACACCCAACAGTAAAAGAAAAGTAACCAAAAGTCCCGTAGTTGCAGCAATTGTACCCCCTACATTGGTACCAATATGGGGTGCTGCCATTACATAAATGGTAAATAGATACACCAGTCCACTTATTACAATTAATGTCCGTCTCTGCTTCACCCAATATTGAATGGTCGCCGTAGTTCCTATAATTAAGGAACCGATCAATACTCCCATGTATTCATTGCCAATACCATAAAATCTTGCTCCAACTATGGGATCATAGCCCAGTAGGGATTGTTTCTGTAAGTTAGCCGCATTGACTAAATCAATTAAAATTGTTCCAGCAGTGGCAATGCATATAAATATGAAGGGATCTAAACCCGTTTTTCTGTTTATCAAGATAGCTAATCCCGCAATTATCAAAGCTAGTACAACCAATTGAAAGGCCATGATTGCCACAGACGTACTTGGTAAAAGGGGCAAGATTAACTCCACCAAAGGTACAGACATAACCAAAAGTAGCAATGGTTTAATCATTTCACATATATGTTTCTTCAGGAAAATTGCATATAGACTTATTGCCAGAACCAATAGTAGTACAAGCACATAGGCAGATTGTAAAGGTGCTCTAGCCTGATAGGTATTGACTAATTGCCTATTAAGGTCAAGCAAATATTCTAGACTACTGCCTTCAATTTGTACTTGTGAACTCACAAAATAACGCCCAGACATTTCTGCCCTTGGTTCAATTCCTAAACACTTTAATACCGTGGGAGCTATATCGGTGTTCATGATAATACCATCCCGCTTGGTGGTGCCGGATGTCAATAAGGTTCCAGGTTCAAACTTCGGACCCAGTGCCATAATAGGAGTCAGGCGCATATTATCCTTAACCGCCTCTGTGGTCGGGGTTGGTGTCACAATAAGTAATACTTCCTTATTGAAATTCATTTGACCAGCTAAATTTCCTATAAACTGATCTATTCTCTCCTTTGCCTCTTGGCGTTGCTTCTGATATGCTTGATCCGTTGCCAAATCTTTTTCTTCATATAGGCGAGTCATATCTCCGGTTTCAACAACAATAAAAGATGCTTTTTCCCTGTATTCCTCTATTTTAGCCAGTAATTTGTCAAAATCAGTGCGATATGCGCCAATATTTCCTTGTTGCTGCAATAAAATCGATTGATCCACAGCCCCCAAATCTGTAACTCCCGCTTCATTCATGGATATAGTGGTAATTAGCCTACGGTGAATTCCGGTTGTATCACTGTTGCCGACAACGGCGGTTTTTTTACCTACATCATTAATAGCCTGACCTAATGCCCCTGGAATTGCAGGATAATTTAAATCTCCATTGGTTCTTATTAATTTGCCAATTGCCAGTTGAACTACAGATTCTTCCGAAGCAGTTGACCCTGTACGGCGCAAGTATTCAGTCCCTGCATTCACATCTAAAATTTTTTCTTCTATATTAAAGCCATTAAGGGCTTCTCCGGTACCAATCAGGTGAGCTCCGCCGCCTATTGTTAGATATGTATGGTCTGAATAGATACCTGCCCCTGTATTGTTGTTTAATAAGCCAAGAGCTCCTTGTTTAGCTAAGGCTTTAAGATTGGTCAGTCCTTCTTCTTCATAGTCCTGTAGAGTCAGTTTATCAACAACCACAAGAATAACTCTATCAACAGATTCTTTGGTAGCTTCAGCTGAAGCTAAATTTATAGGTCCCAGAGTAAAGCATATTAATAATAAACTGGCAAAAAATTTATGCCAGAAAGAATTGATCAATTTTATCCCCCCACAAAATCCCATAAAATATTTATCGATCAACAAAAATCTTTTTTTCAAATAAGAGTTGTTTATACAGATCCATGGTCTTTTCTACCATAAATGTAATAGAAAATTTTTCATTTACATGCTTCTGTCCACATTTACCCATGGGTACTAAACGGTCCTTCTCTCCCAATAACCCAGCCAAAGCCACTGCCAAGGCTTCAGGATCCTTTGGAGGGACTACAATTCCACTTCTCCCATCTAGAATTGCTTCAGGAACACCTCCCACACGGGTAGCAACAATCGGTTTAGCTGCGGCCATTGCTTCCAATATAGTTAAAGGTAATCCTTCCGTTACAGAGGGTAGCACAAAAATATCCAAAGCAGCGAGAACTTGTGCAATATTTTCTCTCATTCCCGCAAAAACCACCCGGTCACCTAACCCTAGGGACAAGACTTCCTTTTCTAATTCTTGCCTCAGGGGACCATCTCCCACTATTAATAAAGTTACATTATATTCTTTAAGGTGGGAAGCTGCCTTTAGTAAGTAACTAATACCCTTTTGAGGTGCCAAGCGTGCGATGGTTCCTATTACCATACCAGAAACGGGTATATTTAAGTTTTTTCTAATTTCCTCGTTATTGTAATCTATGTCGAACTTTTCAATTTCAATCCCATTATAAATGGTCGTTAATCGTCCAGATGATATTTCTTCTTTTTCCATCAATTCTTTTTTTAACGCGTCCGATACGGTAATAATCCTATCAGTGAAACGTGCCAAAATTTTTTCAATCATGGCATAGATTTTTTTCTTCCACCAAGGCCATTCTTCATAAAATATACTGTTATGAGCAGTAAAAATAATCACCGGTGTTCTGGCAATAATGCCAGCAATTCGACCGACAAGTGCTGCCTTTGAGCTATGAGTATGTAATATTGTTGTGCGGGATTGGTGTAAATATTTAACTAGAGTATGAATAGTAGCATAGTCCTTTGAGGGTGATATTTCACCTTCTAAAGGAATGGGGATAAGGTTGACACCCATATGGTATAATTCTTCCCACAATACAGTGCTCGGCGGACAAGCCACAGAAATAGAAAATTTATTTTTATCAGTATAGCGAATTAAATTTATCAGGTGATTTTTCATCCCACCGGCTGCGGGCCTTACCACATGGAGAATTTTTATTTTGTTCAACGGTTTCCACCCCTGCAATTGTATATCATTTCCAAATAAAACCTTCTGTATGCATTCAACCTGTATTCGCCGCCTCTGATAAAATCACCTGCCCATAATATTATAAAAACATGTAAAAGACCGCCATTTAGGCGGTCTCGTGATTTAGCTTACTCTAATAGCCTCTGTAGGGCAGCTTTCAGCTGCTTCTTTTGCCGATTCTTCTTGATCCTGGGGAATCTCATCGACTATGGCATGGGCCTTTTCTTCGTCATTCCAATCATACACCTCAGGACAAGTGTCGATACATGCACCACAGCTAATGCAAAGATCTTGGTCAACAGATGCCTTCAACAGATTACACCTCCATTTTTTTGACGATAATATTTTACCTGCCAATACCGGTAATTATTCCCTGTTTTCTATAAAGTTAACCATGAATTAATGCCGGCAAACAACGGGTACAGGTCCAGACACTTTCACCGTTGAGTCTGGTAGGTAGTAAAGCCCTATCATGATCTTCACTACCGCAACGGTGACACTTTATTTCTACCCCTGGTGGCAGCCCTGATCCCTGTTTATTTTTGAGATTTTCTTCAACTGCCTTATGGTCAAAATCCATAGCCTCACGCTCCTCCAAAGATAATGCTCCTGTGGGACAGGTTCCCAGACAAAAACCAGCTCCATCGCACAATTCATCTTTTAATACCTTTGCCTTACCGTCGACGAGCTCAATGGCACCCTCCGCACAGGGAGAAACACATTGACCACAACCATTACATAACTCTTCATCAATTTTAACAATTTTTCTAATAGCCATATTCTTCTCCTTATCTATTTTTTAAATTTTGCCCAATCGGAAAAAATTAATGTTCTTCCATGTTAATTTTTCAAGAATTTTTCTGTATGTATTGTATCCTGAATCAACCAAAAAAGGTGTGATTTTCATCACACCTAATAATGGTCCCGCTCAGTATCCAATCTTTTTTCCTCATTTAGTCCAACGGTTGAAAATAACTCTTTAAATTTAAGGAAGTCCTCCAGCCTCATTACTTCAGTATTAGAATAGAAAACCCTTCCAAAATTGTTTACAGCACCCCAGGTAACTTTAACAATATCTCTATCAAATCCCTTGGTCGTCTTTGTCCTAATAAACAATTTAACAGACATATTTTCACCTACTTAGTTAAATAACTGATTAAGTTCAATTATAACAAAGGTTAAATTTAATGTAATGTATTGATCTGCTAAGACTAAAATAAATTAATATGCATATAGGAAAGTTTATCTCTCCTATATGCAAACAAGTGTTACTTCTGGCATTCAGAGGACATTTTAGCTATGTTATCAGAAACAGAGCTGCAGGAACTTGAGCTTTCACTTGCACAACTGGAAGTCATTTGTTCCATTTCTTCTTGAATCTTTGATGTACGTTTCTCTTTAGCCATTAATGTAACACCTCCTGCTAGTAGGTTATCCAATTTAGGACTTTTCACTCCTGTAAGGTTTTTCAAATTAATTATTAGACGAATATAGCATCGTGACAGCCGTTTGTGAATGTTTTAACTCTTGAAAAGATTCTATATATTATGAAGGATTTTGACGATAAATGTCTAATACTATTCTTCAGTGGTCATGCCACTAGATATTCAGGCCAAACATAACAACGAATTCTATTGTTGCAATAATCCTTGTATCATTGGTCATACCATTATATAATCATGACTTTATACCATGCATTTCTAATTAATCAGGCTTGGATATACTAACATAAGTGGTGACAAGGCTTCTAAATTATTCAATAGTGAGTTTTAAGTGAGTTTTAAAGTTTTTGAATATTTCAAACGGGAGGTGATTAACCCTTAAATTTGTTTAATAAAGAGGCAATCATAAATAACTAAACTTATAAGGAGGACCTCTAAAATTATGTTAGCACTTGCGGCCTTTGTGCCTATTTTAGTAACAATTGTGTTAATGGCAGCTTTTAACTGGCCTGCCAAAAGAGCCTTACCTTTATCTTTAGTCCTGAGTATGGGTATTGCATTAACTGTATGGCAAATGGATTTTCTACATGTAATTGGTTATTCTGTATTTGGTTTTCTAAAGGCAATTGATGTTTTGATAATTATCTTTGGTGCAATTTTAATTCTCAATACCATGAAAATCTCGGGTGCCATGACCACCATTAACAATGGTTTTAACGGCATCACCAAGGACCGTCGTATCCAGGCTGTTATTATTGGCTGGATGTTTGGTGCCTTCATTGAAGGTGCTGCTGGATTCGGAACTCCCGCTGCTATCTGTGGTCCACTGCTGGTGGGTCTCGGTTTTCCTCCACTGGCTGCAGCAATGGTTGCACTTATCTTTAACAGTACCCCTGTATCTTTCGGTGCAGTTGGCACTCCAGTATTCGGAGCTATGAGTACCCTGGCCGGTAACTTAAGCCAATTTGGTGCAGATCAAGAAGCCTTTAAATTAATTATGACCAAATGGGTTGCTATTCCCCACGGTGTGGTAGGTGTATTCATTCCTTTGCTGGGTCTTTGCCTCATGACCAAGTTCTTCAGTGAAGAAAAATCCATTAAGCCTGGCTTAGCTGCGGCACCCTTTGCTATCTTTGCTGGTTTAGCCTTTGTTGTTCCTTATATTATTACGGCCGCATTCTTAGGTCCTGAGTTTCCTTCTCTGGTAGGTGCCTTTATCGGTCTGCCCATCGTTTTACTTGCTGCAAAGTCAGGTTTCCTAGTACCTAAAGAAACCTGGGATTTCCCACACAAGTCCAAGTGGGAAGATGATTGGAAATCTGTTATGGAAGACAAAGGGGATACCGGCGAAGCGAAAATGTCTCTGGCTAAAGCCTGGGCACCCTATGCCTTAATTGCCATTATTCTAGTTCTAACTCGTATTCCTGCCCTTGGTTTAAAGGCAGTATTAACAGCTCAAACACTTACAATCCCTAATGTTATGGGCATTGAAAATTTAAATTACTCTCTACAGTGGGCTTACCTGCCCGGAACCATCCCATTTATTCTGGTGGCTCTGATTACCGCAGTAATTCATGGAATGAATGGTCAACAGGTTAAGCAAGCGTGGACTGATACCTTTAAGCAAATCACTGGTGCTGCCATCGCCTTGTTTGCTGGTGTAGGTCTAGTTCAATTGATGCTGAACTCTGGTACCAATGCTGGTAACCTGCCCAGCATGATGACTGCCATGGCTCAGGCTGCTGCTGCAATTTCTGGAGATGCTTTCCCCTTCTTTGCACCCTTTATTGGTGTACTGGGTGCCTTTATTTCTGGATCCAACACTGTTTCAAACGTCCTGTTCTCTTCCTTCCAGTTTGAAACCGCACGGATTCTGGCCATGCCTGAAGTATTAGTCGTAGGTTTACAGATTATCGGTGGTGCTGTGGGTAACATGATTTGTGTTAACAACGTAGTTGCAGTTTGTGCTACGGTTGGTACCATCGGTGTTGAAGGTAAGATTATCCGTAGAAATGCTATACCTTGCTTTATATACGGCATCATTGTAGCTACTGTGGTAGCAGCCATGATCTACAGTGGATTCAACCCCTTCCCAATCAAATAAGTATAAATGCGACAGCGGGGACGGTTCTCGCTGTCGCATTTTTTGGTTATTAATTTTGCGACAGCGAGAACCGTCCCCGCTGTCGCATTTAGTATTCTTTAGAAGGAAAGTCGATTTGCTTAAGGAACAACCTTTGATATCTTTCATCATTGGCCAATTCCAAATGTTTAAAGGCTGTTTGCAGATTTTCTGCTCTTTTTCGTTCCTGGTATGAAAGTAATATGCGAATGGCTCCTACTCCAGCGGCATTGCCAACCTGCTGTACTTTAGCTGAGGAGATTTTGTTTAAGAGACCAATTCTTTGGGCATTTGCTGGTTGTAAGTAATTACCAAAGCCCCCGGCCAGCAGCAAGTAATCGATTTCTTCCACCGTCAATTTTGCTTCTATTAAAATAACCTCAATGGCTGCGGCCACAGCTGCTTTTGCTAATTGCACCTCCCGGATATCCTGCTGGGTAATATTTATTGCTTCCGACAGATTAAAGATTGGGGCTAAGTCCTTTTTCAACCTTTGTTTTATTTTAAAGGATATTACCGGGGATAGTTCACTGGCATCCAGCAATCGGCCGTTAGTGTCAATGATACCTAGGCGAAGCATTTCAGCTAGGGCGTCCACCAGCCCAGAGCCACAAATTCCTTTTGCTTTGCCGCCTCCAATAACTCTCGTATGCACATCAAAATCTAGAGAAACCTCGTCAATTGCTCCGGGACCGGCCATCATACCCTGGTGAATATTACCCCCTTCCAGGGCTGGGCCTGCAGGGGCAGAAGCAGCCAGTAATTGGGTCCCCGCTTGTAATAAAAGTTCTCCGTTGGTACCAATATCCACCAGCAGCTTAGTTTCATTGGTTAAAGAAAAATGTTGCGCTAAACAAGCAGCCAAGGCATCGGAGCCCACAAAACCTCCTATGAAGGGCGGGAAATAACATACTGCTTTATTGGCTGTACGTATACCCAATTCTGCTGCAGTTTTATAAAAGGGCCCCTTTGCGTAGGGTTGAAAGGGGGCAGTGGCCAACCCCTGTAATGGCAACTGCAGTAATATGTGTATCATAGGTGTATTACCTACAGTTACAATTTCCCGTACTTGTTGAGGATCTACTTTAGCTTGCTTGGTGCACTCTAAGAATAGTAAATCTAGACTTTCCAATAATGCTAAGCGAAGGTTTTGATAGTTTGCCTCTTCCCTTATGGCATAAGCCAGACGAGTTATGACATCTGCTCCATAGAGAAACTGTCCATTTTTCCTTGATGCCACAGCCAGCCTTTTACCACTGAGGAGATCATAAAGATAACCAACCATTGTTGTGGTTCCTAAATCCACGGCCAATCCTAGTATAGGAACGTCTGCCCTAGCTGGATTTTCCACAGCTACTCCTGCACGGTGTTCTAACTCACCACTTTGCCTGATTATAAAAACCGGATCCATGGGGATCTCCCTGGCATGTCCTTCTTCCAAAATTACCAATTCCCCCATGGGTGGTACTTCTACTGTTAGGTTTTGATAAATTGGTGTTTTACAGGCTAAAACCCACTGTTTCCCGTTAACATAGGGGTAAACCTGCACCAGGCATTTGCCACATTGACCGGTCCCCCCACAGGGAGCAGCCAGATTAATGTCTAACATTCTAGCTGCTTCTAATATAGTTGTACCCGGGAGAACCTCTATGGCTTTTTCCATTGGTTGAAAGATAATTTGTACTTTACTCAAAGACAGATCCCTCTTTATTTGAGTTTACTTACCAAGCTTTTTGCCACTTGCACTGCTTCCACCGCATCAACTGCATAGCCATCGGCACCGATTTCCTGAGCATATTGTTCTGTGACCGCGGCACCTCCCACCATCACTTTGCAGTTTAGACCTTGTTCTTTCACTAGCTTAATTAATTCTGGCATGTGTACCATGGTGGTAGTCATTAAGGCGCTTAAACCAATAATATCAGCACTTTGTTCAACGGCTACCCGGATAATCTCCTCATTGGGCACATTTTTACCTAGATCTATAACTTCAAATCCGTGATTGGACAGCATAACCGAAACAATGTTTTTGCCGATATCGTGAATATCTCCCTTTACAGTGGCTAGCACCACTGTTCCTGCTTTCTTTGACGGACCCTTGGCCAATTCAGGGCGTAAACGTTCAAAGCTTTTGGTCATGGTCTCGCCGGCCATCATAAGTTGGGGCAAAAAGTATATTCCTGCTCCATATCTTCGTCCCACTTCCTCAATACCAGGGACCAAAGCTTTATCCAGCAGTTCCATGGGTGATAGACCTGTTGCTAAAGCTTCATTAATATATGAAACAACATTATCTTTGTCTCCCGAAAGCACTGCCTGGTGTAAAACTTCCAAGGGGGTGGTGGCCAACTGTTGGCGGGGTTTTTCCACTTGACCAGTATTGGCTGCCTGTTGTTCTATGGCAATGTATTTTTCCGCCCGTACATCTCTGCCCATAAGTACAGCTGATGCCCTCAGAGTCTCCATCATACGCTGATCCTGGGGATTAAGAATAGCCGCATCTAGGCCAGCATTTAAGGCCATAGCAAAGAAAGCAGTATTAATCAAGCCACGGTTAGGCAATCCAAAGGAAACATTGCTAACCCCCAAACTTGTAGTAACTCCTAGTTCCTTTCTAACCTGTTTGATGGCTTCAAGGGTTTCTGGCACCCCTTCGGGTTGGGCACTGACGGTTAAGACCAAACAATCCAGCATTAAATCTTGTCTGGGAATACCCACTGCTTCAATTCTTTCCACCAGCTTTCGCGCCACCTCTAATCTCCCTTGAGCCGTCGGTGGAATTCCTTGATCATCCAGTGTTAAGCCGATCAGGGCTGCCCCATAGCGTTTGGCCAGGGGAAGAATTGTTTCAATACTATTTTCCTCACCATTTACAGAATTGATAAGAGCTTTACCATGATATAGTTTGAGGGCATGTTCTATTACTTTAGGATCAGTGCTATCAATACAAAGGGGTGCTTCAACTAAAACCTGAATGGCCTGGAGGGCACGCTCCATGGCCGAAGTTTGATCTACACCACCTACACCAACATTAACATCCAAAATTTCTGCCCCGGCCTGTACTTGAGACAAAGCATCCCGTCTAGTTATTTCAGTTTTTCCTTCGCGGATTTCGGCCTGTAGAGCCTTTTTACCTGTGGGGTTAAGACGCTCGCCAATGGCTACTGGTATTCCTTGGGGATCAATTGTCACTGTTTTAACCCGGCTGGCTACCCTTAAACCAAATTTTTTATAACGGGTCTTAAGCTCCATATGCTTAACTTGGCGTGAGATCTCCTTTATATGGTCAGGTGTTGTCCCACAGCAACCACCTAGTATAGATGCACCGTAGGTTACAAAACGTTGGGCATATTGGGCCATAGTCTCTGCAGTCTCCCGAAAAACCGTATTACCGTCGATAATTTCCGGCATACCGGCATTAGGTGATACTAATATAGGAAGATTGGTGCTTTCTGTAAGTTTTTTTACCACATCTTCCAATTGACTTGGTCCCACAGAACAATTCACCCCAATGGCAGCCACACCAAGTCTTTCAGCCACGACGGCGGCAGTTTCCGGATCCGTTCCGGTAAAGGTGCGGCCAGTTTCATCAAAGGTAAAGCTGGCCACCACTGGTACATTACCAGCATCGGCAGCAGCAATAAGGGCTGCACGCATTTCACCTATATCGCCAAAGGTTTCGAAGAGAATTAAATCTACACCGGCTTCTACCATAGCAACACATTGTTCATAAAATTGCTCATAGGCTTGATCAAAGGTCATGGTTCCCAGGGGTTGTAAAAACTTACCCAGTGGACCCACCGAGCCAGCTACCATTGCTCCATATTGACCGGCCACTTCCTTGGCTAGGGTCACTGACCGGTGATTAATATCTTTTACTTTATCTGCCAGGTTATAGTCTGCCAATTTTAAGCCAATGGCTCCAAAGGTATTGGTAGTGATAATGTCTGCCCCTGCTTCTAAATATAGTTTATGTATTTCTTTAATGGCTTCAGGGTGGCTAAGATTCCATTCCTCAGGACACCATCCACCTGGTAGACCCCTCTGTTGCAACAAGGTCCCCATGGCGCCATCAATAATTAAAATTTCTTTTTTTACTCTTTCTCTAAAAGACAATTTCCTTTCTCTCCTTCCATCCTAGCTACGATACAAACAGTTAGTTTTTTGGCATAAATCACATTTACTATTTATTTTAAAGGGCTTTGAACCCCAACCGACAACAAAACAAAGGGATTTTGATGGGTTCATCTGGTAAAAGTCATTGCAGGTTATTTTTATCTGAAGGGCATCGGCCAATTCTAGCATGTCTGGCAAATACTCCATAGGTACACCACGATAACCAGGACCCAGCTTTGGCGTGGGGTATAGCCCCTTTAACCGCATCTGACTGGCAGCCAATCCAATTACTTGTTCGGCAACCGCTTCTACCGCAACAGTTCCTACAGCATCCATAATAACTCCCCGGGTTGTTTCTCCTCTACGAAACAACAGTGTTGCTTCCTGTTCAATAGCTTCCCCAACTGTTACTGCCACCACGCTAACAGCGCTAACTTTTTTTAGAACAGGATCTCTAATTTCAAGACTATCCCCAAGGGTAATCTTGCCCTTATCGAAACAGAAGGGTATTTGATTTATTACCGCCGTAGGTGTAATAAATATTTTAGCTTCTTGAATGATATCATTGATTTGCCTTAGCAGTTGTGGTGTTTGATTACTTACATTTTTTATACCCAGATATTGAAGAACTTTATTTGGTGGTATGTTTAATGGTATTTGAGGTAGCAGCATATTATCCTCCAACAAGGTCTCTTTTAAGCTAAAAAAACGCCCACTAAGGGCGTAAATGGTAATAGAAATTCCATCGCACCCTTATCTTTCAAGAACTAATTAATTCCTGCAGGAGTTGGCACCGCCGCCATACAATGGCCGGTTGCCGGGTTTCATAGGGCCAGTCCCTCCACCACTCTTGATAAGTGCAAAGAATATATTTTATTATTGGTAATGTACAACAAACCACACTTCTTCGTCAAGAGAATCTTAGAAAAACTTGTCCGGCTGGGTTTTAAGTGCCCTTTAGGGTATCGTCAGCTTAGTTTTTCTTATACTTTCGCCGCAGCTTCTCCGGCTACATAGCCTGTACTAAAGGCCACCTGCATATTAAAACCACCTGTCTGTGCATCCACATCCAGAATTTCTCCGGCAAAGAAAAGCCCTTTGATCAGCTTAGATTCCATAGTTCGCGGATTAATCTCCTTTACCTTAATTCCTCCAGCAGTTATGGTGGCTTCTTGGATTGGTCTGGTGCCAGTTATATGAATTGGCAGGCCCTTACATATAGAAGCAAGGTTGCTTATTTCAGTGCCATTTACCTGATTTGCCGGGCGTTCTGAGGAAATATCAGCCAATTGCAGTAAAACCTTGGCCAATCTTTCTGGGATCATTTCGGATAAAATGTTTTTTACGGAACGCTTACCCGCTTCCCCCATGCTTTTAAGTAGTTTTAGTTCCAAATCTGATAAAGAGTATCCGGAAAACAAATCAATTTTTCCTTGCACTAGGGCATTGGTATTCCTCTGACCTTCCTTTGCCACCACCCGACTTACCCGCAGAGCACCAGGACCTGAAAGACCCCAGTGGGTTACAATCAAATCTCCAACTTCCGAAGCCAATATTTTACCCTTCTGATTGTAAAGGGTGATAGTTGTATCCTTTAGTGAGATGCCCTGCACCTCCCGGTTGAGAATCCACTGATCATTACAGGTAATGGAGACAGCTGCGGGAAACAACGGTGTAACCTGGTGTCCCACCTCTCGAGCTAGCTTGTAACCCTCCCCAGTGCTACCGGTGGCAGGATAGGAAAGTCCGCCAGTTGCTACCACCACTGCCTTTGCCAGTATTACTTGCCCATTTACTCTGACACCTTGGCAGATTTGATCCTCCACCAACAGTGAATCTACCTTGTTACCATAACTTATTTTAACGCCTGATTGTTGCAGATATTTGACTAGGGCTTGGACTACGTCAGATGCCCTGTTGCTAACAGGAAAAACTCTTCCTTTTTCTTCTATTTTAGTCTTTATCCCAAGGGCACGTAAAAAATCCCTTAAATCACTCCCAGAAAATTGATGTAAAGCACTGTAGACAAATTTGCCATTGCCAGGAATATTGGCAATCATTTCATCAATGTCAGCACTATTGGTCAGGTTGCAGCGTCCTCCACCTGTTATCAGCATCTTTCTGCCCAGAGATTCGTTTTTCTCCACCAGCTGCACCCTTGCCCCCAGCGCTGCTGCCCGGGCTGCGGCCATCATGCCAGCAGGCCCTCCCCCGGTCACCACTACATCCCATTTTTGTTGCAAAGGAATCGACTCCCAGTTTCAATGTTTATACTTAATTGTTTATATTTTAACGCAAGTTAGGGGAAAAGCATACTAACAGCATATACAACTGCCATGGGCCATGTGCCTTGGGCCTTGAGCTAAAGAACCTACGGCAAACACCCAAAAAAGCCCATTGCCCATTGCCCATGGCCCAAGGCTCATGGTTTATACTAAAAACTAAAAGAGCAACCCTATAGGGGCTGCCCATTTACATAAAACTAAATATTACACGTTAAACCTAAAATTAATTATGTCCCCATCCTGCACAAGGTATTCCTTGCCTTCTAAGCGCAGCAGACCTTTATCCCTTGCTTTGGCCATTGAACCAGTGGCAGACAGGTCTTCGAAGGCAATAACCTCTGCCCGGATAAAGCCCCGTTCAATATCAGAGTGAATCTTGCCTGCTGCCCTTTTGGCATCGGTGTTGCGCTTTATGGTCCAAGCTCGAACTTCATCTTCACCAGCTGTGAGGAAGGAGATTAAACCCAGATAGTCATAGACAGCTCTGGCCAAACGATCTATGCCCAGTTCGCTGATACCTAAGTCTTCCATAAAAAGTTCTCGATCTTCAGCCGGTAATTGACTGATTTCCATTTCTATACGTCCACAAATTTCTAGTACAGCTATTCCCTTCTCTGCAGCGTATTTTTCTACCTTGTCTTTACCTGGATAAGTTCCCTCTCGATACTGATCTTCATCAATGTTGATGACCAGCATCATTGGTTTCTCTGTCAGGAAGGCGTAGTTTCTTAAAGTAGCCTTTTCCTCATCGGTTAGGCCCAATTGGCTGATAGGTTTTTCCTCTTCCAAGGCTTGTAGACATTTCTTCAGAACCTCTAGTTCAAAGGCATTTTCCTTAGTGATTTTTTTACCAGACTGGATTCTTTCAATTCTTTTTTCAACTAGATCCATGTCAGCCAAGAGGATTTCAACGGCAATGGTTTCTATATCCCGCATGGGATTAATATCATCTTCCACATGGGGAACGTCAGAATTCTCAAAGGCCCTTACCACATGCACCAATAGGTCAGCATTACGGATAGCACTGAGGAATTGGTTGCCGACACCCTTTCCTTCGCTGGCCCCCCGGACCAAACCTGGTACTTCGCTAAATTGAATTTGTGCATAGGTAGTTTTTCGTGGTTTGTACATGTTCACTAAAAAATCAATTCTCTTGTCTGGTACCTTTGCCGATGCTGTAATGGTTTCAGTTTTACCACTTAAAAAGTTTGATATCTCTTGATTAGAATTGGTCAATAAATTAAATATTGTGGTTTTTCCCACCATTGGCAGCCCAATAATACCAGTGGTTAGATTAGTTGACACATTCATCACCTCTGTTGTACGAATTTTACCATATCTTAGCTGGCTTGACTACAATTCGTTATATTGTATATATTTATCTAGATTGTAAGCGGGTGATACGAGTATGAATGTAAGAAACAACCAGTTAGGTATATATTGGCCTAATTTAAATGTTTTCAACCAATTGAACAAACTTCATAAAGCTGCTAATCCTTTCCCGTCCTTATTAGCCCAGTTGGTTGATCAAACTATAGGCTTCTTCTGCAGTTTTCTAATTCTTAATTGCCTGTTTCATTCTGCATACGTAGTCGACAACGTGGGGCACACAGTCCACACCATATTGCTCCACAATTTTCACAATGGCACTTCCTACAATTACACCATCGGCAAATTCAGCCATCCTGGCAGCTTGTTCCGGTGTAGAGATACCGAAACCAATTGCGCAAGGAATAGCCTTTACCTCTTTGACTAATTTGATCATTTCTTCCACATCATTACCTATCTCTTGTCGCACCCCGGTCACTCCCATGGATGATACACAATAAATAAATCCCTGGGCCTCACTGGCAATCATACGTATACGATTATTGGAGGTTGGTGCTATCATTGAAATCAAATTAATGTTGTATTTAGAGCAATAGGGCAGCAGTTCATCCCTTTCTTCATATGGCACATCAGGGACAATCACTGCATCGATTCCGACATCTTGACAATTTTTCATAAATTTGTCAGTACCATAAGTAACAATGGGATTTACATAGGTCATAAAGGCCATGGGAACATTACATGATTTGCGAATACTTCGCATCATATCAAATACTTTATCCGTTGTTGCTCCACCCAAAAGAGCACGATTATCCGCATCCTGTATAACCTGCCCCTCTGCAATGGGATCTGAAAAGGGGATACCTAGCTCAATCAAGTCTGCACCAGACTCCGCCATCTGGAGTACTAATTGTTCAGTTATTTCCATTGAGGGGTCACCTGCAGTGATAAAGGGAATAAAGGCCTTCCCATTGGCAAATACGTGTTGTAACTTATTCATAAATTTGCACCCCCTTGTAACGGGCTATGGCCGCAACATCTTTATCGCCCCTGCCAGAAAGGCAAATGACCATGCTTTGATCTTTACTCATAATGGGGGCAAGTTTTTTCGCATAGGCAACTGCGTGAGCACTCTCAATGGCAGGAATAATCCCCTCGGTTACTGAGAGATATTCCAATGCCTCCACAGCTTCATCATCAGTAACTGGTACATATTCGGCTCTACCCAGATCACGCAGGTTAGCATGCTCAGGCCCTACTCCAGGATAATCTAGTCCTGCCGAAATAGAATAAACAGGTGCAATCTGACCATACTGATCCTGACAGAAATATGACTTCATACCATGGAAAATTCCTATCGTTCCAGTCGCCATTGTTGCAGCTGTCTTATCTGTATCAACACCATGACCAGCTGCCTCACAGCCAACAAGACGAACATTTGAATCTTCTATAAAATCATAAAACAACCCCATGGCATTACTTCCTCCCCCAACACAGGCCAATAATACATCTGGAAGTCTGCCCTCTTTTTCTAACATCTGCTGTTTGACTTCTCGACCAATTACACTTTGAAAATCGCGAACCATGGTAGGAAATGGGTGTGGACCCATCACAGATCCCATCACATAGTGAGTATCATGAACACGCTGAGTCCATTCACGCATGGTTTCATTCACTGCATCCTTTAGGGTTTGGGTACCACTGGTAACTGCATGGACCTTAGCCCCTAGCAGTTCCATACGGAAAACATTGAGAGCCTGACGGTCGGTATCCTCCTTACCCATGTAGATCTCACATTCCATTCCCATAAGTGCCGCAGCGGTTGCTGTGGCCACACCGTGCTGTCCTGCACCTGTCTCTGCGATTACGCGTCTTTTGCCCATGCGTTTGGCCAACAGGACTTGCCCCAGTACATTGTTTATTTTATGTGAGCCAGTATGATTCAGATCTTCCCGTTTGAGGTAAATCTTAGGACCACCCAAATCTTTGGTCATCTTAGACGCATAATAAAGTAATGATGGTCGCCCAGCATAATTATTTAGCAGATCACCAAGTTCTGCTATAAAATCCTGATCATTCTTAAAATGATTGTAGACCTCTTCCAACTCAATAACGGCATTCATTAGCGTCTCGGGAATATATTGTCCACCGTGGATACCAAATCTCCCCATTGACATTTCATCGTTCTCCTTTCCAAGATAATTTAACAAATAAAAAAGAGCCTTTATCCCTTAAAAAGGGACAAAAGCTCATAAACTTCTGCGGTACCACCCAAATTGACGATAAATCGCCCACTTATTTTGTATACTATCATATACACCCCACTGATAACGGACAGGGTTCCCGTAAGCGCCTACTCTTTCTCAATTTCAGGCTTCCTTCGCAAGTCCATTCAGAATTAAGTTTGCAACCGCATTCTCACCAGCTAGCGGCTCTCTGAGTACAAATAATTATTCTTACTTCTCTTGCTCATTAGTTTTATTATTAGGTTGATGGGATTATATCATTGACAGTTATCTTCTGTCAACTGAAGTTACTTTCTGTGCTGTAAATTCTTCCTTTTGAAGGAGAGCTTCCTAATAATTTTCAGCCATTAATTCGTAGTAAGCCTGGGGATGAGCACAGGCAGGACACAACTCAGGTGCTTCTTTTCCTTTGTGAACGTAGCCACAGTTACGACACCTCCACTTAACTTCTTCATCCCGCTTAAATACTTTACCCTCTTCAATATTTTGCAACAAAGCCAAGAAGCGTTTTTCGTGTTCTTCTTCCACTTCACCAATTTCCTTAAACACATCGGCGATCTCGTTAAAGCCTTCTTCTCTAGCAATTCTTTCAAATTCCACATACATACTGGTGTATTCATGGTTTTCACCTGCAGCTGCTTCTTTCAGGTGAGTTTTGGTATCAGTAATTCCATTCAAAAATTTGAACAATCTTTTGGCGTGTTCCTTTTCATTATCTGCTGTTTCGATAAAGATTCCTGCAATTTGCTCATAACCTTCTTTTTTTGCTGCACTGGCCCAATAGGTGTATTTATTACGGGCTTGGCTTTCACCTGCAAAGGCTGCTAATAGATTAGCTTCTGTTTTAGTTCCCTTTAAACTCATGTTCGGATCCCCCTTATTATTAATAAATTTTTATTGTTATTTAAAATTCCCCAAAGAACTAATGTTTCCTTTTGAAACATAAGCATTTAAGATTTTATTAATTGTTTTGTCATAATTAAAAAAACCGACCAATAAATGGTCGGTTGCTACGCTATCTGATTATTACATTGGCTTTTCTTTACTGGAGGTAACTCACATCTTTTCCTTGGGCTTTTCATTTCCTTGAAAAAGATCATCAGCAAATTGATCCAACCTAGAGGGGTGACTGGCAGGGCGTTCCGGGTTTCTGGTATTAGGACTGTTGTTGGTACCACGATCTGACATTTTCTCACCTCCGATTAGTTTAGAAGATTATTAAGGCTTGGGCCAAATTCCCTTTGGGCAGATAAAGCCTGTTCAATGGTTGACTTGCTTTCAGGGTACCTTAAAAATTCTTCATGGACCCTGGCAAAGGCACGACGGAATTCAGGGCTTTCCTTCAGCATATTAGTAGCAATATCCGTCAGGGCCACCATTGCATGGACAATCTTTTCATTTTTTTCGGGATGATTATCCCGTAGTTCTATCATGGCATTTTCTGATAGATTACTAAACATTTCAAGGATCATTCAGTTCACCTCAACCTTTTGCTATTGAGGTTAGTATTCCCAGCTATTCCTGGTTACAATGCAAAGGCATTTTGCCAATCTTGTTCTTTAAAACCAACCAATACCTGCTCACCATTTGTCAATATAGGTCTTTTGACCAACATACCATCTGAGGCTAGAATATCATAAAGTTCCTCAAGACTAGCAGTTTTAAGCTTTTCCTTTAATCCTAATTCTCTATATTTAACGCCACTAGTATTAAAGAACTTTTTGATCTCCAGACCACTTCTTTGATGTAGTTCACGTATCTCTTCCTTGTTCGGATTTTCATTGACAATGTGTCTCGCAGTATACTCAATACCCTTTACATTAAGCCAATCCTTGGCCTTTCGAACAGTACTTCATCTAGGATAATCGAACAAAACCCATTTCATATTTTTGCCTCCACAATTTATATTATTTATTTCTCAATTTCCTTTTCCCTGCAGGCAAAGGTTTAAGTGCAATCTTATTTCCCGTCCTTTTACGGTATTCCCTTACCATATCATCATAGTCATCCTCAAGGGCTTTCATAATAGAAAAACACATGGAAACCATGATCATGGCAAAGGGCAGTGCTGACACAATAGAAGCTGTCTGCAGGCCTTGCAAACCTCCGCTCAATAACAATACAATTGCTATGGAAGATTGCAGTATTCCCCAAGTCAACTTTACCTTGTTGGAAGGGTTGTTATCCCCATTAGAGGATAGCATTCCTAGAACAAAGGTAGCGGAGTCTGCGGATGTAACAAAAAATGTGATGATTAATAATGTTGCTATAGTAGCTAACAAAGTGCCCAAGGGTAGCTGTCCTAGGGTAATAAACAATGCGGTTGTAATATCTTCTTGAACCGCAGTGGCAATCCCCTTATGTTCGAATATCTCAAGGCTTAACGCCGTCCCCCCAAAGGTTGCAAACCAAAAAAAACTAAACAAACTAGGAATGAGTAACACTCCCAAAATAAATTCCTTAATTGTACGCCCCCTTGATACCCTTGCAATAAACATTCCGACAAAGGGAGCCCAAGCTATCCACCAGGCCCAGTAAAACAAGGTCCAATTAACAACCCATTTATTCTGGGTAAAGGGCGTAAGACGAAGACTCATTTGTATAAGATTTTGCAGGTAATCACCCAGTGTAGTTGTTAGAGTATCAAAAATAAAGGAAGTAGGTCCTAAAAATAAAGCAAAAAGCAATAGAGCTGTTGCCACTGTGATATTGGCATTACTCAGAATTCTGATTCCCCTATCCAGTCCCGTGGTAGCGGAAATCATATATAATACCGTAACAACTGCAATAATGATAAACTGAACAAGGGTATTATTAGGAATACCTAAAAGGTGAAAAAGTCCACCATTAATTTGCAGAGTTCCTAAGCCTAAGGAGGTCGCAACGCCAAAGGCAGTGGCTACAATGGCCAGTACATCAATTGTTTTACCTATAGGACCATTAATGCGGTCGCCCAACAATGGATAAAAGGTGGAACTGATAAGACCCTTGTAGCCCTTACGAAAGTTAAAATAGGCTAATGAGAGTCCTATAATCGTATAAATAGCCCAGGGATGAAAACCCCAATGAAAAAAAGCATATCTCATGCCAACCCTAGCCGCATCTGTTGTCCCTCCTTGATAACCCTGGGGAGGGGTTAGATAATGGCTTACGGGTTCTGCAACACCCCAGAATACCAGCCCAATGCCCATGCCCGCACTGAATAGCATACCAAACCAAGTGATATTGGAATATTCTGGTCTGTCGTCATCATCCCCCAAACGAATCTGGCCATATTTACTGAAAGCAAGATAAATAGCAAATATGAGAAAACCAAAGGTTGCAAGCAGATAAAACCAACCAAACTTCTCAGTCATAAAGGCTAATAAACTATTAGCCTGATGACCTAGACTTTGTGGAAAAAGTGCTCCCCACAAAACAAATGCTATGATAATGGCTACACTGATAGAAAAAATAATAAACGACCCCCTGTTTTCATTAAAGCCGTTATTATTTTTATTTTTTTTTAATGGATCTATACGGCCAAATATCCGTAAGCCGCCGCACCTTTACTGCTAGCTAATAAATAGGCATCAATCCGGGATGATTTCCAGTGATGGAACGTCCGCCCTGGGGGGTAACCACAAAGGTGTTTTCAATTCCTACCATGCCAACATTTTTAATTCCTTTCTTAGGTTCAATGGCAAAAACCATTCCTTCTTGTAAAGGTTCGGAAAAACCTTTGGCTATTATAGGCAGTTCATCGGTCCACAGACCAATTGCATGACCAAGAAACGGTATAGCCTGTTTACCAAAACCCATAAAGTTTTCACGGAACTCATTGCTAAGTCTGTTCATGATAGTTTCATATATAGCAGCTGGAATTGCACCTGGTTTCAACATCTCTGCAATCTGGTACTGAATTTCCACACATTGATTATGAGTTGCGATAACTTCTGCTGGCAGGGGTTTTCCGAACATATAGGTCATGGTTTTATCAGTATGATAACCGCCTACCCCACAGCCTAAATCAATATAAATCAAATCTCCTTTTTTAAGTTTACGTTCTCGGCTACCCATGGTAGGCACTGCCCAACTTATACCGTAGCTCCCAGCAGGCCCATAAAAACAGGTCGGGTAAATGGAACTTTCACCGAAGGCTGTATATCCTAGTGCCATCTCAGTGTCAAACCCTCTTAAACGGGTTACCCCGTGGTGCCCTTCCTCAACCAATAAAGTAAAGGCTTCGGAGGCTAGTCTTGCTTCACTTATCCCCTCTGAAATGATTTTAGGTACATAATCCTCCATAACTACTTGATGAATTTTCCCTGATTGCTCCATTAGGGATAGCTCATAAGGGCTTTTTATTGCTCTTACAGCAGCTATTTGGGTATCTACAGAACGTGCTTCGGTAAAAGAGAAATACTTCTGAAGTCGCTGATAAAATGCCAAGGGAACTATCTCCGTTTCCATATAAACAACTTTAGGAAACTGCTTGAGGGATGCAGCTACATCTCGAAAAGTATGCATGGGTTTAATCAAGGGGAACAGTGATTCTCCCAAGGCACGTTCGAAACTACGACGCACCCAAAAAATTGCTTCATCCTCCCGGGGAATTATTAACAAACCGTCTTGCATAGTCCCAGTAAAGTAGTATTGGTTAACTTTATTAATAACTATCACCATTTGCCAGTCCGGATTTGACCCTTGCATTTTTTCTCTAAACCTTTTCATACGTGCTTGAAGTTCCGTTATAGGTACCTTAGACTTCAATAGACCTACCCCTTTATAATTTTCTAAATATATTGAATTATAACATAATTGTTTTCGGATATAACAGATAAGAACGACAGTGAAGAATAAATCCACTGTCGCATCTTAATAAATTTACTTAGATTTAACTAAACCTTTGGTTGTACTCCTTTTTTTAACTGACGGCCTACCTCTGTCTGGATCAACTATAACCCCTTTGTATACTCCTTTTTTATCAATTCTTATTTTAAGCTCTTTTTCAAATCTTTTAATAATATTAAATTCCCTTTCTGTAACAATGGTCACTGCCGTACCTTGCTGGCCGTTTCTGCCAGTTCTACCGGCCCTATGCAAATATTCCATCGATTCTTCGGTTAAATCCATATTAAAAATGTGAGTTACACCCTTAATATCTAGACCCCTGGCAGCGATATCCGAGGCCACTAAAACTTGGTTTTCCTCTCCTCTAAAGGCCTCTAAGGACCTCTGACGCTCTTCCTTGGACACTCGGCCTAAAATTTTGTAAGCTTTGTAGTGATGGTGTTGAAGCTTTTCTGTAATTCTTTCGATTTCCTCACTACTATTGACAAAGACAATTGCCTTCTTTGGTTTATAGGCAGCCAGCAGTTTTCTTAAAACCTCAAGTTTATCCCTTTGACTACCGGCAATAAAATAATAATGAGAGATATTTGTATTTACCAAAGTCCTATCTGCAATCCTTATAACTTCAGCATCCTGCAATAACTCCTTAGCTATTATTAATGCCTTTTCATTTATGTGTGCTGCAAAAACCATCAATTGTCTATCCTTCATGGTAGCTTTAATAACTGCTTTTACGCGATTAATATCATTTTGGTCCAGAAGTCTGTCACCTTCGTCTATGACGATGGTTTTAATGGTATGGGCACTGATCTTTTTCCTGCTGATAAGTTCCTGAATTCTTCCCACTGATCCTACAATAATATGGGGTTTCTCCCTCAGGGTCTCTATTTGTCTTACTATATTAACTTCCCCAATAATTGGCGCAGATGTAACCGCTAAGCCGGAATTTTCGGAGAGGATCCTTATCTCCCTATGAATCTGCATAACCAATTCATGGGTTGGTGCCAAAATAATGGCTTGCATTTCCCTTTTATCACTATTGATCTTTTGAAAAAGTGGCAGTAAATAGGCCAATGTTTTGCCACTTCCAGTCTGTGATTGTCCGATAAGATCCCTATTTGTCAATAAAACTGGTATTGCTTGGGCCTGAATCTCGGTAGGTTGAGTTATGCCTACCTTTTTTAAACCTTCTATAAGTTTTGAATTTAATCCTATTTCTTCAAAATTTGTCATGTTATCTCCTGTAGAATATTTACCTGCCATCTATTTGGTAGTATTTTAACCTAGATTATGATATCCTAAGCTTCTATTTTTCCTTCAGAAATAGGACAATGTCAAATTCGCCGATAGTAGTTTTTAAAGGTAATAACAGAGCTTTTTCCTTGGCCAGGGATAAGGATTTGTATTCCCCAACAAATACCTGTGGTGTTACAATATCGCAAATGTAATTGTTAGCTGCCAGGTTTGTCACTGCATTACCACCAATGATATTAGCTACCTCGCCAATGGCTGAGGAGACAAAGCTATCTATTTCATTCATTTCCATACCGCTCATAATTTTAACCATTTCTAAACTCATATCTTTGGGGAAGTTAAATAATACGGTTCCCTTGATATCACCAGTCATACCAAGAAGAACGCTGGCATCTTTACTAGGAATCATATCTTCCAATAACCTTAGTGCCCCTCGTTCAACTTTTAGATCCAGCATCAAAGCAAATACATCAATGGTTGCTTGGAAAAAGGAGTTCACATATTCTGCTTTCATCAGATTTCCCCCCCTTGACCCTCTACATATTCGCCGATTTTCTGATCCATAGCAGCCACATGCATAATCAACCAGGCCATTAGTTTACCGCCAAATTCTTGTACAAGTTCCTCACTGTAGCCCTCTTGTTCCAACCGCTGGACATAGCCATTTACATCTGCTTTAAATTTTGCATGGACCTTTTTGTGATTTTCCAAATCGGGATATTTGATTTTTTCTTGGTAAATTTCCTCTGCATTAAAATGAACCACTACATATTCTTGCATAAATTCCATGTTTTCTTTTACTTTACTAAGCTTAGATTCCCAATCACCCTCTCCTCGAACCGTTTGGATAAAATCCGATACCCGTTTAAAAAGCTCTTCATGCTGCTTATCGATGAGAGGTACGCCAATTTTATACTTCTCTTTCCACATCATCTAAATCCCGCCTTTCAATTCAAAACTGTAACTAGCAAAAAGTGGATAATGGTTCACATCATAGTAATATATTACCATATTGTTCTATTTCATTAGCTAATTAATAATCATTAGTATTGGAACTTAAGGAATTTGTCACTTTTTTGAAATCAACTGACTAAGTCTCATGGCATAAAAACTTGCAATCTTAATAAAGTTTTCCTTTTTTAACATTTCCCGTTACATAAAATAAGTGTATTATGATAACTAGAAAATAAAGTAAAGGATTGATGAAGGTGGATGCAAGTGAATCACTAAAAAAATATACCCTTTTGGTGGCCTGTGGGGCATCCTTTTTGACTCCCTTCATGGGCAGTGCTGTTAACCTAGCTATACCATCAATTGGCAATCAATTTAATGGTAATGCTCTTTTACTTAGTTGGGTAGCTACCAGCTATTTATTGGCCTCAGCCACCTTTCTGGTACCCTTCGGTAGACTAGCGGACATTGTGGGCAGAAAAAAGATATTTTTATTTGGGATCACTGCCTTTGCCCTGTCCTCTGTTCTCTGTGGCCTAGCCTGGTCCATACACTCATTAATTTTTTTGCGGGTTTTGCAGGGTATTGGTAGTGCTATGATCTTTGGTACCAGTATGGCTATTTTGACCTCGGTTTTTCCACCTCAACAGAGAGGTAAGGTTTTGGGGATTAACGTAGCAACCGTTTATACTGGTCTATCTCTAGGTCCGGTACTGGGTGGTTTCCTGAACCATAACTTAGGTTGGTCATCGATTTTTTACTTGACAGCTTTTATTGCCTTTGCTGTACTATTCTTTGCCGTTGCCAAGTTAAAGGGGGAGTGGGCTGGTGCCAAGGGAGAACCCTTTGATCTGTTAGGATCGATTCTCTATTCAGTGGGTTTGGTGTCCTTCATGTATGGAATTTCAGCCATTGATTCAGTTGTTTGGGCTAAATATGCCCTGGTCATTGGCCTGATAGTATTAATCGCCTTTATCCGCTATGAAATGAAGGTTAGCCATCCTGTATTACATTTAAGTCTTTTTAGTAAAAACATCACCTTTGCATTCTCTAATCTAGCAGCACTCATTAACTACAGTGCAACTTTTGCCTTAGGATTTTTACTCTCCATGTACCTGCAGGTGGTATTGGGTTTCAACTCCCAAACAGCTGGTTTGATTCTCCTTTCTCAACCAGTGCTGATGGCTCTGTTGTCACCCCTTGCAGGAACCATATCTGATCGTATTGATCCTCGGATTGTTTCTTCCTGGGGTATGGCCATTACCACCCTTGGGTTATTCGTATTTTGTTTCTTAACCAAGACCACTCCAATTTGGTTAGTGGTAATTAACCTTGGTTTGCTGGGCATTGGCTTTGCTTTGTTCTCATCACCGAATACCAACTCCGTAATGGGATCGGTAGAAAAAAGATTTTATGGGGTAGCCTCTTCCACCCTGGGCACCATGCGACTTACCGGTCAAACTATCAGCATGGCTGTAGTAACCTTGCTGTTAACCATTTTTATTGGTGATGTAAATATAAATTCAGTAGACCCAGACTTACTCATTAAAGGTACTAGGACTGCCTTCATTGTATTTACCGTAATGTGCTTTGGAGGAATATTTGCCTCCTTGGCCAGGGGAAAAGCCCGTACCAGTGTGCAGCAAGCTAAAAAATATTAAGTTATAATTCCCAATGGATCATGGAAAATAAAAAGAGAGTCAAGGAAACATCCCTTGACTCTTTTCTCTACCTATAAAAATAATTCTGGTTCTCTCCTACTGGCAAAATCAACTTCTAATTCATATTTATGTCTTAAATAATCAGGGTCATCGTAATACTTCGCTTCTGTTGGGCAGTTTTTAATACAGGCACCACATTTAATACAAATTCCATTTAATTTTGAGACATCATCATAATCAATGGAGCCCATAGGACAGACTTCTACACATAGCTTGCAATCATTGCAATTGCTATTTGTTTTTGGCGTAACTTTCCTAATGTCAACAGAGGCACCTTCATTGTTTTTGGGCTTGTAATAGTTTCTATAAGGTATATTCCCTTTTACATCTACTATTTGCCAAGTATCTTGAGACGTTAATTTATTATATATTTTATTGGCAAAATCACTTACGATGGCCATATCTTTGTCATCTGGTCTGTCCTTGGCAAGGGTTTTAGAAAATGAGTGTTCCCCTATAAAAGCACCTCCTGCAATAACTTTAAAACCGCATAACACAAGAATATCTCTTAACTCTATTAAAGCATCGTCATAATTTCTGTTGCCGTAGACAACTACAGCAACAGCTAACGCACCATTACCTTTAATAGTATTTAAAAAATTTAGTAATACATTTGGCACCCTTCCTGCATACACTGGAACCCCTATAATGACAATATCCTTTTCTGAAAAAGAGCATTGTTCTTTTCTTGCGCCTGGTAATGTAAAATCAATGCTATTTATGGTTGTTTTCTCTGGGATATTCTCTGAAATTTTCTTTGCTATGCCTGAAACTATCTTACTAGTTGTTCGCGTGGGACTAAAAAACATTGTATTTATTTTTTTATTCACCCTGACCCCTCCCATGTTAAAAAAATTCTTTCTTATCTTATCTGCATCTCTAAATAAACAAAAATAGCCTAGGCTATTTAGATTAGGTAATTCATTCTTCGACCAAGTTCTTAACACCTTCTTAAAATTAAAAATTTTCAATAATTTATTTCATTAGTTATATGTTTGATATATACCTATTAACTAGTTATTTATAATCTTTTTTGTAACCTTCTACGGTTCCCTATCAATAATAGAATTCGATTGCTAAAAATATACCTTCTTGTTGTCATCCAGCTTGTTTTAGGAAAAAGAAAATCCTCCAAGTTAATAATAAACTTGGAGGAAATACATGCTAATAATTATTTTATTATTAACCAGTAATATCGGAGTGGTATTCTTGTAAAGACTTTTTCTTAGACTCTGACAAACTATTTTTTATATAGGCTGCAATACCCTTTGCACTTGCTAGAGCTGCAGTCATGGTGGTGATATAGGGTACTTTGTGCTTGATGGCTATCTTACGGATATATGAATCATCCAATTCACTAAGTTTAGTTTGTGGTGTGTTAATGATCAGATTTATTTCCTTGTTAGCAATGCTATCGGCTATGTTGGGTCGTCCTTCAAAGATCTTTTTAATATTCTCACAGGGAACGCCATTTGCTATAAGGAATTTGCAGGTCCCTGCTGTTGCTCTGATTTTAAAGCCAATATTAGAAAATTCCTTGGCTGCCACAAGTACGTCTTGTTTATCACTATCATTCACACTAATCAGCACAGTTCCCGAGGTAGGCAGTGATATCTGTGTTGCTTCCTGAGCCTTGTAGTAAGCAAGTTCGAACGAATCCGCCATGCCCAATACTTCTCCGGTTGAGCGCATTTCGGGTCCTAATACTGGGTCAACCTCAGGGAACATATTAAAGGGTAGTACCGCTTCTTTGACCCCATAATGAGGGATTTTTTTATTTACAAGACTGTCCATGGGATACTCTTTACCAGCATAGTCAGCCATGATGATTTCTGTGGCTATGCGAGCCATGGGGATATTGCAGACCTTTGAAACAAGAGGAACTGTTCTTGATGCCCTTGGATTGGCTTCCAGAACATAAACTTTGTCGTCTGCGATGGCATATTGCATATTCATAAGGCCAACAACTTTCATTTCTTTAGCAATCTTCTTGGTATATTCCACAATGGTGTTCATATGTTTCTCTGCTATGCTAACAGGAGGAATAACACAGGCGGAATCCCCAGAGTGGACGCCAGCATATTCAATATGCTCCATCACAGTTGGCACAAAGGCATCTTTACCATTGGCAATGGCGTCTGCCTCTGCTTCAATGGCATGTCCCAAGAACCGATCCACCAAGATCGGTCTTTCAGGGGTAACTCCCACTGCTGCAGCCATGTACTTGCGAAGCATTTCCTCATCATGAACGATTTCCATACCCCTGCCCCCAAGAACATAGGAAGGGCGAACCATTAAGGGATAGCCAATTTCCTTGGCAATGGCAATAGCTTCCTCAATATCAACTGCCATACCTGACTCAGGCATGGGAATACCGAGTTCTTGCATCATACTGTTAAACCTATCACGGTCTTCAGCCAAGTCAATGGTTTCCTGGGATGTACCAAGGATTTTTACACCAGCCTGTTCAAGTTCCTTTGCAATATTAAGAGGAGTCTGACCTCCAAATTGAACGATTACACCAAGGGGCTTTTCCTTCTCATAGATACTTAAAACATCTTCTACTGTAAGTGGTTCAAAGTACAGCTTATCGGAGGTATCGTAGTCAGTGGAAACAGTTTCCGGATTGCAGTTAACAATAACTGTTTCAAAACCTAGATCTTTCAGAGCAAAGGCTGTATGAACACAGCAGTAGTCAAACTCAATACCTTGACCTATTCTATTGGGCCCACCACCCAGAATCATAACCTTTGGCTTGTCACTTACTGAGGTTTGATCTGGAGCATTGTAGGTAGAAAAATAGTAGGATGCATTTTCAACGCCACTTACAGGTACTGCTTCCCAGCCCTCAACGATACCTAAAGCAGTTCTTGCCTTACGGATTTCTGCTTCGCTCAGATTTAATAGCATAGCTAAATATCTATCAGCAAAACCATCATTTTTAGCCTTGATTAACAAATCATCCGGCAATTTTACACCCTTGTATTTCAGGATTTCCTCTTCAAGAAGAACAAGCTCCTTCATTTGTTCAATAAAATAGGGTTTTATATAGGTTATTTTATAAAGCTGATCAATGTCTGCACCCTTACGAAGTGCCTCATACATGATAAACTGACGCTCACTGGTTGGTTCAGTAAGCATAGAGAGTAATTCATCAAGGGAATACTGATTAAAACTTTTGGCAAAACCCAAACCGTAACGATTGATTTCCAGAGAACGAATGGCCTTTTGTAAAGCTTCCTTATAGTTTTTACCAATACTCATAACCTCGCCAACTGCACGCATCTGGGTCCCTAGTTTGTCTTGGGCACCAGGGAACTTTTCAAAGGCCCAGCGGGCGAATTTAATAACAACATAATCACCGGAAGGAGTATACTTTTCTAGGCTTCCATCCCTCCAGTAGGGAATTTCATCAAGGGTTAAACCAGCTGCCAGCATGGCAGAGACAAAAGCGATAGGGAAGCCCGTAGCCTTTGAAGCCAGTGCTGAGGAACGGGAAGTACGGGGGTTAATTTCAATAATAACAACCCTGCCGGTTTTTGGATCATGGGCAAACTGAACATTGGTTCCCCCAATTACTTCAATAGC
The DNA here is from genome assembly GCF_054657375.1 of Desulfotomaculum defluvii. Lineage (NCBI taxonomy): Bacteria > Bacillati > Bacillota > Clostridia > Eubacteriales > Desulfotomaculaceae > Desulfotomaculum > Desulfotomaculum defluvii. Next base: position 421,740 of record NZ_BAAHYV010000007.1, on the reverse strand, counting down.
TTCCACAACAGCATAGGCATACTTTTGTAAGCGCTGCTGCAGCTCAGGGCTGATGGTAAGCATCGGAGCTGCACATAAGGAATCACCTGTATGTACCCCGATGGCATCAATGTTTTCAATAAAACAAACCGTAATCATCTGGTTTTTACTATCTCTTACAACTTCTAGCTCAAGTTCCTCCCAACCGAGAACCGATTCTTCTACAAGAATTTGTCCCACCATACTGGAAGCAATACCACGATTGGCAATGGTCCTCAGCTCTTCCACATTATAAACAAGTCCCCCACCGGTACCACCCATGGTATAAGCAGGTCTGATAACAACAGGATACCCAAGCTCCTGTGCTATTTTTTCAGCCTCTTCAACACTATAGGCTGCCTGACTGCGGGGCATTTCGATACCAAGCCTGCTCATTGTTTCCTTGAAGGCAATGCGGTCCTCGCCGCGTTCAATTGCGTCTATCTGAACGCCAATAACTTTTACTCCATATCTTTCTAAAATACCGCTTTTATTAAGCTCTGAGCAAAGATTGAGAGCCGTCTGCCCACCCAAATTAGGCAAAACAGCATCAGGTCTTTCCTTAACAATGATTTCAGTAAGACTTTTGACATTTAGAGGTTCTACGTAGGTCGAATCTGCAATTCCAGGGTCAGTCATAATGGTAGCAGGATTGGAATTTACTAGAACTATTTGATAACCTAAATTTCGTAAAGCCTTACAGGCTTGGGTTCCAGAATAGTCAAACTCACAGGCTTGTCCAATTATAATAGGACCGGACCCTATGATTAAAATTTTATTTATGTCCGTTCTTTTTGGCATGTTAGTCCTCCCTTTAAACCATTTAGTAATGTCAATCAAAAAGTTGACCACCGTGACAACCAAAAAATTGACCACCCTCGAGGCGGTTTATTGATTTAAATCTGGGTCTAGTTTTTCCTTGCTCTCTTTAAATCGGTAAGACTCACCCACAAACGGAAGTACATGGGCATGGTGCGTTAACCGATCTAGGAGAGCGATTGTTAGTGCATTATCCCCAAACACCTCCTCCCAACGTGAAAAATCTAAGTTTGTAGTTATGACCAGGCTTCCCTGTTCATAACGCTCAGAGCAGAATTGGAAGAGAAGGGGGCTACCGGTACCAAGGTTTATGTAGCCAAGCTCATCTAAAATAACAAGGTCATATTTATTCCAGATCTTAAGGTACCTCGGGAGGCGATACTCACTCTCTGCCTTTAAAAGTTCTTGAATAAGGTCATAAACCTTTATGAATCTTACCCTGTATCCCAGCTGAATAGCTGTAATCCCAATGGCTGTGGCAATGTGCGACTTACCAGTGCCAGATTGGCCTATGCAAATGACATTTTCTCGTTCTTTGATGAATTTGCATTCTGCCAAGGAGATAACCTTTGTCTTAGGAAGTTTAGGAATACTGGTGAAATCAAAGCTTTCCAGAGTTTTAATTTCACTAAATTTAGCTTGTTTCAGTCTTGTAGATAATCTTTTTTGAACCCGTATTTCAACTTCCTTAGCTAGACAAGCAGCTAAAAATGAAGTGGGTGTCTGGTTTTGTTCCATGGCATCCCGGGCCAGTTCTCGGAAAGAAGCTTTTAACCCTGGAAGCTTAAGTTGCTTGCAGTAGATATCCACCATGGCCTCCCGTGGATCTAAATGCTCACTCATGTTGTGGCACCCCCTATGAGGTAATTAAACTTAGAGGGGCTGTCAACGGGAATGTCCAGGTTGGGAAGTGTATTGGTGGCGACCCCTTTGACTGTATGTTTTATTCTTAATCCTTTAGATATCAACAACTGTCGTATGTGCTCAAGCCCTATGTAGCCTGATTTTAGACTATCTTCTACGGCAGTTAATACATCTTTGAAATTATACTCCATGTTTAGGAGAAGAATTTTAGCATATTCCCGATATCCTTCCGGAGAACGTTTACACAACATAACCCTTAGTTTTTGGTAAACTTCAGGAAGCTTTCTAACTACCAGGGCATTCTTGGCAGCCCTTGGCTTCCGTGCAATTACAGGTAGATAGTGTTCCAGTTCCATGACTTTTTCGCCACGTTTATAGGAACGGTTATGAATAGCTACTAATTTGTTACTGTCATAGACTTCTAGCTTATCCACAAATGCTTCTACCCGGAGTCTTTTGTGTCCACAATCCATGGGAACTGAGTAATAATTGCGTTCAAACTGGAACAGAAGTAAACTGTTAGCCTTAACTACGTTGGTTTTACAACATCTAAAAGGACTTGCTGGCAAAGGTCTTAATTCCAGGCGTTCCAATTCCCAATTTTTAGCGTTAGTTTGGCGTTGTTTTTCACACCAGCTTATTAATTTCTGATTTAGTTCTTCAAGGGAATTAACCCGTGGTAAGGGAACCATGGCATTACGCCTTACATATTTAACAAGGTTCTCTACGGTACCCTTCTGGTTAGCCCTACTAGGGGTGCAAAACTCACTGTCAAATAGGTAATGGGCTCTTAGGCTAGATAACATGGTGTGTTCAACCCTATATGGCCCTTTTAAAATCTTAGTAACTGCTGTCTTTGGGTTATCATACACAATGGTCTCGGGTACTCCACCTAGCCACTCAAAGGCAAGTCTATGACCTTCTAGAAATGCTTCTAATTTTTCAGTAGGAGAGGCCCAAACAAATGGAACTAAACTAGCTTTAAGTCTTAGACAGAAAAGGCAAACCTCGGTTAAGCGATCATTGATGTAGACCTTTGCTCTGCCCCAGTCTACCTGGGCTTGCTCACCCCAATCAGCTGTAAGTGGAACGAACACCTCTTTAGTTGTATTTCTTTCTAACTGGATGAAACGTCTTACCGATGATTCGCTGCCAGTAAAGTCAAACTCTTCGCAGAGTCGGTTAAAAATACGTCTGGCAGTATGCCGTTGTTTAGGAGGCTGGGTTTTATCGAATTCTAGCCATTCCCTAATGATATTTTTGTATGGGTCCATAACTGGACAAGGCTTGTTTTGGGATAGGTTGTATTTTGGTATGTCTGAGCTTTGAAGAGCTTTACGGACGGTCTGCCGTGCAACGTTAAGGTTACGGCTGATTTTACGTATTGACCAACCTTCAATAAAGTGCTTTTTTCTGATATACTCTATATCGACCATCTTGAGCATGTCCTTTCCTCCTGTATGTTGTTGTCTCGTCAACTTCAATCATACAGGATAGGGCTCTCGGGGTGGTCAATTTTTTTATTATCACTGGCCACCAAGGTGGTCAACTATTATGTTAGCACTACTACCATTGAATAATAAATATTTAGGTTTGTATTTTTATACATTTTTATGCATTAATATGATATCATCAATTTTATCATATTGTTAATAATGTACAAGTAGCAGTTTTTAAAAAATTTAACTTAAAACAAAAATTTTCTTTAACACATTGTTACAAATCTATTTAATCCATAAAATTAAAAAATACCCCTCACTTCTTTACTGAGGGGTATTTTGCTTCCATTCAACCCAAGTTATACCATTATTACAATTTCAATTCCAAATAGCTTAAGGTTACAGGTTTTTCAAAAATAGGCGAATTACATCGGCTCCGCCGATAAAGGTTCCTATTGAACCTCCCAAGTTGGCTAATGATACTATCAAAAGAATTCTCGTCACCTTATTATTCCAGAAACCTTTGAGGCTAAAAATATCTTCGGTCAGATTTTCAAAATCCCTTACACTGGGTCGACGTATATAGGCCTGTGTAAGTCCAGCAAACCACCCAGCTGCTATCAATGGATGTAAGGTAGTAATGGGTGCTACAACAAAGGCAGTAAGAATAGTAAGGGGATGTCCAAAAGCAAGGGCAGTTCCCAGAGCTGCAAAGGATCCCGTCCAGAGCACCCAACTTATTGATTGTTTAGCCCCAACAACAGGATTAGTGATAAAGGTATAGGCTATCAGTGCAATAAAAAGGATCGGAATAGCCCAGACTAAAATTTTTGTAATGTTAGATTTAGCAGGTAGCTGAACTAATTTGGTTAAATCATGTTCTTTTTTTATTTCTTCTTTAATACCTGGTACATGGGCAGCCCCCAGTACTGCAACAACCTTGTTACCCGGAGCTTCTTTTATTTTCTGTGCTAAATATTGATCCCGTTCATCAACTAAGGTAGTCTTTAATTTGGGAAAGGATTTTGTAAAATCACTGAGTATAGAGTTTAGCATATCTTGGGATTTTAATTTTTCCATTTCCTCTTCCGTAATGCTCTCATCATCGAAAATACTAAGGATAAGATCCTTAGCAAGCCTTAGCTTACCCCAAAATCCTACGCTATGCCAAATACGGGCAAAGGTAATTTGAATATTTCTATCGGCCAATACTAAGCTGGCACCTATTTCTTTTGCTGAGTTAATTCCCTGAATCATCTCTTGTCCTGGATTAATACCAAATTGGTTAGCCATACGTTTTTGAAAGGATGAAGCTAAAAGATTAACTAAAAGCAGCGTGGCTTTGTTTTCTTTAATTATCTTAAAAATATCCGTATCCTGCCATTTACTTCCTTCGGTTATGGTTTGATATCTTTGTTCATCCAACTCTATACAAACAGAATCTGGTTTTTCAGCTTCAATAACTTCCTTAACTAGTTCTGCACTGCGTTTTGATACGTGGGCAGTACCAATAAGAATAAATTCTTTGCCATCTAAATTTATTCTAGTAATGTTTTCCATTTCTTCCGACATGAATTACCTTCCTTTGCCTTAGAGTCTCATCTTATCTTTCTCTCCTCGGAATGGCTATTTTATTTTGGACACTCCAAATCTATGAGCAATTTTAATAATGGCAATAATATTTCACCTACATAAAAATGCTATATTCTATTTAATTTATCAATACCATCTTAATTTTGCTCATAAAAATAAACTCCTGAATCATTATATTGTACTATACACAATATTGTAAAGCAAAAGCACCTACCTGATGGCAGATGCCTTTTGAGTTATTATTGCTATTTTTCTTGTACATCTTTAATTCTTTTTTTATCCTTAGCATATTTCTATCCTTACCAAGTAACTATTTTATCTAATATTTTAAGAAACACCCTTACTAACTCTGGGTCAAATTGTACCCCAGCATTGTTATTGAGTTCCTCTAGTGCAACTTTTCTTGGTAATGCTTTACGATAGGGACGATCGCTTGTCATTGCATCAAAGGCATCTGCAATAGATAGTATTCTACATTCTAAAGGAATGGCATCTCCCTTCAGACCTAAAGGATAACCATTTCCATTCCACCATTCATGGTGTTTAAAAATCCAGTCTGCAATGGGAACTAGGTCAATGGATGAAATGGCTATTCGATATCCTGTTTCACAATGCTTTTTGATAATTTCATATTCTTGAGAAGTTAATTTTCCTTTCTTAAAAAGAATTTCATCTGGTGTACCTATCTTTCCTATATCGTGAAACTGAGCAAATAAATGTAAGTCTGCAAATTTATGTTCTGGTATTCCAATACCTCTAGCGATCATAGTAACCAAGGATTGTATTCTTCTAGCATGTCCTTCTGTAACAAAATCCCTTACTTCTAAAGCTTTTTTTAGAGTTTCCACTATAGTACTACGAGAACTTTGTTTGTGATGTAGTTTTTCCCTATATAGGTTGTTGTCAGCTTCTGTAAATAGGTCATTTATATTAGAACTAGCTTTTGAAAAGGCCCTCCCAATGGAAGTACTCAATAATAGCTCGGGCTCTTTCCTGTTGTATTCTTTGATGTTGTTTTTTATTTTGTTGTATGTATTATTAAGAGTTTCTTCATTAATATTAGACAGGATTATAGCAAATTCATCTCCCCCGATTCTGGCCAATATATCATTACCTCTAATCGATAATTTTAATATATTGGCCAAGAATATCAGAAGTTCATCACCTTTTTTATGTCCTAATGTATCATTGACTATTTTTAAGCCATCAACATCTATTATTATTAATCCAATTGGGACATTCCCCAGTAATTTAAGTCTTTGAGTTTCTTGCTCAAAGAACCTTCTAGTATAGGTATTGGTAAGAGAATCATGTAAACTAATGTACCTTAAATGTTCTTCCTGTTGTTTTCTCAAAGTTATATCTCTAACAATATTTAAACAAATATTTTCACTTCCAATTTTTGCTACTTGAGAACTTACTTCAACATGAAAAGTATGTCCATCCTTACGACTATGAACTGCCTCAAATATTTGGTTATTGTTTAACATTTTTAATACTTTTGAATTACAAATATCATAGACCCTTTGGGAAAGCAATTGTTCCCTAGAGTATCCATAAGCTTTAAGAGCCGCATTGTTTGCTTCAATAATAGAACCGTCATTCTGGCGTACAATTAAAATAATATCTCGGGTATTCTCTGATAGTAATTGATATAGTTTTAGGATTGCTTCGCTTTTCTTTCTTTCGGAAATATCTAAGATAACTCCCCTTAAGCCTACAATCTTGCCATTTTTAATTATTGGGGCACTATTAATCATAATAGGAAAAACAGTGCCGTCGGTCTTAATGGCCAAGTATTCTTTTGCTCCAATATTTTTGCCCTGTAAAACAGCCTTCATATTATGTTGAATTCTTTCTCTGTCCATTGGATGAATTCTTGAAACAACATAAATTTCTTCAGGTAGTTCATTTTTGGAATACCCAAAGAATTCAAACCCCCTCAAATTTGAGAAACATAACCTCCCCTTAATATCGATTTCAAAAATTACCTCTTGTAAAGAGTCAACAACTTCTTTGTACCTTTCTTCGGTTTCATGCAATATTTTTTCTAAAAGACTCTTTTCACTTACATTTATTAGTTGTCCAATATAGATTTGATCAGCTAAGTTCCTTATTTTAGAAAAATAACAATCAGTATTAATGATATTGCCATTAAATGTTACCACCCTAAATTTGATGTGGTCTTGAGTATACTCTTCTAAATTATTTATCAGGAACAGTTCAACCATAGTTTGATCCTCAGGATGAACTATCTCCAAAAACTTCTTTGTTAATATAGAATGCTCAAACATTTTCAACATAGCCTGATTAGTATAAGTAATAGTTGCATTTTGTAGAATAAAAGTTGGAATGGGTAAAAGTTCAATTGTGTCTTTCAAATCATACATGATAAAACCTCTTATTAAATCTGATTTTTAAATAAAAAAGACGACAAATCTCTGTCGTCTCATGATGATTATATATTTTAACAAAATCCAGACTATTGTCACTACATTATATGTTATTATACCTATTCTCTTTTGAAAAATAAATGTTTATATATCCTTTATTTCCTATTGATAATTACCAAGTCGTCTCAATACCTCCTTCGGTAATTTTGATTGCTCCTTCTTTTAATAGTCGCCCAACGGCCCTTTTAAAGGCCCGTTTACTTATGTTTAATTCTGCCTTTATATATTCAGGAGAGCTATCATCATTGATTGGAAGTGTACCACCGCTTGTTTTTAAGCGATCCATAATCATTTGTGCATCACTTTCTATTTCGTTGTATACCTCATTCCTTAAACTGAGTTCCAACTTACCATCCTCTCTAACCTTTTTTACCCTTATTTCAAGAATATCACCTACAGAATAATCGCCGTACAATTCATTATTATGAATTAATCCATGGTACTTATTATCTACGGCTACAAACATACCATAATCCGGATTTATACTATATACCGTTCCGTGGACCCTATTATTCTTTTGATATGGTGATTGGGTGCTTAGCAGATTATATATTTTCATAGTTGCACATATTCTATTATTATTGTTAATAAACAAACCTACTAAACATAAATCTCCCTTTTTGATCTTACCCACTTGCTCTCTTGAAGGTAATAACAAGTCTTTCTGTAAACCCCAGTCTAAAAAAGCACCAAAATTGGTATCTTCCACCACCCTTAAAAAACCTAGTTCTCCAATCGTTAGCTTTGGTCTTTTAACTGTAGCTATGTTTTTGGCCTCAGAATCTTTATAAACAAAGACCTCTATTTCATCTCCTATTTCAACTCCCCATGGCACCTCATTTTTAGGTAATAAAATATCATCCCTATCCGCTGCGTTAGTAAAATTTAGATAGGCACCGGTCTCGGTCTTCCGAGTTACGCATAGTTTCTGCATTTTACCTATTTCTAGCATCTTATTCCTTCCTTTTTCCGTTGTTGTCAGCATTATTTTTAGTCATAATTAGTTTTTCCTATAATAACATATTACTTCTTTCATTTCTTATTTTCAGGTGCAATTAAAGAGTTAAAAGAAATAGATTATTGCTACTTGTTACTTCTTGATATTCATTGGTAAAACTTTTTTACCCTGATAATGCCAATAATAAAAATACTAAATCCCCTAGACTTTTGATCTTAGGGGTTTTAGTATTCTATACTATTTAGTTGTAAAATTATGTAATTTGCCCCATTGACAGATTACGTAAAATTTAATGCCCACCACATTCATCGTGGTGCTTATGGTCGTGGCAAACAGAGCCCGTAGATTTAAGAGAACCCTGTAAATAGCTTTTTGCCGCGGTTTCGGCATTTCCTTTAGCACCTGTAATGACTTCAATACCTTTTTCATTAAAGATATTGACGGCACCGCTACCCATTCCACCGGAAATAACAACATTAACTCCCATGTCATTTAGAAAATTAGGTAAAAATCCGGGCTTGTGTCCTGGGTTTGGTATCGACTCACTTTTAACAATTTGATTGTTTTCAACTTCATAAATACTGAAACTCTGACAATAACCAAAATGCTCTGTAACTAAACCATTCTCACTTGCTACTGCTATTTTCACTTATTTCATCTCCATCTCTTTTTCTAAAATATCTCCCATATTCTCTAGCCAATCACCATCAAAAAGTTCAATTGAGCCCTTGTCACAGGCTGCTGCTATTCTCGCGTCAATTGGTAGCTTGGCAAGAACATCAATACCGTGCATTTGAGCAATTTCCTCAATATTGCTATTTCCAAATATATTATATTTCTCGTCGCAGTTCGGACATTTAAAATAGGCCATATTTTCAACTATTCCTAAGATTGGTATCTTCATCATTTCTGCCATCTTAACTGCTTTAGATACTATCATTGAAACCAATTCTTGTGGTGAGGTTACAATAATAATTCCATCTATGTCTATGGATTGAAAAACAGTAAGAGGTACATCACCTGTGCCAGGTGGCATATCAATAAACATGAAATCCACATTGCCCCATATTACATCTGACCAGAACTGTTTGACTGCGTTAGCAATAATCGGCCCCCGCCAAATTACAGGGTCTGTTTCATTGTCTAAAAGCAGGTTAATCGACATAATATCAATACCTGTTTTGCTTTTAGTGGGATACAAGCCTAGTTCATTTGCTATTGCTTTTCCTTTCAAACCAAATGTCTTTGGAATAGATGGGCCAGTGACATCAGCATCAAGGATAGCTGAGTGATAACCTCTTCTGTTCATCATCACTGCTAGCATTGAGGTTACAAGTGATTTACCTACTCCGCCTTTACCACTCAGAATACCAATTACTTTTTTGACATCACTTAATTCATGAAGTTTTTGGGAAAAATCTGGTTTCTGCTCTATCTCTTTAGTATCTGCCGATTCATTGCTGCAGGTATTGCAGCTTTGATTACTAATTGCACTCATTTTACCATCTCCCTTCTTTTATAAATTTTTAGACTTCTTCAAGCAGTAACTTGAAGGTTTTTTCATAGATATCTTTTGTTGCTTGACCTGCCACACAATCTATATCAACAATACTCTGACTATTATTGATAGCTGTTACAGCTTTTGAATCAAAGGGAATAGTGCCAACAAAAGGCAGATTCTGTCTATTACAGTAGGACTTTATTTTTTCTGTATTTTCCATATTAGTATCATATTTGTTGATACAAACTGCGATTCTCGTTTGGAATTTTTCTGCAGTTTTTATTATCCGTTCCATATCACTGATGCCTGATATAGAAGGTTCTGCAACAATCAAAACCATATCAACACCGCTCAGCGATGCAATAACCGGACACCCTATACCAGGTGAACCATCTATAATTGCTACCTTAGTATCTAAAGCTGCTGATTTCATCTGTTTTTTTACCTCGGTGACCAGCATTCCAGAGGTACCGCTTCCCATTTTCAGTTGAGCAGTAGAAAATACAGAATCATTCATATATAGCATTAAATCACCTGCTATGGCAGGATTTAGAGATATGGCCCTCACTGGGCAAATGGCTTCACAAACCCCACAGCCTTCACAGTCATAATAATTTACCTTATAATCAGCGCCAACATTAATAGCGTCAAAACGGCAGTTTTGCCTACACAAATCACATTGTACACATAAATAGGGATCAATTTCAGCCTTTGGCAATCCATAATAGTCCGATTGCTTAACTTCCGATGACTGATGCATAACCAAATGCAAATTAGGTGCATCTACATCACAATCTGCATAGGCTTTAGCATTAGCTAGCTTAATAAAGGCACTAGCAATAGTTGTTTTTCCAGTGCCACCTTTGCCACTAAGGATTAGTAACTGCTTCATGCCGCACCTCCTTAGTAACTGTTTGTAGCAAAGAAGAAAAAAGATCTTGATACTTTTTGTTTTCCCTCACTAAGATCTGGGCATTTGAGTTTATCTTTCCAAGATCATTGTCGAAGGGAATCTTGCCCAAAATTTTTATACCATGTTCAATACAAAATTTCTCTGCTGGATTATCTTCATCAAGACACTTATTAAGCACTACTCCATGTGGTTTGTCAAATAGTTTCACAAGATCATAAACCATATTAAGATTGTGAACCCCAAACAAAGTAGGTTCTGCAACCAAGATGCAGAAGTCCGCATCCTTGATACTCTCCATGACAATACAAGCACTACCTGGCGGACAGTCGATAAATGTGTTATCTTCATTGGTATAACTTAAAAGTCTTTTAATAATGGGAATACCTGATGCTATTCCTGTATTTAATATCCCTGTAATTACAGAGACATTTTCAGAAACACCTCTTTGAACTACACCGATAAATTTTTCTTTTTCCGACAGTGCTTTCTCAGGACAAAACAATATGCATCCGCCACACGAATGACAAATTTCATCAAAAATCAACAGATTGTTGCCGATATAGGCTAATGCATTGAATTTACAAAACTCAACACATTTACGACAGCCATTGCAAAGGTTTTCATCTATCTGAGGAATTTTGACCGAGATTTCTTCAGATTGAATACTTTTCGGTTTGAAAAAAAGATGTCCATTTGGCTCTTCAACGTCACAATCAATATATGTGGATTGCTTTACTGAAGCAGCCAAATTTACAGATACAAGAGTTTTTCCTGTGCCTCCCTTGCCGCTTAGCACAGCTATCTTCATACTATTTGCCCCCATGATTATGAAATCCAGCATGAATATCGTCTAATAATGATATCTTTCTGTCAATAAAGGCATTGATATTATCCTTGATGGAATCGTTGACAGTCTTGTATATTTCGATATTAGCTGCTTTTAGAACATTCGCAGCATTCTCGCCACATCGTGGGGTGAGTAAAGCACTTACCTGGTTATCCACAATGGTCTGTGCTGCCTTAATACCAGCACCACCTTGGCTGGCGACTGCACTATTATCTAGAAAAGTACTTTCCTTTGATTCCTTATCATAAATAAGAAAATATGGAGCACGACCGAAGGACTGACATACACTAGTTTCCATTGACTTGTCGTCAACTGGAATTGCTATTTTCATTATTAAAAAACCTCCTTTATATTTATCTACCACCTAGAAGTCATTATCTTCCAAAAATCCTCTGCAGCATCTATGTCTACGGAAACCACCCATACAGGGTTTTTCGATACCGTCGCAAAGCTTGTAATCGCCACCCTCAATCCTTAGCACTTTTCCGTTTACTAGAGATTCTGCAAGTTTTTTCCTTGCATCATTATAGATACCCTGGACAGTAGTTCGTGCGATATTCATTTGTTTGGAACATTGTTCCTGTGTAAAACCTTCTAAATCAATTAGTCGTATCGTTTCGTATTCATCAACAGTCATAATGACATAATGCTCATGATTTATTGGGGCGTTAAGTGGCCCAAATCGATTGCTCTCCGGCAGGCTACACACCTTTCTCCATTTTCTAGGCCTTGGCATAATTCATTAAACCTCACTTATTACAAAAGAGCTTTTTTGTCTTATAAAGAACCCTTTTGTGATCTGTCCACGGTAGAACCTGCTGCTAACCCTCTTCCAAATCCTCTTCCATTACCGTTTCCTAACCCTCTTCCAGATCCTCTTCCACTACCATTTCCCAACCCTCTCCCAAAACCTCTTCTATTACCTAACCCTTGTCCTTGGCCTAACCCAGTTCCACTGCTGCTAGTATTTGCTCCACTGCAAACTCCGAGGCCTCTTCCTTTCATTGAGCCTTTTCCCATAGGACCAGTTCCATCTCTTCTTGGCATATAAAACGCCTCCCTTGTTTTTGACATATGTCATTTTTATTTTATATTATACTCGGTATTTAACATATGTCAATAACCATTTATATGTATTTTATATATTTGTACATAAAATTTTACCAAGCAAATTTTTATGCTACCTTGCTTTGTAGGAACTTAACAAAAAAATGGCCTCAACCTTAAATATAAAGGTTGAGGCCATTTTTTAACTATACAGTGTAAAACCTGTTCACCCGCAGCCACTGTACCCAAAGACTATAATATTAAATAAACCCAAACTACCTAGGTTTAAATTACAACTTCTTTTCCTAGAATATATCTCATACATATATTCCTATCATCTCCCGCATAGCAAAAGCGCTCAAGGCGTTCCACAGGAGTAATATCCTCTCCGAACATATTACTGTCATCGATTACTAATGCATTGAAACAGTATCCTTTATCAAATGCTCCTACTTTATTAAAATATCTTCCCCCTGAACGCGTTGCCATATAAAAAGCTTCTGCAAGATTTACAGCTTCCCACTGAGGGTCAAAAATATTACGAATTTTAGAATGCTGAATAGTGCTGGCTATTCCTCTGGCAATTGATAAACTTGCACCAGAACCTATATCACTTCCAATTGCCAAGTTTATACCCATTTGCAAAAGTTTTTTAACTGGCATTATGCCACCAGCGTTAATATTAGCAGTTGCATCCGGACAATGTACTGCCAAACAGTTTGGATTTTTCATCAGGTCTAAAACATCGTCATCCATAAAAATGCAATGGGCCATGATGGTAGGTCTTTGACCAAGTAGATTATTTTTATAAAATATGTCCGCTCCATTTTTGTAGGAAGGAAATAGTTCCTTAACAACCTTCATTTCATTAACTGCTTCACACATATGTGAATGAATGGGAACCTCGTATTTTTGAGATAATTCACCTAATCCAGCTAACAATTTCTCACTGCAGGTGATAGTAAATCGGGGAACAATTGTGACTTTAACATTTCTACTTTTTTTATGTTGTATAATAAATTTTTCGGTCTCAATAAGGGATTGTTCTGTCTCCTCGATATAATATTTTGGACTATTTTGATCCATATTTAGCTTCCCTGTAAAGGCAAACAACCCTCTCTGCTCAAGTATTTCAAACAATATTTCCGATGCTTGATAGTGAATAGATGGGAAACAATTTACATGTAAAGTACCCTGGCGTAATAACTCATCAACAAAAAGCGTATAGACTTTCCTTGCGTGTTCTTCATTCTTAAATTTTGCTTCAGTGGGATATGTATATGTATTTAGCCAGTCCAAAAGCTCTCGATCCATTCCAAGGCCTCTTTGTAAAAACTGAGGTGCATGTACATGCATATCACAAAAGCCCGGAATGATCAGATTATTTCCCCAATCTATGATATTATCCTTTGGAAACTCCTCTGGTAATTCATAATAAATTCCCATTATAATTCCATCTAATACCAATATGTATGAATTCTCTTTGCTAATAAGAATATCTTTATTTTGACTGTATATTATGTTTCCTTTATACGCTATGTATTTGCTATACTTTCCCATTAAGTTCTCCTTTGTTGTCTTGGCACCTACTTCCACTTAATTATACTCTAAATTTTTCAACAGAACCTTGTAAATTTTGGGCTATTCTGGCTAATTCTTGGACTGCACTTACCATCTGTTCTGTAGAAGAAGCAATTTGTTCTGAACTAGCAGATAACTGAGATGTTCCCACAGAGGCGTACTGGATATATTTGGTAATATCTTCAATCATAGAAACATTTTTTTTCATTATATCCATAATATTATTTATTGATAAACCAGCTTGTTCAGCTAATTTTACACCATCAGATATAGTTTTTATCGTTCTACTAGTATTGTTAACAGAGTCATCTACAGTGTTTGTTACATCTTTGATTAGGTTACCTATTTCTTTGGCAGCAGTACTAGATTGCTCTGCAAGTTTCCTAACCTCTTCTGCCACTACAGCAAAACCCCGTCCGTGTTCCCCTGCGCGTGCAGCCTCAATAGCAGCATTTAATGCCAATAAATTAGTCTGATCTGCAATATTAGTTATGGTTTCAGTAATATTTCCTATCTTAGCTGAAAGCCCACCCAAGACATCCATACTCTTACTGGTTTCAGCAGCAGTATGCGCAATCCCATTAATCATATTAATTGTGTTATTAACTGAAACATTTCCCTCTTGAGCGGTTAAATACATTTTTCTGGATTCATTCAAAGTTTGGTTAGATAAATCCATTGCTTGCTCGGCTTTAACTGCGACTTCATTCGTTGTACTGGCCGCTTCCTCTGTTGAAGCACTTATTTCTTGGCTACTTGCGGCGAGTTCTTGACTCTGGGCTGCTATATTAGTTCCGTAATCTACTACTTCACCAATTAATAACTTTAAGTTTTCAGACATCTTGTTGAAAGAAATAGCAAGTTGACCAAGTTCATCCCCCGAATCAATAGCAACTGATTCGGTAAAATCTCCTTTGGCCATGTTATCAGCAACTTGCGATAACTTAAGAACTGGTATTTTAATACTTCTTGTTAATAACAAACCCATGAATAATGCCATAACTGCGGACGATATCATGACACTTATTGCTATGATTCTGGATTTTTCCATCATACTATCAATTAGCTTATTCTCTTGTTTAATTAAGCTATCATTATTGTTGATAAGAACTTCAAGTGAGTCAGTTAACTTAGTAGCAACTGGTTCCAACTCTACCACTAAACTTGCGATTTTTAGATCATAAAGCTCCGTCGCAGCATCATCTTTACTCTCAAATGATTCATACCATTTTCCAACCAACACAATATACTCTTCGTTAATTCTTTTATCAAAAGCATTTATATCTTTGATTATATTATTAATCCTATCTACCTCTACCTTATCACTAATTTTGAGGAGTTTTTGTGAATGTTCCTTAATTTCGTTGATTTCATTTTTGTATGAGTCAATATATTCTTCCTCACCATATGCATAATAGCCTCTAAATGAAGCCATACCAATGCCAAAGTGCCCTTTAATTTCTCTAAGCAAATCTATTCTTTGGTTGTAAAGCTCGATTTTTTCAGTATTATAAGAGATTTGATTTAGCGTATAAATAGAATTGATTCCAATACCAACCAGAATAAATAGAGCTAATCCAAAACACAACGTAATTTTTGTACCAATTTTCATATTTCTAAATATACCCATATACCTAGCCCCCCTAATATTTCTTATAATCCAGGCCAAAAACTTCAGGGTAATGTTTTAAGTTTATGATCAAAATTGTCCCCATTAAAATAAAAACAAAATCCTCCATTCGTACTGATGAACCATCACATTATTCACTCTTTTTGGACATTAAATTAAGTTTATTTAACAATCATTTTTATTAATTATAAATGTATTGACAATCAAATTTAGTTCTTCGGCCAACTCTGCCATTGTACTAGCTGAGTTAGTTACTTGATGTATAATTGAACTTATTTGTTGGGTTGAACCGGCTAGATCTTGGGTACTCTTACTAATATGCTCCGACCCAACCGCAATTTCATCGATTCCCAATGCAGCCTGGGAAACCTCTTCGGTAATTTGTTCAAATGAAGATACAGTTTCTCTAACAGACACGGTAACAACTTGAACTTCAGCTTGACATTTCTCCATATCCCCCAATACTTTAGCAATGCGATTTTCTATATCATAAATAAGATCTTTAATTTCATTAGAAAACTGTGCAGATTTTTCTGCTAGTTTTCTTACCTCCTCAGCTACTACTGCAAAACCACGACCATCCTCCCCTGCCCGTGCAGCCTCAATTGCTGCGTTCAGTGCCAGTAAGTTTGTTTGGTCAGCAATTTGAGTGATAGCCTCAAGTATTCTACTAATGTTTTGTGAACGCTCATGTAATAAATCAACTGCTTTGGCCGAGTCGTTAACTACACTTCTTAGTATGTTCATTTTCTCAATAGCTTCTTTAGCTAATTGATTTCCTTTCTGAGCAATCATGTTTGTATGATTTATATTTTTAGCAGTTTGCTGTGAACCTAGCGCACCTTGTTCTGTAATAGCAGCTACTTGACTACTATCTGATGCAATTGTTTCAATAGTCGCGTTGGCTTCTTCGCTTGATGCTGCAAGTTCCTGGCTTTGACTTGTCAAAACAGTTGAATGTTCTTTTAATTTAGAAATAATATTTTTGAGATTGTCTATCATCATATTGAATGAATCTGCTAATTCCTTTAGTTCATTATTGTCTCTAACTGTAATTTTCTCTGTTAGGTTTCCTTGAGCTAATGTTTGGGAGCCAATAACAACATTATTTATAGGCGTTATAATTATTCTTTTAATTCTCCATCTAAGCAAAAGAAAGGAAAGTAGTAAGATGGGAAAACCAATCAATAACATCTGCTTTAGAGAGTTTAGGAGCATATCAATAATAAATTTCCTAGAAATGCCTACATATAGCATACCCACAACTTTACTACCACTATATAAAGGCATGTAAGCTGTTTGGTGTTTTATACCAACTACATCTGCCACTCCATAATAATTTTGCTTATTTTCTAGTACCTGTTTAACAACTTCAGGAGCAGCCTTAGTCCCTATTGCCCTCTTACCATTTTGTTTAACGTTTGTAGTTATTCTTGTGTCATTTAAGAAGATAGTACAAGTATCTCCTGTTTTCTTACCAATTTCGTCTACAAAGTTATTATTGCCGTTTAAAGCAACAGAACCTTTATATAGGGTTGTCCCCTTTACCATCCAGGGACCAGGATACATTTTTTCTAACAAAATTTCGGCAAATTGCAAGTCACCTTCTGCCTTTTGCAAAGCAAAGTTATCAGCACTGGCATATATTTGACGATATGCCAGAAAACCTGTAAAACTTAGAAATACTATTAAAATAAGTAAGATTGAACTAAGTATCTGGAAATTAACGGATATTATATGCCGATGTATTTTAGAATTTTCCCATATCATATTGTTTCTCCTCAACGATTATAAGATAGTTTTTAATATTCTATATATTTATAATAATATCCTACATAATTTAACAATTTAGTTTTAAATAAAGACATTAAAAGGACAAAAGTTTCTTAAAGTACTTAAGGAACTTTAAACTTAACGTAGAATGTAGTTCCCTTTGGACCGGAATTCACTTCAATTTTTGCATTATTCCTTTTGGCAATACTATAGCTTATAGCTAGTCCCAAACCAGTCCCATCAGGTTTTGTTGTTAAAAACGGAGTACCTAATTTCTCAAGAAGAGCAGGTTCTATACCTTTACCTTTATCCTGCACCAATAGAATTACCTCGTCTTGTTCGGTGTAAGTTTTTATGGTTATACATTCTCCAGGTGACATTGCCTCTAACCCATTTCTGACAAGATTTAATAAAAGCTGTCGAATTTCCTTTTCATTTAATAGTAACTCAGAAACAGCTCCTATCTCAATTTTTACATCTTTATTTAGGTTTGCGGCATCGGCTTTAATCAAGGGGTATATGGCTTCTACTATTAAATTAAGATTTTGGAGTTGTAAATTATCCGGTTTATTTTTAGCTAAGGATAAAAATTCAGAAATAATTGAATTAGCCCGATCAAGTTCACTTATCATAACATCGTGGTATTCCTTGTATTTAAGGTACTCTTTTTTACTTCCTAACATTTGTAAAAAACCACGAACAGTAGTCATAGGGTTTCTAATTTCATGAGCAATTCCCGCCGCCATTTCTCCAATAAGATTAAGTCGGTCAAGGCGGGATATTTCTTTTTGGTATGTTCTAATTTCTGTTACATCAAGTGTTGTTGATAATATACATTTCTCATCGTTAAGGGTAATTGCCACTCCAGATAGTAATACAAGAAATATTTCGCCCGATTTTTTACGTGCTCGAAATTCATGATTATGAGCAAAACCTTTTTTCTCAATGTCTTTTGTATACTTTTCACGTACGTCCAAATCTACCCATACTTTTAAATCTTGTTCGGAACGCCCTATAATCTCTTCCCTACCATAACCATACATTTTAATACAGCTCTCATTTATAGCAAAATATTTATCACTATCAATGGAATATATTGACATGGAAATAGGGCTATAATTAAAGGCTTTTGAAAATCTAGCTTCTGATAATCGTAAATTATCTTGCAAGAGTTTACGATCAGTAATATCACGAAAATAAACTGATATGCCACCCTGATAAGGATAAGCATTTACTTCTAACCATCTTTCGCCATACATGCCATAAACTTCGAAATAGGTAGCTACTCTTTCTGACATTGCTTTATTAAAATTACTGTATATAATGGTGTTTCTGGTCTTTGGAAATACATTCCAAAATATTTGATCTAAAAGTTGCTCCTTTGTTTTTTTGAAGTATCGTAGAGCTTCCCTATTTATGTAAGTTATCTTCCACTCGTTATCTAACGCAAAGAATGAATTTGTAATACTCTCAAGAATATCCGTTACTTGCTGATTTACTCTTTTTAATTCTTCCTCCATATTTTTTCGTTCAGTAATATCAAAGGCAATCTCCACTCGCACCAACCGACCATCAACCCATGTTATAGCTCTATCAATACATTGAAACCACCGATTACTTACAGTGTTTTTAAATTCCCAAATATAAGGTTCTTGTGATAACCCATTACGAAGAAGTAAATTATTGGTACAAAAAGCACAAGGTTCTGCCTGATCGGACTGTAACACTTGAAAACAAGGTTTACCTACAACTTCTGCTCCCAATCTATCTACCCCATATTTATTAATAAAAAACAATTCATAAGTTTCTATGTCAACAGCATAGACTAGCGCATCGATCGAATCAAATATTGTACTTAATTGTCTAAACTGATTTAAAAGTAATTCTTCAGCTCTTTTGCGTTCAGCTTTTCGATTGGTAATATCCCTAATAACAACTTGAATACATTTTTTACCTTGATAAGTTAATGAAACTGCTGTTGTTTCTACATCTATAATTGTTCCATCTGAACAAATCATTCTTTTTTCCAAAAAAGGTAAACTAATACCTTCCATGGCCAAATAATACCTTGTTTTAGAACCTTCTTGATAATCAGGATGAATAAATTCCAATAGGTTTTTACCATATACTTCTTCTGGTTCTTTGAAACCTAAAAGCTTTGCTCCCGCTACATTAGTAGCAATAATAACACCCTTATAATGGACAAAAATTGAATCTGGAGAGAGTTCAAAAAGTTTACGGTATCGTTCTTCACTTTCTTGTAAAGCTATCTCCATTCTTTTACGCTCTGAAATATCTCTGTAGTAGACAGATATTCCATCCTTAGAAGGGTATATGTGTATAGAAACCCACTCATTTGAATAAATACCTTTACCCTCTGTATGAACCACTAATCTGTCTTTCATAGCTTTAAAGAAGTCCTTTTGATATTCTGTACCAATATATTGAGGAAATTCTTCCCAAATATTTTTACCAATAACTTCTTGTTGTTTTCTTTTATAGGTACTTTCTGCCTTCTTATTAAAATATGTAAATCTCCATTCATTATCTAAAGTAAAAAAGGCATCACTAATGCTTTCAAGAATAGTATTTAGGTGATCGTTTGCTTTTTTAAGGTTTTCCTCTGCATTACATCCAAGGATAGTCTTACAAAATATAGGGTTAATGCGTTTTATTTTTCCATCAAGTCCAACTAATACAAATGCATCTGGGGACGGATCTATAAAATTAATGAGGTCATCTTTAGTTTGTTGGCAATTGTTAAATTTTATTTGTAATTGTTCATAAGATTTCCTCAGGTCTAGCAATTCAGCGATTATTTGTTCTTTTGATTTATCCTCAAAAGTCATTAAGTCAATCCCCCTATTCCTAAAGTATTAATTTTTAGGTAGCTGGTTTGAATATATTAACTTTAGAATACAATATCTTCATAATTATTACCTCGGGAATTTTGTCAAACTTTGGTATTTTTAAATGTTTATTGGTTGAGTTTGAGCTTTCTATAGCTGTTTCTCCGACCTTAACCTACTTTTCAAGATAAAAAAAGATGCGTTGCGAGAGAACTTCCGTCTTCTCAACCAACGCATCCCGGTCCAACTGAGCCTTTTGTTTCCGCAGTTCTTCATGCTTACAGGATATTTTTTATATTCCTTTGACAAACTGCGTCATTAATATTGATTCGTATCTGAAACTTTATAAGTTCTTTAGGATCATTATCTATGAAAAGTCATCGTAGCCTTATGGTAAGTTTTCTTTCCCTTGCGTATTTTGACGCCGTTTTTCAATTGTTCTGAAGTAATATTGTGATCGATGGATTTAACTTTAGCATCATCAATAAATACTCCACCCTGCTGAATCAGACGTCTTGCTTCACTCTTAGAAGATGTTATACCACACACCACCATCAAATCCAAAATACCGATAACACCATCGATTAGCTGCTCTTCTGCAATATCAGTAGTTGGCATGTCAGAATCATCTGTGCCACCTGCGAAGAGAGCGTGTGAAGCTTTCTTTGCCTTTTGGGCTTCTTCTTCACCGTGAACTAGCTTAGTTAATTCATAGGCTAGGATTTCCTTGGCTTCATTTAGCTGACTGCCTTCCCATTTATCCATTTTGTTAATCTGTTCAAGTGGCAAGAAGGTAAGCATACGTATACACTTAAGAACATCAGCATCGCCAATATTACGCCAATACTGGAAGAATTCAAAGGGTGAGGTTTTATTTGGGTCAAGCCAAACGGCTCCCTTTGCAGTTTTTCCCATCTTTTTACCTTCAGAATTCATTAGTAGTGTAATTGTCATGGCATATGCATCTTTGCCTAATTTACGTCGAATTAACTCTGTACCACCTAACATATTAGACCACTGGTCATCACCACCAAACTGCATATTACATCCATAATTTTTATATAGGTGATAAAAATCGTAGGACTGCATAATCATATAATTGAATTCTAAGAAAGACAGACCCTTTTCCATTCTCTGTTTATAACACTCTGCCCGTAACATATTATTTACAGAGAAGTGAGCTCCTACCTCACGAAGTAATTCAATGTAATTTAACTTCAATAGCCAATCTGCATTGTTAACCATGATTGCCTTATCAGCACCGAATTCAATGAATCTTTCCATCTGTTTCTTAAAGCAATCACAGTTATGTTGAATTATTTCGGGTGTCATCATAGAACGCAAATCCGTTCGACCAGATGGATCGCCAATATAACCTGTTCCCCCTCCTATCAGAACAACCGGTTTGTTTCCTGCCATCTGCAAGCGTTTCATAAGGCATAGTGCCATAAAATGACCAACATGCAAAGAGTCCGCAGTTGGATCAAACCCAATATAAAACGTTGCCTTACCACTATTGATAAGTTCTTTAATTTCTTCTTCGTCGGTAACCTGGGCAATCAAGCCACGAGCTACAAGTTCATCATAAATTTTCACTATAAAATCTCCTTTTCTAAATTTTTAAAAATAAAAATGCCCCCTGTTCCAATGGAACAGAGGGCAGAAACTGCGGTACCACCTCTGATTCGAGAATTCCTCACAGAATTCCCCTCAACAAGTGCAATTGCACTCACACGCTGTATCGGGCGTACCCGTCAAACCCTACTATCAATTCAGGCTGCGGCTCCAGGATGTATTCGAATCAGCCCGTCTGCAACCTCTCACCAACCGGATGCTCTCTGAATGACGTAAAACTGACCTACTTCTTCCTTTCATAGCTTCTGTATAATTCAATTTAATTAATTTTAGTTGAGAAAGCAATAAAAGTAAAGCTACAATTCGACACATATGTGACATTCCGTAGTTTTCTTTTAATTAGCAATGTGAAAATTCATTTCTAGAATGCTATGCCTGTCATTCATTTGATCGGCAGCTTCTTCACCCGGATGAAAGCACTGACTACAGACCCCTGTATCTCCTGTCGTTCTTCCTCCGAGGAATTAGGCAAAATCTGCTGGCCCTGGTCACCGGCGAAATCGTAGACTCGGGTCACCTGGATCTCGCTATCCACAAAGCCAGCAGCGGCCAGCTTCTCTCGGTACTCCTGTTCCTGCATGGCACCGGCAATACAACCGGCCCAAGCCAGTAAATCCTGCTGTAGTTTTTCCGGTAAGGGTCTGGTTAATACAATGTCAGACACCGCCAAGCGTCCACCAGGCTTTAATACCCGATAGGCCTCCCGCAAGGCCTGGTCTTTGTCTGCCGAAAGATTGATCACACAGTTGGAAATAATCACATCGATGCAGTTATCTGGCAGGGGGATTGCTTCCAGATGGCCCTTTAAAAACTCGACATTCGTAATACCAGCCTTTGCTTGGTTAGCCCTAGCTTCGGCCAGCATTTCATCGGTCATATCCAAGCCATAGGCCTTACCCGTGGGACCCACCCGGCGGGCTGACAGCAATACGTCTAAACCTGCTCCACTGCCTAAGTCCAGCACCACTTCACCTGGGTGTATCTCCGCCAGGGCCGTGGGGTTGCCACAACCAAAGGTATTGGCCACCAAATCCTCAGGCAGGCCTGCCACCTGCTCTGAGCTGTAAAGCCCACCGGTAATGGGGTTGGCCTGGTCTGCCGAACCACAGCAGCAACTACTGCCACCACAACAGCCACCGCTCTTTTGGGTAATGGCTCTGGCATAACTCTGCCGCACCATTTCCCGGATACTCTCATTCATTAAAAGGCCTCCTTCAAATCAATTTTTTTTGATTTATTTATCTAAAAAAATTTACTTCAAGGCAAAATCCTGGTCTAACTGCTCCATGAATTGTCTCAGGGTCTTGGTATTGATAAAATACATCTTCCACTTCCCCCTGGGTTCCTCGGTCACTAGCCCTGCCTCCACCAGTTCTTTCATATGATAGGACACCCTGGACTGGATAAGACCCAACTCTGTCATTAACTCACAATTACATAAACCTGGTCGCTGGTCTTCCACACCGGGTATGGGACAACAACCGGCCTTACTTTGGGCCAGCATCAGCATAATTTTATAACGAATCGGATCACTTAGTGCTTTGGCAATTTTCACATTGTTGTTCATAGCCCTATCATATCAAATTTTTTTGATGAAAAGCAAGGGCAAAAACAAAAACACCCCACAAAGTTGTGGAGTGCCTCACACTATTTTCTACTAGGACGGAAGGCGCTCATGGCTTCGCCCGCTTCTTTTGAAGAATTTAATTGGCCAATTCCAGCATCTCAATGACTTCCGGGTTGTCATGAAATTTAAATTCCTTTAGTGCAGAAAACTTAGGCCTTCCCGGTGCGAATAATCTCAGCAAATTCCCTCGGCAGGCCCACAGCCTCGATCTCCCTAGCTGTTTGTTCAAAATCATAGGATACCTGAATATACTCCATCTGCAAGCTTCCTTTGGTCGCAACCACCAGGGCATAGCCAACATTGGCATTGCCGTGTTTGGGCTTACCGGCACTACCTGCATTGATGACATGCCCACCAAACACCTGCTTATGATAGGGCAAATGGGTATGGCCACAAACCAACACATCACAATGATTCTCCGTTAAGAACTGCCTTAGGATTTCTTCGGAGGTATCTTCAAAAAGATATTCATTTAGCTGGCGAGGACTACCGTGCACCAACAAGAATTTCAACCCACCGGCGGTAAACTCCAAACGCTCTGGCAATTGCCTGAGCCACGCTTTATTTTCTTCGGAAGTATGTTCTTTGGTCCAAAGGATGGAGCTTTCCCCCAGTTTCATGGCCTGTTCATTCTTATAGTCACAACCACAGATAATACGCATATTGCCAATGGCATCATCGTAGTTACCCATGATGGTAGGAATGTTCTCATGCCGTAGCAGGTCAATCACTTCGTTGGGCCGGGGGCCGTAACCCACCAAATCCCCGACACAATAGACAGCGTCTACACCCCTTTGTCGAATATCCACCAGCACTGCCTGTAAACTGAATAAATTACTGTGTACATCTGCAAAAATGGCAATCTTCATGTCTGATGTCTTCTCTCCTCTGTTCGTTTTATGACACCTGGTGATTCTTTACTATCAATATTTTGAGTCGAATCAGTTTCAAAAAGCAATTAAGTTTATGTAAAATTTCTGTTAAAAAAAGATAACGGAGAATAAGTTGATTATATCATTAAATAGTAATATAATAAAAAATCATATTTAAAGATTTAAATATATGAGGTAGTGAGATATGGAACGGTTAGTGAGTCTTTATAAGGCTTTGGGAGATGCCCATCGGCTGAACATTCTTCAAATGCTGTCGGGACAGGAAATGAGTGTCTGCGAAATCATGCAAGGCCTCAGCCTCTCCCAACCAGCGGTGTCACACCATTTAAAAATTTTACGTCAGGCAGACTTAATAGAAAACGTCAAACATGGCAAGCTAGTGCTGTACACCCTGAAAGCCAGTGGTTTACAACAAATTTACCCGCTGGTGGATCAGCATTTAGGTGAGTTACTGCAAACTACCACCGTTGAAGTCAAACCCTCGGCCCTACGAGAGACTCCTAATTATTGTGAGCTGATGGGCTTAAAAAAATCTGTCTGTGAAAAAGATGAATAAGGAGAATTTCTCCATATGGCTGCCTTTGCAGCGATCATTGGTCCCCTGATTGAGGTTCCGGTGGGGATCGCTCAGGTGGTGCGGTAAAATAACAGTCTCTTTAAAAATATCAACCCCGGAAAAGAACTTTACTCTGTTCTCTACTGGGGTTTCATTTCGTTTGCCCTGGCAATCATTAAAACTTAACTAGCCAAGCTATCTTCTAAAAGTTTAGCCAGCCTGGGAGCCAGCATTGGCTGAATCCTGTTGACCTGCATGGTTCTGTCTAGCATCTGTCGGACTTGCCTATGGTGTCAACCCTTGGCAAATGATATTGACAAATCTTCATTTTAAGCTTAATATTCATATATAATTATATTTGCATATATCAATTGGGTTCAGAAAGGAGACGGCTACCAATTCGTTAACCCAAGTCTTTAGAACTTGCTGATTAAACAAGGCTTAGGAATTGCTTTAGGCAGTAAAGCTTTTATTTGTCGGCTCAAAGAAAAGTTAAGGGGATGATTTCATGTTTATATTTGACTGGTTAAATAGTCATCTGCTAAAGATGGAGTGGCTCTCCAACCTAGTCAAGACCTTAGTGGAACAGGTATTTGGATTAAGCATTCAAGGACGTTTGGGCGGCAGTATTCATTTTTTCATCTATGATGTGATCAAAATATTTATCCTTCTATCTGTACTTATTTTTGCAATTTCCTATATCCAAAGTTTCTTTCCACCCGAAAGGACCCGTAAAATACTAGGAAGATTCAATGGGATTACAGCCAATACGCTGGCCGCTTTATTAGGCACTGTTACCCCCTTTTGTTCCTGCTCTTCCATTCCGCTTTTTATCGGCTTTACCAGTGCCGGGCTTCCGATTGGCGTGACTTTCTCCTTTTTAATTTCTTCCCCGCTGGTGGACTTGGCATCTGTCCTGTTGCTCGCCAGCATCTTTAATTGGAAGATTGCCATTGCCTACGTGGTCGTTGGACTGATACTTGCTGTAGTAGGGGGCACCGTTATCAGTAAAGCCAAGATGGAGGAATATGTTGAATCCTTTGTTTTCGGCAATCAAATAGCTGAGGTTGAGGAAGAGGAATTAACAACTCGTGCCAGATTGGAATTTTCAAAAAGCCAAGTGAAAGACATTGTTAAAAGAGTATGGCTCTATATTCTAATTGGGGTGGGGATTGGAGCCGCCATCCATAACTGGATACCGGATCATATCATCAGTGCGGTACTAGGACAGGATAAATGGTATTCCGTGCTCTTGGCAACAATAGTAGGTGTGCCAATGTACGCCGATATCTTTGGTACACTGCCCATTGCCGAAGCCCTCGTTTTGAAAGGAGTTGGAATAGGAACCGCTTTATCATTCATGATGGCAGTAACCGCCTTATCCCTTCCTTCGATGATTCTGCTTAAAAAGGTAGTCAAAACAAAGCTTCTAGCCGTATTTTTTGGGGTTGTAACCATTGGCATCCTCATCATCGGCTATACCTTTAACGCCTTTGGCCATCTGCTAGTATAATACACTCAAAACTGAAATAACCACGACTGGGAAGTCGTGGTTATTTTTATGTTAAACAATCTATGTTCTCCAATTTATTGGAACTCTCCAATATTCCTCCTGGTAAACTCCATTCCCAAACAGGACCATAGCCCTGCATAAATATGACTTATTTCCTGTTAACTCTATAACATAGGACTGATATATATATACTTAGAGTCCCAAAAGTTTTTATAATCTGAAAAAGGCAAACTTAGTGAAAGCTAAGGACGCAAAGCCACGGGTCTAAGGTATTAGTTGCTAAGATAGCCGGGTTGCCAGGAAAAGGAAAAATAGGTTCCTTAAGATTCCCTGGCCTTCCTTTGGGATTTTTTATTTCTAGGGAAGGGGAATAGGGTTATGAGAATAAGCTCAATCCTTTTAATTGATGATGATGATTTTCACAGTCTTTCTATATCAGTAGCTTTATCAAATTGCAATCTTAAAGTGGACATGGCAAGGTCATTGGCTGAAGGGCACAGGATACTTATTGATAAAAAGCCGACTGTAGTTATCTTTGGAGCTGGTATGACTGATAATATCTCACTAAATCAGAGTCTCAAGTATTCAAGTATTTTGAATAGGAAATATCCCGGAATTAAAATAATCTTTATTACTAAAAAAGCCTATAAACAAACGGTTTATAAAGTCTTCAACACCGGGTGCAATTCAATACTTTGTTGGCCTCTAAATTTTTCAAGGCTGCTTAGAGAAGTGGTAGAAGATACCTCGGCAATTCAAAGAGCCTAAATGCTAATAATATATATTTTTTTATCGTTACTTATAATGACGGGGTATAAAGGAAGGTTTTAAACAAACATAAAAACGACACATGTAGAGCATAGCTCGTAAATCTGATTACGGAATATGTTATACGTGTGTTTTTTTATGTTATAGGAAGCATACGCTCAAAGCTTTCATATCTTACTTCAACCAATTGAACAGCCCCATATAAACTATCCGGGGCATCTTAGCAGACTTTTGAAAATCCGACAACTGATTATTATACCTAATACTGGAAGAATTAAATAGGATATGTCCTTTCTTAATCCTGATAATATTGGCATCCTTCTTTTCTACAGCCGTGCGGATGCCGTTTGCTATCACCGCAGACCAACTCCATAGTACAGGGTAGGGCAATTTTTAGATATTCCTTTACGAGTTGGCAGCTTAAAGTTAAAGCCGTCCGTACAAAATTTTTACAACAACATGGGCCAGTTTGATTTGCTATGGTTTCAATAACCCGAGACACAACAATCATGGTAGTGGCAGTTTCCTTATCTTTTGGACAGGCGGCACCCAAAATAACGCTAAAGCAAGCCCCAATAGCAGGAGCTACGCCGCAAATACCAGTTAAGCCACAATAGGCTCCTATAGCCTGTTTTCTTGTTCGGGTCAGAGCTTCGACGATTTGGCTGTCTGTGATTTTAATTTCTTCGTTGTTTTTAATTGCTGCCAAAAGAGCTCCCGCAGCAATCCATGCATGTTCACAACCCAGCATAGGTATGGGGACTGATTTTATCATCATTTCGGCAATTTCCAATGGATTAGTGCCCTGCGACATGAGAGCCAAATTTAAGATTTTTTCATAAGAATCTTTCCCATGACATTCGTCACAGACATAATGGCCATTTGAACAGCAAACATAGCCAATTTCTTTTCGCCCGCAATATATGCAAGAAAACTCTCTACCAGATTCCAGGTAATCAAGTTTATTTCCACAAATCAAGCAGTTTTCTAAAATATTTTCCTGGTGTTGACCAACACCTTCTTGGGATGGGCCTCAACAGCGTGTCCCGTGTCCCATTCCTTCTATGGTCATTATAACACCCCCCAAATCTCATCTTACTGGGATTAGTGACGCTACCGTTTCATGGCTTGCAACAGCTATATGTTAGGTGCTGCTGTTATGGTAATTATGGATGCGGTGACGACACTTGGTCCGTTACTAAGTGTTATTATTTCATGGTGAACATCTATATCCTTTGCTTTTAATACAAACTTTCTTGTTGTTCTTATTATGAACTGTTTATAAACTACTCCTAAAAATTATTTAGAAAACTCAGCCAAAATATTGTAAAATGTTATATTTTTCTATAAACTTATAGTAAATTCGCACCATTGTAAACAGGACAATAGTCATGGGTATCTCGTCACTAATGGAGGGAATTAATCTTGTGGCAAAAACGTTCTTATATACAAAGCCTTTCTGATCAACTAGAAAAAGAAGATTCTTTGTTGATCAAACAAATTTATATTTTTATTATTTCTAGTTCTGCTGTCTACCTTACCTGGAAAGTTTTAAATTACCAAAATTACCTTGTTTGAGCCTCCAAGTACCCAATCCTCTCTTGGTCCTAAAAACAAAACCATTGTCATCACTGCCGACCTTCTCAATATACCTATTTACAATAACATCACATATTTAGACTCAAGTTCCATCATTTAGCATATCGTATGTGTGGTATGTCGTTTCATTGATACTGTTCTACATAAAGATGGCAAAAGCCAGACTTTAACTATTGGGGAGTCTGGCTTTTGCCATCTTTAGGCTAATATTTGCTTTACAAAAGCATCAAGCAGTTTTTAAGGACATAATTTATATAAGAAATTTCTTTTGTTATTCAGTTCTGTGGTGTTCTTCAGCTTCTTCAGCATCTGCTTTTGTTCTATGAACAGTTCCGTGTGGATGCTGAGGTGGTGCATAAATAGAATATAATTTAATTGGTTTATTACCCATGTTAATTAGATTGTGCCATTTACCAGCAGGAATAACAAACACATAATCATCGCAGACATATGCTTGAAAATCCAATCTGTCCTTTCTATCTCCCATTAGAACAAGTCCTACCCCTTCTTCAATACGTATGAATTGATCGAGGTTGGGGTGCATTTCTAAACCTATGTCTTCTCCCACATTAATGCTCATCAAGGTAAGTTGTAAATATCTTCCTGTCCATAAAGCAAGACGAAAATTATTGTTCTGCTTTGCAGCTTGTTCTATGTTAATAACAAATGGGTAAGGCCCATAATCCATTAATCTAATTGGAACACTGGGTTGATACTGATTAGGGAACTGATTCCCATATCCTGGAACTGGATAGTAAGGCCAGGGATACATTTTACGATAATTACTCAAATTAAACACTCCTTTCCTTAAATTTACAATATTATATGTCGGGTATTATGAAGTGTGCATGTGAGAACCAGTGTGGAAGGCCCCCCACGGACTGCAAATCAGTTGGCCTATCTGTGACTATTCCTTTTAGCTAATTTATACTACTGTTTCAGGTTACCAGTTGGCTGTTGCATCAGCGGGCACCTTTCTGAGTGGGACCAGAGGTATAAAAATACCCCTCTTGGGAGGGGTTGCCGCTGTTGGTTGAGTAATAAGACAGGTATATCTATATGTAAGGGTAGCTCTCCGTTAGTTCCAGTAGACTTCTCCTTTCATTTGCCTTCTGACCCAATGAACAGAAACGCAATTATAAATAAAAAATACTCACCCGCTAAAGGTGAGCATAAATAATCAATGGCCTTTTCTTTTTTTCTTTTTCTTTTCCTGTTGAAGCCTAAATTTTAACTCCAATAATTCTTCCTTTCTTGCCTTTGAAAACAGCTCTTTTTCCTTTTTGTTAGCCTCATGTTCTAATTTCATGGCAAGTTGCGCTTTGGTACTATAACCTGCATTTTTTACTTCTTTGTGTATTTCTCTTTGTAGCCTTTTGGGATTAAGTTTTTTCCTGGTTACATCGTATGTTGCTAATGGTCTACTAAACTTTAACTTTTTAAAGTTGTGATTTACAAACTGGAAAACCTCATAATCTTTAGGCTCTGAACCAAACACTACCCTTGAAGTCTCCAAAAACTCCTCATATGTCCTTTCAAAAACTCCTACCCAAAATGGCTCTTCAAAAAATACGGTTAATTTGATGCTAACAATATTCATTTTCTTCCCCCTGTATAATTTACTACAGAGAACGGACAACCCCAGGGGGGGCAGGTTACTGACACCAGATAAAACTGGTGCGTTCGGACTACCAACCGAAACTGTGTTTTTATCTCTAAATAACATTATAAACTGTTTTTATCATTTTAGTTAGAATAGCTGTTATCTTCGCTCATATTTTCATAATAATCTTTATATTGTTGTTTTGCCAGAGAGTTTTTTGCAGTTCATTTACATAGTCACTCGCTTTCACTCTAAGCTTTGCCCCTTTCTCTTAAGTGATTATATTAACTTACCAAGAGACCCATAAGACTGTTTGTGATATTATGACTGTATTTTTAAAATTTTGACAAAAAACGTACCAGTTTGACAGATTATTTGAAGGAAAATTCGACATGAATATCAAATAAATAATGCTAAATATTTTTACACATTTTGAAAACTCGAAAGTGTTTATCAAGTTTAATCTTATAACAACTTTTTTTAACGACGGGAGGAGTGCAGCAGTGAAGAGTATTAAAATAAAAATGATGGTTTTTATCGGTAGCCTGTTTTTAATTATCTGTGGTGGGCTTGGTCTGATTGCCTATCAAACT
Organism: Desulfotomaculum defluvii; assembly: GCF_054657375.1. Lineage (NCBI taxonomy): Bacteria > Bacillati > Bacillota > Clostridia > Eubacteriales > Desulfotomaculaceae > Desulfotomaculum > Desulfotomaculum defluvii. The sequence continues at coordinate 390,668 of NZ_BAAHYV010000007.1, read as the reverse complement.
GCCTCTAAAGCTCTGATTTCGACAACTGAAGAAGTCCTTCCTATGATCGCTAAAGAAGCCTCTGACATTATTGAAGCAAGATTAAGTGAGAAATTTTCAGCACTTGAAACTGTTGCTGCAACAGAGGTTTTAAAAGACCCAAACAGTAACTGGGAAACTAAGAAACGAGTTTTGGAAGAAGAAATTCAAAGAAATGGCTATCTAAGAATGGCCATTACTGATAACCATGGTAATGCCATGTCTTCTACGGGTGAGATCAACACTATAAGTGACCTAGAGTATTATAATAAAGCTTTATCTGGCCAAAGGGCTGTCTCGGACCCCATTAAGAGTAAAGAAGACGGGACACTGGTAATGGTTTACGCCGTACCCATTAAAAACGACGGTTCAATTGTGGGTGTCCTTACAGCAACTGTTGATGGATATACAATATCTGAGGTTACCAACAGTATTACTTATGGTAAAACGGGCAAAGCCTTTATATTAAATAAAGACGGGGTTACCATTGCTCATAACAAAAGAGAACTGGTTGAAGCACAAGATAATGACTTTGAAAACGTCAAAAAAGATCCTAAGCTGCAATCCTTGGTAGATTTAGAAAAGCAAATGGTTGCCGGCAAATTAGGGGTCGGTCAATATCAATATGATGGCGTTATAAAATATATGGGTTTCGCACCTGTTAAAAGTACAGGTTGGTCTGTGGCAGTAGCAGCCCCTAAGGTTGAAGTTTTATCTGCACTTGACGATTTAAAAAGATCGATTATGATGGCTACTCTGATGTTCCTACTACTAGGATTATGCGTTATTTATTTTATTGCAAAATATATAACCTCTACTTTAGGGGCTATGTCAAATCAGGTAAAACAAATTGCTACCGGAGATTTCAGTGTGGCTGTTCCCGAAAAATATTTAAAGATTAAGGATGAAACTGGGGATATTGCTAGGTCCGTTGATACCTTACAAAAATCTATGAGAGAGTTAATCCAGCAGATTTTAGACAAGGCTTACACCCTCTCTGCATCTTCCCAGCAGCTTACATCCGGTTCACAGCAGACTTCCGCAACGGCAACGGAAACTGCATCAGCCATGTCGGAAATGTCCAGTACAGTTGAGCAAGTTAATCAAAATATGCAGTCAATTTCAAGTGCTTCTGACACTGCTTCCCAACATGCAGAAAAAGGAAATCATGGATTGGCTGAAATTAATAAGCAAATGGATACTATCTCTTACTCTACCAATAGAATCGCTCAATCCGCTGGTGAACTAAATAATAAAACACAGCAAATTAATAAGATTATAGAACTGATTACCCAAATAGCTGATCAAACAAACCTGCTTGCGCTCAATGCTGCCATAGAGGCTGCACGAGCCGGTGAACAAGGCCGAGGGTTTGCCGTAGTGGCCGAAGAAGTAAGAAAACTGGCTGAACAATCTGCAGGTGCTGCCAATCAGATTGGGGATTTAATTTTAGCGGTACAGTCTGTAGTTAACACAGTGGTACAAGACATCATAACCACTGGGGAAGACGTAAAAAATGGTACTGTAGTTGTAGAAAAAGTAGGGGAAAATTTTAAAGAAATCATTGTTCAAGTGAAGGGTCTGTCTGAGCAGATACCAGATGTAGCTTACGCTATGGAACAAATATCATCTAATGTTCAGAGTGTAGCTGCCGCTTCAGAGGAAGAAACAGCAGCTATGGAAGAAGTATCTGCATCAGCTGAGTCTTTAGCTAAAATGGCTGAAGAACTTAATCAATTAATGAGCAAGTTTAAGGTGTAACATGTGCTTTTGTTTTTTACACAGTTAACAAAAACTCCCGAAACTGCAACTTACAGCTTCAGGAGTTTTTTCTTAAGTATTATCTTTTACAAAAGGCTTGAACCCAGATATAACCGTTACCGTTATAACAACCCCATAAACAATTTTAAAGAAGCCAATTGCAATATGCAACTGACTTCTAGCATAAACTTTTATTTAATTCTCAGAGTCCAATTACCATTTACCACAAAGCGCGGCCAGCTCAAGTTTAACTGAGCATTTTTTAATTTTTCATCAAAACTGATACGCATTGTGCATACGTCACCTTGCCAAAGGCTTTCGCCACTTTGCACTTCTTTACTGTAAAGGTTAACCTCTCTAACAGCAACTTCTGCTTTGTCTCCAGTGTTCAAAGCAAATTTTAACTCGGCTGTTGTTGCAGAGGTTCTTTTGATACTTTGCAAGATGATTTTTTGCAATTTCAGATCTATTTCCCTATCGATCCTTTTTTCTTCATTCAACTCCGGAATTGCCACATCAATGTTAGCAAAGTCCTTTTCATAACCAACAAGCAGACTTGGTATTTTTAGTTCAATTTCTTTGTCGGCAGGAGCCTGGGTTTCAAATTGGGTAACGGGCCTGCCGACAGCATTTTTATCCTGGCTGTAGGTATAAAAATTTTTATCATTGGCATAACCTAGGAGGGGCTTGGTCATTGAGGAAGTCCCACTGCTCATGATACCATTTTCATTTTTAAACATTTGTGTCACATTTTTTTGAGCCGGTTCACCAATTCCTACCAATTTTAAGTCTTTATCAGTGAAACTAGTTAAAATCTGCACACCCCCGTCAATTTTTTTATAACCAACGTTTACCCAACCAATATCCGTTTTTTCAGCAGGAATAATTTCGCCGCTGCCAACCACAGGTGCCCCTTCCTTTAAATGAATACTATAACTTTTTTCTCCAATCATCAATTTCAAATCTTTAGTGGGCGAGAACACGTAGTTATGCTCCGCTTCATTCCAAAAGCTGAGAAGCAGACCATCTTTGTCGTCACCGTAACCGCCCGGTTTATATATTTTTCCGTTTGCCGTAACAACTAATATTTCAGGAAGCTTATCTTCTTTTAAAGGAAGCGTTAAACTCATGTCTAACGTGTCCTTTGTAAAAATAACGTTCTTCAGTTCGCTTTTCTCATCCAATTGCAGAGGAGATTCCAGATAGTAGGCGCTTCCGTCTACAACAGTTGAATAGATTGCCCTTTGATTGAAAAATGATCTGACAAAATCGGAAATCTCCGCGGCATAGGCGTTGGATATACAGATAATCGCAATTAAAGACGCTGCCAACAGGGGATAAACTCTTTTTCTTTTCATTTTTAACCGCCTATTATTCAGCTTAGAAAACGATTTTTTTGTAATAGAGTCCAGATCTATATCCAAGCCTCTTATTAAATCATCCAGTTCCTTAGACAACAAATCATTATCAAGATTTTGCATTAGCGTCTGAATTTGTTTTTCAGTCATAAGATAAAACCTCCTTGATTGTTTTTCTACCTCTTAAGAGCCTATTATCTATCGCTGAACGGCTCAACCCCAAAGATTGCATGATATCGCTAACTCTCTCGTTGTAAAAATACCTACGGATAAAAATTTCCTTATCCTTTTTATTAAAGCTATTGATTGTTTCCAGAAGTTTTTTCTGTGTTTGTCTATCGATGATCTGCTTTTCAACGTTATCAAACTCCTCGAGCTTGTAATCATCAATGTTATCGACATGATTTTTTCTAAGTTTGCGCTTATATGTAAGGGCTTTATATTTTGTGAGGATTAAAATCCAAGTTTTGAAATTGCTTCTCGTAATGTCAAATTCGTTGATTTTTAGCCAGACCTCAAAAAAGACGTCGGATACGCACTCTTCTATGTCTTCTTTACTGTTTCCGATATTTAAAATGTTATAGGTTAAATAATAAACAGGCTTGGTATACTCTTTGATTAAAAATTCATAAGCGCTCAAGTTTCGCTTTTTAATTTCAGATATCAGTTCACTCTCTGAAAAATTCATTTTTTCATCTCCTTTCATAGAGTACTACGTTATCCATCTATAATTTCTCTTAAACTTTTTAATAATTAAAGCATTAGAATGAATATAATAATTTGCGGAAATAAAAAAGAATTGATCGTGCTTTTGCCAGATTCCCTGGTCATTCCAAAAGCTTCAATCAACCCTTTGTTGTCTAGCATATATTTTAGTTCTTGAAAAAGCTCTTTGTGAACTTCCCCAAACTTACGGTCAAAATATTTTGGAAGTAGCATAGAGCAAAAATTTCTATATCCATCTCACCTAATATAATCTGCGAAGCACTAAAAATGAAAACTCCCCAACAAGTTCTTCTATCTTGTTCGGTGTTAAATTATTTGGTCTAAAGACATCACCAAGGTTATTCTGCACTTTGAGTAATCATAGTTCTAGCGATCTTAAAAGTTGATAAGGATAATTTTAAATATTCTACTTAACAGGCATGTTCTATTCTATTTCGGCCTTTTCGTTTTGCTTTATATAGCAAATCATCACAGTGCTTTATGAATACTTCAGGTGATTCACCCATATGCTGTTTAATTCCACCACTTATTGTTACCTTTAAATGTTTAGAAAATTTATAGTTAATAACCCCTTGTCTGATTTCTTCACCAAAACTAATTGCTTCATTTATCCCTTTTTGAGGAAGTATTATAATAAACTCTTCTCCCCCAAATCTACCAACATGCCCATTATTTTTTATAATTGAGTTCATGATTTCCGATATGGTTTTTATAACATAATCACCAAACTGATGCCCAAAAGTATCGTTTACATTTTTAAAGTAATCTATATCAATCATTATAATAGATAGTTCCATTTTATTCTGGGTCTCGATGCTTATCTTTTCTATTTCTTCTTTTACCAGTTCTATAGTGTATTGATGATTGTAAAGATTTGTCAAACTATCTCTTATTGCCTTTTGCTTAAGTTCATCATTTTTACTTTTTAATTCATGTATTAAGCTATTGTCCTGCATAACAATAACTGACCCTAAAAAGTCATTAATTTTCACATCATAAACTGGTATATATGAAATATTTACAGGAATTTTTTCTTTATTCTTTTTGATTAAGTATACATCATTTAGATTCCTAGTCTGCATTTCTAAATTTGTTTCCGAAAACTCTATCCCACTATTTCCATCAACTATATAATTAATATCCTTACCGAGAAGTGCCTCCTCTTTAAATCCCAGCAAATCTAGAGTATGCTTAGATATCTTAACAAATTTGCCTTTTTCGTTTAATATTACTACCATATCCATTATCTTATTTGTTATTTCTTCAAATAAAATAGTTTCTGGAAACTTGAAAAACTTATATTTAGTGATTACTATGTACACACCAGCAATCATTATGACAGAATAAAGTTGCCCCATAAGTGGAAACTCCACAAATCCAAACATCGGAAGTATTGTTTGGGTTAACAAATTAAGCAGAAATGGAATAATGCTTGATAACACCAGTATGTTGGATTGTTTCTTTATTCTTTTGCTGTCATTTTTTAATCCCCAATAAAATAAGACTATTATACTAATTAATAAGAATGAAAAATTATATAAAAAATCGCCAATATAAAAAAATTCTCTTATGATTGGTGGTGTATTTATACCCTCTCCAAATAAAAAGATAGCCATAAAGAAAAATACAAATGCTGGAGAAAAAATTAATATTTTAATTATTCTATATTTAAAAATTTTGCTTTCTGTTATTAAAAGTACTAGCAATAGTGAAAGCGCACTAAAACTACACCATCCTATAGCGGATATTTTATTCCAGAAAGAAAACATATGTTTGTCTATCGATACATACGCAAAGGTATAAGCAAATGACCAAATAGCATAACTTGTACACAATAGAAGAAAATATATGTGGATCTTGGAACTTTTATTTTGTCTGTATGTATAGATACCAATGTACAAATAAATTAATGTAGCAACTAATGAAAATGCCGAAAATAAACTACTCGTATCCATTTTTTCCACCTTTACTACTGTACCTGATTAATCTTCCAACAATTTGATGATTAAATTTGTACAAATTCATGTAAAGCTGTTAAATATTATAATTATATTTTATCAGAACAAAATGCATCGGTTAGTCTATCTTTTAACCAACATACTAAAATCAGAAAGGATTTTAGTATATTGCTATCTTTTTACTTGCTCATATTAATTATCGTTATTTTCTATGTTCTGGAACTTTTTATCCCAACATTCGATGTTTTATTTCATTTTCCTTCATATAGATATCATTCTTTTATATAAAAGCATAATGCTTTTGGCACTTTCCCAGACAGTACCTTTTCTATATTCTCAGTTAGAGTTTTAATAAAATCATCTCTATTTTCATTTATCCAATTAGATAACCTTCCATCTTTACAAGTAATACTGGAAGGATGCTTTTTGTGATGTAAATCCAGAACATAAACGATATGGATACTCGGCTCTTGAAAGGATTAAATGACCATCGAGCGTTGACAATGCATTCTTTATTACGGTAATGGTGTTATTGTTAAAATCATCCAAGGTTTCTATCTTGGCTTCATTTATACCTGTGCAAAAATCATCCTCAACAATATTTTCTGTAAGTCCGAATGATTTTTAAATTGGCTCTACCCCAAAATGTTCTCTTAGTAATTTGATAATTTCCTTTCTCTCCATAATAAAAACCCTCCATTTCTTGAATTGATGTACCATCACATTAATCACTCTGTGCGGACATTAAATCAAGCTAAATGAAGGGTACTTTTAAAAATTAGTCTAATGGTTAGTGAATACTTGCTATTTTATGACTACTTTCATGCAGTGCAAAAACATTATCTAATATATTGAGTAACTAGATCAGTAAAAAGGATACCTTCTAAGTGGTCAATTTCATGACATAAACACTTTGCCAAATCTCCTGAGCCAGTCATTATAACTTCTTCGCCGTTTTCGTTTAATGCTTGTACTGTTACCTTTGCTGGCCTCATTAATTTTCCCCATACATTGGGAATACTCAAACAGCCCTCTATAACTTCCTGATTTCCTTCCTGCTTAATTATCTTTGGATTAACTAATTTGATAAGTCCTTGGCCCATATCAATAACAATTAATCGTTTTAATATACCAACTTGTGGAGCTGCTAACCCTGCACCATTTTTTGTATTATACATAGTATCTGCCATATCATCTAGTAGCTGTCTTATTTTATCATCTACCACATCAACAACTTTGCTCTTTTTCCTCAGTATTTCATCACCTAAAAAACTTAGTTGCCTTAAAGCCATCTAAATTACACCTCTACTTTGCTGTGCTCTTGATTTCCTTTCACTCTCTCCAAAAAGAAATACTTCCTCAATAGAACAGTGAAATATTTTGGAAATATCGTATGCTAACCATATAGATGGTTCGTATTTTTCCGTTTCAATAGCATTAATCGCTTGTCTTGATACCCCTACCAATTCTCCCAATTGTTCTTGGGTTAACCCAATAGATTCCCGAAGTTGCCTTAATCTATTTTTCATTAATTGCCACCTCTGTAATGTCGACTTTACATATGAATATATCATCATCCCCTCTCAATGTCAAGTTGACCTTACATTGGTTATGAGTTTATTTGTAAAATGAAGTTATTATTATGCTGTAAAGTGATTTTCTAGGATGTGAAGTTTAGGCAGAGGTGATTCGAGCTGACCAAATTCATTTTTGAAAGGTCGATCAAACTTCCATAAAGTAGTTTGTTTTCTATCGCCATTCCAATAATGTCTACCAGTAGGTTTCCAACCAACTAGACAGGTTCATGTTGTCAATGATAATCTTGTCTCCATCAGGCACCGGTTGCAACAATGCTGGCATCTGTATTTTAAACTCGGGTAAATTTTCAGTAACTTGGCTATTTAAATGTACCTCTACACCCTTTAACGTCAGTTCACTTTTCTACCATTCGTCTCATTTCCATAAACTTTCTACCCACCTTAAACAAAAGTTCCCTCAGACAATTCGTCCAAGGGAACCTAATTGTTTACTTATCATTTCCTTTTTTCATTAGTTCCTTCATCTGCTGTTTTGCTTCTTGTGGCAATGCATCTATTAGATAATGATGTTCTCTTCTCCTTTGTATTTCCTGACTTACTCTTTCATTAGCCTCATCGATCTCCATCTTCAATTCTCTGGCGGATAACAAGGCACAGCCTGCCCCCCTGATAATGAGCTGCTGCAAACCGTCTGACGTTGCCACGGTGATATGATATTTTTTCTGATTATCATGGGCAAATCTTTCAATATACTGGTCCGCCGTTTGGGCCTCCCTGGTAAATACCATATGGATATTATGATAGTCGATTACTTCCTCAATATGCCCCTGCACACGGTAAGCATCAAAAACAACGATAACCTGACATTTTCGAATCCCCTGATAATTACTGAGTGAATCAAGCAATTTCATTCTGGCACTGTCCATATTCTCATCTGCAAGCTCTTTCAGCTCAGGCCAGTCATGGATAATATTATAGCCGTCCACAAGGAGATACTCTTCTTTGCTTTCCTTCTCTCTGCTGGCAGAGAAAGTCGATTCATAATAACTTTCGCGAGCTGTTTTACGTCTTTTCCAGGCAGACTTCTTCCCTTGATTCGCATAGAAGGTGTTATTGATAATTTGGTCAATCTCATCTAAACTGATAAACCTATCTTTTGTATAGGGGGCCTGGTTTCGGACTGTTTCTCCCGATAAATCGACTTCTTTCTGAAGATAGCTTTCCACATGCATGTAGTCCTTCACCTCATGCCAAGCCACCAAAAAGCCTGTACCCTGGGCACAAAAAACAGAACCTGTGGGATTTTCTAAGTCCTTTTCCGAATCGTAACCGATCCTTTCTATGACTTCTTCTGGATTATGACACGGCTCGTACCCTTTCAGGCTGCAAAACAGCCTACTAAGACCTTTGGTATAGGCAACTACCTCTTTCTGATAATTCCTCATGGTAACAACTGGAGCGCTCCCCACAAGAACCGCCATCTCGCCATCTGTCTGTGATAATACGCATGTACCATGCATTTTCTCAATGTCTGCCATAGCTCTTCCGACCATTTTCTCAGGCAGTTCCAATTGAAAGGCATAATAAGGCTCCAACAGGATGGATTCGGCTTCCTTTAAACCCTGGCGCACTGCTCGGTAGGTGGCCTCTCTGAAGTCACCGCCCTCTGTATGTTTATTGTGTGCTCTACCTGAGACTAAAGTGATTTTCATATCTGTAATCGCCGATCCTGTCAGAACTCCTTTATGGGCTTTTTCTTCCAGATGGGTTAAAACAAGTCTTTGCCAGTTTTTACCCAGCAGATCCTCACTACATGCTACCCCAAACTGTAAACCACTTCCTGGTTCACCTGGCTCCAATAACAAGTGTACCTCGGCATAATGTCGCAAGGGCTCAAAGTGCCCTACTCCTTCTACAACATTGGTAATCGTCTCTTTATATACAATCCTCCCAGCATCGAAGGCTACCTCAACACCAAAATAGCTTTGTATAAGGCTCTGCAGAATTTCAATCTGTACCTCTCCCATGATTTGTACCTTAATTTCCTGTAACTGTTCATCCCAGACAATATGAAGTTCCGGTTGCTCTTCCTCGATCAGACGCAGCTTGGGCAGCATCGCTCTCGGGTCGCAGCCTGCCGGAAGTATAATCTGATAGGACAGTACGGGTTCCAATATCGGTGTAGCTGAAGCTTCCTTTATCCCTAAGCCTTCTCCCGGTCTGGTTTGGCTGAGCCCGGTTACTGCACATACAGAACCTGCCTCGATCTCGTTCACGACCTCGAATTTCTGTCCAGAATAAATCCGGATCTGATTCACTTTCTCTTTCCAGATCCCATTCGTTAAGACATCCTTCACCTTCAGCCTTCCGCCTGTAAGCTTCATATACGTAAGGCGGGTTCCCTGCTCGTCCCTTGCTATTTTGAATATTTTAGCCCCGAATTCGGCGGGGTAAGAAGGAAGCGTGGTATACTTCACAATGCCCTGCATAAACGGCTCAACGCCCTCTAATTTTAAAGCAGAACCAAAAAAGCACGGAAATACTTTGCGCTCACTGACAGCTTTTTTTATCTGCTCGGTTTCAATATGCCCTGTATCCAGATAGGCCTCCAGCATGATTTCATCACACATGGCCAATTGGTCGAAAAAGCCCTCTGTGATAACTTGTCCGAATTCGATGCAGCCATCATCCAGTTGACTTTTCATTGCTTTGATTAAGCTGTCCTTATCCGTACTATTCTGATCCATCTTATTGACGAATAAAAAAACCGGTATCTGATACAGCTCCAGCAGACGCCATAAGGTTTTGGTATGGCCCTGCACCCCATCCGCACCACTTATCACTAAAATGGCATAATCCAGCACCTGAAGTGTTCTCTCCATTTCAGCCGAAAAATCTACATGCCCCGGGGTATCCAGTAAGGTAATCTGTGTCTCACCTATTTCAAATATGGCCTGTTTGGAGAAAATTGTGATTCCTCTTGCCCTTTCAAGCTCATAGGTATCTAGGTAGGCATCCTTATTGTCCACCCTTCCTAATTTTCCAATTTTACCGCTCAGATAAAGCATACTCTCTGATAATGTCGTCTTGCCCGCATCCACATGTGCTAATAGTCCAATGACTAATTTTTTCATAATCTATTTAAAATCCTCATTTTGTCTTTTTCTAGAACCACAGCCCATTTAGGCCTGTATTTTAACTCTTCATTATTATGATACCAGTAGGTTTCTAGTTTAACAATTTTATGGTATCACTTTCGCATTAAAAAATTCGCCAAAGCATAGTGGCATAATTTCTTTGCTTAATCGGGAGTTTGTCAAAGTAAACCTTTTTAGCAAAAAAGCCTATAAAACCATAACCAAATTTTTATGATTTACATTCTACCACTGGTAAGAAAACATATTCAGTTTGAAAGTAATATTCTAGCGTTCTAGGTATCACGGTAGAGGAAAGCAAGAAAATATCTGTGCATTATGCAGTTATCTGATCTTTATCAAGTGTAATACTTTGATCAACGACTAACTCTCTCTTTGTAAAAATATAAAATGCTGCCAACAATATCATTACAGATATACCTAAGCCAAACAATACACTATTAGTTAATGCCATTATCGTATAACCCACTATGCAGATTACAGCTACTAAAGTAGCATAAGGTAGTTGTGTGTTAACATGGTCAATATGATGGCAGGATGCTCCTGTGGAAGACAAAATAGTAGTATCCGAAATGGGGGAGATATGGTCACCATAAACCGCACCTGACAGAACAGCGGCCATCGCCATCAAAACAAATTCAGTTCCAGTACCAGTTGCTGCTGCCATTGGAGTAGCAATGGGCAGCATTATACCAAAAGTACCCCAGGAGGTCCCTGTGGCAAAGGCCATTACACCAGATAGAGCAAAGACTATGCCTGGTAATAGGTAGTAAGGAACCTTACCATCTAATTGAGAAGCTAGGAACTTTCCGGTTTCCAATTCACTAATAACACCACCAATGGCCCAGGCCATTATCAGAATGATAACAGCCGTAACCATAGCCTGCATACCCTTTAATAAAGTAGGAACAAACTCCGAGGGTTTCATTAACTTGCGGGGTAAATACAGCAGGGCGGTGAAAGTAATGGAGAGAACTGCACCATATACCAGAGACATGCTTACAGCAGTATTCAGGAAAGCATCCATTATAGAACCGCCATCCTTAGCAAAGTATCCCCCAGTGTAAAGCATTGACAGGGTAGTAAAAGCAATTAGCGCAACAACAGGAAGAACCAAGTCAACAACTTTTCCTTTAGCAGCATCTTTATTTATATCTATCTCCAAATTACCTGGAGGTGTTCCTTTAGCACTATCGAATAATACCCCTGTTTTCATGGCCCGTTCCTCTTCTTTAGCCATAGGACCAAATTCAATATTCGAAACTGCAATTACCAAGACCATAAGAATAGCTAATAGGGCGTATAGATTCATAGGTATCATACGAATGAAGGCAGTTAAGGGCTCAACCCCAGTAATCTGTACTGCCTTGAGTTGGTCTGCAATGACAGTAATTACGTAGGCCCCCCAACTGGAAATAGGTGCAATGATGCAGACTGGGGCGGCAGTAGAGTCAATAATGTAAGCTAACTTTGACCTAGAAACTCGGTGGCGGTCAGTTATTGGACGAGCAACCTGGCCCACAGCCAGACTGTTAAAATAATCATCAATAAAAATGATTATACCTAGCAGCATAGCAACCAATTGAGCTCCCACACGACTTTTCACCCGGGATAATGCCCATTCTCCAAAGGCTCTACTTCCACCGGAGGCAGAGAGCAAAGCGGTTAACCCACCCAATAATAGCAGAAAGGCTAATATTGGAATGTTCCATTCTGGGTCTGACATACTCTTAAAGCCAATAGCAAAGGTCTTCTCAAAGGTATTAAAAACATTATAATCAGTTAATATAAATGAGCCTACTAAAACACCTAAAAACAATGCAATTAGCACTTCTTTTGTTACTAATGCCACACCAATAGCAATAATAGGTGGCACTATAGACAACCAACCATATTCCATTAAATAAATCACTCCTCTATATTTAACAGTATTTTACTAACAACTTATATTGTTGTTTGAGTTGCTGCATATTTAAAATTATATCACGCGGCTTAAATTACAAACAACCTACCTATTCCTTCGTATACGATTATAATGAACAAAGTAGCCAATATTACGTGATTAATACTGTTATTAAATAAATAATTCTATCTATAACGTCAGTGTTCAATGCTTTACATTTATCTATAACTCCATGTGATATGCATTAAGTTTATAGGGTATTACTATTTTGAAATAGTTATCCTAGGGGGTTTAGAATTTGGTAAGGCATTACCCACATTGGCGGAGGATTTGAGGATATGAACATTTGGGTTAAACTATAAGCTCGATAATAAAAATCAAATACATAAAGTTTGGACTCTTGAAGACACCGTTTGGCTCAATCCCGAGCGTGTGGATAAATCTAAATCAGAAGATAATTGCTCTGCCTATAAAAAAGAGCATAGTTATGTACAACAATATTTACTGTAAGCCCTATGCTTTCTTTATAAGCGCCTGTTTACTGTAAATCATATTAACCAGATTCCTCAGTGTAATTCCGGTATGCCCTTCCATCGGAAATGCTACTTCAAAGGTCGTGGTTTCTGTTGCTGTAGGTTCTATTGTTTCCTGTAAATTCTTTTCATTTAGTAATGTCTCAAGCTCCACTTCAGTTCCTTCCGAAGTTGTGATCTTTCCTTCTTGGCCAACTGTGTAATTTCCTCCGCTGTTCAAATCGATAAGCAAAACTTGGCACTCCCAAGTACTTTGGTTCTACTCCAAAATGATCACCTAATAATTTGATAATTTCCTTTCTCTCCATAATAAAAACCCCCCATTTCTTGAATTTATGTACCATCACATTAATCACTCTGTGTGGACATTAAATCAAGTTAAATGAAGGGTTAGTTTTTATCTTTTGGAATTAGAAGTTAAAAACTGTACTCCAGTCAAAACTACCGGATTCCTCTACGTTTTTAGGCCAATTATAGCACCATTCTGGTACTGATGGATTTTCTACTCTATCAAGGCTAGGAGTGTAGGGTTTAATGTCCAAAATAGGTGTTCCGTTTTCCGCATCGATAAAGGCTAAACCAATAATACCGCTTTGAGAATCAATATAATTGACATAGCAACAGGTTAGCGCAATAGGGTTTGGTCGCTCTGGTGAACGAGTGGCAAATGTCCCTAATATATCTGGGGAATTTTTGTAAGGGCTTTTCTCAATAAGTTTTGAGCGAGAGTAAGAGTTATCGCATTGATCAAACCACCAGAGTACATTAATATAACTGTAATCTTTAAGATTTGTAAGAGCAGGGATATATTCTTTATTCAATACTAATCGCATTCCCTTTTCATCTGCATGAACCTTGGCGTGGAAACTGGTGATGGAGCAAATAAGAATGTCCTTTTCTAAAATCGTCTTCTGCATTCAGTATATACACTCCCCGATATTTAGGGCTTAGCAGCACCAAGCACATTTTCACAATATGTCTTCTTTTTTAGATTTAAAAACATACTAGTTTAAAATTAATAATTCATACTTGGCGACTTTCTATTGACAAGTGAACGTTCGATCACTATAATATTCAGTGAACGAATGTTCACTATGATGGAGAGGATATAAAATGGCTAATACAAAGGAAAGAATTCTTCTCACGGCACTTCGATTATTTGCAAGGGACGGATACGAAACGGTTTCTGTAAGCAAAATCGCTGGTGAGCTTGGGTTGACAAAAAGCGTATTATATAAGCACTACAAAAATAAGCACGATATTTTTGATCGTATTGTAGAGCGAATGAATCAAATGGATTATGAACGTGCTAAAGAATATGAAGTGCCAGAGGGAACAATTGACCAAATGGCTGAAGCTTATGGTAAAACACCTTTAGAAAAAATTAAAACCTATAGCGAGGCTCAGTTTAGATATTGGACCGAAGAAGAGTTTTCGTCTAACTTCCGAAAAATGTTGACGCTAGAACAATACCGAAATGATGAAATGACAGCATTATATCAGCAATATCTTGTTAGTGGTCCTCTGGAGTATATGAAGGACTTATTTGGCGCCATTACTAATACATCAAAAGAGGAAGCACAGCAACTTGCCTTGGCGTTTTATGCGCCAATTTTTACGCTTTATAGCCTTTATGACGGGTGCGAGCATAAACAGGAAATATTTGATTTACTGAAAACCCATATTGATAACTTTGCTTATCAATAAATCAAACAAAAAGCGAGCTGGTATGCGTTGAAACGCTGCATTGCAGTTACCGGATAGTTGAAGAAACATACACTGATTTTAGGAGGATTTCAAATGACTATTCCGGAAAAGAAGATTTATCCCCGAACAGGAGATAAACAAACAGTTTACTTAAAAAACGTGATTACCGACCCAAGTATTATGGTCGGTGACTATACGATGTACAATGACTTTGTGAACGATCCCATCCAGTTTGAGCGGAACAATGTTTTATACCACTATCCTGTCAATCACGACAGACTGATAGTCGGGAAATTCTGTTCGATTGCCTGTGGTGCAAAATTCCTATTTAACAGCGCAAATCACATACTGTCGTCGCTTTCAACCTACCCGTTTCTGATTTTCTATGAGGAATGGGGCTTGGATATCAAGGATGTCGCAAACGCATGGGACAACAAAGGTGACATTGTTATAGGAAACGATGTCTGGATCGGTTACGAGGCAATCATTATGGCCGGAGTAACCATCGGCGACGGAGCTATTATTGGAGCTCGTGCAGTGGTGACAAAAGATGTGCCGCCATACGCGATTGTAGGCGGTGTTCCGGCAAAACCGATCCGAAAGCGTTTTCCCGAAGAAACCATTTCAGCATTGCTTGAAATAAAGTGGTGGGACTGGCCGAGAAAAAAGATTGCACAAAATATCGATGTAATCCAATCTGGACACATTGAGCAACTGAGATAAATTCACTTTATCGAGGATTATTTATCTAAGAGGATGTTGAACAGCATAAATCATAGACGGCACAGTATGAGCATTGCACGAAGTTACAAAATATCAGCATATCAAAAAAAATGATAATTACTGAATTGTATTTGGAGGAAAAGCGATGTATTACATACGCAGTGGAAAATATAATACACCTGAATTACAGGCGAAAATTATGGGTCCGAACCCCATCAAACTGGGAGAAGAATTACTACTTGATCACAAAATCCCTGACGGTGCAGTTATCTGCGATCTCGGAAGCGGTCAGGGATTAACCAGCGTGTTTCTGGCGAAGGAATACGGATTTACCGTGTATGCTACTGATCTTTGGAGTGATTCAGAAGAAAACAGAAGATTTTTTGATGAAATGAGGATATCTCATGAACAGGTTATTCCAGTTAAAGCTGATGCAACTGATTTGCCATTTGAGAAAGAGTTCTTCGATGCAGTAGTTAGCATAGATTCCTATAACTTTTTCGGGCGTAGCCCCAAGTATCTTGACGAAAAGCTGCTACCTTTTGTGAAAAAAGGAGGCTATATCTATATAGCTATTCCCGGTATGAAAAAGGATTGTCACGAAAACTTACCCGAAGAACTATTGCGTTCCTGGACACCGGAGCAATTAGACTATATGCACGACGTTGCTTATTGGACTGATATTGTAAGTCAAAGCCGTGACGCAGAAGTAATTTCTACTCATGAGATGGAAAGCAATAATGAAGTTTGGGCTGACTGGCTGAAGCAGGATAATGAATATGCCATTGGCGATCGCAAGGCCATGGAAGCCGGTGGCGGAAAATATCTTAACTTTATTGCGATTATACTTAGAAAGAATGTGTGAGTATAATGCGCTCAGAACACGAATCAAAAGGTGAATGGGCTTATTGTCCCGGCCTGTAGCATAAGACACATTTAAAGCCTCAAGAATATGAAGTTAAAGCACTTTCTCTGTTATGTCCGTAATGTAGGCAAGGCACTCTACGAAACATACGTAGGATGCCTTGCTTTTCTGTAATATAGGCTGCTAAAAAATGTACACTCCCTCAATCTGCTCTCAACGTCATTAAAATTCGTCTTCATATCTTTTAAAAAATTCATAATACGTACGCACATTTTTCAGTTCAGTCCACCGTTTCACTTCAACTGGATTTTCATCAAGATCGTATAATTTTGCTCCACGCATGGCAAGCAGAAACGGTGAATGCGTGGATATAATAAACTGACAGCCAAAAAACCGTGCAGAGTCCTCAATAAACTTCATTAATTCCATCTGACGCATTGGTGAAAGACTGTTTTCAGGTTCATCCAATATATAAAGTCCATTTTCACCAATATTTTCAGTAAAATACCGGAATGCACTTTCCCCATTCGAATATTCCCGCACATTACCCATCAATTGATTTCTCACAAAACGTGACTGAGTTTTACTTTTAGTAGCATTTACTTTTTTAAGCAACTCGTAGTCTGCTATAGAATTCATCTGAAAAGAAGAATATTTGGCATCTAAATATTCTTCAAAAAGTTTTTCCCGTTTTTGGTCAATTCCTTCATTGAGGTTACGGATATTCAACATATAGTCAAATACATCATCACTGGTAATAATTCTGCTATTTTCAGGGATGTCGACCTTAAGATGCATCTCACACATATCTACGTAATCGGAATAGAAATTTGATTTATTATAGATGGAATCGCGATTAATTTTTGTTCTTTCTGCTATTACATTTAATGCTGTTGATTTTCCCGATCCATTTCCACCATATAAAATTGTAACTGGCTCAAAATCAATCCTTTCAAAACCATGTCTTGATAGTACCTTAAATGGATAAAAAGAGTCATAGCATGTTCTCTTTATCTTCATAAAAAAGTCAAATTCCATATCATCATTTGGAAATGTAAAAGAACTTAGATATAACATTGTTGTTCTCCTTACTATAACATTAAATATATAATTTTCACATTATCTTCTGTTTCCTCATATTTAAAACACATTCTTCTGTACACCCTTTTATAAGAAATATAAGAGTATGCTTTTAGTTAATGAGCATACTCTTGAGGATAATTATATATCAACGAAAACTTTATTATCCACCTTTTTATTCCAATTTTTCCACTCTCATCCCACTCTTCAGTACAAAGATAAATTTAAATCTTTAGGTTGTGTATTGCCATTATTATTGGGTGGAGTATAGCCATCCCCCTTGAGCCTTTCTTCTACAGCAGCTTGTACTGAGGAGCCAAATACTTCTTCAAATTTGCTGATATTAGACAAGATTGTTTCTTCATCTCCAGCAATAAATAGGTCAACCAGCTTATTAATAGGAAGTTTCTTTTCAGAAGCTATGGTCAAAGCCTTGTTTTTTGGACAAAAAAATAAAGAGGTTCTTTAACCTCTGTTTGATTACTTTTTCCATTATTGCTTCTTTCATTGACACCCTATTTTCCAGGTTCAAAAGTTTATTTCGCAAGGCCAATGATGAGGTATTAGATGCCCAGTTTTCATTGAAATTCCAATGCATATTTGGGATCTTTCCCCATCTTTTCTAATACTTTAGGCGAAATGATTATATTATGTTTAAATTGCGAATAATCAACCACACTGTTAATACCTTTAGAATTTATTTCAGTCCTTTCATTAGAAGATTTGTCTGTGTAACTAATATTGTTGATAAAAGAAGAGTATATCGCATTTTCATTAATATTCATAATATTACCTCCAAATATAATAGACCCTTATAATATTAAAACCAACCAATTTATTATGTTATATAAAACAATATTATACTAAAACACAAATATACAGCAATTGAACGTAGTCCAAACAATAGTTTCTAATCTAACAGACTTAACATTATACTGTTATCTATCTTCTTTATCCATTTACTTAACAAGTTGCCAATATATTAAATCCATATCTCTTTTAATTTCTATCATATCTGCTTTTTCTAAGATTCGTTTAGAAGCAGTATTATTTATTAAACAACGTGCCTTAACAACTTTTACGTTTTCCTGATTGAATAGCCAATTTTTTATGGCAATAAGAGTTTCGAATCCAAATCCCCTTCCTCTTTCATGCTCCACTAACCCAAATCCAACTTCTACTTCGCCTTTTTCGTTTGGTTTACCATAAAACCCAATATCACCAATTATTTTCATATTATCTTTTCTAACTATCATCCAAGTTTCAAATCCACTTGGAATCTTCTCTACTTCTAATGATTTATTTATGATAGGTAAAATATCCATCGTATCTTCTGTAGGCCAGCTACCATCAGTATTAATTCCTAATTTTTCGATTTCTTTAAAGCTGCCTGTTAATAAAGATGAAGTAATTTCAAATGTTATCGGTATTATTACTAACCGATCCGTATTTATTCTATTTAAGGTCATTCTCTTCTACCCCTTTTACAAAATAACTCTTATTAATTCACAAAAGCCATTGATTATTTCAAAACAATAAACTCCTATCATAAAACTTCAAACTCTTAACCCCTTCAACCAACTGAACAGCCCCATACAGGCTATCAGGGGCATCATCAAACTTGGCTGACTTGTTGTAATCCTTTATTTGATTATTATACCTAATATTGGAAGAGTTGAATAGGATATGCCCTTTCTTAATTTCCGGTTCCAAAGAGATAATTCTTTCATGTTTCTGGCCTTTACTAATCACTTCAACTACAGGAGTATATATCTTATTTTTCCAGAGTTCTTCCTCAAATTTTTGCTTCATGTAGCTTTGAGCCTGTGTAGTTTCAAAGCCAATTTTGCCAATTGGATATTGCTGTAATTTTTCAATGGCAATCTGGAATAAATCATCCGGCAGCAACTTATAGATACTGCCATCAATAACATACTTCTGTTTTGTCTTGAAGTGCTTTCCTAAAACTGTCAAAGTTGAATAGTCATTTCGGTTTTCCAGCCTTTATTGCTGGATCAATATATAAGACAACTTCCATATCCTCAAAATCAGGAAGCCTGTCCCAGTATTGAATATCCTGAAAAATATAATCATCGGTGCTGCGTGGATCATTCTGCATTTCTTTGTAGAAGGATTTGTCTCCCATTGCTTGCTTTTTGCACATGATAATAGTAATCAAGATACTCTGACCACAATATTTCTGTGCCTTCCAACATTTCTTCTTCATGGGCATAAAAAAAGGACTTGGCAGTTTCTATCCTATCCAAGTCCTGGAGATTATTATATTTAGATTCCCATTCACTCCAAAGATCATCTCGTTCAGCAAAACTTATTACTGCTGATTTTTTAATACTCCTAACCCCAGGAATTTTTCCTCTCAGTAATTCAGCCATCAAATCTTCTTCATGGAGAACGGTTCCACAGATTAATATATTGGTATCCCTGGTTCCGATTGGAATTACAACATCGGTAAATGTATTCTTGACTTGCTCACGTTTGGCATCTGATTTGGCGGTATCATCTTTGAGTAGGTCATCTAATAGAACCAGTTGTGGCCTGTGCTGCTTGAAATGGATGCCTCTAAGTGAACCGTCAATACCACGAATCATTATGCAAGCAGCTAGGCCACCTCTACTGATTATTGCCATAGAAAAGATCCAACTATGCCATATTTTTGAACCACTTATGACATTAATAGGGCCACCACTTTTAGTGGTGACCCCAGATCACTATTTTTCTAAACCATGTCGTTCTCTCATAGATATCTCACCATCAATCAGATTATTATAGGAATCAAACAATACGGTCTAAAATGGAATCTGCTAAGGTTACTTCACCTATTTTTTCATGCCACCCTCTTGGATCGAACTGGGAGCAGAAAATGGTTGAACCGGTCTGATGTCTTGATTCCACTATTTCTAGAAGGTCTCGTGCCTCGGGTCCTTTTAAAGGTGTTAGAAGCCATTCATCCAGTATCAGGAGATTGAATTTCTTATATTGCTTAATAACCTTTTGGAAAATGCCCTCACCTCTGGCGATTGCCAATTCATCAATCAGATCAGGTAGCCGAACATACCTAGCTCTATAGAACTGGCGACATGCAGCAACTCCAAAAGCGCAAGCTAGATAAGTTTTACCGTCGGCGTTTGTCAATAAAGTTGTCGTCAAACCTCTAAAAAATATATCAATTAGGCAGAGTAATTATCTTCTGATTTAGATTTATCCACACGCTGAATAATATGCTGAGATAGAGCCACCGTTCCGATGTGTGGGAGCCACCATGTGCATGTAATAGAGCCATCATGGTACTCAAGAGAGCCACCTGAAACTGCCTCTAGTACCCTTAATACTGCATAACATGGATGTACTGTTCATTGCAAACTTGGACTGAGGAACCAGATTCTAAACCCTACGATATATTGTAAATTTGCGGTGAACAGTGATAGGTGTTATAATAATTAAGTTCCAAAACTATTACTTATTTAGGAGATGTTTTTAGCTGTGATCATCCAATTTATTCGTTTACGGTAATGTAAGGTACAGACCACTTAGGCTCGGCTCAACTTATGGGCTTGGGTTTATTTGACTGTGCCTTTTTTCATTCACGTACAACGGATGAATGGGGTGCTTTTTTATGTCTAAAAACAAACTAAATACAGGTATATTTGCACAGAACGAATATCTTTTTAGGTGTCCATTATGTTATGAGCGGATGAAGTTGATTAACCTAAAAAGTTTAATCTGTACCAACCAGCATTGCTTTGACATATCAAAGCAGGGCTATATAAATATGTTATCTCGTGCCACACAAACAAAATACAATAGTCAAATGTTTGAATCCCGAAGAACTATTTGTAGAACTGACTTTTTTCTACCTATGATTAAAAAGATAAGTAGAATTATTATGAGTAATTCTGAATGCCAAAATAAACAGATTAAAATACTAGATGTTGGATGCGGTGAAGGTTCAAATCTATCAATGATACAAGAAATAGTATCCCAAAATATAGAGAAGGATCTTTTGGGGGTAGGTTTAGATATTTCCAAAGAAGGTATTTGTTTAGCTTCAAAGGAATATCCGAATACGATTTGGTGCGTTGGGGATCTTGCAAAAGCTCCTTTAGCCGATAACCAATTTAACTTCATTTTAAATATTTTAACTCCAGCAAATTATAGCGAATTTAAACGAATGATTTCCCCAGGGGGAATGGTCATCAAGGTGATTCCCGAAAGGGGCTATCTCCAGGAAATAAGAGATGTATTTTATGAACACACTGATAAACAGGTCTATTCCAATGACAAAACCATAGAGCTTTTTAGGAATAAGTTTAACCTTGTGGAAATTGATCGGTTACGCTACATTGTAAACCTAGATCACACACAGATCGAATCCCTTATCCAAATGACACCCCTATCATGGGGAGCTACTAAAGAACGCTTCCAAAAGGCACTAGAAATGACTTTAAGTGAAGTCACCGTAGACTTAACTATTCTTGTAGGTAAAATAGCTTAAACACTAAACCCAGCCGTGTAAATTCACAGAGCTGGGTTTTGTGTTTAATGGAATACTACTAATATGCCTGATGGCTCAAGAGTTGAAAAAGGCGTTGGGATTGCTTGCTTGTGTATTGTCTGGTACATCGTAATAAACTTCATCTTGTAAGATAAGGTAATAACAAAATTCTAGGTTCGCATATAGCTACTCTTCATCAAAACATCTTTACTATTCCACATCCGTATGATACGTAGTAATTACTGCCTATAATTAAGAGGTGAATTTGTTTATATAGTCCAAAACTAATTGAGTGGCTCTCATATGAACACTGTGGCTCTATTTGATGAACATTGAACTGTACCCCAAAAGTTAGACAGATTTATGTTTAAACTCAAACAGGTTTACTGACTGTTCCAGTTATTTAAGTATGCCAAAAGAGGCCCCTTAATTGGAGGATAAGTCTTCTATACACAAAACAAGTTCCCAAGGAAAATCATCATCATTAAGCCGTTTTCTGCAATCTGTATTCTATCGGACTCATGTAATTAAGTTTTTTCTTTATTCTTTTGGAATTATAGTAGTCTAGGTACGCATGGAGTTCCTGGACAAAGTGTTCTACAGAATTAAATTCCTGGTTATAAAGTAACTCAGATTTAAGGTGGCCAAAGAAGTTTTCCATTACGGCATTATCTAGGCAGGTAGCCTTGCGTGACATGCTCTGGCGGATTCCTTTTTTCTTTAAGGCTTCTTGGTAAGCTGCCATGCGATATTGCCATCCTTGATCCGAGTGTAGGATTAGTTCAGTACCATCGGGAATTCTTTCAAAAGCCCGGTTTAACATCGTCATAACTTGATGAAATCGTGGATGGTAAGAAATATCATAGCTGATAATTTCCCCATTATAGAGATCTAATATGGGGGATAGATATAGCTTCTGGCCATAGAGATGAAACTCTGTAACATCGGTAACCCACTTTTCATTGGGTTTTGTTGCTTCAAATTCTCGGTTTAATAGGTTGGGGGCAACTTTTCCGACATTACCTCGGTACGAGTTGTATTTTTTTATTCGTACGAAACAATGCAGATTTAATTCATTCATTAGCTTGAGTACAGTTTTATGGTTGATAGTTATACCTTTCTTTTTTAACTCAGCAGTTATTCTACGGTGACCGTAACGACCCTTATTTTCATTGAAGATCTGCACTATTAACGGCCGAACCGTTGCATACTTATCCGGTTTACATTGGTTTTTCGTGCAATAATAATAAGTGCTTCTTGGAATATCTGCTATTTTAATAAGCTCAGTAACTTTGTATTTATGCCTTAGCTCGTGTACTATTTGAGCTTTATCTTTGGCTGTGACTTTTCCTTTTTCCGGACTAAGGCGTTTAACTTTTTTAGATATTCGTTCTCCATTCTTAGCCTGTTGAGTTCTCTTTTGACTTCATCAGGCAATGAAGACTCGTCAACCTTGGAATTCTTTGATTTTCTTAATATAGCTATATCTTTAGGATCTGAGTCTTGTGGAGGTGGAATTTCACTAACTAGCTGGTCATTATGTTTAGATATATCTCTGTAAAGCGACTTCTTACCTTTTTCAAGATACAAACGCATCCAAGTTTGAATCATCTTATGGGTTACACCATATTTTCGAGCTGTCTCTCGTAGACCCATATGATTGATAAGCACTTCTTCAACAGCACTAACCTTAAAATCCCCTGAATACTGTTTTAGTTTACGGCCCTTTATCCCCATCTTTGGACTCCTTTCGTCTACAAAATGATTATATCATGGTGTCCAACTATTGGGGTTCAGTTCAGTTCCAGAAAGTGAGAGCCAAGTCTCCGGCCAAATATAGCCACCGTTCCATTTAGAAAGCCAGGGATAAACGGAACGGTGGCTCTAAACTTCAATATTAGGGCGTTTTATTGATGTACTATCCACTAACATACTAATTCTGATTCTCTAAAATGAGATGTCTAAAGTATATAAACCTGCCAGATTGGCAGGTTTATGACTTAATCATACCAGTATGCAATAACTATACTGAGAACTTATTATAACTTTTGTGTATCTTTTAAATCATACGATGCCTTAGAGGCCACCCCAAGAATGGGGCTTACAGATAAGAAATTTACTCTGAATGGGATATTATTTATTTAAAATGATATAAGACTGCTCATGGCCGATTTAAAAAGCGCAAAAGGTGACTAGACACCTCTTGCGCTTTTTAGGTCCTCCTGGCTTAATGCTAAAGATTTATTGTTATTAGTTTGTCAATTAAGATGCGCTTTAGATAGTAAACCTTTACGTCTATAAACACTTAATACAAGACCAATAATAGCCATGTTAATAAATGTTTGAGAACCACCATAACTGAAGAACGGTAGATTAATATCACTTAAAGGAGCGTATCCTAAAGTCATTAGAATATTCCAGATAAAGTGCATCGCGAAAATACAGGTTAATCCACCAACCATTAGTCTTCCGTACCTATCCTTTATCTTAATAGCCACACTCATCATTATACCCACCAAAGCCAGCGCTAGAACGACAACTACCGCACCAGCAACCCAGCCAAAGGCATGTACTATATAGGGAAAAATAAAATCAGTATGAATCTCAGGTAAATTTACCACCATACTGAACCCCTGGCCCCATAGCCCGGCAGATTTAATGGCTTCAATTGATTGGATATATAAATACCCACTGCCTGTTGGATCAGTATAGGGGTTAATAAACGATAGTAATCTACTTAATCTATAGGGTGCAGTTAAGATAGAGAAAACAAACAGACTAATCGGTATTGAAGCAATGCATATTAACTGTTTTTTATCAACACCAGAGAGTAACATTATGGCTAGAAACATCACTGTGTATATACCGGCGGTAGCCCAAGAACTACTCATTATATAAAATATATCAGGAACTACCAGCAACAAAACAGGGCTTAGAAACCAACTGTTTTTTGACCATTCCTTGTTGATAAAGATACTGGCCAAGGCTACTGCCAGAAACGCCGGGGTAACAGCATCTACATAGTTAATAACAATAAAACCTAGATTCAGGTATGGTTTACCATTAATAACTGTATTACTTAACACCAGTATCATTAACCAGACAAACATGGTTCCGGCAAATAAATGCCAACCATAAACTTTTAGCTTTCTGTAGTCAAAATAGGTCATTCCTAAAAGTGCTACCAAACCTAAAAGAGTATAGGACAAACTCCTGGAAAAAACCGGTACTGAAACCCGCCCTGTCAATAAGCCCTGCATTTCTATGGAATATAGTGCAATTAAGCCTATTCCCGTTAATATGGCTACTATGAATAACAATTTCCAATCGGTGGGGGGCCTATGAGTTTGATGTAATTGTTTGCCTAATGTCTCTGAATCACCCATCCTATCTATGGCCTTCTGTATTGCTTCCTGCTCAGGTAAGCCCTCAGCAACGTACTCCGATATACAATCCTCTATATGTGTAAGCAATTCTTGTTTAACTTGTTGGTGGGTCTCAGTCCATTTAATATGAGAACAAACATTCTTCAAATAGCCCTGTACCTTACAATTCTGTTCTATCGACATAAGATAACCTCCCCTAGAACCTTATCAACTGTTGAACGAAACACAACCCACTCCTTACATTTTTCTTTTAGTTGTAAACGACCTTTGTTTGTTATGCGATAGTATTTTCTTTGCCGACCACCGGCAAAGTCTGACCAGTATGCTTCAACCATTTCTTCAGACTCTAAAGAATGTAGAATTGGATAAAGAGTTCCTTCTTTAAAAGCAAACACCCCTTCTGAAGCATTTTCAATTTCTTTAATCATTTCATATCCATACATAGGTTTCTGTTCAAGTAGTTTTAGAATAAGGATCACGGTACTTCCCTTAAGCAATTCCTTGTTAATTTTCATTAGAATAGTATCACCTCTCAATAGCATAGACTCACGATACATCGTAATTCTATGTATTATTGTAAAAGGCATCCATTCTTTTGTCAATACTGGGTATTTGTTTTAGCTAATGCCTTCTGATAAATCCGAGGTCAAAATTATTGTAAAATCGTAGTAATTAATAAACATTTTCCTTTGCCAAAAAAGTAGAAATGACACCCTAGATTATTGTCAATCTGAGTGTCATTTCTTAAACCAATTTAATTTTTGAACTCCAAAATGGAACCCGTTAACGTATTATTTAAGGGCACATTTTGTTTAGGGGGTTGCACTTTACGCAAAATTTCACCGATCAAACAGGCCGCGGGTGATTGAAGGAATAGGCGTGCCCCAGGGGTGTCTGACTCTGGAAAAAGCTCCTTGGCCTTCGACACCGAGTGGTTACCTGTTAGTAGTATGCCACCCTCCGGCACCTTCTTCCAGCTTTATAAAAAACCATAGTTGCTGCGAGTATTATAGAAAACTCTAAAGAGCCTTCAAACTGATGGTCCTTTATTTCGAGAATGCTTTAGCGTGTTAAATTAATAAACTGGAATTATTTCTACTTTTAATCTGTCCGAAATCTTGACTGAAGACCAGTTGACCCCCATATATCAAAAGAACTGAAAGGTTGACCTTCAGTTCTATTCCTTCAAAACATCCTGCATTAGCTCAAATCCATTTTCAGTAAACAAATAATCCATAATCCTGTTTTTATTCTTAATAATAACCTGACAATGACCTATTAAACTGTTTCCACTCTTTTTAAATGTCATGTCCAAGTTTCCAAATAGCTGTGAATCAAAGGATTCCTTGTAGAAATCATGTTTATTTAAATGGATGCAGTGGATAAAATTCAAAATATTAAATGTAATTTCCTCTTCCAATGTAATATTCTTGAATCCTTTATTAGATATTTTCTGAAGTTCAATTTCAGAGAAACGCATACTTCTCGTCACTCCTGTCACATTTCGATTAGATGACATGAAAAATAATTTTCTCAAGCATCAGATTGCCATCAATTTCGGTAAGATAATCAAGTTTATACTGCCAAATGTGGTATTGACGTTTCTTAATCATTCTGAACCCCCAAGATATACTGATTCGAGCATTAAAAACAAAAGCTGAGGAAATATTTCCCCAGTTATATTTTACAACAGTAACCTTATTATTTGAATTGTTTAATTAGTTCTTTTAGAAACTATCTGCGAACTCTATTAGACGCCAACTAATTTTCCATATTTTTTCTTCTATGCACTTAACTTACCGATTACTAGAACATTTTTCAAAAAGTTTTACCATTAATACTGAAGCCTCGGCTTTTGTAAGCACATTTTTAGGTCTTATTGTTCCATCTGGATATCCGCAAATAATACCTGTATCTAGCCCTTTAATTATTTCTGGCTTTGCCCAGTCACTTACTTCATTAATGTCAATTACCGATATTTTACTCTGAGCAACTCTTTCTTCGTTTAGTAAAATAACAACCTTCCAATCTTCAAAAAATAAGTAGTTATTTTTCTTTGACATTTCGTAAATACGCATTAAAATGATTAAAGCCTCTTCTCTGGTTAAACTTTTTTCCGGTTTAAATAAGTCTTCACTAGTTCCACTTATTAAGCCAATTTCCTTAGCCTTCTCAATGTAGGTTGAATACCATTCTTCTTCTAGAACATCTTTAAAATATCCCTGATACTCATTTCTGATTTCTCTTTCTTCTCGCTCTAATGCTTTAACAAGCATTGTTACAAACTCAGCTCTGCTGATTGTTTCATCAGGAAAAAAGTCTCCTTCATTAAAAGCTTGTATAATCTGTCTTGATGCAAGCACTTCAATATATTTTTGTGCCCAATGGTTTTGAATATCTTTAAAACTCTGGTTATTTTCAGCAGCAAATAGTATTTGTTTTTCTGGTTTTACTTCAATTTTAAAGCAATTATCACTGATATCGAGTTCTCCTCCATAGTATTCATATGATATTCCATCAACTAACTTGAATACTCCCATTTTCCTCAAATCTAACCATTGGCCATCTTGAGATTCCTCTTTTTTCAGCCTAATAGTTAGCTTCAATCTAATATCACTTGTTTCCTCTGGGAAAAACTCTTCCCCATCCTTAAAGTAGCGTAAGTCTGTTTTTACGATATTTGATGATAGATTTATATTCTTTACCTCGTCTTGAAATAATGGTAGCTGTTTCTCCGCTGTTTCCCTTATCAAACTAATAATTTCAAGTTGTATTTGATTGATGTCGATGCTTTTCATTTTATAAACTTGGTCATAAGGTATAATTAAATCAAAATCAGAATATTTTATTATTACACCTATTTTTAAATCCGCGAACTTTTTTAAAATACTTTTTGATCTCAAAATCTTATCATAACTTGAACCAACGCTAGTTTGTGATAAATCAATGGTGAAGTATTGTGTATCTTTAAGTTGAATATAATCTTTAAGTTCAAGTGTATATACATTGCAATTTCCTAGCTCCTCAACTTTAAGAATATAATTATCTGTTTCAATAATTGGGTTCTCTTCTTCAATTTCCAATAGAGGATCTAGGATAGGTTGTCTGTACCAATAAGAAGCCACTGAGCTTGTAAATTTCCCTAAAATGGTTATAGCATTAATATTCACATCATCTGTTATTCTAATCGGTTCAGAATAGCATTTTGCTTCTGATCTTAGTTTCCCATCTTTTAAAGGGGATTCTCCATCAGTTGTATAGTAGACAGTGCCTTCATCTAAAGAAGTAGAAAGTTCCAAATTTATTGGCAACTGATAATATCCACTTTTAAGATTTGCTTTAGGTGCTTCCGGAAACAAGGTGAATTTATAGCGATTCCCGGCATATTCCTGATTTAAAGAACATGTTCGTGTTTCATAAAAACCAGGTTCCTTGAGTAAAACCTCTTGTTCACCTTTTCCATATACTATACTAACGACCGACTCCTTTTCTAAATGATAATTACCATAAAAGTAATTCCCATAAGACTTATCAAAATCAATTTCAAAACTATATAGATCCTGGTATACATCATTAGATACCGATGACTGAACATTTTGATTAATATCTTCCATAATCAAAGAGAATTGAAGAGATTTTTCTGGATAAAACATATTGGATGAGGATGATTTGACTTTTACAAGAGGCAATCCTATGCTACTTTTGGGATTAACAATTCCGTAACCATACTGATCATCTTTTCCTGGCTCTCCCTTATCATCAGCCCCAGCTTCAATAATTTGCTTTACTTCATAAGGGTTTAACTGATTGTTTTTTGCTAGAATTAATGCTGTTAATCCCGTGACAAATGGGGCGGCAACAGATGTACCATTCTGAAATTCGTATGTATTGCCAGGCATTGTGCTGTAAATATCCTCACCTGGTGCTGCTATGCTAACTTCTTCCCCAAAGTTATTAAATATTGAATAATCCCCCAACTGGTTAACTGATGTTACAGCAATTACATCTGGATATGCTGCTGGATAGGAAACCGCCTCTGAATAATTTCCAGTAGCAGCTACAACAACAACCCCTTTACTGATTGCATACTGAATTGCAGCGTATTCAACGGGGTTGAATGCATCTACTCCGTCCTTATACCTTCTTCCACCCACGCTGAGGTTAATCATGTTTGCTCCGTTATTTACAGCCCAAATGATACCTTTAATTTCTGTCATTACATCCCCCGAACCCTGATTGTTTAGAATTTTTACAGGCATTATTTTAACACCAGAGGCCACTCCAACAATTCCTTTATCATTGTTTACTGCTCCTACTATTCCCGAAATATGTGTTCCGTGGCCATAATCATCGTTTGTATCTTCATTATTGCTAATAAAGTTATATCCTTTTACTAAAGCATCTTTCAGATCTTCATGTTGAAGGTCGACTCCTGTATCTAGAATAGCAACGGTAATTTGTTTAATCTCAGAATCATCAATTTCTTCAAGAATTTCTGGTATGTCAAACTGCTTTATAGACCATTGTTCATTTGATAGTGGGTTTTGGTATACTTTATCACAAACTGATTTACTACCACTTTCGGATTCTGATTTAATCATATTCGGATCTAACATTCGAGTATCATTTGTAGCAACAAACTGAACCCGTTCATCCTTCTCAAAAGCCTTTATTGCCGCCTGCATACTTAAAGAAGGGGGAATCTTATTTTTGACGACTCCTATTTCGGGCAGAAGATCTTCAGCAACAGGTATCTTTTGCTGGCTTAAAAATATACCCTTCCCTGGTTCCAAATAAGCGGTTTCCCCAAGCTTCTACTGCTTCATCTTTATATTTAACAAGAATTTCTTTTTCTTCGTGATTATATGTTGTTTCTTCATCAGCAATAGCAATACTAGTTCCCCAAATGGGCGAAATAATAGCAAGGATTAAAACTAAATATTTCAAGTTCTCCTACCCCAATATTAAAAATATTTTGGATTTCGCTGAAGAAATGATTACACCAAGACTTCCACTTTTCGAAGCAGCCAGTGAACAATAGAAATTGGGATTATCTCTAATCAAATTTAAAAGCTGATTCACGGTTATCATGAAGATCACCGTAGTATTCCATTCTCATTTTCTGTTATTTAATTAATTTCGTTGGAGGAAAATTGATGAAATACTTCTCTGCAATCTTCCTTTTCTGCTCATCAACCCAGCTTTTAAACCTATTCTCAATATCGTCTAAACTCTTTATGTCGCTATTTGGAACATTTAATATAATGATTTCATCGTTTATTTCCAAATAATTTTGTAAAGAACCTTCGTCATAATATAAATCCCAACTACCATCTTTTCTCTCACGTGCTGTTCCTTCATCCTCACATTCAATTGACAAATCACCATTTTTATTTATTTCTTTGTATAAAGTAATATGAAAATGTCTGTATTCTCTTACAAACTTCTTCGCAAAATCAACTCGTTTTTTTAATTTTTCTATTTCTTCATCGGTTAATTTAATTCTATACTGTACATTGCAACTATTCTCTATTGTCTCTAATTTTACAAATCTACCTTCTACCTTTTCCGAAGGTTTTTCTTTTAAAATACGAGTAATAATCTCTATTATTTCAGAATCAATTAAATCATTTATTTTTAAGTAACAATTGTAATATTTTAAATAATTACTCATTCTGTATTAACCTCCACATGTAACGCTTTAAACTATAGTCATTGTTTAGGATCGGGAATGTCATTATATTCCAATGTACAATAACATTACACCGATCCTAATCTAAATTATAGAGATATTAAACTTCAGATATTAAAATTTTTTCTAAAAACCAGGTGGTTTATCTTTACCCCAATAAATAGTACCATCTCCAGATATTAGACTGTGATGATCATTTAAATTTGGCTTAACATGATAATGCGGGTAAATATAGTAGCCATTATATTTCTTAAGTAAGTCAACGTCAAATCGGAATACTTCACCTTGCTTTTTACTAACTAACTTAAACACTCTTCCTCCGCTACCTGGCCTGTATATTACGATAAGATAAGGCCACTATCACGGAGAAATAAGGCCAGTAAAACGGTGTAAGAAGGCCACCATCACGAAACGACAAGGCCACTATATATTGACGGAAGAATCTCGCCTATAATGAAAAGTGCACACTTTGAGTGTGACAACGTTATAGGAGGTATGATAATTATGATTAATTATCGAGAGATCTTGAGACTGCGAAGCTTAGACTACAGCCAACGTCAAATTGCAGCTAGCGTGCGCAGCTCTCGAGACACGGTTAGCCAAGTCTTTAGGCTAGCGACAATTCACGGTCTTTCTTGGCCATTGCCAGATGAAATGTCCAATCAGATGATTTATGAGATGTTTTTTCCGGCACAGCTTGATTCAAACGCCAAGCGAATTCCCGATTACGCACAGATGCATAAGGAATTGGCAAAACCAGGTGTTACTTTAACACTGTTGTGGGCTGAGTATTGCGAAAAGTGTTATTCAGAAGATGCAACACACTACCAATACACTCAGTTTTGTGATAACTATCGACGGTGGGCTCGGGCCACAAAAGCCACTATGAGGATTAAGCGGAAGCCAGGTGATGCTTTTGAGGTGGATTGGGCCGGAAACAACATGTCAATCTATGATAAAGTAACCGGTGAACAAAGCGAGGCTTATATATTTGTTGGTGTATTGCCCTGTAGTTGCTACGCTTATGTTGAAGCTTTTCCAAGTATGGTTACCGAAAACTGGATCACCGCCCATGTTCATGCATACAACTATTTTGGTGGTGTTACACGGATTGTTATTCCCGATAATTTAAAGACCGGGGTGATTAAAAACACCCGTTTCGAGACTGTTTTAAACCGAAGTTACAATGAAATGGCGGCGCATTATGATACCGCGATTATACCTACCCGAGTGGAACGACCGAAGGATAAACCCAATGTCGAAGGCACCGTGAATCACACAGCTACGTGGATTTGTGCGGCTTTGAGAAATGAAAAATTCTTTACCATTCAAGAATTAAACGATGCCATCTTCCTTAAACTGGAGGAATTCAACGCAAAACCATTCCAGAAAAGAGAGGGAAGCAGACTGTCGGCGTTTTTGGATGAAGAGAAACCATTTCTAAAGCCTCTGCCTGCTTCCCCGTATGAACTCGCAGTATGGTCCACTGCCGTAGTTCAATCTGATTATCTCATAACAGACGGAAAAAACAAATATTCCGTTCCCTTCGATTTAATCGGCGAAGAGGTCAATATTCGTCTAACGAGTCGCACCGTAGAGGCATTCTTTAATGGATCCAGGGTGGCTTCCTTTCCTCGTGAAGCAGTCCGGCATCGCGAACCCATTGTCAAAGTGGAGCATATGCCAGACAATCATAAGAAATATCTGATGTACAATGAAACAGCGTTTTTGGAATGGTCTGCGAGTATCGGTTCAAGTACACTTCTCACAGTCAAACAGTTTTTAGCCGCAGGCTCCGTTGTGGAGCAGGGATTTAAAGCCTGTGCTAGTCTAACAAGGCTGGCTGATCGTTATGGACATGCACGCCTTGAAAGAGCTTGCTCTCGTGCATTGGCCTATACTCCCGCACCTAGCATTAAAATCATCAACACTATACTTAGAACCGGTCAAGATAAAGTAGATCAACAATCATCGCCAAACGAAACCAACCCGGGAAGCCGTTATGGCTTTACTAGAGGGGCGGCCTACTTTGGAGGTGAGAAGAATGATTAATCAATCTACAGTCGAAACCCTTCGCCAAATGCGAATGGGAGCGATGGCCCAATCCCTGGAAGAACAACTATTGGATCATGAAACGTATGTAAAACTATCTTTTGAAGAACGTCTTGCCCTATTAGTTGACGCCGAGTGGAGTAAGCGGCAGGCCAACAAGTTGAATCGTTACATCAGAAGTGCTCAATTCTCCAATCCCGAAGCTTCTATTGAAGGCATTGAGTACCATCCTGATCGCAAGCTCGATAAGGTACAGATGCTGCGCTTGTCCACCTGTTCTTACATTGACCAAGGACATCATCTAATTTTAGAAGGAGCCTCCGGTAACGGAAAGACATGGATTGCTTGCGCCCTAGGAATTGCTGCCTGTCGAAAATTCAAAAGTGTGCGTTACATTCGAATGCCAGAGTTACTGACCGAGTTGAATGTGGCAAAAGGACTAGGGACTTTCCGAAAGGTGATCAAATCTTACCAAAAGCCCGATTTGCTTATTGTTGACGAATGGCTCATTCGTTGTCTCACCCAGCAAGAATCCTACGACCTCTTAGAGATCATTGAAGCTAGGATTCACCGTGGTTCTCTGATTCTCTGCGCTCAATATGCTCCTAAAGGCTGGTATGAACGCATCAGCCCGTCCAATGAGGGACCGATCTCCGAAGCAATCATTGACCGTATCATTCATAATGCTTTTGAGATCATTATTGATGGACAAGTCTCTATGCGCGAAAGACATGGTTTGAAAGCAACGGCCACTAAGATGCCGAATCAAACATAGTAATTTGATTAACTAACGCTGTGTAAAGAGGGTGGCCTTGACGACCGTGATAGTGGCCTTCACTTACCGTCAAGGTGGCCCTCTTTGCCCGTGAAGGTGGTCTTATTTGATCGGAATACACACTGAAATTCCTCACCAATATACCCCCCTATCTATTCTTAGTGGTTTATCAATTGAGAATTAACAAAGAATATGGTTAAATAGAACTGTAATAGTGGTTATGTCAGCATATTTATGGGCACGTGATTGTCAGGTCTGTACCCGGTTGCTGCTAAATCCACTATTACTTTTTTAAGGGGGATACCGGGATAGCTCATTAATAATCAAGATTTTTCACCTCCTCTTTAGAATGTAAAATTACAAATCCCAACAAGCTGTTAAAACGGAAAGCCAAGCAATTGAAGTACACTTGGTAATTATCTATTACTATTGAAAATCCTTTAAAAATTCCGCAAAATCCCCAAAACTAGACCTAAGATGCCTTAAAGCTAGTTAATTGTTAATATTTTTGCTAATTATGATATTGTTTGTCTCTATATATAAGAGTATTAAGTGACCAAAATGGTTTCAACAAATTTACTAAAAAATACTAGAAATAATGTCGAATTTGAAGAATTGTTAATGTAGAATATGATAATTTCTACCACATTCGCTAAAATGATAAAATTAAAAAGCCATGACAAATAATCCACGGCTTTTCATATGTATTTCATAAAACTGAAATATTGAGCACTTCTCTGTTAGTTACACATTTTGTAGCTCTGTGCTTTTTCTACACTAACCAAGTGAGAACCCTCAAGGACTGCAAAAAACAAGGATTTCCAAACCTATCTTCTTTCTATCCTTACCACACACTATCGATCTTTTTCAATAATATTCAGCTAAAAAAAATTTACATTTCAGCTATATTGCATTACAATATAGTGGTAACTTGCTATGCAAGGTAGGTGGTTTTTATTAATGATAAATCTCAGCTCCTAAAGGGAACACTTGAAGGATGTATATTAAAGGTGATAAATGACTCAGAAACTTACGGATATGAAATCTCTGAAAAGTTAAAACAACACGGATTTTCCGAAATATGTGAAGGCACAATTTACCCTTTACTCATTAGACTTGAGAGAAACGGTCTGTTAGAGTCAATTAAGAAGGACTCCCCCTTTGGCCCAAAAAGAAAGTACTATAAATTATCGCCACTTGGAGAGGAAGAACTAAATAGTTTTTATAACAATTGGCTTGAATTACAAAGTAACGTTAACCGTCTTTTTATGGATTGTCAAAGAGGTGTTGAAAATGAATAGTGAAATCCAAAAATTTATTCAAAATAATTTTGAGCTTAGTAAAAAACTAACCCCTGAGAATGATATGATCTTTACTGATATAGTCTGCTATTTACGAACTAGTTCAATGGGCGCGCTGCACACCGAAGAAGCTATTCAGCAAATCCTAGACATGTTTATAAGTGCCCAGCAAAGGGGAGAGTCAATAAACCAGGTCATAGGCAGTGACTACAAGCTTTTCTGCGATAGTATCATTGAAAACTCCCCAAAAGAAAAACTTTGGGCAAGTTTTTTTACTTTTATTGAGTTATTTTTGTTCAGCATGATTTTTATGTGTTCTATTAATTTACTTTTCGATATTTTACCTGTAATGATAGAAAATAAACAAATAATACTTGAGTATAATTTAACGCTTGGTCTTGTTTTTAAAATAGTCACAGTTCTAGCGATTGCATATGCTATCGTAGGATTTATTGGTAAAAATAGTTTTAAACTAACTAATAATTCAAAAGCATATAGGTTCTTAGTTGGTGCATTACTAGGATTATTTATATTCCTACCAGGGTTTCTCTCTTATAAAATGAATAACTATGTTTTATTCACCACACAGTTTCATTACGTAGCCATTGTACTGATACCCTCTTATTTGATCGTAAGATTTTTTAATAAAAGGAGATAGTTGCATTGATACGCTGAAATCAAGCTATTTACTTTCTATCCTTACCACGCACTCCACATGTGTGGAGACGGTAAAAGGGATATATGGTTTCGTTAACCATATAATAGGTAAGGATGTTTATTTAATACTTGTAATAAAAAAATGACTTCTTGTTTACTTCCTTCAAGTGAAACCCACATTGATAAATCACTAAATTTATAATATTTATCAACAATTGAGGTGTTAAACTGCATTAACCATATAGAAAGAATCGTTTTTTCTGAACTGGAAAGGCTGTTCATATATTTTGAAGCAATATCCGAGTTAAATCCTTTGACTTGACCATTTTCCACAATCCAAAACATGTCAAAACTCATTAAAGGACTTTGAAATAAGTAATTCCATATATCCCTCAAAACTTTTTCCTTTGTATATTTTTTATACTTATCTTGTAATGTTTTCTTTATATTTATTAATAAATCACTAATGATCTCAATTGAATCAAAAATATATTTTTTATTAATTTCTAGATTCTTCCCAATGTCATTGCCCCTTTTGCATTTTCCAGCAGTTTCAATATACTTGCTGTTAATTTTCAAGTTATTATGTAACAGTAGATTCCTGGTAGCCTTTTTCTCTATGAGCCTATTAAAATAATCTTCATTAATATTAGGTACAATGCCGAAAATTTTGCAATATTCTTTAATATATTCAACTAATGAGAGATAGGATAACCTAATCACATAATTTTCAACATGATTTTTAATAATATCCTGTGGAAAGACACTTTCTATTAGTAAATCTCTGTCAACTTTAATTTCTTTATTTTCAAGATTTTTAGGTTGAGCATTTAAAAAATATTCTAGTGTATGATTCAACGAAACCTCAAATAATGCAAAAACATAAACAAATATACTATTTATCAGACTTTTCTTGTCTATATTCTCTATATCTATTCTTATATTATTATAATCACTCAATGTATTATTTATAGGCTTTAATAGTTCTTCACATAACAAAATCATAGGCCTTTTAGAATCCATACATAACCCACCATTTCTTCAAACTAATCCTATATATCTCTAATTAAAATTGCTAGCATTATATGATTTAATTCTAAAGTCTGAGTTGTCCAAAACCTAACCAATATATAAAATACTTTCTTTTGTATACCATAAAGATGCTACCAACCAATTTAGTTATTTTTATTTACATTTTTCATATTACCTGCCAAATATAGCCCAGATTATTTTGCGCTTTTTAACTTAATGAAATAACTTATTACTTTTATAATAATCAGATTTTGCAATCATAACTGTAATTTTATTAACCAAAATGCAATTTCCTATGACAGTTGGGACAAACGGCAATTGCATTATCAACAGTATCCTCTCCTCCATCTGCTAATCTTATTATATGATGCACCTCAAGGTAGGGGGTTCCGTCGGAAGCTCTATTGAATGGTGCTGGCTTTCTGCATTCCTCACATATTCCATTAGCTCGTTCAAGAACTTCTACTATGACATCGGGGTTTCTTTTAAAGTCATTACTTACCCTTTCAATTCTGTCAGGAATATTACTCTCTCTACTTTCTAATCGTTTTTTTCTCTCCTCATTAGTTAGTTTTCTTGATTCTTGGACTTCTTTTTCAAGTAACTCATAGTAATCCTTGGAAGTATTAATAGTATCAAGCATTTGTGCAATTTCTTTAAAGTGTTTTTTTCTTATATCAAACAATGTTCCTCTGTGTAATCCAACAACACTACAGTCACTTAATTTTTGATTTGTTTTCATTTTATCTAAAGTTAAAAACTTTTCAAAACGCTTCAGTATTTGAAATTCAACTAATATCTCATCATTTTCCTCATATTTACCAATAACTACACAGATTGCTGTAATTGCCTTTATTTCACCTGTTTCATAAGCTAAAACTTTATCACCAATATTAATGTTTTGAAAACAACTTTGGTTTTTCCTCTTATCACCATCTTCATTAAGGTTTGAATAGGTCTGTTTTCTGACTACATTAACACCAGAAAATGACCATTCATAATTTTCAGAATTATTTAGCCAATAATAATTCAGTTTCTTTCTATAATCAGGATGAAGTATATACTTTCCCTTAGAAACACGAATAAAATACTTAGTATATGTAGGACTATGATTATTTTCTGTTGAATTTGAAAGAATGACTCTTATATAGTTTTCAGGAACACTATAACCCTTTTTTTTAAAAAAAGATTCTACTTTCTTATAGTCTAATGGTTCTGATATTTCTCCATTATTAACAGCATTAACAATTTCATTTCCCAATCCTTCAGCATACTTAGCCATCAATTTACCTCCGAAAAAATAGAGTAAAGCAATCGTTCAATGCTTTACTCTATTGTAAGAATAATTTGGTTATTTTTCAATTAATTATTACACTTCCTCCACCCTCATCCCACTCTTTAATACAAAAACAAAATGCGTTGGTGAGAGAACTTCTATCTTCTCAACCAACGCATTAAAAATCTTATCATCAAATTCAGTTAGTAATTCCTGTTTACCCAGCACTTCAATAATCTCATTAACCCTTTGCCGATAATCTTCCCTATTACTATTCTCCTTTTCCAACTTGGCCTTCTGTCTCCGCAGTTCCTCAAGCTCATTGGACAATTTCCAGTATTCCTCTTTATAAACTCCATCATCAATATTGTTTCGTATCTGAAACTTTATAAGTCCCTTAAGGTCATTTTTCATAATCTCAATCTGATTATCCAAAGCATCCATTTCCTTATTGGCACTTTTCCCAGACAGTACTTTTTCAATATTCTCAGTTAGTGTTTTAATAAAGTCATCTTTATTTTCATTAATCCTGTTAAATACCCTAACGAAAGCATCCATTAGAACTTGTTCACCCACAGCCTTGGCATCACAAGCTTCTTTACCATCCACAATGTATGTTTTGCACTGCCATACAATTTTCTTGTATTTGCTTTTGCTGTTCCAAGTTCTCCGTTTAAAAATGTTGCCACAGTCACCACAGATGACCTTTCCACTGAAAGAATATTTGCTGGAGTATTTATGCCGATCCCCTACTAGATTACCCTTTAATAATGCTCTTCTTTCCTTCTCATCCTGTACCTTATCAAATATTTCTTTAGAGATGATAGGCTCATGGTTTCCTTCTATTAAATATTGCTGAGCTTGCCCCTTGTTATCAACCCTTTTATGATCTAAAAAATCAACAGTTATTGTTTTTTGCAAAAGCAAATCACCATAATATTTCTCGTTAGTTAGTATACCAGTAATTGTAGAATCCCACCATTTTGTACCACCAGTTACCGTCTTTATTCCATCCTTCGTTAATCCTTTGGCTATAGCATTATAGCTCTTACCCTCTAGGTATTCCCTGTATATACGCCTAACCAATTTGGCCTCTTCTTCATTAATTATGAGTTCCCCGTTTTCATCCTTATCATAGCCTAAGAATCTGGTAGTATTAACTATTGTTTTACCATTTTGAAACTGGCATGCTATCCCCCATTTAACATTTTCTGAAATATTACGGCTTTCGTCTTGGGCTAGTGAACTAAGGATAGTAAGTAGGACTTCCCCTTTAGAATCAAGGCTATTGATATTCTCCTTTTCGAAAAATACTGCAACGCCTTTATCTTTAAGCTTCCGTACAAAACGTAAACAATCAAGGGTGTTCCTAGCAAAACGCGAAATCGATTTTGTGATAATGATATCTATTTTTCCTTCCATACAATCCTCAATCATTCTTTTGAATTCATCCCTATTCTTAGTGCTGGTTCCTGAAATCCCCTCATCGGCATATATATCAACAAAAGTCCATTCAGGTTTATTTTTAATATAGGCAGTATAATAAGTTACTTGTGATTCATAACTGGATTCTTGTTCCCTATGATCTGTACTCACC
The DNA here is from genome assembly GCF_054657375.1 of Desulfotomaculum defluvii. Lineage (NCBI taxonomy): Bacteria > Bacillati > Bacillota > Clostridia > Eubacteriales > Desulfotomaculaceae > Desulfotomaculum > Desulfotomaculum defluvii. Next base: position 351,062 of record NZ_BAAHYV010000007.1, on the reverse strand, counting down.
CTGCAATAGGCACAAACTTTTTTCTTTGAGTTTTCAGGTAGCCCCTGTATAACCTCAATGGGTTTAGCAGGAATAACCGCAACTTTCTTTGCTGATTTTGCTGCCAATATAATCCTTCCTTTCTATTCTTTTTGTGGTCACATGATATAATTGGTGTCCGCATTAATCAACTTAATCCTTGACATATCTGGACTTGAAAGGATTTTTGATTCTCCTTATCTATGGCAGCAAACTCTTCCTCGGTAATCAGATTCATTTCTCTTAGGGAATTTAATATATGTAAACTCAATTGATAATTGACTGTACTTTGATTCATCAAAAGCAATCTTCTCCTTCCAAAAATTAAAAAGAGTGGGCTTTTTAAAATGGACCCTATGGAATGAACACTTGAAAAAAAGTGTTTTACCCATAGGGTTCTTTTTTTGTACAATCATAGCAACAGGAGGAAGGATAAAGTGAGCAAAATTATATTTTCATCCGATGACATCAAAAAACTGGAGATAAACCCCTATGTTGCTAAGGTTTCTGAACGTTCCATCACATACACCAATGATTTTAAGCGTTTGTTCATTGACCAATACTTGAAGGGTAAGTTGCCTCGAGCTATATTTACGGATGCTGGATTCGATATTGATATTATTGGAGTAAAACGATATGAGCAGGCTGCTTACAGATGGATTAGGTCCTATAATGAAGATGGAATCTTAGGACTAAGAGATACTCGTACAGAAAATTCCGGTCGTCCACGGATTAATGAACTTTCACAAGAAGAAATTATTACCCGCCAGGAGGCAAAGATAAAGTTACTCGAGGAGCAAATAGAACTGCTAAAAAAGTTAGACAAAATCGAAAGGAGGATGGTAAACACAGGAAAAAGTCTCGCAACAAGTGATATATTTCAGTTAATTAACGACACCATTTCAAAATATAAAATGAAGGGTATGGTATCGTATTTCTGTGATATGTTGGGGGTTTCACGGTCTGGGTATTACAATTACTTGTCGTCTGAAGAAACTCGACAGTTACAGGAAGAAAAAGACCTCCATGCAAGGGATATGATTCTTAACGCCTATTACAAGCATGGATACAAGAAAGGCTCACGTTCAATAAAAATGGTATTAGAACAGGAATTCGAATTGGTGTTTAATAGAAAACGGATACAAAGAATCATGCGTAAATATGATATTAAATGTCCAATCAGGAAGGCTAATCCTTACCGACGGATGGCAAAAGCCACAAAAGAACATAGGGTAGTTCCCAATCTTTTAAATAGACAATTCAAACAGCGTATTCCTGGAAAGGTACTTCTAACTGATATTACATATCTTCCATTTGGTGTATCTAAAATGGCCTATTTATCAACAATTAAAGATGCTTCTACAAATGAAATTCTTTCTTATCATGTATCTGAGCGCATCACCTTAGATATTGCCACAAAAACCATTGAAAACTTGATAAATCATAACAGTGAACTACTGCATTCTGAAGCATTTGTTCATTCCGATCAAGGATGCCATTATACCAGTCCAACGTTCCAGAGGCTTCTCAAGAAATATGGTTTAGGCCAATCTATGTCTAGGCGTGGCAACTGTTGGGACAACGCTCCACAAGAATCCTTCTTTGGTCACATGAAGGATGAAATTGATTATCGAACCTGTAATACGTTTCAAGAAGTAGAAAAACTAATTGACCACTATATCAATTACTATAACAACCATAGATATCAATGGGGATTAAAAAAGCTGGCCCCTGTACAATACAGGAACCAGCTTTTAGCAGCCTAATTCTCTTTTTTAAACTGTCCTTGACATAGGGTCCACTTTATTTACACCCACTAAAGAATCTATAAAAACTCCTATATTTTCTATTAAAAAGTCTTTATAACAAGCCATTTATCTTTCAATTTAAAAACATATAAATTGGTTACGAAGGAATATATACCTTACCTATTGAATTACCAATAAAAATAAGTTGAGGGGTAACTTGATGGAAATATTAATCAAAAGAAGACTCATTATTTATTTTATTCTACTGCTAATCTATATTTTAGGGCTTCTTAATTTCTTTTTTCCGGTATTAAGATTTCAGTACCAGATTGCTAACCAAATATTTGTATTATTTTTACTTTTTATCCCTTGGATTTTAGTTGTAAAAGGCTTCCCTTTAAAATCCTTGCTACTAAAAATAATAAACGTGATTATTTTGATAATACCATGCTTAATAGCCATTCCATTTGCTTTTATCATTTTTATAGGTATCGTTACTTTTAGTTACCAATATGCTTTTATGCCTATTCATCATTTAAATCTCAAATCTTCTTTTATAACGGCTTATCAGACAAATGGTGGAGCCACAACAGCTTGTGGTATTGTTGTTCGTCAAGAAAAGAAGATATTCCCTGGTATTTTACTAGTTAAACAACTTTACAAGGAATATCCTAGGGAAGATATTTTAATTAAAAGGGTAAGTGATAATGTTATTGAATTTGGTGAAAAAAGATTTGTATTAAAACGAAATGTTTATATACCCTAATAGTATGCATTTTAGAACAAACTCTTTAATTGTACCGAAAACTCTTTAAATACAGTCTCATCATCCGAAAGCGTTGATCTGAGAACTACGTACCTATTTAAATATGTACTACTACTAACGGCTTTAATTGTTACACTATTTCCTGTACTTGCAGTAATGGTGGCATAGGCAGGGGAAGTAGTCCCATCTTGATTCCTTACGCTCCATACTACAGATTTATCAAAGACTTCAGTACCATTATCATATATATGGGCAACATAGGATTGGCTCATTCCAAGCCTTATTGTGGTACTTCCGGTTATCAAAACAGTATAACTGTGAGTAAGGGTTTCTATAGTGGTTATCGTAATTGAATCTGAAACCGTATCATGATATGTAAGCTTGGCGGTTATAATTGCTTGTCCAGGGGCTATCCCCATAACTTTGCCTGTATTATCAATACTTACAATATTTGAATCGCTGCTGGTAAAAGTAACCACTGGGTTCTCTACCGCAGTTCCATTATCAGTTACTGATAAATTTAATTGTATAATATCATTTAAAAGGACATTGGCTGTGTCCCCGTTATTGATGGTCAATGTATAGGTATGGCTTATTTCATATTTCCAGCGGTCTACAATATTGTTTTCAACATCATCGGCAGTACTTATAGAATCCAACTCACAATTTAGCTTAATAAGACCAGGTTGTGATTTATCTATTCCATTTACTTTGAATGGTTGATTAGTCACATAAAATCGCTGCCCCAGAAAAATATCCTTAGTTTCAGCATTGTTCTGAACAAAAATATTAATATTACCTGTTGGTAAAGATATATAATTGCCGGATGAAATATCAAATGTATTACTTTCTTCAATACAATCAAACCATTTGATGTTTCCTGACCAATTGAAGGCTATTCTATAACTGCATTTTCTAATCCTGGCTCTGTATGATTTTTCTTTCTTGTCAATCTGGCTGATGATTATGTAATATGAATTGTTATATTCAACAATATCTCCAGTTTGGATTTGGTATTTGCACCGGATAATTTTGTCATCGTAATATGTTAATTTGTCCTGAGCATCTATTATTAAAGCACGTTGCTCAATTCCATTTATTGTTATATCTTCTCCCTTTTCAAAAAGGAAAAAGTCAATCATTCCATCTATGCCCTTCATGGCTACACCTGCCTAACTAATTCATACAGGTAAACTTCCAAATAATCATCCCATTCTTTAATTTCCATAACCTTAAACTTTTTATTTTCTATTTCCAGATAGCTTTCTTGGGTTACTGATGCATCCCTATCACAAAACATTCTCTTGGTAATATCAATCTGGAAACCATCCTCAAAGGTAATGCTTTTTGAGTAGGGTTGGACATCTGCATTGATAACATTTAAATAGGAAGAAAAAATATTATCCGAATAGATTTTGACTTCTGTATCATTAAACATTACTGGCACCCTACCTTAATTTTAGGAAGGGGTAAGGCCAGTTTTATTGATTCCGGTATTCCTTGGCCAAGTTTTACACTTCTTTCTCCTTCGGTTTTACTGGCAATGCCCTCAACATCTCTGTTTTTATATAGATATACGGTAAAATCAGCCAATACATCATTATATGATTCAGGAAGTTCCGCAATATTACAGTAACCAAGAGCTATGTCCCTCGCTTTCTTAATAAAGTGGGTTAGAATATTGTCTTTTGATATGCCACTGGCATCTATACCAAGTAGCATTTTTACAATTTCTAAGATGGTCAAAAATATCACCTACTTATATTCAGTTTCTGGTTTAGCTTCATTTTCCTTATCCCATGCTATTAATGCTTTGATTAACCCTTCCTTTTTCATACCGATACCATTAAAGCCCCTTTCCTTAGCCAGATCAGTAAGCTCCTTATAACCCATAGAATCATAAATAACTGGTTCCCTTTTTTCTTCATCAACGGTATAGCCATGTTCTGCAAACCATAAAACGAGGTAGGGATCATCAGTGACCCCTACCCCGTTAACAAAGTTTACACTGGCCGATATACCATTGTATTGCTTATTATTGCAGTATACCTTAGCCATATTTTCCCTCCGTTAAGTTACTTTGATATTCCTAAATACTCCAGCACTTTTAGTTGCTTTAAGTGCCACAGCAGCAACCATTTCAACTTCACCGTTCTTAACTGCTCCAGCAGTAGTAAAATCAGGAAGCCATATTTTAACTAAATCTTGATTGGCAAGGGATACCGCATGAAAACCATCTAAAGACAGTCTTGCTGCGTAGAGGTCAGTAAGCCCTGTGACTATATCTGTGCCATTTGGCTTTCTGGTATTTACAACAGAAATTACAGGATCGTTACTTCCTACCTTAGCTCCAAGGTCAACAAGAACAATACCATCATAATTATCTACCTTTCTACCAAAAGCATCTTCACTTTGAGTTAAATATCCTGCCCTTCTAGCAACTGCTTTTATTTTAGTAATCAATTTGGAGTTCCCACCCAGGAAGGTTGGCTTTCCATCAAGGTTAGAAAGAAACTCATCCAATAAATCTAGGAACTCTTTATAATTTGTATCTACCGCTGCCGAAGTTGACAAATCAATCAATGCATTAGTATTAAACTCTGTGCTTGATCCAGTGATTGCTTTATTTAATCCATCAAAGGAATTAGCATCCACAGCAGAATCTCCGTTAATAATTGTGTCATGGAATAATGCCCTGGCTGCTTTTACTTTTTGCTGTACTTGAAGATTCACTTCGTCAATTAATCCACCTGTACTGGCAATTACCCTATCAATCTGAAAGGAACCACCAAAGGGTTTTAATTCTACAGTGTATCTGTCCTTGGTTACTTCTTGAGCAGTATATTCACTATTTATTGCTCTGAATGCCGCTGTTGGTTGAGTAATAAGCCGGGTATATCCATATGTAAGAGTGGCACCGTTAGTTCCAGGAGTTACCGCATCATCAAAAATAATATTGTCCAATATGTATGAACTCTTTCTGAATTCATCAATCACCCCTGCTTGAATTGCATCCTGTGTATTTAATTTGGCTTGTTCTAATGTTACTGACATAATATCATTCTCCTCTCAAATTTATTTATTTTGGTTTGCGTAGTAATCTTTTAAAGCATCATTTAAATCTTTAGGTTGTGTATTGCCATTATTGTTGGGTGGAGTATAGCCATCCACCTTAAGCCTTTCTTCTACCGCAGCCTGTACAGAAGAACCGAATACTCCTTCAAATTTGCTGATATTAGACAAGGTTGTTTCTTCATCTGCTGTAATAAATAAATCAACCAGCTTATTAATAGGAAGTTTCTTTTCAGAAGCTATGGTCAAAGCCTTATTTTTCAGTATTTCACGTTGTTTTTCTAGCTCCATCTTTTCAATTTTGGCGTTTAGTTCTCTAAGCTGTTTTTTTTCCTCGGTTTCTTCGGGATATAGCTCCTTGATCTTCTTATCAATTTCTTTTTGTAAATGGTTGTCTTGCCATGTTCTTAAGCCCTTATCTAAGTGCTTATCCTTTTCACTATCCAGCCACCGTTTGCCATCCTCGTTTTCTGTTAAATACTTCTGCACCCCTTCAACACTTATCAAGCCCTGAAGATATGCCTGTAATTCACCATTTCCTTTGTTTTCCTCGATATACTTTTTCACTTCTTCTAATGTCATAATAGACTTCTCCTTTCATTTGCCCCTCTGACTCACTGAACCAGAAACGCTATAAATTAAATTTGAGCAGTTTAATGTCTTACTCAGGACAGGATTATCTTCGTTCATACTTTGGGCAGATTACTTTAATACATCTGAAAGATTGCTTGCATTGATGCTTACATCTGGCACATTTTGGATGATATTGAATTTCTCCGGCATCGGTTAGCCAAAAACCCATATTCTGTTTTATAGAATCATTAATTCTTGCCACACAAATTCCACCTCCAATCCCCTATAAAAACGGGCAAATTAATTGCATAAAAAAATGCCCCTTAGCCCTTAATTTCCAAGGGGTAAGAGACATTTCTACAATTTTGCGAATTTGCCGTATAAGCTACTCAAATTTGTTGGGTGGTATAATGTGACCTAACCAAATTTTAGACCACTATTTCACCCAGATTTTTTGAGTTATTTATTTCTGAATTATCGCTGATTCCAGCCTTAAATTTCTGTACCTCTAATTTGGGATTTTCTACAAATGGCAGCAAGGCCAGTAAGGTTTCCTGAGAACAAACTTCCTTCAATTTAACAATCACATCTGCCAAGCCAACTAAATCAGTTGGCAAATTTCTAGTAAACTTAACTGCAATATCTCGGTAATCATAGGTCTTTCCTTCTTTTTTGGACAAAAAAATAAAGAGGTTCTTTAGCCTCTGTTTGATTACCTTTTCCATTATTGCTTCTTTCATTGATACTCTATTTTCCAAGTCCAAAAGTTTATTTCTTAATGCCAATGATGAGGTATTGGATGCCCAATTTTCATTGAAATTCACTTCATCCATAAGGTCATATATTTTTCTTTCAATATTATCTAACTCATTCTTTACAAAGGAATCATTAATTTCCTTGGTGAGCCAATACACCTTGGCCTGATTAGGGACTTGGATAATACCCATACTCTTCATGTTGGCTAAATCCTCTGGTTCAAGTTTGGCATTTTCTATGACAAGATAGGCATTCCGGTGATCAGCAATTTCATTTACTAAGTCTGAGTTTAAGGCATTATAGGCATCAAACAGAGATATTACATCCTGAAAGCCACTTTTCCTTTCTGTATTGGCAAGGCAAGTAATTACCGGCACCCTGCCAAATATGTGATTATGCTTGCCAATGAAATTGAGTTTAGTTTTGCCAGTGCCTAATTCATAATGAAGGATTTCTGTATCAGAATAAACATCAAGGTACTTTTTATCATCAAACTTTTTAGTAAACTGGTGTAAGGCCAGTACCACATTCCTTTCGACTGTTCCATCTTCCAGAACAAATGCATCCAGATGGGTTAGTATAGTTGCCGAAAATTCTCCGTCATTATTGATATAGTTTAATTCATAGGCTTCTCCATAGATTTCTGATTGCTTCCGCAAATTGATATTATGTTCTTTGTCCCAATGGCTAGTAATGTCAATCAAAAAGTTGACCACCGTGACAACCAAAAAATTGACCACCCTCGAGGCGGTTTATTGATTTAAATCTGGGTCTAGTTTTTCCTTGCTCTCTTTAAATCGGTAAGACTCACCCACAAACGGAAGTACATGGGCATGGTGCGTTAACCGATCTAGGAGAGCGATTGTTAGTGCATTATCCCCAAACACCTCCTCCCAACGTGAAAAATCTAAGTTTGTAGTTATGACCAGGCTTCCCTGTTCATAACGCTCAGAGCAGAATTGGAAGAGAAGGGGGCTACCGGTACCAAGGTTTATGTAGCCAAGCTCATCTAAAATAACAAGGTCATATTTATTCCAGATCTTAAGGTACCTCGGGAGGCGATACTCACTCTCTGCCTTTAAAAGTTCTTGAATAAGGTCATAAACCTTTATGAATCTTACCCTGTATCCCAGCTGAATAGCTGTAATCCCAATGGCTGTGGCAATGTGCGACTTACCAGTGCCAGATTGGCCTATGCAAATGACATTTTCTCGTTCTTTGATGAATTTGCATTCTGCCAAGGAGATAACCTTTGTCTTAGGAAGTTTAGGAATACTGGTGAAATCAAAGCTTTCCAGAGTTTTAATTTCACTAAATTTAGCTTGTTTCAGTCTTGTAGATAATCTTTTTTGAACCCGTATTTCAACTTCCTTAGCTAGACAAGCAGCTAAAAATGAAGTGGGTGTCTGGTTTTGTTCCATGGCATCCCGGGCCAGTTCTCGGAAAGAAGCTTTTAACCCTGGAAGCTTAAGTTGCTTGCAGTAGATATCCACCATGGCCTCCCGTGGATCTAAATGCTCACTCATGTTGTGGCACCCCCTATGAGGTAATTAAACTTAGAGGGGCTGTCAACGGGAATGTCCAGGTTGGGAAGTGTATTGGTGGCGACCCCTTTGACTGTATGTTTTATTCTTAATCCTTTAGATATCAACAACTGTCGTATGTGCTCAAGCCCTATGTAGCCTGATTTTAGACTATCTTCTACGGCAGTTAATACATCTTTGAAATTATACTCCATGTTTAGGAGAAGAATTTTAGCATATTCCCGATATCCTTCCGGAGAACGTTTACACAACATAACCCTTAGTTTTTGGTAAACTTCAGGAAGCTTTCTAACTACCAGGGCATTCTTGGCAGCCCTTGGCTTCCGTGCAATTACAGGTAGATAGTGTTCCAGTTCCATGACTTTTTCGCCACGTTTATAGGAACGGTTATGAATAGCTACTAATTTGTTACTGTCATAGACTTCTAGCTTATCCACAAATGCTTCTACCCGGAGTCTTTTGTGTCCACAATCCATGGGAACTGAGTAATAATTGCGTTCAAACTGGAACAGAAGTAAACTGTTAGCCTTAACTACGTTGGTTTTACAACATCTAAAAGGACTTGCTGGCAAAGGTCTTAATTCCAGGCGTTCCAATTCCCAATTTTTAGCGTTAGTTTGGCGTTGTTTTTCACACCAGCTTATTAATTTCTGATTTAGTTCTTCAAGGGAATTAACCCGTGGTAAGGGAACCATGGCATTACGCCTTACATATTTAACAAGGTTCTCTACGGTACCCTTCTGGTTAGCCCTACTAGGGGTGCAAAACTCACTGTCAAATAGGTAATGGGCTCTTAGGCTAGATAACATGGTGTGTTCAACCCTATATGGCCCTTTTAAAATCTTAGTAACTGCTGTCTTTGGGTTATCATACACAATGGTCTCGGGTACTCCACCTAGCCACTCAAAGGCAAGTCTATGACCTTCTAGAAATGCTTCTAATTTTTCAGTAGGAGAGGCCCAAACAAATGGAACTAAACTAGCTTTAAGTCTTAGACAGAAAAGGCAAACCTCGGTTAAGCGATCATTGATGTAGACCTTTGCTCTGCCCCAGTCTACCTGGGCTTGCTCACCCCAATCAGCTGTAAGTGGAACGAACACCTCTTTAGTTGTATTTCTTTCTAACTGGATGAAACGTCTTACCGATGATTCGCTGCCAGTAAAGTCAAACTCTTCGCAGAGTCGGTTAAAAATACGTCTGGCAGTATGCCGTTGTTTAGGAGGCTGGGTTTTATCGAATTCTAGCCATTCCCTAATGATATTTTTGTATGGGTCCATAACTGGACAAGGCTTGTTTTGGGATAGGTTGTATTTTGGTATGTCTGAGCTTTGAAGAGCTTTACGGACGGTCTGCCGTGCAACGTTAAGGTTACGGCTGATTTTACGTATTGACCAACCTTCAATAAAGTGCTTTTTTCTGATATACTCTATATCGACCATCTTGAGCATGTCCTTTCCTCCTGTATGTTGTTGTCTCGTCAACTTCAATCATACAGGATAGGGCTCTCGGGGTGGTCAATTTTTTTATTATCACTGGCCACCAAGGTGGTCAACTATTATGTTAGCACTACTAAATGGCTCATGTTCCTATCAATTTTATCTATGATTTCAGTATCATCTGTCTTGGAAACATAGTTCACTGGTTTGCCGAGCAAATAACCCGTTTCATTGTCCACGAATTTCCTTGGATAGTTAAATACTAACTTCATATTGCTTCTGCTATCCTGCATTTGATAGTTCTTGAGAATTGAATGCTTGCCTTCGTAGTAGTCTTTATATTGTTGCTTTGTTAGGGAGTTTTTGTTTAGTTCGTTAAGACATTCCTGTATGAGATTTTCGGTAATTTCCAAGTTACCACTTCCTTTCTAAAAATGGGCATAAAAATAACCCATACCTTAATAGGTACAGGCTATAAAAATATCACTAATGTAATTACTTAAATAACTCCAAACTTTCAATTACATTTGATCTAAATAGGGAGAAAGTTTTACCGTCTTTACCATATTGCCTGAAATGCCTACACCCTATAACTTTCCCTTTGCTTCCATCATTATATATGACTTCACCCAGTAATTTATTTTTTTCAATGTCAACTATGCTTAATTGTTTATTGATAACTGGAAGATTTGATTTTAGCTCAAGTTTAGATAACCTGTTAAAATATTTCACTGTTTTTTTACCATAAAGAATTATTAGCTTTGGTTGCATTCTATTAAGCAGAAACAGAAAATTTTTCATTCCTTTAGTCTTGATTTCCTTAGGTATTGGTCTTAGTTCATCAACAGACTTCGTTGGGTACGTAATAATATCTGTTTCAACAACTGAAAAACCGGTATTTTCGTTAATCCAATCAACAAAAGAATTAATACCCACTCTTGTCTTTGAGAATTCAGGTTTATTGTTATTAATGCGTTTTTGTTTATAGTAGTTTATAAAATTCTCATAACTCATTACTAACCTTACATAATCATCTAAGGTCATCTCATTTGAGCTGATCGGAGTAGCTGGATTTATCCCTACTAAAAATATGTTAGCTTTTTCAATACTGCCCTTACAAATAAACGGCCTATGGTATGCATAACCTGTAGACGATATACACATCTCCTTAAACTCATCATAACTAATCATTTATTTATCTCCCGTCATCCATATACTACAAGTATCCGTTATATAATCAAACTTAATTTATTTGTAGAAATCTGAGTTTTAAAATATTTCTTCAATCTTTCCGTTTGCATTTACAAACAAGGCAGTTACCCCAGTTTTTTCTTTTGCTAACCTGGGCAACTTACTCCACAAATTTCTATATTGTTTCATGTTTGGAAGAGCTATACTATATTTTGCTTTAGTATCATTCATCCTTTGTAGTATTTCACCTAATATCGCAAGAAAATAGTTTACTCGCATTGCATCCCTAGAACCGCATCCTTTAACTTCAATAATCCAACGATCCTTATCTTTATAAGCATCTATGTCAATTCCATGAATTTTGCCCATTGCTAGTTGGGTCTTCCAACCCTTAGATTCTAAGTGATCTTTAAGAATATCTTTAATATTATCCTCTTGTAATTCCCCGGTGGCATCCACTTCATTTTGATAATCTTTATTTGTTGAAATACTTCCATAGCCTAATGAATGATTATCGTCTGTGTAAATCGCCTTTGAATAATCTTTAGAAAACCATTCAAATAATTCACCAAATGTTACCCCTTGATTGGTTTCCTCTACAACAAAAACCTGGGTATCTAGCCTTAATAGATTTTCTGGATATTCTCTATAATTATTAAATTCACCAATCTTTGTTAATTTTCTTTGGCTTTCTACCGCTCTCAGATAATTATAACTACTATTTGAATGATCTCCGTTGCACCATTGATTAACTCTTGCTGACTGAACTGTTCCAGTACATAATTTCTGTGCAATTCTCTGAATATCTGATTGTCTTAAAAGAACCTCATTTAACTGGTTTTTCAAAACTATTTCATTGTAAGTTAATATAAGTGCAGCTAACCAAACAGCACCAAAAACATTATCCGTTATTTTTTCTTTTATAATTATACTCATCTATATCATTCGCCTTTCATAAATGATATCAAAACAATAAACTCCTATCATAAAACTTCAAACTCTTAACCCCTTCAACCAACTGAACAGCCCCATATAAACTGTCTGGGGCATCATCAAACTTAGCTGACTTGTTATAATCCTTTACCTGATTATTATACCTAATATTGGAAGAATTGAATAGGATATGTCCTTTCTTAATCTCAGGCTCCAGAGATATAATTCTTTCATGTTTCTGGCCTTTGCTTATTACCTCGTCAACAGGGGTATAAATTTTATTTGCCCAGAGCGACTCTTCAAATTTTTGCTTCATGTAACTTTGGGCTTGAGTAGTTTCAAAGCCAATTTTGCCAATGGGATATTGCTGTAATTTTTCAATGGCAACTTGGAATAAATCATCTGGTAGCAATTTATAAATACTGCCATCAATAACATATTTTTGCTTTGTCTTTGTGTGCTTAGCTAAAACTGTCAAAGCTGAATAGTCATTTCGCTTTCCTGCTTTTATTGCCGGATCAATATAGAGAACAATTTCCATATCCTCAAAGTCAGGAAGCCTGTCCCAATATTGAATATCCTGAAAAATATAATCATCAGTGCTACGTGGATCATTTTGCATTTCCTTGTAGAAGGATTTGTCTCCCATTGCTTGCTTCTTGCACATTAAATAATAGTAATCCAGATACTCTGACCAAAGTATTTCTGTGCCTTCCAGCATTTCTTCCTCATGGGCATAAAAAAAGGACTTGGCAGTTTCTATCCTATCCAAGTCCTGGAGATTATTATATTTTGATTCCCATTCACTCCAAAGGTCATCTCTTTCGGCAAAACTGATTACTGCTGATTTTTTAATACTTCTTACTCCAGGAATTTTTCCCTTCAGTAATTCAGCCATTATATCCTCTTCGTGCAAAACGGTGCCACAGATTAATATATTTGTATCCCTGGTTCCTATAGGAATTACAACATCTGTAAATGTATTCTTAACTTGCTCACGTTTGGCATCAGATTTAGCAGTATCATCTTTGAGTAGGTCATCTAATAAAACAAGTTGTGGCCTATGCTGCTTGAAGTGGATTCCTCTAAGGGAACCGTCTATTCCGCGAATCATTATGCAAGCATCTAGTCCACCCCTGCCCCTTATCCAAATTTCATTGTTATTCCAGCGGTTTCCTTTGTAGATACCGAAGTCTTCTATTAACAATGGATTGTTTTCTAATTCATCTTTAATCATATCCAAGAATGGTAATGCAATCTGCTCCGTTGCCGATATAATCAGGGTAAACTGGGATTTATTATAAAGTGTTGAATACAGCGGAAATAAAAAAGAGTTGATTGTGCTTTTGCCATGTAAAATGGACCCTATGGAATGAACACTTGAAAAAAAGTGTTTTACCCATAGGGTTCTTTTTTTGTACAATCATAGCAACAGGAGGAAGGATAAAGTGAGCAAAATTATATTTTCATCCGATGACATCAAAAAACTGGAGACAAACCCCTATGTTGCTAAGGTTTCTGAACGTTCCATCACATACACCAATGATTTTAAGCGTTTGTTCATTGACCAATACTTGAAGGGTAAGTTGCCTCGAGCTATATTTACGGATGCTGGATTCGATATTGATATTATTGGAGTAAAACGATATGAGCAGGCTGCTTACAGATGGATTAGGTCCTATAATGAAGATGGAATCTTAGGACTAAGAGATACTCGTACAGAAAATTCCGGTCGTCCACGGATTAATGAACTTTCACAAGAAGAAATTATTACCCGCCAGGAGGCAAAGATAAAGTTACTCGAGGAGCAAATAGAACTGCTAAAAAAGTTAGACAAAATCGAAAGGAGGATGGTAAACACAGGAAAAAGTCTCGCAACAAGTGATATATTTCAGTTAATTAGCGACACCATTTCAAAATATAAAATGAAGGGTATGGTATCGTATTTCTGTGATATGTTGGGGGTTTCACGGTCTGGGTATTACAATTACTTGTCGTCTGAAGAAACTCGACAGTTACAGGAAGAAAAAGACCTCCATGCAAGGGATATGATTCTTAACGCCTATTACAAGCATGGATACAAGAAAGGCTCACGTTCAATAAAAATGGTATTAGAACAGGAATTCGAATTGGTGTTTAATAGAAAACGGATACAAAGAATCATGCGTAAATATGATATTAAATGTCCAATCAGGAAGGCTAATCCTTACCGACGGATGGCAAAAGCCACAAAAGAACATAGGGTAGTTCCCAATCTTTTAAATAGACAATTCAAACAGCGTATTCCTGGAAAGGTACTTCTAACTGATATTACATATCTTCCATTTGGTGTATCTAAAATGGCCTATTTATCAACAATTAAAGATGCTTCTACAAATGAAATTCTTTCTTATCATGTATCTGAGCGCATCACCTTAGATATTGCCACAAAAACCATTGAAAACTTGATAAATCATAACAGTGAACTACTGCATTCTGAAGCATTTGTTCATTCCGATCAAGGATGCCATTATACCAGTCCAACGTTCCAGAGGCTTCTCAAGAAATATGGTTTAGGCCAATCTATGTCTAGGCGTGGCAACTGTTGGGACAACGCTCCACAAGAATCCTTCTTTGGTCACATGAAGGATGAAATTGATTATCGAACCTGTAATACGTTTCAAGAAGTAGAAAAACTAATTGACCACTATATCAATTACTATAACAACCATAGATATCAATGGGGATTAAAAAAGCTGGCCCCTGTACAATACAGGAACCAGCTTTTAGCAGCCTAATGCTCTTTTTTAAACTGTCCTTGACATAGGGTCCACTTTAATCGAAGCCCCTTGCTCTAATCCTTATATATTTTATTTACTAGCTACTACAATATCTTCCAATTTATTTGTATCACTTAATCCCTCCGGCTCAGCAATAACCTCACTCACCTTCTCCGGCTTCTTCCCACTTCTAAATGCTGAATTACCTTCCAACCTCTCCAATAATATCTTCCTTGCATCCTTATATTCATTACCAACCATGCCAAGCCTAATTAAAAATACTCTAAAGGTAAACTTATCGTTATCAGTATCCTTGGCTTTAGCTGAAGCATGTTTTAGAGCCTTAGCTTGCAGATTCAATAATGCTACAAACTGGGTATAAGCCGTTACCTTTTCGGCACTCAATTCGCCTTCGAAAAATTTAAAGGTAATGGTGCCATTGTTAAAATCATATTTAATCCCTGGGCAACGATCTTCTCCAATACCCCCTATGGCTGTTTTAAAATCCTCCAAGGTTTCCATTTTGGCTTCATTAATACCTGTGCAAAAATCATCTTCAACAATATTTACTGTAAGCCCTAATGATTTCTTTATAAGTGCCTGTTTACTGTAAATCATATTAACCAGATTCCTCAATGTAATTCCGGTATGCCCTTCCATCGGAACTGATACTTCAAAAGTTGTAGTTTCTGTAGGCTCTATAATTTCCTGCTCATTCCCCGAATTCAGTAACGATTCAAGTTCCACTTCATTTCCTTCAGAAGTTGTAATCTTTCCTGATCGGTCAACTGTGTAAGTTTCCACTGCTGTTTCAATTTCATAAGCAAAACTTGGCACTCCCAGGTACTTTGGCTCTACCCCAAAATGGTCTCCTAATAATTTGATAATTTCCTTTCTCTCCATAATAAAAACCCTCCATTCTTGAATTGATGTACCATCACATTAATCACTCTGTGTGGACATTAAATCAAGTTAAATGAAGAGATTAGATAATTTAATGATGATTATTTCCTTCCAAACAGGACTACAAAATTGAAATATTTGTAAATGCAGTCTACGTCTAAAAATCCTACTTCTTTTAGCCAGCAAACCTGATCTTCTAATGTAGACATTTTATCTAATTTTGTCCTTTCATAACCCGAAAGGATTTCTTCTTTTGATAAACCGCTGTTCTCAACTTTATGTTTCCAATCTCTTTTGTACAAGGATTCAATAAAGGAAGTTCCGCCAAGAACCTGATCTGCATTTATAAAAACCCCATTTTCATTTAAGATTGAATAAATATTATTATATAGCTGCTTTTTCTCTTCCTCTGTTAAATGATGTATTGAAAGTGAAGAAACAATCACATCATATTTTTGATTAAATTGATGTTTGGTATAGTCATCAATTATATAAGTAACATTGGGTTTATCTTTAAACCTTTCTTTTGCTACTTCTAGCATTTTCTCTGAGATATCAATTAATGTTAAGTTTGCATTCGGATATTTCTCTGAGATATAAAAAGATAATAATCCTGTTCCTGCTCCAATGTCTAATATATTAGGACTTTCAGAATTGGATTCGGCAATAGATACTGCAATTGAATAAAAATCTTCAAAACATGGTATAAATTTTTTCCTTTGGTTATCATATTGATTAGCATTTTCATTAAATTTAGCCTTTACATCACTGAATTTACTATCCATAGAACACCTCTTCAACTTTTTCCTAATAATAACAGGAACAAATTTAATATTCAATCTGATTAAAAGAATATCATTTAAAATTAGTCAAACTTTCCAATAACTACTGCTCCTGCTTTAAATCCGAGTACCTAATCCTTTCCCCACCCCTTAAAACAAAAACATCGGCATCACTGCCGACTTTATCAATGTACCTGTTTACAATAACATCACAATATTTTGGATCAAGTTCCACCGTGTAACAAATCCTCTCCGTCTCCTGGCAAGCGATCAATGTGCTACCACTACCGCCAAAGCTATCGAGAACCAAGTCACCTATTCTACTAGAATTCTTTATTGGATAGCAAATAAGGGGTACTGGCTTCATTGTTGGATGAAATTCATTTCTGAAAGGTCGATCAAACTTCCATAGAGTAGTTTGCTTTCTATCGCTATTCCAATAATGGCTACCAGTAGGTTTCCAACCAACTAGCACAGGTTCATGCTGCCAATGATAATCTTGTCTGCCCATGACCATAGCCTGTTTTGCCCAAATACAGCATTGGGATAATTTGAAACCTGAATCTATCATTGCCTTTCTAAAATTCAATCCTTCTGAATCAGCATGAAAGACATAAATGCTGGCTCCATCCTGAGCTACCTCATACATTCTGGAATAGGCATCAAAAAGGAAATCATAAAAGCTTTCATTGTCCATTTTATCATTTTCAATTTTCAAGGCATCTTTTGTCTTGCCAACATAGTCCACATTATATGGAGGGTCAGTGACAATTAAACTAGCTTTTTTCCCATCCATTAAAATAGCCATATCATTTTTATCCGTACTATCTCCGCACATTAGCCTGTGCTTCCCAAGTAACCAAATATCACCCTTTTGAGTAATTGGATCGTCTGGTAGTTCTGGTTCAAAATCATCATCCTCGGAGCTATCATTTTCTTCTTTTGGCAAATATTCATCCCAAAGTTTTTCTTCTTCGGAAAAATCAAAGCCGGTAAATTCTATATTGTAATCTTCTTCCTTTAAGTCACTAAGCAATTTTGCCAATGATTCAAAGTCCCACTCACCGGAAATTTTATTTAAAGCCACATTCAATGCTTTTTCCTTGGTTTTATCAATATCAATGACAATGCAATCAACCAGTATAGCCTAACTCCTTCAAGACCTTAGCCCTTTGATGGCCTCCGCAGATCGTCATATCACTATTTACAATTATCGGCTCAATATAGCCAAATTCAGTTATGCTTTTCTTTATCTTATCAAATTCAGCATCTCCAGGCTTTAAGTCCTTCCTTGGATTATATTCAGCAGGAATTAAATCTGATATATTTAACTTTTTAAACTCCATATAAATTCTCCTTTCAAAAAAAATAAGAGGTACCGAATTGGTATCTCTTCATCTATATTATCTAATTTTAAAATTACCCTTTGTCTAGTGAATATTATGATGGCTTAGAGCCACTAGTCCGATTGTTGAGAGCCACTATGTGAACTGAACCCCAATAGTTGGACACCATGATATAATCATTTTGTAGACGAAAGGAGTCCAAAGATGGGGATAAAGGGCCGTAAACTAAAACAGTATTCAGGGGATTTTAAGGTTAGTGCTGTTGAAGAAGTGCTTATCAATCATATGGGTCTACGAGAGACAGCTCGAAAATATGGTGTAACCCATAAGATGATTCAAACTTGGATGCGTTTGTATCTTGAAAAAGGTAAGAAGTCGCTTTACAGAGATATATCTAAACATAATGACCAGCTAGTTAGTGAAATTCCACCTCCACAAGACTCAGATCCTAAAGATATAGCTATATTAAGAAAATCAAAGAATTCCAAGGTTGACGAGTCTTCATTGCCTGATGAAGTCAAAAGAGAACTCAACAGGCTAAGAATGGAGAACGAATATCTAAAAAAGTTAAACGCCTTAGTCCGGAAAAAGGAAAAGTCACAGCCAAAGATAAAGCTCAAATAGTACACGAGCTAAGGCATAAATACAAAGTTACTGAGCTTATTAAAATAGCAGATATTCCAAGAAGCACTTATTATTATTGCACGAAAAACCAATGTAAACCGGATAAGTATGCAACGGTTCGGCCGTTAATAGTGCAGATCTTCAATGAAAATAAGGGTCGTTACGGTCACCGTAGAATAACTGCTGAGTTAAAAAAGAAAGGTATAACTATCAACCATAAAACTGTACTCAAGCTAATGAATGAATTAAATCTGCATTGTTTCGTACGAATAAAAAAATACAACTCGTACCGAGGTAATGTCGGAAAAGTTGCCCCCAACCTATTAAACCGAGAATTTGAAGCAACAAAACCCAATGAAAAGTGGGTTACCGATGTTACAGAGTTTCATCTCTATGGCCAGAAGCTATATCTATCCCCCATATTAGATCTCTATAATGGGGAAATTATCAGCTATGATATTTCTTACCATCCACGATTTCATCAAGTTATGACGATGTTAAACCGGGCTTTTGAAAGAATTCCCGATGGTACTGAACTAATCCTACACTCGGATCAAGGATGGCAATATCGCATGGCAGCTTACCAAGAAGCCTTAAAGAAAAAAGGAATCCGCCAGAGCATGTCACGCAAGGCTACCTGCCTAGATAATGCCGTAATGGAAAACTTCTTTGGCCACCTTAAATCTGAGTTACTTTATAACCAGGAATTTAATTCTGTAGAACACTTTGTCCAGGAACTCCATGCGTACCTAGACTACTATAATTCCAAAAGAATAAAGAAAAAACTTAATTACATGAGTCCGATAGAATACAGATTGCAGAAAACGGCTTAATGATGATGATTTTCCTTGGGAACTTGTTTTGTGTATAGAAGACTTATCCTCCAATTAAGGGGCCTCTTTTGGCATACTTAAATAACTGGAACAGTCAGTAAACCTGT
Organism: Desulfotomaculum defluvii; assembly: GCF_054657375.1. Classification (NCBI taxonomy): domain Bacteria; kingdom Bacillati; phylum Bacillota; class Clostridia; order Eubacteriales; family Desulfotomaculaceae; genus Desulfotomaculum; species Desulfotomaculum defluvii. Next base: position 331,671 of record NZ_BAAHYV010000007.1, on the reverse strand, counting down.
TTGAGTTTAAACATAAATCTGTCTAACTTTTGGGGTACAGTTCAATGTGCATCAAATAGAGCCACGATGTTCATATGGGAGAGCCACCCCCATTTGGTGACGATGGCTCCCGCATTAATTGGTTAACTACTTATCTTTTAGCCCGTGTCGTTCACGCATCGAGATCTTACCATCAATAAATATGGAATACGAATCATGAACTATACGATCAAGAATGGCATCTGCCAGGGTATCTTCGCCAATCTTTTGGTGCCAGCCACCAGGTGCGAATTGTGAACAAAAGATGGTTGAGCCATTCCCATGCCTTGCCTCGATGATCTCAAGAAGATCACGTGCTTCGGCCCCCTTCAGTGGTACTAGAAGCCATTCGTCAAGGATGAGCAGGCTTACGTTTTTGTACTGTTTCATGGTCTTTTTAAATACGCCTTCTCCTCTAGCCACGACCAACTCATCGAGCAAATCTGGGAGACGGACATATTTAACGGTATAGTAATTACGGCAGGCGGCTACGCCTAATGCACAAGCAAGATATGACTTGCCATTACCAGATGCACCCATGACAATGACATTATGCTTGTCCTGAATATAATTACAGGTAGATAACCTAGTTAACTGGGCCTTATCAAGCTTTCTGTCGGCATGATATTCAATATCCTCGATGCAAGCGTTGGGAAACCTGAAATCAGCCTTCTTAATTAATCTCGCTAGTTTATTGTTCTTCCGTCTAGACCACTCCAAGTCCACAATAAGGCCAAAACGTTCCTCAAAGCTTAGCTCCTGGTAGGAATTATCCTTTAGCTGTTCCCTAAAGGAATCAGCCATTGCAGTCAAACGCATTTCATTTAATTTTGATACAGTAGTCTCGTTAATCATTACTGTTCACCCCCGTAGTATCCTGAACCTCTAGTAAAACCAAAGTTTGCTGTGGATTCATTACTAGGTGGGGTGGGATCTTCTTCTGTAGCAACTTTATCCTGACCCGTTTTCAGGATTGTTTGAACGCTCTTGTAACTGGGCTGTGGTGTATAAGTAAGAGCCTTTTTACAGGCAGCCTCTACACGGGTGACAGAATATTTATCCGCTAGTTTTAGCAGTGCCATGCAGGACTTATAGCCTTGTTGCTCTACCTTGTGTGCAGATAAGATCGCCCTAATGGTTGTAGCGGCATTAGGACCAACCCCTTCTGCCCAGGAAATAAACCTTTCAGCGTTCCAAGAGGTATAGTTTTTATGGTCGTCTGGCATATGGTCTACGATGGTACTATATTGTCCTACCCGCCCATGAAGCTTTACATGAGAAGCAATGCGGTGGTTGTTGAAGAAAACTTCTACTACATTTCTGGTTATGCGAACGTCGACTTTATGCTTGATATATTCATAGGGCACGGAATAATGCATTTTGTCCACAGATATGTGATAATTGAACTGCACAGTGGCTGTCTTCCAGATAGCTAATTCGTATGGGGTTGCAGGCAGTGGCATAAGAGCTGATTTCTCCTCTTCAAGAAATACGCTCAGCCTGCTCCCTGGTTTTTTCTGAAATGGCCTGATATTAAATTCAGCCAGCTTTTCTTGAATTGCATGATTCAACTCTCTTAAAGAGAAAAACTTCTGATTCCGTAAGGATGCTATGATCCATGTGGATATGTTACCCACAACACCTTCGGCATTTGGCTTATCTTTGGGCTTGCGAACACGGGCGGGGATAACCGCAGTACCGTAATACTCAGCCATTTCATGGTAAGTCTTGTTAATGGTAGGCGTATACCAAGAAGACTTTTCCACACCTGTTTTTAGGTTGTCAGGAACAAGAATTCTGGTCGCACCACCAAAGAAATTGTAGGCATTCACATGGGCTGCAATCCAGCATTCCTGATTCTGAGATAGAAATGCTTCTACATAGGCATACTGGCTGCAGGATAAAACCCCGACGAAAACATACGCTTTAATTGTTTCGCCCGTAATTCGGTCAACAATCTGGGCTGTTTGTCCAGCCCAATCCACTTCAAGTTGCTCCCCTGGCTTACGATCAATATGCATAGTGGCCTTTGTGGTATTGGCATATTTGCGATAATACCTGCAAAACTGGCTATACATGAGGGGAATCTCATTACTTAGCCTACACTGCTCACAATACTCATTCCACAAAAGGCTTAACGTCACTCCGCTCTTTGCCATCTCCCTGTGGATATACTCACAATCTGGAATTTTCCTCGAAGTGGGTAGGGCCTTTTCGGGAAACATTAAATCCTGAAGCTCGCTGTCCGATAGGTCTTTTTCAAACGGCCAGGATATTCCACATTCATCTGCTCGTTGAATAACAGCTGATGCGGTGTTACGTGAGCATTGGCAACTTGCTGCTATGCCACGCTGACTGATGCCTTGGCTATGGAGCCGAAGGATTTCACGGTACTTGATCATTTGCTGATCCTCCTAGATGTTATTTACACTGAAGAAGTGCAAATTCCATTATAGGGGGATTAAGAGGGCAGTGGCTCTCTTGAGTACCATGATGGCTCTATTTCATGCACATGGTGGCTCTCACAAATCGGAACGGTGGCTCTATCTCGTCATATTATTCAGGCAATCGTGAGAAAGCTATCTGTTAGCGTTATTTCATTTTCTTCTAGGTTTTCAGAGGATATTACCCCATCTGAAATACATGACCTTCCGAAGCTATACATTTTGATTTGTTTGGCCTTCATATGTGTTGACCCCCATATATTAAAAGAACTGAAAGGTTGCCTTCAGTTCAAGAACTTTCTTCGTGGATTACTCTCCCTTTCTTATTAAGACATAATCAGGTAGCCTTATCCCCATATTAACCTCTGTATTCACTTATTTGCTTAAATACCTCTACTTTGATTTTATTATCAATGTCTCGATTTCTAAATTTAGATTCATCAAGGTCTTTTGCACGTTGTATTATATGGGGAATGAAGTTGTTTTTATATATAGACAACAGATGTTGACCGATAGGGCTCATTTTAAAGCCATGGGCACCATCTAAGACTTCCAATACTAAGTATTCAATGTTTATATCTTCCTTGCTTTTTATTGATGCATTTAAAAGTAGACTACTAATAATTGAGTATAAATTTTTATTAATCCACCAATTAAGCATATCAAATTCATTCATTTCAATAACTCCCCGCATTCTTTGTGCCTATATAACCAAGGTAATTACAATAATATAGTGTTTTATTTAAATAATCCTTGCCAGTCAGATGGTTCACCTTTATCAATTTTCTTGATTAGTTTAATAAATTCCCCTCTGATATTTTTTGCAATGGTGCTTGCTTTAGCTTCACCAGTGCCTCTCTCATAGTAGCGTTCATTTATAAGCTCATCTAATTTATCAATAATGTATCGCACTTCAAATTCATATTCTTTTATTACTCCCATAGGACAGAACTCCTTCCAATTCTTTTGAACGTCTTCTCTCAAAGCAACTAATTCTTTGCATTAACAGTAATTTACAATTTACTTTTGTTTTTCATAATATCACATTCTTATTGTTTAATTTGTCGAATATAGAAGTTTGGTTCTGGATTTTATAACGAGTCAAATCAGAATTGATCATAAATACCCTAAAAAACTGAGGAAATATTCCCAGTCATATTATTTAATTAGTTAATCAAATACACACAAGAATATTATATTGAGTTACGAATATACCCATATATGCCTTGACCAGCGACAATATTACCACCCCAAGTTTTCATTAATCCATTTTTCATTGCGTACTTATGTAAATCTTCCAATCCCTTAATAATACGTTGCCTTGTATCTTTTTGATATAAAAACCTAGAACGATTAGTTGAGGATAAATACGAATCTTTCCATGCTCCACTTAACATCTCATTTACTATGTGTGTAAAAATAAACCAACTTACGCATAAAATATCATCAGAATTAAAATCTTCATCTTCAACTCTTCTTCTAATCTCTTTCAAATCAAAGGTTTCTTTTAAATATGCAAAAGATCCATTTTTGAGAAACCTATGCCCTATAATATGCAAGTCTGCCCTTAAAGCCTGATAGAGCATATATCCTAGTATTTCTACAAATAAGAATGACATACCAGATAATGCTAAACCCAATAAATAGTCATTATCTTTTAGTAATTCAGATGTGATTTCTTCGCTTGACATTTTAGTACTATATAAGTCTAGCCTTTTGCATGTTCTTTCTTTAAGCTCCCTTTGTGCAGGAGTAACACTGCGAGCAAATTGTCTTGCTAAAAATGATATTAGTAAGAGTGATTCACTTGGTGCCTCACTATTACTGAACTCCTTAGTTTTGTCGAATTTATAATCACACTCAGCACCATGCTTTAATGTCCTTTGTAGAAAACATATTTCGTAATAATCATTATTCTCAAATAATTGAGATTTCTGGTGTACAGCGATATCTGAAAAACCTATAAATGAAATCCATGTTTGAGCAACTTCCTCGTTATCAACTTTTTTAACTTTTGTTCTGGCGTCTTCCGGTTTTACTTTAAAATGAGACACTTTTCTATTTGATAATGTTCTCCATCGAGAAGGGTATGATTCAAATGCTTCCCAAGCTCCTTGCTTCCTTTCAAAAAACCATCCGATCTCAGCAAATAACTTCTCATAATAAATCTGTTCAGGACTGTTCGAAATTAAATTTCTAGCCTGCATTGGATTTTGAGTATTGGTAGCTTGTACCACCTTAGATATGTCTTTTACAACACTCTCCCTTAGTAAACGTACTAATATGAAGCACTTCTTTTCAAAATCCTTCTTATCTTGGTCTGATAACCCATAATAAGCCTCTGTTACAGAAACAACGGTTTGTAGACCATTTACAATTCCAGGTTCCAATATTTTAAATGAGTTTCTATTTGAAGAAGGGTTTGAAAAAGATGAACAAATAATTGTAACTCCATTATTAAGATACCTAAAATCTCTTCGAGATGATTGATGTTTTACTGAATCTTGTATTGATTGATTAACCTTAGACTTAGTTATATTGCACCTGACATTAGGTTCAAATATTTGATAACCATATTCCCTGTATGAGTTAACTAAGTCAATAGCAGGGCAATAGAAAACAGCACTATTAGTACCCTTAAGCCATTCCCCTTTATCTGGATGCAGTTCCATCCAATCTTTTTTATGCCCCTCTATATTAACCCAGTCCCTATTTTCTTTTCTCCATTTTTCAGTAATTATGTCTTTCACTGTAATTAGTTTAACAGTAAACTGGATAGGTACTTCATTAAAATTAGTAGGAACAGTGATTGACTTAGAAAATCCATCAAATTCATCTTTAGCAGCAACAGTCAATCCTTCACCTACTAGTATTAAATATAAATTTACAGTAATTGGACTTATTTCTTCTAGTGATAATTTTCTTGAGCTTACAGCATGATCCCATCGTTGACGAAAGTATTTAAGTTTTTTATTTTTAATTAACATGTCACTGCCGTGAATAAGAAAATTCTTAACTCTAACTAAATCTGATACTCCTTCATGCCCAAAAAGTTCTTTACTAATCTCTCCTATTTCCGTTAAATTGTGTGTTTTAATCTGAAAAATATCAAACGCTGTGGTTGAAGCAAACCAAAAATCTATACCACGATCACCTGCCCCATCAACAAACATACTTTCTTCCAGTTCATATCCCAACCATTTCGCAACTACTCTATTGAACGCTTGCTCAATCGTATTAATATCAGGGTTATTTAATTCATCAAGTACTGCAGATACAAAATTTGTTCTCAAATTACTTTCATGCACATTTATTTCGTTTAGAGTCATAATTAACTCCCCCCACTTTTACTCTTGCACAATTGATCGCTGATTCATTAGTCTCATTAGGCTGCTAGTTACTTAAAGATATACTTGAACATCAATAACTTTTTATATGTTTGTTAAATACTTCCTTTATTATAGACCATTTATTGAGTAATGGTAATAATAAAAGCACCTACCCCCAGGTATGTGCTTATGATTTAGAATAGATCAGATACTAATTAACTTCTGCGGAATCGATACGTTGTATTTGGTCTCAATCCATTCCCTTATTGATTACTAAAGAAAGGTAGTTTAGTGTAATAATCCCAACAATTCATTTTCTAATTTAGCTGCTAAATTGGGTAAATGTCTATTTGAGATACTTAAACAACATTGTTCTCTCTGATGACTATTAAGTAAAAGATTATTTATAAATTCTTCCTTTTCACAGACGTCTTCAATTGTGTTTTGAAATCGTATATATGCCTCACCTTTATAAAAAGCAACTCGCTTGATAGGATTTAGTTTTAATATATTTAACAAGCCTTGGTCGGCAGACCCAAATGAATGTGCATAAAATATGTTTTCATAATTTGTAAGTGAGTTTCTTATAGCCATTTCAGTTCCAATATTTCTAAGGTGCATTAAATCCCATGTCATATTTTTAAGATCGCCAATTAAATCACTTGAATTCGGTTGGACAAATCTAAAAAAATGTTCAACCGATTGATCGTTTTTCAAGAATAAACAACAAAGGACAAATTCGTATTCTAAATAACAATATAATTCGTTGTTAATAAATTCGACTAACATAGAAACCTTGTTAGTATAAGATTTTTTGTTAAATAATTTGATTAAACAAGTTTTGCATAACAAACAATAAATAACTAGATATCTATCAAATATTTCTGAGTCGGAATTTATTTTAAATTCATGCCAAGCTTTATCGGCTAAAATATAATCTTCAGAAGAAGGCTTTGAAAAGTTTTGTTCGTTTAACTGTTCTTTAGTCAATCTATCAAACATAAAAAAAGCAAGAATGGTCTGGTAGACCCTTATTGTATCAGATATTTTATTATTATATTTAGATTCCATCATGTAAGGCAAAATGGTAGTTTGAATAGCATTTTCTTTTATATATAAGAGAAATTTATAAAATTCATTATCAATAGCAGGTTTTTTTGAATTAATCAACTTGTTGATAAGACTGGCTATGTTAGAATCAAAGTTAATACAGTGTGCCAATTTAATTTGACTGTTTTCATTGTTATTTTTTAAATCTTCTAAGACACAATCATTTAGTACAATCATTTTTTTATAATTAGACAATCCAATGATTCGATATATCCCAAATGTTTTTTCTTCAAAGTAATTTTCAAAAGCAGTATTATTTGCATCAAAAAGGGCATACGTACAATTTTTTAATTTGCTATTTTTATATGCTGTAATCGGGTTTTGCGAAAAAAGAACGTTTCTTATTGAATCTTTTTCCTGTCTTTGTATAACCATAAAAGTCTCCTCATTGTATGCAAACGCATATTAATTATTTTCCATTAAATTAGTAACCCAATAAGAGTGCATCAATTGTTAATGGCCATGATAAAATCCTCATAAATGGACACGAAAAACCGACACTAATGGACATTCCAAAAATGTAAAATGCCCGTTACCTCGAATATCTCTGTTATCGCCAAACAACCGAGATATGAAAGAGAGGTAACGAGCAATAATGACTGGAGTGTGGGAAATCGTGAAAATTGTTGAATGTCGTGAAGCTGGACTTAACAAAACAGCAACGGCCAAAAAACTATCAATACATCGGGAAACAGTAGCTAAGTATTGGGATACTAATGATCCCAGCCAAGTCAAAACAGGCTTCAACAGGCCCTCAAAGTTAGACCCATACAAAGAGTATATCATAAACCGGTTACAGAAGTGGCCAGAATTATCAGCACAGAGAATCTTTGAAGAGATTCAAGTAAAAGGCTACCCTGGTTCGGAACGTAATGTTCGTCGTTATGTGGCAACAGTGCGGCCTAAAAAGGTTCGGGAATTTAAGCCATATGAAACAATGCCTGGCGAGCAGGCCCAAATTGATTGGGGTCATTGTGGTGAAATCATAGAAAATGGCCATCGTAAAAAACTCTATGTATTTGTTTTTTGCCTTGGCTGGTCTAGAGTTCGTTATGTCGAATTTATTACATCCCTAAATATGGCCGTTTTTAACGGTTGCCTTCATCGGGCACTGCAGTACGTAGTAGGGGTTCCCGGCACTATACTTTTTGATAATGCCAAAACAGTAGTATCTGAACGGGTTGGAACAATAGTCAAATTCAATGAAAATCTACTTCAGTTGGCTCTAAAATATGGATTTACACCAAAGGCCTGTTGGGTAAGTGACCCTGAGACTAAGGGCAAGGTAGAATCTAATGTTAAATATGTTAAACGTGGCTTCTTCTATGCTAGGGAATTTAATGGCCTGAGGAACTTAAATGATCAGGCTCAAACTTGGTTGAATACCATTGCTAATAAAAAAGTTCATGGAACCACGGGTTGTGTTCCCATGGAGCAATTGGTAGAAGAACAAGCTTATCTAAAACCCATTCCTAATATAGATACACCACTCCCAGTATATGAATCCCGTAAGGCCACCAAAACAAGCTTAATTTCGATTGATAATAACAAATACTCAGTACCTTCCTTTTTATCCCGGAAAACGGTAAATTACCAGCGTTATGAAGATCATATTGAAATCATTCACCAGAATAAAGTTATTGCAAAACATAGATTGAACCAGGGTAAAGGAAAGACTGTTATGGACGATGCCCATTACCCGGAACATAACAAGCAAAAAGCCCCAAGAAAATGTGCCTTACAAACTGAATTTGAGGCACTGGCGCTTGAAGCAGCCGCCTATTTACAAGGATTAAGTCGTTATCAACCGGGGCACCTAAGGAGGCAAATGGAAGAAATTATTCAACTAAGCAAGCAATATGATTCTGAGGCCATTAACCAAGCTATGAAAAGATCTTTATCCTTTAATGCCTTTGGCTACTCAACACTAAAACGAATTCTTAAAAAACAAGCGTTAGATCCTAAAAGTTTGCCTGATGCACCGGATAAGAAAAGGAAAAAGGAGCTTGACACATCTTATCAGGTGGATGTTGAAAAACGTGATATGAACTATTACGGGGGTGTGGTTTCATGATACGCAAAATGGCCGTAGTAGACCGATCTACACTGGATCAGAAATTAAAACGCTTAAAGCTTGGACATATCCGGGAAATTCTAAATGACGCTAACGAACTAGCTATGGAGGAGGAACCTAGTTATGTTGATTTTCTAGGGTACCTGATCAATTGTGAAATTGAGATGAGGGAAGAAACTCAAAAATCCAAAAGAATGAAAAAGGCAAGATTTCCACAAATCAAAACGCTGGACCAATTTGATTTTTCTTATCAAACATCAATTAATCAACAAAGTTTATATGATTTGGCAGAATTAGGCTTCATTGAGGCTAAGGAGAACATTATTTTTCTTGGGCCAAGTGGGGTCGGTAAATCACATTTATCCACAGCTTTAGGGGTGGCCGCAGTAACAGCAGGTTACACTGTCCGGTTCTATACTTTTACCGAACTTGTAGATGAGTTATACTCAGCCTTGGTAGATGGAGGACTCAGTAGAAGAATTGATTCCATACTCAAAAATGACCTCATTATTTTAGATGAACTTGGGTATGTTTCCATGGATGAAACGGCATCGGATCATATCTTTCAGTTTGTTGCCCAAGCCTATGAAAAAAGATCCCTAATATTAACCAGTAATCTAAATTTTGCGGAATGGGGAACCCTGTTTTCAAATACAAGTACAGCCGCCGCTGTTTTGGACAGGCTGTTACACCATGCCCATGTTTTTAATCTTAAAGGAGACAGTTACCGGATAAGGAACCGATTAATACCCCCGAGCAAAGATGAACCATCGGAATAGTTATAAGCCATTTTAATGTCCATAGTTGACGGTTTTTGATGGCCAAAAGTGTGGATTTTCAAATGGCCATTGACAATCAATTTGCCTTGGTGATGGATTTAGTCCATACGTATCCTTGATATGGCTTTGTAGTGTATACATTCTTATTGCAAAATCCAGATAGCAATTATCAAATTTATTATATTTTACCCTTGCCTTCTCCCTATGCTTACGAGCACTAAATATGCAAATTATACAATTCAAGAATCTACATTCTTAATAAAAAAGCATCCACCTCCCGGCAGTTGCTCTCTTGTAATAATGAATTCGTTTTTTAGTATCTCGTTAAACATAGTCTACCAGCTATTTTTTCTCGCAGTTATCTCCTGCATTAGAATCATACTACGAATTAGGTTATAGATTTTTTGAGGTATATGCATTACTGATATACTGTCTGATTGCCTGTATTCTTTAAATAAATGCATTATTTCATCAGGTATAACTTTTTCCGGGGATAGTTCAGTAATTAATGTTATTAGTTTATTTTCCATATCTTTGCTTAGACTAACGTTGTCAGTTTCCGTAGCATACCATCTAGACAATATTTTTCCGATATTAAATACTACTAACTCTCTACCCCCTAAACCATATTCAATTACTTCAATACGTGATTCAATTGAAGTGGCTAAATTTTCTACTGGCAGCCACCCTTTTGGTCGGTCTTCCTTTCCCGTAACAAAAGGTATCACATATTCTCTAAATTCTTTAATAATTTTTAAAAGTTCTTCTAATTTTTCCGTCTTCAATAGTACTATGGCACAAGCTTCAATGTTAAGTGCAATGGATTCAATTTGCATTGGGTCTTCCTGTACCATTTGACCTATTTCGCCAAAAATTAAATCCATATAATGTTTTAGATTTAGCCCTAAATAAGTTATATCAATCAGACTTAATAATCGTTCTCCTGAGATTTTATCATTATTAGGTATAGATAATTGTGGATAATGCTTTTTAAACTCAGATTCATTAATAATTAATTCTTGAATTAGATCCTGCCAAAATAGTATCCCAACTGGAAATTTCCCCTCAGAAACTCTCTGTTTAGAAAAAAGCCTAATATCTTTTTGCAGTTTTGCATCTGCAGGGGATGTAGTAGCAATATAATAAACAGCTAATTCGGGAACAAAGGTTTCGGCTTTTGTTATTTCTTCATTAACTAGATTAATATCAATATTTAAATTAGTAAGTTTACATTGTACTCCAACAAACTGTCCTAAGTCATCATCGCCATATACATCAACACCAGCCTGTGGTTGCCCTTGCCTTCCATGTCGAGTTAAGTTTGGACTACTCCATTTTATTTTTAAACAACTAAGGCATATATCTTCAAATTCATCCCAACTTTTAGGAATTGGTATTACCATACTTGAAAGTGTTGGCAAAGGAAGCACCCCTTTATATTTATGTATCCCTAATGCGGATAAATTAGATATTATTGAATACATCATGCATTTTTAATAGGTGATATTAGGATATAAATACAATGTTTTCTATTTATTTTTCTCCAATGTTTAGGATATTCCTTTAATAAACAAATCTTAACGCTAATAGATTTATCATTAAACAAAAAGTACCTACCCCGCAGTAAGTATTTTTTTGTATTCCCAACTTGATAAATGTTCATCTACCTAAATACCAAGCCACAAGCCCAAACCCCTACCTTCTTTCTATCCTTAACACGCATTCCACATGCCCCGTCCAGGGGAACATGTCCACTGGTTGAACCTGCATGGTCTGATAGCCCAGCTTATCCAGTGCCCCCAGGTCTCGGGCTAGGGTTGCGGGGTCGCAGGATACATAAACAATCCTAGGTACCTTGGCCTCACTGATGGCTGTTAATACTTCCCTTTCACAGCCCTTTCTGGGTGGGTCTAAAACCACCACCTGTGGTTTTATTTCCTTAGCAAGACTGGGTAATAATTTTTCTACAGCTCCCTGAAAAAATTTTACATTGGTAAGCCCATTTAATTGGGCATTTTCTTTAGCATCTTTCACTGATGCAGAAACGATTTCCATACCTACAACTTCACCAGCATAGCGAGCTAAATAGAGGGCAATCGTACCAATGCCGCAGTATGCATCGATGACCCTCTCATGTCCTTGCAATTGAGCAAATTCCATAGCTTTACGATATAATACTTCGGTCTGCAGAGGGTTAATCTGATAAAAGGAATTGGCAGAAATATTAAATCTCAGACCGTTTAATACATCCATGATATATCCTTTTCCGTAAAGTACTTCATTCTTCTGACCCAGCACAATACGCCCGGGATTACTATTGATGTTGCGAACCACTGAAGCAATTTTCGGCTGCCGGGTAGCTAAAGCCTGGGAGAATGACTTCGCTGTGAGCCATTTTTCCGGTGAGGTTATAAGTACAACCATACACTGCCCGGTATAAAATCCCCGACGAATCATGACATGCCTGAGTAGTCCTTTTTTCTCCCCCCAGTGATATGGTGTTAAGTTATATTCATTAATCAATTCTTCTAATATTACAATAATTTGATTGATCTCTTCCTGTACCAACAGACAGGATTGACTTGCTAATCCTGCAACCAGCTCATAGCTACCCTCTGCATAAAAGCCCAATTTTACCTTACCTTTTGTTTCTTTTACCTGCAGATGAACTTTATTACGGTAGTGCCAAGGGTTTTTCATACCTAGTGTTGGTAATACTGTTACCCCACTTAAACCACCAATTTTCTGTAGAGCACTTTCAACAACAGATCTTTTATGGGCCAGTTGCTCCTGATAATCTAAATGTTGAAGCTGGCAGCCGCCGCAATTCTGATAAGATTCACAGGTAGGCACTATGCGGGCTTCCGCTTGTTTTAATATTCTAACCAAAGTCCCTCTTACAAAGGACTTTTTTACTTGATTTATCCTAACCCGTACCTTCTCACCTATCAGAGCGCCCGGCACAAATATAGCTAGGTTTTGATACCTACCAACACCTTCACCAAAATGACCCAATCCATGGATTTCCACTTCTACTTCATCACCGACGGTTAAATTTGTTATCAAAAGTCTACACCTCTTGTTGATATCATGTAACCTTTTCTATTAATCTCCATAATATATTAGCAAAGGAATAATTTACCTTTGGGGTGGCTACTATGGCTCAGTATAAATTGGTTAGAAAAAAACGTCAACTACATGTTCCTGATCCATGTCATTGCTACCAGAATGACCATGTTGACCTGGTAGTCGAAGGTGCTGGAATTCGTTTGTGTCGTCTATCCAGCCTTAGTGTTCCCGCAGAGGTATCAGCTTATATTCCTAGGGTGGAAATCCGGCACCGAACCTATCAAAATGGTGAACTGGTAAGCGAAGATGAACGCATATACAATAGTATAACAGTGGTTCACGCTCCCAGACACCCACCGGAAAACCTTAACGGCTCCATCCCTCATAAAGGACCTTTCCCAAAGTGGCCTGGTGGCTACAACGATCCATCCTCTGAACTGGGTTCTGAGCAACCTCCAGTTCCAGGAGAGCAGCCAACGCCACCAGAGGTCCCGGTGGCCCCGGGTCCAGACCAACCGGGAGCATCTTATCCACCTGATATTCCTTCACAACCGGAGCCCCACCCCCCGCCGGTATCTCCTCAAAGGAAAAAGACTCCTCCCCTTTCTTCCTTACCTAGAATATTACCTCCGGGGGGCCGCGGGCCATTTATTACCATTAATAAGAGACCCTTCGGCAATTAAGGGTAACAACTTATTGAAATTAAAGAAGTCCCATTGGGATTTCTCTTTTTGTATAGTCACTATATCTTAATTTCACTTAATTAAAACCACTAACACTAATAGTCTAGAATTGATATTTATAGATTATTTAAAAAAGTAATACTATTTTAAATAATGGTTTTTTAGTTGTCGCCCTTGCGACAACCCCCTAGCTATGCTAACCTGTATTAAGGGAGTAAAATCATCGGGGGTGGTTATATGTCCGGGAAAGTGAAAAATAGTGCTAGCCTTTTTCGGTTATACGACCTGGTCTTTTTACAAAAAATTCGTGATAATAAACCTAGCAAAGAAAAACCAAAAAAACAGCTTATTGATAGCAAGAAATAATCAATATTGTATTAACAAAAGTACATTGTTTACTATTATAATACAATTATTATTTTACCCAGGCTAATGGACCTGGGTTTCTTTGTTTGTAAATAATTAACCCCAGGCAACACATAAAATATACTCCTTATGAAGATATTTTAAACTGTAACCTGGGGTATATATTATCTTTTAAATTGACCAACCAAATCCCTTAACTCATCAGATAATATGTTTAAGGAATTAGCAGTATTTGTAACTTCCTCCATAGCAGCAGTTTGTTCTTCGGTGGACGCTGCAACGTTTTGAATACCTGCAGACATTTGCTGTGTAGCTGAGGCAATGTGATGAATCTCTGAAGTTAACCTCTGCACAGAAATTATTATTTCTTGGAATGTATGGCTTACATCCTGAATCACCGCACTACCAGTTGTCACTTCTTGATTATCCTTATCAATTTTCTCCACAGCCAGTTGGGTTTCATTCTGTATGTCCTTGATTAATCTGGCAATATCTTTGGTAGCTGCGGCAGATTTCTCTGCTAATTTTCTGACCTCTTCTGCCACCACTGCAAAACCCCGTCCCTGTTCTCCTGCCCTAGCAGCCTCTATGGCAGCATTTAAAGCCAGTAGATTAGTTTGATCAGCAATACCTGTAATAATATTGACAATATTACCAATTTCCAAGGTCTTTTGGCTTAATTGATAAACAACCTGTGATACTTGACTGGTTGAATTAGTAATGGACTGGATTTGATAATTTACTTTATTTAGCCCTTCATTTCCTGCATTGGCATACTTGGCTGTGGTTTCTGATACTAAAGAAACCTCCTGCACATTGCTACTCAACTGTTCCACCGTTGCTGCTATTTCATTCATGGTAGTGGCAGTTTCCGTAGTACCGGCAGCGGTTTGCTGGGCTTGTTCATTAAGTCCTGTGGAAACAGCAGCTAAATTGTTGGCAGTTTCGGTCAGGTGGTTCAAAATATTATTAATGTTATTCTTCATTGTGTTAAAAGCCTGTGCCAGATGACCTATTTCATCTTCTCTGCGAATTTTTATATCCCCTATAGCCATATCCCCTTGGGCTAATTTGTTTGCACTTTCCTCAATCTCACTAAGTGGTACATTTATACTGCGGGCAATGTATAATACTGCCGCAATACTCAAACCTATTGCTAGCAGTATTGCCATAGTTAGCATGAGAATTGATTGATGACGGAGCTCGTTCCCTTCATCACTGGCCTTAACACTATTCTCCTGATTATATTTGACAATCTCTCTGGAGGAAACCATAGCAGCATCATAAAAAGTTAAGGACTCACCTTTGATAACTTTCAATGCTTCTTCTTTCTGACCACTGCGGCTTAATTCCAAAAGTTTATTACTGGTATCTATGTAGTTTTTTAGTTCAGATTTTAAAACAGTATATAAATTACGATCCTGATTACTGGCAATGGATTTTTCATAGGCAGCTAAGTTTTCGTTGATTGCCCTTTGGTTTTTCGCTATACTTTCTTCCATTTCTTTCATTTCGTTAACATTTTTAGCAAGGATATGTCTGAATTCACTGGCCCGGATATCTGAAATCATGGCATTAATTTCCTCAGCATGCTGAATTCCAGCCAACCAGTAATCGACTATTTCCTGTGATTTACTGTTAATTTTACTCATGATAAAACTTGCATACAAACCAAGACAGATAATTAGCCCAATTAATAAGCCATAAGAAACAAAGAGCCTCATCCTGACGGTCATTTTATTCATTGTTACTTCCCCCTAGCTGCAAATATAATTAGTCCTACTTATATAATTCGACATTTTTCTTGTTTTCTTTATATCAAAAACCTGGCCTTAGCCAGGTTTTCTCCGTAGAATTTTTATATTAATTGACCGCACTCAGGACAGTTTAGATCTCTTTTAACCTCTACATCCACAAAGGACATAGATAGTGCATCCATAGTAAGCATTCGCCCCACCAACAGGTCTTCTTTTCCTAGCAAGAACTTTACTGCCTCAGTGGCCTGGATAGAACCGATGATACCAGCCACCGATCCGAGAATACCTACCTCTGCGGTGCCTTTTACAGAACCCTTGGTGGGTTGCTGCCGAAAAATACAGCGAAAACAAGGTCCCTTGCCAGGCAAAATTGTCATTGCCTGACCTACCATCGAAAGAACACCACCATAAATAAAAGGTTTTTCCTTAGTAATGCAAGCCTTGTTTAAAACATAGCGGCTTTCTAGATTGTCTGTGGCATCCACCACGATATCATATTGATCCAGTAGTTCCAAAATATTTTCATCGTTGATACGGTAGGGATAAGTTATTATCTCCGTATCGGGATTGATCCAAGACAACTTTTCTCGGGCAGATTCTACCTTTAAACGTCCAATATCCGGGGTGGAGTGGACAATTTGTCTCTGCAGATTTGAATAATCGACCACATCTGCATCGGCTAAACCCAATCGACCGATGCCAGCAGCAGCCAAATAATAGATCACTGGGGAACCTAGACCACCAGTTCCTACCACTAGCACCGAAGAGTTTAGTAATTTAAGCTGCCCCTCTTCTCCCACCCCCGGCAGCATAATATTGCGGTTATAGCGCTCTTTCTGTTGAGCAGAAAGAGATGAGGGTGCAGTCTTTTTCTTAAGTTGTAGGAACTTGTTCTCTATAAGCTTGGCCACACCAGTGATATCATTTAGGTCAAAAAGAGGTATATCTAAATCTAAAGGTAAATCACTGATCACTGCTAACAGTTCCTCGGTGGGTAACACCAGTCCATTGGCAACCTCAGCCCGTGCCAATTCAATCTTTGGTTGGGAACCCCTTTTATAACCTTCAACAATAACTAAATCCAGCCCGGAAAAGTAGTGAAGTATTTCTGCTAAGGACATTTCTTGATCTAGATTCTTTATCAGCCCAAAACCAGTGGGTGTAGACAAGGCTACCATTTCAGCTCCGGCTTGTCTATGCCGCCAGGTATCTTTTCCTTCTATATCTAGTTCAAAGGTACCCCGGTGGTGCTTTACAGTACCTACCCTGTATCCTCTATTCTTTAACTGATGCAAGAGTTTTTCCAAAAAGGTAGTCTTGCCAGAGTTTGAACTACCCACCAGTGAAATAACAGGTGGCACATTTTTGGTATCACTGAATTTCAATGGTATCCCCTACCTTTACGGTACCTCCTTGAAGAACTCTAATAAAAATGCCTTCCTTAGGCATAACACAATCGCCTGCCTGATGATAAATGGCACAGCGAGTATGGCACTCTTTACCAATTTGCGTTACCTCACCTAGGGCATTTTCACCAATCTTTAATTTAGTTCCAATGGGTAATGATACTAGATCAATATCTTCAGTGGTTAAGTTTTCTGCAAAGTCCCCTGGTCCTACCTTTAAGCCCATTTGACGCATTTTTTCAATGCTTTCCAATGCCAATAAGCTAACCTGTCGATGCCATTCTCCAACATGTGCATCACCTTCGATGCCATGCTCAACTACCAGCATAGCTTCCCCGACGTTTTTCTTCCTCATGCCCTTTTTAGGGCTGGTGCAAACAGCTACTACTTTTCCCATTGTTGTTCTCCCTCCCGAATGAAGTCACCGCTTTTGCCACCACTTTTACTGACTAGGCGAATGTTTTGGATAACCATCCCTTTGTCCACGGCTTTGCACATATCATAAATGGTAAGTGCTGCCACACTTACTGCAGTAAGGGCTTCCATTTCTACACCTGTTTTACCACCAGTCTTCACAATACCCCGGATTTCCACCCGATTCGGAGGTGCTATTTTAAAGTCAATATTAACGCCTGTAATCATAATTGGATGGGCCATCGGAATTAAACCAGGTGTGCTTTTGGCTGCCATGATCCCAGCAACTCTAGCTACACCAAGGACATCTCCCTTGGCCATGCCACCCTGTTGTATTAATTTCAGAGTAGCCGGTGCCATGGAAACTTCCCCTCTTACCTCGGCCAGTCGCTGGGTTTCAGCTTTTTCGGTTATATCAACCATACGGGCATTTCCACTGGCATCAAAATGTGTGAGCTCTGACACGGTGCTTTATCCTCCAATCTGACTCATAACTCGTTGGTCTGTCCAACCCTCTTCCATATGGTGTTGGCTGGGTTTATATCGAATTGCCTTGGCAATAAGTCTTGCTAATTCTTGCCTATCGGCACCCTCCCTTAAGGGAGTTTTTAAATCAAATTCTTGTTGACCATAAAGACATGGGCGTAACTGCCCATTGGCAGTAAGTCGCAGCCGATTACAACCAGCGCAGAAATGTTCACTTATGGCAGTAATAAAACCAATGGTTCCCTTAGCCCCAGGTAGGCGGTAATATTTGGCTGGACCGCTTCCAGTCACCTTTACCTCAGTTTCCAGAGGGGCAAATTCTTGCTGTATACGCATTAAAACCTCATCAGCTGAGATAAAGTTGTCAACTGCCCAAGGATTGCACTCCCCTATAGGCATTAATTCAATAAAACGAACATGGATGGGCATATCTTTAGTAAGTCGGGCAAAATCTACAAATTCATGGTCATTGACACCCCGTACAGCCACAACATTTAATTTTACCGGATAAAGCTCCAAGGCCAAGGCTTTTTCAATACCATGCCAAACATCATCATAATTGCCGATCCGAGTGATATTTCTGAAGGTATCTGGGTTTAGGCTGTCCAAACTAAAGTTAACGCGATTTAATCCGGCCTGCTTTAAATCCTCTGCCATATCTGCAAAGAGTACACCGTTGGTGGTCAGAGAAATATCATCAATCCTTGGATTGGCTGAAATCTTTTTAAATAAGTCTACAATATTTTTTCTCACCAGGGGCTCTCCACCAGTGATGCGGACTTTTCGAATTCCAATATCGGAGGCAGCATCCACCACCCGGGCAAATTCCTCTAAACTTAGTATTTCCTGATGGGGGGTATTTTTCACCCCTTCTGGAGGCATACAGTAAACGCAGCGCAAGTTACAGCGGTCTGTTACGGAAATGCGCAGATAATTTATGTTTCTATTATATTTGTCAATCATTTCGTCCGCCCCCTATTAATCCAAACTATGCCACTTACTTGCTAATTAAATAAGTTTACTTAAAGGCATCTTGCTTTTAAATTTCCTAAAAAGATCTTCTGTTGGTAATTGGTGGTACTTTTTATTGAATCAAGGGGTAACCATTGTAACTATCAAACCACTGTTATTTCAGGTTTTTACCCTAAGACTTCCTCCGTGTTACAATTTTATATTTATTAAATCCATAATTATTAAATTATGGTCCAAAAGGGTATGCTTTCTTATACATAACGAACCTCTAAGCAGGGGTAGAAGTGTGTCTTACTCCTACCCATAAAAATTTAACCCCCGCCAACTGGTGGAAAAAGTGCTACCCGATCACCATCTTGCAAGATTGTGTCAAGGGTTTTGTGCAAGCCATTGATTAATATACTAAAAACTTCTTCCTCAGGGATATTAAGTTGTTTAACGATATCCCGAGCAGTAGTACTTTCATCAATATTTACAAGAATCTTTTCACCGTAACGAGTTCCTGTATGTTTTTCCAAGCCAGTATATGCCCTTATTTCAATCTGCATGCTTGGTCACCTCTTATTGTGATTATATCACATGTTCTTCGCAAAATATTGCCAATGCAATGACAATAATATAACCTAGGTTTCTTTCTTTTGAATAATACCAAGAAATACACGATAGGGTCCTGGAGTCCCCGGAGGTAAAAGTGCAACTCTATCTCCCGAAGAAATAGCATGGGATAAACCTTCTACCACACCGTTAATAAATACTGCTTCAACCTGTTTTTTGTCAATGCTTAATTTATCTATTATATCATAGCCAGTAATAGTATTACCTTCAAACTCAACTATGGTTGGAAATGGATGCCCTTTATCCAACAAAATCTTTTGCAAAGGCCCAAAAGCCCTTAATTCGATTTTCCCCATTTCACTCCCCCCTTAGACTATTATATAAAAGAATTATAAGAGATAAAAATATTTTAATTCTAACCTAAGGCATGTTGAAAACTCAACTTTCCGTTATGCTAATTAAAAGGAGCTAGGTATTAGCCCAGCTCCTTTTAGCAAGTTCGGCAGATTAGAAGTTAAATACCTCGTCAACCTCTTCTTCAGTGAAATCCCATGTTGTGTTGTGAGGAGGGCATTCTTCTTTGAAGAATTCTGGCAAACGGTCATCGGCTTTGGTAAAACCAGCCAGCTCGTTAAATTTACGTTCAGCACGTAGTACAGTTTTACCCAATTCTGTAACGTCATCTGCGGTCAAAGTTAAACCGTATTGAGCGTTAAGCATATCGATGATAGCCTGGAATGCATCTGGATTATCTAAAATGCAGAAGGCTACAAACAAGCAAAGGCCAGTACTATCAACAGCCGCAGTGGCGATTTGCAAGTTACGAGAGAGTTCTACCTGACCACCCTTGGCGAGGGGATCTACGAAACCACCGACTTTAAGGATGTTGGTAGCAACCGCATACCCTGCAGTGTGGTCCGCACCCATGGGAGTTGTGGCATAGGTTAAGCCAACGCCCTTAACCGCACGGGGATCATAAGCAGGAATTGCTTGTTTCTTAACAACGGGAACCCTAGCTACGCCGAAGGCTTGACCAGTAAAGGCAGCACCGCTACCGATAATACGGCCTAGAGGAGTTCCTTGGCCAATTTGTTTGATCAGATCGATTGAAGCTGCAGCATCTCCCCAAGGAATAATACCAGCTTCCATTGCTACACCTACAGTTACGGAAGTTTCAATACTGTCGATACCAATATCATCCATCAGACGGTCACACTCAGCAATGGCATCCAGATTATCAATGCAAGCATTGGCACCAAGAGCCCAAATGGTCTCATATTCAAAACCGCTGGTAAGATATTTACCTTCTTTATCATGATAATGTTGGGAGCAGCGAATAACACAACCAGCATGACAACCGTGAGATACTTTACCGCCACGGGCTTCAATAGTGGCACTCATGGTCTCACCACTGATGTTGTTAGCCCATTCGTTGCGACCGGCACGGAAGTTTTTGGTAGGCAGGCCACCAGCTTCATTCAGAATATTCACCAGTACGTTGGTACCAAAACCAGGTAAGCCTTGACCTGTAACTGGATGATCCATTAGTCCTTTAGCAAAGCGCTTAGCTGCAGCTTTAAAAGATTCAGGATCTGCAATAGGTACACCTTGGGCACCGGCGTCATCGATAACGATGGCCTTTACTTTTTTGGAGCCCATAACAGCACCTAAACCACCCCGACCAGCACTGCGGATATTGCCTTCGGGGTCTTTCACAGAAATGTTGGCAGAAGTTAGTTTCATTTCACCAGCGGGACCAATGATCATTACACCAACTTTTGCACCATATTTTTCACTTAAAACGCGGATTGCTTCGTAGTTGCCTTTGCCAATAATTTCTGCTGGAGCTTCTTCAACAAAAGCACCGTTTACTGTTACTTTAATTACATAGAATTTATCATCTTCAGGCATTCCTTCAACTACTACACCTGCAATACCCATTTTAGCTAACTTCTGAGCTGCGGTACCACCAGAGTTACTTTCTTTAATACCGCCAGTTAAGGGACTCTTACTTCCTACGGACAAACGACCAGAGTTTGCACAGTTGGTTCCACCCAATAAACCCGGGGCAAAAATCAGTTTGTTGTTGGGTCCTAGGGGATGACACTTGGGTTCTACTTCATCCAGTACAAAACTTGAAGTTAGGGCGCGGCCAGCCAAACCAATATACTTCTGAGGAAGTTCTTCAATTTTGGCTTCTTTGGTTGTCATGTTG
Organism: Desulfotomaculum defluvii; assembly: GCF_054657375.1. Lineage (NCBI taxonomy): Bacteria > Bacillati > Bacillota > Clostridia > Eubacteriales > Desulfotomaculaceae > Desulfotomaculum > Desulfotomaculum defluvii. The sequence continues at coordinate 309,994 of NZ_BAAHYV010000007.1, read as the reverse complement.
ACACGGAAAAGTTTGGTCATAATAAATATACCCCCCTGCTGGTATTTTTTGACATTCTGATGAATATAAAAAGGGATGCCCTAGGGCACCCCTTCCTTTGCACAATGGCAGGCACGACAATTACTCATCGCACCCCGTTTACTAATTCCCGGTGGGAGATTAATAAATCGGAAGCGTAAAATAGACTATAGATTTAAAATGCCAATTTTAAATTAAATCTGAATTTTTCTTATAGTTTGTTAGTTCGCCATCAAACTATTAATTCCTTCTTTCTTTTTTCTTTTTTTAAAAAAAATACTCTAGCCTAACTATTCTCAATTCGAACTAACGCAAAATACATACCAACTGCAGAACTGTAAAAAATGGGTAAAACGTCCTATTTTAGTACAGAGAATTGTTTCGCATAAGATCATTTGTGTCATAACAAAACACAAAAAACGACAGGGATTTCATTATGCAAGTACCCTGTCGTTTTTTGTCCTTAACTAATGATGTTTATATTATATTCTTTAGCCTTACGATACAGTGTATTGCGGCCAATACCTAAAGCTCTAGCACTCATGCTGACATTACCATTAAAAAAATCTAATGTTTCTTCAATAGCCCTGGCTTCTATCTCGTTAATTGACAAAGGAAACACTGTGGTAATACCTTTTTTTCCCATGGTACGATGTATAGCCCGGTAAAGAGTGTCAATCTTTCGATAAAGATCTACTAAAGTCTCCTCGTCCAGTTGATCTAAATCTTCATAGTTAGTATTTAAAATATCAGTTGTTACTTTATCTCCTTGCTTAGATAGATCCAATTTAACATTGTGATCTTGATTAAAAAATTTACCGTTTATTTTTCCAGATAAATGTTCGGGCAGAACAACTAGACTATCACATAAAGCTAGGGCTTGTTCAACCGAATTGGCCAATTCCCGGATATTACCAGGCCAGTGATAGTTCATCATCGCTTCGATGCAGGATGGTGAAAAGGTTGGAACAGGACCATCATTTTTTTCCCAAAAGCGATTTACAAAATGTTCGATAAGTTGAGGAATATCTTCCTTTCTCTCCCTTAAAGGTGGAAGAACTAAGCGAATTACATCTAAACGATAAAACAAATCCTCTCGGAATTGCTTTTGACTGACAGCCTCTTCTAAATCTACGTTTGTTGCTGCAATAATCCTCACATTGGTTTTGACGGGTTTTTCACCGCCTACTCTTAGAAATTCACCCGTTTCTAAAACCCGCAATAGTTTAACTTGAATGGCTAAGCTTGCTTCCCCTATTTCATCTAAAAAGAGGGTTCCGTTGTTGGCTAATTCAAAGATCCCTTTACGTTGTACGCTAGCTCCGGTGAAGGAACCTCTTTCATGACCAAAAAGTTCACTTTCCAGCAAATTCTCTGGAAGGGCACCGCAGTTGATAGCTAGAAAAGGTCTCTCGCTCCGCTGACTTGCAGCATGTACGAAACTAGCTAAGACTTCCTTACCAGTACCAGTTTCACCATGTATTAATACGTTAATATCCTTTGCCGCAATTCTTTCTGCAATGGACATTAGTTTTATCATCTGAGGTGTTCTGCCTACCTGAAAACCAATTTTCTCAGCGACTTGGCTCCAGCTATAGGAATCATTACCAGTTTGCTCAACCGTTTTCCCAAAGTGTATTGCCTTTTCAATTAACTTTTCTATCAAAGCAATGTCATCAAAGGGCTTTTCTATATAGTCAAAGGCACCATATTGTATGGCTTTTACTGCAGTTCGAGTGGTACTATAACCAGTCATAATAACAACTTCACATTGGGGTTGGACATTTTTAATATGCTGTAGAAGACTAAGGCCATCGGCATCAGGCAGCTTCATATCCACCATGGCTACGTCGTAATTTTCTTTAGCTATCAACTGATGGGCTTGGGCGCCTGAAGACGCAACACCAATCCGATAACCCTTAGACCCTAAGAGTCTGCTAAAAAAAGTCCCTACAGATTGCTCATCATCAATGATTAAGATACCAGGGTGATTCTTCATTAGGCCTCACCTCCTGTTTGCTTTAAAGGCAGCATAAATTTAAAAGTACTGCCTTCCCCTAGCTGACTCTCGACCTTAATGGTTCCCCCATGAGATTGGGCAATTCCTAAACTAACAGAAAGTCCCAGGCCAGTTCCTTTACTTGTTTCTTTACTGGTAAAGAAGGGGTTAAAAATTTTATTTAAACCTTCCGGCCCAATACCACATCCATTATCACGCACTATAAGAACAACCCATTCCATATCCTGATCAATTTCTACTGAAGTAGAAATCCAGATATTCTTTTCGCCTGTGTTTTCCTCCAATGCATCCCTAGCATTAAGCAGCAGATTAATCAAAACCTGTTGAAGTTGGTGCCCATTTGCTAGAATACAGGGAGTATCATAGTCTAGGTTTTGGATAATATTGATATTGTTACGATTTATTTGATAATGAATTAAGCTTAATACCTTTTCCACCTGTTGATTAATGTCAGTTTCAACCAAATTAAAATTACCTTGGCGGGAGTAGGAAAGTAGGTTTTGAATTATTTTCTTACAACGCATACCACAGCTAATTATATCATCTAACCATTCCGAACGATGGTCTGCTTTCCCCATATCTCTCTGCATCATTTGTGCAGTACCAATGATCACTGTCATGGGGCTATTAAGCTCGTGGGCGACACCTGCAGCCATCTCCCCAATTGCAGCCAGTTTTGCCGAATGCATTAACTGAGCTTCCATTTTTTCTTTTTCTGTAACATCCTTAACATGTAATATAACAGAATAGATTTCTCCATTTGTCTCTGTCATAGGGTAGTAAAAAGTGTCAAAAATAGCCCCCTCATTCTGAATTTGACGATAAGCACCCCGGCCTGTTTGATAAACCTCTTCAAGGGGACAGTTTTCACAGGGAGCATCCCTATGCCAGATAACACGGAAACATTTCAAATCATTCCGAGGATATTCAGGTAGGCCTAAAAACTTTTCATTCTGCAAATTATGTCTTAATACCTTATAATTTTTATCTATAAGAAAGATCGGGTCTGTTACTGCCTTAAAGGTTGCTTCCCATTCTTGCTTACCTTTGGAAATTTCTTTATACAAACGGGCATTCTCAATGCAAATAGCTAACTGATCTGCCATTTGTTCGATAAATTTCAGCTCAGATATACCGTAGGCCGATGCTTGTTTATCACCTACAATGAGAGCCCCAATCACTTGACTTCTTACCATCAATGGAACAATGGCTACAGACTTTAGTCCCAAACTTCCCACAGGATCATTTCCATTTACCAATGGACTAAATTCCTCTTGGTTACTATCCATATTAATCAGAAGACGTTCACACTGACTATAGGATTGCCAAAGCACAGAAGTGACTAAAATAGGTAGTCCGACACAGTCACTAACTGGTGTAGCAGCAGTCATAATAAGTTCATCATTTTCAGACAGGGCCAATCCTAAAAAACAGCATGGAACTGCCTGTGGGAGTTTATTATAAACCCGCTCTACTATATCAGCTAGAGACATATCTATGTTAATATCCTTAATTAACTGATGTAGAATTTCTAATCTATTGATCTGAATTTTTATTTGCTCATTGGATCGTTGCACTTCTAAATAATAATTTAATTTAGAAGAATTAACCCCTGTTAGATTTTGTATTACAGTTAATTTATCTTCAAACATAGTTACCTCCCTTAAAGGGCTCTACGGTATAAAGCTTCTATTTGCTCTGAACAACAATCCCTGGGATTGGTTACCAAGCATGTATCCTTTAGGGCATTGGCACTTAGTTTTGGTATATACTCTTCTTTCATACCCACCTGAGCTAATTTATTGGGTATACCTATATCTCGGAACAATTTACGTACAGCACAGATACCCTTATCTGCTGCTTTCCATTTATCAAAACCATCAGTTTGTACTCCCATGGCCTTGGCAATATTGGCAAACTTTTCACCACAGGAAATCAAATTAAATTCCATTACATATGGCAAAAGGATACCATTTGTTTCTCCATGGTGCAAGTCCAGCAGCCCGTCCACTTGATGAGTCATAGCGTGGGTGGCACCCAAAATGGCGTTGGAAAAAGCCAAGCCTGCCTGAAGACTTGCCATTGCCATGGCAGATTTAGCCTCAAGATTAGTTTTACTGGCAACTGATTCCCTAAGATTCAAAGAGATTAAACGAATGGCAGACAGGGCGTGAACATCCGTAAGGGGCGTTGCTGCCAGAGAAACATAGGCCTCAATAGCATGGCTCAATGCATCCACACCAGTGGCTGCGGTCAGTCTAGCACTTTTTGATTGCAATAAAACGGGATCCACAATGGCAATATCTGGCACCAATGATTTAGAGATAATGGCCATCTTAGATTTTCTTTCCCTATCTACAATCATGGAAAATTGTGAAACCTCTGAACCAGCCCCACCAGTACTGGCAACTATGACCATTGGAGGCAAGGGGCTGGTTATCTTATTTACACCCTCATAATCCTTTATTTGACCACCGTTGGTGGCTAAAATGGCAATGGCCTTTGCTACATCAATGGGACTACCTCCACCCACAGCGATAATACCATCACATTCGCTATTTAAATAGTGTTTGACCCCATTGGCAACTTCAGAATCCTTAGGGTTGGTAGTTACATCACACCAAATTTCAGTACCAATACCTACTTCTTGTATAAAACTTAAGGCTTTATTTACCCAACCAGTTTCCATCACACCATGATCACTAACCAAAAAAGCCTTCTTTATACCTAAACGGGCTGCACTTTCACCCACCTGACTTAAGGCCCCTAGTCCAAAAATTACTTCTGGTGCCACAAATTTACTTATTTGAAGCAAACCGTTTTTCAGCATGGGCAAAACACCCCCATTAGCTTTTAGTCATTAGCCTTTAGCCTTTAACTTTTATGCTAATAGCTAATGACTAATGGCTAATGACTATTATATAAACATTGTACATGTTCAGTTGCATCCCTGCAAACAAAAAATCAGGTGGACAATATATCCACCTGATAAACTATATTAATGGGGCTTAGATGGCATTGTTAATGGCAAGTTACTACTACAGAGCAGCTTTGAAAATACCAATGATATCTTTTAGAGTGGCTTTTCTGGGGTTAGTGAAGCTGCAAGCATCTTTCATAGCATTAGTAGCCATGATCTCGAGATCTTCTTCCTTAACGCCCAGCTCAGTTAAGCCGGAAGGAATTCCTACGTCGGCAGACAATTTTTGGATAGCAGACAGGGCCTTGTCGGCAGCTTCGCGAACAGACAGACCTTCTACATTTTCACCCATTGCAACTGCAATATCAACAAAACGTTCGGGAGAAGCGATCAGGTTAAAAGCTTCTACATGGGGTAACAGAATCGCATTGCATACGCCGTGAGGTAGATTATAGAAACCACCTAGTTGGTGAGCCATAGCGTGAACATAACCTAGGGAAGCGTTATTAAAGGCCATACCAGCGAGGAACTCAGCATAAGCCATTTTGTCACGGGCTTCCATATTTTCACCGTTTGCAACGGCAGCACGCAGATTCTGGGAAATCAACTTCATAGCCATTAAAGCCGCAGAGTCAGTCACAGGAGTAGCTGCGGTGGAAACATAAGCCTCAACAGCGTGGGTCAAAGCATCCATACCAGTGGCAGCTGTCAGTGCTGGGGGCATACCTACCATTAATAAGGGGTCATTAATAGCAACGTTGGGTGTGCAGCGCCAGTCAACAATTGCCATTTTTACATGGTTGCTAGTATTGGTAATAATGCAGAAACGAGTCATTTCAGAAGCGGTACCAGCGGTGGTGTTCACTGCTATAAAAGGTGGCATTGCCTTGGTGCTCTTGTTAATTCCTTCATAGTCACGGATGTGGCCACCATTAGTAGCAACGATACCAATACCCTTAGCACAGTCGTGGGAACTACCACCACCAAGAGATAGGATCATATCAGCACCGCACTCTTGATAAACTTTCAGACCATCATGAACATTCACATCGGTTGGGTTTGGTTCTGCGCCAGCATAAATAGCCACCTTGGTACCTTGAGCTTCTAACAGTGCTTTAATATCTTCAGCCATTCCACCGGGACGTCCTAGGAAAGCATCGGTAACAATCAAAACATTGGAGCCGCCCATAACTTTTACTTGATCAGGAATTTCCTTGTGAGCTCCTACACCCATGAGGTTAACTGTAGGGATAAAATAACCAAATACTTGTTCTCCAACTGCCATAATTGTGACTCCTCCTTAATGTGTTTATGTTAGGGGTATTTTCCCCTTTTTTCTTTAGCTGACTACTTATATAGCAATTCGCATGCCAAACCATTCAGTATTGAACAAATTTTCATGCAATAGAGTAAATTGGGACTTTTCACCCTATGTTGTATAGTCAGAAAGGCCTGACAACACTTGTTTTCGACTCAGTTCTACTTTTTCATATGTCTGAAAATTTGATATATTGCCACAGGCTTGAATTGTTTGATAATAAGGCCGTTTAAAGCAGTGATCTAAAACGATACATCTAACTCGTTGCATTATAGAACATTATTCCTATTCCGAACAGTTCACTCTCCGAACGACCCGTAAGTATCATCTTGTAACAAAAAAACAGAAAATACAGTAAAACATGAGAAGGAATAAAATGCCTATTGATGAAAATATTAAAAAGCTGCTAAAAAATAATAGGATGTGATTCTTGTGACCTATTGGATAAAGTTTTTTGGATTATCTTTAGCTTTATTGATAATCCTACTGGGTTGTGGACCTAACAACACTCCATCAACTTCCCCCAATACATCGCCAAAGATTCCTTCACCTGTACCTCAAAGCATTACAATTACAGCAGTGGGCGATTTCCTCATGCATATGCCTGTGATTAAATCTGCCCAGCTAGATGACGGTTCCTACGATTTTAAGCCGATTTTTACCGAAGTAAAGACACTTTTAAGTTCCGCTGATCTTACTATCGCCAACTTAGAAACACGATTAGCAGGAAAAGAAATGGGTTACTCTGGTTATCCAGTGTTTAACTGCCCAGAGGAATTGGCACTGAATATGAAAGAGTTGGGCATTGATGTAGTTGCAACAGCTAACAATCATAGTTTGGATCGTGGCTGGGTGGGAATTACCAAAACACTGGATCACTTAGAGTCAGCAGGTCTCCAGGTTCTAGGGACCTACCGCAATGCTGAAGATGCCCAAAGGGTCTTTATCACAAAGATTAAAGGAATTAATATAGGCATTATGAATTATACAGAAAATACAAACGGTATTCCCCTGCCCGAGGGACGAGAGTACGCAGTTAACTTACTCCAATCTGATAAAATTCTCAAGGATATTGGGCAACTTAGGTCTTCCGGAGCAGATATTATCATAGCCTACCTCCACTTTGGCACTGAATACCAACGACAACCTAATGAATACCAAAGAAAAGTTGCGGAAGAACTTTTCGTGCAAGGGGTAGATATTATTTTAGGTGACCATGTCCATGTTATTCAACCAATGGATCTTAATTATCACTCCAATGCTAGTCAGGATGAAAGAAAATTTGTTGCTTATTCTTTAGGAAATTTCATTTCCAATCAGAGCTGGCGTTACTCAAATTGTGGTCTAATTGCTAATATGGAGCTGGTAAAGGAATCGGAAAAAGTAACCCTTAAGAAGGTTGATTATGTGCCTGTATGGGTAGACACCTATCAATCAAATGGCCAAAAAAAATACCGGGTACTGCCGGTACAAAAAGCCATTAAAGATTTTGAAACAAAAAAGGATCCTCTACTAACCGAATTGGATTATAAAACCATGCAACAGGTCTGGCAAGATACCACCACCCTGATTACAGATGCGTGCCCGGCTATTTCCCCGAGGAACATTAATGAAGCAAGTAAAATATAGTAATATTAGCCTTACACAAAAGTAGACTGTAACATCCCTCTCATAATTACATAATATGGAAAAACTTTAATTAAGAGGGGTGATCCAATGTCTTTATCCAACCACACATTAGATAATCTACGCATGGCTAATTTAAAATTAAAGATTATTTTGATTGCTTTGGTCTGTTTTTCCTTATATTTCTGCGTTACTGTACTGGGCTTTAATCAAATTTACACCTCTCAAGTATTCTTACCACTTCATACTAACATTGAATTCTTCTGTGTCTTTGTTGCCCTTTGCACCTTTACAGTAACTTGGTATTCTTACTTAAACAACTGTTCCATTTACAGTTATTTTATAGGGCTGGGACTTTTAGCTGTGGGTCTCATAGATTTGTTTCATTTTTATTCCTACGAAGGAATGCCTCATATCTTTGCCGAAGCCTGCGCCAACCATGCAACATTGTATCATGTTATCGGTAGATTGCTAATGTCCATTATTTTTTTAGTTAGTGTTTTTTTATACAGAAAAGAATTTTGTTTCATTAAAACCCGTTGTCGGTTTTATTTTTTGGCAATAACCCTTGCTCTAGTTTTTTTAGTACTTATCACCGTGTCAATGAACTCCCCAATTTATCCTGTAATGTACGAACCAGGTATCGGTCTTACACAGGCTAAGATATTTTGTGAATACCTCATCATCACCATATTTGCTGCATCGATAATAGGCTATTCATTTTTATACCGAAAACATATGGATGTATATTTACAGCTTATAATCAGCACATTGATCATTTCACTCTTTAGTGAGTTATGTTTTATCTCATACGAAAATGTATATGACACTTCAAACCTTTTAGGCCATATCTTTCGTTTTGCCTCCTATGTACTAATTTACGTAGCCATCTTCTTAAATAACGTAAAAAAACCCTATATACAATTAGAAGCTGCCCGAGCGGCCTTAGAAAATGCCAACAACTCCTTAGAGGAGAACGTTCAAGAAAGAACCCGCGATCTGCAGGCAGCCAATGAGCGGTTGGCAAGGGCTGCTACCCATGATTACCTTACAGGTGCCATTAATCGGATGGAATTTGCTAATCTTTTTAATCAGTTAACAAAAGATGAAGGAAGCATTCATTCCGTTATTGCCCTTGACTTTGATTCTTTCAAAAAAATAAATGACACTTACGGCCATGCTATAGGAGACAAATGTTTAAAAACCTTTGTCCAGGCAGCTAAGAGTGTTATTCGCCCAACAGACACGGTGGCCCGTTTCGGTGGTGACGAGTTTATGCTGCTTCTCCCTCATACTCCAAGGGAAGGGGCTAAGGTTGTGGGAGAAAAAATTCGAGCACACTTGTCCAAAGTTGCCGACCCTCCCTTTACCATTTCAATGGGCATAGCTGAGTGGCCTAAGGATGGACGTAAAGAGAAGGATTTATTAACCTATGCTGATGAGTCACTCTACACCGCAAAAGAGAAGGGAAAAAACCAGATTGTATAGTAATATTTAAGGGCCAGCCAATACCTGCTGGCTCTTAGTATAAATTTTATAGTAATGTGAGGTTATGAAAAAATGCCCTCAACCTTCCGATTAGGTCTTTGCCAAATTAAAGTCGATACCCTTAAAGAAAAAAATTTATTATTGGCACAACAAGCTGTACAGGAAGCTGCTTCAAAGGGCTGCCAAATAGTAGCTCTTCCTGAAATGTTTAACTGTCCCTATGGCAACGAATTCTTTCCAAGTTATGCAGAACAATTTCCACATGGCGCAACGTTACAAGCCCTATCCTCTTTAGCAAAAGAACACAAAATTTATCTAGTAGGTGGCTCCATCCCTGAAAAAGATCAGGGCAGTCTATATAACACCTGTTTTATTTTTGGGCCGGAGGGCCAAATACTAGCCCGACACAGAAAAATACACCTCTTTGATATAGATATACCTGGTGGGATCACCTTTAAAGAATCAGATACTCTTTCCCCCGGCAACAGCATAACAGTTTTTGATACGCCCTTTTGTCGTGTCGGTGTTGCGATCTGTTATGACATACGTTTTCCAGAACTGGTGCGTTCAGTGGCCCTGAAGGGCGCTCAGTTATTGTTGTTACCTGGGGCATTCAACATGACCACAGGTCCAGCTCATTGGGAATTAACCATGCGGGCCAGGGCTTTGGATAATCAAATTTACGTAGCTGCTATATCACCAGCAAGAGATGAAAAAGCTGATTATGTGGCCTTTGGTCACTCCTTGGTTACCACCCCTTGGGGGGATGTTTTGGTTCAGGCTGATGAAAAACCTACAATCCTAACCGCTGACATAGACCTAAATTTCCTGACCCAAATCCGTCAACAACTGCCCTTATTAAAACACCGCAGGGAACAGGTTTATTTTTAAAAATGCATTGACAAAAATTGAAGTGAGGTGAAGAAAATGCCCAGAAAAATTATTGTTTTGGACCCGGGGCATGGCGGGCAAGATCCTGGTGCTGTCGGTAATGGACTACTTGAAAAGGATCTTACTCTGCAGATGGGGAAAAAAATTGCTCAAAGGTTGAGTATCTATGATATCACAGTAAGATTAACCCGAGAAAATGACACCTTTCTCTCACTGAATCAAAGAGCCGACTTTGCGAATAACCTTAAAGCCGATTACTTTTTATCAATCCATGTTAATGCTGGCGGTGGAACTGGTTTCGAAAGTTTCATTTATAATGGTGGTGTAAGTTACACTACCATTAGCCTCCGCTCAGTGTTACACAATACATTAATGAGTTTTTTGCGCAATTATAATGTTATTGACAGAGGTAAAAAAAGTGCTAATTTTGCTGTCATAAGAGAAACAAATATGCCGGCAGCCTTAATTGAAAACCTATTCATTGATTCAGAAAAGGATGCAGCTCTATTAAAAAACACAGAATTTATCACTGATCTATGTGAAAATATAGCCCATGGACTGGTAAAAGGCCTTAACTTAACCCAGATAATACCCACCCCAACTCCCCCACCAATTCCTAAACCTACCCAATCTCCTACTATTTGGGACCCCCAAGGAGAAATACAACAATTAATTGATGCAGGTGTTCTTGCTAATAATCACCCAGCTGACAAACCAATAACCTGGGGTGAATTCGCAACTGTCATGAATAGAGTATTAAAAATAGTTAAATAAAAAAGGCATAAATATAATTGATAGCAAATATAATTATTAATTATAATGTTAAAGGTATGAAAATAAATGGTATAATACTTTTGGTGATTATAAATGAACCTATCAACTTTACAAACCTTTATTGTAGTTGCAGAAAAAAAGAATTTATCATTGGCAGCCCAGGAAATCCACATTACTCAACCCGCCATTAGTAAACAGCTCAGTGTGCTGGAGTCTTATTTTGATACTGTTTTGGTGGAGCGAAAAGGAAGAGGGGTCAATCTCACACCAGCTGGTGAGGTATTTTACCGACATGCCCGGGAAATGTTAGAGCTAATGAACAAGGCAGAACGTGAACTCCGACAGATGTCCGGGGAAATTCGGGGTCGTCTGATTATATGGGCCAGTACCATACCCGGTCACTATATCTTACCTCCCATTATTGGCACCTTTAAGAAGGAATACCCCGATGTGCAAACTGTGCTGCAGATTGGCGATTCCAAGGAAGCCATCCGTAAATTATTGGAAGAGTCTGCCCACTTAGCCGCTGTGGGAAAGTTACCCAATAACAAACGCCTTGAGGGGATAAAATTTTTTGCCGATGAACTGATGGTCATAGTACCAATAGGTCACCCCTTGGCGGAATTGAACGAGGTAACCATTGAAAGACTGGCAAAAGAACCCTTAGTATGGCGGGAAATAGGATCGGGAACCCGATCAGTGGTAGAATCATTCTTGGCCGAAGGCGGTCTTTCTCCTGATAAATTAAATATTGCACTAGAGCTGGGCAGCACTGGTGCCATTGTAACAGCCGTTGAGGCAGGAGCAGGGATTTCTATTGTGTCTCGTTGGGCAATCCTCAAGGAACTGGCCCTTAATAAAATTTCCTCACTTAAAATTAAAGACTTACCGATGCAACGTGATCTTTACTTAGCATATCCCCGCCGCAAAAACAAAAGCCCTATGGTGGAAGCATTTATTAAATATGCCCTAAAACAAAATCCCCCTGCCTAGTGCAAGGGGATTTACTGCTATACAGATACAACTTCTTTTACTTCAGGAACAACTTGCTTGAGCGACCGCTCAATCCCATTTTTCAGGGTATAGGTTGCTCCGGGTCAACCACCACAGGCACCTTTTAGCTTAACACTTACAACACCAGTAGCTTCATTTACATCTACTAGCTCAACATCCCCGCCATCTCTTTGCAAAAAAGGACGTACTTTTTCAAGGGCCTCTTTAACCTTTTCACGCATATCTGTTTCACCCCCTTGTTTGCTGACATGTTTTAAATATCTCCATATTGGCTGATCTTTATGATTAATTAAAAACCATTTGCAAATGACCAACACTACATAACTTGTCCTTCTTTTTACCTAGCCGCCCTCCAGGATCAGGTCATTTCATCACAAAATTATTGTAAACTATTTTAATGTCATTTTACAAGAAATATTTGATTATATTTCCATTGTTTGCTTTACAAAATTAATTTTTTAGCTAAGTTGATCCTACCAGTCAGAAAATCCAAGTTTTAATACACAAAAACCGGAAAAAATTTTTTCCGGTTTGGTTTAGCATAGCTTACATTATAATTAGTGTTATTAAACTATAGGTACTTCGTTCTTCTATTTGTTTGATCACATTAATCTGTTCTATTAAGTCATTATTAATCTGCTCCAACTGTTGTGATAACATGTCATTGGGATTCTCAGTTAACTGCTGCTCCAATTCAGCTTGTTTTTGCTTCAGTATTATTAAGCATTCAGTGGCTTCTTTGTGTTGAGTACTCAAATCTTTTTCCAAAGGTAGAAAAGTTACAACTGCACCGACCTTTTGTAAAGAACTGCATATGGTACCATAGGAATTCCTTGCCACTTTAATTTCTAAAGTACCACCTTCATTGCTTCCAGCGTAAGTAGAATATATCAATGCTCCATTACTTTGCACAATCTGACTGATTACTTTTAAGGATTCTTCAACTTGATCAACATCCAATTTCAAAGTAGCACTGCTTGCAACTAACCCCTCACTGGGCCTAGGAACAAAACTCTCCACTTGTTTAATCACCGGATTTTGAGTGACCGGCTTAACAGGCACAGAAGTCACGGGTTTATTACTGACGGCAGTGTCTTTCCCTTTTTCCTCAGAATTCTCAATAATAGGGGAAGAAACACCTGTATCAGGTTTTTGATCCTTTTCCGATACAGGTTTATCGGTCTGCTGTGTCTTGTTTGTTTTGGTTATTTGAGGTTCTTGCTCTGTTATTATTATTTCTTTGTCATTGATTACTACAGGTAATATAGTATTACCCTCTTTTTGCCATAGAGAACTAATACCCAAGGTCATAACCATTACAGCAGCCACTGCAGCAGAACGATACCAATTACTCTTGGCAATACTTCTAACGTTAGATAGCCAGCCCTTTTGTTGTATTTGTTTTTTAGCGATCTCTATATCATCGATTTTTGCCATTAATTTTGCGTGGAAATCAACTGGTGGGGTCATTTCAGGAAGTTCCTGCAGTAATAGCATAGCTATCTTGAGTTCTTCGTACTCTGCTTTACATTTAGGACAGGAAGCCAAATGAACCCGAACTTCAGTACATTCGTCGGAATTAAGTACCTTATCCAAGTAAGGAGATAGCATATTTAAGGCATCCTTACATTGCACGGAACATCCCTCCTTTACTTAGCTAGACGTTTAGGTTGGGATATAAGTTCCATTTTCTTACTGATCTTTTCTTTTAATGCCTGCCTTGCACGGCTTAGCCGTGATTTTACTGTTCCTAGGGAACATCCGAGGATCTCAGCTATTTCTTCGTAGGCTAACTCTTGAATCTCACGCATAACCAATATTTCACGGTAGTCATCAGATAAGGTATTTAAGCAACTTTGAATCATTGCTTGTGTTTCGCTACGATCTAGCATTTCTTCAGGACCAGGATCATTACTACGAATCTCATATGTATTATTGTTGTTTTCATTCGAATTATCATCCAATGATACTGTTGGTCTGCGTTGCCTTTTACGTAGCTCGTCACGACAGACATTTACGGTGATATGATAGATCCAGGTGCTAAAACTAGAATCACCCCTGAAATTTGGCAATGCCTGATAGATTTTAATAAAAGCATCCTGAGCCAAATCTGAGGCATCTGCATGATTACCCATCAATCTGTAGGCAATGGTGTAAACTTTATTTTCATATAAACGAACGAGGTGTTCAAATGCTTCTCTATCACCTTTTTTGCTGCGTTCCACAAGTAATTGATCTTCCAGGGGCAAGGGTCCCCCTCCTCTTTTTGAAAGGTTTATTAATCTCTTCCAAATTATTTATAAGCATACACAAAGTTTCCAGTTAGCTAACTAAATGATAAAAACTTTATCTGCAGTTATCTTTCTACGTTAAACAGTTTAATCCTTTAGCTAAAATAAACCAACATTGGCACTTACTCTCTAATTAAATTCTTGGCTTATAAAAAGCAAATAACTCACTTATAATTTAGACTGGAGATCAGTTCTTTTTGTAACAAATATTTTTCATTTCTTGTTGCCATAATAGCAGAAAATATTTTTTTTTGCACTTGAATTTTTGGTTTTGGTCTCGTATAATTAAAAAGCAGTCAATTTTATGCCGAAGTGGCGGAACTGGCAGACGCACTGGACTCAAAATCCAGCGATGGCAACATCGTGCGGGTTCGACTCCCGCCTTCGGCACCATATAAAGGGTATCAGCTTGGTTAAGCTGATACCCTTTACTTATTGATAAATAAATTAATCTGCATGCAAACAGAAAATCTTGAAATAATATGCTTAACCTTAAAAGAAGGGAGGCTATTACTATCAAGGAGAAGTCTAAGGTAAAAGAGGAAGAAAAACGTGAGGCTGAACCTAGTTTTCGCCGTGATAATCAAATTAGAATTGAGCCTCTAGATGATAATGCAGGGGCAACTTAAGATTAGAAGATTTATGGTATGTATTGCTAGCATTAACTAAAGACTGTGCAGCAGGGTTACCCCCGTTGCACAGTAGCATTAATTTATAGAGCCTTCTTAATCCATTGAATAAAGAACTTTATATGCATGTTTTTCTATTTCTTTCGTTAAGTCCTTGGCAAAATCTGAATTTGTTTTTTTTCGGATTAACCGTGAGAAACCAATAATAATGTAAAGCGAATCAATTAGGTCAGGATTTATATCCTTGGTCTTCATAAAATCCCTCCTAAACTTTTTCTAGATTATACCAAATGATGTTAAGGTGTAGTGACGAATATAATTATTTTCAGAAAATTTTAATTATTTTGTAATTATTTAATTGCTGTACCCAGATAAATCTCGCTAAAGCCCCAAAAATTCCACCCATATAATATATAGAGATTTATAAATAGTCATCCTCATTGTTATTAAGCCAAAAGAAAAAACCACCTTTAGGGCGGTTTTTCGTGGATTAGTAGACCACATCTTGCTAGTCCATTTTCGTACTAGCAATGCTTTTATCCACTTCCATGATAATAGGCAAGATCATCGGTCGACGCCGGGTTTTTTCGAATAAAAACTTACCTAAATGAGATTTTATCTCTTGCTTAATATACGACCAACCACAGTTCCCCTTGCTAGTACACTTTTCCAGGGCACTAACCACTTTCAAGCGGGCTTCTTCCATTAATACCTCTGCCTCCCTAACATAAACAAAGCCCCGAGATACTATATCTGGTCCAGTCAATACCTGATGAGTCTGCTTATCCATGGTCAGCACAACAATTAATATACCCTCCTTGGCCATATCCCGACGATCCCGCAACACTATATTCCCTACGTCACCGACCCCAAGACCATCCACCAAAACCCTACCTGCAGGGACGCGTCCCGTTATTCTACCATTTTGGCTGGTAAAGGAAAAGACTTGGCCAATTTCTCCTACGAAAATATTCTCCTCGGGGATACCTAGCTGTTGCGCCAATTCCGCATGTTTCTTTAGCATCCTATATTCCCCGTGAACGGGAATGAAGTATTTGGGGCGTAGAAGGTTTAGCATTAATTTTAATTCCTCTTGGCTAGGGTGTCCAGATACATGAATATCTGAACTACCTTCGTAAATAACCTTAGCCTTTAGCTTAAAAAGTTGGTCAATGATCCGGGAAACCAGTTTCTCGTTACCTGGTATGGGAGTTGCAGAAATAATTACAGTATCCCCAGGGAGTACTTCAACCTGGCGGTGTTCACCAAAGGCCATCCTAGTTAAAGCAGACATGGGTTCACCCTGGCTTCCAGTGGTAAGAATAACCACCTGATTATTAGGAAGTCTGTCCACTTCATCTAATTCAATCAACATCCCCTCAGGAATGTTTAAGTAACCCAATTCATCGGCCACCGCCAACACATTAACCATACTACGACCGGCAACAGCTACCTGACGACCGTATTTATGGGCTGTTAAAATAGCCTGCTGTAGCCTATGAATATTTGAAGCAAAAGTAGCGATAATAATTCTCTCTTCTGCTGCCAGGAAATACTCATCGAAGGACCTACCCACCAAATGCTCTGATAAGGTATAACCTTCTCGCTCTACATTGGTACTATCAGACATTAGCAACAGCACACCTTGCTCCCCTAGGGTGGCAAATCTATGCAAATCAATTATATCCCCATCAACCGGGGTATGGTCTATCTTAAAATCTCCGGTATGCACTACAGTTCCCAAAGACGTGTGTATAGCAATAGCCATCGCATCTGGAATACTATGAGTAACCCGAATAAATTCTACCTGAAAGGGTCCAATTTCCACCATATCCCGGGGTTTTACGGGTCTTAGGTCTATATCCCTTTCCATATGATGTTCCTTTAATTTGCGTTCTACCAAACCCAGGGCAAGTCGAGAACCATACACTGGGACTTTGATTTGCTTCAGGAAATATGGTAGCCCTCCAATATGATCTTCATGACCATGGGTTAGCAGCACTGCCTGAACTTTTTCCTGGTTATCAACCAAATAGGTGTAGTCTGGCAGTACGAAATCGATGCCCATCATTTCCTCTTCAGGAAAGGCCAAACCACAATCAATAAGCAGAATATGGTCACCATATTTAACTGCTGTCATGTTCTTACCAATTTCACCAAGTCCCCCAAGGGGAATGACTTGTACCTCAGAATCTTTAGCCAACATTACTCCTCCCTAAATTCATTCCTATTATTTAATTGCCGCTCAGTCTAACTTTTCTCAATTATACTTCACCAATTTCACTAATGGCAATTTATTATGGATAAGGAGGTGACTATATTAACTTAGACAGTAGCCCTTTTCTTACTTCGCCTATTGCCCTTATTATCCCATTTTTTTCTAGTATCTGTTTTTACCCAGTTATCTTTAGGAAAGTTTTTCATACGAGGTTTAAATGGCTGTACTTTTTTCGTTCTCAATGGTCGTTCTTCTGTTAATTCCACAGGCGTACGGTCTGGTTCCTTTGTAATCATTTTTAAAGCAGCAGCCACAAGGGTTACTGAATCTTGGTCCGTTAACAAATCCTCTGCTAATATGCGATAAGATTCAACCCCCCCTTCATCAACAATTTGCAGTAATTTTTCTACCGCCACCCTTTTTTGTCCTTCAATGGCTTGCTTAATGGAAGGTATCGGTCGACGACTGATTTTGTGTTTAGTTATGTTCTCGATAAGTCTTAGAAGATTAATCTCCCTAGGAGTCACAAAACTTATTGCTTCACCTTTTTTACCCGCACGCCCTGTTCGCCCGATGCGATGAACATAACTCTCCGGATCCTGGGGAAGATCAAAATTATAGACATGGGTTACCCCACTGATATCCAACCCTCTTGCTGCCACATCTGTTGCCACTAAGATATCGATTACGCCATCCTTAAATTGACGTAATACACTCTCTCGTTTTGACTGAGTAAGATCACCATGAATACCCTCGGCGGCATAACCTCGTTTATTTAAGGCTTCGTAAAGTTCATCAACCCGGCGTTTTGTTCGACCAAAGACAATGGCTAACTCCGGAGATTGTACATCTAAAAGGGTACAGAGCACTTCAAATTTCTGCCTTTCCTGCACCTCCAAATAACTTTGGTCAATACTGGGAACGGTAACTTCTTTGGCTTTCACCGTAATAAATTCAGGGTTCTTTAAGAAACGCTGGGCCAAATTTTGAATAGGTTTTGAAATAGTAGCAGAAAAAAGCAGACTTTGACGTTCCTCCGGAATATGACGTAGTATTTCTTCAATATCTTCAATAAAACCCATATTTAACATTTCATCAGCTTCATCTAAAACTACAATTTGGATCTCTTGCAAACGGATGGTTTTTCTGTTCAAATGATCCATAAGACGGCCTGGAGTTCCTACAATTATATGGGGTTTCTTCTTAAGCGCCCTAATTTGGCGGTTAATATCCTGTCCCCCATAGATAGGGAGTGTACGTACCCCTTTAACTTGGCCGATTCTATTTAACTCTTCTGCCACTTGAACGGCCAATTCGCGGGTGGGAGTAATTACAATTCCCTGAATCTTTTCAGAGTGTTGTGCCGTCCTTTCCACCATCGGTATGCCAAAGGCTGCGGTCTTTCCGGTACCAGTGTGAGCCTGTCCAATTAGATCCTTTCCTTGTAGAGCAACGGGAATTGATTTTTCCTGAATTGGAGTTGCTTCTTCAAACCCCATAATCTTTAATGATTCACCAACAGATTTGCTTAGGCCGAATTCATAAAAACTTTTCAAAAATAACACTCCTTAGTTTTAAAAACTATTAATATATAAAATGATCAAATAACATTAGCAATATTCATTAGTATTCTTAATCCGACCAAAATAATAGGAAGTTTTCTGGCAGGAACTATAGAAGAAATTGAGAATGATTTTAGTTACACATAATTATTCTTGACTCAAAGGATATCTATAATACTATTTTTAGGGAGGCTTCATATGATTTCTGTAAACATACCCGGACTGGGAAACATTCAAATTAAATTTTTGGTTTTGGACTATAACGGGACCATAGCCTTTGATGGTATTCTGTTGGACGGGGTATTGGAGAATCTTAATAACCTAGCCAAACAGATAAAGGTATACATTATTACTGCAGATACCTTTGGTGAAGCTGTAGCTCAGTGTAAGGATCTGGAGGGTGAAATAATTATATTAAAAAACGAGCTAGGGGCTGAAGAAAAAGAAGCCTTTGTGACCTCTCTGGGTGCAGAGCATGTTGTTGCCATTGGCAACGGGGTTAATGATGGTTTAATGCTCAAAAAAGCAGCCATTGGTATTGCAGTTATTGGTCATGAGGGGGCTTCTGTAAAAACCCTAAACGTAGCCGATATCGTAATAAAGGATATCAATGAAGGTTTGGGACTGCTAAGCAATACCAAAAGATTAAAAGCAACCCTTAGGGGATAATAACAGGCGGCCTGATCCGCCTGTTATTTTATAAAGAATTGTTATATTTTTGGATGAAAACTATATTATGAAAATAATCTTTACCGTCAGCCTTTAGCTTTAGGTGCCTTAGGGTATAGGACCCATGGCTCGTTTATTTTCATCATTGTTTTGTAATACAAAAATATTCAGCACTGTATTATAATATTTTTTCATACTTTTTATTACTTAATTTGTAGTAAAATAATGTTGGGGAGAACGGGGGTGGTCCCCCCTGTGGGCTGCAAACCCATGAGCCAGTCTGCGGTCCAGATTGGAGTCCGGTTCAATTCCGACTTCTCCCCTCCATTAAATCCATAGAAATAAAGCTCTAACATCAAAAATCCTGCATTTTTTTCAGGATTTTTATTGTTTTCTTATGCCTGTTGGTAAAAAGAAAACATTCAGACCTGAGACAAGAAAAACTCTGGGTTATTTTATTTACTATATCTTTTGTATAACCAGACCACAACTGCAATCACAACGCAAATACCGATAGTGATTAATCCAAAATAGTTTTCCAACAAACTTATAGCTTTTTCCCCAATGGCAATAATCACCAGTGCCTCAATAAAGAATCTTGCCGCTCTACTTACGGCTGAAGCAAAGATAAAAGTCACTTTGTTGATACGGAATACACCAGCCGAGATGGTAAAGATTTTATAGGGAAAGGGTGAAAAGCCTGCTATGGCAACAGCCCAACCACCATAACGCCGAAATAACCTTTGGATTTTCTGAATTTGCTCCTGTGAAACCCATCTTTCCAACAAAGGTCTGCCAGCATATGAGCCAATCAAATAGCCAAACATTCCCCCAAAAACCGAAGCCACAGAAACGATGGTGGCTAACCACAGTGCTTGCTCCGGGTTGGCCAGAGCCATTGGGATCAACATAACATCGGGCGGTATTGGAAAAAATGAAGACTCTATAAATGACAAAAAACCTAGCCCAACACTACCGTAATTATCAAAAAAATCCAATATATCGTCCATTATTCACCAACCACAGATTCTATTTTGAGTTCTCTCACTAACAATTAGACCCTTAAAGCAACCTTGTCCAGTACAAAGTTGTTTTAAAGGGCCTATTCATTATCTTACCGATGGAGCCATCCACTGTCAATAGTGTACTATCCCCGCCCCACGCCAATAGATTCCATAAATTATTAATCCTTAAGAGGATTTTTTTTCTTTCCGTAGAATAAGTAAATAATATAATTGTTAGGCATAGAAACTAAATAGTGCTCCGAGCTTATGAACCTAAGAATATTTTTCATGGTTCATAAGCCGTTAGGGTTTGTCTGGAAACGGGCAGGCCTCCCGGTGTGGAAAGGAGGATTTAAATTATTCAGGGCGGTTAAACCGTGTACTGTTCTTCCATACCAGTACGCGGTTTTTTTATGTTTAATGGGAGGTGAAACATCAAACAATAATACTTCTATATAACAACTGAATTTTTTTAAATTACATTATTGGAGGTTTTACCATTGACAAAACGATCAACAAAATTACTCCCTCTACTATTAACAATAATAATGCTAGTGTTTGCCGGCTGTGCCCAACAACAAGCACCCCAAGAAGAGGCCAAGCAGAACACCCCTCAACCAGCAGTAAAAGATGTTATATTAGCCACTACCACCAGTACCCAAGACAGTGGCCTGCTGGATATACTGAAGCCCGAATTTGAAAAGAAAACTGGCTATAATCTAAAAATTATTGCCGTGGGCACTGGTGCTGCCCTGCAAATGGGCGAAAAGGGTGAAGCAGATGTACTACTGACCCACGCTGCCAAATCCGAACAACCACTAGTAGATAACGGAGTGGCCATCAACTATAGCCTGGTTATGCACAACGACTTTATCATTGTCGGACCTGAAAGTGATCCGGCGGGTATTAAAAATGCAAAAACAACCGTTGAAGCAATTAAAATGATCTCAGAGAAGAATGCTATCTTTGTATCCAGGGGCGATGATTCCGGTACTCACAAAAAGGAACTGAGTCTTTGGCAAGAAGCAAAAATAGAACCCAAAGGTCAGACATGGTATCAAGAATCCGGTACCGGTATGGGGGCAACTCTAAATATTGCCTCTGAAAAGCAAGGTTACACTCTAACAGACAGGGCAACCTATCTTGCTCAAAAGGACAATGTGAAATTAGCCATTCTCTTACAGGGAGACAAGTCCTTATTAAATATCTACCACGTTATGAATGTAAACCCAGAGAAGTTTGATAAGGTAAATGCTGAGGGCGGAAAAGCCTTTGTAGACTTTATGGTGGCTAAAGAGACCCAAGAAATAATTGCTAAATTTGGTCAAGACCAATATGGTGAACCCTTATTCTTTGCAGATGCTGAATAAACAATACCCCCTACTGCATGTTGCATGTAGGGGGTATTATTTATTATCAAGATACCTTCATACCTATCACTACTGAGTAAGCTAAATTAGGGATTTAGCATACCTCTGCACTAAACACTTCATCATAGGGAAACTTGATGATAAAAACTGTACCTTGGGGACCTGTTTTTACATCTACTGAAGCATTGTGCCTCTCGGCTATACTATAACAAATTGCCAGTCCCAAACCAGTGCCACTATCCTTTGTGGTATAAAAGGGTGTTCCCAGTTTTTCCATGATTTCCGGCTTTATACCTTCCCCTTCATCACGAAACATTAGGATAACGTGAGGCTGGCGAAAGTATGTACGGATTGTAATACTTCCACCGCTTTGCATGGCTTCCAAACCATTTCTGGTTATATTAAGTAGAACCTGTATAATTTCATTCTCATCCAGTGGTAAGTCTGGTACCGTATCAAGAACTGCGTATACTTGTTTTTCTTCCTTAATGGCCTGGGCTTGCATTAATGGCAAGACCTTGGTGATGATAGAATTAAGGTTATGCTTCTCAACTTTTTCAGGTTTATTTCTAGCCAATGTGAGAAATTCTGTTATGATGGAGTTTGCCCGATCCAACTCTTCAATCATAAGTGCAAATTGATCTTTGAAGTTCTCACAACTTTCTTTTTTCGTTTGAAACAGCTGTAGAAAACCTCTTACTGTAGTTAAAGGATTGCGAATTTCATGTCCAATTCCTGCTGCCACCTGGCCAATCAGATTGAAACGCTCAAGTTTCTTGATTTCCTTTTCCATCTGTTTTGCTTCTGTAATATCTCTATAAGATAACAACATACATTGTTCTCTGGACACATTTACTACCACACCAGAACCCTGGAGGATTATCTCTTTTCCTGAGCTGGTACGTAATCTGGCTTCCCTATCATAATATTCGCTCTCTTTGGATAATTCTGTAAAAAATTCATTCCGTTGTTCCATATCGATCCACATATTAAAATCAGTAAAAGAGCGTCCAATGATCTCCTTACGAGAGATACCAAAAACTTGTTCTACACTATTGTTTACATCAATTAATAAATAATCATTTAGTCTAACAATAGCTTGTATATTGGGATTGGCATGAAATACTTTACAAAATCTTTCTTCTAACAACCTAAGAGATTCCTGTGCCATTATTAGTTGCTTATTTTTGTATAGAAGAAAAACAGTAAAGATAATACCGAAGATGCTACTTAATAAAACTGTCCAAACTAATCCCTTATTAATTTTATAGAATCCCTCCAGATCATTTATGCCTAGGTGCCTTTCCATTTCATCATTTACTACCTTAATCTTATTATCCGACATACTGGGTTCCCCATGACATGGATACGGAGAAAAGAATATGCTAATAATCAAGGAACAAAATAATATGCTTAGTAATAATCTTTTTTTCATCATTGGTATCCTCAGCTCCAAAATTGCCCTACATATCTTTCCTCAAAATAGCTAAGAATTAAACTTATACGTTATACTGAAATTTTCCTTCGAAGAAAAAAGGTAATTATTGTCGAATGCTTCATCTAATCAAATTCTAAGCTTTTACATCAATTGAACCCATACTTACCCATAAACAAAAACAGCCCTCAACAAGAGCTGTTTTTGTTTATTCATAGTTTCTACCAATGTTGGCCATGGCTGAACCAATACTAAGAAGTTGATCATAGGTAGAGACAATTTGTTCCAAGGAGCTTGTTACAATCTTTATGGCTTTTTCCTGCTCCAGTATCATTGCACTATCTTCCCGTATACTGGTTAAGACGTTGGCAATATCCGCAAGGGCGATAGTGGCTTGCTCGGATTGTATCTTTGTTTCTGCCGCAATCTTCTTTATTATCTCTAAATCGCTACTAATATCATTAGCATTAGCATCTCCATAATCCTGACAGGTGGGACATTGATACTGAGATGCAATATTTAAAACCTTTTTGGCTAATTCCATTGTATCCTTAGCAGTGTTATTGGTTTCCTTAATTAAAGCTTCCAAGTATTGATTTCGAACATTCATCTTGGAGGTTGTTCCTTTAAGGGTCAAGGTAGAAAAGTTAATAGACTCCATAGATAACATCAGCTGATTACTCATTTCCATCAGACTAGAGGTCAAGGCTGGAACCTGCCGCAGAAGAAAGGGCAGACACATTTCCTTTTCAGCCATACCCTGTAAACAGGCAACAGCTTTTTCCCAGCAAGTATCGTAACCACAAGCACTACAATTAATAAGATCCCTAGAACTTACTTTTCCAGTTTCTTTAAGAGTTTGCCAAACTTGCTCATCGGTAAAAGTCTGTTTAATTACTGGTCTTGCTTGGAAAGTCCTTTTGAAATTCAGTTTCTCTTGTACCTCAATAATTTTTTTATTGAAGGAATAGTTGTTGTTTTGGTTAACGGTTTTGGAAATTTGATGGGCTCTTACCACATAAGGTTTTTCACTGACCATTCCAGGTCCCATTACACACCCTTCACATACAAGCATATCAACGAATTTAGGTGTAAACTCTCCTTTGTCGATGGACTTTAATACCTCTATGCAACGAAGAGCTCCTTCTATCACTACAATTTCCATACTGGAAACATCCTCTTCAATGCCCGATGTTTTCAAAAGGCCACCGCTGATGGGAAAAGTCCTTGCAATATCAGGTTTTGGGTTTTCCCAGGGTTCTTCAGTAAGTTGCTGCCAGTCAATTTCTTCCTGTGTATACCACTGGTTAAGTTGTTTAAAGGTAATTACCGCATCTACATAACTTCCTGTATTAACATCAATAGACTCGTATTTTTTAGATAGGCAGGGACCAATAAATACAACCTTGTAATTTGGATAAACAGCTTTAACAATTTTGGCCTGAATCAACATCGGTGAATCGATGGGAGATAGATTTTCAATCAAATTGGGAAAATGCTTCTCAACCAATTGAACAACAGCTGGACAAGGGGTTGAAATAAGTGTTTTTTCAGTCTCCTTTAAGAGTTTAGTTTGTTCCTTTGCACATATTCCTGCTCCATAGGCCACTTCCTGAACACTTGAGAAACCGACTGTTTTAAGGGAGGCTACCAGTTTACCCGCCGATACATCAAAGGATGCTGCATAGGAAGGGGCAACAATGGCAGCCACAGGCTGCTCCTCTGCTATCCATTTTTGAATAAGAGGTGTGTCATCCTGTACCTGTTTGGCACCAATGGAACAAGCTAAAACACACTGACCACACCCAAGACATCCATCCTCAATAATTTCCGGGAGACCCCTGTTGATTGAAATTGTCTTTACAGGGCACGCTCTAACACAGGCATAACATTTTCGGCAATTTTCGTGATCAGTCTTTATTAAAACGATAATGATCACCCCCGGAATAATAATGTATACAGTATTTTAACATTATGTTAATTACCTCTCAAGAAAAACAAACTAGATGAATTCAATTTAAATACATTTTTATATTTTATGCAATTATAATGCCACTAGACCAAGCTAACCCCATGAGATAGATTTACTATACATATTACAATCAAACTTGGTATTTCTATTTTGTATTTTGCTTTTGTGTTCCCCTTTAATGTTCCTTTTGGGAACAGATGTATAACTTTTTGACAGAAGCCATTATATGATTAGAAAATGATATAATTAATTGTATATCATTTAGGAGGTTGCACATTGGCACTTTATTTAGATATTGATATTGATTACTTTGTTTACCCGATTTTAAAAGAAGCTGTATCAAATCAGCGCCCTAACTTGGGAAGAAATTATAAACTTGATGATCCTAATCAACTAATATCTATTATAAATGACAAGGCTATTAGTTTAGGTGAAAAACGGTATCTATTCACAAATCACATGCAAAGCCACCTAAGGTGGTGGTTAAATGGCAAAACTAACAATACAGTAATTCATATTGATGCCCATAGTGATTTATACGGCCATAATCATCCTGATTTATCAAAATTGAAAATGCTTGGCTGTCAAAATTTTTTGTGGCACTCCATTCGAGAAAGTTTAGTTTCCGAAATTTATTGGGTCTTTCCAGATAATGCTGTGGATTTATCAAAAGAGAACCTTTTAAAAGATATGTTTACTGAGAAACAGTTAAAAAATTACTATTTTATGGACAATATTCTGAACGTAGAATTAATCTGTATATTACCTGGAAATCACCCCAAAACCATACTTTATCATTTGCTAAAGGCAGAAGATTTACCTATATTTGACAAAACAGTGGAAATTACTACTGTGGCGACCTCCCCGGAGTTTATACCCCCTATGGCCGATTCCCTAGTAGGCATTGTTGGTGAATGGCTTAAGATAAGTTCTATCACAATCGAGAATATTTTAGAACAACATAAAAAGATGAACCTCTAATAGCTAAAACAAAAGATATTTATGACTAGAATACGTTAGGAAAAGAAAATCGTAGCTAAACCGATATAATAAATATTTATTCCTAAAAACAAGTCAAAACGGCTATAATTTTCCCTAAGTAGTTGACACAATAACTACTATGTCCTATAGTTAATTAAGCAAATATTTTCTTCGTTAGGTGAGGCTTCTACATAGACAGATGCCACTACCCGGAAATGTCGAGAGACTCTAACGGGTTAACAGGTACTACCGGCTTAAGGTTTTACCTAATGTGGCTGGGACAATTTATTGCCCTAGCTATGTACGTGCTAAAACTTGTACGAGTGGGGAAGGCTATGGCACCCTTAAGGGGGTTCTATTTACCTTCTGTTTTGTACTGAAGGTTTTTTTATTTCCAATAGGAGGTGGTAAGGATGGATGACCCATATCCCAAGATAATAACTCTAAAGTATTTTTTCGTTCTTACCATATTAGTATTTTTGGGGTAAGATACATCTTCTATTGGGGGTGAATCTATGATCAAGACCTACATGTATGATCATGGCACCGATAAAATGCGTCATGATATTAGTTTGGATAACCTGCACCCGTTTTTGGCCAACAAGAAGAACTTTTTATGGGTGGATCTATACAACTTCTCGGAAGAAGAAATTAAATACGTTGCAAATGCCTTTGATTTCCACGAACTGACCATTGAAGACTGCATGCATTACAGCCCAAGGGCAAAGCTTGATAAATATGACGATTATTATTTCCTAATGATGCATGCCATTCGCTATAACGAAGAACGAGACGAAGAGATTATGTTAGTTCAGCTAAACATCTTTTTAGGTGAAAATTATGTTGTAACGGTTCATAAAAACACCTTGCCAAGCCTAGGACGTATGGCAAAGATCTGTCATTTTGACTGTCAACTGTCTAATAAGGGAAGAGATTTCTTCCTTTACTCAATTATCGATGGACTGGTGGATGAATACTTCCCTGTTCTGGATCGGATTGGTGATCGTATTGAGGACTTGGAAGATGAAATTTACGAAAAGCCTAGCAGAGAAACCACCGATGAGTTCCTTGCTTTAAAAAGAACTATATTAACAATGCGTAGGGCTATTACACCCCAGCGACGCATTTTTTATAGTATTAGCAGCAGTTCCTTTACTGTTAGCGAAGATAATCAGCCCTACTACCTCGACCTAAAGGACCATTTGGAACGGATTTCCGATACCATTGATGGTTATAAGGATTTAACCGATGGTGCCTTGGCCACCTATTCATCCATCATTAGTGCACGAACTAACGAAACAATGAGAGTCTTAACAGTGATATCAACAATTTTCATGCCTTTAACCTTTGTAACCGGTTTCTTTGGTATGAACGTTCCTTTGCCAGATCAGAATTCTTTATGGTCTACCGTAAGCATCACTTTAGGACTTATTCTAGTATCCCTATGGATGATTGTTCTCTTCCGCCAAAAGAAATGGATGTAAATGTAAAACACCTCTGCCAATTGTATGGCGGAGGTGTTATTTATGAGGGCCATAGCTCCTAGCACACGACCTGTTACCAAGTCTTCCTTGGGCTGATGGCTAAGTCAATTATATTAGTCGACTTTTCATTCTTTAGTTTTCGAGTTCCCTTTAGTTTGACCTTTGTCCTTATCTTTATCCTTAGCTTCTGTCTGCTGCCCCTGGGATTGTTGCTTGTTTAATTGGGGCTTTTGCATTTTTTCTTGGTCTATATTACTATCTATATGGCTTTGGCGACGGTCGTCCCGTCGCTTATCACCATCATCTTCCTTTATTTGATCTACATCTTTTTCATCATCGTCATTATCTCCATCATCATCCTGTGAATTGATTCCCTTATTGGCAGGATGGCTTGGTATCACTCTCCAATTTGCTGGGGATTTATCTTTCTTTAATTGTCCTGGTGGTAGGCTTTTGTTGGGTTTTTCTTCCAGAGTAGGATTTTCTTTATCTTGGAATACCTGTGGTTCTGGGCTTTCCTTAACTTCAAATTCAACTTTTGCCTTGGTTCTTGGATGAGGTAGATATTGTTGAATTTCAATCCCTTTTTCCTTTTCCAGTTCTCCCAAGCCCTTGGTCTTTAATTCTTCCACACTAATTCCATTGCCCTTCTGGGTACTGCCCTGGTATATTAAAAAGCGACCTACCGAAAGACCCTTCTCTTCAGCTAATCGATGTTGTTGTTCGGTAGCTTTCTCTATAACCACTTTAATCGGAGCGGGCAATTCTGCCACTGATACTTGAACCGTTGTTTCTAGTTTAACCTGGTCTACTACAGTATGGTTTTTGCTGAAAGGAATGACAGTGGCCAGGACGACATTATTATTTGTATTTAGATAATTGCATTTAACTGCCTCTTCCACCAATACTTCTACTGCCTGGTAAATTTCCCTATCTTTTATACTAACTTTTTCCAACAATTCCTTCCCATCTTCATTCAGGCCCTTAGCTTTAATAACATTTCCAGATTCATTTACAGCCAATTCTACACTGGGGTTTATATCCAATGCTACATAAGCAGCAGCAGGGCTAATAAAAAGCTTACTCCAAATACCAATAAGCATTACGATCAAAAGAGAGGCCACAGCCATGCCCTGAATTAGGGAGGGAAATTTTAGACCAGGGGTTTCTTGACCCAGTATATTACCCTTACCAGTAAGCAGCACCCTCATAAACTGTCCGTCTGATGTCATAAGTGTACCAATGGGTCCCTTCTTATGAACTAAAATCCCCTTAACCTTACTCATTTGTTGCTTCCCTCCTTTCTTCTGACCAACCAGTTAATTTTAAATATGAATACAGGTAGATAAATCGGTCTCTGTGGTGTAACAAAAGTGCCATTGCAATTATGTAGCGCCGTGCTTTCTCGATAGTTTTTCGATGCAGACCTGAAACCAAAGCTAGTTCTTTAACAGGCAAACGTCCAGTACGAAGTAAATGCTCTATAAGTAAATCTTTTTCCACAAGGATATTAGCCACTGAAATTAGACTCTCTCTGGAATCCCTATGTTTTGGTGAAGCATCAACTAGTTCATTGACACTGATACCGTATTTAGATAGTTCCCTTTGAAATTCTAGAACTTCCTCTTGACGTTCTTGCATTTCTGCCTCGCGCATATATATTTCCCAAGCCTGGGCAGTTTCATTGTGTACTGATACATTTTCAGTCACTTGATACTCTAAAGGCTGATGTCTATGACGAGACTCCTTGCGAAAATAATCATATAGTCGACTCTTTATAACTAACCTTGCAAAACCTAGAAAAGGAATTTTTTTCTCTTCTTCAAACCGATCAATGGCTTCGTTAAAAGCCATAAAACCAACGCTTAATTCGTCATCCCTACCCCATTCAAGGGAACGACTACAATATTTTACACAGACGTTTTGAATAAAAGGTTTTGCAAATGCTAATAAATCTTCCCTGGCCTTATTATCGCCATGTCTAGCCTGGTTCAGGTACAGTGCCGTATAATGTTCTAACGTCAAAATTGGTCACTCCTCCTGACCCAACTACTCCCCTCAATTATCCTTTTGTTTGATATTATAGATTACGATCCGGGTAATCTTTTTAAGTGGGTACAAGAAGAAGTTGGGTAATAAATAAAAAAACCTCTGCCTACTCTAAATTTGCAGAAGTTGTTCATTAACTATTTTACACTTGGTTGTAGGAATTAAGCAATAAAAATAAATGTATCCATAGATTCCAATTTATGTTATTTTATTTTATAAGAAATAAAAGGATTTACAAATTACTTTGCATAAATATATTATAGAACATACATGGAAAGGTGGATTTAACTTGAATAACGGTCAGGTTAAGGTTAAACTTTTTGAGCCCTATGCCATTGGAAATTTAGTGGTTTATGTAACAGGCCCAGATAGTGGCTCTGTGATAGAGGCTGACTGCAGATGGGAATTGACCACCACTGTGAATAGCTGTGACTGCTGTACCTTTCGTTGGCGCTCTCATCAAGACAATTCTTTTAAATGTCGTCACATTTTAGCCCTACGTCAAGTACTAGGTTTGGAATAATATGAATTTTAAATCCCGGAGAAAATACTCCGGGATCTTCGTTATAGATGCAACCTACCTGCCAGTTGTTGGATAGCTGCCTCGCCAAGGATACTGTAACCCTCGTGGGTAGGATGGCCACCATCTAACAGATATCGGGGATCCCCTTGATCCTTGCTGGTAAGTAATAGTGGCGTGTAAAAATCCAAAGTAAAGATTTCCTTTTCCCTGGCATATTGGTAAATCCACTGACGAATCTGGCTTAAATTTTCATGATAGTCCTCGGCATCCCGACGGGTACCTTCATAAGATTGTAATAATTGTTCAATGTTTAATGGAGATGGTGATACTAATATGGGACAAATGCCCTGATGCAGTACACCTTCGACTACTTGTTGGATATTATGCCGAACCCTTTGCAATGGAACCTGCTGCCAGCTATCATTGTGTCCCCCAGCAAAGATTAAATAGGACGGTTTTTCAGTAATTACGTCTATCTGAAGTCGAGATAGCATCTGTCCAGTGGTCTCTCCGTTGATCCCTCGGTTTAGCATTTGATAGCCTGTTTTGTGGACCACTTTAGTCACCCAGGAAAAATCCGGTCCATCGGGGTAGCCATAGGTAATGCTATCGCCTAAACAAACAATTTTTTTTCGATTAATAATCTCCCGAAACGCTTGTACCCCTTCCATATCTGGCAGTACAAAGGTCAGTTCTTTTAAGTCAGTATGCAACGACATGTACTTCCTAGCCTCAGAAACCATTAGGTGTGCAATTTCCTCTACTAAAATTTCTGGCCCCCTGGTATTTACTACCGGCAGCATTAGGGTTTTTAAACCTTGTTCTACGGCTGATTTTAGGGCTTTAGATAGAACAGCCCTAATTTCCTGTTTAATGTTATCTTTTTTAGCAGCCTGCAGAACCTGATCAGGTTTAGGATAATATTGGCTAAGTAGTTGCAAATCTCCCTGAACTACACTAATCATTGCCCTTGCTCCGCCTCCCCAATTTACTAATAACTAGACTATTACAAACACTTTTACGAACTTCATTCCGAGCCAAAACCCGTCCTACTGATAAAATTAAATTATTTAAATTCTATTACGCTGCATATTTGGTAGATAATGTTTCAGTAAATAAGCTCCCACTAGAACTACTCCTAGCACCCAGAAATATTTAACCCCCGGGATATCTATAATCCTAGACCAGTTATGACCCAAGATTGCTCCTCCAACCAAAAAGGCCGTTAACCATATAACTGCATGAATGACATCATAGAATAGAAATTTAATTAATGGAATACCACTAATTCCTGCAATGTAAGGGGTTAAGTTGCCAACTGTTGGTATAAAACGTCCTCCGATAATAAAACCAGGAGCAGATTTGTTTAAGAGCTCCTGGGCTTTAGCAAACCTTTCTGGTGTAAGTTGCAGGTACCTTCCCCATTTGTTGAGGAAGGGTTCCCCTACAAAATGTCCCAGCATAAAAGCAGTAACTGAGCCTAATATGTAAGCTGTTAGGGACACAAGCCAAGCCACAAAAATATTGAATTCTCCTTGACGGCATAAAAAACCAGTCAAAGCAACTAACACACTACCTGGAAAAGGAAGTCCTAGAGCTTCTAGATAAACTCCTGCAAATAAACCAGTTAAACCTAGGCTGCTTAAAAGGTCTAAGATTTGATCTGTCACTTCCTTCCCTCCTCAGTTTATTATGGCTGTTCCCCCCCTTTAATATTTGTCTAATCTATGGTGGTAAACTTAGACTTTACTTTAGTTATCTTAAATTGATTGGTAAGATATACCCCTGCCATAACCATACAACCACCAAAGATTGTCATGAGGGATATCTTTTCATGCAGTATTAGCACACCGGTTAACGAAGCAAATAACGGATTTAAGTAAGTATATACAGACGTACGCACTGCACCAATTATCTCAACACCCGAATACCATATATAATAGGCGTACACAGAACAAAATATCGCTAGATATAGGGCAGCTATTACAGATGACCAGGATAATTCCATAATCTGTTTGGCCAAGGTTTCAGGGGCAAATACCCCAGGCAGCACTGCCAAAGGCAACAGAAGAAGTGTACCAAAAATATGAATATAGGCCATAGCTACGATAGGACTGTATTTGATTAAAATCTTTTTTCCATAAAGGGTAAATCCGGCCCAAACAATGGCATTTGATAATAGCATTAAATCTCCTTTAATAGTTTTAGCTTGGAGAAGTCCTGCCAAATCCCCCCCGGAAATTACCAATGATACTCCACTAAAGGCCAGTGCTATTCCCCAGATCATTGTTTTATTTATCTTTTCAACATGGAGTATTACACTAAAAATACCAACTATGATAGGGCTGGTGGCAATTATTAAAGCGGAATTAATGGTGGTTGTATATTGTAACCCTGTAAATTGAATATAAAAATAAGATGTTATCCCCATAAAACCTAAAATGAGGAAAGCTGGTAAATCTTTAGTTTCTATTTTTCGATCCGGACGTCGCAAGAGGATGACTGCGAAAATAAATGAGGCAATGATAAAACGCAATAAGACGAGATTTAATGGGTATAGCTCAGTCATACCGATCTTTGCAGCAGCAAAGGAAGTTCCCCAAAAAAACGAAACACTGATAAGTAAAATATGTATATATCGTTGCATTTAAATTCTCCAATTAGTTAGATTAAGCTGCCATCCTTAGACCTATTGCTAGGAACCTTAATGTTTACTTTGAATGCCAGTAAAAATCCAGAACTTATGACGAAAAGGTGACAGATATATGAATAATAAAAACCTCCAACTAAAGACCCCTGAGGAAAACATGTAGAAAAGCTGAAGTCTAAGGCTGATGCTGAGGCTAGGTAAATTTAAAATGAAGCATACCACCTCCACGGTGATATGCTTCATATGCAAAACATGTTGCAAACTATAATACCCTGGCAATACCACCATAAACCAGTCCTCGCTGGCTATCCACAGTAATTATTTCATCATCAGGTAAAACACTGGTTGCATTAGCCATACCGACAATCACAGGTATGCCAAATTCCAAACCTACAATGGCTGCATGGGATGTGAGGCCGCCTTCCTCAGTAATAATAGCCTTTGCCCTCTGCATAGCTGATACAAAATCTCGATCGGTGGCTATTGTAACCAGAATGTCTCCAGGCTGTACCTTTTCCTCTGCTTCCTGGGGCGTACGACAAATTCTCACCTTACCGGTGGCTGCCTTCTGGCCAATACCTGTACCTTGAGCCAATAAAGTGCCTACGGTATGTACTTTCATCATATTGGTGGTGCCGTGGACACCTACTGGTACACCAGCAGTAATGACTATTAGATCTCCTGCTGCAATGTGTCCGGAGGCTAGAGCAGCATCCACCGAGATATTAATCATTTCATCAGTACCATGCACATCTTCAATGAGCAGTGGTACCACACCCCAAACCAGGGCCAATTTCCTTAAAACACCAGATCTAGGTGTCACAGCTATCACTGGTACTTTGGGTCGGTACTTGGCAATCATCCTGGCAGTATGACCACTGGCAGTGGCAGTGACAATGGCACTAACACCTAAATCTCTGGCAACGGTACATACAGCATGACTAATGCCATCAGTAACTGTCCTTTGTAGAGCTGCACCCCTAATTTCAAGGAGATCGTCAAAATTTACCGCAAGTTCTGCCCGCTGAGCAATACGGGCCATGGTTTCTACAGCTTGAACAGGATATTTACCAGCAGCTGTCTCACCAGAAAGCATAATTGCATCACTACCATCAAATATAGCATTAGCCACATCACTGGCCTCTGCCCTGGTCGGCCTAGGGTTTTGTGTCATAGACTCCAACATTTGTGTAGCTGTTATGACCGGTTTTCCTGCTTTGTTACACATTTCAATCATGGTTTTTTGCAGTACAGGTACTTCTTCGGCGGGAATTTCAACTCCCAAGTCTCCTCTGGCCACCATAATTCCATCTGCTACATTGATGATATCGGCCAGATTATCTACACCCTCACGACTTTCAATCTTGGCAATAATATCAACATCGGCACCATTTTCCTCGATGATCTGACGTATTGCCAGAACATCCCCTGGCTTACGAATAAAAGATGCTGCTATAAAATCTACCCTCTGCTCCAACCCAAAACAGATATCAGCAATGTCTTTTTCAGTAATTGAAGGAAGGTTTACCGTGACCCCAGGTAGGTTGACACCCTTTTGATTGGACAACTGGCCGCCATTAATAACTTTACAGTGAACGTCGCTACCTTCAACCTCCTCTACGACCATCTCAATGATACCGTCTGCCACTGCTATTCTACTACCGGGCTTTACATCATTAGGCAAATCCAAGTAAGTGACAGAAACAATGGTATTGTCCCCGGAGACTTCCCTTGTGGTTAAGGTAAAGGGCTGGCCCTGTTGTAAAATGACCGGAGGGTTGGCAAATTTTTTTAAACGAATCTCAGGCCCCTTGGTATCAAGCATAATAGCAATATTTTTACCAACTTCACGGGCTGCCTGACGTATGGAGTCTATTCTTTTAGCATGATCTTCATGGGTACCGTGAGAAAAATTTAATCTTGCTACATTCATACCAGCAAGCATCATTTTTTTCAAAGTTTCAATATTTTCACTGGCAGGACCGATGGTACATACAATCTTAGTACGTCTCATCATTAACCTCCTCGCAATAGAATCTTGACAGTCCCAGTTTCTAGATTGATAGTATCCGGGCAAGATCATACATATCTTTATTTATGGTGACAGGTTTTCCAATGACATCATTTAAGTCTGTAGCTAAAATTTCACCAGCCTTGATACCTACCATTTTATTAGTTTCTCCAGCCATCAATAATTCTACTGCTTTGGCACCCAATCTAGACGCCAGAATACGATCGAAGGATGTAGGAGTACCACCCCTCTGCAAGTGTCCAAGAATGGTTACTTTGGTGTCAAAACCAATCTTTTGTTTGATTTCCTTCCCAATATCAAGTCCACTGGCAGCCCCTTCGGCAACTAGAATAATCGAATGTAGTTTACCTCTTTTAATACCACTGAGAAGTTTCTGACAAATATCATCAATATTAAATGGAATCTCAGGAATTATTATACTTTCAGCCCCACCAGCCAGGCCGGCTGCTAAAGCGATATTACCTGAATTTCTTCCCATCACTTCAATGACAAAGGTACGCTCATGGGAAGTGGCTGTATCTCTAATCTTATTTATAGCATCAACCACATTATTAACCGCTGTATCAAAACCAATGGTATAATCGGTACCTGAGATATCATTGTCAATGGTACCAGGAACTCCAATGATGGGTAGACCATATTCTTGATGTAATAGTCGAGCTCCTGTAAAGGAACCGTCACCGCCAATAACTACCAACCCCTGAATGCCAAAACGCTGTACATTTTCCATTACTTGAGCTCGGCCTTCCTTGGTCATAAATCGTTCTGAGCGGGCAGTATGTAAAACTGTACCTCCGCGACCGATAATATCTGCCACTGAACCAAGATTCATGGGACCCATATCAGCATCAATAAAACCGCTATAGCCCCGACGAATACCAATTATTTCAAGACCGTGGTAAATGGCCTTACGAACCACCGCACGTATACAAGAATTCATGCCTGATGCATCTCCGCCACTGGTTAAGACACCTATTCTTTGCATGCCACACCCCTCCTAAGTCCCAATATACACCTATAGCCTGCCGCAAAACGGCAGGCTTATGCTTATTTATAAAAATATATCTTTATTATCCGGTTTGTCCCATGGTGCGAAATTTTCTATAACGTGATTCGACTAATTCTTCCTGAGTTTTCTTTATTAATTCCTTTAAATTGTGCTCCAAAGACTTATCAACAATCTGATAGGTTGCCGTTAAGTCGCTGTGGGCACCACCCAAGGGTTCTGGAAGAATCTCATCAATAATACCCATCCTTAACAGATCCTGGGCAGTGATATTTAATGCTTCGGCCGCTTCTTTAGCCTTTGTACCGTCCTTCCAAAGGATACTGGCAGCAGCCTCTGGCGAACTTACAGAAAAAATGGTATGTTCCTGCATAAGTATTTTATTGGCCACACCCAAGGCCAATGCTCCCCCACTACCACCTTCTCCAATGACCACAGATATTATCGGAATTCTTAAAGCAGCCATTACCATTAGATTCTTGGCAATGGCTTCCCCTTGACCTCTTTCTTCTGCCCCCATACCACAGTAGGCACCTGCGGTATCAATAAAGCAGATAATCGGGCGAGAAAATTTTTCTGCTTGCTTCATTAATCGTAAGGCCTTGCGAAAGCCTTCTGGATGAGACATGCCAAAATTTCGTTGGACATTTTCTTTGGTATCATGACCCTTTAAGTGTCCTATGACCGTTACTGGAATGCCCTTATAACGGGCAATGCCACCGATTACAGCAGGATCATCACCATAAAGACGGTCACCATGCATCTCTAGAAAATCGTTAAAAAGAGCATTTATATAATCCCGAGAATTGGGACGAGCAGCATGCCTGGCTATTTGCACCTTTTGCCATGGGTCAAGATTGCTGTATATTTTTTCCTTCATATCTCTAGACTTTTTCTCAAGCAGGATAATTTCTTCTGAAAAATCAATGCCCTTTTCATTAGTAAATCTTTTAAGTTCTTCAATCTTGGCCTCTAACTCCAGTAAAGGCCTTTCAAAATCTAATGCCATACGGCCTCCTTTAATTCGTCCTATGAAGTGTAAGAATGTTAGCCAAGGTTTCTTTTAGCTGCGGACGATTCACAATCATATCCACCAGACCATGCTGGCGCATAAATTCGGCCCGTTGAAAACCCTCCGGCAATTTTTGGCGAATTGTTTGCTCTATAACCCTAGGACCAGTAAACCCAATTAATGCTCCTGGTTCTGCCAAAATAATATCTCCTAGGGAAGCAAAACTAGCTGTTACCCCACCAGTTGTAGGATCCGTAAGAACAGAGACATATAATAAACCTGCTTCATCCAATTTTGCCAGGGCTGCAGAGGTCTTTGCCATCTGCATCAGGGACAAAATCCCTTCCTGCATCCTAGCACCACCGGAGGAAGAAAACAAAATCACGGGCAAGTTTTTCTTAATGGCAGTTTCAATGGCCCTTGCAATCTTTTCGCCCACTACGGACCCCATACTTCCCATAATAAAATTGGCATCCATAACTCCAATGACAACTGGATTACCTCCGATAGTCCCTTCTCCTGTTACTACAGCCTCTTTCAAACCCGTGTTTTCTTGAGCAGTCTGCAGTTTTCCCTCGTAATCAGGGAAATTTAATGGATTTATTGTAGTTAACTCATTGTCAAATTCTTGAAAGGAACCCTCATCCAGTGTCATCCGAATACGTTCTTTAGCATTTAAACGAAAGTGAAAATTGCACTTATGACAAACTTTAAAGTTCTTATCTAACTCCTTGGTATAAAGAATTTCATTACATCGTTGACATTTAACCCATAGGCCTTCGGGAATATCTCGTCTTTCGTTTTCTTCAGTTCGTTCTTTTTTCTCGGGACGTACAGTCACATATTTAGGCTTACGAAATATTTCTAGGACCAAGACTCACCTCTCCCTTAGTTCCCTGTTGTTATATAGTATTTATAATTTCCAATGCCTCATCCAGCTCAGATTCTGGTACTAAGACTTCTACAGATCCATTATCATTGCCGCTCGGCAGTCCGATATTGCGTAATTTGACCAGTAGCCCCTCTCGTAGCAATGCCTGTTGTAACTTCTCAGCTTGTTTACGATTGGGCGCAATATAAACGACTGTCCACACTTATTAATGGCCCCCTTGAATATCATAATAGAATATCCATGGATATTCGTATAGTTGTTTCTATTAAACACACGGTTATTCCTCTTTTTTTGTGCTACAAAAATAAGTATATCCAGAGTTCTATCTCTGGATACTGTTTTCAAATACTAGTATAGCTTACCTCCTATTAGTCGTCTGTTCGAATCTTACCGTGCTTTGTCATAACTTCTGCTCGACCACGTATTTTAATAGCCGAAGTATGTTCAGTAAACTGGGCAATCATAACTTCACCTTTATCCAGTTTTTCCGAATGATGAAACTTTGTGACTCCACCTCTTGTTAATCCAATCAGGGTTACACCATTTTCCAGAGCTTTAACCACTATATATTCACCCGTAACTATATTATCAGACATGAGCATTCACCCCAACTAATTTCCTCTTTTTTACAATTGAACTTATCATATCATACCTAAAATTAAATGACAAGCACAGTAAACTGTGATTAAGCTTTACTAATTATATCTTCTCTTTTGCAATCCCAACACAACAGGAGATAAATATTTTTTAGTTTTCCATAGATAATCAACTTATCGCCTTCCAGTAGAATTTGATTACCTCGGGGAGAATGCAAAAACTCTCCTTTTCTATCAATCGCCAAAATAAAAAGTTCTTGATCCCTAATCTTACTTTCTACTATGCGTTTACCTACCAAAGGGTTATTCCTTTCCAAAACAACCTCCGCTACCCCGTACTCCCTGTCTAGATGTAGTACTTCCTCCACTGTTTTTTTCTGCAATGACCTGTGACGAGAAAGTTGTTTTTCAATTCCTTTATCCAGTCTAATCCTTATGCGTCGACTGGAAGCAATGCTTACAGCCAGCAGCAGTATCATAATGGCCGTACCTGCCTGAATCAATGTCAAAGGGTGACGCATCAGTTCAATTAAGGCAGTGACTATGGTGGCAGTTCCCAAATAACCTAATATCATCAATACCATAATCAAACGTCTTCGGACATGGTGTTTTACCACTTGTTCTGACTCAGACGTTGTGTAACCCACTGTTACCAGGGCAGAAAGGGCTTGGAAACGGGCAATATGCAAATCCATCCCTGTCATTTTAAGGGCTATTGCTGATATTTCCACAATAATAAAAAGGACGAGTATAAAAGACACCAAGAAAACCAGGTTCATTTTATAACCTCCTCTTTTTTGTAATGAGAAGATTATATCAGTAGGACAAGGTCTGACACAAGCTAGCCATCAGCCATCAGCTTTTTTTGCATTTCTACTTTGGGTCACCCTAAGGCCTTGGGCTTTTTGGGCAATGGTTCAGGGGATACGCACAAGTAAAAAAACCCTTAAAACAATACATGAAAAAAGGCTGACGGCTGAGGGCTAAATATCCAGTAAACTTTCCGGTACAGGATAAGTGTCAGGATCAAAGGACCCAGAGTAGTTCCTGACTACCCCATCTGTAGCTTTTGAGTTTTGTTTTGGTATTGCTAACGGTGACCGGGCACCTACGTTATACCTGTTGGCCGTTTCCCTAAGGTTCCTGTTGTCTCTGGCAACGGCCACAGGAACTATACTAGGGTTAGTCACACGAAGTATAATATTTTCTTCTTTTAAAAGTCGCTGTAAAGACAGCTTTAGCTCAGTGCCTAAAGAAACTCCTTTCTCCCATTGTACTTTATGCCTGTTTTCTGGATAAAAGAAAAAGACTGGCGTATTTCCAGGGTAGGCTGCTAGCAATTCCCCCAATTCCTTGGGTTGTCCACCTGGGTCTGCTATCCTTAACCATAACTCACAAGCAATCTTTTCTAAGGGTTGTATTTCTTCAAGCAGAACTTTTGTCTCTTCACCGTTATTACTAACCCTTCCCTTTAGCAAAAGCGGATCCCGCACATCTAATATGCTTAAATTTCGACGATATACTTCTGGGAAAACAACAACTTCACAACTCCCTGTTAAATCCTCAATGGTAATAAAGGCCATGGGATCTCCCTTACGGGATGTAATCCGTTTAATAGTAGAGATAATTCCTGTCAATAAAAGGGGCTGGCCATCTGGAAGTTCCCCCAGTTGAACTACCCGCTCTACCTCCAACTGATCCAATAGCCAGCTGTATTCGGCTAAAGGATGACCAGAAATATACAGACCTAGGGCCTCCTTTTCCATTTCCAGTTGTTGGCGTGCCGTTAATCTAGGAACCGCGGGCAACTTTATTTCCATCACTTGGGCAGGATTTTCTGCCATCAGGTCAAATAGGCTTACCTGTCCCCTCTCCCTATCCCGTTGGGAACGGGCAGCATGCTCCAGCCCCACCTCCAACCCAGCAATTAATTGAGATCTATAGCCAAAGGCATCAAGGGCTCCTGCCCTGATTAAGCTTTCCAATACTCGTCGGTTGGCAATGCGGGTGTCTAAACGCCCACAAAAATCAAAAAAGTTGCTAAAAGGCCCTTCCTTTTGGCGCACCCTGATAATTTCTTGAACTGCTCCCCAACCAACATTTTTTACCGCTGCCAAACCAAAACGGATGGCTCCATTGGTAGCAGTAAAATTTTCTCGGCTAAGATTAATATGGGGTGGTAACACCTGTATACCCATACGACGACATTCTTCGATATACAAAACCACTTTATCAGTATTATCCCGCACCGAGGTCAGTAAGGCAGCCATGTATTCTACTGGGTAGTTAGCCTTCAAATATGCTGTCTGGTAAGAAACAAGGGCATAGGCAGCAGAGTGAGATTTGTTAAAACCGTAACCAGCAAAGTACTCCATCAGGTCAAACATTTTTTCTGCTAGCTGCCGGTCATAGCCCCTGGCCACTGCTCCGGGAATGGGGTATTTTAATGGTTTTCCCTTCTCATCCACTGTGCTACCGTTT
Source organism: Desulfotomaculum defluvii (assembly GCF_054657375.1). Classification (NCBI taxonomy): domain Bacteria; kingdom Bacillati; phylum Bacillota; class Clostridia; order Eubacteriales; family Desulfotomaculaceae; genus Desulfotomaculum; species Desulfotomaculum defluvii. Next base: position 269,069 of record NZ_BAAHYV010000007.1, on the reverse strand, counting down.
ACAAACCAATCTCGGTGCATAGCCATAATCTTTCCTATCTTTTTGCCCATAGCCTTACGTAATGAATCTGCCTGACCCAAGGAGTACCCAGCCATAACTCTGGCTACCAGCATAACCTGTTCTTGATAAAGGATAACGCCGTAGGTTTCTTTTAAAATGGGCTCTAAATTACTATGAAAATAATCTACTTTGGTTTGCCCGTGTTTCCGCTGAATAAAATCCTCTACCATACCGCTGCCTAGGGGCCCTGGACGATAAAGGGCCACCAAAGCAACAATATCCTCAAAGGCATTGGGCTTAAGCTCTTTAAGAATATTGCGCATACCACTGCTTTCCAATTGGAATACGCCAATGCCTTCACCTCGGGTTAACATATCAAAGGTGACTTGATCATCTAAGGGAATTGCATTTATATCAAGTCTAATTCCTTTAATTTGCTCAATCAGATCCACAGCTTCGGCAATAACAGTCAAATTTCGCAGACCCAACAAGTCCATCTTAAGTAACCCCAGTTCCTCCACCGTAGTCATAGGGAATTGGGTAGTCACTAAACCGTCCGAGGTTTTGTTTAGAGGTAAATACTCAACCAAGGGTTCCTTGGAGATCACCACTCCGGCTGCGTGGGTGGAAGCATGTCGGGGCATTCCCTCTAATTCTACTGCAGTATCAATCAATCGTTTAACTTCTGGATCTTGATCATAGGCTGCCTTTAAATCTGGTGAATTGGCTAAGGCTTTGGCAATGGTAATATTAAGTTCCATTGGCACAAGTTTGGCTACTCGATCTACCTCACCATAGGGTATATCCAAAGCACGCCCGACATCCCGAATTGCTGCCCGAGCAGCCATGGTCCCAAAGGTAATTATTTGAGCTACCCGATCTGTACCATATTTTTGTACGATATAGTCAATGACTTCCCCCCGTCGTTCATAGTCAAAGTCAATATCTATATCAGGCATGGAGATACGCTCAGGGTTCAAAAAACGTTCAAATAATAGGCTATATTTCAGGGGGTCAATATTGGTGATTCCCAATGCGTAAGATACAATGCTACCGGCCGCGGAACCCCGCCCTGGGCCCACAGCAATACCCTTCTCCTTTGCATAATGGATGAAATCCCAAACAATCAAAAAATACTCATCATACCCCATTTGGCTAATAACACTTAATTCATAGTCTAGTCGCTCCTGAACCTGTCCACTACAATGTCCGTATCTTTTGTTAACACCTTCCAGACACTTTTCCCGCAAGTACTGAGCGCTACTAAATCCTTCGGGCACGGTAAAATAAGGTAAGTGATACGTGCCAAATTCCAAATTCACATTACAACGCTCAGCAATCCGTACTGTATTACTTAAAGCCTCCGGTATCTCCGCAAAGAGAAGGTTCATTTCATAGGGGCTTTTCAGGTACATTTCCTGGCTATCGAATTTCATACGTCCAGGTGTATTGATGCTTTTACCAGTCTGGATGCAAAGTAAAACATCTTGTATGTCTGCATGTTCTCTCTTAAGATAATGGACGTCGTTGGTTGCCACCAGCGGGATCTGTAATTCTTTGGCAATTTTGATTAATTCCCGGTTGACAACCTTTTGTTGCTGGTAACCGTGATCCTGCAACTCCAAAAAGAAATTATTTTTACCAAAGATCTCAGAATATTCTTTAGCCACTTGGCGAGCCTTTTCCGGTTGGCTGCCGAGAATTTTATCGGCAACTTCCCCAGCCAAACAACCACTAAGGGCAATGAGACCTTTGCTATAGCTTCTCATAAGTTCCTTATCTACCCTGGGTTTATAATAAAAGCCCTCAGTATAGCCAAGGGATACTAGTTTTAATAAATTTTTATAACCTTCCTGGTTTTCAGCCAAAAGCACCAAGTGGGCTGGCTGATCATCCAGTTTGGGAGTCCGGTCGATTCTGCGTCGTGGTGCCACATAAACTTCACAACCTAGGATGGGTTTAACTCCTTCTTTATGACAGGCCTTATAAAAGTCCACCGTTCCAAACATACAGCCATGATCAGTAATGGCCAGGGCATCCATACCATTTTCCTTAGCCTGCTTAGCTACCTGACTAATTCGCGTTGCTCCATCTAAAAGGCTGTATTCACTATGTAAGTGTAAGTGAACAAAGGGCGTATCCTTCACCACCGTAACCCCCTTATTTTTCCGTGTTTATTATGATGGAGGTATGTATAGTTTACACTCAATCTTACATCCACATTTATTTTAACATGCCTCACAATAAAATGTTCTTTGTAAATATTCGACTTACATTCTTTGAGCTTATTGCTTATTTTGATAAAAATACCCCACTTACATATCTAAAATATATATGTAAGCAGGGTAATTCTTATCGTCTATGCAATTATCTTTGAGGGCTTACCCCTTCCGCTTAATTTCTTCCCGAATAGTTTGCCAACGAGTTCGAGCCATCCTGCTAAAAATTGGGTAACTGTTGGCTGAAGGATGGATAGTAACAGAATGAAACCATTTGACAGCCTCACTAAAGTCACCACTGCGGTAAGACAAATCACCGATTAAATATAACATGCGTAATTCCTTTTTTTCGTCTGGGGAAGCCTCTCTTTCGTAAGCCCGTTTCATAAACTCTAATGCCCTAAGCAAGGCTTGGTCTTCATTTTTTTTGTCTCCTTTATAACGATAAAGCCAGCCCAATCTAAGGTATAAAGAACCCTTCTCAGAGTCCTTGGCATTTCTTAACTCCTGACAGACAATGACCTTATTAAAAGCCTTGATGGCTTGCTCTAGGGTTCTTATTCCGCCGTATTGGGCTCCGTCATTTTGCCACTTTGTTAGGAAGTTATTGATAATACTTTTTTCGTTATCTACAAGTGGTTTGCTTGTCTCCTTGGTGAAAGCAAAACCACAATGGCGACAGACCCTAGCATCATAATAAATCGGATTTATGCCTGTGTAATAGGCACAAAAATCAGTATCTTGCTTGTCTACTATTATATATTTGCTTTTAACTTCAGGATGTTTAAATTCTTGTCCACAATTCGGGCAAATAACTTTGGCCAAGAAAATCATTTCTTCATTAAGTTGCATACAATTCGCTCCCAATAATGAGATGATACCTTATTATATCAAATAACTAACCAATTGAGAAATTTTGTTATTATAAATTAATTTACACCATTGGTCATTAGCCTTTAGCTTTAGAGACTTTACTGTTAGTAATTTATTTTAGATTTGAACTAATAGCTAAAGGCTAATGGCTAAGTGATATATCTTTTAGCACCTAAAAATCTCCCCCTAAAATAGTGGTCATCAAAGGATGTAATTGTTACACCCTCCTTACTACGGGCATTGATAAATAAACCATCCCCTTGGTAAATACCCACATGGGAAGGTCCTGGATCGATGGTGGAAAAAAACACAAGGTCTCCCTCCTCCAAATCTTCTCTTTTCACTGGTTTGCCCACTTTAAACTGATCCTGACAATCTCTGGGTAGTTGGTACCCATTGATAAAATACGCCATATAGGTGAGACCTGAACAATCCACTCCCCGAATAGTCATTCCCCCCCAAAGGTAAGGGGCCCCGGAAAAAAGGCCAGCAGCCGAAATTATCCCTTTTTTTTGTCCACGTCCACCATATGGCATCATACTAGTTGCATCCTCAGACACAAATGCATACTTTTTATCAGGTAACACAACTTTCAGTCTTTGGTTTTCTTCCCCCACAACTGGTAATATACTTCCCATAAATAATGTACAAAAACTTTCATAAGTGCTAAAGGGTTTATGGCTTAACATAGTAGTAGGTTTGATAACCTGTATGACATCAGCATACTGGTTCCATTGGGACAAACAGAAGCAATCTACCTTGGCCCATCCGGGAGAACCATCGTGAGTTTGTATGTGAAGCCAATCTCCTTCAACACCCATTACAAGGGCTGGCCATCCCATCAACTGCTGAGTAACCAAGGGAACCCCTTCTTCGGGATGTTCCAAGACATCCGCCACCGCCACCGATGTAATAACTGTGGTTCCCACTTCAACCTCTCTAAGATCGGTCATAGAATCATCCCTCTGCCCTTTTACTTAAACAATATTCAGCTATTTATTTTGTTATGCTTTCAACAACATAATTTCCAAAGTCAGGTTGACCGTCCACCAATTGCATAAGTTGTAGGAATCCTGCGGTTGCTCCCGGGTCACTGCTTAATTTGACCATTGCTGCTTGTTGTGCTTCTTCATTCTCCCATATAGAGATAACCACAAACTTATTACTATTACCTTTAGATCTGGCCACATATCCATGTACCAGACCAGGTAGTTGTTGAAAAAGTTTCATGTGCTCATCAATAACTTCCTTAAGCTTATCGCCTTGTCCTTCCCTTGCTTCTAACATGCCAAATGTGATTACTTGCAAAGTGATCCCTCCTATAGATCTGTTTTTTGTTGTAAGACTAACTGGTAAATACCTTCATATTTTTCCACCCAATAATCCACATTAAACTTGGAAATTGCATGTTGCCTAGCATTATTCGATAGTTTTTGTCTAAAATTCCTATTTTCCAATAGCATAAGCGTATACTTTACCATTTCTTCCACATTTCCCACCTCTGTGAGAAAGCCCACTTGACCGTGCTCCACAACCTCAGGTATACCCCCCGCTCGGGAAGCCACCACAGGAACACCGCAGGCTAAAGCTTCCAGTGCTACTAAACCGAAACTCTCACAACTGGAGGGAAACAACAGGACATCAGCCAATGCCAAAACCGGCGCCACATTATCCACCTGACCAAGAAACAGGATTTCTCTGGTTAAATCCAAACTTTGAGCTAATTTCTGAGCAACAGGCATATCCGGTCCATCGCCGATAAGGACCAAACGAGTCTTTCTTTTTTGCCTCACTTGATTAAACACCTGGATAACATCTAGTACCCTTTTTAGGGGTCGAAAATTAGATATATGAATTAAGATCGCTTCATTTTCATCGGCAATAAGGTGACGTTCCATCCCTAGGGAAGGTCGAAAGACATTTGTATCTACAAAATTATAGAGAACTGGTAGTTCCCTAGTGTAATGAAAGGTTTTGCTAGTCTGTTCAAACAAATAATTAGACACAACAGTAACCAAGTTACTTACTTCCAGGCTATAGCGAGTTGTTTCATAAAATTCCTCATGTGCCCCTACCAGTGAAGTATCGGTTCCATGCAGGGTGGTAATAACCGGAATGTCTTTGCCAACAATCTGCCTTGCTAGATGAGCTCCCAGAGAGTGGGGCACTGCATAATGGGCATGCAGTAGATCTAATTGATATCCTCTTAATACTTCTACAGTTTTATTGACCTGACTAATAAAATAGGGAGGAACCGCAAAGAGGGGATGATGAAAGGCACCCACCTCATGGATAAAAATATTTCTTTGGTAATTTCTTAGACGAAAGGGATGACCTACGGTAATAAAATGGATTTGGTGCCCCCTACTGGCTAAACTCTTACCCAGTTCTGCAGCCACCACACCACTACCCCCATAGGTAGCATGGCATAGTATGCCAATCTTCATCCTCACACCCCCATGAAGTAAGTAGGGTTCTTCACTGCTAAAGGTGCCGTTGTAATAAAACCTTCACCGTAAGTACATCCTGTTATGGCACCATAAAAACGGTCCCGACTCTCAACAATGGCAAGCATACTGCCAGGACCAGTGTTCAAAAACGTTTCTGACTGCTGCAGGCTTTCTCCAAACTGCGTTTGATGAGCCATAATGGCAGCCCTTTTTTTCTCATAAAATTCACTAACATCCACAACAAATTGCGGCTCCACTGATCTAGACAAAAAATAATGCCAGATGTATTTGGCACGATGTGCCGATAAATGGTGAGAAAACCTTTTCAATCCTGCATCAAAGTTTGCTTCCTTGACTAATCTGGCAGCATTTACATGATCTGGATGACGATCCTCCCAATATGGACAAAGAATTAATTGTGGCCTGCTTTCACGTATTACTTCCACCAAGGCCTGAATGTTTTTTTTTATCAAGCTAACATCCCGGTCCGGCAGGCCCAAACATTTGCGCCATGCTACCCCCAATATTTGGGCAGCCCTTTGGGCTTCCAAGCGGCGCTCCTCTGTAGTTCCATTAGTTGACATTTCACCTGCTGTAAGATCAACAACTCCTACCTTAAGCCCTTGGTTAATAAATTTTGCCACCAGACCCCCTGTTCCTACCTCAATGTCATCTGGGTGTGCACCAACGGCTAAAACGTCAATTTTAATAATCACCAACTCCTTATGCCTAAGTTATTCGTTAATTGGTGAAAAATTCCTTGTACTGAAAAAGATATACAAAACAGCCCCTGGGAGGTGCGACAGCGGGGACGGTTCTCGCTGTCGCAAAAATTCCAAATAAAGAATGCGACAGCGAGAACCGTCCCCGCTGTCGCACTTTTATCCCGGTTAAAGTTTAGCAGACTGCGATATGCTGTCCCTGATTTCTGCTGCGCCAGGAACGGTAATCTATATCCGGGAAGATGTTATTTTGCCATTCCAGGTGAGATACAAAGCCATCATCGATCCTACAGTATTTAATTTCATTGTAAAGCCGTAAAAAGTTTGACAAATGCTGTTTCGTTCTCCGGATGGCATAAGAAACCATTGTACCAGTGGAAATAATAAAGGCCCAATCACTGCTTTGTGCTAATAATAGCTCTCTGGCAGCCTGGTTTAAAGCCCTACTCAGGTTGCCATCTGACTGAGGAAACATATTTGCTAATTCGGTCATTCGATCTGCTGCCATGTGAAGGTGCCTATAAATCCAATGATTTTTTTCATTTAACCAAACTTGATTATAACCGGCATTGCCCCAAGTGGAGGAACAAGGTATGGTTACCTGATTAACCTTATATTGTCTTAAGTAATCTGACGGGGTGATCAGTTTTATGGTTGGGTGGTTGGCCGCTTTTCTAATTAGAAACTCAAGCCAATTGGGACCTTCAAACCACCAGTGTCCAAATAGTTCTGCATCATAGGGTGCCACAATAATGGGCTGTCGTTCCATTAATGAGGAAAGATGATCAACTTGCTTCTCCCGATTAAAAAGAAAGTTCCCTGCATGGATTTCTGCTTTCTTCATTGCCCAGTCAGGGTAATAGGCTTGCTTATCAGCAAGATCCACCTTGCCTGTGATACGATGGTACTTGAGGCCAGTGTGGGTTCGAATACCATCCGGGTGAATATAATCTTTTATATAGTCAAAGTCGAGATCATAACCAATATCTCGATAAAATTCACGGTAATCTGCATCACCGGGATATCCCTCGTCAGCACTCCAAACTTGTTTGGAACTCTCAATATCCCTAGCAAAGGCTGCAACCCCGGTGGGGCAATAGATTGGAGCAAAGTTACCAAAACGGGGACGGTGATAGGCATATAATAGACCATGGCTATCGGTAAAAAAATATTTTATCCCATACTCCTTTAAATGCTCATCAACACCTGGACAATAGCCGCATTCCGGTAACCATATTCCTTCCGGTGCCCGTCTCAGATGTTTTATATGTAAATTAACAGCAGTTTCAATTTGGGCCCTGACGGCTTCTCTATTTGTCATCATTATGGGTAAGAAGCCATGGGTGGCTGCACAGGTGGTGATTTCTAGGTGCCCCCTGTCTTGCAGCCTTTTAAAGGCATTGACCATATTGCCATTGTTTTCATGGACAAAAATATCATAGGCCCGTCCAAAGCGTTCTTTATACATTAATGCTGCATCATGAAAAGGAGTACCATAAGTTCGGGACTCTTCCCTTTGAGAAAGTTCTATTAGTTTTTTAAGGTGTTTAATATAACGTTCTTGTAATAGTGGATCTATAAACATAGACAACAGGGTTGGTGAGATGGAAAAGGTTAAGCGAAAGGGTATATTATCACCGGAAAGCCTGTTAAATACTTCAACCATGGGAATATACGTTTCAGTTAAAGCTTCATAAAACCAATTTTCTTCTAGATACTTCTCACTTTCCGGGTGTCTTACATAGGGTAAATGTGCGTGTAACACTATTGACAGGTAACCTTTGGTCATGGATAACCCCCCTTTGTCTAATTATTTTGTTCTTGGGAACTACCACCTAGGGATTCCATTCCCATTCCTGCCAGCATGGACGAGCTAAACCCATAGGGGATGCGTCCATTATTCATCCCTTTGTAAATTCCCTGATAAATCCCATCAATCCACATCCACTCTGCATCCATCCGTTCAGAAATAGATGCTCGCGGAGTTGTCACAGGATTGGAAGTCAGCAATTTAATATATCTACCATCAGACAATACACGTCCTAACTCTAGGAAAAAGCTGTGTTCCGGTTGACCAACTTCCACAAACCAGTTATCAGCAAAGGGATCTATAGTAATCTCTCGAAAAAAATATCTCTTGTTTTCTTCTTTAGAGGATTTTGTTACATCATAAACTTTTAATACTTGATGGGAGGAATTCCAGGCCTTCTCACCATACAGTTGAAAAAATTCTCTTTTTATCTCATCGTTTACTTCCCAGTAGACATATAGCCAATTTGGATCTCGGGCCACCGCCACCAGACGATTTACTCCATAGTGATGGGGTATAAATGGTTCTTCTTCAACTTCAACCTGAAACTCTGATTTAGTATGAATTATTTGAGGAACATCTGGGGAAATCTCCTTTGCAAACTCTTCTTCCTGGGTTCTTTTCGGTAACTCAGGTTTTTTCATTTCCCCGGTAGTTTTGTTGGCATGAGGTAACAAGAAAAAAACCAGTGCAGCCAATGCTAGGAGTACGAGGAGCAAAATCCAAATACTATCCATTTTGTTTACCCTCCTTGGCAAAATATTACATATATTCTTTATACTAAAAAGACCGGAATGAGGAAAATTAAACTTAGATAACGACTTTACATAGTATTACCCAGCAAAAATGCCTTTATAATTTTTCGCTACTGGTTATAAATGCCTAGTATTGATAAAGATTCTTAACGGAGGTATTTATGTTAAACAAAAATAAATTTATAAGCTTTTGGGGTATATCCGATGTAATATGGGTATTTGTTTTACGTTTAGTTATCGTCTATTTCCTAGCTAGAGTAGTATTACCCTTTGTTCCTGGAATTTCTCCCCGGTTGGTAGAAATTTTCGATCGTGCAATTTTGCTAGGTTTAACCCTTTATTTTGTAACAAGAAAAAGTAGTATTGATAAACTGGGGCTACATTTTAAACATTTGGAGAGACAGCTTTTTTACGGAGTTATTGGGGGGGCATTCCTTTTTGCTTTAGCCGAAGGCACACAGCGGGCTCTGGTTGCTTTTCTAGCTGCAGATATCGGTACTAATCCTTTAGTTAAGGCTACGGCTGCTGCCAAAGAACCTATGGATTTAATATGGCCACTCCTTATTGCCGGGATTCTTGTACCCTTTACAGAAGAGGTCTATTATCGAGGCATGGCCTTTCGAGCCTTTGCCAACCGCTGGGGTTGGCTATTAGGAATAATCATCAGTTCAGTATTCTTTTCTTTAGCCCATTTAAGCGGCATTTGGTTTATACAAATCACCGCAGTGGGAGCCGGGTTGGCAGCAATTTATTACATCACCGGCTCCCTATTACCCGGTATCATTGCACATGGGCTAGTGAACAGTGCTAGGCTGATCATGGTATACCTTGGTAGCTGAGGAAAGGATGGTGATATATTTGGAAAAACTAGAAACACACCTTACGGTGTGTTATTATCTCTAGGAGAGATGTATTTAGCCATCAGCTACCCACTTGCCTGTAGCATTTTCAACAAGGGTTTGTACCAACTAAAATCAAGTGAGATTAATAAAGAAGGGCACTAATATAGGGACTAGTGCAGAAAGTATGGAACCGTTAATAAATGCAATCACAGCCATATCTGAGTCGGTGGCTTTGGTAACTAAGGGTAAAGTGGTATCCATGGTGGTTGCTCCGCCGGGAGCCACAGTAGATAGTCTACCAATATATCGAGCCACCAATGGTACCGTAATAAAACTTAATAATTCCCTCGTTACATTGGTGATGAAGGCTAAGGTTCCAGTTTCTACATTATAAATCTCTGATAATAAAACACCCGATAAGGTGTACCACCCAAAGCCTGCACCAATGGCGGAGGATTCATTAAAGGGAAGCCCGATCAAAAGACCTGTGATGGAAGCACCTGCTATACTTCCCACAGCTACTAATATGGGTAACAATAGAACACGCCAGCCCATGTTCCATAGTTTCTCCCAGACCTCTTTCTGGCGACCGAGGTCAACACCAATGGCAAAAAGCAACAGGTAAAGTGCAGTTGTGGTAATCTTATCCATGTGTTGTATATAATGTTCAGGTATTACCCAATGTCCTAGAGCTATGCCCAGCATAACAGCAACCAATATGATCCAGGTCATGGTGTCACTCACTTTCTATTGTGCTTATTTAGATAAACCGGTGTTTTTATTTGCCTTTTCCTTACCCTGGCTTAACTGGTGATTAATATGGTTTTCAGCAAGACGGACAAAAAAAACACTACCTATTATACTTCCTATGGCCAATAGCAGTGCCTGATATCCTAGCTGATTTAAGTTTGCTATTAGTTTATCATTGGCACCCAACTGGGCACCCATTGCCAGAAGCATGATAATCAGACAAAGGGTTGTAAATTTGCCAATTGTCTTTGAACTAAGGGATAGTATATTTAAGTGTCCCACCATTACACCTAGGGCCACCGCAATTAATATTGGAGTCAGTTTGATCACTCCCTGCCCAAATTTTACAAACAATATTACTTTAGCATGATTCTAAAAACCTGGTCAATAATTAGTCTAAAGGAGGAAAGTATTTATGTACAATAACCCCAGTGATGAAAAAATCAAAGAACTATTAGCCAGTTGTAAAACCATCGCCGTAGTCGGTCTCTCGGACAAGCCTCATCGCGATAGCTACAAAGTGGCCCAATACATGCAACAGCATGGTTACCGTATCATACCTGTACATCCAAGAATTAAAGAAGTTCTGGGGGAAAAAGCATATAAAACCTTAGCGGATATTCCCGACCAAGTGGACATAGTCAATGTGTTCAGAAAGAGCGAAGAAACCCCCCAGGTGGTGGAGGAAGCCATCCCCATAAAACCAAAGACTATTTGGCTGCAATTAGGCATCTCTAATGATGAGGCTGCAAAGCTGGCCACCGATGTAGGTATAGAATTTATTCAGAATATGTGCATTAAGGTTGAACATGCAAGGCTTTTTGTTGATGGAAGATAGGGTTGAGCAAATCCTTGATCGTCTTGCACAGACTTACCCCAATGCTAGTACAGATCTGAAATATCGCACACCCTTTGAATTGCTGGTGGCGGTGATCTTATCGGCACAAAGCACTGATGCACAGGTAAACAAAATTACAGAAAAACTATTTGAGAAATATAATACTCCTGAGTCCATTGCTTCCTTAACACCAGATGTACTGGCAGAACATATTAAGGGTTGTGGTCTCTTTCGTAATAAAAGTAAATTTCTTGTTCAAACAAGTCGGATTCTATTGGAAAATTATAATGGAGAAATCCCAAAAAATCGAGTAGAATTAGAGAAATTGCCCGGTGTGGGCAGAAAAACTGCAAATGTTGTTTTAGGAGTCGCTTTCGGACAAAATACTTTTCCCGTGGATACACATGTTCACCGTTTAGCCCATCGCCTTGGTCTAGCATCTGGCAAAACACCTGAACAAGTGGAGAAGGAATTATGTGAGAAGATACCACCGGAATTGTGGCAACCCTGCCACCACTGGCTGATCCAACACGGCAGAAAGATTTGCGATGCTCGCAAACCCCGTTGTTCCCAATGCTCATTAGTAGATCTTTGTCCTGGGGCCCCTGAGAAAGATGAGGAGATTTCATGCACATCGTTTTAGTTGAACCTGAGATTCCAGCTAATACCGGTAATATTGCCCGTACTTGCTCCGTCACTGGAGCTAGTCTGCATCTGGTAGAACCTTTAGGTTTTTCTACGGATGATCGTTATTTAAAAAGAGCTGGCTTAGACTACTGGCATCTACTGGATTTACACTATCATAAAAATTTTGCAAACCTAAGGCAGCAATACCCTGATGGTTGCTTCTGGTATTTTACTACTAAGGGCGGCAAACCCTACCATCAGGTAACCTTTGGGGAAAATGACTTTCTTGTTTTTGGTAAGGAAACTGCCGGTCTGCCGAAGGAACTATTGGCAGCAAACCCTGATAATTGCTTAAGAATACCTATGTTGGGAGAAGTACGTTCTTTAAACCTCTCTAACGCAGTGGCCATAGCCGTTTATGAAGGCCTGAGACAGCATAACTTTCCAAATATGACCTAATGCCGCCTAATTGGCGGCATTATTAGCTTTCAACCCTCAACCTTCAGCTCTTAAGGTTTTGCTTCTAGATGTTTGCAACTAGCTTTATCTCATAAAAATTCGGTGATTGATCTTTCTATAATAGTCACAGGGGGATTCTTCACACAAATGTCAGAACAGCTACCCGGAAAAACATGCTATTATAAGTGCTAAAGGCCAGCCTTAATTCCCTCATAAAAGCTGACGGCTGAGGGCTAAAACTGGCTTATTACTCTCTCCTTTACCTGTTCCAATGGCAATTCCTGAGCTTTGCCCTGAACAAAATCTGCGCTACCGCCACCTTTACCCTTGATGATCGGCCATAGTTCAGCAACTAGGCTTTTCATCGAGGTTTTTACACCTTGGCTTCTGGCCAACACAACAGAATAAGGCCCGGTTTCACCCATCAGTACAGCCACTCGGTCAGGTTGCTCACACCAGCAGGCAGCTATGCCGCGCAACATCTCCATATCCGCTTCGGGAAAGTGATGAACCAAAATGTTCAAATCATTTAAGAAAATTGCCCTTTGGGTAAGTTCTTCAGCTAGATATCGATACTTAAGTCCTAGTAATTCCTTACGTTCCTTCTGTAGCTTCTTCAATTCCAAGTCTCTCTTTTCCAATCGTCCAATGGCTTCACTGCCGGATGCACCAATAACCTTCTCTAATTGTTGTAAATTATCTTGGATTTTCCACATCCAGTTGATGGTTCTTTCACCGCAAATAAAGAATACCCTAATATGGCCCCGAATTTTTTCTGTTTTTAATATTTTGCAAGGCCCTACCTCACTTGTAAACCTGGGATGAGTACCACAACAAGCATTCTCATCAATACCCGGTATTATAACTAACCTTACCTCTTTTTGATCCTCAGGAATTTTAGCTATCAATTCTTGGCTAAGATCCTCTCTTTGTTTATATTCTGATTGAACAGGGATATTCTGCATAACTATTTTGTTAACTTCAAGTTCTACCTCCAGTAGAACATTGGTGGGGATATCTTCCACTGACAAATCTATGGTAGATGTCTCCTTTCCTAAATGAAAACCCACTGTATTCCAATGGTAATTACGTTCAAAAACTGCTGACAATATGTGTTGGCCATGATGCTGCTGCATATGATCCCGACGAAGTTCTGCATCCACAGTCATTAAGACTTCAGCACCTAAAACAGGCTTTATCTCCCCTGCAATCCAATGGACAATCCCTTCAAGTCTTTGCTCCACCTGTAAAACTTCATGGGAAGTGCGACGGGATTCACAAACAAGAGTTCCCCGATCCGAGGGTTGACCTCCACCTTCTGGATAAAAGATAGTCTCCTCAAATAAAATTCCTGTCTTTCCTCCCTCTTCAATAAACCCTTTAACACAGGTTCTATATTGAAGTAGATAGGGATCTACTTGGTAGATTCCACTCAAAGTATCATCTCCTTTGGTTGTGAACTATTGAACATACCCTTCGACGCGGTTTTCTTAAATTCCTTGTTATAGTATTGTCTACTTTTTTACATTTACAGTGCGACACCGGGGACGGTTCTCCCTGTCGCAAATTTTTTGCGACAGCGGAGAACCGTCCCCGGTGTCGCACTTTTGGGGAGAAGGAAAAACCTAGCCCTTGGCTAGGTTGAGGTGATTTGTCTTATCTTATGGGTGTAGAAATGGGTTAGTTCCTCTGCAATTTCCATTGATTCCCCTTCGCTAAAAATTCTGCATAGGGGTTCTTCTGGGTCCGGCAGTACAAGGGCCCAACCATTATGATGGTAGACTTTGACGCCATCCAAAAGTTCCATTTCATTGGTTTGCTCTTCAATTAATCTCCTTATTACTCTTCCCTTAGCTTCCCAGGGGACCTCCACTTCCTTTTGATTTAAGTAAAAGCTTGGTATTTCTTTAATTAATTCTTCTAGAGCAATACCTTCCCGGGCACAAAACTCAAGTATCTTTAGCAAGGCTAAAAGCGCATCAAAGTTCATTAGATAATTTTGAGCTGTCTCATTATTTAGTATTTGCTGATTAATAATCTTATTAATAAAGTCCTGCTGCGAGGTTTTTGTGCGAACAACACTTCCTTTGTATCGATCAGCCAGTACCTCAATGGCTTTAGGAGCTGTTACCGGTACAATAACTGGTCCGGCATGTTCCTTTAATATTATAAGGGAAATTAGGGCTGTTAGCATCTCATCACTGATAACATTACCCTGGCCATCTAGCAAAATTAATCTATCACCGTTGGGATCAATAACAGCCCCGGCGGCTCTACCCTTATTCTGCACTGCAACGGCCAAATCTTGAAGGTACTCCCGGTACCAAAACCAATCACGAGGCTCTGGTGAAGATTTGCCTGCTTCCAGATTTTCCAAAGTAATACCCAGTGAAGACAGTGTCCCTGATACAATTGGTTCTAAGCTATCGGTATCGTATAATAATACCACATGTTGGCCGATTTCCTTAAATGCTTCGGTATTAATACCACCAAGCAAATACTCTATGTAAGAGTTTGCCACATTGGACACGGTTGTTATGGGAAGAATTCTTTGTACTTCAACCCTACGCACATCTTCCCTAGCCAGGGTGTTTTCAATCTTCCGTTCCTGGGTTCTGGCTATATTGCCGCCTTTTTCATTGGTAAAAAGCAGGTTAATCTTGTCTGTCCTTTGGGAACTAACATGAATATGAACCCCTGCTATGCACTGGCTACTTTGTACGGCATACCGATGCATGGGTGTAGTTCCTTCATTAAAGTCAATAACTTCAATTCCTGTAGACACTAAACCACAGGCCAAAGCATCTTTTATCATGCGGGAGGCTGGAAAACGATCACAGGAAACACCGATCTTAGCTGCCACCGGCATATTACTGCCAAAGGCTGCACCCACTCGACTGGCAAACTCAGGTGTAATATCGATATTAGTTACCCCAGTGATTCCCTCAATGCCAAAAAGGCTTTTTGGCTTAGCCGTACCCCAAACAAGACTGCTTTCTACAGTTGCTCCTGCCTCCACTACCTTATCAGGCCAAAGCTTAACATCCGGCTTTAGTAAGGCCCTTTCTTTTATGATTGAGCCACTGCCAATTACTGCACCTTCGTATATAGAGGCATTGGAGTTTACTTTGACACCGCTCCCCAGTACAGCCCCACGAAGAGCTGAACGATTGCCAAGATAAACATTATCCCATAGTACACTTCGTTTGAGAGTGGCTTGTTCGCCCATAAGACAATTATTACCTATGACAGAATAGGCATCCAATAAAGCACCTGAACCAATCTTGCAATTATTCCCAATCAGTACAGGACCTTTAATTTTAGCTCCAGACTGAATTTGCGCGTTTTCTCCTACCCAAATCCCCGGTGCCAATTGTTCACCTGGAATATTAATAGAAACCTTACCGGTCAAACAATCTTGATGTGCCTGAACATATTGTTGTAAATTGCCGATGTCACACCAATAGCCTGATAGAGAAACACCAAATAAAGGCTGTTTTTCTTTTAATAAAATCGGAAATAAATCTTTACTAAAGTCAAATTTTTGTCCAGGTTCAAAATATTCTAGAACTTCCGGTTCTAAAATATATATACCTGTATTGACTGTGTCACTGAAAACTTCGCCCCAGCCTGGTTTTTCCAAAAATTGTTTAATTCTGGCCTCTTTGTCTGTAATGACTACGCCATATTCCAACGGAATATCCACTGGCGTTAAAACCAATGTAGCAATGGCACCTTTTTTACGGTGAAACTCGATGGCTTTACTTAGATCCAAATCAGTTAGGGCATCCCCGCTGATGACTACAAAGGTTTCATCCAGAAATGCTTGGGCATTTTTAACACTACCAGCTGTCCCCAGCGGCACTTCCTCCACATAATATCTCATAAAGACATCAAAATCTGCCCCATTACCAAAGTAACCTCTAATGGCCTCGGGCAAATACTGCAGGGTTACTCCAATTTCATCTATGCCATGATTTTTTAATAACTGTAATATATGTTCCATCATCGGGCGATTACATACCGGCATCATAGGTTTGGGCAATCCACATGTTAACGGTCTTAATCTGGTACCTTCACCACCCGCCATAATAATAGCCTTCAAAGAAACCCCTCCATAGTCTTTTTAGAAATCGTTTTTTATTCTTGCTTTTTGAGTGATATTATTCCCACTATAGGCGTTAGTGTCTAACCACGTTACCATATAATTTGGGCTTGTCCAGACCCTTCCAGGCTGCCCTTTGATCTGCTTCTATAACCTTCTGATATACCTTTAATGTTTGCTGGGCAATGGTTGACCAATTGTATTTCTCCAGAACATCACGGTAAGCCCTAGTTTTCATTTGTTGAGCAGAGTTGCTATCGAATAAACAATGCAAAATACTATCTGACAATGAATTGGCATTACCGGTATAAGACTTCATACCATTAATTCCGTGTTGGATAATTTCGTCTAACCCACCATTGTCAGAAACAACCACAGTAGTTTGAGCTGCCATTGCTTCTAAGGCCACAATACCAAAGGGTTCATAGAGACTTGGAAAAACAGCTACATCGGCATAATGATATAAACTATTGCGGGTCAGATCGTCCACATAGCCAGTAAAATAAACTTTATTTAACACCCCTATTTCTGCGGCTAGATTTTTTAAATCCTGTTCAAAGGGACCTTTACCAGCTATGACAAACTTTGTATTGGGGTGATATTTTATTATTTTAGGAATAGCCCTAAGCAATACTTGGACTCCCTTTTCCGGTACCAATCTTCCTACATAATAAACAATTTTCTCATGGGGGCTAGCAAATTTTTCTCTTTTAACAGGACTTTGATTATTGTATTGAAAATTTTTAGGTTCAACACCATTGGGTATGATGGTCAATTTATCTGCTGGAAGTTGAAAAATATGAGACAATTGCCCCTGCATGTAGTGACTGCAGCATATTACATGCCAGGATTCGTATGTTAACCACCATTCGATATCACTAATGTGTCTTTGAATATCATTATGTAACCCATTATTACGTCCCCACTCAGTGGCATGGATGGTTGAAACCAAGGGAATTCTGTAGGAATGTTTGCACACCTTTGCGGCATAGGCCACTAACCAATCATGGGCATGGATAATATCCACCGGACCCAATTCTTGAAACAAAGAAGCAGCTTTTTCAATCATGGCCATATTTAACTGCATAACCCAGGTAACAAAGTCCGTAGAAGATACTTTAAATGGATTTACCCGATGGATATGTACTCCCTGTACCCGTTCATAACTAGGTGTATCAGGATTACCCCGGGTTATTAGATGGAGCTCAATTTGCTGTTGTGCCATAGCCAAGGTTAAGTCATAAACATGCTGAGCTAACCCTCCCACGCTTAAGGGCGGGTATTCCCAGGAAAAAACAACTACCCTCAATTTTTCACACACCCCTCAGACAATTGATAGTAGCTAGTATTTACCATGTTGCTGATTTTTATGAAACTGCAAGAAGAAACTTGGCCTTGGGCCTTGGGCTTTCTGTGCATGTTTTGCTTAAGGGTCTTTAACTAATGGCCCATTGCACAAGTCTCATGGCCATTAAAGAATCCTACCGGATAGCCGGTAGGATTTTTTTTAATGACCATTCATTGTACCATCATGAACCTGGAACACCCAGTCCTTACCGGAATTGTTATCCCAGTTCATTGCATTATCATGGAAACAAAAACTAAACTGAGTGTGGTTATCAGGCATGGACATAGTTTTAACAAACCCATAACCAGTCTTTGCCATTCTGTAATCTTGCACGGTAGACCAATTTTCACTGTTCCCAAAACCACAATGCAGGTAAACCTCCTGGGCCCCATCTTTGGCTAAAAGACCATCGTAAAATACTAATATATCTTGTCCGGCAGTAATGGGTGTGGGATCCACTACCACACCTTGGGGGAATTGCGCTTCATGCATTTCCTTTAACCGATAGGCTCCCATTGTCGGTTCACCAAAATTCGTTCTATTGGACATAAATGCACCTCCTCATTTACATTAGGGATCATCTTTATTATCTGAAAACCCGTCAATCTTTATTGGAGGTAAATATTATGACTTTGGGTATAAGCAACCAATTTTTTAAAATACAAAAAACCACCCTTAGCAAGGTGGTTTTTGTTTAATCTTTATTAAGTAGCTATTAACTTTAGTCTTCGACTAAAGGCTAACGGCTAGTAGCTAATGGCTAATAAACTACTCAAAGTTAAAGCCGCCATATTTACGGAAGTGGGGTGCTAATCCTCCGTCATTTAGGATTTTGATCATAACCTGTGGTAATGGTTTCACCGCAATTTCAATATCTTTGGTCCGATTAACGATGGTACCATTTGCCAGATCTACATCCAGTACATCACCTGGGTCGATTAAATCAGTATCACATTCCAATACCGGCAAACCAGTATTAATGGCATTACGGTAAAAAATACGGGCAAAGGATTTTGCCAAAACAGCACTAATATTGGCATGTTTAATGGCCAGAGGAGCTTGTTCCCGAGAAGAACCGCAACCAAAGTTACTACCAGCAACAATAAAATCGCCAGCAGTAACCTTATTGTAAAAGTCGGGATCTAAATCTTCCATAACATGCTTGGCCAACTCATTCATATCTAAGGTTTTAAACTTATATTTACCTGAAATAATATAGTCAGTATTGACATCGTTACCAAACTTATGGCCTTTTCCTTGAAATTTCATTGGCTTCACCTACTTTACAAAGTCTCTGGGATCGCTAATGACACCAGTTAGTGCCGAAACCGCCACCGTTGCCGGAGAAGCCAGATAAATTTCGGCATTGCTGTTACCCATCCGTCCCTTGAAGTTACGGTTTGCCGTAGAAATAACAGTTTCTCCATCCGAAGGAACACCATTGTGGGTACCTACACAGGGACCACAACCAGGTGTTACTACGGCAGCCCCGGCTTCTACCAACCGTTGAATAACCCCTTCTTCCATAGCTTCTAAATAGATTTTACGGGAAGCCGGTGCGACAATAAATCTAACGTCTGGGTTTATCCTTTTGCCGGCCAATATTGATGCAGCAATACGCAAATCCTCTAATCGACCATTGGTACAAGTTCCTAAAACAGCCTGTTGAATTGGTTTGCCCTTAACCTCGGATAAGGGTGATACGTTATCCACTCGATGGGGCTTAGCAACTTGGGGCTCCAAGTTGGAAACATCAAACTCAAGGACTTTATAGTATTTGGCATCAGGGTCTGCAGAAACCGCTGTAAACTCTCTATCGGTATGCCTTTGTAACCAATTAAAGGTCTTTTCATCTGCCTCCATTAGGCCTGCCTTGGCTCCCATTTCAATAGCCATATTGGCAACTGTAAAGCGTCCTTCCATGGATAACGCTGCAATGGCTTCACCGGTATACTCCGCAGCCATGTAAGTGCAGCCATCGGCAGTTACTTGACCGATTAAGTAGAGAATTAGGTCTTTGGCATAGACTCCCTGGGGAAGTACACCATTGCAAACAAACTTAATAGTTTCCGGAACCTTGAACCACATTTTGCCAGAAATCAAACCACCAGCCAAATCCGTGGACCCAACTCCTGTAGAAAAAGCATTTAAAGCACCATAGGTACATGTATGACTATCCGCACCAATAACCAGACTACCCGGACCAACCTTACCACTTTCGGGAATTAACTGGTGACAAACACCTTCGCCGATATCATAAATGCGGCAGCCCTTTTGCTTAGCAAATTGCCGCATAATCGTATGCAGTGCAGAAACTCCTTCTAGGGGGCTGGGAGAACTGTGATCAATGACCAAAGCAACTTTCTCTGGATCAAAGAGTTCTTTACCATCCATATTTTCATAGGCCCGAATAGCCAGAGGAGAAGTACCGTCCTGACCCATGACGAAGTCAACCTGGGCTACCACGATATCATTGGCCTGGCAATCTTGACCACTGTGGGAAGACAAAATTTTCTCGATGATTGTTTTGCCCAAATTAATCCCTCTTTCCAAAGTGATCTTCGTAAATATAAACTAATTCCTTATCAAACAAGGTCCGCTTTAGAGATACTGCGGCAGATCGTATTTTAGGTAATAATTCCTCAGCTTCTTCCTTAGATAAGTCAATGCCATACTCGGCAAACTTCATTCTTAAAGAGGCACTGCCTGAATGCTTGCCGATAACAATTTGACGTTCCAATCCCACCTCTTCTGGTTGGAAAGCCTCATAGGTTTTGGGATTTTTAATGGCACCATCAGCATGAATACCAGACTCATGGGCAAACATATTCGATCCCACAATGGCCTTGCTGCAGTGAAGTTCACGACCAGAGGCCATTGCCACATACTCTGCCACTTCGCGGAACATCTCAGTTTTAAAGTTTAAGTCGATATCATAAAGATGTTTCAGTGCCATTACCACTTCTTCCAAGGGTGAGTTGCCAGCTCTTTCACCTAAGCCAGTAATAGTTACACCCACCCAGTTAGCACCTGCCTTGACACCGGCAAAGGCATTTGCAGTGGCCATGCCAAAATCATTATGGGTGTGCATCTCAACCTCAATATCCACAGCTTCTTTTAATTTTCTTATTTTATCATAACAGGTAAAGGGCTCTAAAATACCCACGGTATCACAATAACGAAGTCGGTCTGCACCAGCTTGTTTAGCAGCCTTAGCAAACTCAATTAAAAAGTTCATATCACTACGTGAAGCATCCTCTGCATTTACAGAAACATATACTCCTTCTTTTTTGGCAAATTCAGTGGCACGAACCATATGCTCGAGAACCCATTCACGGCTGGTTTTTAACTTATGCTTAATGTGAATATCAGATGTTGAGATCGAGATAGCCAAAGCATCAACACCGCAGGCCAAAGAATCTTCAATATCCTTTATCACTGGACGGTTCCACCCCATAATGCTGGCCTTTAAACCTAACTTGCAGATCTGTTTAATAGCCTCTTGTTCGTCCCCACCCATGGTTGGTATGCCAGCTTCAATCTGATCAACACCAAGCTCATCAAGATATTTCGCTATGCGAACTTTTTCCCTGTTTGCAAACACTACGCCAGCGGTTTGTTCACCATCACGCAGTGTAGTATCAACAATCCAAATTTTTCTGTTTTCCATAGAAACACCTCCAGTTACAAGTAAAACTATGTTGTTAATCTTATCATAAATGACGCTCCTATGGGTATTCAGAAGTGTCATTTATACTGTATACATTTATTTTTTCTATATAGAGCAAAAATTTGCTAGTTTTTTTGATTTTCTCTAAAATACTTCCATTTTTATGTGCTTAATATGTTTCGTTATTTAGGCAGTTTAATTGAACAACTTTTAATATACGTCTAGATAATTAAACAATTATTAAAGGTAGTACAGATATGCAAAAAGATTGTTACCAAAGTGATCGGCAACAATCTTTTTGCTAGTTTAATTCTAATGTTATGATAGTTTTTCCTGAAGCATTTTATTAACCATTTCTGGATTTGCTTTACCCTTGGTGGCTCTCATAACTTGTCCCACCAAGAAACCAATGGCTTGTTTTTTCCCAGCATGATAATCTTGCACAGATTTTGGATTAGCAGCAATAACTTGTTCCACGATAGATGCAATGGCACCTTCGTCAGAAATTTGCACCAGACCTTTTTCCTTCACTATGGTTTCTGGTTCCTTACCTGATACAAACATTTCTTCAAATACAGTTTTGGCAATTTTACCACTAATGGTTCCTTTGTCAATGAGCTTTAACATTTCAGCCAATTGAGCTGGTTTTATTTTGCATGCAGTTATATCCAGACCAGCTGCATTCAAAAGACGACTTAGTTCTCCCATTAGCCAGTTGCTAATTGCCTTTGGGTTATTATAATGTTCTATTGCCTCTTCAAAGTAGTCAGATATCTCCTTAGTTAAGGTAAGGATAGAGGCATCATATTCTGGCAAACCATATTCTTGAATATAACGTGCCCGACGTTGGTCAGGTAGTTCCGGCAGGGATTCACGGATAAAGTCAATCCACTGGTTGTCCAGCACTAGGGGCACCAGGTCTGGGTCAGGGAAATAACGGTAGTCGTGGGCCTGTTCTTTACTGCGCATGGAAACCGTCATACCTCTGGCTTCATCCCAGGTGCGGGTTTCCTGAATAACCTTACCTCCAGACTCTAACACACCAATTTGTCTCTCCACTTCAAAGTCCAGAGCCCTCTGAAGTGCCCGAAAGGAGTTGAGGTTTTTAATTTCGGCCTTGGTCCCGAATTCCTTTTGACCCACTGGACGAACAGACACGTTGACATCACAGCGCAGGCTACCCTCTTCCATCCGGCAGTCGGAAACACCAGTGTACTGGATAATAGCCTTCAGTTTTTCCACATAGGACCGAGCTTCCTCGGAAGATCTCATATCTGGTTCAGATACTATCTCAATTAAAGGTACCCCTGTACGGTTATAATCCACCAGAGAGTACGGTGTCGTCACAATATTACCCTGGTGCACTAATTTTCCTGCATCCTCTTCCATATGTAAACGGGTAATACCAATACGCTTTTCCTGGCCATCCACCTTAATATCCAAGTAGCCATGCTCCGCTATGGGCAGGTCGTACTGGGAAATCTGATAGTTTTTTGGTAGGTCAGGGTAATAGTAGTTCTTGCGATCAAATTTAGAAAAGTTAGCAACTTTACAATTTAGAGCCAAGGAAGCCCGAACCGCATATTCCACAACTTTTTTATTGAGAACAGGTAGAGTACCGGGAAGCCCTAAACATACCGGACAGGCATGATGGTTTGGATCGCCACCAAATTCGGTGGTGGAGTTACAAAAAATCTTGGTATTGGTTTTTAGTTCAACGTGTACCTCAATCCCTATGACAGTTTCATACTGTTTCAACTGCTCCACCCCCTATGGCTGGCCGAAGCCTTGTAATATCTGTATTTTGCTCCAAGGTATAGGCAATTCTTAGTAAGGTTCCTTCAGCAAAGGCTTTACCCATTAATTGCAGCCCCACCGGCAAATTATTGGCTAAACCGCAGGGTAGGGAAAGGGCCGGAATACCAGCCAAGTTAACTGGTATGGTACAAACATCTTGTAAATACATTTGAATCGGGTCATCGACCATCTCACCAATTTTAAAGGCCGTTGTGGGAGATGTGGGTGATAGTAAAGCATCATATTTTTCAAAGGCTTGATCAAAGTCTTGTTTGATCAAGGTGCGAACCTTCAGGGCTTTTAGATAGTATGCATCATAATAGCCAGCAGAAAGGGAATAGGTTCCCAACATAATCCGACGTTTTACTTCATCGCCAAATCCTTCACTACGGCTGCGCTTAAACATGTCTACCAAATCCCGGGCGTCTGGCACTCGGTGCCCGTAGCGTACCCCATCGTAGCGGGCCAGATTAGAGCTAGCTTCCGCCGTGGCAATTAAATAATAGGCAGGCATGGCGTAATCAGTATGGGGCATGCTGGTTTCTTCCACCACTGCACCCAATTCTGTGAGCTTTTTGATTGCTGCATTAATTTTTTCCTTTACTTGTGGGTCAATGCCATCTGCCATGTATTCCCGGGGCACACCAATTTTCATACCCTTAATATCGTTGATGAGAAACTGGGTGTAATCCGGCTGTTTGATATTAGCAGATGTGCTATCCATGGGATCATGACCACAAATCACATTGAGTACTTGGGCCATGTCTGTGACATCCCTGGTGAAGGGACCTATTTGATCCAGTGAAGAAGCATAGGCCACCAGCCCATAACGAGAAACTCCGCCATAGGTGGGTTTCATACCTACTACGCCGCAAAATGACGCAGGCTGGCGAATAGAACCACCTGTGTCAGAACCCAGAGATACAATTGCCTCCCCCGCTGCCACAGCTGAGGCTGAGCCGCCGCTGGAACCGCCGGGAACCCGATTTATATCCCAGGGATTGTGGGTTAAGTGAAAACCAGAGTTTTCAGTAGATGAGCCCATGGCAAATTCATCCATGTTGGTTTTACCCACCATTACTAAATCTGCAGCCTGTACCTTTTCCACGGTGGTCGCTGAGTATGGGGGGATGAAGTTTTGCAATATCTTGGATGCACAGGTGGTCCGAACACCCTCTGTACACATGTTATCTTTAATGGCAATGGGAATCCCTGCCAAGGGGCCAATGGTCTCTCCGGCAGCGATTTTTTCATCCACCTGTCGGGCCTTGGCTTCGGCCTGATCACGGGTCAAAGTAAGGTAAGACTTTACTTTATCTTCAACATGCTCAATGCGATTATAAACTGCTCTGGTAATATCCAATGCAGAGATTTCTTTTTTTAATAGCATCTGATGCAGTTGGTGGGCAGTGAGTTGAAAGAGCTCCAATACTCTCCCTCCTTTTCTCTAGACAATTTTCGGTACTTTAAAGAAATTTTCTTCCCTATCTGGGGCATTGGAGAGGGCTTTTTCGGGATCAATATGCTTGCCAACCTTGTCTTCACGAAAAACATTTTGAATAGGGAGAACGTGAGCTGTCGGTGGCACATCATCGGTATTGAGTTCCTGTAATGCCTTTGCTGCTTCAAGGATTTTATTTAATTGCTGGGTGTACAGCTCTTTTTCTTCTTCCTTTAATTCCAAACGGGCCAACAAAGCCACATGTTCAACGTCTTGCTTACTAATCAATCCAGTACACCTTCCTTTGCTCAAAACTGTCAATATTATACCAAAGTTTGCTAATATGGCGCAACTTAAGCAAAATTTCGAATATTTTTTTACAAGAATTGATAGGTATTCTTCTTAGCTTCAGGTGAAACCATAATTTAAGAATTTATATTGCCTTTTTTAAAGGAGGAAAAGTCATGCACGAGACAAAAGTTATTAGCACCGATAAAGCACCAGCTGCCATTGGTCCTTATTCCCAAGCCATTACCTTTGGACCATTTATTTTCACTTCTGGCCAAATCCCCTTTGACCCTGCAACCGGCAATCTAGTTGCTGGGGATATTCAGGATCAAACCCGTCGCAGCCTGGAAAACATCAAAGCCATTTTAGAGTCTGCTGGTGCCCGTATGGATCAAGTGGTCAAAACCACAGTGTTCGTCAAAGATATGAATGATTTTGATAAGATTAATCAGATCTACGGTGAATATTTCCCCAATCCTTCACCGGCCCGCTCTCTGGTCCAAGTGGCCCGGCTACCAAGGGATGTAGGTGTTGAAATTGAGGTAATTGCCGCACCGGGACATAGTCATGGTCATGGTCATGGTCATGGTCACGGTCAAACCCAACAAAGCGGTGGTTGTGGTTGCGGCGGACATTAAGCAGGGTTACAAATGCGACAGCGGGGACGGTTCTCCGCTGTCGCACTTTTTTTGATTTAGATCTTTGCGACAGCGGAGAACCGTCCCCGCTGTCGCACTTTTTTTGATTTAGATCTTTGCGACAGCGGAGAACCGTCCCCGCTGTCGCATTAATCCACCCGCTCCAGTACCTGAATCTCCAATACTCTTTCGTAAAAGGGCTCACCTATATAGAATATTTTTACCTTATCCTTCTCATCGGGGTCTCCGGTATCTTTTCCTTCTTTATCAACGATGCGTCCGGCATCCCAGCCGTAAAAGTGATCTGGTACATATTTTTTACTGCTACCACTACCCTTCTCCACCAGATACAGAGCACGTCCGATGCGATCAATTTCACTACTAATATTTTTTATATCCAAGATGGTTAAAGACTTTACTGTACCCCCGGAGGTGAGGCCCAGTTTTAAAAATTGTCCTGGTTTTAGCTTTGTCAGCAAATCCTTGCTGGTTTTGCTTTTGGCTTTTTCATCACTGATTTCTGCATCCCAGGCCACCGGATAGTCCACTTCCTCATTCAATAAATCCTTCACGGTGATAAACACTGGTTCCCCTACGGCCTGGCGCAGATAACTGGCATAAACCTCCCTTTGGACTGGTGAGAAATTTCTACGTTCAATCAGTTCTACATAGGCTAATTTTCTTTTACTGTCTAAGATGCCCTCTAACCGGTAGTTGAGACACTGCTGTAACTCCATGGGGTGTCCCTGCCAGTAAACTTTGCAATTAGTATTAGCTACTATCTTTTGCGTACCCTTAAGAGAGTTTAGCTGGACACTTAATCCATTTTTACCCTCGGCAACACCAGCAATCCAGCCACTAACCTTTCTTTTGGCATCAACGAAAAGCCAGCCTTGATCATAAAGCTTGCCCTGAATAGCAGCAAACTCACCCCGGGTCACTGAGTCATTTATTCTAAAGGTAGCATCGGGGTAACCAGACATGATCTTTAACTGGCTTAGGGCCTGTACTGCTGGCAGATAGTCTGATGGTATATTCATACTATCTTTAAAAACTATATTTTCTCCAGGCGCTTCAAGATACAACGCTTTTGCTAACAAATATGCCAATTCCCCCCGACTGATTGGTTTATCATGTTGGAACTTATTTAGCATCGCAGGGGAGAGAAAGTTTTGTTGCACCGCAAAATCAACATAATTTTGTTGAGCTGGGACCCTATAGGCACTGACGCTGTTTTTAGCTCTTTTTATTTTTTTAATCTGGGCTGTATAACCAGCACCATCTAAGACGCTGGTAATAGCTTCGAGACAATTAACTGGTTGATTGGGTCGAAAAGTGCTATCTTCAAAACCAGCCAACAAACCTATGGCTGTAATTTTTTCAATGGCAGATTTGGCCCAATGCTTTTGAATATCTTTATAATCAACCGTTGCAGGTTGCGACCCTAGGGCCCAAATTGCCGTGGGTTGTAGAAATAATAACGTTAATGAAATTAGTATAGATACACCCCTTATGTAGTTCCTCAAGCTTCTCACCCCTTAAATACATCCACAAATCGATACATCGTTCCCTTATCTGTGTAAATGAAGATACTGCCGTCTGGTAATATCCTCGGCGCCCGAGTAATGGTATCCTTTTCGTCTTTACCAGTATCAATCATCTTGCCACCACCTTTGGCTAATGTTTGTCCAGTGATTCTGTCAATTTCTTTATCCCACAATAAACGTCCGGCAAAACTAACACAAAAAATTCGTCCATCTCCACTGCCTGCATAGATACGTTCTTTCGTTGCATCCACCGCAACACCAGAAGAGACATTAAGTAGGGGCTGACCCCACTGTAACTTACCGTTCTGGCTATTTAGACAATATAGTTCACCTTTACCACAAAAGAAAAGTAAGCCATTATTGGATAAGGTGATATCCGTTAAATTTTCTGTCTTGATGGAATAGGACCAAAGTTCTTCGCCATTTTCCAAGTCATAACACCATATTTTTGCCGATGCATTTCGCTCTAGTGAAGCCGGATTGGTCACGGCATAAAGTTCTCCCCTGGTCCCAAATTGCATTTTTATATCCTTGATCTCACCCAGACTCTTCTGCCAAAGCTTTTCACCCTCTCTATCGATGGCCTGTAGGCTAAAACTACCTTCTTGATCCCCCATACAAACATAAACACCGTTATCATTGGCAAGGGCAGCAACTATATTTTTTTCATCGGAAAAACGCCAGCGATAATTTTTCAGCGGTTCCAGGGCATAAAGACCCTCGGCAAGTCCCAGAAATACTAGACCCTGGGGTCCTACCGAAACTACTCCGCTGCTTTTTGTTCCCTTGGGCTTAGGCAGCAAGCGATAAAGCCAAGTAACACTACCATTGGGCCTCATTTGTTGAATTCCGTCACTTCCGGTGACATAAATGGTCTGGTTCTTTACTATAAGCTGTTCTGTAATTTTTCCTCCAACATCCATCTTTCTTTCCCAAAGCTTAGTACCTCGGTTCCAGTCATAGCAGATAATTTTATTACCAACTGGTGTGTATAGAAGACCATTATCAGTAATGGTAACATCTGCTGATAATTTACCAGCTTTCTCCACCATCCATTTCACTTCCCCATAGGGATAAAATCTGCCTGCAGCCTCTGCATTACCGATAAACAAGAAAAGGATTAAAGTAATAAATATTACCCGTTTAAATAGCATTCTGGCATCACCCCATTCCTTCATTTCTTGCCCTAAGGTATTATGTCCTTCCTCCTTGGCAATATTTTCCCCATTTTTAGTGGCTATCCTTTCGCTCAAAAAACATTGACTAAGAAAATGACCTGTGTTAGTTTATTAATTAACAATAGGTTATCAACAATGATGGAGGAAAGTAGGTCATTCCCAACCTTCCAGGGAGAAGAAGTCGAGACTGGAAGCTTCTTTAAGGTATGGTTGATTGAAGTTCCCTCCTGAGTTGCTACACTGAACTAATGAATTAGGTGTAGCCGGGGATTCCTGCCGTTAAAAGGGAAAAGGTATCGGACTGTAGGTCCCGTATCGGTAAAGCGGCTTTTGCAATTAGGGTGGTACCGCGAAATCAAGCATTTCGTCCCTTCGAGGATGAAATGCTTTTTTATTACCGGGGGTTTATTTTCCTGTACCTACAAGATGGGCTATTTGGCCAATTTGGGTGGTACCGCGGAGTAACTCTCCGTCCCTTTCTGGGACGGAGAGTTTTTTATTTGGCTGGAAAGGGGTGGTTGTCTTCAAATTTTTACCTAATTTTCAGAGATCTATTAAATTATTCTTGGAGGTAGAAAAAATGAAAAAGCTATTATTATCTGTAATGTTGTTGCTTATTTTAGGACTAACTGGCTGTGGGAATGAAACTTCCAATTCAGAGGATACTGCGAAGGTAAAGCTGGGGATTATTCAAATCGTTGAACACCCCTCATTAGATGCAGCCAGACAGGGGTTTTTAGACTTTCTTAAGGAGCAGGGTTACGTGGACGGTGAAAAGCTGGCTGTGGATTATCAAAATGCTCAAGGTGATCAAGGATCCCTACAAACCATTGCCCGCAAGTTTGTACAGGATCGCAGTAATCTAGTGCTGGCCATTGCTACCCCCTCTGCCATGATGATGGCAAATGAAAGCAGTGATATCCCCATTTTAATTACCGCAGTTACCGATCCCGTAAGTGCTAAGCTGGTGAAAAACTTAGAAAAGCCAGACACAAACGTAACCGGAACCACAGACATGAATCCGGTAAAGGATCAATTAAAGCTAATCAAAGAGATTGTCCCCAACGCAAAAAACGTCGGGATTATTTATAACTCCAGTGAAATAAATTCCAAAATTCAAGTGGATGTGGCTGACCAGGCCGCCCCTGAATTGGGTTTGCAATTAAGAAAAGTTACTGTGACTGCCAGTAGCGAAGTTATGCAGGCGGCTCAGTCATTAGTTAACAAGGTAGATGCAATTTATTTGCCCACTGACAACATGGTCATCTCCTCCGTAGCCGCCGTACTGAAAGTGGCGGAAGAAAACAAACTTCCCGTAATAACTGGGGAAGTCAGTTCCGTTGAAAATGGTGCCCTAGCTACCATTGGCATCGACTACTACCAGTTGGGCCGTACCACTGGCGAAATGGCCTTGCGTATCATTAATGGTGAAAAACCCCAAGAAATGGCTATTCAAGGGCAAACAGGAACAGATTTAGTGTTAAACCTACAGGCAGCAGAAAGAATGGGTGTAACTATTCCAAAAGAGGTACAGGCCAAAGCAAAGAGACTAATTGAATAGAAGTTTAAAAATACCACACTTTTTTCACATAGATGCACAAAGGCGGCACATCTAAAAGCAGGCTTTTTGTGCCGCTAATCTCTCTTTATCCTCCATGTTAAACAACTTTTTATCCTTAATCTAATACTACATCTTTAATACTTATTGCATTATTTTTATTAACAAGTTACACTTTTAAAGTTGTTTTTAAATATTTAACTATAGGGGGAATAAGGAGATGATAACTTTACAAAAAACCCCTATCATTGCTGCACTAAAAAAATATGCTGATGATAGGACAATTCGATTTCACATGCCCGGCCATAAGGGTGGCCAAATTCCACACAATGAGGCTATATCTTTTCTGGGTAGCCAAGCCTTCTTTGCGGATGTGACTAATGTTCCTGGTATGGATGACTTGCATCAGCCTCACGGTGTCATTGGAGAGGCACAGAATTTGGCTGCACTAACCTTTGGTGCTGACCAAACATACTTTCTAATCAACGGTAGTTCATGCGGTCTCCAAGCATTGGTGATGTCTGCCTGTAATCCCGGTGATAAGATTTTAGTTCCTAGGAATATCCACCGCTCCATTCTAAGCGGTATTATTTTAAGTGGGGCTGTGCCAGTATTTTTCTTGCCAGAGTATGATAGTGACTACGGGATTCCTTTGGGCACATCACCGGAGGCTATTGAAAATTGCCTCCAGACTCACCCCGATGCCCGAGCTGTTTTAATAGTATACCCTACCTATCAAGGTATTGCTTCAGACTTAGAAACCATTGCCAAAATCGTGCATCAGTATGATATTCCCCTGTTAGTGGATGAGGCCCATGGCCCACACTTTGGCTTCCATGAAGATTTACCTAAAACTGCACTGGAAGCTGGGGCAGATGCCTCGGTACACGGTACCCATAAAATGCTATCATCCTTTACCCAGGCTTCTATGCTGCATATCAAAGGCAATCGTATTAACAGGCAAAGACTGGAAGCAACCCTTAAAATTTTGCAAAGTACCAGTACCTCTTACCTGCTGTTAGCCTCCCTAGATGGAGCAAGGGCACAAATGGACAATCATGGTAGGGAATTCGTGCAGCAAGCACTTGAGACTTCCCTGTTTCTGCGAAATGAACTGAAAAAGATAAATGGGTATCAAATTCTTGGAGAAGAGCTACTTGGCAGGGCGGGCGTATTTAACATAGATCAAACGAAGATAAACATCGGTATTACTAATCTTCAGATTAGCGGCCTTTGGGCGGAACAATGGCTAAGGCAAAATCACCATATTCAGGTGGAGATGGCAGATATTTTTAACTTGCTGCTGCTGGTTACCGCTGGTAATTCACAAAGTGATGCCAATAGCCTATTACAAGGGCTTAAAGAAATGTGCAACTATATTGAGCTTCATCCAGAGGTTACAGAATCCTATTCTACAATAAAGGGGATCAATCCCTTTCCATATATTCCGGAACTGGCAATGTCCCCCAGGGAAGCCTTTTTAGGTTCCCCTTCTTCTCTCTCTCTGGGGCAGGCCTTAGGACATATCAGCGCTGAGGTGATTACCTGTTACCCACCGGGTATCCCTGTGATTTGCCCGGGAGAAAGGTTTACCCCAGAAATCATTCAATATCTCTCGGTAATGAAGGAATTGGGCATTCATTTTCAGGGCTGTTACGATACTAGCTTGGAAACAGTTTTAATAATAAAGGAATAAACCAATATAATAATTCATATTTCTACACAAAGACTCCGGGCCACCTAGTCCCGGAGTCTTTAAGCAGATTATTTACTTTCTAATAGCTTGACAAAATCTTCCTCACTTAAAACAGGTATACCCAACTGCAGAGCCTTGTCATGTTTGGAACCAGGGTTTTCTCCCACCACCACATAGTTAGTTTTCTTGCTGACACTGCCAGAGACTTTGCCGCCCCGTTCCTCAATGGCCTTCTGAGCATCTTGTCGGGAAAAACCCTCCAGGGTACCAGTTACCACAAAGGTTTTACCGGCAAGAGTTTGTTCGGTTACTGCTACCTCTTCAACCCTTTCTGACACATTTACACCGGCCTCAGCTAAACGTCTAATTAATCTCTGGTTTTCTGGACGGGAGAAATATTCCACTACACTTTCAGCAATACGAGGACCGATTTCAGGAATAACGGTCAAATCTTCTACTTTTGCTTGCAGCAAAGCGTTAAGGGAACCAAACCTCTTGGCCAGAATCTTGGCTGCCCTTTCACCTACATGGCGAATACCAAGGCCAAATAGAAGCTGACCCAAAGAATTATTTTTACTGGCTTCGATGGACTCCAGCAGCTTCTGGGAAGACCGAGCACCCATCCGCTCTTGACGGATTAAATCTTCATATTTCAGGTTATAAAGATCTGCCGGGTCCTTGACCAGGCCCCCCTTGATCAGTTGATTGACAATACCTTCCCCCAGTCCCAGGATATCCATTGCATTACGGGATACAAAATGAATAATCCTCTCCCGGGATTTGGCCGGACAGTTTTCATTGGTACAACGGTGAGCTGCTTCTCCCTCCAGGCGAACCACCGAAGCACCGCATTCAGGGCAGGCGGTAGGCAGGTAATAGGGTACTTCGTCACCTGTGCGCTGTTCCGGGTAGATCTGGACTATTTCTGGGATAATATCACCGGCCTTTTGCACTAGGGCTTTATCCCCAATACGAATATCTTTTTGGCGAATGATATCCTCATTATGTAGGGTGGCCTTACTGACGGTGGTCCCTGCCAACTGTACTGGCTCCAAAATGGCTGTAGGGGTTAGTACACCGGTACGCCCCACCCGAATAATAATCTTTTTGATGGTACTTACTGCTTGCTCAGCAGGAAATTTATAGGCAATGGCCCAGCGAGGACTTTTCATGGTGGTACCCAGCCGTTGTTGCTGATTTAAAGAATTAACCTTAATTACCATGCCATCAATAGCATAGGGTAAATCGTAGCGTTTATCCTGCCACTGTTGGATAAAGTCCATCACTTCATCTATATTGCTACATACTTTATAGACCGGATTAACCCGTAAACCCAGTTCCTTTAACCAATCTAAGCCACTGGCGTGACTCTCGGGACTGGTTCCTTCCAGATAACCCATGGCATACATAAACACACTAAGATGGCGAGAAGCAGTAATTTTGGGATCCAATTGCCTTAGGCTTCCTGCCGCTGCATTGCGAGGGTTGGCAAAGAGCTGTTCACCGGCTTCCTCCCGGACTTCATTTAGCCGTACAAAGGAATCCTTGGGCATGTAAGCCTCCCCCCGGACCTCCAGAAAGGGAACATGTTGCTGCAGCCTCAAGGGGATAGCTTTAATGGTCTTGAGATTGACAGTAATATCTTCACCTACTTCACCATCTCCCCGGGTGGCACCCCGTACTAAAACTCCGTTCTCATACCAGAGGGAGATGGCTAGACCGTCAATTTTCAACTCAACTACATATGTCACTTCTTCACCAGGTAGATTGGTTCGAACACGTCGATCAAATTCCCTTAAGTCCCCTTCCCCAAAGGCATTAGCTAAGCTTAGCATGGCTATCTTATGGGGTACAGAGGAAAACCCCCTTTGTACCTGGCCCCCAACCCGTTGGGTGGGTGAATCTGGCGTTATAAGCTCAGGGTGGCTCTCTTCAAGCTGTGATAATTCTTGCAGTAATTGATCGTATTGGGCATCGGTAATGGTTGGTTGATCTAACACATAGTACTGATAATTATGTTGGTTTATCTGCCAGCGCAATTCTTCTACCCGATCCTTTATTTGCTGGTCTTGCTCTGCCACATACTTCACCCCATATCTTATATTAAAAGCCTCCCTTGGCGATGACCTCTGCAACGTATTTAATGACATAGGCCGCTGGGACAAAAAACAATTGTGCCAAGAGGGTTCCCAGCAAACGTGTAACCGCCAGATAAAAGGACATTTGCTGTACATCTTGTTCCGGCCGCTCTTCTCGTAAAGCTTGGTCAGTAATCCCTGCGGCGGTGGGATCTACTACTGTAGCGAATAAAATGGTAGCAATACCATTGATAATGCCAGAAAGCAGTGTTGCTGTGGCACGGAATTCAGGAAACAGTGCCCCGGCATAAAGTGAAGAAAGAACCGATGTAGTATAAACACCAGTTACGATAATGTTTAGTACTAAAAACTTTCTTGGTATAGTCAGTTTTTCACACATGGCCCGACGAAAATACTGGCTACTGGGTATATTGAAGGTTGCCCGTGCCATTTTGGCAGCTTTTCTTGGCGAAAATAACACCAGACCTATCATTTTAGGAACCGATTTCACTTGATCAAAAAGATCAATGCCCCGGGTAAAGACAGTCACAAAGGTGGGTATAAAGATACCGCCAATTAGTGTCCCCAGGGTTGCCCCTAAAATTACAGTACGAATTTGAATATCTAAAACTCCTAATTCCTGTTGATAGACAGTATTTTGCAGCAAATTCGCCCCAGCCCCAGCAGCCTCTTGCCCCCGGACAATGGCATGTTCAATAATTGATGATAACAGAGGTGCCTGTAACATGTTGGCAGTCTGGGCGATTAAAAAGATGACGTTAAATAGTGAATAGGCAGTGGCCAGCCGTTTGGTAATAACCCCGGCTGGTCTCACTGCATAGATCAAGGTATTGATTAAATGGATTACGGCAGTTAAAACCACCACTGCAATTAAGCGGTCCATATTTTTCCTCCGCCACTATTGTTTCCACATTAGATCTTTTCTAGTGGTGCAAACTGGGCAATAAGAGTTTTGAGACCCAGTTCCGGGAAGGCCACCGTTAGTTCGGCATTGCCCCCATCTCCCTTTACCTTTACAATAACTCCATCGCCCCACTTGGCATGATGTACTTTGTCTCCCAGTTGAAAACTCTTAGGGGTTGTAGAAGACGAAGTGTTGGTTACTGGTGTAGCAGTTTTATTGAGTAACCCTGGCTTATTTAGTTGACCTGAACCTACACCTAAAGATTTTCTCACTGGTGATTGACCAACGGTCAGTTCTATGGGTAATTCCTCTAAAAAACGAGATTTGGCATTCATGTTGGTTCTACCAAAGAGGGTTCTTTCCCAGCAATGGGTAATATAGAGTTCTTCCTCAGCCCGGGTAATACCTACATAGGCTAAACGACGTTCCTCTTCTAGCTCTCCTTCATCATAAAGGGCCCGGCTGTGGGGAAACACGCCTTCCTCCATGCCAGTTAAAAAGACCACCGGATACTCCAAACCTTTGGCACTATGCAGGGTCATTAGGGTAATTTGATCGCTTTCCGGATCGTGTCGATCTAAATCTGTGACCAAAGAAATGGTGGCAAGAAAATCTGCTAATCCAGCAGCTTCTTCTCCCTGTTGTTTATCAAATTCTTTAGTAACTGAAAGGAATTCTTGTAGGTTTTCCAACCTGGTTTTGGCTTCTACAGTATTTTCCAACTCCAGTTCAGCCTTATAACCTGTTCGATTCAGTACTTCTTCGGTAATTTCTGTTACTGAGAGGAATTCGGCCTGTTTCTTGAGAGTGGCAATGATATCAGCCAGTTCCCGGCATTGCTTACGGGCTTTACCAGGAACACCGGGGATGTCATCCACTAAAGCCAAAGCCATTAGTACTGTGAGATCCCTTGCTTCAGCAAAATTAGTTAGTTTTTCGAGGGAGGCAGCCCCTACACCCCGTTTCGGTACATTAATAATCCGTAGCAAGCTTTGACTATCCACAGGGTTAACAATGACCCGTAAGTAGGATAGGAGATCTTTAATTTCTTTACGATCATAGAACTTTAAGCCACCAAAGATACTATAGGGAATTCCCTGACGCAGGAAGACTTCTTCAAAAACACGAGATTGGGCATGGGTTCGGTAGAGAATTACCATATCCCGGTACTTTCTGTTATGAGAAAAGTGCAAGTCTTTGATCCGATCGGCAATATACATAGCTTCATACCGCTCGTTCTCTGCCCGAAAAATGTGAAGGAGATTTCCCGCTCCTTTGGCAGTCCAGAGTTTCATGTCCTTGGCTTCGATATTGTTTTTAATTAACGCATTGGCTGCTTGCAAAATATTGCCGGTGGAGCGATAGTTCTGCTCCAACTTGACCACTTTAGCCTCCGGGTAACCCCGTTCAAAATCTAGGATATTGTTAATATCCGCTCCCCGCCATTTATAAATGGATTGGTTAGGATCACCCACCACACAGATGTTACGGTGGCTTTCTGCCAACAGATTGACCAATACATATTGGGTATGGTTGGTATCCTGGTATTCATCCACCAGTATGTATTGAAATTTATTTTGATAATAGGCCAAGACCTCCGGATGCTCCTTAAACAACCTAACAGTTAGCATAATCAAATCATCAAAATCCAAGGCATTGTTTTTAAAAAGCTTTTCTTGATATAAGCGGTAAACTTTCGCTGCAACTTGTTCAAAATATTCATAGGCCCCACGGTCAAACTGTTCTGGGCTTTGCAGTTTGTTTTTAGCACCGGAAATAGCCGATAGCATGGCCCGCGGTTGAAAGCGTTTTTCATCAATATCCAGTTCCCTTAGGCATTCTTTGACCACAGTTTGTTGATCCGCATCATCATAAATGGAAAAGTTTGAACCGTAACCCATAACATCAATTTCTCTTCTCAAGATACGCAGACAAGCACTATGGAAGGTGGTAACCCAAAGGTCCTTGGCAGCTTGGGGTACTAAATTCTCCACCCTGGCTCTCATTTCGCTGGCAGCTTTATTGGTAAAAGTAATGGCTAAAATGTTGTAGGGTCTTACCCCTTGACCTAAAATCTGAGCAATCCGGTGGGTTAGCACCCTGGTTTTCCCAGAACCGGCCCCTGCCAGAACCAACAAGGGCCCTTCGGTATGTTGAACCGCCTCTGCCTGGGCGGGATTAAGGCTAGCTAAAATATTCATCTTTTCCTCCAACTGGTATAAGTATTGCCATCAGCCTTCAGCTTTTTAGAGCTTTGGGAAGGGCCTTGGGCTTTTTATGCATGTTTTGATTATGGGGCTTTTGGCTGGCCCAAGGTCCACTGCATTTACATCGGTGGTTTTATGACTGATGTTATGTCAAGTTTAATAAGAAAACACTGTACATTATATCAACATTGTTATTCGAAAGAAAGTGTCGATTACCTTCTATCATCTTTGCACAAAATTTTGGATTAAAAAAAAAGCACCATCTACGGTGTGGTGCGGTGCTGCCATTTTAGCTTTTAGTCTTTAGCTGTTAGTAATATATGTGGAGGGATTTCTCCCCTCACTAGATGCTGCACATTGATTAACGTTCTCTGTTTAAAACGTATGGAACGACCTCTGATTCGTTCCATACGTTTTAAAATCCCATGGCTCATGGCCCAAGTCCTAATAAGCTAAAAGCCAAAAGCTAATGGCTAACAGCTAATAACTAACAGCTAACCTACTTCCTTCTTTTCGCCAACTCCCGATAGATTTCTGCAGTACTGACCCCTTGATTAGCTAGTAGTACCAGCAGATGGTAGATCAAGTCCGCTGCTTCGTAGGTAAGTTCCTCCCGGCTGTTTTTAGCCCCGATGATGACCTCCGCAGATTCTTCACCAATCTTTTTACAAATCTTGTCTACACCCTTATCAAAAAGGTAGGTGGTATAGGAGCCTTCCGGACGTTCTTCTTTGCGACTTAGGATCACTTGATATAACTGCTCAATTATTTGCGGGCCAGCATGGCCAACTTCGCTTCCGTAAACAGTAGCAGGGTCAAATTTCTTCTCCCCTTGTACTGTTACTGTTCCATCCTGGTTGACCTTGTTATGGAAACAAGATCGATAACCCTCATGGCAGGCAGCTTCCCCCACTTGCTCCGCCAATACCAGCAGGGTATCGGCATCACAGTCATAGTATAGCTCCTTTACCCTCTGTACATGGCCGGAGGTTTCACCCTTCTTCCACATCTTCTGACGGCTACGACTATAGAACCAGGTTTCTCCACAATGCAGGGTTTTTTCCACCGCTTCCCGGTTCATCCAAGCCATCATTAAAACTTCCCTGGTATGTACATCCTGTACAATAGCTGGCAGCAGTCCCGCTTCATTATATTTGAGATTCTCAAGGTTGAACTTCATTGTTATCACTCACTTCTATCAAGAATAGCCATCCGCCTTCAGCCCTCAGCCTTCAGCTTTAAAACCAGTGGTGTGTCAAAAGCCGATAGCATCAATCGAAAATCTCCATTTGAATAAAGTTTTCTAAAAAGACTGAAAAAAAATATCTTGCCCAAAGAATCAACTCTAAAAAGCTGATGACTGATGGCTGTTTATTAAAGTCTCACCGGAATACCCCGTTCCATTAAATACCTTTTTGTCTGCTCTATGGTATATTCACCAAAGTGGAAAATCGAGGCAGCCAAGGCTGCATCGGCCATGCCTTCAGTTAAGCCCTGGGCTATGTGTTCCAGATTGCCTACGCCGCCAGAAGCAATGACAGGAATTTTAACGTGCTTGGCTATGGTTCGGGTCAGGGCCAAATCAAAGCCCTCCTTGGTGCCATCCCGGTCCATACTGGTTAGTAGAATTTCCCCAGCACCCAATTTCTCCGCCTGAACTGCCCACTCCACCGCATCTAAACCAGTGGATGTGCGTCCACCGTGAATAAAAACTTCCCATTTTTCCGGTGCCACTTGGCGGGCATCGATGGCCACAACGATACACTGGCTGCCGAATTTAATGGCCCCCTCAGAAATTAGCTGGGGATTTTTTATGGCAGCAGTATTGATCCCAATCTTATCAGCTCCGGCCTTTAGCATCAGCCGCATATCTTCCACAGTCCTTATCCCACCACCCACCGTAAATGGGATAAAAACTTCCTCTGCGGTACGGCGAACCACATCCACCATGGTGGCACGTCCATCCGAGGAAGCTGTAATATCCAGAAACACCAGTTCATCAGCACCTGCCTGATCATATAAGGCCGCCAATTCCACCGGATCTCCGGCATCCCTTAAATTAACAAAGTTAGTACCCTTCACCACCCTGCCAGCGGTGACATCCAGACAGGGAATAATTCTTTTCATCAACATGCTTATCCCTCCCCCCGGGCAATGGCTAGGGCCTCTGGAAGTTTAATTGCTCCTGTGTAGAGGGCCTTTCCCATTATGGCCCCCTCCACTCCCTGTGGCTCCAGTTTTTTCAACTGTCGAATATCTTCCAGAGAAGAAACACCACCTGAGGCAATTACTCTTAGACCGCTGTCCCTGGCCAATTCGCCGGTGGCTGCCAGATTTGGTCCGGTAAGTTTTCCGTCACGCCTGATATCCGTAAAGACAATTCTCTGTATACCCACTTCTTTCATCTCTAAGGCCAGTTCTAAGGCTGTTTTCTCTACGGTTTCCCCCCAACCTTGGATGGCTACTAAACCATCCTTGGCATCAATACCCACCAGTACCCTCTCGCCATATTTTTGACAGGCTTTTGCGATTAGACTTGGGTTTAAAATGGCTGCACTGCCAAGGATTACTCGGTTGACTCCCAGAGATAATAAATCTGTAATGGTATCCAGATCGCGGATACCGCCTCCCACTTGAACCGGCACCTGAACACTTTGCACAATCTGTATAATGGATTGTCTATTACGGGGTTGCCCGGCAAAGGCACCGTCTAAGTCCACCACATGGATAAATTGTGCCCCTTGATCCTGCCACAGCTTAGCCATACTGCCAGGATCATTGGAATAGACAGTGGCACTGTCCATACGCCCTTCTATGAGACGCACACATTGTCCATCCTTTAGATCGATGGCTGGAAATAGTATCATGCCTTCACCAGCTTTCCAAAGTTCTCTAAGATACGAATACCAAGATTACTGCTTTTTTCTGGATGAAATTGAATGCCAAAAACATTGTCCCGTCCAACAACCGATGAAAATTTGATCCCGTATTCTGTCAGGCATAGGGTCAGTTGCTCCTCTTTGGGTTCCACATAATAGGAATGCACGAAATAAAAAGCATCCCCTTGAGAAATCCCCTCTAACAATGGACTTTCGCTTTTTATCTCCACCTGATTCCAACCCATATGCGGTACTTTTAAGGAACCAGCAGGAAAACGCTTTACCGTTCCCGGAAAAATACCCAGCCCTTTGGTGCTACCAAATTCCTCGCTGGATTCAAACAATAATTGCTGTCCCAAACAAATACCTAAAAAGGGCTTATGGGCTTGTAACGCTCCGTAAATGGCGTCTACCATGCCGCTGCTTTTTAGATTATCCATTGCATCAGCAAAGGCACCCACACCGGGTAAAACCACCGCCGCTGCTGCAGCTATTTGTTCAGGTCTTTGCACTATTTCTGCCTGGTAACCGGCTTGGGCAAAGCCCCTTTGCACACTGCGCAGGTTTCCCATACCGTAATCGATAATGGCAATCATATTACAACACTCCCTTGGTAGAAGGAATCCCGGTCAAACGTTGGTCCCTGGCTATAGCCTGGCGCAAAGCCCGGCCCAGGGCCTTAAAGGCCCCTTCGATAATATGATGGGTATTGCGGCCACTAAACATCCGTACATGTAGTGTCAGGCCACAGTTGAGGGCAAAGGCCCTAAAAAATTCTTCTACCAACTCCGTATCAAAACTTCCTACTTTGGCTGTTGGTAAAGATAAATCAAATTCCAGGTGACCCCTGCCGCTGATGTCCAAAGCCACCAGTACTAATGCCTCATCCATTGGTACCAGAGCATGACCATAGCGGGCAATACCCATTTTATCTCCCAAGGCCTGCTTTATGGTCTGACCCAGAACAATGCCTACATCTTCAACGGTATGGTGATCATCAATAAAAGTATCACCTGCTGCTTTAACTGTCAGGTTTAGTGCTCCATGTTTAGCAAATAAACAAAGCATATGATCAAAAAAACCCACTCCAGTGGCAATTTGATATTGACCGTTACCATCCAGGGACATTTCTACGATGATGTTTGTTTCAGAGGTTATCCGTTCAATTTTGGCCTCTCTATTTTGCATCCTGACCCGACCTCCTGAGCTGCTCAAGAACGGTTGTCAGAGCTTCCGTAAAGGTTTTATTTTCCTCCTGGGTTCCCACGGACACACGTAGGAATCCGGGCAGTTCTGGTCCGCCTAGCTTACGGATCAAGACACCCTTTTCTAAAAGTTCCTTGTAAATAACTTTACTGCTGTAATTAGTTCTGAACAGAATATAGTTGGTTACTGAGGGGTAGGGTGTTACACCTTCAATCTCCAGTAACTGTCGGTAAACTTGATCCCTTTGTCTTTTGATTTCTTTAATTTGTTCCTCAAAAAGCCCTCTATTTTTTAGTACTACTCTTGCCGCTGCCTGGGAGAAAGAATTTAAATTAAAGGGTTGTTTCACCTTTTTAATCTGGCGCAATACGTCTGGATGTGCCAACATATATCCCACTCTCAATCCTGCCAGAGCAAAGGCCTTGGAGAAGGTCCGAAGGATAATCAGATTAGGGTACTTATTTAACAAAGGCGTACAATCTGCTCCGCCAAATTCTAGATAGGCCTGATCCACCACCACTAAGGAGTTCACTTGATGTAAAACACTCTCTATTTCTTCCAGGGTGGAACTGTTGCCTGTAGGGTTATTGGGAGAACAAATAAATATCACCCTGGTTTCAGGTTTATTAGCGTAACTTACCAATGCTGGTACATCTATGGAAAAATCACTGCGCCTAGGTGATGGAATGGGTCTAGCACCAGCGATCATGGCATGGATTCTATACATCGAAAAGGTTGGATTGGTAATAATCACCCGTCCACCAGTACCAAAGGTTAACAAAATATTAAGTATAAGTTCATCGGACCCATTGCCTGCCATAACCTGTTCAGGGGAAACCCCACAATATTGAGCGATGGCTTGACGCAATTCCTTGGC
This sequence comes from Desulfotomaculum defluvii, assembly GCF_054657375.1. Taxonomy (NCBI): domain Bacteria; kingdom Bacillati; phylum Bacillota; class Clostridia; order Eubacteriales; family Desulfotomaculaceae; genus Desulfotomaculum; species Desulfotomaculum defluvii. The sequence continues at coordinate 227,286 of NZ_BAAHYV010000007.1, read as the reverse complement.
GTCGCTATCTGGATATCGGGTCACCAATTCACCAGCCGCAAGATTTCCTATTTCTCTTGCTATCTCCTCTGGAAAGTTAAATGGGTTTTCATTGGCATCTAGTCTGATTGCTCCTGGATATAAGTAAGCATCATAGGGGATCAATTTTTCTAAATCAGAGCGAATCAGATTGGCAACGTTAAAAATATCACTCATCTTTTCACATCCTTCACGAACTGGTGTTTATTTCTTACCTAAACGTACCTTGACTGCATTGGCGTGGGCCTGCAACCCCTCCACCTCAGCCAGACGAATAATATCAGTTCCCAGCCTTTGCAAGCTTTCCTCGGTAAAGGCAATGACACTGGATTTTTTCATAAAGGTATCAACATTTAGTGGCGAGTAAAAACGAGCCGTACCGCTGGTGGGCAGCACATGGTTTGGACCCGCCAGATAATCACCCACTGGCTCAGGAGAATAGTGTCCCAAGAAAATTGCACCGGCGTGTTTTACTTTTCCCAGGTATTTAAATGGGTCATCCACTAAGACTTCCAAATGTTCGGGAGCAAAGCGATTGGCCCACTGCAAAGATTCTTCAATGCTTTCAGTCAGAATAATGGCACTATGCTTGGCCAGTGCTTGGCGGGCAATTTCCTGACGTGGCAGTTCCGCTAACTGCCTTTCCAACTCAAGGCTTACTGACTCAGCCAAGGAAACATCATGGGTTAATAAAATGGCCGAAGCCATAGCATCGTGTTCCGCTTGAGAAAGCATGTCGGCAGCTGCACAGACTGGTTTAGCAGTGGCATCAGCTACCAGTAAAACCTCACTGGGACCGGCCAGCATATCAATTCCAACCATTCCATAAACCAACCGTTTAGCCAAGGTTACGTAGATATTACCAGGGCCTGTAATTTTGTCCACCGGGGCAATTGTTTCTGTGCCATAGGCCAGAGCTGCCACAGCCTGAGCACCACCCACCTTATAGATTTCATCCACTCCCGCTTCCGCCGCAGCCACCAGAGTGTAAGGATTGATTTTGCCATCAGACATGGGTGGCGTAACCATTACAATTTGTGATACCCCAGCTACTTTAGCAGGAACTGCATTCATTAACACAGATGAAGGATAAGAGGCAGTACCACCGGGAACGTAAATACCAACCCGCTCCAAGGGTATAATTAACTGACCCAGGACCGTACCCTCAGGATCCGGCTGAAACCAGGACCGTGAAAGCTGTTTTTGATGGAAGCTTTCAATCCTTTGTTTGGCCAATCGAAGGGAGGCCAAGACCTCAGGGTCCACCAGTTGGTAGGCATCTTCGATTTCCTCGGGACAGATTTTTAAGTCCTTTGGTTCTAAGTTGGCTTTATCAAAACGTCGAGCAAAAAAGCATAGAGCTTGATCACCCTGTTCCCTGACTTCCTGGATAATGGAAGCAACTCGCTGGGCAATTTCCCCCTGATCATTAGTTCGATTACTTAATAAGCCATTAATCTCTGATGGATCGGTTGATTTTATGATTCTAATGACCCCCATTAAGCTTCCCCCCCTCCACCACTTGTCTCATTCTTTCTACCAATGGATTAATTCTTTCACTCTTCAAACGATGGCTAACCCGGTTGGCAATCAAACGAGTAGTGGAACTCAATACATCTGCCACCGGTACCAAGTTGTTCTCACGCAGAGTTCTTCCTGTGGATACTAAATCTACGATCACTTCTGCCAAACCTACAATAGGAGCCAGTTCAATGTTGCCGTGCAGCTTAACAAATTCCATTTGCATGCCCTGCTGGCGGAAAAACTCCTCTGCAATGCGGGGAAATTTAGTGGCTACCCGGGTTTGATTCCAAAACTGAAGTTCTTGCTCTTTTCCTTTGGGAACTGCTACCACAAAGCCACAGCCGCCATATTTTAGGTCTAATAGCTCGTATACATCCTTATGTTGTTCCACAATGGTATCCTTTCCCACCAGACCCAGATCCGCTGCACCGTATTCAACATAGGTGGGAATATCCGTGGGACGACAGATAATAAAACGTACCGCTTCCTGTTCGGATTGAAGCAGCAATTGACGCCCGGGATCCTTCATAAACTCTATATCTAAACCAGCCAACCCCAGGAGTTTTACGGTTTCCTTGTACAAAGTCCCCTTGGGTATAGCAATGGTCAATAAATCCTTTGCTGCAACCACAGGATCACCCCTTTAACTTGTTAAATTATTAATATAATAGTATGTTAAATGCATAATCAGTGGGTGTCAAGATAAAGTTTTTCTATGTAGAATAATTAATTGCAATTTATACTATTCCTTTTAATTTGTAAATTAATCCTCTTAACAAAGGAGGAGACCCCTTTGCATCTCTGCCTAGGGACCTCCACCTTTCAGATATTAGTTTTATAAAAGATTCAGCGGTAACAAGATCAAAAATTACCCTCTATTGTTGTGTCAATTACATCTAGGTTATCTGGAGTAGTTTCACCATTAGTATTTTCTAGAGGTTCTGTTATATCTGCATCGGCATCTTCTAGTGTTAAAGAATTTGTAAGATCATCCGAAACAGGATCAGCTATAGGTACATCTGTTATTGTATTGATTTCCTCTACCTCTAGATCATTGGTCATAGTTTCATCATCGGTATTCTCTAAGGTCATTAATAAATCTGCATTGTTTTCTTCCAAGGGAAAAGAAAAATCAAGACTTGTGATAACATACCCTGTTTTGTTCAAAGTTAATTTGTACTCACCCTGCATTGGTCTATAATCATCTGTAGGGTAGATGACATAGTGTCCTTCATTTTCTTCATCATTTGCTTCATTATGAAAGACCATTCGTAGAGGAATATCTATACCACCCTTTTCCAAATAAAAATTAAACACTAGATTGGGGTTCTCTTCCAGATCCCCAGCAACAAGATTTGTTATTGGAGCACCAGTCGCTGCATTCTTTACCATCACACCTAGATGATATGGACAAGACATTTCCGTACTCTCTAAGGTAACTGCTATATCTGCAGCAGGATCCGTTGGTACTCCACGGGTAATCCTCAAACCTTCCATCATGTGACCATGTTGTCCGCCTTGTACCGACACAAGTCTCCAAAAATCTGAAGTGTTATGAAGATACAGTTCAGACACACCCTGGGGAATAGCTGCAGCAATCTCAAATACTGCATTATTGTCATGGGGTGTAATGGAGTCGATGGGTACAATTACTTCGTTATTATCAGCATCATAATAGGAAAGTTTTATATCTTCGGTTCCGAGCTCTGCTACGCTTTTGTGCAGATTGAGTGTAAATCCATCATTAGTAACATTATTTACATAGGCTTTATTAGCAATGATAGGTGACCAATGAGACAAGATCTGGATAAATCCACCCACATTGGTACCATCGCCAGTGGCACGGCATAGAATCAAGTATCCTGCATCGGCTTCAGTTGTTGTATAGGTCAGATCTGTTGCTCCTTCTATGGCTGTCATGGCAAAGGTAGCTGGATTTACCCTATACCACTGGTACGTTAGATATTGATTCAGATCAGTTCCATCATGATCTGGAAGCTTTTCTACGTTAAAGGAGGCTTCCTTACCACTACCAACATAGGGTGCAATAACACCAGTAATTGACATACTTTCATCCAATCCCCAGCCGGTAAATACTGTAGTAATAGCAGATAGAGGGACCTCCACCTCGTTGGAGGTATAGCCGTTCTTAGCACCACCATTAACCAACAGACGGTAATTATAACTTCCGGCAGGGCTGTTTAGGCTGAAATTATCCTGTTCATTATTTGAGGTCGTAAGATCCTCACCGTAATGCTGATAATTCCTCCATGTGGAGCCATCATCAGAATACTGCAAAGTATAACTATTGGCACCATATTTTGAGGGTGGGTCAAATTCAAGGTCTACTACAGCATAGTTACCCACTTCTCCTCCTCCGAAGACAAAGCCCTGATTTACCCTATGGGTTCTATCTACATACAGTCCACCAATTTTTCCTGGTTCACTGCTAAAGGGTATAAAATCAGGTAGAGACCCTCCCTCTCCCGGTGTAAAGGGACTCGGTTCAACGGGATCTGTTGGTATAAAATTAGCCACCAGTATTCTGGCTGCTGTACCCATAGTGAAGGAGTAGTTAGCGCTGGTACTTATCTGTGATCCATTCTCTGTCCAGTCGACAAATTTGTAGCCTGCCTTTGCTGTTGCTATTACTGTTACTGCAGCTCCCTGAGTATAGCTACCCCCGCCAAGTACGGTTCCTCCTGCTTCGGGATTAGTCGATACTGCTACTTCATATTTTGGTGTAGTGCTGCTGCCACCACCACCGCCACCGGAGGATGAAGTTCCGCCAGAAACAGTCTGCCCTCCAATATTGGAAGTTACACCGCTGGCCACCTCTCGTTTAGTGGGTGTTTGGGCAATACTCACATTAGCTGCATTTACTTTGGCTGTTTCAATTTTACCATCTCCAGTAACCCGGGCCGCTGCATTTGCCGTTAGAGTATTTACCGTTGCATCCTTGGCCACATTAACCGTGGCACCAACTGCTTCCTTGGCCACTTCTAAGGTTTCGATTTGACCAGACATAACTTCAACTTTTACTTCTTTGGCTGCCACTGTGACAGCTGCAAAATTACCTGTCAGACTGACCTTAGCAGTTGCGGGAATAACCTCTGATAGGGTTACAGTTTCAAAGCCTGGGCCCATTGTGGTGGTTTCAACCAGTGTGGCTCCGGACTCCAGTTGCACAACCTTAACTGTTGTATTACCCGAGGCAACTACCCTTACCCCTTCTTTAGTTACCGTTATACTGGGCAATGAGCAATCCTCTAGGGTAATGCTATTTGCCCCACCACCTTTGATTATTGTTTTACCACTAACCTTTACGTTCTTAAGTTTGACATCACCATCTCCGACACCCTCAGCTAACAACAAATCTCCGGTAATGGTAGTGTTTTGTAAAGTTACATCTGCTACACTAATTATTACATTGCCCTTAATGGTTTCAGTACCTGTGGCAGGTCCATAGATGCCGGGTTGTGTATAGGATATGGTTTTCCCTGCGGCAGTTGCTTTCTCTCCTGTGACCCGATCCAGTGAAACTATGGCTTCAGCCCGTGTAATAGGCTTTATAGGTTTAAAGGTTTGGTCTGCATAACCACCCATATAACCATTTGCAGTCACTGCTCCTATGGCATTCCTACTCCATTGGGGCATATCCTTGGCATCCTTGAAGTTATTGATATTTATGTTTGTACTAGCGTCCAGCTGTAAAAGTCTGGCTATTATTGAGGCAACTTCTTGTCTAGTTATCTGATTATTTGGCTTCATTGTTCCATCTTGATATCCACCAATATACCCCGCAGCCATTGCTTTTGCGATATCACCAGCAAACCAATCATTTGCATTAACATCTAAAAAATTAACTTCTATTGCTTTTGTAAAACCAAATGATCTGTTAACAAGTGCCATAAATTCAGCCCTTGTGATATTGTTTTCTGGTTTAAATTTGCCATCCTCATAACCTTTGGCCAAACCACTTTGCACCCAATCACTTATTTGTTTTTCGGCCCAGTGTCCTTTAATATCTGAGTCTTGCGCAATGGCGGATACTGGGAAAAAGGTTAACATCAAAAAAATCATAAGTAAGTTAATAAAAAAAATATTTTTTATTGTTCTAAAACCCACACTTTTACCTCCCTTTTCATAAATTAATACTTTGGTTTTATCACCCACCTTTCTTCTCCTCATTGAACCGTCCAATATGAGGTAAGTCTATTTTTTATTAGCCGTTCCAATACGAAAAGAACTGTTAAGTAAGCTTAACAGTTAAGGAACAACTTTATTGTGCTATTTTTTTTTACTGTAGACTACTACCCTTAAAGGCTGTTTATTGATATTTCTACCCCCAAATGATATCCTACCCCTAAACCTACCCCGACTTATGTAAATTTGGTCAAACAAAAACCACCCTTTCAGGCGGTTGAAATCTTAAGAAAATTATGTTTTTGGGGTAGGAGAAATTTTAAATAAAAAGAATCTATTTAAATTATGATAAATAAATTAATAGCAAATTTATATATACCGCCCTGGGCGGGTCAATCTTCCGCCCTTATCTTAATATTTGGCTGGATTTTAATTTACCCAATGCACGGTCTTTTGTTGCATTTTATATTTGGACCCAAAGCTTACGTTTTAGGTCATATTTTTACTGCAAGTCACGGCCTAGGACTGGTGGTATTAGGGCTACTACCCACCTGTGTGTTCCAAAATACCCTATCCGTAAAACTTGCAGGTTTTGTTGTTTTCATTTTTACATTTATTTGGTCTATATTTCCAGTTCATAGTTATATACAGTATGGGATATGTGCTTTACTGGGATTTATCTCTGCCTACCTAGTACTGATCTGGGCTGGTGGCTTCAGGTTTAATAAATCCCCCGAGCTTACTGTAGGTTTTGCAATGGCATTTACTAATATATTACTGGGCTTGATGTTATTCGATTATCCTAAACTGGAAACATTGTATAAGGTTACCGCCTCAATAACAGGACTGGGACCTCTGTTAGGTGCATATTATTTAACCCGCACCAAACCATTAATTGAAACACAGCAAAGCAAGGCAGAACCAGAAAATAATAAAAATATTATGTACACTTTTTTAGGAATAGCAATGTTATCATCTTTTGCCTACTTTTCTGGAGGTTTATGGTATCGAGCGGTACTACCCCTTTTCTACTCAAAAATACCTGGCTTAATGGGTATTGAGTTGTTCGTATATGCATTGACCGTTCTAATTCTAGCGTTTTTTTCCAAAAAATACTCCTTCTACTGGGTAGGAACCATCAGCCTTAGTATGCTCGGGATTGGCCTGGCTACTTCAATATCGGGGCTAGAAAATTTGCTCGAGGTTACAATAACTTTCTCCTTTTTGGCCATAGGCCTTGCAGCTATGGACTTGTTTTACTGGCTTATACTTGGTAAACTGTCAATTTTTTTAGGATACCAGAAGGCCTTTGGACTGGGTTTGGGGTTATCTTTGTTATTTATAACAGCCCCTGGCATAGCTATAGATTCAGGTATCCTTGAAAACCCACTTTTAAACCCAGCCTTATCTGTAATAGGTGCCTGCCTTTTATTACTGATTAACCCCCTGCTGGTATTTTTGCTTCGATCATCGACACTATCTTCAACCAAAATAATAACAACCATTCCCACTGCCACTAATGAGCTGGTCGCCACCAAGGATGATCAATTGTCTGCCATTAATTTACCAGAGTATTATCACAACTTAACCAACGCAGAGAAAAAAGTTTACGAGCTTATCTGCAAAGGTCATACTGATGCGGAAATTGCAATCACTCTATGTATATCACGTCACACGGTAAAGTTTCATGCAAGAAACATTTTAAGAAAGGCCGGTTTCTCCAACCGTAAGGAGCTACTGGCTAACCTATCTGGAAACAGAGATAAAGATAAATAATATCAAAGGTTAACCAAATTTGCTTGCAATAATTAAACTCTTGCCATTGCTATACCAGAATGGAGAGTTAGAACCTATCATAACATTCTATTAAATAACCCCTCCGGAAAAGCGTTAATACTTCTGCTTTTTCGGAGGGGTATCTTTTTTCAAAAAATAAACAGATTAAAGGCTTATCTCCTCACTATTACCTTCTTTATCAACGTAAATCACCTTGGCAACTCCCAGACTTCTGGCTTCTGCCTTGGCTTTGGCTGGTTGGTATTCGAAGAGAGCTGTAACTACATTTTGGCCTTGGGACCTTAACTCTCTGGCCACCTGCAAGGCCTCAGCCAAACTGTCATTATCCCAGGCCACCAATACATCCGGTGCTGGTTCTCTGGGGGGACCCTGGAGGCGCTCCAAGGCTACTAATACACGCTCTAGGTTTACTGCAAAGCCAGTGGCAGGCATAGGATAGCCGAAGTTGGCCAGCAGTTGGTTGTAGCGTCCACCACCACAAATTGGGAAGCCCATGGCAACGGTATAGCCTTCAAAGACCAGACCGGTATAATAATCCAGACCCCTTAGAAGACCTAGGTCCAGTGTAATATTTCTTTCTACACCATAACAAGTGAGACCCCGATATAACTTTCGAAGATTATCGATGGCATCCGTAGCTGGTCCTGGTTGAGCCAACTCAATGGCTTGGTCTAAAATTTCCGGTCCACCCCGCAATTCAATAAGATCCAAGGCTCGGCGTGCTTCCTCGGGAGTGGCAGCATGGCATGCCAGGATTTCCTCCACTTTAACATAGTCCTTATTGCCCAGAGCTTCTTTAAGGTCCTGAGCCACTTCCCTGGGTAATCCTAGTTGTTTTACCAATCCATGAAATATCCCGACATTACCAATACTAATTTGAAAATCGCCTAACCCTGTCTGCCTAAGATACTCTGCCACTAAGGCGACAACTTCGGCATCAGACTCAGGGGAAGAGGGACCCATAAGTTCTACCCCAGCCTGATAAAATTCTCTTTGGCGCCCTACCTGGGGCAGTTCATAGTTAAAAACATTGGCCAAATAAAATAATCGCAAAGGCGGTGTAATGCCTTTCATGCGAGTGGCAACTAGACGAGCCATCGGTCTGGTCATATCTGGACGCAAGGCCATGAGATGTCCTTGACGATCTAAAAATTTAAAAAACTTTTCTTCCTGCAGTTCCTCGGAGGAAAGATTCTCCATATATTCAAAAGTTGGAGTTACAACTTCTTTATAACCCCAGGTTTCAACCAACTTTGTGAATTTTTCCTTCAAACCGCGCATTAAGTGAGCTTCTGCAGGTAGCACATCCCGGACACCAGGTGCCAGGCGACCAAATCTGCTTGATGTCATAAAGTCACACCCTTTTTTATTCTTTTGTTTTGTCATTTTGCATTGGGCTTTGTTCCGCTAGCCGTCTTAACACTAGCTTATAACCGTCGGCCCCATAATTTAAACAGCGTTTTACCCTACTGATGGTGGCAGTACTAGCCCCTGTTTTTGTGGCAATATCCCCGTAGGTTCGGTTTGCTTCTAGCATTTTAGCCACTTCCAGTCTTTGGGCCAAGGAGCGAAGTTCTGAAACAGTACATATATCTTCAAAAAAATGATAGCATTCATCAATATTCCTCAGCGACAAAATCGCTTCAAAAAGGCTGTCATTGAGTTTATCCTTTAACTTACCCTGATACTTCAAGGAAATCCCTCCCGTGCTATCTATTATTATGGCCAAGATAAGTTTTTCCCATCTGTTCCCTTTAACCCTTTTCGACGTTAGAGAATTAAATCCTTTATGATTTTATTAATTTAAAGTAACAAATTATTTTTTCAAGCCCAAGTCCCATGGATGATGGCTGAAAGCAAAGATTAGAAAAAGGGAGTCAAGCTTGAATAATTGAATAATGCAAGCCTGACACCTGTATGTTATGATTATTAAATGACAATAAATAAGAAAGGAGTACTAAAAATGTTAGCAGGACTCACTATTCCCTATGATACCCTTGAAAACTTAGGAATTTCAATTGGCATTTTGTTGCTCTTCCTTATATTTAGAAAACTTTTTACCAAATATGTTTTCCGCCTTATTCTATTAATTAGTAAAAAATCACCTACTGAATTTTTTTCTTATCTATGTCTCTCATTCGAACATCCTGTTCGCTGGCTCTTTCTAATTATTGGTATTTATGTTGCTGCGGGTTATTTCCCTTATATCGAACAAACAAATCCTGTATTTTTAAAAGTCATCCGATCCTCTGTCATCGTTATAATTGCCTGGGGATTATATAATCTCTCTTCTCATTCTTCACTTTTATTTCATAAAATAAATGAAAGAATGAATATAGAAATAGACCAAATACTAATCCCTTTTATTTCAAAGGCTATCCGCTTTATTATTGTGGCTATCAGCTTTAGCATCATTGCTCAAGAGTTTGAATATGATGTAAATGGCTTTGTAGCTGGACTTGGTTTAGGCGGTCTGGCCTTTGCATTGGCAGCAAAGGATGCTATTGGTAATTTATTCGGTGGAGTAGTGATTATTACTGAAAAACCCTTTTCCATCGGTGATTGGATTATGACCCCTAGTGTTGAGGGTACCGTCGAGGATATTACTTTTCGTAGTACAAAGATACGAACCTTTGCCCAAGCAGTAGTAACAGTACCTAATGCAACCTTGGCTAACGAAAGTATTACAAATTGGAGTAAAATGGGTAAAAGACGTATTACGTTCAATTTAGGACTTACCTATGATACACCAAAGACAAAAATAGAAAGTACAGTAAATAAACTAAAGGATATGTTGAAAAACCACCCGGATATTCACCCGGATACAATCTTTGTAACCTTTGATCGTTTTAATGAAAATAGCTTAGATATTTTCCTCTATTTCTTTACCAAGACAACTGTTTGGGAACAATTTTTGAAAGTAAAAGAGGAAATTAATTTTAGTATTATGCAAATAATTGAAGAAGAAGGGGTCTCCATTGCCTTCCCCAGTAGAACCATCTACCTTAGTCCCCAAGAAGAAACTCTTTCTAGAGTTGAAGTGGAATTTGAACGTGGGAGATAAACAACTGGCCCTTGGCCTTGAGCCATGGGCCATGAGCTATATTTGATTGTTGTCCTTTTGGATCTTTTCTATAAGTAAAAACTCTCCGCTAAAATTACCAAAGGCCAAACCGTCAGATTATGTTTGACGGTTTGGCCTTTTTCAATATCATAGCCTATGGCCATTTTACTTAAGACTAATGTCTAATCTCTATTCAACGCCCTATGGGCAATATCTGTTCTATAATGCGCTCCATCAAAATGGATAACCTTTACTCCCTGGTAAGCCCGCTCAATGGCTGTCTGGATATTTGGTCCAATGGCTGTTACTCCCAGTACACGGCCACCAGACACCACAACCTTGCCGTCCTTCAGGCTTGTGCCGGCATGAAACACTTCGACCCCTGCTGGGGTTTGATCGCAACCTGATATGGCCATGCCCTTTTCATATTTTCCTGGATAGCCTTGGGCAGACATCACCACACAGACAGCAGCCTGCTCCTTCCACTGCACTGGCTGTTGGGCCAAGCGTCCTAGCAAAATAGCTTCCATAATATCTACCAGATCAGTTTCCAGCAAGCACAGAACAGGTTGAGTTTCCGGGTCTCCAAAGCGGGCATTAAATTCTAACACCTTAGGTCCCTCAGAGGTAACCATTAACCCAGCATATAGTACACCCCGGTAAGGCCGTCCCTCTGCAGCTAGGGCCTTAACGGTGGGGTAGAGTATGTCTTGTTCTACAATTTTAGCCAGTTCCGAAGTATAGACTGGTGCCGGGGCATAGGCACCCATTCCCCCGGTATTGGGACCACTATCCTGATCGCCCACCCTCTTATGATCCTGGGAAGCCACCATAGGTACAATTGTATCCCCATCCACAAAGGCAAGGATACTTACTTCTTCTCCCTGTAAAAATTCTTCAATCACCACGCGATCCCCGGCTGTGCCAAAGGCTCGTTCGGCCATAATAATATCCACTGCCGCCAAAGCTGTTTCATCGTCCATGGCCACGATTACACCTTTACCTGCAGCTAACCCATCTGCCTTGATTACACAGGGTGCTCCGTATTTCTTGACATAGGCTCTGGCTTCCTCTGCGTCCTCGAAAGTGGCATAACGGGCTGTGGGAATATTGTATTTGGCCATAATATCCTTAGCCAAAGCTTTGCTGCCCTCAATTTCTGCTGCTGCTTTGGAAGGACCAAAGATTTTAAGTCCTTCTTGCTGGAACAAATCTACGATACCATTGGTTAAAGGAATTTCCGGCCCAACCACGGTGAGATCAATTTGTTCTCTTTTCGCAAAGTTCAGCAGTCCTTGATTGTCTTCTGCAGCAATCTGAATACAGGTGGCAATCTGATTGATACCTGCATTACCCGGAGCACAGTAGATTTGCTTTACCCGGGGACTTTGCTTGAGTTTCCATACCAGGGCATGTTCACGTCCGCCACCGCCAACCACTAAAATTTTCATTAAAAGACCACTCCTGCTAAGCTATTTTATCCATGATAAAACTCTTAATGTTTAAAATGCCTCATACCGGTAAAGACCATGGCTATGCCGTGTTCATTGCAGGCTTGAATGGACTCTTCATCCCTGATGGAACCACCTGGCTGAATAATCGCCCTAATCCCCATCTTAGCTGCTTCATCCACTGTATCCCTGAACGGAAAGAAAGCATCACTGGCTAAAACAGCTCCCCTGGCCTTTTCCCCAGCTTGTTCAAAAGCAATGCGAGCAGAACCGACCCGGTTCATTTGACCTGCACCAACACCTATTATTTGTCCAGCTTTGCCTAATACAATGGCGTTGGACTTTACATGCTTAACCACTGTCATGGCAAAGATTAGTTCCTTTAATTCTTCCTGAGAAGGCTGTCTTTCGGTGACAACTTTCACCTCGTCCATATTTAGAACTAATCGATCAGCCTGCTGCACCAGCAAGCCACCATTTACCTTACGAACCTCTAAAACATCCTTGGTTTGCTCAGTAAGTTCCCCTGTGGCCAACAGTCGGAGATTTGCTTTCTTAGTCAAAATTTCTAAGGCCTCGGACGTAAAATCTGGTGCAATAATGGCTTCCAGGAAAATCTTAGACATTTGAGCAGCAGTTTCTCCATCTAATATTCGGTTTACTGCCACAATTCCCCCATAGGCCGAAACAGCATCGGCCTCAAGGGCACACTGATAAGCCACTACTAAATTGTCAGCGGTGGCTGTACCACAGGGATTGTTGTGTTTGATAATTACCACACTGGGCGTAGTGAATTCCCGTACCAGTTCTAGGGCACTGTTGGCATCTAATATATTATTATAGGAAAGCTCTTTACCATGCAGTTGTCGGGCATTGGCAATGCATGGCCCGCTAACCGAGGGGTCTCTATAAAAGGCGGCCTTTTGATGGGGGTTTTCACCATAGCGCAGATCCTGGGCCTTGACCAAGGAAAGGTTAAATTCCGGGCGGAATATTTCATCATCGGTTACCTGCCCTAAGTAATTGGCAATGGCTGTATCGTAACTTGCGGTATGGGCAAAGGCTTCACGAGCTAAAGCCAACCGCAGTTTGTCTGGTAATTCTCCCTGCTCCTGCAGGACAGCCAACACATCCCCATACCTTTGAGGATTGACCACGATGCCCACGTAGGCATGGTTTTTAGCCGCTGACCGTACCATCGTAGGCCCACCAATGTCGATATTCTCGATGGCTTCTTCTAGGGTAACATTGGGCTTAGCAATTGTCTCACGGAAGGGATAAAGATTGACTACTACCAAATCAATGGGTGTAATATTGTGTTCCTGAAGTTGGTTTAGATGTTCCTCGGTACGCATGGCCAGAATGCCGCCGTGCACATTGGGGTGTAGAGTCTTAACCCGGCCATCTAATATTTCCGGAAAACCAGTAACATCCGATATATAAACCACTGGTACACCAGCCCCCCGCAGGGTTTTTGCTGTACCTCCAGTGGAGACAATCTCTACACCCAGTTCTGCCAAGCCCCGGGCAAAATCCACCAGACCAGTTTTATTCGAAACACTGATTAAAGCGCGTTTTACTTTCATCAAACCTCACGCCTTTCTTCATTTGTTGGGGGCGATTCGTCAGGTTAAAGCTGATAATTTAAACCCTCACGCCCCAGCTTAGTATCTTTGGAAAGGGCCTTGGGCCGTGAGCCATGGACCTTGGGCTTTTTGTGCATGATTTTACTTAAAGGTCTTTAGCTCATGGCCCACGGCACATGGCCCAGTATATTATTCGGCAGACAACAGAACCGTTCCCTTGTCATTACTTTATATATACACGTCTGCCCTTGACTTCTAAGCGTCCCTCAGCATAGAGTTGGATGGCCTCGGGGTACAATCGGTGTTCCTGCTCTAAAATACGGGCAGATAGACTCTCTTCGGTGTCTTCGGATAATACAGGCACCGCCGCCTGTAAAATGATTGGTCCAGTGTCCATGCCTTCGTCAATAAAATGAACGGTACAACCGGATATTTTAACCCCGTACTGTAATGCATCCCTTTGTCCATGCAGACCAGGGAAGGACGGCAGCAGTGCTGGGTGGATATTCATTATTTTATTGGGGAAAGCCTGTAATAATGCTTCCCCCACCAGTCTCATATAGCCAGCCAGGCATACCAGTTCCACATCAGCCTGCTGCAAAAGCTTAACTACGGCCTGTTCATACTCCCCTTTGCTAGGAAAGGCTGCTATCTCTAGGCCAAAGGCCGCAATGCCTGCTTGCCGAGCCCGCTCCAAGGCATAGGCTGACGGTTTGTCACTGATCACCACAACTACTTCAGCTGCAAGGGAGCCCCTTTGACAGCAATCCATAATAGATTGCAAATTAGATCCCCGACCCGAAGCCAGTACACCTAATCGTAATTTTTTCATAAATTATCTCCCTAAAGACTCTTTAACTGATTCATACTTAACCTGTGGGGAACCATCCTCTACTCGACCGATAAGATATGCCCTCTCATTGCACTTAACCAAATCTTGCATTACAGTTGCTGCTTCGGCTGCAGGTACTATTAAGACCATACCAATCCCCATATTAAAGGTCCGAAGCATTTCCTCCTGTGCCACTTGACCTATCTGTTGAATCAAATTAAACACCGGCAACACCGGCCAAGATGAAGGTTCCAGCACCACCTGAACCCCTGGGGGCAGGATACGTGGTATGTTTTCTGTTAAGCCACCACCAGTGATATGGGCCATCCCCTTGATAGTATATTTATCTAACATGGCTTGTACAGTTTTAACATAGATCCGGGTGGGCATGAGTAGTTCTTCCCCCACTGTCCGACCTAGCTCTGGAACAAAATCAGATACACTGTAACCTGCCACTTCTAACAAAGCCTTGCGGGCCAGAGAGTAACCATTACTGTGCAAACCAGAGGAGCCAAGACCTATGACCACATCCCCCGCTGCAATATGTGCTCCATTAATTAATCGGCTGCGATCCACCACCCCAACAGCAAAACCAGCTATATCATATTCCTCTTCCGCATAAAAACCTGGCATTTCTGCAGTTTCTCCACCAATCAGGGCACAGCCAGCTTGGCGGCAACCTTCGGCCACCCCTTCCACGATCTCGGCCACCCTTTCTGGTTGGAGCTTGCCCACAGCTAAATAATCCAAGAAAAACAATGGTTCTGCCCCTTGGACTAAAATATCATTGACACACATGGCCACAGCATCAATACCAATGGTATGGTGAACACCAGTCAGTTGAGCCAAACGAAGTTTGGTGCCCACACCATCGGTTCCGGAAACCAATACAGGCTCTTTGTATTTATCTGTGTTGAGGGCAAAAAGCCCACCGAAACCACCAATCTCAGTTAGAACTTCCGGTCGAAGGGTGCTGCGTACAGCTTTTTTCATCAAGCCAACGGCACGGTTTCCTGCTTCGATATCAACCCCGGCACCAGCATAGGTAAGGGGCCTTGCTTTCTGCTCGGTCATAGATACACTCCTTATTCCAGACTGAACTTAGCGTTTTTATTTGACTTAGGTATTTCCACCGGATAATTCCCATTAAAACATGCCGTACAAAATTGCTCTTCTTTGGGTGTGAAAATCTGTAGTAGTCCCTCTAGGCTCAGGTAATGTAAACCATCGGCTTCGATACACTTACGAATCTCTTCCTGGGGCATTTTAGCGGCAATTAATTCATTTTCATCAGAGGTATCAATTCCGTAATAACAGGACCGCAAAACCGGAGGTGAACTGATAACCATGTGAACTTCTTTGGCTCCGGCCTCCCTAAGCATGGATACTAGCTTTTGACTGGTGGTGCCCCGGACAATGGAATCATCGACCATCACCACACGTTTGCCCTCCAACACCTCCCGGATGGGGTTTAATTTGATTTGTACTCCCAGTTCACGCATTTGTTGGGTAGGTTGGATAAAGGTCCGGCCAATGTAGCGATTTTTCATAAGTCCCTCTTCAAAGGGAATGCCAGCTTCTTCAGCATAGCCCCTGGCCGCTGCCGTACCAGAATCTGGTACTGGAATGACGATATCAGCATCTACCAGGTATTCCCTGGCCAACTGGCGTCCCATCTCTCGGCGCACCTTGTTAACATTATAGCCATCCATTGTGCTATCGGGTCGGGCAAAGTAAATATATTCAAAAATA
This sequence comes from Desulfotomaculum defluvii, assembly GCF_054657375.1. NCBI lineage: Bacteria > Bacillati > Bacillota > Clostridia > Eubacteriales > Desulfotomaculaceae > Desulfotomaculum > Desulfotomaculum defluvii. The sequence continues at coordinate 211,116 of NZ_BAAHYV010000007.1, read as the reverse complement.
CAGTGGGCCGGGCAAGGCGCTTTAAAACCTGGGGTGGAGGTTACCCCACTACGGTCAATGCGAAGAATTTCGCCCGGTTCCAAATCCCGGATAAAGGTGGCACCCACTGTTGTCAAGGCACAGGATTCCGAAGCCACCACATATCCTTCACCCAAGCGACCTAGACAGAGAGGGCGAAAACCGTGGGGATCCCGGGCTGCATAAAGGGTATCCTCGCTCATGATCAGTAAAGAATAAGCTCCTTTAACATCAATCATGCACTTCATTAAAGCATCTTCTACACTATTGGCATTGTAACGGGCAATTATATTTACTAAGACTTCACTGTCTGTAGAAGACTGAAAAACTGACCCAGTGGAAGCCAATTGCATACTTAGCTCCGTTACATTGGTAAGATTTCCGTTGTGAGCCAAACCTAGCATGCCTTTAGCATATCTAAAGACTAATGGCTGAGCATTAAGTGGATGACTGGACCCGGTGGTACCATAACGTACATGACCAATGGCAGCAAAACCGGAAAACTTGTCCAGACTGTGACCAGCGAAAACTTCTGGTACCAAACCCATTCCCTTATGCAGCTCAATACTACTTCCATCAGCCACTGCTATCCCCGCACTCTCTTGACCACGATGCTGCAAGGCATATAGACCGTAATAAGTTATTCGGGCCACATCCAAGCCTGGTGCATATATACCAAAAACACCACACTCTTCCACTGGCTTATCCGGGTAAAGAATGGGATCTATTTCATTAAACATTCGATCGCCCCCCGCCAGGTTTCTTCTAGCTTACTTAGAGGTAGATTGATCAAGTTGCCACCACAGCCGCTGCAGCCAGGGTTGACAATATTGATTAGCAATGATGAGCCAGCCACGTTGCCCAGCTGAGTATAGGGTAGATCAGCTTCCACCAGTTTTTTCACCAATTCTACACTTTTGTTACGGGGAATGGTGATAATAATTCTAGATTGACTTTCGCCAAAGAGCAGAGCATCCCCCCGGAACCGACGTACCATTGTAATATCCGCTCCCAGACCACCGGTGATGCAACACTCAGCCAAGGCCACTGCTAGACCACCTTCAGAACAATCATGGGCAGATTTAATCAGACCACTTTTTATTTCATTCAGCACAAATTGCTGTACATTTTTCTCTAAGGTTAAATTTAGCAGAGGTGCCTTGCCTTTTTCCAAGCCAAAATGCACCTTTAGGTATTCACTGCCACCCAGTTCAGGCAGGTTTTCACCGATGAGGAAGATAGCATCCCCTTCCTCCTTAAATCCCTGGGTACATACTTTATCAAGATCCTCCACCAGACCCACCATACCTATGGTGGGAGTAGGATAAACTGCACTACCCTTGGTTTCGTTATATAAGCTTACATTACCACCAGTCACCGGAGTTTCTAAAGCCCGGCAAGCCTCTCCCATACCCTCAATACAACGCCAGAAGGTCCACATAACCTCTGGTTTTTCTGGGTTACCGAAGTTTAGGCAATTAGTCACAGCTAAGGGTTTGGCCCCGGAACATACGAGGTTGCGAGCTGCCTCAGCCACTGCAATGGCTGCCCCAGTCTTGGGATCCAAATAGCAAAAACGTCCATTACAGTCTGTAGTCATAGCTATACCTTTACTAGTACCCTTGACCCTCAACACAGCGGCATCAGAACCAGGCAGTACCACTGTATTAAGTCCTACCATATGGTCATACTGCCGGTAAACATATTCCTTACTGGCAATGTTGGGGGAAGCCAGTAATTTTAGCAGCACTTCATTATAATCATCGGGCATGTTTAGTTGATCCAGCGGGTAATTTTGTACCTCAGCCAGGTAGGCAGGAACCTCTGTGGGCCGCTGGTACAAGGGGGCTTCATCGGTGAGAGCTTTGGCGGGCATTTCTGCCACCACCGTTTCTCCTTCCTTAAGTCGGAGCAGTCCATCAGCGGTCACTTGTCCCACCACAACACAATCAAGATCCCACTTGGCAAATATTTCCTTTACTTTGTCCTCACTGCCTTTTTTCACAACCAACAGCATGCGTTCCTGGGATTCTGAAAGCATTAATTCATAAGGGGTCATGCCCGCTTCCCGTCTGGGTACTAAAGCTAAATCCATTTCTAAACCAGTACCAGCACGGCTGGCCATTTCACAGGAGGAACTGGTCAGTCCTGCAGCACCCATATCCTGAATACCCACTACATAGTCGGTTTTTATAACCTCCAGACAGGCCTCCAGCAGTAGTTTTTCCATAAAGGGGTCTCCAACCTGCACTGCAGGACGCCTTTCTGCGGCTTCTTCGGACAGTTCCTCCGAGGCAAAGGTAGCCCCATGGATACCATCTCGACCGGTTTTGGCACCTACCACCATCACCGGGTTACCTATACCAGAAGCAATACCCTTTTTAATATCCTTTTGCTCAATTAAACCTACACACATTACATTAACCAGACAGTTTTCTTCATAACTGTCTGAAAAATAAACTTCGCCGCCCACTGTAGGTACACCGATACAGTTACCGTAACCACTGATACCAGCCACTACACCATCAAAAAGATAACGTACCCGGGGATCCTTGAGTTCTCCAAAACGCAAGCTATCTAAAACAGCTATGGGTCTGGCCCCCATGGTAAAGATATCCCGTAAGATACCCCCCACCCCAGTAGCCGCACCCTGATAGGGTTCAATGGCCGAAGGGTGGTTATGACTTTCGATCTTAAATACCACAGCCTGTCCATCACCAATGTCAACAATTCCAGCATTTTCACCGGGTCCTTGTAATATAGCTGGACCCTCAGTGGGCAATGTTTTTAGGGCCGGCTTGGAAGTTTTGTAGCTGCAGTGTTCTGACCACATCACAGCAAAGATACCAATCTCTACATAATTAGGCTGACGACCTAAAATTTCTACAATGCGCCCGTACTCCACATCCGTCAGACCCATGTCACGCCAAACCTTTGCTTCTACTGTCATTAGCCACACCTCCTCTGCCAGGTATCCAGCAGGGACTTAAATATCATTTGTCCATCAGTATTACCCAGTATTTCCTCGGCGCAGCGTTCTGGATGGGGCATCATGCCAAGGACATTACCCTGCTTATTGCAAATCCCGGCAATGTTGTTAACGGAACCATTGGGATTGGCCTCCGGAGTAATTTCGCCATCTTTGGTACAATAACGGAAAACCACTTGGTTATTTTCCTCTAATTGCTGAAGGGTATCAGAATTGACATAATAGTTTCCTTCTCCATGGGCAATGGGAACCTTTATAACACTGCCTAGATTTCCAGATGTTGTAAAGGGAGAAGTATTGTTCTCAAGTCTTAAAAAAGTATCGTGACATAAAAAGGACAAATTTTTATTTCGATGCAAGGCGCCAGGCAACAACCCTGCCTCAGTCAAAACTTGAAATCCATTGCAAATTCCCAGCACCAGCCCACCCTTTTGGGCAAATTCAACCACCGGTGCCATTACCGGTGAGAACCTGGCAATGGCACCACAGCGTAAATAATCTCCGTAGGAAAAGCCCCCTGGTAACACAATGCAGTCATAGCCCTCTACGCTGCCGGATTTGTGCCAAATGTATTCCGCCGGCTGTCCGGTTACAACTTTGATCGCATGCAGGCAGTCGGCGTCACAATTGGAGCCGGGGAATACCACCACTCCAAATTTCACGCGTTACACCTCCACCAATTCAAATGTATAGTCTTCAATTACCGGGTTGACCAGCAGCTTATCACACATATCACGAACTTGTTTTTCTGCTGCAGCCCTATCGACGGCTTCAATATCAACAACCATATAACGTCCAATGCGAACTTCAGGAACATTGTCATAGCCTAGGGCAAATAGAGACTTACGAACCACACTGCCCTGCGGATCTAATACACTTTTCCTAAGGGTAACGTAAATCTTAGCTTGAAACACGCTAATCCCCCTCTATTTTATTATTATCAAAAAAATATCTTGATTTTTTTATGCATGATTTATTATGATATGATAGGATAATTGTCAAACCTTAGCCATAAACCGCCAGCTCCCAACTTTTAGCTTAATGACGGCTAATATATAATAACTTGTTGCTCAGAGCTAATGACTAATGGCTAACGGCTAGACTACTCCTCACCAGTTAATCTACGCAGTACTTCTTGATAAGCTCCTTCCACATTGCCAAGGTCTCTGCGGAAGCGATCTTTATCTAATTTTTCGCCGGTGGTTTTATCCCAGAAACGGCAGGTGTCTGGGGATATCTCATCACCTAAGATAACTTGACCCTTATGAAGACCAAATTCCAGTTTGAAATCTATAAGGTCAATATTTACTGGGGCTAAAAATTCACGCATAATATCATTTACCTTAAGGGCTATATCTTTGATGTAGTTCATTTGCTCAGGGGTGGCTAGTTCTAGTGCGGCAATGTGTGAAGCATTAATTAAGGGGTCACCCAAATCGTCATCTTTATAATAATATTCAAGAACTGTTTTCGGCAGAATGGTTCCTTCTGGCAGTCCGACTCTTTTTGCCAGCGTTCCAGCCACAATATTGCGAACCACCACTTCTACTTTAATAATTTGCAAAGCCTTGACGATCATTTCCCGATCATTAACCAACTCAACAAAGTGGGTTGGGATGCCTTTACTTTCCATAAGTTTAAAGAAAACAGAGGAAACTTTGTTGTTTACGATGCCTTTATTATCAATAGTACCTTTTTTTTGCCCATTAAAGGCAGTGGCATCATCTTTGTATTCTACCCAGTAACAGTCAGGGCTATCTGTTTTATAAACCTTTTTGGCCTTACCTTCATACATCATTTCCAACTTTTCCAATTGATTCTTCCCCCTCTTCTTTTAACTAGCTTGTAAGCTTAACAGGGTAGAAGTGTCACAAAACTACCTATTTGTAGGCAGTAACACTTCTTTCTTCATTCAATTGTAGGGACGACATGGGGGTCGTTCCCTACAATATGTCTGCAACAATTTCCTTTAGTCTTATAGACCAAACCGAGCGTAAATATCGTCGATATGGGATAAATGATAGCTGTAATCGAATAGTCCGGTTAATTCTTCGGAAGTTAAATGGGCTTTGATATCCGCATCTGCATCCAAAAGCTCAATAAACTTAGTACCAGTGCGCCAAGCTTCCATGGCGTTGCGCTGTACCAGTTCATAGGCCATTTCCCTGGTTAAACCCTTATCCACAAGGGCCAGCAATACCCGCTGGGAAAATACTAGACCCAGAGTTTTTTCCAGGTTCTTTTTCATGTTTTCTGGGTAAACCAGTAGTTTTTCCATAATGCCGGTAAACCGATATAATATAAAGTCCAAAGCTGTGGTACTGTCAGGTATTATTACCCGCTCTGCGGAGGAATGGGTAATATCCCGTTCATGCCATAGGGTAACATTATCTAAAGCAGCCATGGCATTGGACTTAACAACCCGAGATAGACCAGATACATTTTCAGCTGTAATAGGGTTCCGCTTATGAGGCATTGCCGAGGAGCCCTTTTGACCCTTGTTAAAGAACTCTTCCACTTCCAGTATATCGGTACGTTGCAGATTGCGAATCTCCGTCGCAAACTTATCTAGGGAAGCAGCGACGATAGCCATTGTGCAAAGGTATTCAGCATGACGGTCACGCTGTAAAATCTGGGTAGATACCCGGGCTGGCTTTAGTCCCAGCTTGTTGCAGACATAGGCTTCGATTTTTGGATCAATATTTGCATAGGTTCCCACAGCACCTGATATGGCTCCTACACTTACGATCTTAATTGCCTTCTGCAATCTTTCAATATTGCGCTCAGTTTCAGCTACCCATAGCAACATCTTCAGACCAAAGGTCATGGGTTCAGCATGAATACCATGGGTTCTGCCAATCATCAGGGTTTGCCGATGTTCTTTGGCCTTCTCCAGCAGTACCAAACGCAGTTTTTCTAATTTTTTTAGAATTACTTCACCAGCCTCTTTCATGCGTACACATTGGGCCGTATCAACCACATCCGAGGATGTTAAACCCATATGGATATATTTAGAATCTTCACCCACATTTTCGGCAACACAAGTTAAGAAGGCAATCACATCATGACGGGTAATCTCTTCTATTTCCAGAACCCGTTCTACAGAAAAACTTGCCCGAGCTCTAATGTTTTCCAGAGCTTCCACAGGAATCTGTCCCAGTTCAGCCATCGCCTCGCAGGCAGCAATTTCTACATCTAGCCATTTTTGAAATTTATTTTCATCGGACCAGATCTGCTTCATTTCAGGCAAGGTATAACGTTCAATCATAGATTCGGTTCCTCCGTTTCCTTTAGGTTACTTATTATTAAGGTAACCCTCTACACCCAGCTCTTTCAGTTTACTGTCCTTGGCCTCCACTTCCCTGGCCAACTCTTCCTTCATCCGGTACAACTTTTTACTCAGTGTGTCATCAGCCAAGGCAATCATTTGGGCTGCCAAGATGGCAGCATTCTTAGCACCATTGATGGCCACCGAGGCCACTGGAATCCCCGGCGGCATTTGTGCGATGGAATAAAGGGCATCTACCCCATCCAAAGCACCTGATTTTACCGGTACACCAATTACAGGTAATACAGTATGTGCTGCGATGACACCTGGTAGGTGGGCTGCCAAGCCGGCTGCAGCTATAATAACTTTTAATCCTCTGACCTCAGCCATACGGGCATACTCAGCAGTTTTGTCCGGGGCTCGATGGGCCGAGGAAATAGTTAACTCATAGGGAATTTTCAGTTGTTCTAGTATTTTTACTGCATCCTTCATTAGCGGCAGATCCGAATCGCTGCCTAAAACTATTCCAACCAAAGCTGTCATCACAGTACCTCCTTTAGGTTTACTCACCGCCCAGGAACATGTAGCGGGCAACAATAATTGCGAACAGTAGGTACATCATCCAATGAACCTCTTTGATGCGGCCGGATGCTACCTTTAAGGCAGTGTAGAAAACAATACCGGCAGCGATACCATTGGCGATGTTATAGGTAAAGGGCATTAAGACAATGGTCAAGAAGGCGGGAAAGCCCTCTGTAAAATCATTAAAGTCAATTTCACCAATGGCGGAAACCATCAATAAACCTACAATAATTAAAGCAGGTGCAGTGGCTGCGTTGGGAATCAGACCAGCCAACGGAGCAATAACCAGTGCCAGCAGGAACATAACACCTGTAGTCACTGCAGTTAAGCCGGTTCGTCCACCTTCACCAACACCAGCGGCACTTTCTACATAGGCGGTTACGGTACTGGTGCCCATGAAGGAACCAAAGGAAACACCCAAGGCATCCACCAGCATGGCTTTACCAATTTTGGGGGACTGGCCTTTTTCGTCCAACAAACCAGCCTTACCAGCAGTTCCCACCAGGGTACCGAAGGTATCAAAAAGTTCCACGAAGGTGAAGGTAAAGACTACGGTCCAGATACCCATCTCAAGGGCACCCATGATATCCATTTTACCCACGTATACATTACTCAGATCAGGTAAAGCAAAGGGACTAAAATTTTCTGGAATTACGGTAACACCCAGAGGTATACCAATAATGGTAGATAAGATAATACCTATTAATAGAGAACCCTTAACCCGTCTGGCCATTAAGATACCGGTAATAACAAGACCAATAACAGTAACGATCACAGATGGATTATGGAAGGATCCCATGAATGAATTCCATTCAAAAAACTTTAGGGTAGCTACACCGCCCTTTTCCAGTTCTTCTAAGGTAGGGGGTATCACGGGACCTGCCTTAATAATGGCGACTTCCGAAAGTTTTAAACCAATGATGGTGATGAATAAACCAATACCAACTGTAATGGCCCGCTTCATGGAGGCAGGGATAGCAACCATCAGGATTTGACGAATCTGAGTTACGGTTAGAATAAGAAAAATAATACCGGAAATAAAAACAGCACCCAGAGCGGTTTCCCAAGGCATTCCTTGTCCTTGGGCAGCAATGGTAGCGAAGTAAGCATTCAGTCCCATACCAGGGGCCAGTGCAATGGGGAAGTTGACATAGAGACCCATCGCAATGGTAACTACAGCAGCTGCCATGGCAGTGCCAAAAAATACAGCATTCTTATCCATGCCAGCTCCGGCCAGGATATTGGGGTTTAGGAACAGGATATAAGCCATTGTCATAAACGTTGTTAGACCGGCTACCACCTCTGTTCTAACGGTGGTTTTATTCTCCTTGAGCCTGAATAACTGTTCCAGCACTTTGAATTTCCTCCCTTAGTTGTCTGTTCCGAGAGTATTGACCTTAGCTATGTTTCTTAGGTATTATTTACTACGGAAAAATAATCATACAGAGAGAGACCCCAACCAAAGCAAAAAAAGCCCAGCACGATAGGTCTCCTCACATAGAGTGAAACCTACCGCCTGGGCTTTTATCCCTATCGGTGTAGCGCGCTAACGCCTGTACCGCTCGGTCCGAACCAACCAAAGGTTGTGGAACCCTAGGTACACTTTCCCTCCCGTAGTCGGGCAATTACGGTCGCCCGGTAGAAACACTTGAGCCAATTCCCAAGCATATACGGAACACTTAATTTGTACAACCTCATAGTAACAAGAGCTAGCTTCTTTGTCAACGAGCTAAGGACAAATTTATACAAAAAAATATATTAGCCATCAGCCTTCACAGCCAGGGGATGTCGCACAATGACTAATCGTTCTTATATAGATATAGTTACTATGTATCATCATAGCTAGATGTATTTAAGACGCTGTAATTTACATTGCGGTAAATTTAAAATAACCCCGTTGTAATGTGGTGTGGAACAACACAAGGGTCGTTCCCTACACTCTGGGTGACTCAAGAGAACCGTCCCCTTGAGTCATGGGTGACTCAAGAGAACCGTCCCCTTGAGTCATGGGCTAATAGCTATGCTTCCTCGCCAACAATCAAGTCCACAAACTTAAAATTCACCGTATCTACTAAGCCCCTGTTGGTTAGGCGCAGTTCAGGGAGCACTGCCAGGGCCAGTAAGGCCATGGTCATAAAGGGTGATACCATATGGCAGCCTAATTCTTGCCAAGCTTCATCCAGTTTCTCCACTGCTTCGGCCACTGCTTCCACTGGTTGGTCGGACATAAGACCAGCGATGGGCAGGGGTAATAATGCAATGACCTTGCCATCCTTAACAGCAATCATACCACCACCAACCTCGGCCAGTTTATTACCGGCCAGTGCCATATCGGCATCGTTAGTTCCCACAATTAATAAGTTATGGCTATCATGGGCCACGGTTGAGGCCACCGCACCAGCTTGCAGGCTGAGTCCCTTGACAAAGCCTTTACCCATGGTACCACTGGCCCGATGTCGCTCGATAACCACCACTTTAATTATATCCTGCTCAGGATCATTTTGTACCAAACCAGCTCGGACAGGAAGTATACATTGTCGGGCCAGGGTTCCAACCTTGGCTTCAATCACTTCCATAACACGGACAGTGGCCTGGGTGGCCTGCGGGTTTGCTGTGGCTATGGCAAAGTCCTCTTCTCTTAAGGGCGTCGCTAGGTGCACAGAGTTCCGGGCAAATTCAGGATAGGTTACAGCTCCAATATCCACCAGCATTTGACCTTGCTCAGCCACCAGTTCCCCATTGACTAAAACTTTTTCCACAGTGACTTTGGTGAGGTCAGTGATTAATAAAATATCTGCCCAGCGACCTGGTGCAATACTACCTAGATCTTTGTCCATAGCAAAACATTGAGCTACGTTGATGGTGACCATTTGAATAGCTGTAATAGGCTTAACCCCTTCTTCTATGGCCCGCTTAACAATATGATCCAAATGCCCTAGGGTTAACAGAGTGTTGGGGTGGGTATCATCACTGATCAAGGTAGCATAACGGGTATCTATATTATGTTCAGTAATGCTTTTAATGGTCTCCTTAACATCATGCCAGGCGGAACCTTCCCTCAGTTGAGCATACATACCTAAGCGCATCTTAGCCAAGGCATCTTCGGCCCGAACCGACTCATGGCAGCAGCGAACCCCTGTAGAAATGTAGGCATTAAGTCCCTGCCCTGTTTCCGGTATGGAATAGTGGCCTGTTATAGTTTTGCCTGCCTCCAAGGTAGCATGCAATTCCGCATGAATACTGGGATCTCCATAAATTACACCGGGGAAATTCATCATTTCACCTAGACCAGCCACTTCTTCCCAGGCCATGGCCTGCTGAATCTCCTTAGGTCCTAATATAGCCCCTGCATCCTCAAAATCTGGTGTGGCTGGTACGCAGGATGGCATGGCCACATAGACCCGCAGTGGTACTTCTTTACTGTCATCAATCATCAGACGAATCCCATCCATGCCCAGGACATTGGCAATTTCATGGGGATCCATATAAATGGTGGTTGTCCCACGGGGCAAAACAGTTTTTGCGTATTCCCGGACAGACAGCATGCTGCTTTCCACATGAATATGGCCATCCATAAAACCAGGCGTTATATAATAACCCTGACAATCAATAACCTGAGTACCTTCACCAATGGTATGGGAAGCATCACCCACTAAGGCAATTCGTCCATGGGTAATGGCTACATCCATGTTTGGCAAAATCTCTCCAGTATTTACATTAACCAATTTACCACCCTTGAGCACAATTTCAGCAGGCTTTCTGCCCATGGCAACGGCCACTAATTCCTGGCTAACTTCAGAAATTTTGTACCTTTTGTTCAAGAAAGCTCCCCCTTTGATGAATATTTAGCTATAAAAACAAAAAGCCCAAGCGGTAGATTTCTCCCTTAGAATAGTCCTAGAAGTGAAACCTACCGCCTGGGCTTTTAACCCTTCGGTGTAGTGCAAAGCAGCACCAGTACCACTCGGACCAAACCAGCCTTCCACAGGCTGTGGAACCCTAGGTACACTTTCCCTTCCGTAGTCGGGCAATTCACTGTCGCCCGGTAGAGACACTTAAGCCTAATTCCTAAGCATATACGGAATATATTTTTTTATAAACCCATACTAGCAGGATATTTAAATCTCTGTCAACGACAAAGGTTTACATAACTATCTTACCATTATTATTAAGGTGTTTCTTCTTCGATACGTTTCAGTAAAGATTGACGATATAAATAGGCAGCCAATAAATGTATCTTTTCCATCTCCTCATGAAACTCCACGCTGGCGGCATTTTGCATGGTACGAAGAACCCTGGCACCAATGGTGATGGTATTCTCTGGTAGAAATAAATCCAGTTCGATATCTTGACCTGAAACAAGACTCCTCGGGGTAAAAAAATACATGCCTCCGGCAGATATATTAATGGTTTTTGTACAGATTTCTTGTCCATCAATCCGATAAACCATTGTCAGCTCAATAGCTAAACGTAAATATTTACGTTTCTTTTTTTGATCAAGGTTTGAAGGAACATAGATACAAAATTGCTTATTTAATTTCTGATCCTGAAAGCAAATATAACTATCAAAAACCAAGGGCTTATTAGACTGGATTATACCTACAGTAACTTGCTGACCAGGATTTATGTGAGTATATTGCTCCGGATTTATAACTAGATAGGTGCCATAATTTGCTACAATTTCTCCCTTATGCTCCTGCTCGGAAGAAATATCTTTGATAGTAACTAAACTGCCCTCTGCAAAGTAACATTGGTTGCTATTCATTGATTTCTCTCCTTAGGTTTCAACACGTAGATACTATTTATTTCGGTTTTTTCTAACCAATTCTTAAATATTCTATTGATTTTCTTTCCTAATGGGAGTAATGCATGTAAATAAACAACCTTACAACACTGCATACTATATTAAACAAAACTTTGACTAATAATTCAAATACTAAAGCTGAGGCTAAATATTAAATCTGGAGGGATATCATGATACAGCAATGGACTGATACCTATACAGGAGTTTCCGTAAAAAGAACTGATTTCGTTAATGAAGTGACAATATATTATAACGGGTTACTGTCCCAGGCAGGGGCAACACAAATTTATTTACACTGTGGCTTCGGTGACCCCAATCAGTGGGACAGGGTCAGCACAGAAAAAATGAATCCTTCCCCCATCGGCGGTTGGCAATCCACCATAAGGATGAAGGAAAGCAATTGTCACTTTTGTTTCCGAGACTCTGCTGACAACTGGGATAATAACAGCGGCTTAAACTGGAATGTCCGTTATGAATAGACATATAAAGACCACCTTTGACAAGGCGGTCTTTATATTCTTATATGAATGTTAAATGCTTGCGATAATTATCTGCTTCATCATAGTCCTTAAACAGAGGTGTATTTTTTAACTCAAGCAAGCCGTATTCTTCTGTTTCCATAACTATGCTATTATCCTTTTGTTCAGCAACTGTTCCTTTAAGTACTTCATAGTTACTCAGGTTAAATTCTCCCCCTGGAAACTTTGGACTGGGGCAATAATAAATAAAATATGCTACTTTGCCTATTGCTACATCTTTGCTGTTCAAGATCTATCTCCTTATTTCGACAAATATTACTGGGGTCTGACCCCTATTCCCACTCGATGGTGCCTGGGGGCTTGGAGGTAATGTCATAGACAACACGATTAATCTCTTTTACTTCATTCACCAAGCGGGTGGAGATATTACCTAATACATCATGGGGTATCTTCGCCCAGTCAGCTGTCATGCCATCATGGCTATAAACAGCCCTAACCACAATGGCGTAGGCATAGGTACGACCATCACCCATAACACCCACACTGCGCATGTCTGGTAACACTGCAAAGTATTGCCAAATTTCTCTATGTAAACCTGCATTTCTTATCTCATCCGTAACCACAAAATCAGCTTCCCGTAGAATATCCAGCTTTGCTTTGGTAATCTCCCCCAGAATGCGTACAGCTAATCCAGGGCCTGGGAAGGGCTGGCGCCAAACAATCTCTTCGGGTATGCCCAATTCCTCCCCTAAACGTCGAACTTCGTCTTTAAAGAGCCAACGCAGAGGTTCCACCAACTCAAACTTCATATCTTCCGGCAAACCACCTACATTGTGATGGGACTTGATCACCTCTGCGGTGGCAGTACCACTTTCCACAACGTCGGGATACAGGGTTCCCTGCACCAGAAAATCAATTTCACCAAGTTTTCTAGCTTCTTCTTCAAAGACCCGAATAAACTCCGTACCAATGATTTTACGCTTTTGTTCTGGGTCCGTTATGCCCTTAAGTTTACCTAGAAAACGTTCTGAAGCATCCACATGGATGAGCTTAATATTAAACTCATCCCGGAAGGTTTTGACCACTTGTTCTGCTTCATTCTTCCGCATTAGACCGTGATCAACAAATACGCAGGTTAAATTATCCCCCACAGCACGGTGTACCAGAACCGCAGCCACTGAGGAATCTACACCGCCACTGAGGGCGCAGAGAACCTGACGATCACCAACCCTTTGTTTGATCTCCTGCACGGCTTCATCTAAGAAGGAACCCATGCTCCAAGAACCACTGCAACTGCAGATATCAAAAAGGAAACTCTTTAATATTTCCATGCCCTTGGGGGTATGCACCACCTCTGGATGGAATTGAACGGCAAAGAGTTTCTTCTCTAAGTTTGCCATGGCAGCAACCGGTGCTTTTTCAGTATGAGCAATAACCTGAAAACCCGGGGGTACTTCCTCAACCCTATCCCCATGACTCATCCAACATTCCTCATCGGCAGTGAGGTTCTTCATAAGATTATCACACTGCATCACTTTAAGGCTGGTCCTGCCGTATTCATGCATCTCTGCAGGCACCACTTTCCCTTTTAGCTGGTGGGTCATCAGCTGCATACCATAACAAATGCCCAGTACCGGAATACCTAATTTATATACTGTCGGGTCAATGGCAGGAGCCTTTTCCCCGTAAACACTGGAGGGACCACCGGAGAAAATAATGCCCTTAGGGTTTTTAGCCTTTATTTTTTCAATAGCTATGTTGTAAGGTTCAATTTCACAGTACACATTACAGTCACGAATGCGACGGGCAATAAGTTGCGTATATTGGCCACCAAAATCAAGAACCAGAATTAATTCCTGTTCAGCCAGAGACATGAACAAACCTCCGTTCGATCTATATATTTACGTTTTTTGTAATTGAAAAAGTTATAGAGAAAAGGTAAAGGGAACATAATCAGTCAGGCGGCAGCTTTTAGCTTTTAGCTTTAGTCTTCGACTAAAGGCTAATGGCTAACACTGTAAATCTCCGGTTTTAACACTGCAATGTAAGGTAAATTGCGATAACGCTCATTATAATCCAAGCCAAAACCTACTACAAATTCATCTGGAATCTGGAACCCGTTATAATCTATGGGAACTTCAACTTTACGTCGATCGGGCTTGTCCAATAAGGTGCAGACCTTTACACTGGCAGGTCCCCGGGATTTTATATTTTCTACCATATATTGTAGAGTAAGCCCGGTATCGACAATGTCTTCAACAATAATCACATGTTTGCCCTCAATGCTTTTATCCAGATCCTTTAAGATCCTGACTACCCCGGATGAAACAGTGCCAGCTCCATAACTGGATACAGCCATGAAATCAAAATATGTAGGTACCTCTATGTTTCTCACTAAATCAGCCAGGAAAATTGTGGCACCTTTAAGGATCCCTACCATTAAGATACTTTTCCCTTCATAATCCTGGGTAATTTGTTGTCCTAACTGTTGAATTCGTTCTTTAATTTGGCTCTCGTCCAATAGTATCTTTTCCACGTGGGGATGCATAATTTTCACTCCTTACCAGTCATTACCTACCAAATGAGCATAACAAATATAGTCAATTTTCGTCAATAGCCCAATGAGAAGATTATATGAGTAGATTTTCCTTTTAACGCATAAAAAATGCTGTCTTCGAAAAAACAGCAGTAATTTATTTAGCCATCAGCTTTTTAATTTTTCTGTTGTTTTAATAGCTGACAGGTACTGCTAAACCTAAAGGATCGACAGGATCAGACCTCGTAGTTTTTCAATACTGCCAAAAAAGCTGAGGGCTGACGTCTAAATTCACCGGGGAGTCAGGTCCCTCAAGACGGTCGGGCTTTGGGGGCGGAGTCAGACCCCCCTAGGTTAGCTTTCCACTTTTCAACTATCCAGCCTTCTAACTTTCCTCTAACAGCTAACTAACTGGTGTATCAATTTGCAACTCACGGTCATAATCCCAAAACCTTATTTTTATATCTAGACCGTTATTATCATTTTCTGGTTGGTTAGCCTTAATAATAGCTTGACGAATATTCACGTCATTTTTATCAACCCAAACTTTATAGTGAAAGTCTGTAAACTGCTCTTCCAGAAATACATTCTCAATATTAGGCTTTAATTCATAGACAAAACAATCATCACCATCCAGACTCTCTTCTCCTATCATCTCAATTTCTGGAATATCTTTGAAGTTGAAATTCGCCAAAGGGTTCAACTCTGTTATAAAAAGTTCAGATTGTGATAGTTTAATATCCTTTAAAGTAAGCCACTTGCCAGAGAAGGGATCTTTCATATAGGTATTATCACTGACTTGAGTAAACTCCACTGGTGTTTTTAATACAGTTCCCTTAATATGTACCTTATCCGGCATAACCCGTTCACCCTCCACCTTGCTGTAAAATCCATTTTCCCCTAATAGTTTAGATTCTACATCAAAGCGAAAACTTTTACTGACAAAGGTGTTTTGTAAAGCAGTCTCAAAGGTTTTTTGGTTATCTAACTGACTTGGCCCTGAAAATAAAGTTTGAAGCAAAATACCCCCCAACACAATAACTATAGCCACTGCAATTATGGGACCCAATTTTCGCTTATTTAATAATATCCATCTTGGTGTAAGCACAAAAATCCCCCCAGGCTTTTTCTTCCTAAGTATTAATACTGTGGATTGTGCTACTTTATTCCATCAACACATGAAAAATACACCAGGGGTAACAATAATCGGTAGTGGGTGGTATAATATACCTGTGAATTTTTTCAAATGCGGGAGTGATAATGTGAGCCTGAAAGACATGCAAAAGGATGTACATGCTTGGATCAGTCAATTTGAAGAGGGTTATTGGCATCCTCTGTCTATGCTTGCTCGTTTAACCGAGGAAGTAGGTGAATTGGCCCGGGAGGTTAATCACCTTTATGGTCAAAAACCGAAAAAAGAAGGAGAACCGGAAAACAACCTGGAACTTGAATTGGCAGATATATTATTTATTATTGGGTGTTTTGCTAACTCCATGAATATTGATTTAGACAAAGCCTTTGCTAATATGATGGAAAAGTACCGGCAGCGAGACAGTGATCGCTGGACCCGTATTGATACAAAACAACAATAGTCTTTAGTATTTAGCTTTTAGCCATTAGCTTATTGAAAATAACTCCCCCGGGTGCCGGACTTGGGGGGTGGGGATCAGACCCCCTAGGTTTTGTGTGCTAACGGCTAATAGCTAACGGCTAATCTAAGGGAGGTATATACATGTCAAAGGTATTATTAATAAAAAAAGCTACTTTACATCCCCTTTCCCTGCTGGATCGTTTAACTCGGGACTTTATTCAGGAAGATTATATCCTCACCCAGGAGGTTAATAACCTGGATATCTTATTAAACCGGATGACCACCCTAAGCCAACAAGGTGGGATTTATAGACCTGTTTTCACCATCTACCCAGGTGGAGACTGTTCCTTTATTAATACCATGAAAGAAAACAGTGCATTTATGAACTCGGACAAAACACATTCTGCTGATCATATTCTTACTTTTCTGCTGGAGAATATATTAGAACCTCTTCTAGGCTTAAAGCAGGAGGAACAAAATGATAATGTTAGTTTAATGAAGGATATACCCACTGCCCTCAAGTCAGTTGATGAAGGAGAATATGCCTTGGGGTTTATTTTTTAGACATAAGCCATCAGCTTTCGGATTTAGTATCTAGTCGTTCGCTTAGTAATAAACAATAATTAGTTAAGGCCAATGGACCTAAACCATTGGCCTTAATGTATTACTTAAGTTACTACTTCCCATCTTTTTTATGCCCAAGGCAAGTTGTTGCCTTTAATTCACCGGGGAGTCAGACCCCTCAGGCTTTGTGAGCTAACGGCTAACAGCTAACGACTAACAGCTAGTTATACTTCCCCAGCCGTTTAACCCTTTCCATCGGACTGATGATGTTAGTGATGCGGACACCAAAGTTTTCGTTAACTACCACCACTTCCCCAGTAGCCACTAAGGTTCCATTGACCAGGATATCTACTGGTTCATCGGCCAGGGAATCTAGTTCAACCACAGAGCCTGGGGCTATTTTCAAAACATCCTTAATGGGTCGTTTGGTTCTGCCTAAAATGACACTGACCTTCAGCGGAATATCCAAGATTAAGTCTAGGTTTCTCTGCTCCAGGGAACCTAATG
This sequence comes from Desulfotomaculum defluvii, assembly GCF_054657375.1. Taxonomy (NCBI): domain Bacteria; kingdom Bacillati; phylum Bacillota; class Clostridia; order Eubacteriales; family Desulfotomaculaceae; genus Desulfotomaculum; species Desulfotomaculum defluvii. The sequence continues at coordinate 193,778 of NZ_BAAHYV010000007.1, read as the reverse complement.
ATAAGTTCGGTAATGCCTCCGTTTCTGCAGCGGGTACTTCAGGTGGATGGATCGGTAAAGTATCCCCGTTAAAGGTAGCTGACAACTGATCTGAACCAGTTTCGGTGGGTAGGTTAGCATCTGTTGAAGGCGTAGTTTTAGTCTGGTCCTGCGGCTCTTCAATGGTCATTCCCATGATATCTTTTAGAAGAAGATTGGCTTCTTCCTTGGCTGTCTGTACAGACATGATCTGCATGATCTCTGTATCCACTAGTTCCCCAATTTTCATATCGAAAGAGACCACGACAATAGTGTCTTCTATATCATTTGGCGGTTGGGTCAATGGATCTCCCTTTGTTTGTAGCAAATTAGTTATCGGTGGGGATATATTAATGGTCCGCTGAAACATTTGAGACAGGGATGTTGCTGCGGTACCGATCATCATATTCATGGCCTCTGATGCTGCACTAATTTCCATTTCCGAAATTTCTTCGTACATTGGGGTACCGTCTCCCCCCATCATCAAGCTTGCCATGATTGCGGCATCGTTCAACTTAATTATCAGTACGTTATAACCGTTTAATCCTTCATTAAAGTCAACCTTAATGACTAAATAAGGTACTTCAAAGGAATTAAATAATTCATCCTTTGATATTATTCTGACCTTTGGGCTGGTTATGTTTACCTTTTGGTTTAATATCTCGGACAAGGTTGTTGAAGCTGAGCCCATCGAGATATTCCCTATCTCCCCCAGTGCATCTAACTCTTCCGGCGTTATCAGGCTGCTATAATCTGAATTTTTATCCGGTGCAGCCGAGCCTTGATTATCCGGCATTTGCCCACGCAGCATGGCATCAATGGCTGCTTGATCCAATAGTCCAGAACTCTCTGTTGACCCCTGTTGTTCATCCGAGCCCATATCAGCATTGGTATTTCCGGTATTTTGCTCTGGAGTCTCCGTTTCATCATCGCTTAACATTTGCCCTCGCATTAAGGCATCAATTTCTTCCTGAGTCAATAGTTTAGACATTTTCCCACGCCTCCTCGGCCAGTGAAGTCACCTGAACTGCCAAACTCTGGCCGACCGTACCCACTTGTACCTTATACTTTAATTCATCATCAATTAGCATATCTAAATCTTGGGTAAATCCCCTGTTTAGAGGCAAAACATCTCCTACCTGCAGCTGCAGAAAATCTTTAACTGAAATATCTGCATCTCCTGCAATAACGCTGATAGCCACATCCGATTCACCTAACCAAAATTCCAAGGCAGTCAATTCTGATTGTTCCTGTTCTGTTGGTTTAATAAACTGGTTCGCCATCGAAAACTTAGATAATATCGGATCTAACAAACTATAGGGTAGGCATAAATTTATTAAGCCCCTCACTTCTCCACCAACCCCAGTGGAAAAAGTAATCACTACAACAATATCATTGGGGGACATAAGTTGATGCAAATGGGGATTGGCATCAATAGATTCCACCTTCGGCGTTACTGACATGGTATCTTTCCAACTGATAGTTAGATGATCCAACAATTGTTTAATGATCTTGTTGGAAACTGACAACTCAATATCCGTAAGTTCTCTTATTTTTAATGGCATTTCCCCAGGACCCCCAAATTGGAGGTCAATAATAGGAAAAAGGAACTGTAGATTCGTCTCTAACAAGGCAGATCCTTTAAGGGGAGCCAAGCTAAAAATGGTTATAACCGTGGGGCTGGGCACAGAATTAATGAATTCCTCATAGGTAAATTGACCGATGGAAGCAATTTCTATGGTAATGGGTGTCCTTAAATAGCCAGATAAAAAATTAGAAAGCAGCCGGGCATAACCCTCATGTAACACTTGAAGGGTGCGAAGCTGTTCCTTGGTAAATTTATTGGGCCGTCGGAAATCGTAATGCTTATATTTCTTTTCTTCCTTATATTCAATGGCCTCCTGGGCTACTTCACCAGATAACATTGCTGCCAAAAGTGAATCAATTTCCCCCTGGCTTAAAACTTCCTTGGACAACCTTTCACCCCCTCACTGAAAAAGTTGAAGTTAGGCACGGGAAAGAACACGTTCAATTGCTTGTAAAATACGATCTTGCTGAAAGGGTTTAACAATAAAATCCTTAGCTCCAGCTTGAATAGCTTCCATAACCATGGCTTGCTGTCCCATAGCACTGCACATAATAATGTTAGCACTGGCATCAAGGGCACGAATAGCCTTAACTCCCTGGATACCGTCCATCTCTGGCATAGTAATATCCATCGTCACTAAATCGGGTTGCAACTCTTTATACATTTGCAGGGCTATGGCACCATTCTCTGCCTCTCCCACAACTTCATAACCATTCTTAATTAATATATTTTTAATCATCATACGCATAAATGCTGCATCATCAACAATAAGAATACGTTTACTCATGTTCCTTACTCCTCCTATATTATATTGATAACCCTAATGAGGTAAATAATTTTTGCAAGGAACCTTGCTCGGTTATCAAAAAGAAATGTCCCTTAATCTGTTCATGATCTTCAAATAGCACTGTCTCGATCATTAAAATGTGATCCTCAACGTATCCGCCGGCAATCATTGATGTACTTATTACAGCACCTAGCATATCCGTCGCAAACATGGGGACAGTAGGAGTCATGTTTAAGCCAGTTAAGGTAGAAATGGCACTTAAAAAAGAACCTGTCAAAACGTTACCGATTTCCTTTACTACCGACTCTCCCATCTCATCTAATGCTTGGATGGTGCCTTGTTCCATCCCCATCAACATATCTACAAGCTTAAAGGTACTCTCTAAGTTAAAAAGAAAAAGAATCTGCCCTGGAACATCCCCTTCTAACCGTAGGCTAACACAACAAACAACTTCTTCCAGGCCGCCCATTAATGTCATAAGATCATCCAGCATCAGAAATTTGCTCTGGGGTACGGCCATATCAATACGTTTATTTACCATCGTAGCCAGAGCAGTAGCTGCATTACCTAGCCCTATATTCCCTATTTCTTTTAAAACGTCCAGATGACTATCTGATAAAGTCTGCCTTTCAGTCATTTTATCCCATCCCTTCAGCCATCCGCTAGTTTGTTATTTTTTTCGATAAAAGCAGGGGGAAACCTTCTCAAAACCCAATTCCGCATAATTAAAAATGGTTTCACTGCCACCAATAAACAAATAACCCCCGGTGTTTAGAGATTGAGCAAAACGTGCATTTACTTTATCCTGGGCTTCCCGAGTAAAATAGATCGTAACATTCCGACAAGCGATTAAATCATAGCCCTTGGGATAAGGGTCCGCCAAAAGATTATGTTGTTTAAAGGTTACCTTTGCTTTTATTTTACTAACTAGCAAATATTTACCCTGCTCATTTGTAAAATACTTGGCTAACCGGTTCGTTGGAACATTTCTTACCGAATCTGCTGCATAACTACCGATAGCAGCGGCCTGTAAAATAGTATTATCAATGTCTGTACCATCAATTTGGTACCGATTACCGTTGGCTATCTCTTCTAAAATAATAGCAATGGTATAAGGTTCACAACCATTGGAACAGGCTGCACTCCAAATCTTTAGGTTCGCTCTTCTTTGCAGCAGCTCCGGCAGTATCTTGGTCTCCAGGGTCTGAAACATTTTAACATCCCGAAAGAATTCTGAAACATTGATGGTCAGGTAATCTAAAAACTCATGCCAGGCTTTTTTATTACTTGTTAAATACTGATAGAAACTTTGGTAATCTGAATATTGTTTGCGGCTTAGCAAATTATCTAATCGTCTTTTTAATTGATTTTCCTTATAACTATTTAATTCTAAACCAAAGGTCTGGTGAATTCGCTCTTTAAAGCGATCAAAATCTAACATTTATATCACCTTCAATGGCGTACCAATGGTTCGTATAGTTACCTGACCGTTGGTTGTATCAAAGATCATGGTTCTACCACGATTGCCGCCCAGTTCTTCTGCCAGAATGCGGATACCTAACTGCCTCAGGATATTTTTGGCCATCGCCGCATTACGCTGGCCAATATTTAAGACAAATTTTTCATCCAGACCAGAGAACATTTGGGCACCGCCGGCCAATTTAGCAGTTAACCGACTGGTATTACCACCCTTTCTCTTGATTTCACTAATCATCAAGGGAATTCCCGTATCTGCAAACTTAGCCGGTTTAGTAACATTATTAAATTGTTTACTGTCAGGGAGCATAATGTGCAAAAGCCCTCCGACTTTTGTAATAGGATCGTAAAGTGCTACACCAACGCAAGAACCCAACCCTAGGGTTATCAGCCGATAGGGGGAAGCTGTAACCTTATAATCAGCTATACCAACCTGTATTTCAGCGTTTCCCTTTGACAGCTCCATGTATACCCCCCTTAGGTCTTTATTTTATTTTCTAAGATTGTTCGCCCTATCCCACATTTCATCGGCGGTCTGAATAGTCCGTGAGTTAGCAGCGTAAGCCCTTTGGGCTTCGATCAAACCAATCATTTCTGAGGCCAAATCTACATTTGAACGTTCCAGATAGCCAGAACGAATGATACCGAAGTTATCTTCACCGGGCACCCCAGATGTTTCCTCGCCGCTGGCCTCTGTTGCTAAATAAAGGTTGCTGCCTTTGCTGGCTAAATTAGATGGTGCAGGGAAGGTGAATAACTCTATATTGCCAACATCTCTCCACTGGCCATCAGATTCTTTTCCCCAAACTATTCCTTTTTCATCAACGGTATAGGAGTCATAGGTTTCGGGATCCAGTTCGCCATCCCAAACTAATTTATAACCACTGGAATTAACCAGTACCGTTTCATCATCAATGTTCTTGATAGACAAGGATCCATCCCGCGTATAGTATTCTTGATCGTCATCAGCATTAGGTGAGATTACCTTAAAGAAACCTTGACCAGCAATGGCCAGATCTAAATCACGACCAGTGTTCATTAGATCACCTTGATCAATAATTCGATCCATTGAAATGATTCTGACACCAGAACCACTCTCTGGTCTGGGATTATCGGCAGCAGGTATTCCCTCTTCACCTAGGGCCTGGCGAACAATTTCCCCAAAATTTGGTTTGCTTTTCTTAAAGGAAGTGGTATTGATATTAGCAATATTATTACCAATGGTGTCTAACTTCAGTTGGTGGGCCCTCATACCAGATGCTCCGCTGGCCAATGTTTTTATTAACAATTAAACCACCCACTTATTAAAAATTAATTTCATATATCTTACTTTTATTTCACTCGACCCACTTGGTTGATGGCTTTATCTAAAAGCTCGTCATTAATCTGCACCAGCTTTTGGCTTGATTCGTATATCCGTGCCACAGGAATGATATTGATCATTTCTTGTACTGGATCCACATTGGACTTCTCCAACCATCCCTGTACTACTGTTGTGGCAAGTGCCGATTCTGCCGTTTCTTCTGGATCCTGAAAATAATTACCATCAGTTTTATGTAATAGGTTGGGGTCAGCGAATTCAGCAATTTGTAGTTTATCTAGTTCTTCCGTTTCTTCACCTTGTCCCACCAAGATAGTGCCATCTCCCGTTATGATTAGATGTTCCGTATCCTCCAGGGTGATGGGTCCCCCTTCTCCTAAAACAAGATAACCATCACTGGTAACCAAAGTACCTTCAGCATTGACCCGAAAGGAACCATCTCGGGTATAAAACAGTTCTCCGTTTTCATTTTCCACCACAAAAAAACCATTTCCTTCTAAGGCCAACTCAGTGGGTCCGCCGGTTTCGGTCAAGGGACCCTGTACGTAGTCGATATAGGTCTGAGCAATCATGTTACCCAAGTTACCCTGTCCGATGGGTTGGCGCCTTGCTTCTGGACCCTTATTTTCCAGGGCCAATTGCAGAGATTGTGCAAATTGACTGTCTACCAAGGTATTCTTTTTGTACCCGGCTGTGGATTGATTGGCCAGGTTATTGGAAACATTGTTTAACTTAGCCTGTTGAACATCCAGACTATTCATGGTGATATATAAGCCACGCAGCATTCTATACCCTCCAACTAAATATTTATTACATTTTCCAGGGTTACTCGTAATTTTTTCATCACCTGTGAGTGAAGTTGACATACTCTAGACTCAGAAACTTCTAATACTTGTCCTATTTCCTTTAGGGTTAAGCCTTCGTTGTAATAAAGGGATAAAATGATTTTTTCCCTGTCAACTAGTTTATCCACGGCCTCCGCCAGCAATCTTTTCATGTCTTTTTCTTCCACATAATCTAACGGATCCTGGCTGTTGGTGTCCTCCAGAAGTTCCAGTTTACTTATTAGACTACCATCATGACCGTAGATCTCTTCATCCAAGGACTGTAAATACATTTTATTAGCCTGAAAAACTAATTGATGAACTTCTTCCTTTGGTATCCCCAGTTCCTTGGCCAACAGTTCATCTGTAACTGCCGCACCCTTTTCCCTTTCCAAGCGTTCCCGGGTGCTTCTTAATAACTGTAGCTTTTGCCAAGCTGTTCTTGGTAACCAATTTTGTCGCCTAACTTCATCTAACATGGCCCCTCGAATACGATGATAGGCATAGGAATCAAAGCTATATCCCATGTCTGGGTCATATTTATCCAGGGCCTCCATTAAGCCAATAACCCCATAGCCCTCCAAATCTTCTTTTGGAATAAAGGCAGGTAGTTTTACGGCAACTCTCCCTGCCAGTTGTTTAACCAGTGGCAAATGATGCAGGATTAATTTCTGCCTGGCTTCTAAATCGCGAAAATTTATGTATTTTTCCCATAATATATTAATTGACATGCTCTCCACATCCAATTACTGCCTGTGTTTTATTTGGATCATCCGCTCAAAGACAAAGGCCATAATCATATCCTGCTGCTGGGATCTAATATCTGTAAACTTTAGACTAACATGGTATACTTTAGCTTCCTCATCAACCAATTGACAGCGCATCACCCTAGCCGACAGTGTAAAATCTTGGGGTTTCTTTTTAGCCTTTACTTTTAGAGTAAACCGTAAAAGTAAACTGGTACCGCGATCAATAGACTCCTTTGACGCAAACTTTAAGCCCCCACCACTGAGATCTACTGTACGGACTTTTTCATACTTCGGTTGCTCGTTATCAGCCACTTGCTCAGCATATTCAATATCGAACATCACTGGTACTCGGGCAAACTCCCGTAGCTGCACCCTAGTAATCTCAGAATCCTTCGGATGTTTCAAAATATACATGGGCAATTTATCTTGTTCTGCTCTTCTACCTATAGCCTCAGTAATAAACAAATAGGCACTACCTTCTCCCATATATTTCACACGAACCTGCTGTCCATGAGCTAAAATTAGCGGGTGACTATTGGCATAGGGAATAGGTACATATATACCTCTAGTATCCATGTCATATACTGAACTAAAATATTGTTCATTAGTGTCCATAGGAAATATGGTAATCTTTTGACCTACCTTAAGTTTTTCTTGTGTCACACCATCAGCTCCTCTAACGAAACAAACGCATTAATTTCCCAAAGAAACTCTGTACTCCCGAAGACTGCTCCTCTGGTCTCGAAACTAAACGATTGACTATCTGCGATAAGTTTTTAGCCGCAGGTGCAGAGGGGGAATTTGTGATATAGGGTTTCTGAGCTTTTACACCCTTAACCACTGCTTTATCTTCTAAGATAAAACCCAAATTTTTTAAGCGAACCTGTAAAAATTGATCAGTGGTAGACTCCATAGATCGAAAGGTTCGTTGGGCTTCTCTCTCGTTGGTTGCCTTGTTAACAACTAACATAATCTCATGATGAACATTATATTTACTTAGAACCTTAATCAGACCATAACCATCGGTTAGAGAAGTTGGTTCCGGTGTAAGCACCACAATAACTTCATTGGCCGCTGCCACAAAACCCAAAACCGTCTTTGAGATGCCTGCCCCGGTATCAACCAGAACAAAGTCAAATTTTTGATCCAGCTTCTCCAAACCAATTCCCAAGCGTTTTCTGGCTTCCACATCCAGATTGGCCAATTCCACAAAGCCAGAACCACCGGAAATCACCGCAAGTCCCTGGGGGGAAGCCGTAAGGATTTCTTCTATTTCCTTACCGTTAAATAGATAATCATAAAGAGTATATTCCGGCACAATACCCAGTAAAACCTCAACATTGGCCATACCTAAATCTGCATCAAAAATCGCCACTCGGTAGCCTCGGCGAGTTAATTCTATGGCTAGATTAACCACCAAATTTGATTTACCTACACCACCTTTGCCACTGGTAACTGCAATTACCCTAGCCCCCGAGTGACTGTTAACAATCCTCATAACCTTCGGCACTCCTAAACAACATATTAGCTAATTTTTTCGGATAGGCCCTTTGGATGTCGTCCGGAATACCCTGTCCATCTGTATAATAGGCAATAGGCAGTCCTGTGCGAGTTACAACATTTAACATGGACCCTAAGGTTGCCGTTTCATCAATTTTGGTAAAAATGTAATTATTAAAGTTCGCTATGCGAAAATCTTGGATGGTACGGAATAAATCACGATCCTTTGTACTGGCATTCAATACTAGAAAAATATCATGTACTGGTGGAACAACCTCCAAAAAGCCCTTTAGTTCCAAAATCTGTCCGGTGTTATTGGAGGACCTACCTACTGTATCAATTAAAATATGTTCTTTGTCTTGGTGCTTTTCAATGGCTTGACTTAATTCGGCCGGCGTCATTACTACTTCTACGGGAAGATCCAAGGATTCACCGTATATTTTTAGTTGGTCTGTGGTACCAAAGCGATAAGAATAAATTGTAATAAGGGCTATATTTTTTTTCTCTAAAACCTTTAATTTTGTTGTCATTTTCATGATCGTTGTGGTTTTACCTACACCTGGTTGACCAATAAAGGTCATAAAGCGGGCATTCTTTTCCTCTCTATAAGCTGACTTTAATATTTCTGCCGTCTTGTTCATTAATATGAGTTCAACCATATCATCTACTTCATCATCTTTAATCTTAGGTAGAGCAGCATCCAAGAGGGTCTGGGCCACTGCCGGTTGAATGTCCATAATTGTCAGTTGCTCCAGCCACCTTTGATAACTGTTGCTGTTTACCACTGGCTTGCTCACCTTTACTCGGTCAGGTACTGTCCCTTCGGCCATTTGCAACAGTGCTTCGTCCAGCAAAGGCTGAAAACTGGTTTCTTGCATGGTTATTTTGGCAATCTGAGTATTTATCGGATCCTTCGTACTTTGACTTCTTAATATGGGATGGTTTAAATATTTTATATCCTGTGGTTTTTTTTCTAAGGCTTTTTCCTTTGACGGTTCTATGGTTTTAAGGGTTTGGGCTGGTAGGATCGGGGCATCATCCAGTACTGCTGTAACCTCGAGGGATCTGTTAAACCAGCCCAACCAACCCTTGCCATTAACCCTTTGGCTGCTAACAATGACCGCCTCGGGACCCAAATCCTGTTTAATCAATTGGATAGCTTCTCGCATTTCTTTGACGGTATATTTTTTTATTTTCAATCAATGCTCACCGTCCCAATGGCTTCTACCTCTACATTTGCCGGTATTTCATTTAATGACAGCACCGCGAGATTTGGTAAATATCTTTCAATTAATCTTCTAAAGGGTAGCCGAACCCGTGGTGAACAAAGAAGTACTGGATTAGCACCTCGCATGGTGACATCCTCTATCACGGTATTTAATTTTTCCAGCAGCTTCCTTACTATTTGTGGGTCAAGCACTGGATAGGCCCCAAATTGAGTTTGTTGAATAGCCTCCTGAATATTCTGCTCCAATCTGGGATGTAGTGTCACCACAGTTAGTTTTCCTTGCTCTTCAACATACCGTTGGCAAATGCTCCGGGATAGACTTTGCCGGACATTATCTGTTAAATAATCTGGATCCTTATTAATTCTAACTCCATCTGCCATGGCTTCTAATATTGTTACTAAATCCCTAATGGGCACCCTTTCCTTCAAAAGATTTTGCAATACCTTCTGTATTTCACCTAGGGAAAGCATGTCCGGTAATAATTCTTCTACCACCGCCGGGTGCTTCTCCTTCACCACTTCAACCAATTCCTTTACTTCCTGTCGACCCATAAGTTCATGGGCATACAGTCGAATAATCTCAGTGAGGTGAGTTACCAGTACGGTGGAGCAATCCACCACAGTAAAACCGTTAAGTTCTACGAATTCCCTATCCTCACCAGTAACCCACCAGGCTGGTAAGTTAAAGGTAGGTTCTGTGGTGGGAATACCGTTAAATTGCAAATCCTGCCCCATGGGATCCATGGCCAGATGATGACCCGGCATTAGATCTCCACTGGCCACTTCGACCCCCCTAATTTTTATGACATAGGCATTGTAAGGAAGTTGCATATTGTCCCGGATACGGATGGGTCGAACCAAAATGCCCATGTCTGAGGCACACTGGCGACGTACCGCTGCTAACCTTTGCAGCAAATCACCACCCTGGGACTCGTCAGTTAGAGAAATTAAATTGTAGCCAATTTCTATTTCCAGAGGATCCACCTGAAAATAGTTAAAAACATTTTCAGGCTCTCGTTTTTGTTGTTGTTGAGTTTGTGCCACCTCAGCCTGCTGTTCTGCAATTTCCTTTTGCTTTCGTTCTTGGGTCAGGATTCTAGCTGAAAAAAGCAGGACGCCGGCCATGGATAAAATCAACAGGTTGGGCATAGCTGGGATTAGACCAATAACACCAAGAATCATCCCTGCCAACAGCAAAACCTTGGGGAAATTTAAAAATTGTTTAGATATGTCACTACCAAAGGAGCCATCGGAGGAGGCCCTAGTCACCAGAATACCGGCAGCAGTGGAAATCAATAGGGCGGGAATTTGGGCCACCAAACCATCACCGATTGTTAGAATGGTAAATTTCCTTAGGGCCTCGGTCATGGGCATATCCATCTGTACAACCCCAATGACAAAACCACCTAAAATGTTAATTAACAAAATAACAATACCGGCAATGGCATCACCACGCACAAATTTACTGGCACCATCCATTGCACCAAAGAAATCTGCTTCCTTCTGCAGCCTTATCCGTTTAGCCCTTGCTTCATCTTCGGTAATCAAACCAGAGTTAAGGTCCGCATCAATACTCATTTGCTTCCCTGGCATGGCATCCAAGGTAAAACGGGCACCCACTTCAGCCACACGGCCAGAACCGTTGGTAATAACTACAAACTGAATAATCGTGATAATGATAAAAACCACTGCACCCACAACATAATTACCACCCACCACAAATTGGCCAAAGGCTTCGATTACCTTTCCTGCGGCCCCATCTCCCAAAATCAAGCGGGTAGAGGAGATATTTAAGGAGAGTCTGAATAATGTGGTTACCAGTAATAGCGAAGGGAAAATGGAAAACTGCAGCGGTTCAGTGGTAAACATGGTAATAAGCATAATTACCAAGCCCAGAGACATGCTTAAGATCAAGAAAAAGTCCAGCATACCCGGTGGCAAAGGGATAATAATTAGCAGCACAATGCCGATAACTAAAGCAGCGATAATTAAATCATTATATTGTTTTATTTTCCCAACCATCATTGTCTGTGCTGCCACGAATTTTTGTACCTCCAAAATATACTACTTATTTAAAACCTTTGTTTTTCATGCGGTAAACCATGGCTAAAATTTCAGCCACAGCTTGAAACATTTCTGCAGGAATGGCCTGACCCACCTCCACATGGGCGTAGAGAAAACGTGCCACTTCAACATTTTCGATAATAGGTACCTGATGTTCTTTAGCAATTTCGCGAATTTGCCGGGCCATATGGTCCATACCCTTGGCCACCACCTGGGGTGCCTCCATGGGTTGTTCATATTTTAATGCCACTGCATAATGGGTAGGGTTAGTCACCACCACGGTGGCCTGGGGCACCTCTTTGCGGGCCAAATTGGTTAATAGTTGACGCTGTCTCCGCCGCAGCCAGCCCTTGATTTGCGGATCCCCTTCGGTCTGTTTATATTCCTCTTTAACTTCCTGCTTAGACATGCGCATCTGCTTTTGAAAAGCATAACGCTGATAAATTAAATCTAGCAAAGCAATCCCCAGATAGACCACAGCACCCCATAAAATCACTTTCAAGGCAATGGTTAAAACCTGATTTAACAGGGCCCGCGGGGGTAAATGGAAAATTGCCAACAAATTGGCCATTTCACCCCTAATCGCTGCATAAACGACCCAACCAACAATGGTAATTTTTAATAGGGATTTAACCAACTCAAACATGGCCCTGCCACTAAACATATTTTTCAGGCCATTAATGGGGTTTAATTTATCGAACTTTGGTTTGATGGCCTCAGGGGCTAACATAAAGCCAACTTGGGCAATATTTACTCCTAATGCCACCAACAACATAAGAATAAAAAAGGGTGTAAGAACTGCAAATATATTAATCGTAAAATCAATTAATAGCTGTACCAGATAATAATCCGGCTGTGGGTTTTTGATGAAGTTATTAAAATAACTATAAAAATACGACTGCATACGGGTAATGATATTATCCTTAAAAAGGAGTGCAAAGAGAGCTGTTATTAAAAGTAATAGTGCCCCGTTGAGGTCAGCACTCTTGGCTACCTGACCTTTACGTCTGGCTTCCTGCAACCGTCGGGGCGTCGCCTGTTCTGTTTTTTCCTGAGAACCTTCTGGCATCAGGCCAACCCCTTCAATAAAAGTAATAAATCCCTATGCAGGGTATCAAATAAGTATTTAAAGACGGAGGTTAAGGCTGGCAACAGAATAGCCAGTGTTGAAACCCCCACCGCTATTTTCAAAGGAAAACCCAGTTGAAAAATATTCAACTGCGGTGCCGTTTTACCAATTAGCCCCATGGCCAAGTCGGTAATAACTAATACAGCCACAACCGGAGCACAAATTTGTACTGCCAGAGCAAAGGTATCGGTAAAAATACGAATGATCAGTAAGGTTATTTCACCATTGATACCCGCTGCTGTAAGGGGAACAAGTTCATAGCTTCTCACTAGGGCCCAGATCAGGGCATGATGACCGTCAAGGTTCAGATACAATAACAAAGTCATAAGGAAAAGAAATCTGGAAATCAATGTGTTCATGCTACCGCTCAAAGGGTCCATCACAGCAGACATGGCAAAGCCGATTTGGAAATCCAACAATTGTCCTGCTATGCGAATCACATTAAAAACAAAGGTACATACCAGACCTAAGGCCAATCCTACACCAACTTCACTGAAAACAACCAGGGCAAAACCCCACATTCCACCAGGAAAATTTGTTGCTGCTGGTTCCACCATGGGAGTTACTAAGGCAGCCAAAACAAAGGATAAGCCCGCTTTAACCAAAGGTGGAATACCTGGGATAGCATACAAGGGGCAAGAAAAAACAAAAGAAAGCATGCGAATAAAAATCAAAAAAAATGTTGTTATTAAAACAAGATTAAGCACTTCCTGCACCCCTAGCGGATAAGGTTTGGAATTTGTTCATATAAGCCTGTGGTAAACCGGATGGCGATATTTAATAACCAACCAGCAGCAACTATTAAGGTCACAAAAACCGCCACCATTTTCGGCACAAAGGATAGTGTTTGTTCTTGAATTTGGGTGGTGGCCTGTAGAATACCAATAATTAGACCAACCAGCATAGCTACCCCCAGAGTTGGAATGGAAAGAATTACCACCATCATTAAAGCTTCCCGGGCTAAGTGCAATACATAGGTTTGTGTCATAGCCTAGCCCCCCTATCTAAAACTTTCCACTAAAGATTTTACTACCAAATACCAACCATCCACCATGACAAAAAGCAGTAATTTAAAGGGCAGTGAAACCATTACCGGCGGCAGCATAAACATCCCCATGGACATCAGGGTACTGGCCACCACCATATCAATGACCAGAAAGGGCACAAAGAGAATAAAACCGATTTGAAAGGCTGTTTTTAGTTCACTAATTACAAAGGCTGGTACCAGAACTGACATAGGTACTTCAGCGGCGTTTTGGGGTTTGTCCAGCTTGGCAATGTTTAAAAATAAGCCTAAATCCTTTTCCCTGGTCTGGCGGACCATAAAATCCCTTAAGGGTTTAGCCGCCTCATCTGTGGCTTGTTCATAAGTTAGTTGATTGGCTAAATAAGGTTGAATAGCCTCCCTATTAATGTCTTGATAAACTGGCTGCATAATAAAAATTGTTAAAAACAAAGCCAAGCCAATTAATACCTGATTGGGCGGTGTTTGCTGGGTACCCAGTGCATTTCGTAAAAAGGAAAGAACCACAATAATCCGAGTGAAGGAGGTTAACATCATAAGAAAAGCCGGCACCATTGACAGCAGGGTTAAAAAAATCAGTAACTTAACACTGTCCACCACCTGCTGGGGTTCAGTGGCTGTTTCTATATTTAAGTTGATGTTGGGTATCGGAATCAGGGGTTCAGCAGCTGCTCCATTGGGTTGTAGGAACAGTATCAAGGTTATAATTATGACGAAGATGCATGCTTTACTTTTTATCCTGTTGATCACTTTCCTGACACCCACTCCCGCCTTTTCCTTGCCGGCGTCTACCGGTGAGGTATTGCTGTGTTTGTTTCATCTGCTGTGACAAAATATCTTTAAAATTGGCAACTGAATCAGTGGCTAAGACAGATGTGCTGAGCGGTTCTGGCAATGAGTCAAATTCCTTAATTAAAGAAATATGATTCTCCTGAAAAGCCACTAGGTAATACCTGCCTCCTACCTCCACCAGGGCCAGGCCAGCCTTAGGCCCCAGGGGTAAATGATCCACTCTTCTCATATACCTGGTTCCCATGGCAAAACCCCTTGTACGGGCCAAGCCATATTTAATGGATAAGTAGGCCAAAACAAGTATTAAGGGCAGTAGTGTCATAACTTTTATAAACAGCCAAATGGTTTCGTTGTCCATTATTCACTCTCTCGCCTGGGTTTTTTTGGGGGGATTATGGTGTTTATTCTTACGGCAAATTTATCATTGACAACAATTATTTCCCCCTGAGCAGCTTTCTTATCATTGACAAAAATACCGATAGCATCTCCGGCAGATTTCTCCAAATCCAGTATTGTTCCCACATCCAGACTTAAAACCTCACGGAATTTGAGAGACCTCTCTCCCAGTTCTGCGCTAATGGTTACTTTAACGTCTTCTATGTGATTTAGACTGGTCTTGATGGTTCTTTCCTGCCGTAAAGAATCCAGAGGAGGGAAGCGAACCTTTTTAACGGCCGCTTCCTCCTTGGTTTCTGCACCATCCAACTCACCCAGAAACAGTTCTATTTCTTTTTCTGTCATCATCATGCATCACCCTTACTGAGTGAGATATTCAGAGAAGTAAACCCGAAGAATTTTTCCCTTTTGAAGATTTTTATTAATCTCCGTCTTTAACTCTTCAGCCACTTTGTCGATACTTTCCGGGGGCTGTACATCGGTCAATTTCTTTTTTCGAATAACACGGATGATACAGTCCTGTAAAACCACTTTGTTCTTCGTAAGTTCTTCAGCTAATTTCTTATTCTCTTTATTGGTTTCGTATTCCAGTACCGGAGTGAGTCTCATAAAATTGTTACCACCAGGGTCAGCAAGATTTACCAGCAAACTGCCCATATTAAAGGTAATCAATTTCTCCGGATCCGGGCCAGTTTCTTTGGGGCTGGCGGTGCTATTCAGGTAAAAATATCCACCTAAACCTATGCCCGTTATAAGGATAATTATAAAAATAATAAGCAAGGTTTTAATGGAAAAAAAACTTTTTTTAGGCACCTGCGGTGCTGCTTCCTGTGGTGGCAAACTTCTCACCCTTTACACAATAATTCTATACTTACTAATAGACTACCGTTTTAGTTGAATTAGTTCCTCCAGCAGGCTGTCAGATACTGTAATGACCCTGGCATTGGCCTGATAGCCCCGTTGAGTGGTAATGATGTTGGTGAATTCTTCTGCCAGGTCTACGTTGGACATTTCAAGGTAGCCGGATTTGATGTCGCCAAAGCCCTCTGTATTACCGGTCCCATAGGTAACTTTTCCAGATGCTGGAGATATTTGAAATAAATTGCCACCTGCTTTAATTAGTCCTTCAGGATTTTGAAAGGCAGCAAGACGAATTTGGTTGAAAGGTTCTTGGGAAGGTGCTGGTGGTTGTTCACTGGCTTTTCCTTCCTTTACCTCCGGGTTATTTCCCACAAAAAATCCTGCATCTATTCCACCAACGGTTACAGTTGGCTTAACACCAATTCCTGTAGTACCCGTTGTTTTAAATTCTAAATGATCTGTACTCCACTTTACATCTACCTTTTCAGATCCAATTTTAGTATTAATTAATTTTTTAACAGCGGCAGCAAGGGCATCTCCGTCGCTCACACAATCCAGCCCGGCTGCTTTCTTTTCGTATTCTGTAAATGAATAGGTAGCACCATTGTAGGAAATGGTTAAATCTTTAGTTGACCAATTCATGCTATTTTCTGTAGCATTGCTTGCTTTGCCTAAGAGTTCTGTTACATCTTGACCACCCAAGATAACTGTTTTGGAGGAATCCGCAGGGTTTGGTCTAAATACTAGATGGTCATTATCCCAGGTAACAGAGATTATTGATGATTTCTCAACTGCAGGAGTAGCTGTATTGTCACCCGCCAAAATATCAAAAACTTTTTGTAATTTGTCTGCTAAATCTTCCCCACTGGTTACTCTATCTAATCCAGTAGAATAATTATTACCACCAACATCTGTAATAGTACTCGCCAAAGTAATTTCCTGCCAACCGTTACCTATATCAATATTAAAAATTCTTTCAGGATCAGTCCAATCCTTAGGATCCACTGCCGTACCTTTAATATTAGTATAATCCGCAGCAGCAATTGAACCCATATATTTTGCTACCCCTGCGCCACCAAGCGTTATCTCTGGTGTAATAGGGCTACCAGGAGCAGGACCTACCATACTGTCAGGGTCGGTAATTGTTTCAAAGCTTAACCCCCCATAAGGACTATTATCATATGAAACTTTAACCAGACCCTTGATAGGACTAGTAGGATCATCAATGGCTGCTTGCAATTGAGTGACCAAATCTGGCCAACCCCTTACATCTGTTAAGTTTGTGTTTAGTGTATAAGCTGGTATAGCTGTAACCCCATCGCTATAAGCAAGTGTTAACCCATAGATGGTTGGGTCAGACATGTCAGTTAATTCAGCTGTAGCAAGTTGTGGTTCGACACTATTAGGATCGTTATTGCCCGTTATTTTGGCTTCAACTAGCAAATTATCCACAGCACTTATCGGATCCCCCTGCAAAGAACCAGTTCCCTTAATGATAGGCTTAATTTCCCCTATTACTCCCCCTACTAACCTCGCCTCTTCAATCTCTGTAGCATCTGGAATTATAAGTGCCGATGAGGAAAACTGAAGGGGTTCACCGGCTGAATTGGTTCCAGTAAGTGCACCGTTCGGAGCAATACTGATCGTAGAAACCGGGCCATTAAATACCCTTATATCACCCTGACTAGACTGAACCTTTAGACCATCACCATTTACAAGATAACCGTTATCGTCAATAAAAAGAACGCCATCCCTGCTATAGAACTCATTATTTGCTTTATCTTTCACCACAAAAAAACCATTTCCCTGGATTGCCAAGTCCAAAGTCCTGCCAGTGTTTTGGGTCGGACCTTGAATAAAGTTATTAGATACAGATGATACAGCGGATCCTAATCCAACTTGCACTGGGTTTGTTCCATCTCCTCCAAAGCTCGTTGTCTGGCTTAAGGTATCCTGAAAATTTACCCGTCCCGCTTTGTAACCTGTGGTATTTACGTTAGCAATGTTGTTACCTACGACATCCATACGGGTCTGGTGGTTTTTCATCCCCGAAATACCTGAATAAAGTGAACGAAGCATCTATTATCCTCCTTTATTATACCCACCTCAGTCGGTCGGTGGGTGAAGGCAGCTTCCTTGCGGGCCAGCTGCTATTTAATGATTACCGCGCTATCAATATTAGTAAACACATGATCTTGCATGTTTTTCCCATCAACAGCAGTAACAACAGTTCGGTTGGTTATGCTGGTAACCAAGGCCATATCCCGGTAAAGAATAAGACTATCTCTGGAACCCTTGGCTGCTGCCTGCTGAACTGCGTTGTTAATCTTTAGGTAATCCTCATGTGACAGTGAAATATTTCTTTCCTTTAGCCTTTTCTCAGCATGGGCCGATAATTTAACCTCCTGCTGCTTTACTAACTCCCGATGCAGGAGATCATCAAAGGTAACATTATTCCACTGGTTCGCTTGGTTCGTCTGTGCTGTTTTCTTCGTCTGGGCTGGGTTCAGCTTCTGAGGCATCACCGGTTGGCTGCTCGGAGACATCGTTTGGTACTTCGGGTAATTCTTCAGGTTCATTGGTTCCCCCCCTCTCCACTGCCATAACCTGATCTAGGCTATAGGGTTGGCCTGAAACCCAGATATTTACACTATTTTGCCCCATAGTCACCCTTTCAACTTCACCTACAAGCTGTTCTTCACCATCAATTAAGTTCACTTGCTTGCCTATTAACGAGGAAGCATGGTTTAATTCCTGAAGATGATAAAGTTTTTCCATATTGCTGTTCAAGTTCGTCATTTGCTCCAAAGTGGTGAACATGGCCATTTGATTGATAAACTGTGTACTATCCATCGGACTGGTGGGATCCTGATTTCTTAGCTGAGCAATCATTATCTGGAGAAAAGCATCTTTGTCCAGTGTTTTTGATGGTTCCCGTTGTTTTTGATCCGATAGGTAGTAGCTGTTACTTCCTGCCTGGCTGACTTCCATACTACACCTCCTTTAGACAGTGATGTTTACTCCACTGTTATTACTGATTTCACTTGAAGTAGCTGGAATATCTCCCCGTTCATAACTCCTCGGGTAGCCACCCTTTAACTTGTTCTGGTTTCTGGTCTGCCACTGTTGTCCTTGCCCGGATTGCTGCTGTCCTAGGCCACTTTGCTGATTCATAAATACTGCTGCTTCATTTAAACGAATATTTTGTTGAGCTAGCAGTTCCCTCAATTGGGGGAAAGAAGCCTCTAAGGCGTCCTTGGCATAACCTGAAGCTGTTACGAAATGAGCTGATAGCTCTCCCTTGGACCAGGTTAGGGTTACCGTAACCTCACCCAGTTGCTCCGGTTGCAGCTTCATTTTGATGGTTGTGCTGCCAGGATTTTGCCGCAGCATCATCGTCTGTACCATTTCTGCTAACCTTGCCGGAACCTGAGACATCGGAACGTCACGAAAAGGTGTTGGGATGTTGTTATGCTCAGGTGCTTTAACAGTTAGTTGACCAATTTCGGAGCGAATTGGCAACTGGCTATCTTGTTGTTGTGGTGATTGCTCCCTCATTTTTATGGGCTGGTTATCATGGGTTAGGTCTGATGAAGAAACTTTAGTCTGGTCTATGGTGTTAACCCTGTTTTGCATTTTTGCCCGAGTATGCTGTTTGTTGTCCCGAAAAGGATTTTCTTGTTCTGAACCCTGCCCTTGTTGGAAGCTTGGGTTATTGGAAGTCTTTGCCTTTGCCAGGGGGGATGCGTCTTTCTCAGGTTCCCCTACAATTTCCTGCTGCATGACTTTCACTTCACCTGAAATAACATTATCTAAGCTTCTTCTGTCAGCAGGTTGATGTGATCCCGATATCTGCTGAACAGGTAGGGTTGTTTCCAGAACTTCTGGTTGTGTCAACACTCCTTCCACCTGTGGTGGAAATTGTGCTACCTTTACCGGTATCCTTTGTTCCATTGGACCATGTTGTGTTAGCAGTCTTTCCATCTGTGTTACGACTTGTTCTCCCTTTACGGATATACCTTGCACCACTGTTTTTGTCTCATTTAGCAGACTAGCTTTTACCTGTATTTGGTTATTAGTGGGCTGTTCCGGCAACTCAAGCTCAATTTCATTGGCAGATAATGGGCCGGAATTGGTTTCTGCCTTAGTAACCGGGCTTGGCATGGGTATTACCGCTGGTTTTGTTGTTGGTATCGGCTTTGTTGTTGATTCAGGCAGGGTTTCTGCTAATACCTCAGATTTTACAGGCATCGACATACCTAGGTCTTGACCATTGCCCCTGTGTTGTACCGTCTGGTCTACCTTCTGCTGAACAGGTGGGGTTGTTTCCAGAACTTCTGGTTGTGCCAACACTCTTTCCCCTTGTTGTGGAACCTGTTCTATCCTTTCCGGTATTCTTTGCTCCATTGGGCTAGGTTGTGTAATCTCTTTTGCCATTTGTAACGGAATCTGTGCTGACTTTATCGGTATACCTTGCACCACTGGTTTTGTCTCGTTTGGCATGGTTTCTGCTAATACCTCAGGTTTTACGGGCACTGCCATATCTAGGTCTTGACCATGACCCCTGTGTTGTACCGTCTGGTCTACCTTCTGCTGAACAGGTGGGGTTGTTTCCAGAACTTTTGGTTGTGCCAACACTCTTTCCCCTTGTTGTGGAACCTGTTCTATCCTTTCCGGCATCCTTTGCTCCATTGGGCTAGGTTGTGTAATCTCTCTTGCCATTTGTAACGGAATCTGTGCTGACTTTATCGGTATACCTTGCACCACTGGTTCTGGCAGGGGGTCTGCTATCACCCCTGAGCTTTTTGACAACGGCCCTAGGTCTTGCATATGGCCCCTCTGCGGCCCCGACTGTTCTGGTTCCTGCTGAACAGATTTGATTGTTTCTGAAGTTTCTGGTTGTGTCAATACTGGCTCCACCGGTCTTGCCTCATTTGTCAGGCTAGCTTTTACCTGCGCTTGGTTATTATTTGGTTGTTCCGGTAACTCAGGCTCAGTCCCATTCATAGGCGGTAGATCGGGATTGTTTTCTGCATTAGTAACTGTCCTTGGCATTGCTACCGGTTTTGTTGTTAGTTCTGGCAGTTCGCCTGCTATTAGCTTAAATTTTTTTGGCACCGGCATTCCTGTAGGTGGAAGGTTGTTAAGATACAAAAGATTTTCCAAAGCCGTATAGGATTCAAGCTGGTTTGGCAAAACATCCTGTTTTTCATCAGAGGAATCCTGTTGATCGGGTTCTCTGGGTGCTAACCCATTAGAATCTAGTCCATCATCCTTCTTTCCAGTTAAAACCTCTGTAAAAGCTTTAGAAGGAGCTTCCTTTCCTACAGTCTGAAGTGTCTCCAGCTCGGTCTGAGAAGCCAATAGATTCAGTACCATTTCAAAGGGGTTTGCAGAGTTAGGTCCAGCCGTTTTGCCCTTAGTGGCATTGCCCCCCATAGGTAATTGATTCTGTGTGATTTTACCGAGTTGCTCTACTTTTTTCACCTCCTTTCATTTAGCTTTTAGCTGTTAGCCATAAGTCCATGTCATCCTAAGCGATAGCAAAGGATGAAGGATCAACTTTGAACAAACCAACTTTCCAATTTCGGTTGGTTTATATTAAAATGCGTCTCTACCAAATCCCAGAGTAGCCATTTCATCAATCTCTTTCTGTTCAAGGGCTGCCAGCAGTTCATTGTACTGGATCAACTTTTTTTCTTTAAGTTTTTCCAAAATCATACGTTCCTGACAGGCCTTCATCGTTTCCCTTTGTTTAACAGTAAGAATATCCTGGGCCCTTTGCAGTTGTCTTTTCTGACGGTCCATAAGGATCTGAAGCTGATCCCTATACATGAGAGTTCTCACAGTTTCGTCAGGCCTTAAAGCAGTCTCGGAGAATTGTAAAACATCTTCATACCTCTGCTTGGTACCATCCAATTGCCTTTGGTAAACATCACATTCTTGTTGGGCCTTAGACTGTTCCAGCAGGGCCTGTTCTTCCTTTTTAATCCGCTGTTGAAGTAATTGTTCTAGCTTAAATTGAAATTTCTTCAACTTACCTTCCTCCGATCAAAAAGGTTAGTGCATTTAGGGTTTCTTCATAGCTACTGTAATCAGACGGGGGTTGTTTTAAGAAGTTTATGATTTCATCATATTTCGCCAAGGAATGATCGATTTTCGGATTTGAACCCTTTACATAAGCCCCAATATTGATCAAATCCTCCGCCTCCCGGTAGGTGGCCAGCAAATCCTTGAGCATTCCAGCCTGGGCTTTATGTTCCTCTGAAGCAATATCCGGCATTAACCGGCTGACGCTTTGCAATACGTCGATGGCCGGGTAATGGTTGGCTGAAGCCAGTTTCCTGGTTAAAACAATGTGGCCATCCAAAATCCCCCGCACAGCATCAGCTATGGGCTCGTTTAAGTCATCGCCATCTACCAACACTGTGTAAAAGGCTGTGATGGACCCACGTTGACCCATGCCGGAACGTTCCAGTAGTTTGGGCAGCAAGGCAAAAACCGATGGGGTATAGCCCTTGGTGGCTGGCGGTTCACCCACTGCTAGTCCCACTTCCCGCTGGGCCATGGCAAAACGAGTTACAGAATCCATCATTAACATTACGTCTAGACCTTGATCCCGAAAATATTCAGCGATGGCAGTGGCCACAAAGGCTCCTTTTAGTCTAACTAGGGCTGGCTGATCGGAGGTGGCAGCCACAATGATGGATCTAACCATACCCTCAGGCCCCAAGTCTTCCTCCAGAAATTCCAAAACTTCACGGCCCCGCTCACCAATTAGGGCAATGACGTTGACATCTGCACTGCCATGTCGTGCAATCATCCCCAGTAGGGTGCTTTTTCCCACCCCACTGCCGGCAAAGATACCAATACGCTGGCCCTTACCACAGGTGAGCAAGGCATCAACGGCCCGGACACCGGTAGGTAGGACTGTATCTATACGTTTTCTTGTTAGTGGATTGGGTGGCTTGTTATCCACAGAGAACTCTTCTCCCCGGGCCGAGCCTATTGCGTCTGCAATGGGTCGACCCAGACCATCCAGCACCTTCCCCTGTAGGTGTTGCCCCACCTTAATGGTTAGATTTCGTCCACTGGGTATCACAGCACAGCCGGGGTAGATACCCCTTAATTCTCCTAGAGGCATGAGCAGGGAAAATTGATCCCGAAAGCCCACCACCTCTGATCTTACAGGCTCAGCTTCGCCCTCAACTACAATGTCGCAAACTTCACCTATCCGGGCACAAATCCCCTGCACTTCGATCATTAGACCAACGACCCTAGTTACCTTGCCAATGGGCTTAATAACCCGGACTCGATTTATTCTTTCTTTGTAGGGATTTAGGTTAATGCTTACATTACACGTCATCCCTTCACTCCTCTTTCCCGTACAGTGCCTTGAGCACTTCCTGCCAGCGAGTTTCCAAAGTGGCGTCCACCTGGCCTTGGTCAGTCTCAATTCTGCACCCTCCGGGAGTTATGGCATTATCGGCCAAAATATTCATTGCCACTTGGCCTGGCAATCCCTGTAAAAGTTCATTTTTTTCCTCTTGGACCATCTGAAAATCTGCCTGGTTTACGTAAACATTAACAAGAGGTCGATTTTTAACAAGATTCATGCATTCCCTGGCAATTTCCATAATGGTGTGGGGTTCCACCGCCAATTGAGTCATAACCACCCGTTCTGCCATATCCACTGCAAGGTCGATGATTTCTGTTTCCATCCTGTCGAGGGTTTGATTGTATACCTCCCGGGACTGACGTAAAACATCACTGGCCTGCTGACGGATCTTTGCGGCCTCTGTCTGGGAGGCTGTGATCCCTTCCTGACGACCAGTTTGTTTGGCCTGCTCCTTTAATTGTTGGGCCATAGACTCTGCTTCTGCCCGGGTCTGCCGTAGTAATTGATCTGCTTCTTGCTTTGCTCGGGCTATAATTTCTTCTGCCTCTTTTCTGGCAATGGCAAGAAGTTCTTCCGAAGATACCTGATTTGTATCATCAGAAGGTGGTGGTGGGGCAAATACCTTAAGTGGCAGTAATTGACCTTGCTCTTCTATGGCTGCTCCTTTAATAACTTTAAACAAGGATAGCATCCTCCCCACCCCGGGAAATCACGATCTCGCCTGCTTCTTCCAAACGTCGAATTACATTTACGATACGCTGCTGGGCCTCTTCCACATCTTTCAAACGGACTGGACCCATATAATCAATTTCTTCCTTAAGCATTTCTGATGCACGTTTAGACATGTTTTTGTAAATACGGTTGTTGACTTCTTGATTAGAGCCCTTCATGGCCAAGGCAAGGTCTTTATTATCCACTTCACGCAATACCTTTTGAATAGAGATATCGTGTAGTTTAACAATATCTTCAAAGATAAACATCAAGCGGCGCACCTCTTCACTGAGGTTCGGATCAGCCTGTTCCAAATCTTCAAAAATGGTTTTCTCCGTGGCCCGGTCTACCCGGTTTAAGATATTCACCAGACACTGAACACCACCCACAACTGTCTCTTCATGTTGAGCCACAGCAGCAAGTTTCTTTTCTAGAACCTTCTCTACCTCTTTGGCCACATCCGGAGATATTCTATCCAAAATAGCTACTCTGCGGGCCACTTCACTTTGCAACTGAGAATCTAGTTCTGCTAAAATAACCGCTGCCTGATCCGGTTTTAAATAGGAGAGTACAAAGGCAATGGTTTGTGGATGTTCCTCCCGCAGAAAGCCTAAAATATGCCTGGGGTCTGTTTTTCTTAAGGAACCAAAGGGAACCGATTGCATGGTGGAACTAATTCTTTCCAGTATTTCTGCTCCCTTATCATAGCCATAGGTCTTTTCGAGAAGTTCCTTGGCATAGTCTACACCACCATTAAGCAAGTAATCCCGGGCTTGAATTAACTGAATAAACTCCTCCACCACTTGTTTTTGAATTTCATTGGGAACTCGATCCATCTCCGCAATGGCCGCGGTTATTTTCTCAACTTCATCCTCGGGAAATTCATGTTTTAGTATTTTAGAAGAGATGTCTGCCCCCAGGGAAATAAGTAAGATTGCAGCCTTTTGTTCCCCAGATAGTTTTTCATATTGACTCATGACTTTTCATCACCTATTCCCTAAGCCATACTTTCAGCACAGCGGCAATGTCACTGGGTCTTTCCTGGGCCAGTTCCTTTAACTGTTTTTGTTTATCCTTCGGCGGCGGAAGTTCCCACTTGGTTTCATCCTCTTCCTCTGGTATTATCTCCTCAACTGGCATCACAGGAGGAGTTTCTATTATTGGTACTTCTGCTAGAGCTTTCTTTCTGCGACGGCGGCGCAACCAATAGGCAATCAGAAGCAGTAAGATCAGCAGGCCGCCCGCAGCCGCTGCAATGGTCATATATAAAAGTTCTTTTTCCTGTTGGGCATTATCAGGCAGTTCCTCGGCCATTTCATACTGACTGCGGTCAAAGGTCATGGCAGAAACCGTAATTTGATCTCCACGTTGTTGGTCAAAACCGATGGCTGCAGTGACAAGTTGTTGAACCTTTTCTTGATCCAAATTGGTTACTGTCTCATCCAGTACCACTGCGGTGGAAAGCCTAATCACCTTACCCGGGGAATGAACCACCGATTGTGTTCTGGACCCATGCTGGTAATTTTTTATGTCATCGGTTTTGGTATAGCTGTCCTGGCCAGTGGCATTCTCTCCAGGAATACTCTGCCCGGGCATTTGCGTTGTTGAACCGGGGACACCACCTGTACTGCTGCCGGTACCTTCCTCATTGGTGCTTCGTTCACTAACAACAGGTCCAGGAAGAACCTCGGTGGTATTGGTTTGTTGTTGGTTAAAGTCCATTTCAGCAGTAACCATAGCCACTGCCTTGTTCGGTCCTAATACCTTCGCCAGCATATTTTGTACCCGATTTTCCAGTTCCTTTTCATAGGCCCGGCGGATCTGCTGCTGCCTTTCTAGCATTGTCCCAGAATAACCAGTACCTGCCAAATCAGAAGCATCTTTGATAAATTCGTTTAATACATTCCCCTCAGTATCAATAATATGTACATTTTCCGCTTGCAGACCTTCTACACTGCCGATAATTAAATCATTTAGCCCCTTCACCTGTTCGGGTTTCAATTTTGCACCTGGCTTTAATTTAATTACCACCGAAGCCGAAGCTGTTCCCTCATCGTCAATAAAAACACTTTTTTGCGGTAGCACCAGATGAACCCGGGCCTGTTCAACACCCTCTACCTTAGTAATGGTGCGCCTTAATTCTTCTTGTAAAGCCCTTTGGTATGATATCTGCTGTTCAAAGTCTGTTTCCCCAAATTTGCTCTCGTCAAACAATTCAAAGCCATTTCCCACACCCGTTAGGACACCATCACTGGCCAACTTCACCCTTATTTCATCCACTTGTTCCTGGGGAACTAGGATGGTTGTACCTTGATTAGTTAACTGGTACGGAATCTTTTCGCTTTCCAGTTGGGCAACTATATTTCCAGCATCTTTTGCTTCCAGATCACCTAGTAAAAGTGCATAATTGGGCCGCGCCAAGGTTGTTATTAAATATACCAAACCCGCTAGGATTACTGCACTGACCAGGATGATCAATACTTTTCTGTTTTGACTTGTTTCCTGCCAATGCTGTTTGAGTTTATCTAGCAGGTCCTTAAAGTTCAACAAAACCACCTCAAAAGAAATTACAATTGTATTCTAGATATTTCTTGATAGGCTTCCACTAACTTATTTCTTACCTCGACTGCGAGCTGCATGGTCAGCTTTGCTTCCTGCATTGCCACAGTTACTTGGTGGATATCCTGAACTTCTCCCACCATGAAGTTTTGCATTACAGCATCGGCCTTGATTTGACTATTATTTAGTTTTTCGATGGCTTTGTTAAGTACCTCCCCAAAACCGGTGTCCCCTGCGTATTTATTATTAGAGACTGTTTCAGACACTGGCAAAAGCATAGGTACAGGTAGAATATTCATGTCTTAGTCCCCCTCTTAACCTCGGGAAATTTCCAATGCCTTGAGTGCCATGCTTTTGGCAGCATTTAAAGCAGTGACGTTTGCTTCATAGGTTCGACTGGCTGTTATCATATCAACCATTTCATTAACAACGTTAATATTAGGATAAGCTACATTGCCCTGTTCATCTGCCAGCGGGTGACTAGGATCATTGACAATTCGCGGTGGAGCAACATCCTCAACAATAGCTTGCACCTTGACCCCTGCGCCCTTGGGTTCTAGCCCATTAACCTGCAAGGTTTGCCTTAGTTGTTCAGCAAATAAAGGAACCTTTCGGCGGTAAACCATACCGTTTGGGTCGTTGGGTCGGCTGGCCGTATTCATATTGGCAATATTATTAGAAATCAAATCCAGCCTCAGTCGCTCAGAAGTCATCCCCGATGCACTGATGCTAAAGGTATCAAATAAGCCCATAGTTCCTACCTCCTACCTCCAATAACATTACCCAGTATATTAAAGTGATCAATGATTCCCTGGGAAATGACGTCATATTGGATGGTGGTGGCAGCCAGATTGACCATTTCCTCATCAATGTCCACATTATTACCATCAAAACGCATGGTTGTTTCGCTCACCTGCTTTACCTCTGGCTTTATTTCTGGTCCAGTAACACCAATATGCCAGGGATGTGTCCCCTTAAGCGAGTCGCTGCTTTTTCCCATGGCTATCTTAAGCTGATCCTCAAAACTGACATAGGATTTTTTAAAACCAGGAGTATTAATATTGGCAACATTATTGGCAATGACCCTCTGGCGCAGGGCAGTTGCATCCAACCCGGTTTGCAGTAGATTAAATATTGGAGTATCAAACATATTCATTAAATCATCCCTTATTTATTAAAAGTTAAAAAGTTGTGTTAAAGATATTAATTTAAGTTACGATAATATAATTAGAAGGCTACAAATTTGCGGATTTACTAAATTTAGTAAATTATGTAACCTTAAGTAAAGGTTCTACAATTTACAACAAATACCTTTTTTTCATGAGTTTTTGTAATGTTTTTTTAATTTATTTTATCAAATCAACCATAAAAAACGTCCGTACCAACGTACCGACGTATTTTTTTGTCAGCTTTCAAATTCAAAATATATTTTGTTACTTCTTGATTTATGTTATCGAAACATTCCATTGCATCATTGTATTTGACAACTAGGTACCTTGTCCATGATATTTACTATGACTCTAGTCCAAAAATTCATAGGACTAGAGTCTAATTATTTCATTATTTTCCTATAAACTGTTAATTATTTCAACAATTTTATTAATGCTTTCTTCGTCAAATTCCGATAAAACAGGTAAGTTTATAACTCGACTGTAAAAATCTTCTGCCTTAGGACAAAGGGGACCCTCAATGGTACAAACATCCGGGTGCCCCTGCCATAGGTATATGGGATGTAAATAAATAGGGTAATAGTAAACACAGGCTGGAATACCCTGATTAATTAACCTTTCTACAATTTGCCGTCGTCTGGCGATAAGTTTTTCTCCCTTTAAGAGGACAGGGAAAGAATACCAAGCTGCATCACACTGTTCGGTCTTGTTGGGCAATTC
Organism: Desulfotomaculum defluvii; assembly: GCF_054657375.1. NCBI lineage: Bacteria > Bacillati > Bacillota > Clostridia > Eubacteriales > Desulfotomaculaceae > Desulfotomaculum > Desulfotomaculum defluvii. The sequence goes on along the minus strand of NZ_BAAHYV010000007.1, from coordinate 165,463 downwards.
CAAATCTGGGACCTTTGCCAGACAAGCAAAGTACCTCTCCGCAGTCTCCCTTCGTTGGTCTTGCAGTTTTGCTAAGTTCTGAAGCTGCTTTAAACCCATGGCGGCCTGCATGCTGGTCATCCGATAATTAAAGCCAATTTCCTGGGCTTCATAGTACCAAGGTCCTTCATTTTTTATCAAATCCTCTGGGTTAAACATCAAACCGGTGTCACGAAATAAGGTAAGCCATCGATAGTACTCCTGGGAATTTGTTGTCACCATACCTCCCAGTTCGGTATAAATTCCCTGGCTATGGGAAAAGTCAAACACCGTTAAATCACTGACTGTTCCAATTTTCTTGCCACGATAGGTTGCACCCAGAGCTTGGCTAGCATCCTCTATGATGACAATTTCTTTGTCCTTGATGACACTTTTCAGTTCATCCATAGCACAGGGTTGTCCCGCATAGTGGGTAGCAATGATTACTTTGGTGTTAGAGGAAATACGCCAACGAACTGCTTCGGGATCCAGCAACCCTGTTTGGGGATTGACATCGGTGTAGATAGGAACAGCGTCTAAATAGCGAATGGCATGGGCCACTTCGGGATGGGCATTGGGAGATAGAATAACCTCATCCTTATGGCTAACTCCAGCAGCATAGAGTGCCGCATGTAGGGCTGCAGTACTATTGGCAACTGCCACTGCATATTTCGCCCCTATAATTTGGGCAAAGGCCTCTTCAAACTCTTTTACTATTTTTAGTCCCTTTTCCATTCTCTGACCCCTTTGCATAGTTTTAGCAAATTTTATTATACGTCGTTTGTTATAAAATAAACAACTAAGAAAAATAAAAAACCAGTCAAAGTGACTGGTTATGACTAGGCAAATTTATCAACAACGATACCGAGTATTTCTCTAAAATAGGCTACCATATTTAAGACCCTTTCCGGGGGTATTTCCCGAATAACGGTATCATCCTTGGGGTTAATTATTTTTACAATATATTCCCCGCTCTTCTCATGTAATTTAAAGCGGAGTTCAGTATTGTAGGTTTCCATTGTTTTGTTCAGTTTATCTATGGCCTGTTCAGCTTGACCTTTGTTAAATTTACTTGCGATGTTTTCCTTCTCTGCAGGATTATCTAAGCTGTTAGTTACACCCTCAGTTTTATCAGTCTTCTTTAAAGGGTCCTGTTCTCTTAAAGAAGATTGTTGTGAATAATCAACTGCTATACCTGGCACCCCGCCCAAACCTTCAATCATTTTTCTCCACCCTTCATAATTCTATTTTTTATTATCAATAAAGTAGCCATTGTTTTGGTTTTGTCTGGGGTAATATGCTTGTTTGACTTGCTTACGTTTGGTTACATCTTTTATTTTCCCTTTCACAAAGACCTGCGCCTTTGATAAATCTTCTTTATATTGGGCATCAAGATCAATTATCTCTTTGATTAGATCTTTAATCTCCACCTTTATGTCCTGAATCTGTTTGGTTTGAGAAGTATCAAATAGAGCAATTTGTTTATCAAGCTCATCTACTTGACTCATCAGTTCCTGACGCTTGGCCAAAAAGTCTATTAACTCATTTTCATGCACTTGCTCAGTACCGATAGTCTTTGACATTTCAGTGGTAAGCTTTAACAACTCTATTACTGCATTTTTTTTACATTGGTAGAGCATCTCCAGAGTCTCTTTACCCAAGGGAAACACCTGTTTTTACTTGTTTAACGGCCTGCACCCAGGTATCTCTAATTTCTTCGGCAAAACCGGTAACTTCCTGCAGGATTAGGTTATCTTTTTTTAGGTTTCCTTCCACCAGTCTGCGGTTCATATAATCATACATTTGTTCCAGGTTTTTTCCCACCTCTACGCTGGTGTCAAGGGTGTTTAAAAGATGATTCAAGATATCTTGGGCATGGGTAATGCAATTATGGGCTAACTGTATTTCTTTATTGGTTATATGTCCCTGGGCCAGTTTTAGGTCTTTCACCAGTCTGTTATAAAGCATTGTGGTTAGCTCCTCAGGACCGGCACTCATGATGGCATTTTGCTGGTAATTTTTATAAGGGTCCTTGGCAATCATTGCTTTTCCTCCATCCTCTTCAATCTAATTATCTCAGGGATGTTCTTTACACCACTGGGCTTCTATAGTTTTTTTCGGATATTTCTCGGGTTTCTTGAGTCTATTTATGGTACATTAGAAAGAAAACCTTTAGTATACTTCACAAGGAGGCCATCATAGTGGAGCAAACGCTTGAGATCTTTTTTGCCCAAGGTCTGCCGGGTTTTGAAAACCTGCATCATTTCAACTTAAGTCATGCCTTTGAGGGAACAGAGCTTTACTACTTACAATCCACTGAAGAAGCAGACATCTGTTTTCTTTGTATCAACCCTTTTCAATATACCAAGAATTATGAATTTGTTTTAACTGAAACTACCCAGGAAGAGCTGGAGATTAAAGGGTTGGAGGAGGTTGCAGTATTTAACATTGTTAACATCAACGGCAGTCTGGAACAGGCCACTGTCAATTTACAAGCACCGGTTATCATAAACATTGCCTTGGGCAAAGGTACACAACTGATCTTAAATGATGCCGCTTTAAGTATAAGGGAGTCCCTCAAAAGTTTATTACAAGGGACGGTGGCAAAATAATGCTGATCTTATCCAGAAAAAAGAATGAATCTATCTGCATTGGCGATAACATCACCATAACGGTGGTGGATATTAGTGGGGATAACATTAAAATTGGCATTGATGCTCCGAAAAACATACAAATTTTTCGCAAAGAACTATTAAAGGCCATTGAGCAGGAAAATAAAAATGCTGCTTCACCTAAGTCCGTGATTGAAGGCCTGGCTCAATTAATTAAAGGTGAGTAAATAAAAAGGGAGTGTCACAACACCTGGTTAGTGGGTAAATGACACTTCCTTTTAAGCATAGTAGGGAACGCCAACTGTGGCGTTCCGCACCGCATAGGAACCACCACATTTTGGAATTTATCAAACAATATTTAGGCCCCACTGCCAAATTGCTGCATGAGCCAGGCACTTTGTTGATTTAGCTGATTTAGTGCTTGTTCCATGGCGGAAAATTGCCGCCAATAGCGGTCTTCAATTTGTGTTAGACGGTCTTCCCAACTGTCGATATCATCATTAACATTATCAATTCGTTTGCCCAAATAGCTTTCATCATCGGTTTTATTGCCGGTCATGCCTGCTTTATCTATAATGGTGGTAATGGTAGAACCAATGCTATCGGACAACTTCTGGGCTATGCCCTGGGAGCTGTCGGTAAACAAATCTACGATACCATCAAGGTCATTGGCAATGGCCTCTCGCAATTTCTTTTCCCCTTGTTCGGTGATTTCCAGCTTACCGGTGGTATAATCTGCCGTGGTTGTAATGCCAATTTTGGAGAGGCTGGCAACTGTCAGGCGCATTTTGTCCCTGATCTGTCTTAAAGTATCATCACCACGCAACAGGCCACTGCGTGCCCGTTCCTTCCACTGGTCAATCTGATCATCGGTAAGTTTCTCTCTTTGTTCATCTGTTAAAGGCCAGGTATAATCCTTGTAGCGCTTTTCATTAAGTTTGCCTTCAATTAATTCCAGGGTCTTATTGTACTCATCCACAAAGGATTTAATGGTATTGTATACACCTTCAGCATCTTGACTAATAGTTACCTGCACTGCTGTCTCAGTGGTATTGTAGATATTGTAGGTAATACCGTTAAGGGAGATGTTGTTAGTAGTATAAACATCATTAATAACCAAATCATCAATTACAACATTGGCATTAAGGCCTTCTTTGTAGGTTACGCCAGTAGGAACAGTGCTGTTTACTATATCGCTGGTATATAATTTTTTACCCGCCTCAGTGAGCTTAAGTGCATCTGATAAAGCAGTGCTGTCCAAATTGATCTGGTGCTCCTTACCAGTTTTGCTGGTTGTCAGAAAGAAACGGTCTAAGGTTTCATCGTAAGAGGCCCGAACTGTCCATTCTTTGCCTCCGGATACAGTGGCAGTCACTGCCTTAGCGATACCCACTTCCTTAGAAGTGATAGTTAACTCTCTCGTGTTGGCCGGATCAATGGTGAGCTCAACATTATCGGCAGCTAAGTCTGTTTTAAGTTTTTCTACTAATGAAGCAACCTTATCCGGTCCGGCCAAATCTTCAATTTTATAGGCGTAGTCAACACCCATGGCCAATTTTGCCTCGGACTCAATGCCATAGCCATTGGCATCGTAAAGTCCTACGGATTTATTACCAATTTTAATGACTAAACCATTCACCAGAGCATTTTCGGAGAATTCCAAGGTTTGAACTTGCTTTTCACCGACAATATTTTTTTCAGGATCAGCATCAACGGCAGCCTTAATAATGTGGGAAGCAACACCTTCAACCCTCTGATTATTTATCCGCCTGACCACATCATAAATACTTTCCTTATTGGGATCAAATTTAAATACAGTCCCGTTGATAAGAAGTTTTTCTTGATCACCAAGGCTAGAAATTTGGTTTTTCAACGTTGTTTTATTATCACTTGAGCCAATTTCAGCACCCGTAATGGCTGCCCCCTGTGCCAATCTCGTAACCTTTATGGAATGGGTACCTTCGGCAGCACTGGCACTGGCTGATACTGCCACAGCATCTTTATTGGAGGAAGTGGCCAATTTGGTTTGAAAAGTCGAGGTAAGCCTCATTTTAAAAACATGATTATCCCGAAAACTGCGAAAAGTAGAGTTGATTGTTCTAAAATCTTCCTGCTGCCACTCTAAGGTCTGTTTTTCCTGCTCCAGTTTATCTACTTTCATGCGTTCGACTTTCATTAAGTCCATGACCAATTGATCAATATCCATACCGGAGGCTAAGCCACCAATTCTCATATTAGAGGACATAAAATACCACCTTCCCGTGGAACTCTACTTTATTTATCGGTGGTTATGGTATTTTCTTTAGACATACAAATCTATTCTGTTACCTAGATGATCTGCTTTAGCCTGGGGAATCGAATGTCCTCCTTTTCCCAACATCTCAGTTAAGAAATTGCCATTTTCTTCAGCTGTATTCATTACTTTCTTTAAAACAGCAACACCAACATTCTGTTGTAATTTAACTTGATTCTTCATAATGGATAAAGCTGCAATATCCAATTACAACCCCCCTTAAATAACTTTTATTAGTTATGCCTAATTATAGACCTCAGGCTCCACAACATTTTCCAAGGTGCGAATTTCACTGGCTAGCTCATAAACACGAGATTGAATATTGGCAATCTCCTCCTGCCCAAGTTCTTTTCCCGCAACCTGTTCAGCCAGTGCTTTCATTTCTCTAAGCTTTTCTTCTATTATATTGAGTATCTGAATTCTGAACTTTACCTTTTTTAATTCCTCCTGCAGTAAAGCTTCTTCATTTATCAACAACATCAATCCCATCTACTGTAACTGGGGCAATAATTTTTTATATTATTCTACCACATTATTGAGTGTTGCTCCTATTCATCCGCAGGCGAATCTTCTTATGATTGATATACAAGATCCAACACAAAAGTTAGTAGGAAATTTTATCTTTTTAGAGAAGTATACATCATTTAATACAAGGAGGTTTTAGCATGGATAACAATATATCAACTGAGGCACGTAACAAGGCAGGCGGTTACTATAAGCAAGGATATAACTGCGCAGAAGCGATCTTCTTAGCTTTTCGGGAGTATTTGGCACCAGAAATGAATCCAGAACAAGTAAAGCTCATAACTTGTTTTGGTAGTGGTTTGGGACATGCTGGGTGTATGTGTGGGGCTTTATCGGGGTCTGTTATGGCCATAAGTATGCTTAAGGGTAGAACCACTAATCAAGTCTCCCGCGACGAAGCCTATGCTGTAGTTAGTCAGTTTCATGACCGCTTTGAAGCAAAGTTTGGCTCCACCTATTGCAAAGTATTAAATCAACATCCCTTTGAATCAGCAGAACAACTGAAAAACTGCTTAAAAATTACTGGTGGAACCGCCAAGCTGTTAATGGAATTTCTACAGGAAAAAGGTTTGTATAAAGCAGAATAATCGGCAAATCTCACGTTCAAAAAACAAGGGTAAAGTATGGCTAACATTTGTGCAAGTACTATGAATAGATCTTATAAGGAAAAAGATATAACTAGCTACAGAGTCGAGTGAGAAGGGGGATTGCATGGAATTAGGGTTATTGTTAAAAAATATAGCTTTAGAAATCATCGCTGGCCTAAGCGCCTCTTATTTGTTTTTCTTTATATATTCCAGGTTTAACCCAAATGTAAAGATAACCAAAACGAAAGTTCTTCTATTGGCAATGTTATGGGTTACATTACGATTAATTCAGTGGTTTACCAATAATTAGTAGAATAAGCAGGGAAAAGCATTAGCCTTTAAATTACTCCTTCAGAATAATACTCGTTTAATACTTTTCCCTTGTTCAACGGGCTAGCTTCCCCTTATCCATATCTAACCTCACCTTTCCCCAACAACTAGTAAATCTATTGTTAATGAAAATCTATTGTTAGTTTAAGATAAAACATAATGAACCATACCATAGTTAAAGACATAACAGTAAAATGGCCGCATCCTCCTGAAAGAGAGATAAGGCCATTTTTTTTTACAAAATAACTTGGTATTTAGCACCGGTCAAAAATAAGTAAAATCTAGTTTCAGTAGTTGAGACGCACATCTATTGCATGTTTACTTAGATAGATAATCGTTGTTATAATATAGCAAAATGCGACAAAAAATAATATCGAATAAGTTTTAAATAGTATTATACCAATATGTTGCATTAGATATGTAATATAGGTATATTGTTGTTTTTTAAAGGAAGTGGATGAACAATTAATACAATACTTGCGGTACAGATTAATATTTTTATGGTTATATTATTGTCAAGCATTACAGCTCATGCTTGGTTTAAATTGAATAGGAAAGAAAACGTCCATAAGTTTTTTTTGGTATTAATACAGCTAACTATATTAATATTGGTATTAGAAATTTTGAGTGTCTTGCTAAATTCCAGTAATTATATTAATTTAATTAATTCACATAGGTTGGTTGATACATTAGGGTTCACATTGGCACCCTTGGTGCCGATTTGTGCAACACTATATACATATGAAAGAACGAGCAGATTCAAAAAAATAAATAGTAATAAGGTTCTATGCCTCAGTTTGCCATTTTTAGTAAATGCTATTATATCACTGGGAAGTTATAGCTTTAATTGGATATTTACGATAACCGATGAGAATATTTATGTACGGGGTCCATTGTTTTTTATTTCGCCGCTAACAAGTTACTGTTATTACTTTTTAAATTTACTTGTTTTATATCAAGCTCGTAAGAAACTCAGTAGGGAAGAATTGATTATACTTAGTTTGTTTGCAATATTTCCTTCCTTGCTCTCTATTTTTCAACTGTATTACTTTATATATTTAACAATTTGGAACAGTTTAGCCATTGCAATTGTAATTAACTATATTTATATTATACACAGTCAGACTAAGCTTGACCCGTTAACACGAATAGGTAATCGTATTGCCTATGATGAACACCTTACAATTTTGAGCAGGAAAAAGAACATTGTTTTAGCCGTTCTATATATTGATTTAGACGATTTCAAAACTATCAATGATGTCTATGGTCATGATGAAGGAGATAAGGTGTTGCGCATATTTGCTAGACAATTGGAAGAAGCATTCGAGTGGAAAGGGGTTTCCATTCGTTTAGGTGGTGATGAATTTATTGTCTTGATCAACGAAAACCGAACGAAAGTTTTAAAAGGGTATATAGAACAACTAAATAATAATATTTATAACTATAATGTAAGCAGTAACAAGCCTTATAGTATTAAATATAGCTATGGAATGGCTATATTTAATAGTTCATATAAGAATATACATGAACTTATTCAGTATTGTGATAAGCTCATGTATGAGAAAAAAAATAAAAAACATAAAGGAATCTCTAAAGCTAATAGATTAGTTAATCTTCAAAAATAATGGAACGATAAAGTAGGCGTACCTTAGTCGGAGAGGGGAAGAAGTTATGTTTGGAGTAAATCCAATCTGCTCTTAAGTGTCCTTTATTCTTTCCTCATACCGTTCTCTTCCATACTTCTCCCCTTAAGTTCCACACCCAGAGAGTCATAAACTAACAAGGAAACTCCTCTATATAAACCAGCCTTAATAAGAACTCTTTTTCTCTCCTGCATAGAAAAGGTTAAGTTGATATACAGGACCAATTAATGTAAGTAGGATCAGTTTTCGCTAAATTTGGAAGAGACGGGAGGCCTGCCGGAATTACAGCGAAGAATCACTTGAGTAATTAAAATTTTAATGGTAAAATTAGTAAAATTATGTTAAAAAAACTTTTTAGTTAATAAATAAGTGATGATAGTGAAACAAATTAACTTAGATTAAATGTTAAGTCCAGATAAAAACGTCCAAATTTTCAATTCCAACTAAGGTTTTATGCAAATTTACCTAAAAAAGAACGAATAAACCGAAAGGAACGAGTTTTCGAATAGAGCAATTTTATCCAAGCTGGAGTGCTCTCAAAGGGAAGGGGTTCTTGTAAAGAATGGTAGGAAGTGGAGATTTTATATCTGAAGTAGATATTCAGCTAATTAAAAAGAAGCTTATCGATGTTTAAGAACAGCCCATCCACAAGAACCAAGGAACCATTCCTTGGTTCTTGCAGTATGATTAAAGTGCCTGGCACTTTAGCAAACTAAAGCGTAGAGGTGAAAATGATGTTGTCTGAAGTTTTCCCCAATATTTATCTCAATGAAATTCCTCTCCCAAACAATCCTCTAAAATCACTAAATAGTTACATATTTGTATCTGACAAAAGAAATCTTATCATTGATACTGGCTTTAACCTCCAGGCCTGCCAGAATGCTTTTATGAAGGGGGTAAAGGAACTTAATATTGATCTTTCCAAGACTGATTTGGTCTTAACCCATATGCATGTTGACCATTCTGGGTTAGCTGACGACTTAAGGAAATCAGGCTGCAGGGTTTTTATCAGTAAATTGGATGGGGACATACTCAATTCTTTTCGGGCTTCAACCTATACTGTAATTAAGAAAATGAACAATGCACTTGATCTAGACCAGAAAGGCCTTACAGTTAATAACAAGGAATTTGGCAATACCAGTACTGAAATGCTTGATTATTGTCCAATCTGTGAAGGGAACATATTTGAGGTCGGTTCTTATGTACTGGAAGTGACAGATATTCCAGGACATACACCTGGTCACATTGCTTTATATGAACGGAAGCATAAGTTACTGTTTTCCGGTGATCATATTCTAAACGAGATTACACCAAATATTACCTTTTGGGGTTATGAGATAGATAGCTTAGGAAATTATATCGATAGCCTCAAGAGGATATATGAGTTTAATATTGACTTGGTCTTCCCTGCACATCGTAGCATTATCAAAGATTATCGCAAAAGGATTAAAGAACTTATTGTCCATCATGAGGATAGATTGGAGGAAATATTACAGATACTCCGAGAAGGGAAAAAAACAGCCAGCCAGACTGCAGCAAAAATGCATTGGGATCTGAGTTATGATAGTTGGGAGGATTTTCCCGGAGCACAGAAATGGTTTGCCTCAGGTGAAGCTATGTCACATCTGGAACACCTAGTCTATAAAGGTACTGCCCAAAGGATAATGGACAATGAGACTGTTTATTACCAATTGCTATAAAAATGCTGGCAACTCTATTTACCGTTGTCGAAACTTGTAGGTACCAGGTACCTTCGTACCTTCGTGAACGTGCATTCATGCGCTATAATTAGTTTAAGTGGTAAGGCAAGTGAGGCTGACTCCCCCACCCTTACATAATAAATTAACGTACAATTCTTTTAGAGAAATTATATTGGTATTAAGGTTTAGTAATTATATAATGGTAATAATTGGGGTGTTTTCATGAAAACGATTAGTGAAAAAGATATACTCCTAATTAATAGGTATCTACTCGAAAAGGTTTCACCCTATTTGATTATGCTTTTTGGTTCTGCGGTCAAAGGTACTTTTAATGAAACAAGTGATATTGACATTGCCTTCCTCAGCGATATTACTCACAATGACTATGACTTATTTATAATTGGACAAGGGCTTGCCGATATGATTGGCAAAGAGGTTGATTTAGTTGATCTTAAGAACGCCTCTACCGTATTTCAAGCACAAATCTTCTTTACAGGGAGAGAAATCTTTTGTAATGATATAAATAAAAAAAGACTCTTTCAAGTTTTGACTTATAAAAAATATGCTAAATTAAACGAAGAAAGAAAGCCTATCTTATTAAAAGCAGAAAGAGGACTCCTATGATGGACGACGTCGTTCTCAATAAAAGCCAAATTATTCATCGCTGTATACAGAGAATTAACCAAGAATATGCTAGTAACCCTGATAATCTTTACAACTTCACTAAACAGGACTCAATTATTCTTAATCTACAAAGGGCCTGTGAAGCTTCCATAGATTTAGCCATGCATGTAGTTGCTGAAAAAAATTTAGGCCTGCCTCAATCTAGTCGGCAAAGCTTTGAATTACTCTTTCAGAATGGTATTATTGGCAAAGAAATAGCTGATCGCCTTAAAGCCATGGTAGGATTCAGAAATATTGCTGTCCATGATTATCAATCCCTTAATCTTAATATATTGCAAAAAATCATTGAACTCCACCTTAATGACTTCTTGGATTTTTCCAGGACAATTAATAAATATGTCAGAGCTGACGAAAAAAACTAAAGGATCCCTTAGCGAAAACCAACATAAGACACTTCAACGATGTAAGGAGATTATTCTTGAAGTCGTTCCTAATGCTCAGTTAATACTCTATGGTTCAAGAGCCCGGGGAGAGGCAATGGAAGATTCAAACTATGATTTATTGGTCATAATTGATGGTCCTATTAATTGGCAACTAGAACGATTAATTGGCGATAGAATATACGAACTTGAATTGGAAACTGATAATGTTCTTAGTATTCAGGTCATATCTTCGGAGGCCTGGAACTCCCACTCCTATCAATCGCTACCTTTCCATCAAAACGTAATTAGGAATGGGATAACCATATGAATGAAGAGATTCTCCAGTTAATAAACTACAGATTAAGTAGGGCTGAAGAGTCCATAGAAGAGGCTGCTCTCCTTTTTAATTCCGGTCATTTTAATACTTCCGTAAATAGGCTTTATTATGCATGTTTCTATGCTGTCTCAGCATTACTACCAACAGAAGGCATGAGTTCCCCAAAACATAGCGGTATAAGATCACTGTTTAATCAATACTGGGTTAAGCCTGGGCGAATTAGTATAGAGTTAGGTAAATTCTACAGAACTATATTTGATTACAGACAGAAGGGCGATTACACAGATTTTGTATGTTTTGATATTGAACAAGTAGATCTTTTAATTGAAGAAACTAAAGCCTTTGTACAAATAATCAAAGGTAGGTTGTCCATTTAGAAGAGACAAAAGAAACCTCTTCTATTTTACTTTAAGAATTATATGCAGCTATCGAAATTTATCCTTAACTATCAATTGTCTAATTTTGTAGGTACCGGGTACCTTCGCGAACGAGGCCTGCTCTGCAGGGAATCCTGTTCGCCGAGTATGCCTATCCTGACACCAAAAGCGGCCTCCTGCTTGAATTTTGAAGCATGAGACGGCTTTTCCGCATTTGTTGTCGTTTTTTCCTGCCTATTATATACTTTTTATCCCTGCCACTGGCATAATTTCTTTACCGCTATTCTGCGCGGGTGGTAACACTTAAAGAACCGGCCCTTGGTTCCTTTGCAGTATGACTAAAGTGCGCCACTTTAGCAAAGTAACGCGACATACACTATTTTTCTATTAATGGACTTCTTTCCGCCTCAACATATTTCTTATATTTTTCTTGTGAGTTATCTCCGAAAATGTTTAATATTTTCTCTGGCTTCAATAAATCATCCTTTTCCTTGATAATGAAATATTGGTAGCTACTCCAAGGATATTGGGTAATATCTTCACAGAGCGGTACTTTTGTATTAACTGGGTTTAGGTGGATATATCTGCTATTTTCTAGTAACTGTTTATCATCAGTAATTAATTTTGCAATAAACCTGTCTTGATATAGTCTTCCAACAAACTGGTACTTTTTATTGAAGTATTTTACATAACGCCAATTAAACTTGGTCATTATCTGTGTGATACTATGTTCTAAAGTCTCAACGATCATATGAAAGTGATTGGTCATCAGACAATAACAAAGAACATGATAGGAATACTCTTTGCGCAGTTCACTAAGAATTGATAAAAAAATAATCCTGTCCTCATCATCTCTAAAAATATTTAGCCTATGATTTCCCCGGCAAATCACGTGGTATATTGCTCCCGGATACCATACCCTTGGTTTTCTACCCATACTTCCTACCCCCATCAATATTTTAAAAAATTTATACATTTTATTCTAGGAGTAGTTCATTTTTCCTGCATTGTACAAACCAAGTGCCCGGGGGCGGTGCCTGGTTCCGTCCGCTGGTAACCTTTCATGCTCGTTTATCATCCTCATGCGAAGACGGTACCTGGCACCGCCTAGTAACCTTTCATTGAAACCACCTGACCCAAAAGAAAACATGCAAAAAGCCAATTCTTTAGTTAACTGAAGTGCCATGCTCGACAAAGTAAAGCGACGCCAGGAGCTTTACTTTGTCGAGCATGGCTTCTTGCTGGTATTTTAATGCTAGAGTTGCTGATTCACCCTTTAAGATTAACTCTTCACTTTGCTTATATCTAAAAATAGCTTCAGCCCAAATCTGGTCCACTTCTTTCTTGGTTAACATATCCCACATGTTTTTCTCGCCTTTCCTTACATAAACTGGCCAGTACCTTCTGTTCCCGGTTACGTCTCTTAGGATTCCTTTTTCTGAATTGGTGGTGCCAACGATAATACACTGCCTTGGATGGCTCTCCACGTAAACGCCATAACTATGTCTGAACTTATCATCTAGCCTTGTGATGAAAGCCTTCACCAGTTCAAGATCCATCTTGCGTAGCCCAGCAAGTTCACCCAACTCTAATATCCAGTAACCTTGAAGTTTTTCAGCTGATGCCTTGTCCCTCATATCTGAAAGAGTTAGGCTGTCTGAAAACCACTCCATTGCCAGCTTTGAAAAGAGGGTAGATTTACCAATACCCTGTTCTCCGATTAAGATTAAAACATTATCAAATTTAATGCCGGGTTCATAGATCCTCGCTACTGCAGCCACTAAGGTTTTTCTCATCACATCCCGTGTATAGCAATTATCCTCGGCACCAAAATAGTCGATAAGTAACCTATCTACTCTTTTCTTTCCGTCCCAAACTGGTAGGGAATTGAAATAATCTTTAATAGGATGAAAGGCCCTTTCTGATGCAGTTGTAATGAGAGCATCTTTGAACTTTGATGGTGAATAGATACCATACTTCTTGTCCATTAGAACCTTGGCATTGCACAAATCTGAATCGTTCCAGCCAGGCTTTACCTGTTTCCAAGGCGGCTCACCTTTTATATCCAGCCGGTGCGACAATTCGTTATAGGCAATGGAGGTAAATAGCTCATCATGGCGAAGAATTTCAGTAATGTTACTTAAGGTATCTTTTACCCCACCATTTTTATTGACTTCAAGCTTTACCTGCCATGAGTCATTATTATCTTCTGGGCTAAAGTCCTCATTAAGTTGCGCCATACGATCATTTGCTAGCTGCATTCTTACCTTTTCGTCTTCTGCCGAAAATTCTAGCATCGCTTTGTAGGATGGAAGCTTGGTAGAGGACATATCTTCTTTCATGTTTTCGTCAAGATCGATAAATTTATGTATTCTTACAAGGTCAAAGGCGTTTAATAATTTGCCACAAGCAGGATCTGTTGCGTGGTGAGAATAGACGTATTTATCATCATAAATAATCACCCCTGCTGATGAATCTGCTGGGATATAATCATAACGTTCTTCTACGACACTCGGTGCATAAACATCAGCTAGAAAATTTTTAATCACAGCAGTGATGCTGTAGCACCTGCAAAAGGCACCCACCAGTCCAGCTTTGGTTAATGGGTCCTTTTGTTTTCCTAAATTCCTTTCAATGATTGTTGTCTGCCTCGATGATACCGGCCATGACGATGAGTCTCGCCAGTTCTCATAAAGCCCTAAGATATTATCTGGGTTTAAAAATTCACCCTCAATAACTTTAAAATAGTACTCACCATCCGAAGATGTGCTAGGCCAGTACATAAGCCGGTTTGGTTCATAGGTGGTGTCATCAAAGATTTCAATACCGATTTGCTTAGCAACCATCCTGCTGATGGCCTGGTACTCATCTGCTGACACTGGCCTGGATAAGGGAATGATGATCCTTAACCTTGGCTTTTCAGATGTGTGTTTGTGAGTGGAATAGATGCAGCAGGCGTAGTCATAGAGCATTTCAATATTGGATGTAATGAGTTCAGCATCATCAGCATAATCCATGTCCAATGTCAACATCGAGCGGCAGATGACGTTTTCTTTTTTCCGTCTTCCGTCCTTTAGTTCCCCAGCCACAAAGCCACCTACGTCTTTTACGTTGTCTTGTTGATACTTTTTCATTTTCAGGTATTCTTTTTGAGTTTCGCTAGTAATGGTGGTGCGGGAGAGCCGTTTTACGAACTCATCCCAAGGCACCGTTTTATGCTTCAAGAGCTTGTCCCTTCGGCTGTTGCCAGTTGATATAATGAAATTCATAGCGCCCTCCTGTTCTAGTATTTAGAGTTATAATGTAGCTGATATGGTACACATCGTTATCAGCTGCATTTATATTTTTAAAGCTCCTTTGCGCTATTCCATGGTTCATCTGTAATCTGGATTGTGTCTGAAACATATGTAGCCAGATTGGTGTATTCACAAAGAGTATAGATATATTCCGTATCACAACCTGTCTCTGATAAAAGGGTCTTCACCACATCTATAACCTCCTGATTTTTACTTTGAGCTAGCAATCTTAACTGTTCTAGTATCCTCGCGATAATAACTTCTGCACCATACTTTTCGATAAGCATTTCTAATGTGTTATTCATTTAAATTCCTCCTGAGTTATTATTTAATTGAGCCAGTGTAAGTCGGAAAAATTTCTTCAATATCTACCTGCAACGCATCAGCAATCTTACGAGCGTTAACAAGACTGGGAACTGAATTATTAGCAAGAACAGCATAAATATAAGATTTTGATAAACCTGTTTCCCTAATCACATCAGTTATTTTGATATTTTTTGCTTCAATGACTTCTCGTATCTTGTTTTCCATGTATCTCACCTCTCTTCTTGAAAATTACTGTACCATTTCACCGGACATTTGTAAAGAAAAACATTCTCATAAACCGGACAAGATTGTTTAACAAGCTACTTTTACGCATAAATTAAGAAATAACGGTTTACTTTATCGGACAAATGATTATAATAGATGTAAGATGTATTCGAGAGGAGAGTCCCAATGCTAAGTGAAAATTTGAAAAGACTACGCAAAGAAAAGAAGTTAAGCCTAAGGGCTTTATCTGAAAAAGCAGAGGTATCAAAAAGTACACTGAATGATATTGAGAATAATAATGTTAAAAGCACAACCATAAATACTTTGGAAAAAATAGCTGATGCATTAGGTGTGTCCGTTAGTTATTTAATCTGTGAGTCTATTGATTACATTTTGGAAACAAGACTTGAAGATCTAGGTATAACCTTTGAAGATTTGGCTAAACAAACCGGTTTATCTGTTCAATATTTAGAAGGATTAGGCAGTATTGTTCCAAATGAATGGGATTATCAAAAAGTAAAACGTATAGCCAACATTCTTAAGCTCAATCCAGAATATTTAATAACTGCATTAGCAAAACTAGAACCGCCCATTATTGACGATCCTTTCTCAAGTACCGCAGAAGAAGATTTTGTGACAGAAGATCCATCCCTGTCAGAAACGGAGTTATTTACATTAGCTGCCCGCATCGTTGACTACGAAGAACCTTTAACCGAACTAGATATTGAAAAAATGAAGTTGGCATTAAAGGTTGCTTTAGGACAAAAATGAAATGATACAAAAACGACATGATTTTTGAAAGTAGGCCTTCTTTTATGGTGTATTGTTGGTGCAAGTTTAAACAGGTTGTTATTATGTTCCCTCAGAAGTATATTTTGAGGGAACTTTTTTATTGGGGGTGTCAAGGCATGAACTAAATCTTGTTTGGCGAAGATTGTCTTAATTGCAGGATTTTGGAACTTTTAGGAGAAAAATAAAAAATATTCTTTTCAGACAATGTATGGGAAAGGAGAAGAATATGCTGGAATTTATTTTTCCTAGTGGCATAATTCTTGGTTATTTCTATTTACGTCACAAAAGAATTGAACACGTAAAAGAAAGGGCTTCATCAAAGGTTCCAAAGGAAAATAATCTTACTTGGACTTTTGACCGAGATATTGAAGATTGGAATAAAAAACATCATAACGGAAACTATCCTGTCTCTAATACCAATAATCACGAAGTTAGTAAGGTTGGTTCGTACAAAGAGGCTGCTATATTGGGAACTTTGGGCTCAGCCCCGTCCTTCTTTTATTACTCTAACATCGATGATAATGTTATGGAGGCTATAGACTTTTCTTTTGAAAAAGATCTGTCTAATTTTAATGACCTACACGATTACATACAAGAAAAATACTTTGATGTTATTGGAACGCCTTCGGCTGATGGTTGGATGAACAGACTAGAGGGTTATGTTACGGAACAATACGCCTTTGATGTGTTAACCAAACTAGGACATGATGTAAAGCTCCCAAGTGATTCAAACCAAGAGGGATGGGATCTATTAGTAGATGGCCAACCTTGGCAAGTTAAAGGGGGTACTGACCCAGGTAAAATCACTGAGCACTTTGAAAAACATCCCGACATACCGATAATAACCAGTTCAGATTTAAAACAACATTTTCCTGATAATGAAATGGTTGTGGGTTACGATGAACTAGATCCAGCACTCTTGGAAAATGCAACTGTTCAATCATTAGAGGGGATAAATGGCCTTAATGATACTATGGGATTGGGAATTCCCGTTATTACTTTAGCAGTTTCTTCATTTAAAGAGTTTAATCTTTTAATTGATGATAAGACAGAGCTTATGGATTCTTTTAAGAATGTTGCTTTGGATGTGGCTGGAACAGGTGGTGGTGGGTTTGTAGGTGCTCAAGTAGGTGCAACCGCGGGTGCTATTGCAGGACCTCCAGGTGCACTTATAGGTGGTTTTTTGGGCGGACTTGCCGGAGCAGTTGCCGGTCGTATGCTAACTAATTCCATTAAAACCCATGAATTGGAAAAGGCAAAAGACCATTATATTAATCAGGTAGAAAAAAGTAAAACATTCTTAGATGACCTACAAGAAAACCAAAGAAGATCTTTAAAGAATCAGTTTCAGATAATAAATAAGGTATTAAATGTGAGCAAGGATAAGTTAATTAAAGATTATGAAGCTAACAAGATAGATTTCAATCAAGGGGTTTTGGATAACCAGAAAAAAATTGTAGAGGAAACACCTAATATATTGAAGTCAATTAAGGTAGAGTTAAACAAATCCGAGAAACAGATTTTGAGTAACCTTAAACCAAACCCAATTAGAAAATTGCTTTTCCCTTCAGAAGACGATTTTCTATTTGATATGACTAAGCAATGGTTTGAAAAAAGGTATGGAATTATAGATGAGGCGATATTAAGGTTCGAAATGGTTCCTCTAACCGAAGAAGGTATTTCAAAAAGATATTTGGAAATCACAGAATTTTTTGCTACATATCAAGCTAATAATGAAGACTTACATGGATTGTTTTTAAATATAGACAGAGAGGTAGCGAATTTTAGGCAGAAACAACTAACTACTAAAAGGAAAATGTTTAGTTTTATCGACAAGGCTGAACGTTCGGTGCGTTCAAAGGTTGAACTATCCTTTACAAAAATTCATGATGGTTGTAAAAGGGAACAAGAAAAGATAAATAAGTGCAAAGAAAAACTAAGAACAGAGGCTGATAAACTTGGAATAGAAATTCCGGGACTAACTGATTAATATAAATACAAGTGCCTCAAAAATAAAATTGTTATGCCAATTGGGGTGTTGGTGTAACAATACAAGTAAAGAGGTATAGTGAATTGGAAAAATGTATTTTTAAAAACAAAACTGTATATGCAAATAATGTTACAAAACATTTCATTGATGAGAAGTTAATTAGAGAAGCTGGTGGGAAAAATCAGCTTTTATGTTATGGGTGTGGCCAACCGGTTACTTATAATAGAGGTGAAATAAGAAAAGCCTATTTCTCTCACAAAAAGGACCATGAAAAATGCGACTATGATAAGTATTCAAAGCTATGCCAGAACCGCTCAGAGGGATGGCATAAAATTAAAGAGATGCTTTATCAGCATTTTGTGCATAGATATCCAAATGCAGAGATTGAAAAAAGTGATAAACTGATTCCTAATCACTGGACAGATATATCAATTACGTTAGGAACAGATAAAAAATACGCTATAGAAATAGCTGATAAAAGAATAAGTTCAAAAAAGCTTACGGATATATGCACTGTCTATAAAAATAACAGTATAATATTTGACTGGATAGTGCTAGATAAGGTTACTGATTTGCAGACTGACATGGATGCTTATTATATTAAAAGAGCTCGTCTAAACGAGTCTGCTAATAATACGTTGATTGTTGTAGACATAGATGATCTATCATTAGCAATGTACAAAATGGATATAAATAAATATATCTATACCCACACTACTATAGAGCATTCATTCGAAGGAAATATCTTTTGTTATAAGACCACTGTGGGAAATTTAATTTTAAAAGACGATAGCTTATCAACCGAAGGTTTTGACGAAAAATATGCCGATTGGTTAAATTGTAGAAAAAGTGAGTTTGAAGCTGAGAATGGTATACGCCAAGAGAGAAGTTTACGAAGACGGGAAAAATCAAAAAATAATAACACCTCAGTAAAATCGGGCGTACTTCAAAATAACCACTTTAAAAACCCCTCAAGGCTTAACCCGAGATACCATGGAAGGGTATATACTGAGTGGTCAGAAGTTGATTTTAGAAATATAGTTGTAAGTATTGCTAAAGGACAATCTTCTTATTTGCTTAAGCAGGTTGAAGGCAGACTAAAACAAGCTGGATCATCTGAGTTTTTTGCTTTTATAAGTCTTTATGAAAAAGCTAAAGAAGCTGTTAAAGAAAAACCTTATGCCCAACAATATGTAGATGTTTTTGAACAAATACTCATAAATATTGGACGGGACTCTTACCTTATTAGATAACCCTATGTCTTTCATTACTATTAGCTAGTTGCCGCTGCCATTAAACGGGAGTATAAATAGTTTGTTGTGAATAGGTTCTTTACCGTTTTAAATTTTATTACTACTTAGTTGCCAATAATTGTTATTAATATTCATGGTTCTTACCCATCAAAAGGATAGGGCAATGCAAGAGCAACCCGAGCGTTTGATGGAGTTCTGCCGAGGATAGGGGTGGCATTATTTGCAGGCCCTATCCTTGGGGGAATTGTCCATCATCCAGTCCCTAATGGGCGTAGTAAAAGTTTTTTAAGACTGCCTCAATGGCTTTCTCCGCTGGGGTTCCTTCTATTTTGCTTGGGGAGGAGGTTTGCCTCCCTTAGGGCTTGTAAAAATTAAACACACCTTCAATTAGCAGCCTACTTTATTCCAATTAGCTAAGGATTTCCTCGAGCAATTGCTTTTTAACCGCTATCTTGCTGTCTACGCTTAAACGTTGAAGTTTCCCGCAACGCTCCAAGACTCGCTACAAGAGGTTGGCTAACCTTACTGGACAGGTTCACACCCGCTATATGATACGACCTTGCTCGACCGCACTGCCAGGCACCTTTTGGAAATAACTGTAAAACCATAGAGGCCACCTCCTACTGGCAGCCTTCGTTTACTCTCCTGCTTTGAAATCGTTCTTGGCTTTAGCCGCTCGCAAGAAACCTTTCTGCCTGTTTCTTCATATCACGAAAGCTAAGCCATTCATGGTCCCTTTCTATCGTTTGTATCGCTTCTTGCTCGCCTAGGAACATATAAATTACCAGAGGAAGATACCGATACACGTTGATCTCTTCCAGCAAATCAATCACTTGTTCTTTTAATTCTCTGACCCGACTTTCATTCCCTTGAACCATCTCTCCCCATACTTGTGACATGAGGGAAAAAAGCACACCGGATCGGTACCCTGTTCCTTCTTGGATGGAAAAGGCGCGGTTGGCGTAATTCTTTGCAGTCGGATGCCTACCCGAACGAGCGGACAATATTTCCGCAATGGCCATGGCGGAATAGGCTTTACCGATTTCAATGGGAGAGTCAAGGCTTTCATTCAAGCGCAGAGCTTTTTCTCCATATTCCAAAGCTTTCATGGGTAGAATCCAGCAATAAGTTTCCGTTAAGTTAACGTAGATTTTTGCAACAAGTCCCAATGAATCCAGCTCAGTGGCCCATTCCAGCGACTGATAGTAATATGTGAGCGCAGTATCAAACATCATATTGAAACGGTAGATATGCCCGATAATGCGAAGGGTTTCGGCCAACTCCAATCTCTCCGACTGGTCCATCTCCAGGATCGATTCTAGAGCACGCAAGGCCTGCTTGAATTTTCCCTTCAAAAATTAGTAGTGCTAACATAATAGTTGACCACCTTGGTGGCCAGTGATAATAAAAAAATTGACCACCTAGAGAGCCCAATCCTGTATGATGAAGTTGCTGAGACTAAAACATACAGGAGGAAAGGACATGCTCAAGATGGTCGATATAGAGTATATCAGAAAAAAACATTTTATTGAAGGTTGGTCAATACGTAAAATCAGCCGCAACCTTAACGTTGCGCGTCAGACCGTTCGTAAAGCTCTTCAAAGCTCAGACATACCAAAATACAACCTATCTCAAAACAAACCCTGTCCAGTTATGGACCCATATAAAAATATTATCAGGGAATGGCTAGAATCTGATAAAAACCAGCCCCCTAAACAACGACATACTGCCCGGCGTATTTTTAACCGACTCTGCGAGGAATATGGCTTTACTGGCAGTGAATCCTCTGTTAGACGTTTCATCCAAATTGAAAGAAACACCGTTAAAGAAGTATTTGTCCCACTTTCGGCCGATTGGGGTGAGCAAGCCCAGGTAGACTGGGGCAGAGCAAAGGTCTACATTAATGACCGCTTAACTGAGGTTTGTCTTTTCTGTCTAAGACTTAAAGCTAGTCTAGTTCCATTTGTTTGGGCCTCTCCTACTGAAAAATTAGAAGCGTTTCTAGAAGGTCATAGACTTGCTTTTGAGTGGCTGGGTGGAGTACCCGAGAATATTGTGTATGATAACCCGAAGACAGCAGTTACTAAGATTTTAAAAGGGCCATATAGGGTAGAGCACACAATGCTATCTAGCCTAAGAGCCCATTACCTCTTTGACAGTGAGTTTTGTAACCCTAGTAGAGGTAACGAAAAAGGTACAGTTGAGAATCTTGTTAAATATGTTAGGCGTAATGCCATGGTTCCCATACCCCGAGTCAATTCTCTTGAAGAACTAAACCAAAAATTAATAAGCTGGTGTGAAAATCAACGCCGGGTTCACGCTAAAGATTGGGAACAGGAACGCCCGGAATTGAGACCTTTGCCAGCAAGTCCTTTTAGATGTTGTAAAACCAACGTAGTTAAAGCTAACAGTTTACTTCTGTTCCAGTTTGACCGCAATTACTACTCTGTTCCCATGGATTGCGGACATAAAAAACTCCGGGCAGAAGCATTTGTGGATAAGATAGAAGTCTATGACAATAACAAATTAGTAGCTGTGCATAACCGTTCCTATAAACGTGGCGAAAAAGTCATGGAACTGGAACACTACTTGCCTGTAATTGCTCGGAAGCCAAGGGCTGTCAAGAATGCCCTGGTGGTTAGAAGGCTTCCTGACGTTTACCAAAAACTAAGGATTATGTTGTGTAAACGCTCTCCAGAAGGATATAGAGAGTATGCTAAGATTCTTCTCCTGAACATGGAGTATGATTTCCAAGATGTATTAACTGCCGTAGAGGGTAGTCTAAAGTCAGGATACATAGGGCTCGAGCATATACGACAGTTGTTAATAACTAAAGGATTAAGAATAAACCATACAGTCAAAAGAGTCCCCGCCAATACACTTCCCAAACTGGACATTCCCGTTGATAGCCCTGCTAAGTTTAATTATCTCATAGGGGGTGCTACAACATGAGTGAGCATTTAGATCCACGGGAGGCCATGGTGGATATCTACTGCAAGCAACTGAAGCTTCCAGGTTTGAAAGCTTCTTTCCGAGAACTGGCCCGGGATGCCATGGAACAAAACCAGACACCCACTGCATTTTTAGCTGCTTGTCTAGCTAAGGAAGTTGAGATGCGAGTTCAAAAAAGATTATCCACAAGACTGAAACAAGCTAAATTCAGTGAAATTAAAACTCTAGAAAGCTTTGATTTCATCAGTATTCCTAAACTTCCCAAGACAAAGGTTATCTCCTTGGCAGAATGTAAATTTATCAAAGAACGTGAAAATATCATTTGTATCGGCCAATCTGGCACTGGGAAGTCGCATATTGCCACAGCCATTGGGATTACAGCCATTCAGTTGGGATACAGGGTAAGATTCATAAAGGTTTACGACCTTATCCAAGAACTTTTAAAGGCTGAGAGCGAGTACCGCCTTCCTAGGTACCTAAAGCTCTGGAATAAATATGATCTTGTAATTCTAGATGAACTCGGGTACATAAACCTTGGTACCGGTAGCCCCCTTCTATTTCAATTCTGCTCTGAGCGTTATGAACGAGGAAGCCTGATCATAACAACAAACTTAGATTTTTCACGTTGGGAGGAGGTGTTTGGGGATAACGCACTAACCATCGCTCTTTTAGATCGGTTAACGCACCATGCCCATGTACTTCCATTTGTGGGTGAATCTTACCGTTTTAAAGAGAGTAAGGAAAAACTAGACCCAGATCAAAATCAATAAACCGCCTCGGGGGTGGTCAATTTTTTGGTTGTCACGGTGGTCAACTTTTTGATTGACATTACTAAAAAATAGCAAATCCGCATACTGCCTGCTGACTTTGATGTAAAACTTATCTTTTTTTCCCTGATTATTAAGTGATTCAATCACTTGCTTATAAAGTTTCTCCGCTTCATCATATTCTCCGCTAAGACGGACAATATTGGCTTCGGTGAATCGATAGAGAACCTCATAACGGCCAATGCTCTCTTTGCCTTCTTTAATTTTAGCTACTTCGGCCTTTGCTTCAGAAAGACACCCTTTCCTTCGTAAATAAACCGCATTAAGCAAATGATAGGCCTCTTTAAAAGCACTATTAACTAAAGATGAATGGTTGCGGAGTAAATCACCCACGTCATTCCAGTAGCCGTTGTCCATCAGATGAAAGCCAATTGTTAAAATGCCTTCAGTATTTTTTATATCGTTATAATCGATCTCATGAAGCATGGAAAGAATATAAGCAAAATATTTTTTCTTCAACTCGAAGGAGCGGCTAAGGTTTTTACTTCCTTCAGCTACGATTTCTAAAGATTTATCCCAAACTTCCTTTTTTAGCTTCAAATCGGTGGACTCCATAATGTATTCCCGTATACTGTCGTGAACTTTAAATAGACCAAGCTTAGTATCCAACACATAAATAAATGACTTATTAGTAAAGAGATCGAAAAGTGTAAGCGGAAAGCCAATATTGAAGAGTTGTATGAAATATTTAAAAAGCTCATAGTCAAAAAAGTTGATTAGACCAAGGATCTTAACAACTTCTCTTTCCTCCAATGACAGATGCCTCAAGAATCTTTCAATCACCTGGTTTAAAGGCAAGCGAAAATCATCGGAAAGGATGCTCTCCCCCCAGGATTTCTTATTTTCATAGATTGTAACACACAAATCCAGATAAAGTGGGATTCCATTTGCCGTTTCAATGATCGCTTCCCTTATCTCCTGTTCTAGGATGGGAACGGATTGCAAGTAATAATCGGCATCCTTATTAATAAGAACACCTAAAATATGCTGTTCCAGCACGGTTTCCCACTCTTTGTCATAGTCTGCCCATTTAACAAATTCGCGGCTACCTAAAACAAACAACGCCACTTCGCTGGATCCGATCAGGTCCATGATCCACTGTTCCTTCGAGTGAGTGACCACTTTGTTTTCCAGCTTCCTCAACATGGCCTCATAGGTGTCAAGAAAAATAATATGCTTAATATTCTTCCTTTCATACGCATCAGCCAGGCTTAAGCCTAAATAATAAGGGAGCCGCTCCCACAACTCCATCTCATCAAACGAATTAATCTCCAGGATTGTCTCTTTATATCTGCTGAAGGTTTTATGATACTTGTTCTGAAGGATTTCAAATCCCTTTTTTACTAATTTATATGGGGCAGATCCATCCGCAACCATATCGATGACTTCCCACGCAATGCTATCATCGGGAAGCATCTTTTTTTTCATATCCAATACCGAATGACCAGTTACAGACCAGTATTTTAATAGGGCATAGTCAAATAGAACTGAAGAAACCTCTAATTGGTTGCGAATCGCAATCAGGATATCCGTAGGAGAATTGAATTCAAATGCTTCCAAGCTGATAAAAACTACCTTATAGTTTTTCAGCTCATCCCGTTGCTTTCGATCCCTCAATTCATCCCGCAGGGATTTTAATAGCGTGGTTTTGCCAATTCCTCCAAAGCCATAATAAACAAGTACTTTTAAAGGAAATGTCTCATCATTCAACAGCTTCCAAAAGGACTCTCTTGGCTTCTCACGATCTGTAAATTTGCGAGTGGCTTCAAAGGTTTTCTTTTTAAATCGGTTGAGTGACATCCTCTTTATCCCCTCCTTGTCCATAGGGCGCCAACAACAATCGGTGCAAAGGCCAGGCCTTCTTCAAATCCCCCTCCGCCCGATGACAGCTTAGTGCATAATCTCCAAATTATTCCGCTATGTGCTAGACATGGCCAAACCCTACAATTGCCAATCTCTCCCTTTTTTCTATTTATTCTTCCCCTCCAAAAAACAATTTTGAAGGTAATAAAAAGTCCTCTTAATTTAGATCTTAGATATTAAAAATCCATCCTCTGTTCAATATTATCCGCACTCAGTTTCTTGCCTCTTATTAGACCATTCTGTTTATAACTTATAAATCCTACTGGCTGTATGGTTTATATGTAAAAAAACTGTCAAGGCGAACCCATCCAAACCTAAGGACAATTAACATTACCACCGTGATGTAGTTCACACCCACAAAAGTTATCAATGTATATAAAAAGCCATCACCGGGAACGTAAACGGCACCTTTAAAAACCTCATAGTAGCCCTTAGTTAAAGCTATCGTTTTACCCCTTCCCAAATAATGACGTCTTCCGAAACATGCAATTTTCTATTAGAACTTAAACAAGTACGCTAAGACCTTGTTACTAGTGCGTATTTGTTTTATTTCAGCGTCAAAGTGGTACCCCCCTTATCAACAAAAAATTCCCTCAAACTCTTAGTCGAGGGAATATAAAACACTCTTCAATTTTCACTTAAAAATTTTCCAAGCCATTGACACCAGCCTATTCCCACTCTATCAATACGACACACTCCACGTGGTTTTTGATAAAATGAAGCACGGAAATATTTTTTTTGCGTAAAAGTTAAGCCCCCTTATGGGCTTATATTTTCGCATTACATTGCCTGATGCTTTAAGAATACCTCGTCCGGAATCACCCGAGTAGGTATAGAATATTCAACAGCTGGCACTTGATAGCCATAGGCAACAATATCATATTGTAGGCCTGATTTCCACTGACTTAGCTTACTCACCTTGTTCATAGGTAGCAACAACTAGGTGCCTTCCTCAACTTGGTTGACTGTTGCTGCAGGTGGTCAGCTTGCACATGCTCCAGTACTTCTTTCCATGACATAACATGAATTTAACGTAAAAAGAACCCTCACCTTGCAGCCTTCCTTTTCACTACTTTGTTGTTCCGGTTAGCTAGGGATTTCCTCGAGCAAAAGGATAAAGGCAATAACATTGATGTGCTTTTAAACATACACATCCAGGTTATTGCCCAAGTGTGGTGGGTTGTACTTAAATCTATCTTCTATATCATTTAAAAATTGATTAAAATAAAAATCCGTATTCACTGCTGATGCCATTATCTGTTTAACAGACGCATCCTCCTCAGTGCGGTGGTTCTCCATCACTTTATCTAATATCATTAACGCACCAATGTTTGTAATATCCAATAGGTAACACTCCTCCCCTACCCGCCGCTAATTACATACATTGCAATATATAAAAACGAGATAAATAGCTAAATTCGGAGTGTTAAATTTGGTTAGTATTCCATATTAACTTATACAAATAAATAACAATAAGACCTTAAACGTATACAGCGTGTAAAGTTACCCTAGTCTGGCGGTTGCGCATTATTTGAATCTTTGGAGCTTATAATTAATACGAAACATCCTCCTTTCTTATCCTTTCTGTTTATTAATAAAAATTTCATATTCTATTTATAGTACCATAATTTGTTAATAAATTTTGTTGAACATTGTTGGAGATAAAGAAACTTTCTCATATCGGGTAGCCTTTACAAGATTACCTACCGCAAGAACCGTCCCCTTGGTCTTTGCTTTAGCTACTGAATAAAACTACTCTGCAGTGAGAGGGGTAGTGCAGTGTTTAAATCAAAAGAATATTCCCGCGTCTATTACAAACCCTAAATAATTGAAGTGTTGTTTGTTAAAAAATTACTAAAAGTGGGGGGCGGTGCCTGATTCAATCCGCTGGTAACCTCCGATGCTTAGTAAACAATTTTGCGCGAGATTGTGTCTGGCACCGCCTAAGTAGCTGTTGCTAGAAGAACAAATAAAGTAACCTTTGGGTTAGGGGTATAATTTACTTTAGTACGCTAAAGTGCCAGGCACCGGTTGGAAATCCCTGTAAGAACGATAAAACTACCTACAGAGGTAGCCTTCCTTTGTACCTTCTATTATAAGTATTCCGGTTAATTAGGATTTCCTATACGGCTAACTTTATAGTTATTAATATAATTTTTAATATTGTTATAATGTTTTATCAACAAGTCTTTTTCTTGACCTTCATAGTACGCTGAAACTCTAAATCCTTCTGACTCGGGTATATCATAAATATTAGAAAGTTCACATGAAATTTCTTCATCCCAAATGAATACATCGCACTCTCTTCTTGACCCAGCGGTATATGCTGGCCATGTTAAATTACTACTCCCTATAATCATGGCAATTGGCCTATTTTCTCTTACTTTTATATAAACCTTTGCATGCCACTCACCTTGGTCATCAATATAAAATTTCTTTATAGAGGCATTAGATTTACTTAGGTAATGCACAAACTTTATATATTTATGATAATGACAATTGCAATTAGTTTTATAATTATTATTAGCACACCTATTTCCAAAGTTACCTGCTAAGGTAATTAATATTGATTGTTCATAATCTTTAAACCCAGAATCTATTGCTGCAATTAGTTTTTTACATTCTAAAGTTGCATAACCAGAGGTTAGAATTAGTTCCTCTCCAGCTAAAGATACTAAACATCTTAGATTCTTTCCAAACGGATCGGTCCCCCTACTATTTTTAAATAAGATTGCGATACCCATATATATTCCTCCACTTAGTATTCACCCTTTAAAAATATTAAATATGGGAGAAGAGCCGAAGGTAAAATTCCCCGGCTCTTGTTATGATGATAATTAACGCAGTAGTTGTAATACACCATGTGATTATTTGTAGCCTGTGCTTTGTCGGCCCATTGGCTTCTTTATTGTTTAGAGAGGCCTCTAAGTTAGCTTGAGACCTCTCTTGTCAGTTAGGTAGATTATCTGAGCAACTGCAGTACTTGCTGGGGTTGCTGATTGGCTTGAGCCAGCATTGATTGAGCTGCTTGAGCTAGAATGTTGTTCTTGGTGAATTCCATCATTTCCTTAGCCATATCTACGTCACGTATACGTGATTCGGCAGCGGTTAAGTTCTCTGATGATGTTCCTAAGTTGTTAATTGTATGTTCTAAACGGTTTTGATAAGCTCCTAGCTCAGAGCGTTGGGATGATACGCTCTCTATAGCATTGTTGATTACTTTAATAGCAGCTGTTGCTTTTTCATGAGTAGATACGTCAAGGGCATACTCTACTTTATCATTGTTAGTGCCGTCAGTTACAGTTGATGTAGCGGTATAGTATGCACCTTCAACATTGCCTGCCTGGGCAGACGCCGCTGTACCAGAGATTTGCAATGCTTCTGCCCTCATATCTGCAATATCTATTTGGACACTTTGTCCGGTATTGGAACCAATCTGTAGTTTAGCAGTAAATTTGCCGCCTGAAACTTCTGTACCTGAACTACTTGTAGTAACAAAGTTTATTTGAGTATAAGCTCCAACTTCTAGGTCTTTAGATATGTCACCAACATCAAAGGTTACGCTACCTATTCCGTCACTAGCATGCAATGTAACATTTTTCTGGCCTGATTCAACAGTGACATATGGGCCCCATGTTGTGCTCTTATCATTAGCTTCCTGAAGAGCAGCTGTGTAACCTTGTTTTTGAATAGTGAACTGGAATGCATCTGTATTAGCAGCTGCCGCTGTAAAATTCGCAGCAGTAACACCAGTAAATGTTAAATCACCAATCTTGTTTGCACCATCTGTCATTGTTATATCTTCATAACCTGCAACAATTGACCATGTGGTCCCATCCGAATTTAATTTTTCTAACTGAGCATGAGTAGCCGTAGAAGCTGCCTTAGTTGAATTTGTTAGTCTATAGGTACCTGACTCAAAATTTGTTGTTGTTCCAGCTGAAACAGAAACCCCAGATACTGCACCCTTCACTGCCCCTGATTGTGCATTTGCAGCACTATAGGTAACTTTAATTGTATGCATTCCGTCTTCCAAACCCTTAGCTGAAACAATTCCCTCACCAGAAAGCATGGGACTATCTACAGTACTAGTAACTGTCAGGGCCGCGTCAAACTCAACAGTGATCTTGTTACCATCTGAACCTGATGCAATTAATTTACCATCCGCTTCATCTACACCTGCATGTAGTACCAGTACATTACTATTACCTGAGTCTTTAAAAAAGTCTACATCTTTCATGTAACTCTCATTTGCTGCAGCCTGATACCCACCCTTTGTATCGTTAGCACCCGTCTTATTAAACATTTCATTTACTATACGATCAACCAGTGCTTCCGCTGTAGTAGCTCCATTTACGTTCACTTTAAAAGCTGCACTACCAGTGTAGTCTCCTTTAGAGCTATCATAGAAAGCAATTTCTTTTCCGGAAACCCATAGACTTGTTCCAACCAAATCTGCTCCGGTTTTCCCGGAAAAGTCAATTTTGGCAGTAGCATAGTTACCTACAGCTGGCGTTGTTACTGCTGAGGTGTGAGCTATATCAGTTTCGATGCTAATATTTCCACTCAAACCAGTCTCTAAGCCAGTCGCTCTACCACCAGAAAATGAATAGGCTTTTGCAGCAATAACAATATCGGCATCAGAACCTGTAGTTAGCGCATAATTCTCAGAAAGGTAGCTATCTTGTTCAAACGCTTTTTTAAGTGATGCTTCAATGGCATCTGCGATATTTGTTGCAGTTGTAGCACCATGTATACCTACCTGAGTTGCTGTAGAATTAGCAGCAGTTAGTCCATCGTTTAATGTAAGGGTTATCTCTTTTTCACCTATTGTAAATTTAATTTCTCTGCCATCTGCAGCAGCTGTAGCAACATCGTCAGCAAAGGTTTCTGTTATGGTATAAGTAGTTTTTAAGTCTGTTGTTAGTGTATCTGCTGCACCTACACCACCTGATAACGTTTTAGGTACACTGATAATAGAACCCTTCTTAGCTACTGTAGGATCAACTCCCCCGCCATTGAGAAGTTTCTGGGTGTTAAACTCGGTAGTATTGCCTATCCTGTTAATCTCAGATGTTAGTTGGTTAAGTTCCTTTTGAATTTCATCACGGTCAACGCCAACGTTAGTGTCACTGGCTGCTTGGTTAGCAAGTTCGCGCATACGCTGCAAAATACTGTGGGTCTCGTTTAGTGCACCTTCAGCGGTTTGAATCATAGAAATACCATCTTGAGCATTACGTGAAGCTTGCTCCAAGCCACGTACTTGAGCACGCATTTTTTCACTGATGGCAAGACCTGCAGCGTCATCACCAGCACGGTTAATACGCAGGCCAGATGACAGTTTCTCCAATGCCTTATTGGTGTTGGTACCGTTGTTACTCAACTGACGATATGTGTTAAGCGCAGCAATATTGTGGTTAATTCTCATCCTTCATTCCTCCATGAAAAATATTTTACCGCATCCTTGCGGTAAAAGCTTGATCCGGTCGGCCGCCCGGATTTGCTTTCTGTTATTTATTTCGGCAGATATCCAGATAAGTTTAGGATTATTAACCGGTTTTTATGCTTGTACAGAAAAATAAACCAGCCTAGTTTAGTCCAGGCTGGTTTTAGTATCTTCATAAGACGGGAGTTTCATATACAAGATATTAAGCATAGCCATCCACCTGAACCCCTTTGGCATCTTCCAAGTGTGCAGCTAGTTTATCCAATTCATCATATTCTATTTCCCTCTCCTGGCCGGTTCGCTTATCCTTTAGTACCACCTTAAGCCTCGGTGGCGGTTCCTTGACTACTATTTGTATAGGATAATTTAATGCTTCGGCTAAGTGGTTGAGTCGCTCTACGGCGCGGTTTAGTTCTTTCTTGAGTTGGTTTTGGTCTCGGCCCTGGGCTTGGAGGAGGGTTTCTTCTACTCCGGCTTTTGGCTTTAGTGTTTGGTCTAGGGAGCGCATCATATCGCTCATGATGATGGATTGGAGGCCGCCGGCGCCTATTTTCATTGGTTATCACCTCGGTTTGATGGTGTTTACTAAATTCGTCGGTGTCAGGCACCTAGGGTTGTATATTGCCTAGTTAATAAAAACAACGTTCAGGGCAACTGCTTTTCTGAGTGCCTGAACGTTGTGGGTTGGTTATTTTAGATAATTTAACAAGGTTGTGTTGAGCAGGTTGGAGGCTGTCATTAGGGAAGCCTGATGAATGAGTTGGTTTTGGGCAACTTCGATGGTAAGTTTAGCTATATCGGCCCCTTGTATGTCTACGAGGATGCCCTTTAGTTTAACCTCCTGATCAGCTAATTGGTCCTGCACTGCCTCCAGGTGGCGGGTGCGAGCTCCTACGCCAACACGGTGCTTGAGGATTTCGTCATGGGCTACTTCCAATTGATCTAGGGAATCCTGGATGCCCTGGGCATTTCCTTCCTTGAGGTTTTTGGAAAGGTTTCTTAAAACTTCAAAGGGCCCACCGACGACTTTGACCATGGGTTGGCTGCTGTTCATTTTATCTTCCAGTTGATTGTCTTTATTATCCGGGTCTGCCAGTTTACCGAATACCCCATTGCTGACGCTGCGGTCTCCTCCAAAGAGGGTTAAATGACCATTACCGGTGGGGTATAATTCAGCATCTGGTGCATAAAGCTTGAAATCCTGGGTAACGGTATTTGCCTGCAATTTGATATGTCCTTGACCGTCATCTAATACTGTTATTTGTTTCTTGGCAGGTGTTGTGGATGTATCCGGTGGAAATTTTTCATCTATGGCTGCTTGCAGGGCATCCTTAATCTCACTAAAGGAATAATAGTTAGCTGGTGCTCCGGGTGTATTGCTTTGAATATGATTTTTTAGGTTAATTTGCTCAGCATGATCCTCATCTAATTGTAGGGTAAATACCATGTCATCATCGGTTAGTTTTGTACCTTCACTCAAGTTAGTACTGCTTTTTATAAAGTTATCTGTAACCCCAGCAGCAACCACCTCATAGCTATAGCCAAAAATAATCTCTCGACTGATCAAGTTTGTATCGCCACGATAATATATATCCCCAGAATCAGGATCACGGTAAAATGGGGGCTGGCCGTTTTTTCTACCTGCAAAGAGGTACTTACCACCCAGGGCACTGTTGCTCAGATCCAACAGTGCTTCTACTTGACGGTCAATTTGTTCAGCAATGGCGTTCATATCTTCCTGTGTTAAGGAGTTGGCACCTTGCAAGGCGAGAACTTTCGCATCCTGAAGAACTTTACCGATGGTGTCTAGGGCAGAATCACTCTGGTTCAGGTAGGCCAGACCATCTTCGATGTTGCGGCTGTATTGCTCATTGCTGATGAGACTGGAGTTGACGGACATTAGATAACTGATTTGGCTGGGGTCGTCCGAGGGCCTGTTGATGGTTTTACCTGTGGCAGTTTGTTCTTGATATTTTGCAGCCTTCTGTAAATTGTTCTGGATATAATTACGTAGGTTATTACCCAAAAGGTTAGTGGAAACTCTTAGCAATTCTTGTCACCCCTTTTACTGACCAATACGGTTGATAAGGTAATCTAACATTTCGTCCTGAATAGATATCATGCGAGCGCAGGCTTGGTAACCATATTGATATTGAATTACTTTGGTAAGTTCTTCGTCCAGGGACACACCGGAGACAGATTGTCTGAGGGCTTCCACTTGCTGTCCGATGGCCTGCTGGTTTTCCAGCATATTGTCGTGGTGGTCCACCAGAGCACCCACCTGGCCCACAATGCCCTGGTAGTAATTTTCAAAGGTGGTGTCAAGGACGGTGGTACTTAGGGTTTTCAAGCCGGGATTTTCATTGGTTTTGAGGTCGTAGAATAATATGTCGCTTTCTGTATCTATCTCAAGTTTAAAGGAACCATCTCCGTTATTAGCTGTAAGCACCAGTTGGCCCATGCCGTTGTCCCCCACGGTAACTTCCCCTTGACCAAACCTTTTATCTAAAACAGTTTGTAGTTTATCCTTAATTTCGGTAAAGGTGAGAAAGCCATCGCTGATACCGGCATCTCTAGCAAAGTTAATATATTGCTTTACACCGTTGGGTAGTTCGAGGGTAAACTTTGTTTTAGAAAGGTTGGTGCTGTTAAAGCTGATACCATTTCTCAAATCGGCTGTGGCAGTCAGGGTGCGTATGGGTGTACTGCGTAATTGCGTCACAGCTAGGGCATTTTCGCCGATGATCACTTCGGGATTGCTTTTGATTTCCTCACCCAGGGAGATATTGGCGGCCCCAGTGCCAGTAAAGAAGTTAAAGGGTTTTTGTACGTCAGCAGGGCCAGGAAGCCCTGATTT
The DNA here is from genome assembly GCF_054657375.1 of Desulfotomaculum defluvii. NCBI lineage: Bacteria > Bacillati > Bacillota > Clostridia > Eubacteriales > Desulfotomaculaceae > Desulfotomaculum > Desulfotomaculum defluvii. Next base: position 132,188 of record NZ_BAAHYV010000007.1, on the reverse strand, counting down.
TTCATTGACTCTCTCAATGATGGCTTTGGCCAAGGTATCAAGCTTATTGGATACTGAGAGGTTTTCCAGTCTGGCTGATTCCTGTCCAAGAATGCTACCCTTGCCAGCTCCTTCTGGTCCCTGGGGATAATAATCAGCCAGTGCTGTCAGGTTCACTACATCTTGGTTATTGATGGCCAGATGATATTCATTTTTTTCTAAGCCCGCATCGGTGACCAGGGTAAGTTTGGCAGCTTCAACGTGATTGTTGCCTGTATTGCAAACTAAAATTGCAGCAGATTCGATAAATCTTATTTCAATAGAACCATTATCTTCGGTGGTTACATTTAGATGTCCGTATTTACTTAGTTGATCCAAAAGGTTATCACGTTCATCTAAAAGGTCATTGGGCTGGGCACCATTATATTTAACATTCATAATGGTATTGGTGAGTTCTGCAATTTGGGTGGTCAGTCGGTTAACTTCATTCACTTGGTATTCCAAGGAACCATTGACACTATCGTTGATATTGGCTAGCTGACTATTCATTTGTCTAAAGATGGTAGCCAGTTCGTCACCAGATTCCTTGACGGCCTTTTTAACACCGAGATCCTGGGGGTTGTTGTTGAGATCCTGCCAGTCGTTAAAAAAGTTAAGCAGGGTGGTTTGGAGCCCCCGACCGTCTGGTTCCAGGAATACGGTTTCCATCCTTTTGGCCATGTCTAGCTTTTTCTCCCAGTAACCTTCGTAGCTGCCGGATTGACGAGACTGGACATCCAAATATTGGTCCCGGATGCGCCGAACTTCAACTACCTCGGAGCCTGTACCTAACTGACCTGGGGTCATTTGGGTAGAAAAATCCGGGCGAGTCCAGGGATCGGTGGGTTTGATCACCGCTTCCTGTCTGGAGTAGCCGGGTGTATTTGCATTGGTAATATTGTGGCCGGTGACATCCATGGCTTTGCGATAGACCTGGGTGCCCCGTCTTGCAATTTCTAAGCCGAACCATGTTCCGGGCATTGTAAAAACCACCTTCGGTTAGCCTTTAGCTGTTAGCTATTGGCTGTTAGTCTTTAGTTTAGTGCTTTGTTCGACGGTGCCTGACACCTCATTTAAATTTTAGTCTTTGGGCGTTAGATCGTTTTGTTTAGGATTGAGGTTGGGGTATTGCTGCTGCCGGCTGTTTGTCCTGTGGGGTTGTAGGTTGCTTTTGTAGGTTTTATGGATTTTAGTAGGACTGTGTTGAAATTTAGGGCTTGCTTGGTTAGGATGTTGTTTATTTCTACTACTTTCTGAATGGCTGTGGTTGTTTCCCTTAGGCTGTGGGCAGCTTTATTTAAATCCTGCACTAGGTGTTGGGGTGCATGGGCTATGGTCTTGGTTAGTATTGTTCCCTTGGGTAACTTTAGCTCTTCCTCCAGGGAGGTTTGGATTGATTCCCTTTGGGCCTCTAGGTTCTTGACTCGTCTGGATAACAAATCCAGTTCCTTGAGGACCTCTTTGATGGCCTCCAGATCATTGTCCTTGAGAGCTTGGTTGTGTTGTTTCGTTGTCTCAAGCATCTTATTCAATTCATTATTTAATTCTATTAGAGCGTCTTTAAGGTTAAAAAATAAAGACTCCATCTGCACCATCCTTTAGATCTCTTTGTCCAGGAGCCTCTCTCGTAAAATTCCATCTGCAATTTTTTGGGCATCGGGCTTATAGGTACCGTCCTGAATTTCATTTTTTAGCTTGTTGACCAACTCCTGCCTTACTTCTGGCAGCTCTTTGAGGGCACTCTCTATTTCCTTTTTAAACTTGGCCTCTTGGGAAAGCTGCACGGAATCACCTGCAGGCTGGTTTACCCTATTGGCCTTATTCTTTTCCAATTTATTTTGTTGATAGGCCTGGAATATTTGACTGGTCGGTTTAAAACCGTTGATTTTCACTTCAATCACCCTGTTTCTTCCTCAAACTCTTGTATTTTATTATTCGGCAGAACAAGGCCTTAACTTTATATTAAATACTAAAAAACAGCTTGAATTTCCTGAACAATTTGTGGTAAGGGTACCATTTTCCCGGCTGCTCCTATATCTGCGGCGGCTTTGGGCATACCATAGACCACGCAGGTGCTTTGGTGTTCGGCAATGGTAGGCCCACCCCGTTCTTTGATGGCCAGCATACCTTGGGCCCCGTCTCGACCCATGCCTGTGAGCAGCACACCCATTGTTCGACAGCCATAAACCTCAGCAGCGGATTTCATGACCCAGTCCACTGAAGGACGAAAACCACCTGGTTTCAGACTGGCACCAAAATTAGTAAGGCTTACAGTGGCACCATTGCCTTTGGCTTTAAAGTTCAAGTCAAAGCCTGCCGGAGCTACCAACACCTGACCGGCTTTTATTTCATCGCCTTCTTCGGCGTGACGTACTGAGATGGCACTTTTTTTATCCAAATGCTCCGCCATGGATTTGGAGAAGCCCACGGGAATATGTTGCACAATCACCACCCCAGCTGGCAGATGAGCTGGTAAGTAAGGGATGATTTGCTGCAGGGCAGCGGGGCCACCGGTGGAACAACCGATTACCACCAAGTCTATCTTGCCACAGCGAAACTGCCTAGGTGTCTGAGCTACTGGTCGAACCGGAGGGGGTGCTGTTGGTTTTGGCTTTGCTGAGGTTTGTGACAGGGTGGTACGCACCCGTCCCAGGGATACCCTGGCTGCCACCTTTACTTTAGTTTTTAGATCTTCCACCATCTTAGGCAGCTCTGCTGAAGTGCTGGGTTTTGCCACAAAGTCTACCGCTCCGGCGGATAGGGCATCCATTGTTGCTCTAGCCCCTTCGTGGGTGTGGGCACTGAGCATGATTGCTGGTGTAGGACATTCCCGCATCAGGCGTCGTAGAGTAGCTATACCATCTAATTTAGGCATTTCTACGTCTAGGGTAACTACATCTGGCCGCAGTACCTTAATCTGCTGCAGGGCCTCTAAGCCATCTGCAGCACTGCCAATGACCTGTATTTCTTTGTCTTCCTCCAGCAGGCGGCTAATCAGCCGCCGCATCAAGGAGGAATCATCCACCACAAGTACTTTAACCGGCAGCATAGGCTAACTCCTCAGTTCTGAGGGATTTTACCAGACCCCTTACATCCACAATAAGGGCTACTTTACCGTCGCCTAAGATACAAGCACCGGAAAGTCCTGGGACCTGACCTAAGTAATCACCCAAAGACTTAATGACAATTTCCTGTTCTCCCAATAGTTTATCCACAACCATGGCTACCCGCCTATCTCCAGAACCTAAAATTACTACATACATCTTGCTGGATTCTTCATAGTCTGCGGCATTAAAGATACGACCCAGGCGAGCTAAAGGCAGAATTTTATCTCGTACCACAATGACTTCGTTGTTGCCGATACGGCGGATTTCTTCCTCATTAACACGAATGGTCTCCGAAACGTTGGTTAAGGGGAAGGCGTAAACCTGCTGTCCTAGGGTTACCATCAGGGCCCTAATGATGGCCAGGGTTAGGGGTAAACGGATGGTAATGGTGGTACCGGCACCCAGTTTTGTATCCAGTTCCACTGTACCATTGATCTGTTCAATGGAAGTGTTTACCACATCCATACCCACACCACGACCGGATAGGTCACTGATCTCATTATTTTTAGTGGAAAGACCTGCTCTAAAAATCAATTGCAAAGCCTCCCGATCGCTCATACGATCGGCAGTCTCTCGATCTACAAAGTCCATTTCCACTGCCTTGTTACGAATCTTGTTGGCATCCATGCCCCGACCATCATCCTTAACGGTGATGACAATGTGACTTTCGGCATAGGAAGCTTTTAAGAGGAGAGTACCCATGTCTGGCTTACCCGCGGCCTGCCGTTCAACTGGGGATTCAATACCGTGGTCAATGGAATTGCGAATTAGGTGGATCAAGGGGTCACCGATGACCTCGATAACGTTACGGTCCAACTCGGTTTCTTTACCTTCCATGACAAAGTTGATTTCTTTACCAAGTTTCTGGGCAGTATCCCTAACCATACGGGGAAAGCGGTTGAATAACTGTTCCACTGGCAGCATACGGGCTTTCATAATTTGTTCTTGCAAATCACCTGTAACCTGGCCTAGGTGATTGGATATTTCGTTAATGACCTCCACCATTTCATCAGAGCCAAACCGGGACTCAAAAATCTCTGCAAAACGGTTAAGGCGGGTCCGATCAATAACCAGCTCACCCACCAAGTTCATTAAGTTATCCAGTTTGGTTACATCCACCCGTACAGTTTTAATAGCTTTTTTCTCCATGTATTCAGGTCTAACTATATTACCTTCCTGCTTGGCGTCTTGGTTAGTTAAATGTTTTTCTATCACTTGGGTTTGTTCCATAGGAGCCCCAATACCATTTAACACCACTGGCTCAACTTCCACTAGGGTTACTTCGGAAATGGTCATGATAATATTTTTTATATGATCGGCATCTTCCTTGGCAATTAACAGTATTTGGAACCCAATGTCGTATTTGCCCTCTTGAATGTCTTCTGCAGAGGGTTCGCTTTTAATTATTTCCCCCTCCTGCTGCAGAGTTTCAAAGACAAGAAAGGCCCGTACATTTTTCATTTGACAATCCCGATCGATATTAATAGCTACTTTATAGCACTGAAAGCCCCTTAGCTCTGCTTCCCTAATTACATTTTCTTCGACATCTTCAATCTCTAGCCATTGCCTGTCTGTACCAACTGGGGCTGGCTGTATAGAGGCTGCATTTTGATTGTCATTGAATACACCAGACTGGGATGCAGTACTACTAACCTCTACAAAGGCTTTAATTTTCTCCACCACGGCTGTGGTATCTACCGCAGGGCCATCTCCGGTGACTTCATCCTTGAGGGCCTTGAGGGTATCCAGGGCTTCAAAGAGTACATTGACCATTTCAGAGGTGACATGAATTTCCCCATGACGAATCTTATCAAATAGGTTTTCCATTTCATGAGTCAAATTAGTCATATTCTGGTAACCCATAATTCCAGAGGAACCCTTAATGGTATGGGCGGCTCGGAAAATTTCCTGGATAATCTCCGGGTTGCTTTCATCCCGTTCCAAAACTAGTAAGCCGTCGTTGATGACTTGTATTTTTTCTTCCAGTTCATCGATAAATACACCGATTTCGAGATCTGAAAACACGCCTACACCTCCTATACCTGACTTTCATCCATATTGGCCTGTAGCAGTAGGTTCTTTTCTTCTTCCATGAGAATTTTATTTTGATCCAGAAGTATGATTAGTTTCTCTTCCAAAATGGCAATACCTCTGATGTAGGCTGATTCAATGCCATCGATCACCGGCGGGGGTGGTTCGACATTGTTAATGGGTATACGAAGTACTTCCTGCACCGAATCCACAATGACACCAATGGTTTGGCCAGAAACTTCCAAGATGATAATGCGACTATCTTGGGATTGCTCATTTTGCCCTAGACCAAAACGTTTGGCCAAATCGATCACTGGGATAATATGTCCTCGTAGGTTGATAACTCCTTCAACAAAGTGAGGTGAATGGGGGATTTTGGTTATACTCTCCATGCGAATAATTTCAAATACTGAGTTTATATCCACACCGTATACCTGCCCCATTAACTGAAAAACAACCGTCTGTTCTTCTTGAAGAATTTGGTTAAGATTAGTCACATGGATCACTCCTTATTTTCGGTGGGAGGAAGGGTATCTGCGACGTTAACGGCCTCTGGTTCCACTTCCTGATATTTAGTCCGAATCACAATAATATCTACCCTGCGGTTCTGCTGTCGATTAGCATCTGAATCATTAGGTTGTCTTGGTCGGTATTCCCCATAGCCGGTGGCTGATAGCCGTTCCGGGGGAATTTGATTATTATTAATCAGATGGTGCACCACACTGGCAGAACGCACCAGAGAGAGTTCCCAGTTGGAAGGAAACTTACTGGTTCTAATGGGTAAATTATCTGTATGCCCTTCTACTCGGATGTAGTTTGTAGTTTGGCTAAGAATAGCGCCCACTTTATCCACAATGTCTCTGGAGTTGCTAGTTAGCTCGGCACTGCCCAATGGAAACAGCACCACATCCTGAAAACTGATGACAACCCCTCTTTCCTCAATGGCCACGGTAACTTTGCCCGCTAAGCCATTGGCATTGACATATTCTTCAATTTGTTTTCTAATCTTTTCCATTTTCTGTTGTTCAATTTGCTCAATAGCTGTAGTAAGTTCCTTATTTTCGCTGGCCCCAGGGACCATGGAGGGGCCACCGCTTTCCATAATGCTAGAACTACCACCCATGGTTTTGGCTAGGGAGGAGGCAATGGCATGGTATTTATTGGCATCTATTTTACTGAGAGTATACATGACAATAAAAAAAATTAACAGCAGGGTAATTAGATCTGAGTAGGTAATCAGCCAGCGTTCATTATTTTCCTTTTCTGGTTCTTGACCCCTTCTTTTCATTATGCTTCACCCTCATCCTGCAACTTCTTGCTTTCTCCGGGTTTGATAAAGGCATTGAGTCTTTCACGGATAATGGTGGGGTTGTAGCCTGCTTGGAGGGCCAAGATGCCCTCAATAACCATTTCTCTCAGTACCAATTCCTTTTTGCTCAGGTTTTTTAGTTTAGACCCGATGGGCAACCAAAAGATGTTAGCGGAGCCAACCCCATAGAGGGTGGCGATAAAGGCCATGGCTATGGCCGGACCCAAGCTGTCTGGATCGGATAGGTTTCCTAACACGTGGACCAAGCCCATAACAGTACCAATAATGCCCATGGTAGGAGCATAACCACCGGCCGCTTCAAAGATATGTACACCTACTTGATGTCTATCATAGGATGAATAGATCTCGGTTTCTAAAATGCTGCGCACCATTTCCGGGTCTGTACCATCTACCACCAATTGCATGGCCTTGCGGAGAAAGGGATCGTCGAGGGTATCCAACTGACTATCGAGGTAAAGTAAACCTTCCCGGCGAGCCTTTTCCGAAAGTTCAACGATTAGGTTGATGGTTTCCGTAAAGTCTGGAACTTTTTTGGTTATGGCTGTTTTAATTAATATGGGTATGGAAAGAACTTCTTTGGTGGAAAAGGCAACTACTGTTGCCCCAATGGTTCCACCCACCACAATGATAAAAGCCGTTGGTGCAACCAAAGCACCAATATGGCCACCTTCTAAAAGAAAGCCAGTTATCAGGCATACAGCGGCAAATATAATCCCCAATGGGGTCATTATTTCCAAAAATTTCACATCCCCTATATATATTGAATAATTACCTAAGTTTACGACTAATGTCTACTAAAATCCTGCCTTAAATGGTTAGTTAAGGAATTTGTTGTAGTATTTTTTAGTTATTAGTCGTTAGCGTTTAGCTATTGGCCACTATGGCCGCTGGGAATTATTTCCTTAACACAACGGTGCCAAGCACTTGCTCGCTTATAGTTGTTGGCTTGTGTTAAGAGATTTCCTGCGGCAAGAGCCAGGCACCTAGGTTTCCTTTCTGCTGGTGTTTAGACCCGTTTTTAGCTAAGACTAATAGCTAACTGCTAACAGTTAACAGCTAAAGACTAAAAACTAATAACTAATGGCTACCTCCTTTGTTAGTATAATATAATAATAATATTAATCATTGGTTCAAATTAGATAGAAAAGAGATGATTTTGTGAGAATTTATCTAGTACCCACCGTAAAGGACATAGAAAAGGACATCCTTCTAAATAAATCGGCTGTTATGTTTGATATCTTAAGGGCCAGCAGTACGATTTCGACAGCTTTAGCCAATGGCTGTACAAGTGTTATTCCCGTGTCAGAGGTTACAGAGGCCTTTGAACTGGCCAAACGGTTACCGGAAGGCACCTTTTTGTTAGGCGGCGAAAGAGGTGCGGTAAAACTTCCCGGTTTTCATTTAGGTAATTCACCACTGGAATACCAGCCAGAAACTGTTAAACAGAAAACTGTCATTTTAACCACCACCAATGGTACCCAAACTGTTTGTAGGGTAGCAGAGGGTTGCGGTAACGTAATGATTGGCAGTTTGCTCAATGCTTCGGCTGTGGCTCACAGTCTTTTGGCTAAACAGCAGGATGTAGTTTTGGTCTGTGCCGGCACCCGGGGGAAATTTTCCCTAGAGGACACTCTGGCTGCGGGCATGGTGATAAGGGAAATTGTTAAGAAATTAGGTAAAAGGAAGTCTGCCAACCAAGCCAGGATAGCCCCAGCCCAGAAAGTATATCTAGATGAGATACCTCTAATGGACAAGGGTGAGTTGATAATGGAAGATGCTGCAACGGCTGCCCTGAGATTGGCTGAGTACTATGCAAATCAGCCGCTGCAGGCCTTATACGACTCCTTACATGGGCAAAAGCTAGTTCAAATGGGTTTGGTGGCAGATTTGGCCTACTGTGCCCAGGTGGATTTATTTAATGTAGTGCCGGTGTATCGGGAAGGTGTGATTGGACTGGAAGCTGTTAGCTTTTAGACTTTAGCCTTTAGCTGTTAGCTATTCTGAAGGTGGCTTAAGTTTCAACGGTGCCAGGCAGTTGCTCGCTTGTAGTGCTAGCTTAGTTTATAGGTTTTATATTCGGCAATAACTAGGCACTTCACACCTGAGTTGCATTCTGCACGGGGGTCAGACCCCTTATGTTTCGCTAATGACAGGGAAAATGGTTCCCCTTAGCTGAGCTGAGGTGCTGGCCAAAAGTCAGTGCCTCCTTATGAAATGTTCAGGCCCTAGGCCTTGGCTTTCTGCTTTCCAACTTTTTGCTTTCTGCTATCGGCTAATGACTAAAGGCTAAGGTGGCATTGAATATTCTTCAATAATTCGCTATTATATAGGTAATGGCTCAGAATTTTGGGGCAGGCTTCGGTATCAACCGTAAGCCTGTTTTTATTGGCTACGAATGAGGTGATAACCTTGAAAACCTGGTATGTTGAGGATGCTGGTGGCGGTTGCCAGGCCTTTGGTGAAGTGGTTGTTTTGGTGTGTGAGGAAACGGGGGAGATTTTTTCCGCCCGGGTTCCTGTTACCTGGACCAATAAAATGGGTTGGGAAGAACTGGTCTGCAATTTGCTGCTTGAATTGATGGAAAAGGCCGGGGCCACTAAAGATGATGAATATTTGGTCTGTTCTGGAAATATTTTTCATACCTATCACAAGTGGCTGACCGAGCAAGAATATAAATGGCAAACCCACAAGATGGATGGACTAGCCCACGATGCAGCAGAAAATGAATTTCACCGAATGGTGGTGGAAACTGGCTTTCCAATAGATATCAAACTGGAGAACCGAGACTACCGGACCTATTATAATGCCATTGAAAAGTGGATTTCCAGTAACCCTGAAAGGAAAAAAAGGTACTGGAAAGATCGGGAGGTTCGTAAAAAACCTGCTGTGCCGAGGTATGTATTAAAAAGCACCATGAATCGAGCCCGTACCTGCCAGCACTGTAATAAGCCCATCCCCCCCTTTAGTCCGGCAGTGGAGTTAAAGCATCGGATCGAAGGACGCAAGATACGTTATTTTTACCATCCAGCATGCAGTCCAGTGGAACCTCTGAAGTCTCAACTGAATCAACTGGAGGTATCCTGGCGCGGAGGTAAACTAACAGGAATACTGGTTCCCTGTCCAGAAGCTGTTCACTGCAGCATCTGTGGTCAACCGGTAGAACCTGGTCAGCGTACCTTTTATGCCTATGACAATGACCAATTAGTCTGCTGTCACCCTACTTGTTTTGACAAACCCTGTTCAAACGGAGATATTTGTTAAGTTCCTTGGTCGTAGGCTACTTAGCAGTAAGGTGTTAGCGGAAAGTTGGGAAATTGGAAAGTTGGAAAGCTAAAAGACGGTATCAGTAAAAGATGACAAAGGTATATGTTAACCGTGGTGCTTCAGATCGCTACAGGCTAAAAGCTAAGGGCTAATAGCTAAAAGCTGACGGCTGATGGCTGAAAAGCAAATTGATGACAAAATGCAAAACGACACCGGCTCAGGTGTCGTTTTTTGTTCTTAGTGGTAGGTTATATTTTTCTTAACTGCGGTTCCCTCTAAAATCAACTGCAATTTTGCTAATTCTTCTATGTCTTGGTTTACCTCCACCAATTCCTTCACATGATAATAGAGCTTTTCCAACCCACTGGCAACGTTCCGAACCAGTAAAGCAAAGGGTTTATATTCTTCCGTAAAGATTAACGAGGCTCCCTCTTCTAGTTCGCTAATATCTCCCAAAATAACCACATTACCTTTCTCGGCAATGAGGTAAATAAATTCCCACATTTCCATGGCAAAGGCTAGGATTAAACCTTCACCCTGATCCCAATTAATTTCTAACACTACTAAATATTCTGCTGTGTTAGTCATAACCAAGTCCCAGGAAAACCAATAATCAATTTCTTCTCCTGAGTGAAACCGTTCAAACAGTTGGGCCATATCCTCCTTTAGCGAAGGGATTATGACAACCACCGCTATTTCAGATTCCCCGATAAACTCAGGGAATACTACTTGTTTTAGCAAATCCAATCTCCCCTTTTAGGCACACTACATAAAAGTAAACAGGTACAAAGACATATATATCATAATCCTATTGTATTGTATAGGAAATATAACAAAAAAATAATTTCAAACCTATATAGATAAGTTTGACTTATTGCCTTAATTTAGTAACTATGGTATCTTGTATACATTATACTCGCCGTCTCCAATTTTATATTTTTTTAAAGCCTGCTCACGTGAGCAGGCAATTTTATATATCAATACTTTGTAGTTTTTTTATAACTGGTACATCGGCAGCGGTAAATTCGTAAAGGTCCATTTCCTTGGTAGTGACCCAATGAAAATCCTGGCAATCCCGGGTAGTTGGCTTTTGCCCCAGGTAGTGGCAAGAGTAACACAAAAGTAAAATATGCCTTTCTCCATAGCAGTGGGAAATCACTTCAAAAATATCTCCCACTTCTATTTCCATATCCAGTTCTTCTATAATCTCCCTACGGAGGCCATCTTTGGGATCTTCACCATAGTTAAGTTTACCGCCGGGAAACTCCCATTTTAGACCATGATCAGCATTACTTTTTCGCTGTGTAATTAAGATTTTATTTTCTCGCTGAATAATGGCAGCGGTGACAACAAGAGTGTGCATGGCTTCTCCTCTGATTCATTGGCTTTCTTATCTTATTTTACCACTTTAAGACTTATCTTACCCCATGGAATATTGACCAAAGACTATAGTCCTAAAGAAAAATAGACCATTCTTCCCATTATAAACATTCCTGGTGTCTGCTATAAATAACATATAGAGGTTATAAGCTATCACACATACTAGCAAATCTGATATTCTATTTTGTAAGCCACAAAGAACAGGATGACCATTCTGTTCTTTGTTTTTATAATAAATGAAAGTAGGATTAATTATGAGATATTGCTCTTATATGGGTACCCAAAAGTTGAGGTGCTCTATATTTAAAACTGCAGGTTTTGCCACTAAAAATATGAGTGTCTCACAAAACTGGTGGGATAAATATTGCACTTCAGGGGCTCAATTTCAATGTCCAAATTATAAAAAGCTTCGCCAAATGCAAGAAGAACAGCGAAGGAGTAAAGGATCTAAACTAAGTTCTCACTCAGTCTCTGATAATAATGTTTATCAACATAGTGTAAAAAGTAAACAAAACCTAAATCCCCAAACGCAAAAACAAACCAAAAAAGTTATCTATAACCCTGTTCACGCCCATGGGGGTGTGGCACCTCATTACTGTGAAAAGCCTTGGCGTTCATCTGATTTACGTTTTCGGGTGATAAAATCTTTATTTTACTTAAAGCCCTGGAAGTAGCTAGCTAGGGCAACAAAGGTCTGAAATAACTATAGTTTGAAAGTTTTGCTACTGGCGCCAATTCTTTGTTATGGTTGAAGCTAGCAAGGATAAGGCTTCAGGATCATTAAAATATGCCAAGTGTCCCTTTATCGGGTTGAATTTTTCTAAATCCCATTGAATATTGCTGTCAGCACCACAGGTGCTGTAACTAACCAAATGGGGACAGGCCACATCAACTATGCCAGCCAAGTTAGTCCAGTGGGCCGCCGTGGGTCGTTCAGACAAATTAGCCCTAATGGCTAACCACTTACGAAACCAAAAGATGGGACTACCCAGGGTGATGAAGTGATTGACTTGGTAAACTAACTCCGGTCTCTGTTGTAGGGCACAGTAGGAAATCATGGATCCCAGGCTGTAGGCAATTAGTGTGATCGGGGGTATTACTTGTTCTATTGATGCATAAAAACGATTATTTACCCTCTTATAGGTCGAATCATTCAACATATAGGAAAAAATATCGCCAAAGTTATCTGCTACTAGATTAACCAATGTTTTTATGGGCCCCCGACCTAGAAGTTGAGTCAATTTATCCCCACGAACCAATTGTTCTCGGAAATCCTGCTGCAATTGTTCCAATACATCCCTTTTAAATATGGAAGAAAGTTTGTTCCAGCCATCCCCAGGTTGAGGCACAAGATCATAATAATAAATGCCATTAAAATTTATCTGGGCCGGGTCTAGGCCCTTTTTAATTAAATAGGGTTGCAGCTTTTTGCCCCAATGCTGCCAATATTTCTTGTTTGGGTTGTGACCCATACCGTGCATAAAAAGTATAGTACCTATGATTCACACCTACCTTCCGTGCTTATCATAGGTTATGTTTTGGTATTTCTTAAAGTTACTTTAGTTAATTCACTAATAACTATAAACTTGTTATATCCTTAAACATTATTTGTTCTCAGCAAATCTATCCTACTAGTAAACCATTCTTGTTTACCACATAAAGTAAAAAAGTTGAGAAACACTTCGGTGGTCCAGCCAATGGTCAGGCAAAAGGCCAGTGTGCCTGCTCCCACCGGTCCACCTAGGAAAAAGCCGATAATAACTACAGATATTTCTAGTATGGTACGTACAACACTGATACGCCAGCCAGTTACTTTATAAATTCCCATCATTAAACTATCCCTTGGCCCTGTTCCCATATTAGCAGTTATATATATACCTGTACCTAAGCCACATCCTATAATTCCTGCCAGCAAATACAAGCAGCGCATCAGGTAGGTTTCCTGATGTGGTACCCAACCTGCGGCCATTATTATATCGGTAAAAACACCAATAAAGATCATATTTAAAATTGTAGCCAGTCTGGGCTTAACACCTAAGGGATATGATACTATAACACAAATTATACCTGCGCCAATCATAACCTGACCAAAGGTAAAGGGTAAATAGTTGGTTAATCCCAGGTGTAGTACATCCCAAGGACTTACTCCCAAACGGGCCTCCACTAAAAAAGTAATGGCAAGGCCAAAATTAAAAAGGCCTAGCATTAACCAGGACAATTGTAGAAGGTGGAATATTAACTTTTTCATTTTATAAACTCCTGTTTGGCTATTTAGCTTTTAGCTGTTAGCAAATTACGCAGTGTTATTAATAGCTAATTGCTAATGGCTGACCCCAAAGTCTATCCCTTAAGCCTAAATAAATTCTAGTACTGTAGTGACAAAAAGTAAATAGACAACGGCCTGAAAATGGACCGTTTTCTATTTATCTTGATCCAGAATATCTAATAAATCCGCCCACTGATATAGCATAAAATCAGGTTCAAACTGCAGTAGCTCAGTTGCCTCCGCCATACCCCAGCTAACAGCAATGGAAGTCACTGCAGCAGCTTTGGCAGACATAATATCAAAGGGGCTGTCACCTATGTAAGCAGCATCCTCCACAGGAACCTGCATTTGTTGCAGAGCTGTCAAGATGGGATCCGGCTGGGGCTTATGGCGGCTCACATCTTCCACCCCGATCATTACATCCATATATTTATCAATGCCTAAAAAGCTTGTGCTTCGCAAAGCTACATGACGGGATTTGGAAGTAACGACTCCCATTCTCAGACCCCTTTGGCGCAAGTTTTCCAGCATCTCCAATGTATCGGGGTAGGCCCTTGTCTGAGCATCATGTTCAATGGCATAATGATGCTGGTATAAGCTGAAGAAATCCTTATGTCTTTCCGCCCCGGCAAATTTCCTCCCAATATCAACGAGCGGTAGCCCGATACATTTCATAACTTCGCCATTACACCAGGGTAGCTTCATTTCTTCAAAAACCTTCTTATAGGTACTCCTAATTAAGGGTAGTGAGTCAAGGAGAGTACCATCCAAATCGAATAGTATAGTTTTTATCTTCATTAAGGAAGCCTCCATTCTTATTCTGGTATTGTACTACGAAAAGAGGTAAAAACAAAGCCCTCAGCCCTTTTTGCCATTAGCTATTAGCCTTTAGCTTTTTATTTTTGTCTTAGCTGATTTTCAACGGTGCCAGGCACTTGCTCGCTGTAGCGTTAGCTCGATTTAAAAGTTTTTTCTGCGGCAAGAGCCAGGCATCTGGGTTACCATTCTGCGTGGGAAAACTCCCCCGTCAGCTTAGCTGCCCCCCTCTAAGAGGGAGATTGTAAGAATCATTTAGTTTTTTCTAATAGCTAACAGCTAAAAGCTAATGGCTAATGGCTAAAGCTAAAGGATAAAAAAACGGTTACAAACAAACCTAAGTCTGTTTGTAACCACTTTTCATTACTTCTCTTCCTGAACCATATGGCAAGCAACCCAGTGACCTGGTTTAATGCGTTTGAAGGCTGGTTCATGTTGCTTGCAAATGTCTTCACACATAAAACAGCGAGTATGAAAGGAACAACCCTTGGGTGGGTTTAGCGGGCTGGGAACATCTCCGGTGAGAATAATCCGTTCCTTTTTAGCCCTGGGATCAGGTACAGGTACTGCGGAGAGAAGGGCCTTAGTATAGGGATGTAGGGGATTACCGTACAATTCATCATCCTTAGCCAATTCTACCATTTTACCCAAATACATAACCCCAATGCGATCACTAACGTGTTTTACTACGTTAAGGCCGTGGGCAATGAAAAGGTAGGTCAGACCAAACTCTTGCTGCAAATCCTTTAATAGATTTAGTACCTGTGATTGAATGGATACATCCAGTGCTGATACAGGTTCATCGCAAATAATTAATTTAGGATTAAGTGCCAATGCCCTGGCGATACCCACCCTCTGACGCTGACCACCACTAAACTCATGGGGATAACGACGGGCGTGGTAGGAAGCTAGTCCTACGCAAGAGAGTAAGTACTCTACTTTTTTTTGAACTTCCGACCCAGAGGCCAATTTATATAGCTTAAGGGGCTCAGCAATAATATCTCCCACCGACATACGAGGATTTAAGGAAGCGTAGGGGTCCTGGAAGATAATTTGCATATCTTTCCGAAGGGCGCGCATTTCTGAGGGACTTGCTGCAAAGACATCCTTCCCCTCAAACTCAACCCGACCTCCAGTGGGTTCCAACAGGCGGAGAATTAGACGACCAGTGGTGGATTTCCCACAGCCACTTTCGCCAACTAAGCCCAGGGTTTCCCCTTTATGAATATCAAAGGTTAAACCATCCACGGCCTTGACCTGTCCAGCATCTTTACCAAACATCCCGGATTTGATGGGGAAGTACTTAGTTAGGTTAGCCACATGCACCAATACTTCTGACATTATCTGGCACCCCCTTCATGCAGCCAGCAGCTTACCAGTCTCCCCTGAGAAACCTGTGTAAGACTAGGGCGTTCGACATGGCAACGGGGCTGGGCCTCTGGGCAACGGGGGGCAAAGGCACATCCCTTTGGTAAGTTGGTTAATGGTGGAACCATTCCATCGATCATATAAAGTCTTTCTCGATTGTCATTGATATGGGGAATAGATCTCAAAAGGCCCTGGGTGTAAGGATGCAGCGGCTTATCAAACAATTCTAGCACCGGGGCCTCTTCTACCAGCTTACCACAGTACATAACTACGGCTCGGTCGGCCATTTCGGCAACCACTGCCAAGTCGTGGGTAATCATAATAATGGCAGTCCCTAACTGCTCCTTCAATTCCAGCATTAATTCTAAAATCTGGGCTTGGATAGTCACATCCAGAGCCGTTGTTGGTTCATCGGCTATTAACAGTTCCGGTCGGCAACACAGGGCCATGGCAATCATAACCCGCTGCCTCATCCCCCCACTCATCTGGTGGGGAAAATCATGTACTCTCTTTTCCGGCGAGGGAATCCCAGTTAGTCGTAACATTTCTATACTTTTTTCCAAGGCTTCGGCTTTATTTAATCCCTGGTGAACAATTAAAGACTCTGAAATTTGATGGCCCACCCGGAAAACTGGGTTTAAAGATGTCATGGGCTCTTGAAAAATCATGGAAATACGGTTACCCCGGATATCTCTCATCTCTTTTTCACTTTTCTTTAACAGGTCTTCACCATTATAAAGGATTTCCCCTCCCACAATGCGACCGGGAGGATTAGGAATTAGCCGCATAATTGATGTGGCGGTAATGCTCTTACCGCTGCCTGACTCCCCTACCACTGCCAGCGTCTCGCCGCGATTCAAATGGAAGCTGACACCGTCAACGGCCGGGACCACTCCATCCTCCAGGAAAAAGTGGGTTTTTAGGTCTTTTACTTCTAATAATGTCTGTGTCATCTGACCCACCTCCTAGCGACGTAGCCTTGGATCCAGTGCATCCCGTAAGCCATCTCCGAATAGATTAAAGGCCATTACTGTGAGGGTAATTGCGATACCCGGGAAAAACACCAGATGCGGCGCGTTAAACATGTAACCTCGACCACTGCCCAACATGGTTCCCCACTCAGCAAAGGGTGGCACAACACCCAGTCCTAAAAAGCCCAAGGCCGATGTCTCCAAAATAGCAGTAGAGATACCAAGGGTGGCCCGTACTATTACCGGTGCCATAACGTTGGGTAAGATATGTTTAAAAATAATTTGTGCATCATTGTTACCTATGGCCCGGGCAGCTTGCACATACTCGTTTTCTTTGACAGATAGGACCGACCCTCGAACAATTCGGGCGTATTCCGGAATAGATACTATACCAATGGCAATGATGGCGTTTTCCACACCTCGGCCTAAAACGCCCATTAAAGCAATGGCCAGCAAAATGGAGGGAAAGGCCAGCATAATATCCATGAACCTCATGATAATGTTATCTAAACGGCCACCATAATAACCGGCCAATGAACCCACTACCATACCCACCGAAAGGGCAATGCTAACAGCAATTAGGCCCACCCGCAGGGAGATACGAGCCCCATATATGATCCGACTCAAGATATCCCGGCCCAATTCATCGTTACCCAGCAAATGTTCAGCACTGGGACCCTGTAGGGCTTTTGGCATTTCACTGTAATAGGGGTCATAGGGAGCTACAAAGGGAGCAAATATAGCAACAAAAATTAATGTTATTAAAAAGACAAGACTAACCATCGCCAGCTTGTTTTTCCTCAGCCGGCGCCAGAAATCCTGAAGTGGTGAAAAGTTCTGCTCAACCGATTCTGGAACCGGCGCAGAAATCTGAGCTTGCGACATACGCAAAATCCTTTCTAACTTTTCTTAGGGGTATTTCTTTGGGGTCAGCTTTTTGCTGTTGGCTTTTAGCTGTTAGCTAATTGATAATGGCTTATGACTACTGAAATAGGCTTACAATTCAACGGTGCCAGGCATCTAGGTTAACTTTCTTCCTTTATCTTTTGTCTCCTAGCTTTCTTTGCTAAAGGCTAAAAGCTAATAGCTAATGGCTAATTTAGGAATATTTAATCCTCGGATCAAGATAAGCGTAGAGAATGTCCACAATCAAGTTAACCACCACAAACACAGTGGCCACCATGATGACGCCGCCCTGTACTACGGGGAAGTCACCGGCTAGGATAGCATTTACCACAAAGCTGCCAATACCAGGCCAAGCAAATACTGTTTCGGTTAAGACCGCTCCACCCAGCAGAGAACCCATTTGTAAGCCAATGACCGTAATGACTGGAATCAAGGCATTGCGAAGGGCATGCTTAAATACAACCACCCTTTCCACCAAACCCTTGGAACGGGCAGTACGGATATAGTCTTGACGGACCACTTCCAGCATGGTGGAACGTGTCATTCTGGCAATAATAGCCATTGAATAGGAAGCCAGTGCCACTGCGGGCAAAATCAAATGACTAACCGCAGACTTAAAGGCTTCCCAATTACCAGTGATTAAACTATCGATTAAATAGAAATGAGTGACGGTGGCCGGTTCCATACCCACCGCAATACGGCCAGACACTGGCAACCAACCCAGTGTAACGGAAAATAAAATAATCATCATTAAACCCAGCCAAAAGATGGGCATGGAAACACCCAACAGAGCACCCACCATGCTAAAGTAATCAAAAAATGAGTATTGTTTAACAGCAGAGATTACTCCAACGGTAACACCCACAATAGTAGCAATCAGCATGGCAGCAAAGGCCAATTCAATAGTTGCTGGAAAACGAGACAGAAGTTCAACGGTCACTGGAGACCGGGTCATTAAGGACATACCAAAGTCCCCTTGAACAATTTGGCTAAGGAAAATACCAAACTGCACATACAACGGCTTGTTAAATCCCAATTCCTCCCGTAGGGCTGCCACCTGTTCAGCTGTGGCATGCTGGCCCAGCATCATAGCAGCAGGGTCTGCGGTAAAAAGGTGCAGCACTAAAAAAACAAACAGGCTGACCCCAAAGAGAACGGGAACAAGTAGTAAGATTCTTTTTACAATATATTTGAGCATTTATCTCCGTTCCTTTCCCTCACCAGGGGTAGTTAAATACTAAATTATTCCTATTGGTTCTGAACATGGAAACACGAATATGGCCAGGGCCATATTCGTGTTCCTCAAAGAAGTCACCCATTGCTTGATTACTTAAGATCCACATCACGGAAGTAAACAACACCAACGGGATGTAAGTCAAAGCCTTCTACACTCTTGCTTACAGCAGCCATGTCTTTGCTATGGCCGAGAAATACCCAAGGAGATTCAGCCTGTACGATTTTTTGCAATTCGCTGTAAGCAGCGTTCCGCTCTTCTTGAGTTTGAGCAGTACGACCTTTAACCATCAGTTCATCTACCTGCTTATTAGAATACTTAGCTGTGTTCAAAGTGCTCTTGATTTCTTTGGATTCCAGCAGTGATAAGAAGTTGTCTGGGTCACCGTTATCACCAATCCAACCATAGAGCATCATATCGCCAGCTTCAACGATCTCAGGAGTATAGATTTCCTTGTACTCTTTCCAAGGATAAGTCTTAATTTCTACCTCAATACCAACTTTAAGTAGGTCTGCTTGAACAGCAGCAGCCAGCTTGTCGCCACCAACAGGGTTATAAGGACGAACGGTAGAGTAGGTCAGCAGGGTTACCTTTAAGCCATTTGGATAACCGGCTTCAGCCAGAAGTTTCTTGGCCTTTTCAGGATCATACTCGGGTGCCTGGAGGGACTTGTCATGACCAGGCATAAAACTGGGCAACATGCTATTGGGTAGCTCAGCCAAACCTTGATACAAGAAGTTAATCAGGTTTTCACGGTCAATGGCATGGGCTACAGCTAAACGCAATTTAGGATCATCAAAGGGTTTTTTGTTAGTAAAGAAAGCTAAATAGTTAATATTCATACCGGGGTTTTTAATAACATTTTGACCAGCATCTTCTAACATCTTCACATCGTTAGGGTCTACGCCGTTCATGGCCTGAATGGCACCGGTTCTTAATTCACTGGCCCGTACGGAATTCTCTTTAATAAACTTGTAAACCAGCTTGTCCAGTTTAGGAGCACCATCCCAATACTCTTTGTTGGCTTCTAGCACAATTTGCTGACCTTTTTTCCATTCAACAAACTTGAAGGGACCTGTGCCCACAGGATTTTCGATAAACTTGTCACCGTATTTTTCTACAGCAGCAGGGCTGACAATGGGAGCAGCCAAAGCCATAGCTAAGTTAGCCAAGAAAGGGGCATAGGGCTCATTTAAAATAAACTTAACTGTGTAGTCATCCACTTTCTCTACTTTTTCTACGGGACCAAAGGTAAAGGAAGCATAGGGCATAGCATCAGTACGTTGGGGAGGTAATTGACGGTTTACACTAAATACCACCGCATCAGCATTAAATGGGGTTCCATCGTGGAATTTAACACCTTCACGTAATTTAAAAGTCCACTCTTTACCATCTTCTGATGAAGTCCATTCAGTTGCTAGGGCAGGTTCAATCTCTGTGGTACCTGTTTTATAACGGACAAGACCGTCATAAATATTAACAATAGGGTTAGCCGATTCGCCATCATCAACAAACGCTGGATCTAGGCCCCTGGGATCAGAACCTTGGCCAAAAACAAAAACCTTTTGTTTGGCAGTGTCCGCAGCTTTTTCTTGGTCACCGCCGCCACCGCACCCGACCAGTGCCACTGCTAGCAAGGATACCAGCATTAACATGAAAAAATTCTTTTTCCGGAACATTCGGTTTACAACTCCTCTCGTTTTTTAGGGTGAATGTCTTAAGTTGTAATTAACCACACAACTTCTACTTAGGCTTTATAAGATTTCTACAAATTTTTTAATTTTCCTTCATCAATAACAATTAATTTTGTATACATCTTGGACAGTAATTGTTTATTTAATTAACATATGTTATAATTATACAGTTGTGGCATGCATAACATTTCTTTTCCTGGACAAAATAAGGTCATTCTGGGATAGGAGGTGAATTTAATGCCCAACATTAAATGCTCTGTAACGGAGTGTGCCTATAACTCCAACGTTATGTGTGATGCTCCCATGATTCAAGTAAACCATAGCGGTAGTGAGCAATCCAGCTCCTCTGAGGAAACTCAATGTGACACATTTAAGCCCAAAGATTTATAAGGCAATTTTATAAGCTTAAATAACGATTCTAACAAAGCCAGTCATTTTTTTTGACTGGCTTTAATCTTTTTGGAACCATTTAACATTTAATTCAATACTATATAGCAAGCTCAATATAGGAGGTTTGATATATAATGGCTGACAATTTAGTGGCCAAAGGCAATATGATGCCGGATCATCATATGCCTATGCCAGTAGCTCCAACTTTTATGCAGCGCCTGTGTCAATTGCTGCACCAACGTGTTACTGTTTTCCTTAACTGCGAAGAAGCAACTGCTCCTTTAGTCGGTACTTTGCATGCTGTAGGTCAGGATTACATTGAGCTGACTAACGGCACCCCCACTCAGACCCAAGCGACCATTATACCCTTATGGAATATTTGCTCTGTCAATGCTACCGGAGCAATGAATGATGTTTGCCCACCACCACAGTATCCAGTAAGTCCTGGTCATGACATGATGCCCGGCTGCCCCCCTCCTGGACCTGGTTATGGTTGCCCCCCTGGTATGGCACCTGGCACGGGTGGTGGAATACCCGGAATAATGCCCGGTATACCTGGGATGACTCCAGGAATGCCTGGTTTCATGGATGTAAAGAAGGACGAGGAAGAAAAATAGGAATTGAATAATTAAAACCAGCCGCTTTGGCTGGTTTTAATTATTTTGCATTTATTTAAAATGGAGAAACCTATGCCCCCAAAAAAGGGGGTTGGTTTTTGTTTAATATGAATAACGTTTCTTTTTCCAGCGGCGGTATAGAATGAAGGGTAGGGCAATTATCAACACTAAAATAAGAGTCGACACACTATTAGCCACTGGATCTGCTGCCCAATAATCACCCACACCAGGGGTATAGATACCGCTTTGATCCTGTTGTTGGGCTGTTTCAGTATTTTCAGCCTTTTGGTCTTGGTCTGTTTGAGCCACAGCGGGCTGGCTGTGACCAAAACTATTCATTAAAAACATCCAGAACCAGAAGTTACCTGAAAAGGGTGAAAAAGATGGTCTAAAGCCTGACAGCCGAGAAGTTCCCGGGATAGCACCTGTAGTTGCACCAGAAGTGGTTGTCTTCTTGCTAGAGTTCAAATTGGTGTAAGGTATTTTATCACCATCAGTTGTATTGGACTGAGTATTGTTGGTTGTTGTTTTTGAGGTATCGGCATCGCTATCCTTTACAGTTTTTGTGGGGCTACTGGGCGAAGTACTGGGACTCACATTGGTGGTACGAGGTTTAGAAAACCCGCCTCCAATGCTACCACCCCTTTTGGCAAAGGCCGGTGATGTTATACTAAAAAATAAACAGAGTACAAGGGTAATGCTGATAAATTTCTTCATTATTCTCACCTCTCGTACATCATACCATGCCTTTTAATATCTGCCAATATCGTGGTATAATTTACTTTACCCTATGGTAAATAGTGGAATACAATCATAGTTTTGTTAGAAATGAGGCTCTCTATGAATCAAGCTAATCTAAAAGAAATTACTATTTACACCGATGGTGCCTGTTCAGGGAATCCGGGACCAGGTGGCTACGGTGTGGTCATGCTTTACAAAGGCCACCGCAAAGAATTATCCGCCGGTTACCGAAATACCACCAACAACCGTATGGAAATGTTAGCTGTTATTGTTGGCTTAGAAACTCTAAAGGAAAAATGCACAGTTACTCTTTATACCGACTCCCAATATGTTGTCAACGCCATTGAAAAAGGCTGGGCTAAAAAGTGGCGTGCCAACGGCTGGATGCGTAACAAAAAAGAACCTGCCCTTAATGCAGACCTATGGGAGAGAATGCTTAAGCTCTGTGAATTCCATCAGGTTAAGTTTATCTGGGTGAGAGGTCATGCCGGAAATCCAGAAAATGAACGTTGTGATCAGTTGGCCGTGGAAGCAGCTAAACAACCCAATCTTCCTGCCGACGTAAGATAATAGCATAACTAACAGTGAGGATTTACAAAATTTTTTCCTGCTAAAAATTGCCGTTGCAACTGAGAAGCTCTAAAAAAGAAGGTTGAAAATACAAGTAACGGGCATAAACTAATATAAATCCATAAGACAATGAAATGGGGGCTACCAATGAACACCAATATTAAAAACCGGGATGAGATAGAAGAACAATATAAATGGAACCTCAAATCCATGTATCAAAGTGTAGCTGAAGTTAAACAGGACCTAAGCAAAATCAAAACACACCTGGAACAGTTCATGGGTTATCAAGGAAAGTTAAACAACAAGGAAAACGTTTTGGAGGCACTTCTTTTACAAGATCAATTAGAGCAAATCATTGAGAAAGCCTATTCCTATTCCCATATGAAATTGGATGAAGATAATACTAATACTGAAGCTTTGGCCCTCTTTGATCAGGTGAGAAGTCTATATGTAGTCTATAGCGAAAGCACCAGTTTCTTTGTACCAGAACTCATGAAACTTGATTTTCAGGAGTTAAGCAGTTTTGCCGAGGATGAAAGATTTGCAGATTATCGTCATTTCATCAAAGAAATTGGTCGCAACAAAGAACATATTCTTTCTGATGCTGAAGAAAAAGTTCTCTCCTCCTTTGGTGAAATTGCTGGTGCACCAAAAAGTATTTTTCAAACCTTAAATAATGCCGACCTTAAATTTGGCAAGGTCAACAATGAAAACAATGAGTCCGTTGAGCTGACCCATGGTCGTTATTTAAGCTTAATCCAGAGTAATAACCGTGATGTACGTAAGGCTGCTTACAATGAATTATACCGGGTTTACAAATCCTTCAAGAACACCATTGCTCAAACCTTTATTAATTCTGTTAAGAAGGATTGCCTCTATGCCCGGCTGCGCAAATATAACAGTGCCCTAGAAGCCAGCACCTTTGCAGATAATGTGGATGTTTCAGTATACAACAATTTGATCTCATCCATTCTTAAAAACATACCGCTGCTCCAGCAATATATTGAGTTTCGTAAAGAGTTTATGCAATTACCAGAACTACACATGTACGATCTTTATGTACCTCTGGTAACGGAGTTGAATAAAAAATACTCTTACCCAGAGGCAGTCGAAATGGTCCTCAAGGGTATGAACAAGTTAGGGGATCAATATGTCCGTGACCTAAAGCAGGGTTTGGAAACAGGTTGGGTGGATGTTTATGAGAATAAAGGGAAAACCTCCGGAGCCTATTCCACCGGCGCCTATGGCTACCACCCGTATATTCTATTAAACTATAGCGGCACCATTAATGATGTGTTCACCCTAGCCCACGAAGCTGGTCACGCCATGCATACATTCTATTCTCATAAAAATCAGCCCTATCGCAATGCCAGTTATACCATTTTCGTTGCTGAGGTGGCTTCGACACTGAATGAAAACCTGTTAATGAAACACTTACTTGATGAAACCAAGGATAACAAAGAAAAGCTATTTCTTCTTAATTATAATTTAGAGCAAGTCCGAACTACTGTATTTAGACAAACCATGTTCGCGGAATTCGAAAAAATTACCCATGAAAAGGTGGAGCAGGGGGAAAGCCTCACCCCTGAGAGTCTGTGCCAAATCTACTATGATTTAAACAAGTTCTATTATCCAGGTGTGCAGATGGACGACGAAATAGCTATGGAATGGGCCCGTATCCCTCATTTCTACAACGCCTTTTATGTTTATAAATATGCCACTGGCTTTAGTGCAGCTGTAGCCTTGGCCAATGGTATCCTGCAGGGTGGACAGGATGAATTACAGAAGTATCTGGGCTTCCTCGCCAGTGGTGGTAAGGATTATCCCATTGAGCTGTTGAAAAAAGCTGGTGTAGATATGGCCACCCCAGAACCAGTAGAAGCTTGTTTACAATCCTTTGCCCAGAATATTAAACTGGCATCTGAATTAATCTAAGACTTACTGTGCGACAGTGGGGACGGTTCTCCGCTGTCGCAAAAATGCTTAATGCGACAGCGGAGAACCGTCCCCACTGTCGCATTATTCTGGGATTACTGGGTCCCAAAATAAGAGGCGGCCACAATGATTGCAGTTTACTAAGTCTTTCTCATATTTTAGCTCTTTGATTTTGTCAAAGGAAATACCCAAATGACAGCCGGAACAAGCATCTTTGGTGACCCTCCCCACAGGGTCTGGGTATTTGATTTTTAGCTGCTGGTATTGTTGGTATAAATCCTTATCTAAACTACCAATTAAAGCTTCTATCTTCCGGGCGGTTTCAACGGCCTGTTTTTTTATTTCTTCTTTTTCCTTTAAATACTGACCGTGCAATTCCTTATACTTCACTGTTAAAACATCTAAGGCTGACTTTTCTCTTTGCCACTCTTGCTTTAGATCTTCTTTTAATTGCATTTTCTCCAGTTCCATATCCTCTAATTTTTGAATGTCTTGCTTGAGCCGTGCTACCCTCTGTTGGCTACCTTCTAGCTCCTTGATATGGAGGGATCCATCATAGATTTTTGCACTGAGCTGATCACTTTTTAACCTAAGTTCATTGTTCCTTTGTTCCAAGGCAGTGCCTTGCTCCTTTATCTGTTGATAGCTGGACTTTAATTTCTTAAGTGTGGCTTGACATGTCTCAATATCTTTTTTCAATTGCTTTAGCCTCTGCGTCAATTGGTCTCCGGGCTGTTTACCAGCAATACTTTTTTGAAATTTCTCCAGTAATTGAAGTTGCCATAGTTTACTAGTTTGGGACATATATATTCCTCCTCCGGTATATTTAAGAAAAATAAAAGGATAAAGGGCTATAAGCCCTCTATCCTATAAAACCATAAAAGGGTCAGACTGACGTTTTGTTAGTAAAATTTCAACGTTATAGTTTTTCTTTCCACATGCTTCAACCAACATATTTTGTAAGTCAGGCAGAATAAGATGCTCGGTGGCAAAGTGGCCGGCATCAATAAAGTTTAACCCTGCTGCCAGCATATCTTGGGCAGTATGATACTTAATGTCACCAGTAATATAAACCTCTGCTCCCTTGGCAGCTGCCAGAGGCCATAATTCAGCTCCGGAACCACCGCAAACGGCCACTTTACGTACATCCCTCCACATATTTCCTCCTACTTTGACCGCAGCTAAGCCTAGGGCTTCTTTTACTGCGATAATAAAGTCGGCAAAACTTTTGGGTTCCATTAATCTTCCAGTCCTACCTAGACCTACGGTAGAAAGCTGATTCTCCAGGGGATATAGATCGTAGGCCACTTCTTCGTAGGGGTGTGCCTTCAGCATAGACATAATAACATTTTTAACCTTATGCTGGGGTACAATTGTTTCCAGGCGAATTTCTTCAATCTGCTCCAATTGCCCCTGTTGACCGATAAAGGGTTTGGTCCCCTCTAAGGGCCGGAAGGTTCCGGTACCCTGAACACCAAAGGTACAGTCACTATAATTACCGATCCATCCAGCACCAGCCTGAGAAATAGCCTGACGGACAGCCTCAATTTGCTGTACTGGTACAAAAACAACTAATTTATAATATTTTTCTCCCTGAATCGGGTGTAAAATTTCAATATCTTGCAGTCCCAGTCGCTGGGCCAACTGCTGGTTGACACCACTGGAAGCACTATCTAGGTTGGTATGGGCAGAATAAACACCGATTTT
The DNA here is from genome assembly GCF_054657375.1 of Desulfotomaculum defluvii. NCBI lineage: Bacteria > Bacillati > Bacillota > Clostridia > Eubacteriales > Desulfotomaculaceae > Desulfotomaculum > Desulfotomaculum defluvii. Next base: position 105,843 of record NZ_BAAHYV010000007.1, on the reverse strand, counting down.
ATTAGTTATTAACTGGGCAATCATAGCTCCCTTAGGCTGATCTAGGCGAATACTTGTAAGGCCTTTCATTAACAGTGGGTGGTGAGCTATAATCAAGTCTACCTCTTTCTCCACCGCCTCTTGTACAACAACAGCGTCTACATCAAGGGCCAGTAGTACTTTGGTTACCTCAGCCCTAGGGTCACCCACTTGCCAGCCACTATTATCCCAGTCCTCAGCCAGATAACCGGGGGCGATTTCTTCTATGATTGATACGATATCTTTGGCTGTTGCCACTGCATAACACCTCCAAAATAGCCTTCAGCCGTCTGCCATCAGCCGTCAGCTTTTTTGCATGTTCTATTTTTATGGTCTTGAGCCATAGGCGGCCTAAATAGCTAGGTTAGACCTGTTCCTTTAAGCTTTTAGGCAATTCAACGGTGCTAGGCACTTGCTCGCTTGTCACATTAGCTTGGTTTGACACTTTTCACTGCGGCAAGAGCCAGGCACCTAACTTTTCCTACTAGACGCCAGCAGTTAACCTTTTACTTTCCAATTTTCTACTTTCAACTTTCCAACTAACTCCCTGAGTTGCTCTAGCTTTTCCTTAATAAGTACTGCTTTGTTTTGGGTGTCTGCTCGAGAACTTTTCTCTAAACCCTCCAGCACGCGTTGGTACTTCCCTACTAGTTTATGTATATGTTCTTTTAATAATGGATGTTTCTTTTCTAGTAACCTTGGGCCCACTTCTAAAAGAATTGGGTCGTCCAGGGCTTCCTGACCCCTTTCTGCCACAATCACCAGATACAACCGGTCATCTTCCAACAGCATCTCTTCATCCTTTAGGGTCCAACCATGTAGCAGCAAATATTCCCTAAGATCCTTTTCGTCTGCCATTGGCTGAAGAATTAATAGGGAAGCTCCCATGGCAACCTGTGGTGAAGCCCTTAGGATGTCTCGGATGGTTCCACCACCCATACCGGCAATGACTATGGCATCTGCCTCGCCGGGCTTAAGTATCTGCAAGCCATTGCCCAAACGAAGATCAATTTTATCTTGCACGCACCTCTGGATGATGTTTGACCTGGCAGCTTCCAGGGGCCCTTTATTAATATCTGCAGCAATTACCCTGGGGCAGGTTCCCTGCAGTACCAGATGGATGGGTAAATATCCATGATCTGTACCAATGTCAGCAACCACACTTCCCTTGGGTACATATTGTGCGAGGCATTTAAGTCTTCTACTTAAATTAATCAATTTATCTTTCCTCATATATATTTATTTCTCTCACTAATCGACAAATCCTTTTATAATACTAATGTTTTCCTTCTAAATATATTGCCCTCAAAAGGAGTAAGAAAAACGTAAAGGGCTATTACACGATTATTTGTCGTTCCCTTACAATCGGGGTAGCTCTTACACTTTACTGTAAATTTCAATAAAAAAAGAAGTGTCACTAGCTACTAAAAAGTAGTTTGCGACACTCCTTACCATTCAACAATTATGTTGTTTTATGATTAAGCGGAGCGATAAAGCTTAGTCAGAACGAATTCCTTATGACCCAGAGTTTCAGCATTGGTGTTCCGTCCATTAAGAGTACGAATCATCATTTCCATTAATTTATCTGCTGCACCATCCAGATCCATTTCACCACGTAAAATACCAGTTAGCTCTACGTCAATGTGTTCAGACATGGTTTCTACAGTAATGGGGTTTGCAGATACTTTGATTACAGGAATGATGGGGTTACCTACAATGTTGCCCTGGCCGGTGGGGAAGAAGTGTAATACAGAACCAGCAGCAGCCATCAGGGTTACACACTCAGCAGCAGCCGAGGAAGTATCCATGAAGTGCAGGCCTTTGCCCTGGGGTGCTTCGGCAGGTGCCAGTACGCTTTGTACCTTTGCTACTTTACCGATCTTTTGGATGTTACCAAGGGCTTTTTCCTCAATGGTGGTTAAGCCGCCGGCAATGTTACCCTGGGTGGGCTGGGTGCCGCACAGGTCTACACCTTGGTCAAGGATGAACTGGTTATAATCGGTCCAGGTCTTCATGAATTTTTCTCTTACTTCGGGGGTAGCGCAGCGATCTGCTACCAGATGTTCACCACCGGTTAACTCGGAGGTTTCACCGAAGAACAGGGTCAGACCCATGGGATCCAGACGGTCATACAGACGACCGATGGAAGGGTTAGCAGCTAAACCAGAGGTGGTGTCAGATTCACCGCATTTGGTGGAAACGGTCAGCTCATCCAGTCTGCACTCAGTTCTTTGTAATTCAGTGGCATACTGAACGAACTCTTTAGCTTTCCAGGAAGCCATTTCCACGGTTTTGAAGTCACCGTGACGCTCGATGGAGAAGCCAGCAACTGGTTTACCAGTCTTAGCAATGCCTTCAACAATCAGGTTGGTCCAGTTGGGTTCGATACCGATAACAACTACAGCAGCAACGTTGGGGTTGCAGCCAGTACCAATCAGGGTGCGGAAGTGTAGATCTAAGTCTTCACCAAACTGTAGACGACCATAGGGGTGAGGCAAAGCCATGGTGCCTTGAACGTGAGCTGCCACTGCTTCGACAGCTGCGTTGGAAATATCGTCAACAGGTAAAATAATTACGTGGTTGCGGCAACCAACGGTGCCATTTTCACGGCGATAGCCCATAAAAGTTGGGATGTTCATTATATTTACCACCTTTCAGTTTTTAAGTTGTGAGTATGTACATGTTCACCCTTTTTAATGTCAGCAACGGTTTTACCAACGGGGATGTGATACTTGATGATTCTTTCACCGTTAGCAATGTCCTTAAGGGCGATTTTGTGACCCAGGGGAATGTTGCTAATGGCTTTAATTTCAATGGTTTGATCAGAGTCTTGAATTTTACCGGTTACAGTTTCACCAGCTTCAATATCAGCCACTGCAACCCCAACCATATCTTCGGGGTCGTGCACCAAGAATTTAATCACGGAAACTCCTCCTTATTATTATGTATGGTCTATAGAACGCCTTAACAGAGGGTTAAAATATTTTCCAACCTTCCGAAAGCTTAAGTAAATAATAGGTATGTGGTATTACCACGTTATTACTTTAACACTGATATTTTTTTTAGTCAAATTGACAAACTAAGGATATTAGGCTTGTATCATCACCTTTTTAACTTTTCTCCCTTTTTCGCCATTTTTTTATGTTTTTTGTTATTTTTTTACTTTGTAATGTGTAAAAATACAAAGAACCCTGCTCTCAGTTAAGAGCAGGATTCCAAAGAGATTTAGATAACATTCTAAAAGAAAATTCCACTTGGCGTCGGGACATCTAGGAACATGGAGAAGGTGCCGTATACAGCTACAATCATGATCACTGCAAATATTGTGGAAACACCAAAGGATTTCAAGTTTAAGCCTTTATCATTGAGGAACCAAGACATTAGTAATAAGAATACAAAACTTGTTACATAAAAGCCAATATAACTTATTGCCATAACATACAATACTGATGCCAATACCATTAGCATACCACGACCGTAATGAATATTTGCATCGCCCATGGACTTTCCACTCTTATCCAGAAATCCTCTGACAAGCATATAAATACCGGTTAATGACAGAAATACTTCAATGACTTGAGGAAACACTTTGCTTTCAAACTCCAAATCAATTCCCTGTACGTAAAAAACTGCTGCTACCAAAAGGGTAACAATACCTGTTAAAATATCCGCCACTTTATTACTCAATGGATGCACCTCCCTCAGCTGCTACTGACTTGGCTGCACGTTTTTTCAAGAAATAAGGAGTCATTACAGATGCCAAGGTTAACAGAATCAATACTAAGGAAATGGGGTGGGTAAAGAAAACAGTCCAAATGGAACCTTCTGCACCGGCAATGGCCAGTGATTTACCTAGGTTTTCTTCGATAATATGACCAAGGATAATACCCAGAGCCATGGCACCGGTATCCAACCCTATACGGGAGCCAAAGTGACCAATTAAACCAAAGACAATCATCATAGCCACATCCATCATGCTGTTACGAATGGCATAGGAACCGATGACAGAAAGTACAACTACACCAACGCCAACATAGGTGGTAGGTACGTTAAGAATTCGGGCAGTACCTTTGATTAAGGCTAATCCAATAAAGAACATTAAAATGTTGGCAACAATTAGGGACATGATGAAGGTGTAAGCCACATCACCATTTTCGGCAAAGATCTTAAAGCCAGGGGCTATACCGTGGGCCAGCAGTCCACCCATGATGATGGCAGCCACCGCACTACCTGGGATCCCAAGGGTTAGCATAGGAATTAGGGAACCACCAATAACTGCGTTGTTGGCACTCTCAGAGGCCACTAGTCCCTCAATGGCACCTTTACCATACTTTTGGGGATCTTTATCCCAACGTTTGCTTTCATTATAGGTGATAATAGAGGCAATTTCACCACCAGCACCTGGTAGAATACCAACAAAGGTACCAACTATGGAGGAACGCATAAGATTTGTTTTGCAATCCTTATATATCTTGGTTAATACTCTTTTTACTGCGCCTTTGGAGGGATTGTAATCGGCGATAAATTTATCTTTACTACCGATTAGGCTAATAACCTGGGAGAAAGAAAATAAACCAATCATGGCTGGGATTACGTCAATACCTGCTACTAACGCATCAGAGCCAAAGGTAAATCTGGGTGTACCAAGCATTGGATCTAAGCCAATACCTGCTATCAACAAACCGATACCACCGGAAATCAGACCCTTGGTCACATTGTCCATGGACATAGCTGCAATGGTACTTAAACCAAAGATACAAAGCCAGAAAAATTCTGGAGCACCAAATTTTAAGGCTGCGGTAGCCATAGGTACTGCTAAAAATGCCAGAAACAAAGTACCTACAATACCTCCGAAGGAGGAAGAAAATAAGGAAGATATTAATGCTTCATCGGCCCTACCTTGACGGCAAAGGGGCCAACCATCAAAGGTTGTGGCCACCGCCGAAGGTGTTCCTGGTGTATTAATCAAAATAGCTGAGTTACTACCACCATAAATAGCACCGGAATAAATGGCACCTAACAAAACAAGGCCAGTTGAGGGCTCCATGGCAAAGGTCAGGGGCACCATCAGGGCCACACCCATAGTGGCTGTTAGACCAGGCAGAGCACCAATGATGATACCACCTGCCATGCCAAGTGAAGCTACTAATAAGTTAATTGGAGTCAATGCATTCAGCAAACCTGCCAGCATTTGTTCAAACATTACATAGCACCTCTTTTCCTTGATATGTTAATTGATAATCTGTATTTTAAGAAAAATTATTTGGCTAGTTTCCCCCCTTCATTCAAATAGTCATGTACCTTATGATGTTTTATATTGATTTTGCTATAAGCCGTTTGTTCAAACGAATCACAGCAAAGTCAACACAAGCCATACAACCCATTGTATTACCCAATGTGTACGCAACCTAATAATCTTTTCAAGTTGTTGGTTTCGGCAACTTATAACCCCTGCCTATTGACAAGGGATATAAGGGTTTTTAGAAAAGGATTCCTACAGGAGTCGGCACATCTAGGAACATGGAGAAGGTGCCGTATACAGCGATAATCATGATCACTGCAAAGACAGTAGAAATACCAAAAGATTTCAAGTTTAAGCCTTTGTCACTGAGGAACCAAGACATCAGCACTAAGAATACGAAACTGGATACATAAAAACCAATAAAACTAATTGCTGCAACATACACTACTGATGCCAGTACCATGAGCATGCCGCGACGGTAATCAATATTCGTATCTCCCATAGACTTTCCACTCTTGTCCAGAAATCCTCTGACGAGCATATAAATACCGGTTAACAGTAGAAATACTTCAATGACCAAAGGAAATATATTGCTTTCAAACTCCAATTCGGTTCCCTGAACATAAAAGGCTGCTGCCACCAAAAGGGTAACAATACCTGTTAAGATATCCGCTACTTTATGACTCATTGGAAGCACCTCCCTCAGTTGCTACTGACTGGGCTGCACGTTTTTTCAAAAAATAAGGGGTCATTACAGATGCCAAGGTTAAAATAATCAGCACTAAGGAAATGGGGTGGGTAAAGAAAACAGTCCAAATGGAACCTTCTGCACCGGCAATGGCCAGTGATTTACCCAGATTTTCTTCGATAATGTGGCCGAGGATAAGTCCCAGGGCCATGGCACCGGTATCCAGCCCTATACGGCTGCCAAAATGACCAATTAAACCAAAGACTATCATCATTACAACATCCATCATGCTGTTACGAATGGCATAGGAACCAATGACAGAAAGTACAACAACACCGACGCCAACATAGGTGGTGGGTACGTTAAGAATCCGAGCCGTACCTTTAATTAAGGCTAAACCAATAAAGAACATTAAAACGTTGGCTACAACCAGAGACATGATGAAGGTGTAAGCTACATCACCATTTTCTGAAAAGATCTTAAAGCCAGGGGCAATACCATGGGCCAGCAGACCACCCATGATGATGGCAGCCACCGCACTACCTGGGATGCCCAAAGTTAACATAGGAATTAAAGAACCGCCAATAACTGCGTTGTTGGCACTCTCAGAGGCCACAACACCCTCTATGGCACCTTTACCATATTTTTGTGGGTTTTTGTCCCAGCGCTTAGTTTCGTTATAAGTGATAATAGAAGCAATTTCACCACCAGCACCCGGTAGAATACCAACAAAGGTACCAACAATGGAGGAACGCATAAGATTTGTTTTGCAATCTTTCAATATTTTGGTTACAACCCTCTGTGCTGCACCCTTGGAGGGATTGTAATCAGCGATAAATTTATCTTTACTTCCGATCAAACTAATAACTTGAGAGAAAGAGAACAAACCAATCATGGCTGGAATTACGTCAATACCTGCTACTAACGCATCAGAGCCAAAGGTAAATCTGGGTGTACCAAGCATTGGATCTAAACCAATACCTGCTATCAACAAACCGATACCACCGGAAATCAGACCCTTGGTCACATTGTCCATGGACATGGCCGCAATGGTACTTAAACCAAAGATACACAGCCAGAAAAATTCTGGAGCACCAAATTTTAAGGCTGCGGTAGCCATAGGAACTGCCAAAAATGCCAGAAACAAAGTACCTATGATACCTCCGAAGGAGGAGGAAAATAGGGATGCAATCAATGCTTCATCGGCCTTACCCTGACGACAAAGGGGCCAACCATCAAAGGTTGTGGCTACCGCCGAAGGTGTTCCGGGCGTATTAATCAAGATGGCTGAGTTACTACCACCATAAATAGCACCGGAATAAATGGCGCCTAACAAAACAAGGCCGGTAGAAGGATCCATGGCAAAGGTCAGGGGCACCATTAGAGCTACACCCATAGTGGCTGTTAAACCTGGCAGAGCACCAATGATGATACCCCCTGCCATGCCAAGTGAAGCAACTAATAAGTTAATTGGAGTCAATGCATTCAGCAAACCTGCCAGCATTTGTTCAAACAACCTTATCCACCCTCTTTCATAAGCATATTGTAATAGGAACCACAAGAACTTTTGCGCTATGGACTAGTCCAGTTACTAATATAACAAATATGGTTCCTCTATGCACTAATTTGAAGGATTACACTTTTGTACATGTATTCAATTAATTGTTTGGTAAAGAATTTAATGGTATAAATATCATGAATTCTTCCCTAATAAATTCCACAGATGATCCTTGGTACCATTACGGGTAATTATTTTATAAGAACTCTCGTAATAATCTGCAGGATATTATTAAAAACTTTAACAATAAGTCTGAAAATCTCTTTTAAAGGGTAGGGGTTTATTCCCTACCCTTTAGAAATCCTAATTATTTCTTAAGCAGATCGTATTTGGTTAATAATTCTTTAGCTCTTTCATTCTCTTCCATAACAAATTTCTCAAAGTCTGCTCCACTCATATAATCATGAGGCTGACCAGCCTTTTCCATATCTTTGATGTAATCAGGATCATTGCAAATCTTTTCGAAGGTATCCCGCAGGAATGTCAGACTTTCTTCAGGAATTCCTTTGGGTGCTACAAAGCCACGACGAATGTCAGATACTACATCGACTCCTAATTCTTTCAAAGTCGGTACATCAGGTAGTGCCTCATACTTTTCTTCGGTAGCAATACCTAGAATAGTCATTTGATCCAAACTACGCATTACGTCGTTGTAGTTACCAATCATGACATCCAGTTCACCACCCAGCAGAGCAGCGTTCTGGTCAGCGGCACCTTTATAAACAACCTGGGCAACCTTAATACCAGTCTTATCTTGCAGGTCTAGTAATGTCAGGTGGTGTCCAGTAAAAGTACCCACAATACCCATTTTTAGCTTATCGGGGTTAGCTTTTGCATAATCAATAACTTCTTGAACGGATTTAAATTGGCTACCTTTTTTAACTACGATAACCTGAGGGTCATTTACAACCTGAGCAATGTAATCAAACTGATCAACACCAAACTGAGCACCCTGGCCTAGAGGCTGTAGGTTAATGTGAGGTACGTTTACCCCACCAATGGTATAACCATCAGGTTTGGACTTGGCAATTTCAGAAAAACCAATGGATCCGCCGGCACCAGACTTATAAACAAAGACCCAGGGTTGTTCTGGTACATATTTGTTCCAGTATTTTTGCATAATCCGAGCTTGTACGTCACTGGAACCACCTGCTGTGAAAGCAATAATCATATTAACAGGTTTTTCAGGATAATTAGCAGCTGCTTTGCCATCCTTATCTGCACCTTCTTTGTTGCCAGCACATCCGGTTACAAGGCCAATGGCCATGACTAAAGTTAGAACAATTGCTAATAGCTTAATCTTACGCACGTAGAGACCTCCCTCCAATTTTTGAGCTAAATTATTAAATTTCTAGAAAGCTAGAAAATCTACTTGTAAATAGTCCGAATATTTTACCTTTTAAGCGCATAAATAAATAAGGTTCACTGAGATTAATTGTACTTAATTTAATATTGGCAAAAGGTACTGACATTCAGTCAGTACCTTTACCTTTCAGTAAATACCCTACTGAATTAAGCGGAGCGATAAAGCTTGGTCAGAACGAATTCCTTATGACCCAGAGTTTCAGCATTAGTGTTACGTCCATTCAGAGTACGAATCATCATTTCCATTAACTTATCTGCTGCACCATCCAGATCCATTTCACCACGTAGAATACCAGTTAGCTCTACGTCAATGTGTTCAGACATGGTTTCTACAGTAATGGGGTTTGCAGATACTTTGATTACAGGAATGATGGGGTTACCTACAATGTTGCCCTGGCCGGTGGGGAAAAAGTGTAATACAGAACCAGCAGCAGCCATCAGGGTTACACACTCAGCAGCAGCCGAGGAAGTATCCATGAAGTGCAGGCCTTTGCCCTGGGGTGCTTCGGCAGGTGCCAGTACGCTTTGTACCTTTGCTACTTTACCGATCTTTTGGATGTTACCAAGGGCTTTTTCCTCAATGGTGGTTAAGCCGCCGGCAATGTTACCCTGGGTGGGCTGGGTGCCGCACAGGTCTACACCTTGGTCAAGGATGAACTGGTTATAATCGGTCCAGGTCTTCATGAATTTTTCTCTTACTTCGGGGGTAGCGCAGCGATCTGCTACCAGATGTTCACCACCGGTTAACTCGGAGGTTTCACCGAAGAACAGGGTCAGACCCATGGGATCCAGACGGTCATACAGACGACCGATGGAGGGGTTGGCAGCCAAACCAGAGGTGGTGTCAGACTCACCGCATTTGGTGGAAACGGTTAGCTCATCCAGTCTGCACTCAGTTCTTTGTAATTCAGTGGCATACTGAACAAACTCTTTAGCTTTCCAGGAAGCCATTTCCACGGTTTTGAAGTCACCGTGACGCTCGATGGAGAAGCCAGCAACTGGTTTACCAGTCTTGGCAATACCTTCAACAATCAGGTTGGTCCAGTTGGGTTCGATACCGATAACAACTACAGCAGCAACGTTGGGGTTGCAACCAGTACCAATCAGGGTACGGAAGTGCAGTTCTAAGTCTTCACCAAACTGCAGACGACCATAGGGGTGAGGTAAAGCCATGGTGCCTTGAACGTGAGCGGCCACTGCTTCGACAGCTGCGTTAGAGATATCGTCAACAGGTAAAATAATTACGTGGTTACGGCAACCAACGGTGCCATTTTCACGGCGATAGCCCATAAAAGTTGGGATGTTCATTATATTTACCACCTTTCAGTTTTTAAGTTGTGAGTATGTACATGTTCACCCTTTTTAATGTCAGCAACGGTTTTACCAACGGGGATGTGATACTTGATGATTCTTTCACCGTTAGCAATGTCCTTAAGGGCGATTTTGTGACCCAGGGGAATGTTGCTAATGGCTTTAATTTCAATGGTTTGATCAGAGTCTTGAATTTTACCGGTTACAGTTTCACCAGCTTCAATATCAGCCACTGCAACCCCAACCATATCTTCGGGGTCGTGTACTAAAAACTTAATCAATTGAAACTCCTCCTTTTTTGTCTGGGGTTTTATAACTTTTTACAGGGCGGTAGGAATTACAGCTCCTGCAAAGCTTTGCCTTAGCCTAAAGTTGGTACACCTACTGTTTCAGCCAATTGATTTAATTCATTTAGTAATTGGTCGGGTACAGGAACGCCTTCTACTTTACGGGTATTGGCTTTATTAGTTCTGCGCTCTCCAGGGATAAAGATTTCTTCTACCCCTTCCGCTTTTGGCGTCTCTTTAATCTCCCTTATCATTTGCTGCATTCTGTCATTAAATTCATCAATAGGCATAAATTTTGATACATCCAGTGCCATAAAGGAGTGACCTATATCTACTGGTTTGGTACTTTCATCATAAATCCAACCAACTTCCTTACCTACGGCTGACCCACTTAGAACACCCGCCATGATTTCCACAGCCAGAGCCATGGCATAACCCTTAGGACCTGCCATTGGCAGCACTGCACCGGCTAAAGCAGCCTTGGCATCGGTGGTTGGTTTACCATCTTTATCAATGGCCCATCCTTCTGGAATTGGTTTGCCTTGTTTGGAAGCTAAGATAATATGACCTCTGGCAACAATGCTGGAGGACATATCTACCACAACTGGCTGCTCTTTGCTGGGAAAACCAAAGGCAATGGGGTTGGTACCAAAGTATGGTTCTCTACCACCCCAGGGTGGAATGCCAGATGGTGTATTGGTAAAGGCAAATCCAATCATACCAGCAGCCGCAGCCTGCTTACAAAAGTAGGAAGAAGCCCCATAATGATTGCTGTGTTTTACTGTTACACCGCCCATGCCAACTTCTTTAGCCAAGTTAATGGCCACTTCCATTGCTTTTACACCGACTAATTGCCCTAAACCATTATCACCGTCAACCACCGCAACAGCAGGAGCAGTTTTGTTCACTTTAATACTGGCTTTGGGGTTAATCCGACCATTTTGAATGCGGGTTGTATAAATAGGAAGCCTGCTAATGCCATGAGTATCTAGACCTTCTAGACTTGTATCTACTAATACCTCTGCTACAATGTCGGCATCTGCCTTAGGAACACCCACACCCTGCAAGAGGTTGGAGCAGAATTCAAGCAATTTTCCTGCAGAAAAATTCATTGTTCACCCTCCGGTTCTTAGAATTACCTTACTACGCACATGGATCCTTGACCACGTAAAACCTTGATACATTCACGGGCCACCAGTTCTGAGGTGCGAACCTGCGCTTCTTCTGTAAGCCCAGCAATATGTGGTGTCAAGATTACGTTGTCTAACTCCAGCAGTTTATTGCCTGTTGGTGGTTCCTTTGCTAAAACGTCTAGGGCAGCACCTGCGATGGTGTTGGCCTTTAGTGCTTCATAAAGATCTTCTTCATTGATCACGCCACCCCGGGCAGTGTTAATTATGTAAGAAGTTTTTTTCATGGTGCTTAGGCTATCTTTATTAATTAAGTTTCTGGTTTTATCATTCAAAGGAACATGCAAACTTACATAGTCAGACTCGGCCAATACTTTCTCCAAAGAAGTCATGCATACACCGATATCTGTGCAAGCAAGTTCATAGGGTGGCAAAAACGGGTCAAAACCAAGTACATTCATACCCATGGCCTTAGCTCGGGAAGCTAATCTTGCACCAATTTCACCTACGCCGATGAGTCCCAGTGTTTTGCCATAGATTTCTTCCCTAGTCCAGAGTTTACGGTTCCAGTTACCCTGTTTAACATCCTGAGTAGCCTTTTCCAGTGGACGGGAGAAGGAAAACATAGCCGAAAAAACATATTCAGCAACGGAAACAGCATTGGCATTACGAGCAAACACCACAGGAATACCTTTGGCTTTGGCTGCAGCAACATTGATGTTATCCAAGCCTACACCCAAACGTCCGATAACCTTCAAATTAGGGGCCTGAGCCATTAATTCTTCAGTTACTTTTGTTTGGTTTCTTACGATCAGGGCATCGCAATCTTTGATAGCTTCAGCTAAATTGTCACTTTTCCAAAGATTTTGGTCGTAAACAACCTCCCCTAATTCTCTAAGGATCTCCAGACCCTCTTCCCAGATTAATTCAGTTACTACGGTTTTCAATTTACTCACCTCATGTGTAGCAATTATCATAGCTACTTTATTTTTGGTAATTTGCCACAAAAAAATTCTTATACTAAGATAAATTTTTCCACATGGTATGTTTTATTAGGTATGTTTTATTAGGTATGTGGTAATACCAGCTAAAAAGATTGTACAATTGATAACTTAATTAGTCAATAAGAAAATGTCATTGACACGACCTAATTCGACAAAATTAATTTCCCATATTATTAAACTAAATTTTATCTAGATTTTTTCTAATCTTTTTGTCTATTATATAATTGTTAAAATTATTACGATTACATATTGTTTGATATTGTGAAATACTGTAATATACTTTTTAAAGGTATTACCTCTTAAGGATAAAAAGCAGGGGTGTCTATATGTTTAACAATCGAATTGGGCGCGGTGAAAGCCTTCGTAACGAGGTTGCTGGTTATATTAAAAACCTTATAAATACAGGACAATTAAAATCTGGAGACCGTCTTCCCACAGAGCGTGACATGGCGGAGAATTTAGGTGTCAGCCGTACTGTGATTAGAGATGCTGTAAAAACCTTGGCAGGTATTGGTCTACTTGAAGTTAAACACGGAGTTGGTATTTTTGTGGCAACTCCCGATGGTAATATGGTCGGGCAACATCTATCACAACTTCTACATTACCATCAAGATACTCTAGAGTACATTTATGAAGTCCGTATTCTTTTGGAAAAGGCTGCAGCTGCTTGGGCCGCTGAACGTTGTACCCCAGAGGAATATATTAAACTTAAATCCCTTTTGGAGGAAGCTAGAACCATCGATGAAGCTGACTACCCTGAAAGATTCGCAGAATTAAACCACAACTTCCATCTGTTGGTAGCTGAAGCATCACAAAACCCAGTCATAGCCATATTAACAGAAAACATTCTCGATATGATGGATCGAAACACCATTGAAACCCACCTTATACCAGGACGTGCTGTTCGTTCCATTGATGAACACGAGCGTGTTTTGACAGCTATTATTGAACACAAAGCTGATGAAGCAAAAAAGGCAATGGAGCAGCATTTAAGTAGTGTTTTAACTACTTTGCGCAAGAAAAACAACGAACAAAAAGATATTGAGAAGTTTAAGAATTAAGCTATTACGAAAAATGGGGAAGGAAAGCATACAAACCTTCCCCTTTTTCTTCTTAACAAAAGAAAAACCTTACTCAAAAGAGTAAGGCTTTTTTGGTGGGCGATGACGGGATCGAACCGCCGACATCCTGCTTGTAAGGCAGGCGCTCTCCCAGCTGAGCTAATCGCCCATATCTTATTTGGTGACCCCTACGGGATTCGAACCCGTGTTACCGCCGTGAAAGGGCGGTGTCTTAGACCACTTGACCAAGGGGCCGTTTGAGAGGTGAGATGTGAGAAGTTAGAGGTGAGATTTAATTTGAAGAGGTTTTCTCACTTCCAACCTCTCATATCCCACTTCTAAGATGGTGGGCCCACCAGGACTCGAACCTGGAACCAGCCGGTTATGAGCCGGATGCTCCACCATTGAGCTATAGGCCCTTATATTTGGCTCCCCGAGTAGGATTCGAACCTACAACCTACCGGTTAACAGCCGGTTGCTCTACCATTGAGCTATCGAGGAGCATCATCACGAAAGTTATTATACTAAAACAACCCTGTGAGGTCAACCCAATATTTCATTTTTCTTATTTTTAATCTAGATAATCTTTTAACTTCTTGCTACGGCTAGGGTGACGTAATTTCCGTAAGGTCTTTGCTTCGATCTGACGAATACGTTCTCTGGTGACACCGAACTTTTGCCCTACTTCTTCCAGTGTTCTGGCACGACCATCATCTAAGCCAAAACGCAGTCTTAGTACTTTTTGCTCACGGTCAGTTAAGGTCTTAAGAACTTCATCCAATTGTTCGCGCAACAGAGTAAAAGAAGCTTCTTCTGCTGGTGCTCGGGCATCTGCGTCCTCAATAAAATCGCCCAAGTGGGAATCTTCTTCTTCACCAATAGGAGTTTCCAGTGAAACAGGTTCCTGGGCAATTTTCATAATTTCCCGGACTTTATCACCGGAAATGTCCATTTCCTTAGCAATTTCTTCGGGCGATGGCTCCCTGCCCAGTTCCTGAAGCAATTGCCTGGATACACGGATTAACTTATTAATGGTTTCCACCATGTGTACAGGTATTCGTATGGTGCGAGCTTGGTCTGCAATGGCCCTGGTGATGGCCTGACGTATCCACCAAGTTGCATAGGTACTGAATTTAAAGCCCTTACGAAAATCAAACTTTTCTACGGCTTTAATTAGGCCTAGGTTCCCTTCCTGAATTAAATCTAGGAACAACATACCTCTGCCCACGTAGCGTTTGGCAATACTTACGACTAGGCGCAGGTTAGCCTCAGCAAGACGACGTTTAGCCTCTTCATCACCTTGCTCCATGCGTTTGGCCAGTTCTATTTCCTCTTCGGGGGATAGAAGTGGTACCCGGCCAATTTCCTTTAAGTACATTCTAACGGGGTCATCAATACCAATACCCTCAGGAATACTTAAATCTACTTCTACTTCGACCTCTTCCTCAGGTGTATTGTCCACTGAATCATCTACTTCCAGAGGCTCTAAATCGCTGGCTAAGGGGACAACTTCAATACCCATAGCGGAAATCTTTTCATAAATGTCGTCAATTTGGTCTGGCGACAATTCGGTACCCTGAAGGGTATCCATGATTTCGTTATATGTTAGTACCCCGCGTTTTTTGCCTTTTTCAATTAATCCTTTAATTTGTTCTACTTTCGCTTCGTCCCTCATGTTGCCACTCCCCTTTCGGGCCCCTCTGATTTCATGATAAGATTAATCTTACGACTCAGCTGAATTACCCTTTCGGTATCTCCGCTTTTCTCCGCCGCAGCCAATTGCATTAACAATTCATCAAGTTTTGCTTTTTCACTGGATCTTTTTATGGTATTAATAAAATCAGAAAGTATTTGATCTACATTTTCTCCTGGAGTCTCTTGAACCAGTAGACCTCTTACAACCCCTTGGGATATTTCATCTAACTCATCCAATAATTTCGTGGTTGAATTTTGTCCCTTCTCGAGATATACATCAAATATTTTCTGGTATAAACTATTTTGAAAGAAATTAGTGCCTAAGTTCTTAAGAATATAATTTAGAAATTCATTTTTTTCTATGACTAATCGTAGTATACCTGCTTCAGCAACAGATCTCGCGTCCTTTGGCTGCTGAGGCAAAAATTTCCTCATACTTGGTATATTATGACTATTATTTGCAGAATTATCCTTGAATAAAGGTTTTTTTCTAGTGTTTTTTTTATAATTTTTAATTTCCTCCAGCACAGTCTCCCAGTTGACTTGCAAAACTGTGGCCGTTTGTTTAACTGTATCTTCTAATTCAATGGCACTGGCCACAGAAGCCAAATTGGGTAGCACCTCCTGAAGAATTCTTTGCTTTGCACCTGGAGTTTGTAGGCCGTGTTTCTGTGCTGCCTGCAATAACTTATATTGGACCATTGGCATTGCGTGATTAGTTACCTTTTGCCAACCTTCCAGTCCATAAGCTTGAATATACTCATCGGGATCCTTTGCTCCAACTATGGTAGCAATTCTGACTTGGCAGCCTAAATCTTGCAGGATGTCTGCTGATCTAACTGCTGCCTTGACCCCGGCATTATCTGAGTCATAAGCTATAACAACATCGTGGGTATAACTCATAAGTAATTTTCCCTGCTCACGGGTAAAGGCAGTTCCTAAGGATGCTACAGCATTGGTTACACCATGCTGATAGGTTGCAACTACATCCATATAACCTTCCATTAAAACAACATACCCTAGCTCTCTAATACCTTTACGGGCTATATGTAAGCCGTAAAGAAGTTGACCCTTTTTAAAAAATTCCCCTTCTGGCGAGTTTAGATACTTAGGAGAATCATCCCCCATTGTTCTGCCACCGAAGCCCACAACCCGCCCCTGACTATCCCAAATGGGAAACATAACTCTATTTCTAAACCTATCGTAATAACCACCGGATTCCTTCTTATGTACTAGACCTAGCTTTGTCAACTCTTCTCCAGAAATACCTTTGGCTGTTAAAAATCTGGTTAATGAATCCCACCCCGGGGGTGCATAACCTAACTCAAAGTTTTCTCTGGTGGTACCAGTGATATTTCGGGAATCTAAATATTTTACTGCCGGAATGCCTACATCTTTAGTCAAAAGGAAACGGTAAAAATCTCTTACTAGGCCATATATTTTTAATGCTCTGTCTTTCTTAGCTTGCTGGATATTATCCTTTGGTGTAGCCTCTTCAGGAACATCAATACCAATTCTTATTCCCTGGGACCTTACAGCCTCGGGGAAAGAAAGACCCTCCACCATCATTAGAAATTTAAAGACATCCCCCCCAACGCCACAACCAAAGCAGTGAAATATCTGCCTTTCCTGGTTTATGTTAAAGGAAGGTGTCTTCTCCTGGTGAAAGGGGCAAAGGGCCAGATAATTCTTACCGCGTTTTTCCAAATTAATATACCTAGATATAACTTCGACAATGTCAGTTCTTTGCCTAATCTCTTCTATTACAGAATCCGGAATCCGTCCAGCCATAAAATCACCCCTTTATTTCCTTCCTTGTTTTGGTTTAATGGACAGGGGGTTTTTCCTGTTCTTGGAATGCTCCCGGAATCCGAACTACAGTTTAAAGATTATTCGCTACGATTAAAAAATCTCCTGCAACACTTCGACATTTTTTCTAATGGCAACAGCTCTATTATTGCCAATATTTGCATCTAATATAAACACTAACTTATTCTAAAGGAAATCCTTTAGGAATGAATAGTTTTTTGTACTGAGCCACTGCAAAACGATCAGTCATACCAGCGATATAGTCTACTACCACTCTGGAAACATCCTCTTGCTCTATCCTATTTCGCATTTCAAGGGGTAAATGGTGATAGTTTTCAACATAGTAAAGATATAGTCCTCTCACCACATGCCTTGCCTTTTCTTCTTCTTTTTTGGCCTCAGAACCAATATATACATGTTCAAACATAAAGGTTCTTAAGTTGTTCATAGCCTCGTGAATTTGTTTACTCATACCTATTTCTGATTTGCCCATGCTGAATTGTATTAGATCATACACCATTGTATGGATGCGTTGACTATGTCTTACTCCCAGTACACTTAAACAATCCCAGGGAATGTCTCTGATTTCTAATACTCCCGCTCTTAGGGCATCATCAATGTCATGATTGATATAGGCTATTCTGTCAGCTATTTTTACAATTTGCCCCTCTAGGGTTTTAGGTTTATGGGGACCAGTATGGTTCAAAATACCGTCAAGAACCTCGTAGGTAAGGTTTAAGCCATGGTCACCCTCTAAATATTTTACTACTCTGAGACTCTGCTCATTATGCTTAAAACCCAACTCATAGAGGCTATCTAGGACATTTTCACCGGCATGACCGAAGGGAGTGTGTCCTAAATCGTGGCCTAAGGCAATAGCTTCGGTTAAGTCTTCGTTGAGTCCTAAAGCTTTGGCACAGGTTCTGGCAATCTGAGCTACCTCTAGGGTATGGGTTAAACGGGTGCGATAGTGATCCCCTTCTGGGATAATAAACACCTGTGTTTTAAGTTTAAGTCTTCGAAATGCCTTAGAATGAATAATTCTATCCCTATCACGCTGAAATCCAGTCCTTATTGGACAGGGTTCTTCTTGCCGTTCCCTGCCCTGAGTATTCTTACTAAGGCAGGCTAAAGGCGATAAAAATTTTGCTTCAAGCTCCTCGGTTTGCCGGCGAATTTCCATGTGTTATTCTATCCTTTTTTCCTTTTCCGCAAGGAA
Organism: Desulfotomaculum defluvii; assembly: GCF_054657375.1. Classification (NCBI taxonomy): domain Bacteria; kingdom Bacillati; phylum Bacillota; class Clostridia; order Eubacteriales; family Desulfotomaculaceae; genus Desulfotomaculum; species Desulfotomaculum defluvii. Next base: position 87,456 of record NZ_BAAHYV010000007.1, on the reverse strand, counting down.
CTGGTGGCTTGGGTCACCTCTGCTACACGGCGGCCAATTATCCTACTGCGATTTGCGGCCAAGGGATCATCTTTCGCAGGTTTTTGGGCACAGGCACCGTGATGCCCAGGATCGTTTCCATAGGCTCCATCCCCCACCAGTGTCATACCATGCACTAACATGATATCTTGTAGGGCACGTACGGTTAGTTCTTGCCCACCAAAACGAGAAGCACCCACAGCAATTGCTGCCCCCACTACATCTACTAAAGCCTTTTCTTTACGCAGTGCTCTGGTTTTATCCCAAAAAAGCTTCATTGGTGAAGCAATAGTACCAAAGTAAACTGGACTACCTAAAATAATTCCATCTGCATTTCTTATCAGTTCCATTAAATTTCCTAGAGGGGTATCCAAATAACAGGCACCCACACAAGGGTTTGTACAAGCATCACAAAACAGTGGATCTGCACTTAACACACATTCCGCCAAGTGAATCAGTTTCGTTTCTGCTCCCAGTTCACTTGCTGCTTCCAATGCTTTACTCAGCATAAAAGCAGTATTACCATCAGCATTGGGACTGCCGTTTAAGCCTAGTATTATCATAATTAACCTCCTAAAAAATAAATTGAGAGGTATCATGATGCAAACAAATAGAATATATTGCATAGTCTATAAAACTCTATGCCAAATTATTTTTGATTAGACCCCTTCTAGTTGTTAGCCTTTAGCTTTTGGCTTTAACTTTAAGCTTCTTTCATTTAGCTGTTAATGACATATTTGGGATGAGACTTCCCACGGCAGCGAAGCCAACGGCTAATAGCTAATGTCTAATGGCTAATTAAGACCGTTTCTAATGTTGTATAAATTGGTCCGGAGGATGTAAGGGTGCTTTGGATCAAATGAATGCTGGTGACTTGCCATTGTCCAAAATTTTCATACTCATGCTTAGCAATTTCTGCCCCTAGTCTAGCTGTGTCACAAAAATCTTTTATTCTAGCTAGGGTCAAGTGAGGAGAATATCTTCGAGACTCCATTATGAAGCCCAGTTTAGCCAAATTTTTATCTAAGGAACTATGTAACGCCAGTAATATATCCTTATGGCCATGTATACCCATCCATAGGACTTTGGGTTTTCCTCTACCCGGAAAGGTACCTAAACCTTGTAATGAAAGAGTGAAGGAGGAAAACTGCTGACAGCTTTGCCGCATGGCTTCAGCAATATCCTTACAGCGATCCTCTGGGGTATCACCGAGAAATTTTAGTGTTAAGTGAAAATTATTCTGACTTACCCACTTCACCCCGGAAGTGTAACCTTTAAGAGAATCCTGTACTGTTGTTAGTCGATCCTTTAACTCCGGGGGTATGTCAATGGCTATAAATAATCTTATACTATTCATTTTTCCTACCTTTTCTATAAATTTATTCGACGGTAAATGAGCAAATCCTCTTTGTGATTTTTTGTTTCACTTAGATTTACCCCATGTGCCTGAACTATTCTAAGCAAAGAAGCCTAGACTTATTATATCTTACCCTTATGAGCCTTGACGGATGTGAATAGACATCAGAGACCTTGGGCCAAGGCTCATGGCCCATGGCCGTTTAGCTGATGGCTAAAAAAAAGCTAGGGTCAGCTATTTGCTGCCCTGCTATGTTTACTAATTAAGAAAACTGAAGTTATGGGGATTCTTCAACTTATTTTTGATTACAACAGGTACATTGTTGCCAAAAGACCTGTAATAGTCATAACAATAGCGTATGGCAGAGCCAGTCTCACCATTTCCATGTAAGACAGGCGAATCAATGGAGCAAGTGCCGAGGTTAATAGGAACAGGAACGCCGCCTGACCGTTTGGTGTAGCAACAGAAGGGATGTTTGTACCCATGTTGATTGCAACTGCCATTTTTTGATACTGTTCCTGCGCAATGACTCCAGCTTCAAACGCTTTCTGCGTTTCTGACATGTATACGGTAGCGACAAATACGTTATCACTAATTGCAGAAAGGATACCGTTTGCCGCAAAGAAAGCGACAAGCTGATTCTGTCCTTCTACGTTCAATAGTACCCACTGAATGATTGGCGTAAACAAATTTTGGTCATGAATAACCGCAACGATACCAAAAAATACCACCAGCAACGCAGTAAACGGCAGTGCTTCTTCAAACGCATGACCGATCTTCCCTTCCTGAATAACCCCGTTGAAAGAGGTAAGCAGGATGATAATCATCAGGCCAATAATACCGACTTCTGCCAGGTGTAACGCCAGGGAGATAATTAACACAACGCCGGTTATAGCCATAATAATCAGGCGTACACGTCCACGAGTATCCATCTCCGCATCCTTAGTTTTTACATCATCTTCCATAACTTTTCGAACAGACTCGGGAAGCTGATAACCGTAGCCCCAAAACTTGGTGACTTCCAAGAAAATGGAAGTTGTATAACCAACGATCATTACAGGGATAGACACAGGTGCGCTGTTTAAAAAGAAATCAACGAAATCCCATTTCATAATGGTACCGATCATTAGGTTCTGCGGCTCACCAACCAGTGTTGCTGCTCCGCCCAATGCAGTACCCACGGCACCATGCATCATCAGATTGCGCAGAAAACCACGGAACTGGTCCAGGTCCTCATAATATTTGCCATCAATAATATGATCGTTATTGACGTCATACTTTTCGTATACTTCTTTGCTGGAAGCAAACTTGTGGAAGATGCTGTAGAATCCATATCCAACGGCGATAATCACCGCCGTTACGGTTAACGCATCAAGAAAAGCGGAAAGAACTGCACCCATTATAGAGAACAGGAATGCAAGCGCGACTTTAGATCGTACTTTGGTAAGGATCTTAGAAAACAGGTACACAAGACCTTCTTTCATAAAAAAGATCCCAGCGACCATGAACATCAGAAGCAAAATAACTGGGAGGTTCATTTGAACTTCGTGATAGATCGAATATGGGTTAGTAAGCCCGAACACAACAGCCTCGATCGCAAGAAGTCCACCTGCAGGAAGCGGATAACATTTTAGCGCCATTGCAAGAGTAAAGATAAATTCGGCAATCAACACCCAACCGGTAACGTACGGACCGGCTGTAAACAACAAAATTGGGTTCAACACCAGAAAAGCGAGAATTGTTGTTTTGTACCAGTTCGGAGCATCACCCAGAAAATTTGCTCTGAATGCTTGTCCAAAACCCATCTCTTTCATCTGCCCCAAGTCCTTTTGACTCATATGCATCCTCCAAAATGAGAATTCTAACGTAGATAAGTATTAATAGGTTAGTTACCCACTGTATTATTCTGCCACATTATCCATTTACGTATTCACATATTGCTACCAAATATTTACCTACTTTCCTGAACAATTAGCTCATTATTTTTTAGGCAGATTTGACAAGTAACAAAAACAGGGTACTGCCTCTTAAAACACTAAGGACAATACCCTTGCTTTATTATATACAGAATCTGATTTTTATACTGTTTTCGCCTCCTTGTGCTCTGCTAATATCTGGCTGCAAACACTTTTTGAAACCATAAATTTTACTTATTACCATTGATAATTTCAATAGCTGCTTTACCTGTCATATGTTCGATTTTGATTTCGATTAAACATACTCTATTCCAGTCTCTTTCAATTTCTTGCTGTCCTTCTTTAATATAATCAGGTGAATATTTTTTAACTAAACTTTCAAGGGCATATCGCCTATCAGAATCCCCTGTAAGAATCCTTGCTCTACCAAAGATGGAAACACTCCTAAAATGGGTAGTAAAAGTTTTTTGCTTTACTTCATCTTTTTCTATCACACAAAATGTTACTTTATCATTCTTTTTTATACTGTCAATCTTATGCCCTTGCTTTGCACTATGTATAAATAGTTTGCCGTCTATATAAACATAACTTACTGGAACGGTATATGGGTAATCATCATCACCAATTACACCTAAAACTCCAGATGTGCATAACTTTATAATTTCAATCGTCTCTTCTCTGCATAATAATTGTTTTTTTCTTCTCATATCTCTAAACATAATTACACCTCTAATTCTTTCGCTAATTTAGTTTTTTTTCATTATTGTACAATAATATAAGCACTAACACATTAGCCGCAAAAAAGACCAACCACCAATTTTTCACTATTATGGAACACTTCTTAAAACCATAAATTTAATAACTATTCTGATTAACTGCACAAAATAAGAAGAATGCGTCGTCACTGTTAGTCATATATTTTCATCTTAGCTTTAGTTAATTTAACAGCTAAATCCCACACCATTTCAATATTATCTATATTATCAGCATATTTAGGGTAAACGCCCTTATCAAAAAGCTGTTTTACTTCTTGTATTAATCCGCTGGCATAATGTGATGATTGCATAATTTCCCTTTTATTGTTGATAAGTTTACCTGTAATATCTTTAAATTCTTCGGAAGTACATATATGGAAGTAGGTATCTGCCATGGTCTCTGGTGAAGAGCTGAAAACATTTTGAACAACTGCGGCAATTCTCCACGCTGATTTAAATTTCCTCATCGTTTCTTTTGACATCTTTATCGCAGGTATTTGAACTGCATTTACTTTGATGCCATCTTTTTTTAATTTATCTGCCATTTTGAATGTTAACATCAATAATGCCATTTTAGAGTCGCCATACATTTTGTAAATATTATAAGGCCTGGTGTCCATAAATTCCCCCTGCAAATTCTCAAAGTCTATTTTCCGTTTTGGTTCAAAGAAGTGCCTGACATTAGTAGTGCAAGCATTGAGAACTCTCGCATCCTCCGACTTTTTAAGTATATCAGTCAACAATTGGGTCATTAGGAATGGGCCAATTGCGTTAGTAGCAAATGATAGTTCAATATTATCAGGACTAAGCTGATAATTTTTTTCACCATGATTGAAATATCCAGCGTTATGAATTAATATATCCAGCTTTTTATACTTTTCTTTAAACCCAAAACAAAAGTCTTCTATTGATTTAAAGGAAGACATATCAAGTTGAAGCAAATCAATTCTGTCATTTTCAGTAAGTTCAATTATTTCCTGTTGTACTTTTTTACTTTTATCAAGATTACGGCAAGCCATAATAACCTTGTACCCTTCTTCTATAAACCTGATTGCTGCAGCCTTGCCTATACCCGAATTTGCACCAGTGACTATTACTATTTTATCATTCATAAATTTATTTCCACCTTTCCCCTAATTCAATGGAGTAGACAAGAGTCGGTGAGAACCGTCACCCTTAGGTATCGTATATCATCCTCCGCAATAACAACAGAAGAAGAAAAAAGAGTTGTTTGATTAGTTATTCAATTTGAAATTAAAATAATAAACTGTACTGTTCCTTAAAATTACTTTAGGACAATACCCTTATATTATTCTATACAGATTCTTTCAAACCATTGGTTTATAAGGTCTTAAATGCTTACACCTTTTTCTTGATTATTTAATTGTCCCTTCGGGTATGACGGATGACAGTCAAAAGACTTCCCAGGGCTACAATCATTGCACCTTGTATGGATGAACGCCAGATGATAGCTCCAGCCAAGGACAAGGGTACCACCGAGCCGAGCAAGTTCCCGGTCAAGGGGTTAGCGCTCAACTCAACAATAAATTTCTGCCAATCCGTCAAAGCCATGACGAACTTCACCTGACCCAAAATAATTCTTTAAGAGTCGCATTAATGATACGTTCACGAGATTATATTACACCGTTTAAAGCCAGTACGAAAAAGGTTAGCGGTATTAATTTGTAGTTATGCCTCTGACATTTTTATGTTCCTATTATGTCACAATATTTCTACGTATCCTTCAGTTCCGTTGACTCTAATCATCTGCCTATCTTTAATCAATTTTGTAGCATTTTCTACACCTACTACCCCCGGAATGCCGTATTCTCTAGTAATGACAGCACCATGGGTCATTAATCCACCCACTTCTGTAATCAGTCCTCTTATCGCAACAAATAATGGAGTCCAGCTAGGGTCAGTAAAAGCCGTGACTAGTATATCTCCCTCCTCTAAAACTGCATCCTCAAGCTTTAGTACAACCCTAGCCCTGCCTTCTATTACTCCAGAAGAAACAGCTACTCCCACTAAAGCACCCTGAGGGAAATTTCCGGCATTATATTGACCAGATATAATCTCTCCATCGGAGGTCATCACCCTAGGCGGCGTCAGTTTCTCATAAACCTCATACTCTGCTTTTCTCTTAACTATGATGCTATAGTCCAACTTATTTGTACAAACGACATCTCTAAATTCCTCAAAGGTTAGATAGTAAATATCCTTCTTGTCTAAGAGGATGCCTTTTTCCACCAATAAAGAGGCTTCTTTGAGCAAGGCATTTTTATAAATCTGGAACCGTTTTATAAAGGAGTATTTAGGGTATTCTCTAAAACCAATCACATTTCGAAGCACACTAAGCATTTTTTTAGTCTTTTTGGCTTTTCTTTTTCCACCGGGCAATTGTTCCAATCTCTTTAAAAACTCTCGCTCTCTTTCTTCCGCTTCCAGTCGCCCCTGTTCAAATATCATCTTACTGGCATTAGGCTCTAAATTCTTAATATTATTTAGTATCATAGGGATAAGGGCCGTCGGTTTCTCACTCCAACGGGGCTTGGTAATATCGATCTCTCCGGGACAACGCATACCATACTTTTCAAGGAAAGCAAGTAGAGAATTGGTGACTTCTTTACCGCCCTCTAACTGAGCCAAATCCTGGCTATTCTGTTTTGCCTCATCTATGGCCCCTTCCCTGGTACCTCCTTCTGGAACTACATAAATGGCCAATTTTTTAGTTGAAATCTTTTTATCATAAATTTTGCCATCCCGCACCTTATAGATATCGGGATTTACCAAGCCCGAAACCAATGCCTCTCCAATCCCAAAACTGGCATCAATAGATAACACTTTTCTATTGGATGTAATTGGTACAATTATTCTCTTATGGTATTTTAGGCAAACCAACGAAAAAGGGTAGCGCCTTTTAAATTTACAAAAGGCACTACCCATACTTTATTTTATTGACCCTTGTTGTTATTAATCATTATTTCCGCAAAATCTTATCCATTGCTTTTCCCCTTGCTAACTCATCGATCAGCTTATCCAAATAGCGAATTTCCTGCATAATTGGTTCTTCGATGTCTTCAACTCGAACGCCGCAGACCACACCTTTGATCAAAGTCCGTGAAGGATTCAGTTGGGGAGCTTCCGCAAAGAAGGTCTTAAAGTCTGTCTGTTTTTCTAGTTGCGCTTCTAACCCTTCCTGGCTATATCCTGTCAACCAACGGATGATTTCATCGACTTCTGTTTTCGTACGTCCTTTTTTCTCGGCCTTCGTAACATAATGGGGATAGACACTTGCGACACTCATTGTATAGATATGCTGTTTGGTCATGATACATCCTCGCTTCAATGGTTTTGTTATGGTCTCACGAAAAAAATTCAAAAGAAAGTCACGCTTTTCTGACTAACTGCACAATATAAGAAGAATGTGAAATGAATCTAATAAGATACTTAATCAATCTTTTTTAATTGAACTGCCCATGAAGACATTTTTTTATCATTTTTAAAAGCAAACCCTCTATTTTCATATATTAAATCGTCAATTTTTTTAAGATATTCAAAACCAGTATACTGCCCATCTGCGGAAACGTAATTTGACATTATTGAATCTTGTACAATCATAAATTTACCTTTTAGTTCTCCTATGGCAGGGTTAAATGACTTCCAATTCGTCATTTCGCTACCATAAACAAATGGTGTTATCTCATATCTGTTAGAAAATTCAACAGGGGTATTTGTTAATATTTTCATTGAACCATCATTAATCCAGACTTCATCTTTATGAATTATTATACTTTGCCCCTCTACCTGAACGATTTCACCTTTCTCATTAGAATAGACTCCTGTTCCAATCCATTTTCCTTCTTCAAACAGGTAAGTATGCTTCAATTTTTTAACACTCCCTCCATTGGTGCCCATGCTTTTCTGCAGGAATATACTCAATAAAGCATTTCCCACGCACATTGCCCTTTTTAAAAACAAGGCCATCATTAAATCTTTCTGCAAACCAAGATTTTTTGCTGAAACCTGAAATATACAAAGATCTGTTTTCGAATACAATTTTCAAGCCAAGATCATCTTTGTAATTCTTAGCTATTTAAATTATCCCATCAATAAAGTTTTTGGCTAATATATACATAATTAACTCGCCCTTTACAGTATCCTGCACTATAGCCTGTTTCCCGAAGTTTTTTTCACCATTAATTGCTGCCACAAATGTTTTTCCAACGTCAGTTCCTGTTGCTGTAACAAAAATTCCCTTACTCATTCCACAACGCTGCCTTATATCCTAATCTGTCTAATATTTTCATATCCTGTTCAATCGAAATTCCTAACGTAGTAAGCATGTCTCCGGAAATAGCGGCATTTGCTCCAGACTGGAAACATTTTACTCCCTTATCTTCTAATAATCCTCTACCGCCAGCAAGACGAATAGATGCATTCGGTACCAAGAACCGGAACACTGCGACAATTCTGCACATATGGTCATTTGTAAATATTTTATTATTCTCATAAGGAGTACCGGGAATAGGATTTAACATATTTACGGGTATCGATCGAATCCCCAATTCTCTAATAGTAAGGGCCATGTCAATTCTATCTTCCATGGTCTCACCCAGTCCCATAATCCCTCCACTGCAAACGTTAAGTCCTACCCTTAGCGCGGCCTTGATGGTCTCAATCTTCTCATCATAAGAATGGGTGGTACAGACATTGGGAAAGTTCCTTCTGGATGTTTCCAAATTGTTATGTACTCTGCTTACACCTGCATCTTTTAATTTTATTAATTGTTTTTCATCCAAAAGTCCAAATGAAGCACAAACGGCAATCCCTGTTTTCTTTCGGATTGTACGGATGCTTTCACAAACCTTGTCAACTTCCTGATTGTTTAGTTTCTTTGCGGAAGTGACAATAGAATAGCGAAGTACCCCTCTTTCTTCATTGTATTTTGCCTGTTCCACGAGGATTTCTGTATCTAACAAAGGGTATTGTTCAATCTGAGTACCGTAAAATGATGATTGGGCACAGTATTTACAGTTTTCGGAACATCTTCCGCTTTTTCCATTGATGATAGAACAAATATCAAAATTATTTCCACAAAAGTGTTCTCTAATCTCATTGGCCGCTGCACAAATTTCTTCTAAGGGAGCGTTGGCAATGATCATCGCTTCTTCTTTTGATAGCAAGGCTCCGTCTAGAACTTTTTCTTTATATTGCTGAATACTCTTCATTTCTTTCCCCTCGATACTTGTTTATAATTTCCCCAATTGTCCGAACAGCACGTTTCAGTTCTTCCTTCCACCATTCGGGCTTCCCATTTCCTTTAGTTTGGTAATCCGCAGATATCCTATTTCCTTAGATGCAATATAACCAGTTACATAATTAGGATCAGCAGAAATACAGGTAATATAACTGGCTCAAAAGTCTTACCTCCATCTTCTGTTCGATATAAATTTGTATTAGCTCCTTCTATTTTGGGATAACTCATAAAGCCCAGGTTTTCATCTACAAAGTCTCCTGACTGCAAGAGCCAAGTGCTAGGTCCAGAGCCAACCTCTTTCCATGTGGCACCACCATTTGTTGTTTTATAGATTAATTGTCCTTGAGACATAGTTCTTCCACCTGTTGCAATAACATAACCCACATTAACAGATGGAAAACTACAAACTTCACTCTTAAAGCCTTTATCTATATTTTTCGCAATCGGAAAACTCCATCTTTTTTATCTATTTTTTCAAAAGAAGTATATCTTATTACAGAATATGGTGACCACAATGGCATTTGCGTCCATATCGCGTAAACACCACCAGGCTTTAACAATCTATGCGCCTCCATGGAGATATCCTTCATAGATATGACTGGAGCAGGTACGACACCATAAAGGAGAATCAGGTCAAACGTAGCGTCAGCAAAAGAGGAGTTCATAGCATCATCTCTTTTGACTATCACATTCTTAAGCCCAAATTGAATAACTTTTTTTTGTGTTTCTTCAACAGCTAGAGGATGAATATCTGTAGAATAGAGCCTACCTTTATCTCCAAGCATTTTTGCTGCAGTAATAGTGAAAAAGCCAGACCCACATCCAATTTCAAGAACAATTTGTCCTTGCTTGATACCAGATGCCTTAACCAGTTTATCAGGATTGTTGTATTTTAGTCTTTTAGGATTATCCAGCCATTTTATCAGCTTCATAAAAAAGCGTCTTCCTGATTCAGACTCGCCGTCGAGTAATATTTTTCTTAATTTCATAGTGATCTCCCCCCTAAACTTGTGGATATAAGCAAATATCTGGTTCTTCCTTAGGCTTATTTATCATTTTCAGTAATATTAACCATCTGCACACTGATACTATTTTTCATAAGACTATCCTCTAATATCTTGATCCAAATAGTATTACTTGCTGGACTAAATACAATAATTGCAGGCTTTCATATCGGACACCTCCAAAAAATAATTATTCTTGATTGATTTATTTAATTTAGAATAAGGAATATCTGTTCCTTATTGGAGAAAATTTTTTTACATTAAATGTTTCATACCATTCATATGGTATTTAACCAATGTATTGATACAATTTTCAAGCCAAGACTCATCTTTGTAATTCTTAGCTATTTCAATTATCCCATCAATAAAGTTTTTGGCTAATATATACATAATTAACTCGTCCTTACGTAAATTCTTATCTATCTGTGCTTTTATATGATTCATAAGAATGCTGATCATTTTTTGTTTGAATCCTTCATATTTTGTTCCTTGGCATTTATCTGTGATAATAACAAACTTTTTTTGATCGGTTACAATAATTTTTTGCAGAAAATAACTGATGTCAGCATCCTTTCTGGTTTTCTTGTCCTGATGGTCTAAAAATGTTTCAAAAGCATTCGTAAAGTACCTATAAAATTCGTCGACTACTCCACAGAAAATAGCCTCCTTGTTTTCATAATATAAATACAAATTACTGACCCTTATGCCGACTTCATCAGCGATATTTCGAGTAGTAGTTTCCTTAAACCCTTTTTGATAAAACATACTTTCTGCAGTAATCAATATTTTATTTCTGATCTCATCTTTTAAAACTTGCATAATAAGGAACCCCCGAATGTAGTAACATACACCGCATAACCACCCTCTGTTCACTTACACCATCCATTAATTTTTAGCAACTACATTTCCATTTATTTCTGCTATCTTTACAAGTCCACCATATTCTCACCCAATGTAATTACATTTTCGGCATGATGTTGAACGATCTACTTGGCTGAGTTCGCTCGCTCCATAATCTCCTCGACAATCGAAGTTTTAGCCTCAGCGTAGTGCTGCACATGCCGCCACTCACGCTGAGCCAGATTCCGTTTGACGCGGGCATACTTATCCCGGTCGGCGTCATTAGCCCGTAGCCAATCACGGAAGCGTAGCATTCGTTCTACCTCAGAAGTTCCCACGCTGAACACGTGTAGGTTGGTGTCGGTATCGGGCCCCTTGAACAAACGATGTTCAAACCACTCGGGCTCCCTAACCTGCAGTATGTAACCGGCTGCCTCCAAGTCCGGAACATAGGACGGCTCGTCGGCAGAATCTGCCACGACCAGCAACATATCAATAATTGGCTTTGCACACAGTCCCGGCACTGAAGTTGAGCCGACATGCTCCACCCGCAATGCCTTGTTGCCGAGTACAGAACAAACCCTATTAGCTTCCCGTTCGAATAGCTCAGGCCAACGTGGATCATGCTCAACGAGGGTAATTGTTGCGTTATGTGGTTTCAGCTCACCCACCGTGAGTTTCTGAAGCTCTTCATCACTCATAGGCTTGGAACTGCACCCGTCCTGCATTGCTGTCATCTGATCCTCCTACCCTGGTTTGAATTTTAATTTAAGCCTTATTTTGATTAGCCGTTTCAAAATTGACCAATTACCTTTTTTCACTATTATGGAACACTTCTTCATAAGTACTGCTTCCGAGTAGCGTAAATGGATTATAACAATTTTGAGTACTGCCTAATCCCCATAATTATATAATAAAATCACCTATCTTTTGCATCAGCACATCAGGACAATCAACTAAAGATAAATGAAATAGAGACCCCGGTACTGACCTTCCACAAGGCGGAAGAATACTCCCATCTTCAAATACAGCAATAATTGTTTTAATTACAGTTTCGTTTTTCTTTAACATTTCTGCAATAGCTGACTGTTCGGCCCATAAGCCAATATAACATGGCAAGTCAATACATATTCCCGTAAAGACAACTCTACAAACTGGAAATTGTTGCTACCATATCCCTACGAAAAAGCCTTCATCAACTCTTCATAAGAAATCTTCCCCAAGGTGAATTTTTCTAGTGCTATATATGTTTTTTCCGATGAAGTATTCATTCTATTATGACATTTATCCACTAACTCTTTTTCATTTGTTAATGGTTTATATATATGCTCTTTTTTACGATACGCTTCATAGTATCTTATGCCAAATATTCTCTGGGACATAGCATTGATATGGATACCGTCTGGGTTAGATATAAGTCCTTTAGCAGTAACATAATAGCAATTTTCATTACCCAGTGCATATTTTTGAAGTTCTTCGTTAATGAGTTGATATTCCACACACCCTGCACCAAATGCCACCTTACCCAAATAATCGCCCAAACCACCTATAATAATTGTTCCAAATCGTACCTATTAGTTTTGGCAATTCATTTTAAGGCTTCTTAATAATAGATACAAAACGGGTACTGTCTCTTAAAAATCCCCAAGAGACAATACCCGCGTTTATTTTTTGGCAGCTCCTAAATCCTTTTAATATAGGGGAAGCCTTAATCTTATTTCGATTGGTCTTTGTTGATAACAGCAGCCTGGGTGGTAGCTATCAAAATAGACTAATCTAAGTTTTTTACTATTATGGAACACTTCTTGTTACTATAAATTTTATAGTTATTCTCACTAACTTTCACGGAAAAAGAAACTGAGACAATAAAAAAAATTACATTTGAATAAGACGATATTTTTTAGTTAACAGTCCTATTACTTTGACCAACAATTTGGGCGCTCCAGCATCATAGGTAGCTTTGTATGGGAGTTACCCTTAGTGGTGTTGAGCTGGGCTTGGGTAAGAAAGATGCTATTTGTCAGATTAGCTCCACTAAGGTCGGCATCCCGCAAATCAGCCCCGATCAGGTCTGCCCCACTCAAGTCGACTCCTTTAAGGTCTGCTGCAATAAGACATACACCACGCAAGTCCGCTCCTCTTAGATCGGTTTTTCTTAGGTCTGCCCCAAAATAATCTAATCGTCGCAAGTTGGCTTTCCGATTTCTTGAAGGATTGTTCTTTTCATTACGGAATTTAGAACGTACTAGCTCACTAGTATTTTTAAGGTGTATATTAACCTTGGTTCGATGAGCTGCTACATCCAATGCTAATAAAGAATCAACGTCCAGAAGAGTAAGACGTTCAGTATTGTCTAGCAATGAACTTATCTCCACTTTAGTACCGTGGTCTGTTTGCAGGCTAAGTGCTTGGGTAAGATACCATAACATCTCATGAAGCTGCCTCATAATCAAGAACGCCTCAAACATTTGGTTTGCAGATTCGGGGGCTTGTCGCCAGTCATGTCCGCCAAAAGTAATTTGAGCTACCTTTTGACCAGCACCCAAGCAGTCATAAGCAGTACAACCCTTTAGTCCCTTATTCCTAAGATTATTATGAACAGAGCAGGTAAAGTCCGATTGTAAGTTTATGCAAGGCTCACCTGCATTTTTATTCGTTGGAAACCCTTCTGAAGAAGAAAAGTACAATGCTACACAGCACAGGCCGAAACATTTTTCACACTCAATCTTCAATTCCTTATTAAACTTATATTGATTCGTATAAGTCATATTCATTTACCTCATCTTAAAAGTCACTAACAATTTATTTTTAAAATATACAAATAAAGCATATGTTTTAACGTCTGCCAATCACTTATCTAGTAATATTATACCGATGTTCATTATAACATATTTCCTGGGTACACTCATTTCTTGGCATTTTGCGTTTAAGTCATACCTATAAGGTATTATAACAAAGATAGGGTGCTGCCTCTTGATCTATTAAGTGACAGTACCCCATCTCCATTTTAATTTTGCACACAAAGTCTTGGTTTAAAATACTTTGCCTGCTTCATCAATACTATTTATGCCTTACTTCGGCTGGTCTTTGTTGTTCACAGCGGCCTGAGCGGCTGCAAACACTTTAAGACCAATCCCGTTTTTTCTATTATGGAACACTTATTAATTCTTTCAGTACCTTTATTATCCTTTTTCTTTAGAAGGTGGTTCCACTAATTCCACAAAAGACCAAGTCTTTCCCTTATCGTTTGATTTATATTTTGCCATTACAGTACCTCCCTTGAAATCCCCTTCTTCTCCTTGTCCTATTAAAAGAAATAATTGCCCCTTTTCATAATATGGGATCTCCGGTTGGATAAAAGGTTCAAGGGTAACGCCCATCCAATCTTCCTTATAAACAGGTAATATAACTGGCTCAAAAGTCTTACCTCCATCTACTGTTCGATAAAAATTAGTATTAGCTCCTTCTATTTTGGGATAACTCATAAAGCCCAGGTTTTCATCTACAAAGCCTCCTGACTGCAAGAGCCAAGTGCTAGGTCCAGAGCCAACCTCTTTCCATGTGGCACCACCATTTGTTGTTTTATAGATTAATTGTCCTTCTTGAGACATAGTTCTTCCACCTGTTGCAATAACATAACCCACATTAACAGATGGAAAACTACAAAACTTCACTCTTACACTGTCCAAGGTTTTACTTATTTCTGCTGTTTTCCAGGTAGTTCCCTTATCCTCGGAATAAGTAATCATAAGGTGATTTTCCCTAGTACCTCCATAGACAAAGGTAGTTTTTTCAGGTTTTATAGCATAGCTTTTTTCCTGTAGCTTATTATAATACGGTCTTCCGTCCCCAACTTCTACTAAAGTCTCCAGCTTAACAGGAACTTCTTTCCATGTACTTCCCTCATCATAGCTTACATAACAAATTTGATTTTCTATTTTATAAGTACATTGCTTCTTATCATACGGAACTTCAGCCTCATATTCATATTTATACTCGTCTCTTTCTTTTTCACCACTAGTTTGATACTTTTCCAAATCATAACCAGCAGGCCTTTGTAGCCTTGTTACTGTATAAATGGAATTTTTGCCCGCACCTATTTCTTCTTTAAACCATAAAACCCACTGGCACTTAATACTGTTTCCATTTATGACTCCATTCCACTTGTAAGCATTTTTCTCATCTAATTTCTTTATAACAATTGAAAAATCAATTTGAATGACATTAGTTTCTTTGATTTCAATATCATCAAGAGAATATTCAAAAAGCCTTTGGTTCCATGGCACAAATTTTCCCCTATATTGCTCAATGTATGCTTCTAGCCATTTTGCACCCACTACTTTAATATCCTTCGTATTAACTTCAACAGAGAAACCTACAGGTGGCTGAAGCCTACTCTCCCAGTACTTGTAGTAACCAAAATAACAAGTAGCCAGAATCACAACAGTCAAGCAAAACCAGGCTGCTATTCTGAATAATTTCCCCTTTGATTTCTTATTTTTGTCTATATACATGCCATTCTCCTATAAAAATTTAATACATCAGATACTCTTTACATGATAACTCTCAAATTTTCTTTAGTCACTTACAATATTTACATATTGGGGCAATAAGATAACGTTAATAATCTTATTCCATTCAATGACTCATTCTAATTTGCAGCCCGCTCAAAGATTGACAATCAAAAAAGAAGGGTACTGTCTCTTAAAATCACTAAAAGACAATACCCTTGCTTTATATTATATACAGAGTCTCTCAAAGCTTTGGTTATAAGGCTTTGGGACTTCACGCATACTATTGAGCCTTACTTCGATTGGTCTTTATTGTTCACAGCGGCCTGGGCTGCAGCTAACCGTGCGATGGGTACACGATAGGGGGAGCAGCTTACATAGTTCAGCCCGATCATGTGACAAAACTCTACTGAGCTGGGTTCACCACCGTGCTCACCGCAGATACCAATGAGCAGTTCAGGTTTTACCCGGCGAGCATTTTCAACGGTCCATTGCATAAGTTTACCAACACCCTTACGGTCTAGGACAATAAAGGGGTTATCAGTAAGGATTTTCTTCTCAATATAGGGTTGCATAAACTTACCCTCAGCATCATCCCGGGAGAAGCCCAAGGTGGTTTGGGTCAAGTCATTGGTACCAAAGGAGAAAAATTCTGCCTGAGTAGCAATTTCATCTGCTAATAAAGCTGCCCTAGGAATTTCTATCATGGTGCCTACTGAATAATGGAAATCTACTCCAGTTTCTTTCTTAACCTCTTCAGCAATATTTATTACGATCTCACGCAGATAAGCCAATTCTTTCACTTCAATAACTAAAGGAATTTCAACTTCTGTCTCAATTTTATACCCTTCTTGTACTAGGCGCGCAGTAGCCTGGAAGATGGCTCTGGCTTGCATTGCGTATACTTCCGGCCAAGTAATACCAAGGCGGCAGCCCCGATGACCCAACATGGGGTTAAATTCGGACAGAGAACGAACCTTCCGTAATAGATCTTCATTGCGTTTTAATTTAGCAGGGTCACCATTGGTTAATTTCAAGGTATTGATTTCTACAGCCAGTTCTTCGGCATTGGGCAGGAACTCATGTAAGGGGGGATCCAACAGACGGATACATACGGGCAGTCCATCCATAGCCTTAAGAATGCCGTAGAAGTCTCCCTCCTGCATAGGCAGTAATTTGGCAAGTGCCTCTGCCCGCTCTTCAATATCATTGGCCAAAATCATTTCTTGCACGATAGGCAAACGATCCAGTGCCATAAACATATGCTCAGTACGAGTCAAACCAATACCCTGTGCACCAAATTCCCGTGCCTTGGCAGCATCTTCTGGAGTATCAGCATTGGCCCGAACTTCCAGAGTACGGATATCATCGGCCCACTTTAGTAATTCCTGGAATTCCTTTGACAGCTCCGGCTCAATCATAGGTACTTCACCGAGTATTACTTCACCAGTGGAACCATCTATGGAAACAATGTCGCCATCTTTAACTATAATATTACCAACGGTAAACTGTTTGTTCTCGTTATCTATTTTAATAGCTTCACATCCACAAACACAAGGTTTACCCATACCACGGGCAACCACTGCAGCGTGGCTAGTCATCCCACCCCGAGAAGTTAAAATACCCTGTGCAGCCACCATACCATGGATATCATCTGGTGTGGTTTCGGTACCTACCAAGATCACCTTTTGTCCCTGCTCGTTTAACTTTTCTGCCAGGTCAGCATTGAAGACCACAGCACCGGATGCGGAACCAGGGGAAGCTGGTAAGCCTTTGGCAACCACTTCTAATTTGGCGTTGGGGTCAATACGGCGGTGTAGAAGTTGATTAAGTTGGTTGGGATCAACCCGATTGATGGCTGTTTGCTTATCAATGACACCTTCTGCTACCATTTCCACCGCAACACGGAGGGCAGCCTGGGCGGTACGCTTACCGTTACGGGTCTGCAGCATCCATAATCTATTACGCTCAATAGTAAACTCGATGTCCTGCATATCTTTGTAGTGGTTTTCTAATAGGGTACAGGTTTGGGCAAATTGTTGGTATACATCAGGCATTTCCTCTGCCAGTTTAGCGATAGGCTGGGGAGTACGGATACCTGCTACTACATCTTCACCCTGGGCATTGGTTAGATACTCACCATAAAGCAGTTTTTCACCGGTGGAGGGGTTGCGGGTAAAGGCTACGCCAGTGCCGCAATCGTCGCCCATGTTACCGAATACCATTGCCTGTACGTTTACAGCGGTGCCTAAATCGTCAGAAATTTTGTGAACTTTACGATATACAATGGCACGGTCATTTTCCCAGGAATCAAATACAGCAAAGATAGACTTATGCAGCTGCTCTTTGGGATCCTGTGGGAATTCATGACCTGTTTCTTTCTGAACAATAAGCTTATATTTAGCAATAACTTCTTGCCAATCCTCAGAAGTTAACTGATTGTCAAATTCAACTTTTCTTTTATATTTTTGATCTTCCAAAATGGCTTCAAATTTGTGGTGTTCAATGTCAAGTACTACATTACCAAACATTTGGATAAAACGACGATAGCAATCGTATGCCCAGCGAGCATTGCCACTGCTGGCAGCCAAACCAACAACGGTTTGGTCGTTTAGGCCAAGGTTCAATACGGTATCCATCATACCAGGCATGGAAATAACTGCACCAGAACGTACAGATACTAAAAGGGGACCGTTGGGGTCATTAAACTTTTTGTTGAGAGTTTGCTCTAACCAAGCTACTTTTACTTCTATTTCCTGCTCAAGACCCTCGGGGAATTTACGTCCAGCTTTGTAAAACTCTTTACAAGCTTCGGTGGTAATGGTAAATCCGGGGGGTACAGGAAGACCAATATTGGTCATTTCCGCAAGGTTGGCGCCTTTACCACCTAACAGGCTCTTCATTTCTGCCTTTCCCTCTGAAAAAGCATAGACATATTTTTTGGTTGCCAATTTAAATTCCCTCCTGTTTTTTGAGGCAGGAGGTGAGAACACCCTCACCTCCGAAATAGAACTTGCCTCTTAATTCTCTTTATTTACCTTGTTATATACTTTTCAAAACTACCTACTGTACCGTTCACCCCGATAATAGATTTCCAGTACTTTGCTGGCAGTTTCTTCAATAGCCTTATTGGTTACATCGATCACTGGGCAACCAACCCTCTTCATTATTCCCTCTGCATATTCCAGTTCTTTTAGTATGCGTTCATGACTGGCATAGTCTGCATTGGAGGTAAGCCCTAATGTTTTTAATCGTTCTGTGCGAATCACATTTAATTGTTGGGGTTTGATGGTTAAGCCAATGACCTTTTTGGTCGAGAGATTAAAAATTTCCTGAGGAGGTGCCACTTCTGGTACCAGTGGAACATTGGCCGCCTTAATTCGCTTATTTGCCAAATACATACTTAACGGTGTCTTAGAAGTGCGGGAAACACCGAGAATAACTAAATCAGCCCTTTGAATGCCCCGTGGATCTTTTCCATCATCATACTTTACTGCAAATTCTATGGCCTCTACCCGACGGAAATATTCCTCATCTAACTTGCGCACTAAGCCAGGTTCAAGTTTCGGGGGACCCGATGTAATGATGCTTAAGGCATCCAAAATGGGTCCCATAATATCCACCGTGGGGATGTTATGTCTATCTGATTCTCTAACCAAAACTTCCCGTAACTCTGGCAAAACTAATGTAAAGGCAATAATGCAATTTTGCCCCTGGGCTTCATCAACAATATCTACGATATCCTGGGTATCATTGACATAGGGAACCCGGCGTATTTCCACATCTCCACCATTAAATTGGCTGACAGCCGCTTTAGCAACTAATTCTGCTGTTTCACCAATGGAGTCAGATACGATATAGACCACAGGATGATCGTCTTTAGGTGCTATAATGGTAAACCCCTCCTCAAGACCCTTCGCCTAATTCTACAAAGAGCCGGGTAACATTTGTCTTGGAAAATCTGCCAACGACTTCGTAGTCTTTGCCGTTGGTTCCCTGTACAGTCTTTACCACCGGTAACGAGTCGATTTCATGGGTTAGTAACTTATGAGCTGCTAACCAAACAGAATCATTCTCCTGAACCATGTGGATATTTGGCATTCGTGTCATGATGACTCCTAAAGGAAGTTTGTGAATATCATGACCACCAAGGGTAGTCTTTAGCAAATCCTTGCGAGAGACAACACCTTCCAACATGCCACCATCACGTACGATGTACAGCGTCCCTACATCTTCAATAAACATTGTGACCACTGCATCATATACTGAACAACTTTCAGAGACTACAGTGGGTACAGATTTAACCTCACCCACTTTAATGCGGGTGATTTTATCTGCCAGGATCTTGTCAGCAGTTTTACCACTATAGTAATATCCTACCCTGGGTCTAGCCTCAAGGAACCCAGCCATCGTCAATATTGATAAATCTGGCCTTAATGTTGCCCTAGTCAGGTTAAGGCGCTCTGCTATCTGCTCTCCGGTGATGGGACCATCATTTTTGACAATTTCTAAAATGGTTTCCTGCCGCTTGGAAAGTTCCATCCCCTCACCCCTAACCTTTAATGTGACATACTATTTAAGTCCTAACCTCTGACTATAATATACTATATTCCTTGGAATAAATCCTACTTTTTATTAATATTTTTTTATCTTTTTTATATTACTTTGATTCAACCACAATTTTACTGAAATCTGCCACACTCATACTTAGATCAACCAGTTTTCTCAGGAGGGCTAGTCGGTTGATTTTTACCGCCTCGTTTTCTACCATCACCATTACGCTCTCGAAAAACGTATCTAGGGGCTTTTGAATTGTAGCAATCTTTTGTAGGACAGCAGCATAATCTTTCTGTGCTAGTAAAGGTTTTATTTCATTTTCCAGGTTCTGGAGCAGGTTAGATAGTTCTTGTTCTGCTGGATGCTCTAGATGAACTTCCTGAACTAGGGTGGGGGTTGCATGTTTGGCCAGATTATTAGCACGGTTAAAGGCTGTCATTAAGGCATCAAAAGCAGGTAATTCACGGAAGGAAGCCACTACCAAGCCTCTATCTACCACATCTGCAATATCATCGAAACCTACGGCTAGTACTGCATCGACAGTATCGTAAGATAATCCCCGATCACTGAGAATACCCTTGAGTCTTTGTTTAAAGAATTCTTCTATTTCTACGGTTACTTGAGCTAGGTCGTATTTGAGCTCCACAGCTTCCTGATAACCCTGATAGGACCACTGGATGAGTTCCTGCAAGGACAGGTGAATTTTGCCCTCAATTAGTATGTGGCATATCCCCAGGGCTTGACGACGCAGGGCGTAGGGATCTTGGGAACCAGTGGGTTGGATGCCAATGGCAAAGCAACCTACAATGGTATCCATTTTATCGGCTAAGCTCAGCACACTGCCTGACAAGGTTTCAGGTAAGATATCCCCGGCAAAACGGGGCAGATAATGTTCAAAAATTGCTTCTGCAACCTCTGGTGACTCACCGTTGCGCTGGGCATATTCACGGCCCATTTCACCCTGCAGTTCCGGGAATTCGTAGACCATATTGGTAACCAGATCGGCTTTAGCTAGCAGTGCTCCCCTTTGTATAATTTCCCTTTGTATCTCATTGCCTCCCAGTGCTTCTGCCAAGTGGTCTGCCAAAGCACCAATGCGATCAACTTTGTCTGCCATTGAGCCTAAGCCCTCAAGGAAAACAACTTTTTTCAAACCATTTACTTTATCAGCCAAGGGTTGCTTCAAGTCTTCCCCAAAGAAGAAAGCAGCATCAGCCAGACGAGCACGCAATACCTTTTCGTTGCCAGCTGTAACAATTTCTATATATGCATCGGTACCGTTTCTTACAGCAATAAATTTATTTAAAAGTTTTCCTTCATTACTAATCACAGGGAAATAACGCTGATGCTCTCGCATAGGGGTAACCAAAACTGCTCCAGGCAGTTTTAAATAGTCTTGGTCAAAGGTGCCACAGAGAGCAGTGGGCCATTCAATAATATTAGTGATTTCATCCAGTAGGTCCTCATCCTTCTCTACCACGCCACCTTCCATGGCAGCCAGTTCCTGTACCTGTTGCCAGATGATTTGTTTCCGCTCAGCAGGATCAATAAGCACATAGGCAGCCCGGATTTTACTGAAGTAGTCACCTGGATTTGCAACAGTCAGCTCGCCTGAGGTCAAAAAGCGGTGACCATAGGTAAGACGATCAGATGTTAGATTGGCCAACTGGAAGGGTACAGTATCGTCGCCATAAAGGGCCAGCAACCAACGGATGGGACGGGCAAAACGAAGTTCCAACTGCCCCCAGCGCATGGGTTTGGGAAAATGAAGCCCGGTTATCAAGTCGGGACATATTTCCGACAACACTTGAGCAGTTGGACGACCCTCTTCCCGCTTAATGGCATAGAGATATTCTACTTGTCCGATGCTGCGGACCACTAAATCTTCCAGGGACACCCCTTGGGATCGAGTAAAGCCTAAAATGGCTTTGGTGGGGTTGCCATCCACATCGTAGGCTGCCTTTTTGGCAGGACCCTTGACTTCTTTTTCTAATGCAGCCTGATCTTCGGCCAAATCTTTGATAAAAAGTACCAATCTACGTGGGGTACCGTAGGTTTGGATATCTGTATAGGGTATTCTTTTCTCTTGCAAGGTTTTGGCAGTAAGTTCCTTTAGTTGGGTTAAAGCCGGACCTAAAAAGCGGGCAGGCATTTCTTCAATCCCGATTTCTAATAAAAAGTCTTTAGCCATTGATATTGCCCCCTTTCTTTAACAGAGGAAATCCTAATTTTTCACGTTGCTCCACATAGGCATGGGCACAGGCTCTGGCCATCTGTCGCACCCTGGCAATAAAACCCTGTCTTTCAGATACACTAATGGCACCTCTAGCATCCAATAGGTTGAAGGTGTGGGAACATTTTAAAACATAGTCATAGGCTGGCAATACCAGATCCTTTTCCAAGATGCGGTTAGCTTCGGTTTCATACATGTCGAACAGGTCAAAAAGCATTTCTGTGTTGGCAACTTCAAAGTTATAACCAGACTGCTCCACCTCATTCTGATGATAAACATCCCCGTACTTAATATCACCAACCCAAAGGATATCGTAGACGCTGTCTTTCTGTTGAATAAACATTGCTAGTCTTTCTAGGCCATAGGTAATTTCAGCACAGACCGGGTGACAATCAATACCACCGCACTGTTGGAAATAAGTAAATTGAGTTACTTCCATTCCATCTAGCCAAACTTCCCAGCCTAAGCCCCAGGCACCCAGGGTGGGGGATTCCCAGTTGTCTTCCACAAAGCGAATATCGTGCTTGTCTGGATCTATACCAATGGCTCTCAGTGAATCCAAATAGATAGGAATAACATCATCTGGAGAAGGTTTTAGGATAACCTGGTACTGGAAGTAGTGCTGTAAACGGTTAGGATTTTCCCCATATCGGCCATCAGTAGGCCGGCGTGAGGGTTCCACATAGGCCACCCGCCAGGGTTCAGGACCCAATGCCCTGAGAAAGGTTGCCGGATTCATGGTGCCAGCACCCTTTTCTATATCATAGGGTTGTTGAATGATGCAGTTTTGCTCTGACCAGAATTTATTCAGAGTCAATATTAGTTCCTGGAAATTCAATTGATTTTGCCTCCTTTTTTAGATATAAATATAAAAACTCCCGTCCCTGACATGATGTCAGGGACGGGAGCATTTCCCGCGGTTCCACCCTGTTTGGCTGAACATACAGCCCACCTTAATTGTTTGCAGGATTTACTGACCTATAATGGCTTTCCCCCTGCCGCTCAGGAACCCCCATATACGGTCTGTATTACCGGCTTTCACCACCCCGGCTCGCTGCAAATCAGTAATCGTATACTTTTTCCCTCATCGCAAGTTTTTCAATTATACCCAAAAATCTATCAAAATGCTAAGATCTTGTCAATAGTTTTAGTGTTTCGTATCATTTTCATTGTAGTTATCTTCAGGTACCTCTACCTCTGGTTCCCAAGTATCTTTTTCTTCTTGAAACTCTAGGCGGTAGTTATTGGCTAGGCCCGCGATCGTCCCCAGAGCACCGACGATTAATATGGGGGTACTGGCCATTGCCCCCAGCACACCTAATGCTCCGATGGTAGCTGGGAATTCAACAACTGTATTATCATCCTTTTTAACCTTAACCTTGGTCTTTTGACCTTTCTCAAAGATGGTTTTAAATTGACCCATAAACTCATTGCTTTTACCGTGTAGCTTTTCATTCCAATGCCTATTTTTTTCTTCCAGTTTTATTAAGGCCTCAACAACATCGCCCCCAGCCATGTCCAGGGCCTCCTTTGCTTCCTTGTAGCTAACGCCCAGCCGGGCTCGAAGAAGGTCAATCTTTTCCAGTTCACTGGTCACTGCATGATACCTCCCCATAATCCTTTGTATTACATATTAGTACCCCTGCCTGGGATAGTTTTATACAGACGATCCATAAATTCTGTAGTCTTCAATCTTTTTTCCAAATGATATTCTATATACGTTCTTAATAACATATGGAGCTCTCTTTTTAAGGCTTCGGGTACTTTTAGCTGATGTAGTTTTGTTAGTTCCCAACGATAGATTGTTTTTAATATTTCAATGGTACCCCTACTAAATTTCATAATTTGTTTTTCCAGGCCCGCACATCCCTTACATAGCAGACCTCCTTGCTGGGGCCCAAAGGAAACCTTTGTGTCCTGGATTTCAACATCACAAAGGCTGCAGTGGTTTAACTCTGGCTGCAACCCTGAATAGCCCAATAACTTTGCCTCAAAGGCCCTTAGAATCATTCCTGTCTGGCCGCCAGCAGCAATCAGGTGCAGAGTGCTATAAAACAAACGGAAAATACTTTGGTTCGGTTCTTCCTCTGCCGTAAATCCATCTATTAATTCAGCTACATAGGCTGCAGCTGTGATCCGATCCAGGTCCAGTCTTAGCTCAGAAAAACCCTCCCTTAGCTCAGCCTGACTGATGGAATCTAATTCTCTCCCCCGGTGCAACATAAACTCGGAAAAACAAAAGGGCTGAACAGCACCTCTTTTGCGACTGTTGGGTTTAGCCGCTCCGTGAGCTACAATTCTTTGCTTCCCTTTTTGAATAGAGTATACGGTTAAAATTTTGTCGGCTTCTCTCATATCCCGAGCTTTTAACACAATGGCATCGATTTTATAAGTTTTCACGAATCACCCTGTCACCTTTCTGGTGTTACAACTTGATTAAACTAGTTTTATTATAACGCATTTTGTTCTTTATCTTATAGACATCTGGGCACAATAATAATGGCGTGGCCTGATTAAACTTTAATCTACAAGGAGGATTTGAAATGGAATTTATTACTGAAAACCAATATGGGGTTACCAAAGGAACCGCCGTAGAAGAACATGTGGATAAAAACTTTAAGGGTGAAAATTTCGAAGTAGGTTGGTACCTAGCTGTTGCTAAAAACGCCCAAAGAGAAGGGTACCCTGAAGTTGCTGAGGTTTTAAAAACTGTTGCCATGGAGGAAGCTTGGCACGCTGCCCGCTTTGCTGAATTAAATGGTGAAATTTCTACCAGTACCCGTGAAAATCTCCAAAAGGCCATTGCTGGCGAAACTCTGTCAAACAAAATGAAAAAGGAAGCCGCTGGCATCGCAAAGCAGAACGATATCGACGAGGCCCATGATTTCTTAGACGAAGCTGCTAAGGACGAGGCACGTCATGCTAGAGCTTTAAAAGGTCTATTGGATAGATATTTTCCTGCCTAAATAAGTATATGCAGAAAAAGTAAGCGAGGAGCACTTGCCGATAAATAATTAAGCCACGTAATAAACGTGGCTTAATTATTTGGGAGTATATTTTATAGGGGGATTGGAGATTAGGCATTAGTGGTATCGTCTTCAGTATTATCTTCCTCTTCATTAGAGGTCTCATCTTCGGTAGTGGTTTCCTCTACCGTTTGTTCAATTTTAACAGCCAAACCATCTGTGTTGGTCTCAACATTAACTTCAGTACCTTCAACTAGGTCCGATAGTTCTGCTAATTCACCGTTGATGTATACTTCTACATTTTCTGCTAGCTCAATTTCCTGAGCATCTTCTCCAGATCCAATTTTTATTATCTTTTGACCATCTACAGTTTCCACACTTTGGAATGTATCGATATCTTCAGTTTGTTCTTCAGTTAGTACGCGATCAATTAATGCCGCAATCTGGGCTCTGGTTACAGCACTATTAGGATTCAACTTTCCATCAGGACCACCGGCAACGAGTCCTTCTTGATAAAGAGCCATCACATAGCCAACATCTTCGGAAGAAACCAAAGTTCCATCTTTAAAAGGAAGATTAGTGGTGTCTACAGGTTCTAAGCCAATTGCTTTGGCAAGCCAAATCATTGATTGAACGCGGCTGGCCTGTACACCTGAATGGAAACGATTAAGATTTACAATACCCTCAGCTTCGGCCTTTGCCACAGCACCCTTGGCCCAATCAGGAACACCCTTCAATTTTTCTTCTGTGGTTTCAGCTTCTTCAATATTGTTTTCATCTATATTTGTATCTGTAACTTGGGTATCATTGATTGTTGTTTCAGTTGTTTCAGCCTCGTCCTGTAGCTCAATAACCCTTACTAACATGGAAATAACCTGGTCTTGTGTTACAGAAGCTTCAGGGTGGAATGTGCCATCAGGGAAACCAGAGGCAATACCCATTATTTGCAATCTTTCAATGGGCCCCTTTGCCCAATGGTTATTGTTAACATCTTTAAAGGTTTTAACTTCATGTTTTGTTTTTATGTCATTGCTAGATTTTTTTACTGTATTACCATTGTTTGCATTAGTGGCTTTAGTTTCTTTAGTTTGTTCACTGTTATCATTGGTATGACTGTTATTTTTTTGAACTTGGCTGGTGGATGGCTTGCTACTTTTTTCTGAGGAGCCCTTTCCATTTCCGCCTGGTGCTGCATCCGCCATAGCACTTCCGGCTAGTAAACTGCCAGCTATGGCTAGTGAAATCATGCCAGTTCTAAGTTTGTTCACTGCTAACACTCCTTGTTGGTATTTTTTTCTTGTATTATTAAGTACGGCATGATTTTTAGTTTTATTAGGGTTTTCTAATAGGTATTTGGTCCCGTTTTTAATTAGTCTTGTTCCATGAAGCCAAAATTCCTGATATCGGTCATTTTATTACGCCAATCTTTTTTCACCTTAACCCATAATTCCAGAAACACCTTGGAACCCAATAGGTTTTCAATTTCTTCCCTGGCACGACGTCCTACTTCCTTTAGCATATTGCCGCCCTTACCGATTAAAATAGCCTTTTGAGAGTCCCGTTCCGTATAGATAGTCGCATTAACTGCCACGACGCCATTATTGCGTTCTTTGACTTGTTCCACTACCACTGCCACCGAATGGGGAATCTCTTCACTGGTCAGGTGCAATACCTTTTCCCTAATAATCTCCGCCATAATAAACCGTTCTGGACGATCGGTAATCATATCTGCCGGGTAATATTGAGGGCCTTCGGGCAAGTATTTGATGATAGTATCCACCAATTGATTGACATTCTCCCCAGCCATAGCAGATACCGGGATAACTTCGGCAAAGGGCAATAAATCCTTGTACTGTACAATTCTTTCCAAGACCTTTTCTTTTTGAATCAAATCTATTTTATTCAACATTAAAAAAACCGGAGTTTTCACTCCCTGGAGTTGCTCAGCAATATAGTGGTCACCAGGTCCCGGGGCTTCATTTGCTTCTACCAAAAATAGCACCACATCCACTTCCTTAAGTGCCCCCAGGGCAACATCAACCATATACTCACCAAGTTTGTGTCGTGGTTTATGGATGCCAGGCGTGTCTAAAAATACAATTTGGGCTTCATTTCTACTCAGTACCGAGTGAATCTTATGCCGGGTGGTCTGGGGCTTGTCCGACATGATAGCTACCTTTTGACCAACCAGTTTATTTAATAATGTCGATTTTCCAACATTGGGTCGACCCACTAGGGCCACAAAACCCGAGCGATATTCTTCGGGTGTATTAAGCATATATTTCCTCCTCGCTTGCTTATGGGTATTTCTTTGGGGTCTAGCTATTAGCTATTAGCCTTTTAGACTAATTGCTAACAGCTAATAGCTAATGGCTAATGACTAATGACTAGACCCGCTAGACTATCCCTTAAGTCTCCATATCTTCTGCAGTAAAAAAACCAGGCAGTAGTTCTCCTACAGTGGTGGTTATGTACTGCCCTTTAAGGTTCGCCATATGTACCTTCATATCACCATTAAATTCCGCCATGACCTGTCGGCAAGCACCGCAGGGGCTGCAGACGGTGGGGACATCGGCGATGACTGCCAGAGCCTCAAATTCTTTATGGCCCTCAGATACAGCTTTAAAGATGGTCGTGCGTTCGGCGCAGCAGGTAAGGCCATAGGACGCATTTTCTATATTACAGCCGGTAAAGATCTTCCCCTCTTTAGTTACCAGGGCAGCTCCGACTTTAAATTTGGAGTAGGGCACATAGGCACTTTCTCTAGCCTCTCTGGCCATCTCTATCAGTTTTTCCGTTGTTATTGTCATTTAAACAAACCTCCTTCTTAAAGCTTATAGGTATTTCTTTGGAGTCAGCCTTTAGCAATTAGCCTTTAGCCTTTTAGACTAATTGCTAACAGCTAATGACTAATGGCTAATTCGATCTTCGGCCATAGTATGAGGTAAGCAACAACCATCGAATTCAGGGCTAGCAGTAATACCGCTCCCGCTGCACAGTCTTTACTTATCTTGGCCAGGTGGTGTTGCTTGGGGGATGCTAGGTCTATGGCTGCTTCGATGGCTGTATTGATACACTCTGCTGCTAGCACCAGAAAGATAGCAAAGATAATATCTACCCATTCTTCACTGGATATCCGCAAAAAAAGGCCCACTGTTACCACCAGCAGGGTGGCAACCATGTGAACCTTCATATTTCTTTGGGTTTTTAAGACGTAATAGATACCAGCCAGGGCATAACCAAAGCTTTTTAGGAAACTCATAGGAAAACCTTCCATTTCATTCCGTGACCAAGGGTCATGGGCGATTATTATAAAAATACACTCAGCCATCAGTTTTAATATGGTCATGCACGACCCCTGTGTCGTTCCGGATTAGGAAAGGTAAAAAGCTGGATTAGACCTAGTCTTATATTTTCATCAGTGGTTTGTGACCAAGGCTCATGTTCCACAGCCTTATCAAGGGTACCTTAAAGCTGAAGGCTGATGGCTGATGGCTTTTTTATTTACCTGTTAATCTTAAGAAGGTTCATGATGGCTTCTTCCTTCTCCCGCATGACTTGTCGATCTTCTTCTGTCATATGATCATATCCCAATAAATGTAAAGAGCCATGGGCAGTTAAGTAGGCCACTTCCCTCTGGAAGGAATGTCCATATTCCTCGGCCTGGCGCTGGGCCGTGGGAAGAGATATAACTATATCCCCCAATAAGTCTTCTGCATCTTCGTCTTCTGGCATATCTTCTCCTTCATTTAAGGCAAAGGATAAAACATCTGTAGATTTGTCTATACCTCTGTATTCTGCATTTAAACTACGGATATAATTGTCATCAACAAAGATTAACCCAACTTCTGCATCTGTGGCATATCCCTCTGAGTTAAGGGTTTCGGTCACTACAGATTCTAATAGTTGGAGTAGTTCATCATTTACAGCTATCTCTGCCTGTAAATTATTTACGAGAACCGCCATGCCGAGTTTTTCTCCTTTCCATTTCCTGTTTCATGTCAGGATACTCAATTCGGTTATGAAAAATACCTGAGAGTACCCGCAGGAAGGTATTACCAATTGCATCCAAATCCTTTAGTGTCAAGTTACATTCGTCCAATTGTCCATCCAACAAACGGTCTTTAATAATTTTACGCACTAGACCCTCTACCCTACCTGCCGTTGGATTTTGCAGGGAACGAACAGCAGCCTCAATATTATCTGCCAGCATAACAATGGCAGCTTCTTTTGTTCTTGGCTTTGGCCCCTCGTAGCGGAAATCCTCTTCACTGATAGATTCTGCTCGATCTCCCTCCATAGCCTTGTGGTAAAAGAAACTAACTAAACTTTTGCCGTGATGCTGTTCAACGATATCAGTAATTACCGGGGGGAGTTTATTTTCCCGGGCCATCTCAACACCGTCTTTGATATGTGAGGTAAGGATTAGGGTGCTTAAAGTAGGTGCTATTTTATCATGGGGGTTATCGCCGCCCAACTGATTTTCAATAAAAAAATAGGGTCTTTTCATTTTACCAATATCATGGTAATAAGCACCCACCCGTACAACCAGAGGATCAGCCCCTACACTTTCTGCAGCAGCTTCGGCTAGATTACCTACTAAAATGCTGTGGTGATAAGTACCGGGTGCCTCAAGCATTAACTTCTTCAACAGTGGGTTGCTGGGATTAGATAGTTCAAGCAAGCGAACGGATGATGTAATACCAAAGCTAGTTTCCAGATAGGGTAGGGCCCCATTGGTCAGAATGGAGGATAATAAACCATTGGCAATACCAAGGGAAAGGGCAGAGGTAACCAGCAGGTACCAGGGCAGTCCTGAAATGAGACCAACCACTGCAATAATTGTTACACTAGCCACCCCTACGTAAATCCCTGCACGTACCAAGTCTCCCCTTTGACTTAACTTAGAGACGCTGTAAACTCCGGTAACTCCACCCACAAATCCGACCAAGGCAAAGTGAAACTGGTTACCAGACATAACACCCAACAATAAAGCTAGGCTCATTACCAACAGCATTGCCAAACGTGAATCCAATAGAATGGTGATTAACATTCCTGCCGCAGCTATAGGAGCCAAATAACCAAATAAAGCACTGAACTCTGGCCACTGACTGATGTTGATAGCCATAACAGCTCTGGAAACTACAAGGGTTATCAAGGCAACGATACCGATAAGATTTAAAAAACTACCTCTGCGAAAAATCTCCTTATTGTGGATATAAATGTACCATAATACCAGAGCCATCAACAAAGCTACCAGTAAACCAGTACCAACTATAGTGGTAAAGGTATGCTGTGGCCTGGATAATCCAAGGGCTTGTAGCTTAGCAATATGATCCTCTGTTACTACATCCCCCTGAGTGAGGATTCTTTCTTTGTACTGAATGCTCACCCGGACAGGTGGCACACTCTCAGCAGCTTCCTGCTGAAGCAACCGATATTTTTCTTCATCAAAATATGCATTTGCCCTTAAAAATTGCTTTATTAACCCTTGTCCTAACAAGCGGTAGGGTTCTGCAAATTGTTTGGCTGCTAAATTTTCCGCAGCACTTTTCTTTGCATCCTCTAATTGACTTGCAGTTATACCTTCTCCTTGATTTAAGATCTCAGAAATAGTAGCTATAATACCTGAGTTCAGTTGATCAGTGCTGGTAGGACTACCCTCAGCCAATTGATTTAGTACTTGTTCAGGCAGGGTAAATGGTATTGCTGCCTTGAGCCGGGTAACTTTCTCGTCTTTCTCGATAGTTCCGTCTGCCTGAATTATCTTTATTTGTTTTAATACATCGTTAATATCCTTACGAACAGTTTCCCTGACTCCCTCATTGATTTCAGGTACCTTCGGAACCTTTTCTATTGCTTTTCGGCGTTCTTCGGCAGTTTTTTGCTGGTCAATATAAACAACTGCTCTAGGTGCATAGATAGTTGAAGGAGAGATTTGCCCAACTTGTAAATTAACCTTTTGTGGCACAAACTCAAAGGAAACCAGTAGTGTGAAAATAAGGAAAAATAAAAATGCTGCCGAGTAACGTTTAAAACCATTATTTTGAACAAGATATTTAAGACCTTTGATAAGGCCTCCTCCAATTTGTTTTAACGAAAGCATTCGCAATCACTCCCCGGCCTACGGTAAAGGCCTGTCCTACTCCTCAGCCTGCTGTTCGTAAGCTCGGATAATTTCCATAACCAGGGGGTGGCGGACAATATCTGAACCAGTCATCCATTGAAAGGCAATACCCTTTACACCTTCTAACACTTTTTTTGCGTCCACAAGTCCTGAGCTCTGCCCTTTAGGAAGATCCACCTGTGTTATATCACCGGTAATGATCACTTTGGAGCCAAAACCCATCCGGGTTAAGAACATTTTCATCTGCTCTGGAGTGGTGTTTTGTGCCTCATCCAAAATAATAAAGGCATCTTCCAACGTTCTTCCTCTCATGTAGGCTAAAGGTGCTATTTCAATTATATTTCGTTCAAGATATTTTTGTGTATGGTCCAAGCCTAAAATATCATACAAACTGTCATAGAGTGGTCTTAAGTATGGATCAATCTTTTCCTGTAAATCCCCGGGTAAAAAACCTAGTTTTTCTCCTGCCTCCACAGCAGGTCGAGTTAAAATAAGTCGATTGACTTGTTTTTTTCTTAAGGCATTAACTGCCATAGCCACTGCCAGGTATGTCTTACCACTACCGGCAGGGCCAATGGCAAAGACAATGTCATTTTTCCTAATATTTTGGATGTAATCCTTCTGTCCTAGGGTCTTAGGTTTTACCTGTTTGCCCCGGGCTGTGACCAGAACAACATCCTTAGCCAGATTCGTTAAAGCATCTTTAACTCCTGCTTTAACTGCCCTTAAGGCGTAATTAACTTCATGCTTGCCGATACGATTACCAGCGCGGTAGTACTCTAACAGTTGTGAAAAGACTTCTTTGCCCTGCTCGACTTGTTCTGCTGGACCAATAATAGTTACCTCTTCCCCCCTGGCAACCACACGGATTTCCAGACTTTGTTCAATTAAGTTAATATTCTCATCTTGTTTACCTAAAATTTCTGCTGCTGCTTCATTGTCATCAATTACGATCTTTAATTCTGTACGTTCGGCCAAACTTTTTCCTCCTTGGGTGCTTTGAAGGGTTTTAAAACGCCAATTTCTTCAATTGTTTCCACAAAAGCTTTAATACGAATAATATCCTCAGATCTCCCGGTATTCACCGGTTCAAGCCTACGTTCAGCAATTTTGGGGTCCTTGGGTAGCTTCCCTTGAATATCGTTTAAAGCTCTCTGTTCTGCTATTTTTTTAGCTCCAACTTGACCATGATTGATACGTTCTCTAATTTTCTCTAGATATTGCACAGTTCTAATTTCGACGGGAAATTTAATATTCCTCCATTCGGGGACAGTTTTAACAGACTCCTTCATCTCATAATACTGGTAAGGTGCTTTTGGAGGACCTGCTATGATTATTTCCTTAGACCCAAATTTAATACAAATTGAGGTTTTTTGTTTGCCTGACATTTTTTCCACAACTTCTGTCAAAGGGCATTCCCCATATCCTTCATACCAAACCCTTGCCCTTACAAAACCCTTTGCCTGAATATAACGACTGATATATTGGATCTCCTGTGGTTCCTCTCCTTCAGGTAGTGGCTGATTAGAAGGTTCCGGTTTTATTTCCTCTTTGATTTCCCCACTAATTAAAATACTTCCAGGCAATACAGTATCCCCATCTTTAACCATGGCTTGACCATTCAAAACTAATAGTTCCTTGATTAAGCCAGCCTTCCCAGCTACGATATGGGCAGGTCCTTTATTAGGTGTCTCAGCAACTAGCTTTCTTTCAGCAATCTCTATTATGACCTGGGTTCCTTTGATATACACACCGGCCCAGGCTACTGAAGGAAATTTTTCTCGAATAGTCTGTTCAATTAATTTTGCATCTAAATCCCATTTGGCAGTGCCCGGTGTTAAGCCAACCTCAGCTGCAATCTTTTTTATTTCTGCATCGGACAATTTTTCATTGCCAGTAACATTGATAAACCAAACAAAGGAAGATAGAAAATAGAGCATAATTAAAAATCCTATGCCTCCGAGAACCATAAGTTTACGTTTTTTTAGACGATTTAGCACAAAGGGAAAACCCCGGCGCTCGGTAATGGTAAATCCACTTTTGGTAGCCCGAGCAATATGCCTTAGGGGACGAACATCAGAAATGCGCACTTTGACCCGAACCTTGTCCTCACTGACACGGGTTATATCCCACAGAAAGATACCTCTGCTGGCAGCCATGTTAACAAATTTCTCTAGAAACTCCCCTCGGACAATTAAGGATACATGTCCCATTAAAAAAGAAAAAAAGCGCAGAAGTACCATTACCACACCTCCCCTGATTCTAAAAGGGTTAGGGATTTAATTTGTCCTTCTACACAAATTTCGTCTGTCTTAATATTGCGCAGCATTAGGTTTTCACCCGCAATACCTACTTCTCCGTCCCCTGCTTTAATACGAACCTTTTCAGAGGTGTATTCCACAATGCCCCTATGGTTTTCAATAAACACTTGCAGATGACCTACCAAAACAATTTTCGGTAAATCAAGCATAACATCACTGGGTATTTCAAAAAAATCCGAGAATTGTTTTTTAAATTTACGCTGAAAGTCTTTTAAGGACATAAAAATCCCCCTCCTTGGGTTTATGTTTATGCAATCCAGAGGGGGAAAATTACTAGTTATTGGTAGCTTCTTCCTTTTCGTCGAGCCACCGGGGGACCAAGAATTTCAGATAATATGATGCCGTTTTTCAACATTCCGGGTGTAAAATTACCTGACCTCAAGGGATCAAAACCACACTCTTCGTCCTCTTCCATTCTATCTTTTGGCATTTGAACCTTTGGGGCTAATTTCTTGGCCTGTGGTCTTTCCAGCTGTGCCGATATTTCTGGTGTCTCAGCAACGATAATAGGTTCTTTGATTTGGGGTTCCTTGACCTTCTCTGCATGGGTTATACTTTCCTCTAAATCCTCAGACTTAGGTCCCCATTTGCCCCTAAGATCAGGGGGTAAGCGATAATTTGAGGTTTCTTGCTCCTGGGGTGGCAACTGAGTCTGTTTTCTTTTATTACTGGAAAGTACGCTGATGATCGTCCAAATAATAATAATGAGTAATAAGGAATTCATCATTCACACCCTTACTCTGACTTCTTACCCTTTTCTTTTCCATGTCCGTTTCCAGATATGGAATCCCTCATTTTAGTATCGGCCATAATATTTTGCATGTTATAGTAATCCATTACACCCAACCTTCCGGAACGGAAGGCGTCAGCCATGGCCCGGGGAACTTCTGCTTCGGCTTCAACAACCTTCGCTCTCATTTCCTGTACCCTAGCCTTCATTTCTTGCTCCTGGGCCACAGCCATGGCCCGACGTTCCTCAGCTTTAGCCTGGGCAATGTTTTTATCTGCTTCGGCCTGATCTGTCTGCAACTGAGCACCAATGTTTCTGCCAATATCCACATCGGCTATATCAATGGACAAAATTTCAAAGGCTGTTCCTGCGTCAAGTCCTTTAGAAAGAACGGTTTTGGAAATACTGTCAGGATTCTCCAGTACAATTTTATGGGTTCCTGCACTACCTACACTGGTGACTACACCTTCACCTACCCTAGCAATTACAGTCTCTTCCCCGGCACCGCCCACCAGGCGGTCAATATTGGCTCTTACTGTTACCCTGGCCACTGCCTTAAGTTCAATACCATCCTTAGCCACAGCACTGATAACTGGTGTTTCAATTACCTTGGGGTTAACACTCATCTGTACTGCCTCTAATACGTTTCTACCGGCCAAATCAATGGCTGCAGCCCTTTCAAATAGCAGAGGAATATTGGCCCGTTCAGCTGCAATTAGTGCATCAATAACCCTGTCAACATTACCACCAGCAAGATAATGCGCCTCCAACTGGTTTACAGTGACAGTCAAACCTGCTTTATCTGCTTTAATCAATGGATTGACAATCTGGGCCGGTGGAACCCTGCGTAACCTCATTCCTACCAGGGTAAAAATCCCCACCTTTACCCCTGCAGCCAGAGCTGAAATCCACAGTCCCACTGGTATAAAACTGAATATCACCACAACAAGGACAACAATCAACATAACCATAACTAAAAATGACAGACCACCCAAACTAATCAACAATCTTATACCTCCTTTTCTTATACGGTAGTGCTTTAGGGTCTAGCTGTTAGCTTTTAGCTGTTAGCTTTTAGCTTTTAGCTTTTGCTGTTAGCTAATGGTTTATGACAAATGACTAATAGCTAGACCCTAGAAATTATGCTTATAGCGATTTAACAATCACTCTGGTGCCTTCAACCTTGATTACAATGACCTTCGTTCCTGGTGCAACAAATTCACCCTCTGTAACCACATCTACTCTTGCTCCTTCAATAAGGGCTGATCCGGCTGGGCGCAAGGGTGTTGCAGCTACCCCCTCTGTACCCAGAAGTTTTTCATTTTCACGGTTGGGGGCCAGATAACCCTCTTCACGGTTTTGACGGTTGGCTAGGGTAACTCTGCGCCAGAAATTAAACTTTGTGGCCAGCCAAATTCCTCCGACCAGAGCCACCACTGTAATGACCAATGCTAGTGTTAATGCCTGTGTGGCATGAAAAATATCTACGGAGAGTAACAATACACCCCAACCCAAAAGAATAACTCCTACCACACCTGCTACACCAAAGCCAGGAACAAAAAATATTTCCAATGCCAGAGCTAAAATACCCAAGACTAAGGCAAGAGTGGCCAACCAACCAGACATTTGTGCCAGATAAAAAAGCATTATATCACCCCCTTTAGAACTGATACTTTTCTTTTATGACACATCATCTATGACCTAAAGTAACAAATCTATGATGAAAATACATAGACCGTTGACCATGAGCTATAGACCCTTAAGCAAAACATGCACTAATAGACCCATGGTCACAGCCAAATGGCTAAAGATTGATAATTAATTTAGTTTTTTCCCTTATTGCCCGAATATTTTATTATTTTTGATATGCCTAAAAAAATGCTTGGCACATCACTATGCCAAGCATTTTTTTGAAGCTAATTATCTAAAGCTTTTACGTTTACGAGCTGCTTCGGATTTTTTCTTTCTTTTCACACTGGGTTTTTCATAATGCTCGTGTTTGCGTGCCTCAGCCAAAACGCCAGCCTTTTGACAGGACCGCTTAAAGCGCCGGAGGGCACTGTCCAGTGTTTCGTTCTTGCCGACTCTAATTTCCGCCACTCAATTTCCCTCCCTCCGCCAAACCATAAACCTTAATCTAGATCTAACACCAGATATATGAGGTAAAATACTATGTAAAAAATCAATACCACTTAATTATAACGTGACATCTGGTTCTCGTCAATCATTTTAACCTGGAGGCCAATGCATTTGTCGACCACCCAAAAGGTGGAAATGAATATGATAAACCGTCTGACCACCGTCTTCTCCACAGTTAGAAACCAGCCGATAGCCTTTATCCAACCCAAATTCTTTAGCTAATTTGGCAGCTGTCCCTACGATATGTCCCATTAAAGCTGCATCTTCCACACCTAAATCATTCAGCGAAGAAATATGTTTCTTAGGAATGATTAAGATATGAATAGGAGCGGCTGGAGCAATATCTTTAAAAGCAAAGACCTTTTCGTCTTGGTATACAACCTGGGAAGGTATTTCTCCGGCAATTATTTTACAAAAAATGCATTCTTGCACTAGCAAGCACCTCCCCCCACAGACAGATAAATCAAACTATTTTTACATAGTCTTTCCGCAAATTATATTCAACACACCCATTATAATATCCTGCAAGTGTTTTTAAATAATTCTACCTTTTAATATTGAGTCTTCTGCGGTCTCAATTTGTACCTTTACCAGTTCCCCTTGTAAACTTTCCTCACCGGGAAAAATGACCTTAATGTAGGTATCTGTATGCCCTTCCCAAAGCTTATGATTTTTTTCGTGAGGTTGTTCCACCAATACAGTAAGTTTTTTGCCCACCTGGAGCTGGTTAAAACTTTGAGCCAGGTGATTACCCAGTTCGATGAGTCTCTTGCTCCGTTCTTCTTTTTCCTGTGGCGAAACCTGATCTGCCATCTCAGCTGCGGGAGTCCCCTTGCGAGGTGAGTATTTAAACACATGAATGCCAGCAAAACTTGCTTGTTCAACAGTTTTTAACGTGTTTTCAAAATTTTCTTTAGTTTCTCCAGGGAAACCAACTATTACATCACTGGTAATGGCAATACCATCAACTGCTTGATAAATTTTGTTTACCAATTCTAAGAATTGCTTAGTATTGTATCTTCTTTTCATTCTGGCCAAAACTTCATTATCACCGCTTTGCAGAGGAATATGCAAATGACGGCAAACATTTGAGTTTTCTGCTACGGAGTTAATAAGGGCATCATTTATATCATGTGGTTCCACAGAGCCTAGACGAAGTCTCACAAGTCCCGGCAATTTTGCCAAACGATCTACTAGCCAGCCTAAGTCAATGTGCTTGTCTGCAAAATCTTGCCCATAGGCACCAATATGAATACCAGTTAAAACAATTTCTTTAAAGCCTTGTTCAATAAGTGCTGCCGCAGAACTGATTACATTATCAGGTATACGACTGCGCACAGGTCCCCGGGCATAGGGAATAATGCAATAGGCACAAAAGCTATTACAGCCCTCTTGTATTTTTAAAAATGCTCTAGTTTTGCCCTGTTCTGTGGGAACAGGAAGTTCTTCAAAACAATCTATTCCCATAATATCCCTAACGGCATTGACGGGGCCTTTTCCCCTAGCGTAGGCCTCCACCAAATTCACCATTTTGCTTTTATCCTTTGTACCTACAACAAGATCAACACCAGGAATTTCTAAAACTTCTCCTGGAGATGTTTGGGCATAGCAACCAGTTACCGCAATAACTGCCTCAGGATTCTGTTTGGCAGCCCGACGAATAATTTGCCTTGATTTACGATCCCCCATGTGAGTAACAGTGCAAGTATTAATCACATAAACATCAGCATGTTCCTCAAAATCAACAATTTCATAACCCGCTTGCCGAAATAAATCTGTAATGGCAGAGGATTCATACTGGTTCACTTTACATCCAAGGGTATAAATGGCAGCAGATTTTGCCATATTGGAAACCTCCTTAGCCCAGTTCACCAAATTGGTACAGGACCATTGTTAGAGCTGCTGGACCTGCTGTTTCTGTACGCAAGATACGGCTGCCCAATGTAACAAGATGAAACCCCTTTTCTTTTATATGCAGGGCTTCTTCATCCTCAAAGCCCCCTTCGGGACCAATAAAAATGTATACCTCTGGTGGTGCTAAGGGTGTTTGTCGAAGAACTTCCCCCAGGGATTTAATCCTTTCAGCCTCCCAAGGCATCAATACCAAGGCATCAGGGGGAATGTGCTCAAGGATGGTATTCCAGTCACTTAAACTGTGTACCTCGGGTATTACACTTCGACGACATTGTTTGGCTGCTTCCATGGCCACTCGCTGCCAACGTTCATGCCTTTCTACCGACTTCTTTGGATCCAGTTTGACAACCGAACGTGCAGCAGCTAGAGGAATGATTCGGCTTACTCCCAATTCAGTGCACTTTTGGATAATTGTTTCCATTTTGTCACCTTTGGGTAGGCCTTGCACCAGTGTTACCTGAACCTTTGGTTCAGCAGCAACTACCTGCTGTTGTAAAATTTTGCATTGGATTTCCTGTTTGTCAATTTCAACAATCTCCGCCAAATAAACATTACCCCGACCATCTAACAGGGTTAGGGAATCACCAACTACCATCCGTAGAACCCGGCTGATATGTTTTACATCGGGACCACTGATAATAGCAGTATCACTGTTAATTTGTTCGGGTTGGATAAAAAATCGGGACAAACTTTATCCCTCCAAAACACAAAGATAGGAAACCCATTCCCCGTCTTCTTTCCGTTCTAACACTCTAAATCCGATTTGTTCTAATTTCTCACGAACTTCTTCGGCACGGAACTGAATAATACCAGAGGTAATGAAATACCCACCTGTTTTTAAAATCCGGAGTACATCTGGTGCCAGCATAATAATCACATTGGCCACAATATTGGCAATCACAATATCAACCTTATTATTTATTTTGTCCAACAGGTTACCATGAAAAACTTCAACAGTATTTTCTACTCCGTTGCGTTCCACATTTTCCTTTGCTACTTTGACAGCAACTTCATCCAGATCCACGGCTAATACTATGGCCGCTCCTAGTTTAGCCGCTGTGATGGCGAGAATTCCTGTACCCGTACCCACATCTGCCACGTTATCCCCAGCCTGAACAATTCTTTCCAGATATTCCATACACATGGTTGTGGTTGGATGATTGCCACAGCCAAAGGCCATACCAGGATCCATTTCCAGAACAATTCGCGGTTGTTCCGGGGTATAATCTTCCCAACTTGGTTTAACTGCCAACCTTTGGCCAATCTCCACAGGCTTATAATATTTCATCCAGGCTGTGGCCCAATCCTCTTCGGCCACAGGATGACTTTCAAAGACAGGTACTGCTGGCAAAGGCAGGCCTGTTAAACGTTCCTGCAAAAGTACCAGCTTGTCCTCTAAATTTGGTCCTTCGGGCAGGTAGGCCTTAACAATGGGCATCGGCCTATTAAGAACCTCCGGGTCAAACTCGTAATGATCCCAAATATTTGCTTCTATGTATTTATTAATTAGGGCAGGGTCCTCAATGACAACCCCACCAGCACCCAAATCATCAAATATATTACTTACCATGTCAATACCTTCATGGGGAACATGGACAGAGATTTCCAGCCAGATCAATGGGAGTTCCTCCATTCTTTGTAGTGCGACAGCGGGGACGGTTCTTAGTGTCGCATTATCACAGTTTTAAGGGCTATTCTCTGGTGTCTAGCTATTAGTAATTTGCTGTTTTGAGAAAGTTATTATGCGACACCAAGAACCGTCCCCATTGTCGCATGCAGCTAACAGCTAATGCGACAGTGAGAACCGTCCCCGCTGTCGCAAAAAAGCTGATGGCTATATTCTACCCTTTAAACGCATCCTTCATTTTCTCAAATATATTTTTCTCCGAACCCTTTGGAGTTTTTTCTCCACCTACTTTGGAAAACTCTCTGAGTAGTTCCTTTTGTTTTTCATTCAGCTTAGTGGGTGTTACAACTTTTACACGAACATGCTGATCACCGCGACCGCTGCCATTAAGGTAAGGAATACCTTTTCCTCTGATACGGAAAATAGTACCTGTCTGTGTTCCTTCCGGCACTTTCAATTCAGCACTACCATCCAGGGTAGGCACTTCAATATTATCACCCAGGGCTGCCTGAGCAAAGGATAGTTCCATATCACAGACAACTTCGTTGCCTTCCCTACGGAAAAATTTATCCGGCCGCACCATAATATACACATAAAGATCCCCCGGTGGACCACCCCTTAGACCTGCCTCGCCTTCACCTGTGAGACGGAGACGGGAACCCTCATCTACACCAGCAGGAATTTTGACGTGAATATTTTTGGTTTTCCTGATTTGTCCAGCACCCCGGCAAGTGGGAC
Source organism: Desulfotomaculum defluvii (assembly GCF_054657375.1). Taxonomy (NCBI): domain Bacteria; kingdom Bacillati; phylum Bacillota; class Clostridia; order Eubacteriales; family Desulfotomaculaceae; genus Desulfotomaculum; species Desulfotomaculum defluvii. The sequence continues at coordinate 46,443 of NZ_BAAHYV010000007.1, read as the reverse complement.
AAGGTTTTTCGATTATTTTTCCAGAGCCATGACACTTATCACAGGTCCGACTTTGCACTATCCGACCAAAGGGAGTATTTGATGCATACTGTACCTGTCCTGAGCCATGACAGGTACCACAGGTTTTAGTATTACTACCCGGTGCGGCCCCAGATCCACCGCAGGTATCACAACTCTCAGTGCGGGGAATTTGAATGTCTCTTTCTACACCAAAGGCAGCCTCTTTAAAGGATATTTCCATGTTAAACCGTAAATCACTGCCCTTTTGGGGGCCGTTACGTTGTCTTCCCATTCCCCCAAAGAACATATCAAAGATATCATTTATTCCACCAAAGTCACCGAAACCACCAGCACCAAAACCTTGACCATCGGTGGCAGCATGACCAAATTGGTCATAGGTCGCCCGCTTTTCACTATCACTTAGTACTGCATAGGCCTCAGCGATCTCTTTAAATTTTGCTTCCGCCTCTGCTTTATCTCCCTTGTAGGCATCTGGGTGGTACTGCCGGGCTAGCTTGCGGTACGATTTCTTAATTTCATCCGCAGAGGCACCTCTGTCAACACCCAGCACCTCGTAATAATCTCGCTTAGCCATGATTCACCACCTTATATTCATAAATTACAGGGGAATCGAGATTCCCCTGTAATTAACACTCTATAGTATATGATATGTTACTACTTATTGTCATCCTTTACTTCGTAGTCGGCATCCACAACATTATCCTTTTCAGCTTGTGCGCCGCCACAGCCTCCGCCAGCACAACCACCTTGACCAGCATCCTGCTGGGCCTGCTGTTGCTTGTAGATATCTGCGGTTAATTCATGCAGGGGCTTAGTTAGTTCTTCTAACTTATTCTTCATTAAATCGATATCGTTGCCGTTCATGGCTGTACGGAGTTCCTCAATGGCTTTTTGTACTGCCTCTACCTTATCTTTTTCAGCTTTATCTCCCATATCCTTAATGATCTTTTCAGCTTGATAAATCATGCTGTCTGCCTGATTTCTAACTTCCACTGCCTCTTTACGCTTTTTATCTTCTTCAGCATATTTTTCAGCATCATTAACCATTCTGTTAATCTCATCGTCAGACAGTCCACCGGTACCGCCAGTAATGGAGATGCTTTGAACAGTTCCTGTTCCCATATCCTTGGCCGATACTGAAACGATACCGTTTACGTCAATATCAAATTTTACCTCAATTTGAGGTACACCACGGGGTGCTGGAGGAATACCGGACAGTTGGAATCTACCTAATGTTTTGTTATCTGCAGCCATCTGACGCTCACCCTGCAGTACATGAATCTCTACAGATGGCTGATTGTCAGCTGCGGTGGAGAAAATCTGACTCTTGGAAGTCGGGATAGTGGTATTCCGGTCAATTAACTTGGTAAATACACCACCCAGAGTCTCAATACCCAAGGACAGTGGAGTTACATCCAGCAACAATACATCCTTCACTTCACCAGACAATACTCCGGCTTGGATAGCTGCACCTAAAGCCACACACTCATCGGGGTTAATACCCTTATGAGGTTCTTTACCCAAGAATTTGCGGATAGCTTCTTGAACAGCAGGAATACGTGTAGACCCGCCCACCAACAGGATTTTATTTATTGCACTGGTATCCAGACCGGAATCTGACAGGGCTTGACGGGTGGGACCCATGGTCTTTTCTACCAGATCTGCAGTTAATTCATCAAATTTTGCTCTACTAATGTTGATATCTAAGTGTAAGGGGCCATCGGCACCTACAGAGATGAAGGGCAAGTTAACATTGGTACTAACAACACCAGAAAGTTCAATTTTTGCCTTTTCAGCAGCTTCCTTTAAACGCTGCAGGGCCATTTTATCCTTGGCTAAATCAACCCCAGTTTCTTTCTTAAATTCAGCCACCAGATAATCGATGATACGCTGATCAAAGTCATCACCACCCAGACGGTTGTTACCGCTGGTTGCCTTTACTTCAAAGACGCCGTCACCCAGTTCTAGAATAGATACGTCAAAGGTACCGCCACCCAGGTCAAATACCAAGATGGTTTGGTCGTCTTCTTTATCTAAACCATAGGCCAGAGCTGCTGCAGTGGGTTCATTGATAATGCGAAGAACTTCCAGCCCAGCAATCTTACCAGCATCTTTGGTTGCTTGACGTTGGGCATCACTGAAATAAGCGGGCACAGTAATTACAGCCTGGTTCACTGCCTCGCCCAAATAAGCTTCAGCATCGGCCTTGAGCTTGCCAAGGATCATGGCAGAAATTTCTTGGGGAGAATAATCTTTGCCATCTACGTTAACCTTGTGATTGGTACCCATGTAACGTTTTATTGATTGAATGGTGCGATCGGGGTTACTAACAGCCTGACGTTTAGCAACTTGGCCTACTAGTCGTTCACCCGTTTTAGAAAAACCTACCACCGATGGGGTGGTTCTGGCTCCCTCAGCATTAGGGATAACAACTGCTTCGCCACCCTCCATTACTGCAACACAGGAGTTAGTGGTTCCTAAATCAATACCTATTACTTTTCCCATTGTTTTTTACCTCCTGAGAAAAAATTATCTTTAAATTAAGTATTAAAACTCTCTGTCTATGATGTAGCCACTTTCACCATCGAAGGGCGAATGACTTTTCCCTTTAGATAATACCCCTTGCGGAGTTCTTCCACCACCGTATTTTCTGGTTCGCCGGTGTCTTCAACCTGCATCATGGCTTCATGAATATTTGGGTCAAACTGCTCACCCTTAGCCGGAATTATAGTCAAACCTTCCGTAGAAAGAACTTCATTGAGCTGACGGAAAATCATTTCCACGCCGCTAACAAATTTCTCTCCTCCGTCACCAGCAGAGGTCAAGGCCCTTTCAAAGTTATCAAGAACTGGTAGTAACCCGTTAATGAGTTGTTCAGAACCAAACTTTATCAGGTCCTCTCGTTCTTGACGGGTGCGTCGACGCAGATTTTCAAAGTCTGCCTGCAGTCTGAGAGCCCTGTTGTAGTTTTGTTCAGCCTCCTCAATCTTTGCTTGTAGCAGTTTTTTCAATTCTTCTGGATCATCAGGCAGATTAACTGCAGATTCAGTAGTTTCTTTAACAGTATCTTTAATATCTTGGGGCTGTTCCTCAGTCCCTGTTGCAGTTTCTTGACCGTTCTTGATTTGCTCCTCGGTCACTGTATCACCTCTTTATTATGCTTCCTGCCCGCCACCTTCACCGGCAGGTTTATAATCCTTCATTTTTATAATGGTATCAATACGCAGGATGGCTTCGGCAATTTCACCGGCAGCCTTGATGGCGTGGATTTTCACTAGGGCTGGATCTATGACACCTAATTCATACATATCTGTAATTTCTCCGCTGTCACAATCCACTCCTAAAGAAATTTTACCCTGCTCCGCTTGGGCTGCCAAAACATCACCCAATTTCTCTAAGGGGTTGAAACCTGCGTTGGCCACAATTTGTGCCATGGGACGACGTAGTGTCTCGGCCACGCAACTGATCCCATAGGCAGTCATGCCTCGGGTGCTTTCCCGGGCCCTTTCTACTTCCCGAGAAACAGCCAATTCCAAAGATCCTCCTCCTGGCACCACTCCGCCTTTCATGGCGGCTTGTAGTGAGCTGGCAGCATCTTTGGCAATTCTTCCCCTTTCACCTACCACTTCCTCGGTGGCAGCTCCCACTAAAACCGTGGCCATTGGTTTGCCTTTACCTTCCATAATCCAAACCTGCTCTAACTTTTCATCCACCAGAACTTCTTTGGCATGACCTAGATATTTTTCCAACTCGGTAATGTCTTTTTTCAGGCTGGTTCTCTTAATAATCCTGGCCCCGGTATGTTCCGCTGCTCGACGTAATTCTTTATTGAGAACCCTTTGAACTACCATCATACCCGCATCGGTAAATAATTCTTCGGCGGTATCATCTACACCACGATCCACCAGCACCAGACCTACACCAAGATCAATAATTTTTTGAAGATTTGTTCGGAATTCTTCTTGTAATGCCAGATAGCGTGCAAAACCAGACTCGGTACTGAGGGCTTCGTCCTCAATTACTTCCGGTTCTAGGGCATCATCAATGACGAGAACCTTTAAATTTTTTAACTGGCTGGGCATTTGTTTGTTCATGGTTTCTTTATTGATAATAACGCCCATGAAAACCTGATTATTTGCCCCTTCCTGGGATATAATTGTATCGGAAAGTCTAAAGTTTCTTTCAACTAGTTTTTCTTTACCAATTAAACGGGCGGCTTCTACTACCAAATCTGCAATATCTTGATGTTCTCTACCCGCCACTAGAGCCACTTGTTTAAGCCAAGGATGATCTATATTATCTAAAGGTACAGCTTGTTGTTGCATAACCTCCAATGCCCTTCTAACACCAGAACGGATACCTTCAATAACTCGGGCCACTGGAACTCCTTTAACCACCTGTTCAACACCAACACTAACCAAAGCTCCAGCCATCACTGTGGCTGTGGTGGTTCCATCACCTATTTCTTCCTGCTGGGATTTAGCAATATTAATTACCATACGAGCTGCCGGGTGATTAGCCTCCATCATGGTTAAAATGGTAACGCCGTCGTTAGTAATGACCACTTCACCAAATTTATCAACCAACATGGTATCCAAACCCTTTGGTCCAAGGGTTCCTTCAACAGCCGCAGCAATGGCCCTGACAGCATTGGAATTGGTTAAAAGAGCAGCTAATTTTTCATTAATCTCGGCTCCTTGGCTTGCCTGTTGTTTAAGACTCACAGAAACGGTTCCTCCTTACTCCATCAAACCTGCCCTTTTAGAATACGATCAAGTGTTCTGGATAGATTACGTGACATGCAGTCAACAACTGTGACGGCCCTGGCATAGTCCATCCGGGTAGGTCCCAATACACCGATGGTTCCCAATATTTTATCTCCCACTTGATAGGTGGCAGTTACCATACTACAATCCTGAATTTCCTGGCGAATGTTTTCCTTGCCGATCTTAATGGTGATTCCTTGACTTTCCTTTGGATATTCAAGGATATCCTTAAGCAAGTCTCCCTGTTCTAGTAATGAAAGAAGTACTTTTACCCTTTCAACATTATGGAACTCAGGTTGGTTTAGAATATTGAATACCCCTTCGAGATAGATTTTATCCTCTTTGGCTGGGGTAATTCCCTCCTGCATCAGCTCAATGGCCAAATCGAGAATACTACGATGTTTGGACAGTTCAAAGTAAATTTCTTTGATCAAATTAAATCTGATACTGTCCAACGTTTTGCCTTGCAGTTTTTCGTTCAGAACACGGGAAATTTGGTCAAGATCTTGTTGCGTAATGTTCTCCGATACAGACATCATTTGATGATGTACAGCACCGGTATCCATTACCACAATCAATATAGCCTGAGTAGGAGCCATTAGTACCAACTGCACATGTTTATACGCACTCATGCCAAAGTTTGGCATTTGAACCAGCGCCGTATAATGGGTAAGCTGAGCCATCATTCTGCCGGTGCGGTTCAGAATTTCTCCTACTTCACGGACTTTATTTTCATAACCACGCCTAATAGTTCCTTCTTCTTCCTCACTAAGCTGTTCCCGTTGCATTAAGCAATCCACATAGTAACGATAACCTAGATTGGAAGGTATGCGACCAGCTGAGGTGTGGGGCTGTTCGATATAGCCCATTTCCTCTAAATCAGACATCTCATTGCGAATGGTCGCTGGGCTGACGCCTAACTTATATTTACGGGAAATGGTCCTCGATCCTACTGGCTCCGCCGTGTTTACATAGTCCTTAATGATGGCCAACAGAATCTGTTGTTTTCTTTCATCCATTTTCACGTCGGCTCACCCTCCTAGCTTACCCTTACAGGGTGTTAGCACTCTAGTTCGATGAGTGCTAACTTAATTTTAAATTTAGCAAATGGGAAAATATTTGTCAAGGATAGTAGGTTATACCGCAAGCATCATATATGGCCTATAAAGCGGTTTATGACCATTTATAGCCATCAACCGTCTTATGGCCAATTAGCTTTTAGCTTTTAGCTTTTAGCTTTTAGCTTTTAGCTTTTAGCTTTTAGCTTTTAGCAGTTTGACGCGTATGATGTGCGAAGGTTTCTTAATTGCTAATGGCTAAAAACTAATAACTAACAGCTATAAGCTAAACAAACTCAGCAAATACCTGATTCGCTATTGGTAAACCCTTCTCTGTTAATTTAAGATACCCATCCTCGGATTTTACTAAACCTAGTTGCTCCAAATGGGCAATTTCCCTGGCATAAATTTTGTATATCGATAAGCCAAAACGTTTTTCAAAATCTATCATTTTTAAACCCTTTAACATACGCAGGCCCAGAAAGACCGTTTCTTCCATTTGTTCTTTGACAGTTAGAGAAGTTTTTTCAGCCACAGGATGCTGTCCAGTTTTTAGCAATGAAACATAATTATCAATATTCTCTATGTTGCTCCAACGTGAGTGGTCATAATGAGAATGGGCCCCCGGACCAAAACCCAGATATTCCTTGTTATGCCAATAAAGTAAATTATGCTGGCAGCAATATCCGGGCCGGGCAAAATTAGATATCTCGTAGTGTTCATAACCCATCGTCCTTAAAAACTCAATGGCTAACTGAAACATGGCCAAATCATCCTCTTCGGAACAGGCCGGTAATTTCCCTTGTTCAATGGAGCAGGTTAAAGGAGTCCCTTCTTCTAGCTGCAACCCATAGCAAGAGATATGCTCTGGTTCCAGTGCAACTACATCTGTCAGTGTCTGCTGCCACTGGCTAAGGCTTTGACACGGCAAGCCAAAGATCAAATCTAAATTAATATTGTTAAAGCCTGCCTGCCTTGCCTGAGAAACGGCTTCCCGAGCTTGACTAAAATCGTGTATACGACCCAGGATTGTCAGAAGTTCTTGATGGGTGGACTGCACACCGAGGCTGAGACGGTTGAATCCTGCTGCTCTTAATTCTTTAAGATAGGTAAGACTTACTGTGCCCGGGTTAGCCTCAGTGGTTATTTCTGCATCCTTGGCAATAGAAAAGGAACGGTCCAGCCGTTCCAAAATACTTATCAATTGCCCGGACATAAGAGAAGTGGGCGTTCCACCGCCCACAAAGATGCTTTCTATTGATCTATTCTTTACCCCAAGGGTTTCTCGATAAAGTTCAATTTCCAATTCCAGTCCCTGGAGGTATTCTGCCACCTGTTGCTGGCTTAGTGGATAGGAAATAAAATCACAGTACAGACATTTGCGAATACAAAAGGGTACATGAATGTATAAACCTATGGACATGGCTTCACCAGCTTGTCTCGTATTTCCTCGATTAATCGTTGTTCTTGTTCAGGCTTTTGGAGCCATTCCTCTACCACTGGCCAAACCTGGGGACAGCGTCCTTTCGCTCCAGTTAAGGCACGCACTGTTTTATCAACGATCTTACGCTGGTCTTTGGTTAAGGTACCGTGGCCCGCCTTTTCCAAGACTGGTTTTAGATTTTTTAAATAACAGGTCATATTGTCTACCTCTCTGTCTATTCTTCGATGCTGAGAACAGCCATAAAGGCCTCTTGAGGTATTTCTACATTCCCCACCTGTTTCATGCGCTTTTTACCTTCTTTTTGTTTCTCCAGTAATTTCCTTTTGCGGCTAATATCACCACCGTAGCATTTGGCTAAAACATCCTTGCGCATGGCCTTAACGTTTTCCCTGGCAATAATCTTATTACCAATGGCGGCTTGCACTGGAATCTCAAACATCTGCCGGGGAATTAAGGAACGAAGTTTTACTACCAGTGCTCTTCCCCTAGTAGTAGCTCTTTCGCGGTGAATAATACAGGATAATGCATCTAACACTTCACCATTTAGCATAATATCCAGTTTAACCAGATCAGACTGCCGATAACCAATCATTTCGTAATCCAAAGATGCATATCCCTTGGTCCGGGATTTTAACTGGTCAAAGAAATCATAAATGATTTCCGATAGAGGAATCTCATAGGTTAACATGACACGGGTAACTCCCATATACTCCATATTGCTATAAGTACCTCGTTTACCCTGGCAAAGTTCCATCACCGTACCCACAAAATCCTTGGGAACCATGATGGTAGCTTTAACGTATGGCTCTTCAATTATTTCAATATTATTAACCGGAGGTAAGTTGGCAGGGTTATCAATTTCCATAACCTCACCCTTGGTAGTGGTTACCCGGTAGACTACGCTGGGTGCTGTGGTAATAAGACTTAAGCCGTATTCCCTCTCTAAACGTTCCTGTATGATTTCCATGTGTAGCAAACCCAAAAAGCCGCAACGGAAACCAAAACCCAGAGCATCGGATGTTTCTGGTTCATAAATCAGGGAAGCATCATTTAACTTTAGTTTATCAAGGGCATCCCTTAAATCTTCATAGTCAACGGTATCCACTGGATATAGTCCACAGAATACCATGGGGGTAACTTTACGGTAACCAGGAAGTGGCTCCTGGGCAGAATTTTGGGCAGAGGTGATGGTATCACCTACCCGGACATCCTGCACATTTTTCATACTGGCAGCCACCAAACCAACTTCGCCAGGTTTTAATTCATCCACAAAGGTCATATGGGGGTTAAATACTCCCACTTCCGTAACCTCAAACTCTTTCTTAGTAGCCATCATGCGGATGCGCATGCCAGGTTTTATTGTTCCATGCATTACCCGGATGTAGGCAATAACACCCCGATAGGCATCATAATGGGAGTCAAATATTAAAGCCTGGAGAGGTGCCTCAGACTCACCCTTGGGAGGTGCAACCTTAGTCACAACCTGTTCTAAAATTTCTTTAATTCCCACGCCAGTTTTGGCCGACGCGAGCACCGCATCCGAAGTATCCAGACCTATAACTTCTTCTATTTCTTGTTTTACCCGTTCTGGCTCTGCACTGGGTAGGTCGATCTTATTGATAACTGGAATAATTTCCAGATTGTTCTCTATAGCTAGATAAACGTTAGCCAGAGTCTGGGCTTCAATACCCTGAGAGGCATCAACAACTAGCAGGGCACCTTCACAGGCAGCTAAACTACGGGACACTTCATAGGTAAAGTCAACGTGACCGGGAGTATCAATAAGATTCAACTGATATTCCTGCCCATCTGCTGCGGTATAAAACAGACGAACAGCCTGAAGTTTAATAGTTATGCCCCGTTCTCTTTCTAGATCCATTTTATCCAGTACTTGTTCAGTCATTTCCCTCTGACTAAGGGCACCGGTTTCTTCTAAAATTCGGTCAGCCAGCGTTGATTTTCCGTGGTCAATATGTGCGATAATACAAAAGTTTCTAATACGATTTTGGGGGGTTGACATTCTTTACTCCTCCGCTTTCAAAAAACGACATACGATATAATTATAGCATTGGTTTTGTTCAGCTTCAACTTCTCTTTAGCCTTTAGCTGTTAGCCTTTAGCTAAAACAAAAATCAAAAACTAATATCTAAAAGCTAAAAACTAAGATCTAATGGCTAATGATTTGCAGCAGACTTGTCCCTAATCCACTGATTAACAGCTTGTACCTTTTCAGATGCCAAAAGCTCCTGCCAATGTTGATTGACAACTTCTTTGACTAGGGTTGCTTTTTCCGTTATTTCAGGGAGAGCTATGATCCTTTGGTACTGTTCTTGTACAGTTTCTTTTAGCCAATGGACTTTTTCATGAATTTGGGAGTTATTTTTAAGGCTCACCAATTTGTCCGCGGCAATTTCCCAACTATTATCGGCATATTTCTCTATGGCTGCTGTATTTACCTCCAGCTTTTCACCCAAAAAATCAATTTCAAGATTTCCTGAATCTTGCCTGGAAAGAGCAAATACTGAGGCCGGCTGTTCAGGTAACACCAAACGGTTAAAATATTCGTTGGCAATGTAAACGCCAAACCCTACCACTATAACAAAGGCACCTACCAACACAAAAAACAAAGCATTTCTTAACATCTAAAGGCACCTCCCCACTATAAGGATGTGCCTTTAGAGGTACTACTATACATTTTTTACCATAACAAAATTGACTTTGGTATCCTTTAAAGGTTTTGTATTTCTGGATCTACCCCTTCGTTTTCTAGATAATTTTCCGATTGGCTTCCATCTATTTCTGCTCCTGTGGAGTCTTCCTGTTCCTTTAGTACTGGTTTCTCCCTTGTTTCTGATTCTTTCTTCTTTAATTCCTCCTTAATAATCGCAGCTAAAGCATCTGCCAACATAGTAACGCTGGCCTTTGCTTCTTCTAGAGAATTATTATCAGAACCCACTTCAACTAAAATGGCACCAGGGTGCAAAAACTGATTATAACGTCCTTCTTTGACCCTTACCCCCAAACAAAGGCCAGGGTAGATCTTATCTAATTTTTCAGCTATTTTGCAGGCAAATTGATAGTTTTGTTTCCAGTTGGGGAAAGGCAGCCTTGCATCTGAGCCAACGATAAATAAAATGGGAGCTACTTTTTTACCCTTTACTTCTACTAAACAATCATCCCGACTACGTCCAGCATCCCGGTGTATATCCAACATGGTAACCATGGAAGTGTTCTGATCTACTATTTGCTTTGCAGTCTTTTCCGACTCTAAATAGGATGTTGCGTAACGGGCATCATGAATTTTATCTGATAAGACTACTCTAATTTCATGCTTATCTGTCAATTGCTTTTGCAATTCCTTGGCAACTAGCACAACCCCACCCTGTTTACCGGTTAGACGATCGGTACCGTCGGTCAAAGAATAGGTTTCTCCTGTGTGGGTAGTATAGATACCTACTAATACATCTTTACTTAAATTTGCTAATTCCTTAGGTTTTGTTAGAACTGGCTGAACGTTCATAACTACGGCCTCATGTAACTCAACTTGAGCCAACATAGGGATCTGTGATTTCAAAATTGTTAGTGGTACAAGGTCAAATCCTGTTACACCGGCCAGCCAGTACCAAGCCGCTCTACCAGGGCTTTCCATTTCTTCTGGAGTATCTTGCCAAGCTAGAGCCGGCATGGATGTCAAGATCATACCCCGATGATTTTGAAAAAAGATCGAAGCTAACCACTCAACTGAATCTTCTAAGGCACCTTGGGTATATATTTTGTTAACTTGCAGGGTATTTACTAAAAAAGTAAACCAAAATACTATAATAAGAAGAAGGGAAACCAATGGTACTATTTTTTTTTTGGACCTGGTCCTAAGGGTATGATTGCTCCCGAATATAAAAATCACCCCCCTGGGGCTTAATATGGTAATAAGTATGCCCCGAGGGAGGTTGGTATGAGGTAAAATTTTTATAACATCATTAAATTATCTCACAGCTGTAGGAACAAAGGCATCAATAAGACCTATAATAAAGGCTGAAATTAGTGCACCAAAGATACTAACACTGAGTAAGTTGGGAATGATAAATTGAGCAAGGTATATAACCACTGCGGCAGTAATAAATCCAACCAGACCCCTTCTTTGTGGAGATATGCGGTCACCCAGCAAACTTTCTGCTATGTAACCAAGGACAGCGATAACCACAGCTGCAATTAAAGCACCAATAAAACCTCCCTTAACCACAAAACCTGGAGAAAGCCAACTCACTACCATTAATACCAGAGCGGAAACGATAAAGCGAACAATCATTCCTAACAAAATATTCACCCCCTGTTTTTCATTATGAAATTATGATTTACTAAAAGGGGTAATGATATACTAAAGTTTGCTTGCATTTTAATATTATGCGTGGTAAAATAACTTTTGGTTGGGGAGGTGAGAAATTTTGCCTAATATTAAGTCTGCTATTAAGCGGGTGGAACTTACTCAAAAACGTACTATTCGTAATGCTAGCATCAAATCCGCTGTTAAAACTGCAATCCGCAGATACGAGAAAGCTTTAGCCGAAGCTGACAAAGAAGTGGCTTTGACTGAACTACGTAAAGCTATGGTGGCTGTTGATAAAGCTGTAACCAAAGGTGTTTTGCATAAAAATGCCGCAGCTCGAAAAAAATCTCGCCTAACCAAGCGGTATAATAAAATTGCTGGCTAATAATTAAACCACCCAATGGGTGGTTTTTTACTTTATATTTGATATTACCACCCATGACTCCTATTCACAAACCACAGATGCGAAAATACTGTGGCCATGGGTCCTGTGTCGTAGGCTATGAGCTGAAGACCCCTAAGCAAAATAATTACATAAGCCAAGTCCCATGGTTCATGGCACACATCCGACCCATAAAAAATGTCACTAAGCTAATAATGCTGATGGCTAAATTGAATTAACATAGTTTCGATGGCTGGTAGAAAATCTCTCTGGCCTTTCTTTATGTCCGCATCAATGGATGCAATTTGCTCCAGTGCCCATTTTATTCTTGGAGTTCCCCCCCGCCGAACCTGCGCCAGAGCTTTTTTGATGACGAAATCATGCATTCCCATTTTTCCTGCAATTTCCCTTTCGAGGCAGCCTGACTGGAGCAGTGCATTGGCCTGAAGGGCAATTCGAAATTGTCTTGCCAAAAGCGCTAAAATCTTTGGCGGCTGCTCCTTTAAGGAAAGCAATTCCCGAATACCATTTAAAGCCTTGGCTGTGTGCCCGGCTACAGCGTCATCCACCACTGTGAAAATATTTTGTTCTATATTAATAATACCAACCTCTCGGACGTCTGTGACTGTAATTACTTGTTCACTGCCTATATAGTTAAGGATTTTATTAATTTCATTGGTTAAATTTAGTAACCCTAATTTACCATTAGTTTCTACTAGCTCCCGGACCGCAGCTGACTCAATCTTATTTCCCGATGCTTGCATAACCTGGTTAACCCAAGCAATCATTTCCGTGGGTTTGAGCATTTTGAAATCGACAACCTGGCCCTTAGCACCTACTGCCTTATATAGTTTTTTGCGGCGATCCACTGCTTCCCGTGCTAAAAAAATCAAACAGGTTGTAGGGGCAGGATTATTTAAATACTCCAATAGGACCGTATCCTTACCAGTCAATTTGGCTTCCTTTGACTCTTCCCCACCTTCTTTACTCTTCCCTTTACCAGAAAACCATGGCGCATTCTTAACAATGATTAACCTCCGTTCTGACATAAAGGGTAAATTTTCTGCCAGGGCAACCACTGTGCTAATTTCAGTTTCTTCACCGTCTAATAGGTCGAGATTAAAATCCGTTGCCTGGGGTAATAGATACTCTATAAATTTCTCTACTGCCTTTTCTTTCAAATATTCTTCTTCCCCATAAAAAAGGTAAACTGAGGAAACGAGACCCCGTTGCAGGCTGTTCATCAAAGCTTTGTAATACTCCATTTAGTCCGTGCCACCTGGCTTAATTAGTTTTTCTTCCACCGAAGCAACCTTGCCCTCCATTGTACTTTTTTTGTCTCGCCTGTCATCAATACGAATAATGGTATTAACCCTGTCCGCCCCTGCAGCAAAGGGTTGCTCATGCATTTGCTGCACCAAATTCATAACTTGCTCTAATTCGCCTTCTATAATGGTACCCATCGGAGTTAACTGAAATTGAATACCTTTGGATTTTTCCAATATCCCCAGGCAACCGGCAACAAAACTACTTAAACTGGTATTCCCTGTGCCAAGGGGTATTACTGTAACTTCTACAATGGCTATGAAAATCACCTCTTTTAAAATTCATCGCATATATTTGTTCTAAAGATATTATATTACAGTAACATACAGATCACAAACAACAGATGTCTCTTATATGGGGAGGATGATATAGGTGGATAGACAAACCTTTCAGAAAACCATCTCGGAATTCATCTTGGGCGCTGTTCCCAAGTCCTTAATTTATAACTTAGATAACTTCAGTATTCGGATGAAAAAAGGGGATTATTGGATTGATCTGGCTTTGGAGAACTTTTACAAAGGGTACTGCCGTCAAAAGGCTTCCATGCGACAAATTTATATTTCTGAGGTATTAGCACCTTTTATCAAGGATCTCCGGCGGGAAAGTGGTGTCAATCACCTGGATGTCAAGGAGAATCTACACCAAGTCTATCCACTGATTGTAGGTCCCCAGGATGCCAAGGGCATTACAACAACACCACTGACGGACAATCTTTTTATCGCTTATATATTGGATCAGGGAATGCGTTTTTTCTACTTAGATGATACTACTATTGAAGCCTTAGATCTTTCTCTAGGACAATTAAAACAATTGGCCCTGAGAAACTTTTTTCGGGATCAAGTCAAACCCCTACAGGTTTTTGATGAGAAAAGGAACCTCTTTGGTTTTAATTATGGTGACTCCTACGATTCAAGTCGCTTGCTTTCCATCATTTATAGGCCAGAAAAGCACGGTATTCCCCTAAATCGCAAAGTATATGTGATGGTACCTAACCGAGATGTGGTACTATTACTGTACTCCAATGAAGAAAGTGATCTTCGGCAGTCTATTATGATTGGCCGCAGTAGTTTTCTTAATAATCCTTACCCGGTTAGTGGACAGCTATTTCAGGTAAAAAATGGGGTTATCCAGGAATGTGCTCGCTATTAGCTTTGCCCTCAGCCTTGAGCTTTAGGTGCCTTGATAAGTCGCTATTTCCCTGTTTGGACCAGCCATTTAGAACCATTGGTGGTAAAGATTACGGCACCATGCTGATCAGTACGATAAATTTTACTGTTTACCTCCCTAAGAGCTGCTAAAGTTCTAGGTGACGGGTGATTAAATCGGTTGCCAGCCCCTACAGATATAATTGCAGCTTGGGGGCTCATGCTGTCAAAAAAATTCTTATAAAAGTAACTGCTGCCATGATGAGGTACCTTTAGTATTTCTGGGTTAACCAACTGTTGTTTTTCAAGCAACCTTTGTTCAGCTTCCACTTCGATATCTCCAGTCAACAAAGCTGTACGCTCCAGATAATTTAGTAAAAATACTAAGCTGTTGTTATTAGCATCCGAATTGGTGCCCTTTATTATATTCTCCGGGGATAAACATTGCATAGTTACTTGGGAATCAATCCTTAGTTGATCCCCTTTTTTGACGGCATAAATGGGTATATGCCGGTTTCTTATTTCTTGCAACAATTCATGATAACCTTTGTCAACATCGTCATCCCGCTCAAGCCCATAGGGTGATATCACCACCATTGTCACAGGCATTACTTCGACAATGGTTCTGGCACCGGCCACATGATCTGCATGGGGGTGAGTTAGTATTAGTGCATCCAGTTGATTGATACCCAACCTATGCAGATAGGGTAAAACAACATTTGTTCCCGCTCCCCGGCCCGTTAAAAGTTCATCCCGCCACCCCCCTGTATCAATAAGAACCACTCGGTGACCCGGTGTGATTAATAAAGTGCTGTCTCCTTGCCCTACATCAATAAAATGCAATTGTAGGGGTTTCGAAGTTGGCATAAACAACCAAAGGATAAGTAGTAGGGTAGGTACCAGGGTAACAATTCTATATTTTCCCTTCGGTAATATCTGTATAAGCCTTCCTCTATCTTTCGGATATTGTAGAATATGAAACATAAAAATTAACGTGAGATAGTAAAGGAAAATTAACCAAAGGGGTGGTGTTGCAAGATAAAAAGAGGCCCCTGGTAGGGAATGACAAAACTGTACCAAGTGGATAAATAGGTTAATTAATACCCCGGTACCGATATTCAGAAAACAACCTAGGGGTAGGTAGAGTATCCCTACCAGAAGGGCTAAAGCCCCCATTAACATAATAATGCCAACAAGATGAACCGTTAGTAAATTTGCCAAAATAGAAACCGGTGAGACGAGATTGAAGTAAAGTATCACTAGAGGTAAAGTTGCCAGTTGAGCAGCTAATGGAATTGTTATTAATAACAGGATGACCTTGGGGATTTGATGTAGAAGATTGTTTAATACTGGTGTTATATAAAGCAACCCCCAGGTTGCGGCAAAGGAAAGTTGAAAGCCAATATCAAATAAATTCAGGGGATTGATAACTAATATGATCCCAGCAGTCACAGCTAATGTGGTTGGCCAATCCCGTTGACGCCCCAGATGGTGAGCTAAAAGAAGTAATATCGCCATAAGGGTGGAGCGTAGAACTGCCGGTCCTAAACCTGTCATCACCGCATAAAATAGCAACAGGGGAATTGTTACAGGTGCAATATAACGAACTGGCACATGAAACAGCCGCAGCAGGACTAATATCATCCCAGCCACCAAACCGACATGGTACCCCGAAACACTGAGGATATGGACAAGACCAGTTTCATTGAATGCTAAGGCTATTTCTGGGGGTATATCACCCCGAGTACCAAAAATCAGGCCCTTTAAGATGGCCGCCTTATCTTGGGACAGGCTTTGATCATATATGTTTTCCAGATAACTCCGTAAATCCAAGGCTATTTTTACTATTTCAGAACCTTCCCTACCGAGGACTTTGACATCCTCTGTTCGCTGGACAGTTAAGATGGCCGCAATGCCTTGTCCGGTTAACCAAGCATGGTAATCAAAGGCCCCGGGATTCCCGGGCAGTTCCGGTACAGATAAATAGCCGGTACACTTTAATATATCACCATAGCGGTATTTCTTTTTATTCTCTATAGTCTTAACCCGGAGTACTCCTGTGGTTGGTTTCGCTTGACCATTCTCAATTATGTGTTGTACTTTGAATTTATAGAAGCTTGCTTCGGGCCTATGGTCTGGTTGATTAATAACAATGCCAGTTACCTGAATATTCTTTCCTTTTAAATCACTGAGTGGTGAGGCCACCGTGGACAATTCTAAGCTGGTCAGGGCCATGCCCAGACAAAAAGATGCAACAAAAAGGACCCAGGTATTAAAACGCCAGGTCCTGATGATTCCGATTGCTGCAGCAATACAGGCGACAACCGCTGCCCCAACAGCAGCGAGCATATGTACTTTAAAGGTTGTTGTTGCAATGATACCAAGCATAAAGGCCAGTAATAAAATAACTAGGGGTCGCTTCATTAGAACTAGCTCCCCAAGTATCTTTGCTGGTAACCAATCACCCTGTTGATATAGCGGGTGGTTTCCTCAAAGGGAGGTACACCTTGATGTCGGTCCACATTACCTGGTCCGGCGTTGTATGCCGCCAGTGCCTTTTTTACATCCCCTTGATAACGTTCCAGCAGGGACTTTAAATAGCGTACACCACCCTCAACGTTTTGCTCAGGGTCGTAAGGATTTGTCACACCTAGACTACGAGCAGTGGCAGGCATTAGTTGCATTAACCCCATTGCCCCAGCACCAGAGGTTGCGCCAGGCTTAAAATCAGACTCCGCCTTAGCCACTGCCTTACAAAGGGCTGGGTCCATGCCATGTCGTAAAGCCGCTTTTTCCACAATCGCCTCATATTCTTGACCGGACGCGGCACGGAAGGAAGCGGCCGCAATTGCCGCAGAGGCCTGGACTTGTTTTGTTGGTAGATGGGGTAATTCAACCAGATTTAACCCTGGCTTTAAAGCTGACTGCTCTCCTTTACTACCAGCCTCTGCAGCAAGCAACTGGGCCAGTACGAGAGAAAAGTCAATAGCTTGATCCCCTTTATTTTCTTGTGACCCATTTATGCCCATCTCCAGGGCCTGTAACCTGATTAACTGGGCCAATAGACTTACATCCATCTGCTCACATCCTTTTAGCTGTTAGCCTCTAGTCTACATAATTGTACGGATCGACACGGAAGTCGTTCCCTACGCTTACATACACAAGACAGTTAGTTAACTATTGAGCTGTAATTAGCTCCTGTAAATCCTCAAACTTTTTATCTCCGATACCTGAAACATTTTTCAAATCATCGATGGTTTGGAAAGGGCCATTGGCCTCCCGGTGTTCAATGATTCTTTCCGCTAATGCCGGCCCAATACCAGGCAGAGAATCCAACTCTGCTAGGCTAGCAAAATTAATATTGATTAAACCGCCACCTTGGGTAACTGAGGGGACTGCAGGCCTATTTATAGTAGGGGGCGTCCCCTGCATTGGTACTGGCACTGCAGTTACTTGAGCCATAGATTGTCCCGGGGTCGTTGGTTCCACTATACTGGGAATTTGAAGTTTCTGGCCATCTTTCAAAGGTGCCGCCAAATTAAGCATACTGAGATCCGCATCTGCTGTCGGCACTGCTAGTTTTATCGCATCTTTGACTCGACTATTCGCAGGAAGTTGATATACATCAGGCTTTTCTACTGACCCAGCCACATGTACAAAAACATCCTTGATTTCTTCGGAGCTTTCTAGGTCATCTGTAGACTGTAATGTAACCAGTTCTACTGGTTGATCAGCTTTATTAGCAAATTGATAGCCAGCGGAAAAGAGCACAACAGCCATTATTATTAAAATAATGATTTGTTCTTTACGACCTAGGTTTATCATAAGAACACTCCCCATGGTGGGATTACGGTTGTATGGTAATTTCTACTTCTACTGACAATTTCCTTCTGTTTTAGAAAAAGTAGTTGGTTCTTTTTAGCCGTTAATCATTAGCAATTGGTCCATTTATAAAGTGATTAAAGATTATTTACTGGCATGGTCATCGTTTTGACAATCAATCAACAGTTGCCCCTTAGTATTTAAGGTGGCTAAAAGGACTTTTTGGGGTTGAATCCCCTGTTCTGCTAAGGTTTCCTTTAACCAATTCTCATCTAGATTGATACTATGTAGATTCTCCTTCAGAACGTCCCCATCCATCACCAACACAGTAGGTAATCCTTCATAGCCAGTGTTAATACCCAGATCTTCAGGTGTCACAGGTCTTTTTTGGGATTTGGGGATGACGCTTAGCCTGCCCGAAGGCTCTAGAATGGCATACTCAACATCTTCTATATTGTGAAATCCCTTTTCCCTTAATTGGCTCAATAAATCATCGAGATTATAGCGGGAAGCACGCATTTCATGTTTTAACAGGTGGCCATTTTCTATGATAATTTGGGGCGATCCATAGAAGACTTTTCTTAGGGGACGGTTCACCAAGGCTAAATAGGAGAAAAGCACTTCCAAAACACCTAATGTTACCAATGGTACGATGCCATGCCAAATTGGGATCATCAGAGATCCCATTGGTATGGCTGCCAATTCTGCTAAGATAATAGCTACAACAAAATCCAGAGTAGAAAGCTGGCCAATCTCCCTTTTTCCCATGAGGCGAACGATAACCAAGACTGCAAAATAAATAATGACAGTCCGCCAGATATGAGGAAATATGCCATGAAAATGATCCATGAAAACCGTTACCTCCCTGCAGGCAATAGTCACTTTAGTATGCTGCCACAGGTCTGGTTATATTCAATTATTTTGACTTGATAAGCCTGCTTTTGGGTACTGGAAAAACCCCACCTCGAACAGCCCTGGCATCAGAAATATTAAAGAAAATTCCTGGTTGTACCGTGTCTAAAATTTTTGTGGCTATTTTTAAGTTTCTTCTATTTAACAAGACAAATAAAATTGTTCGTTCTCCATTTCTGCCACAACCACAGACAGTTGTTACGCCAAAGCCTTGGTCGCGGAAACGAGTACATAATTCATCCACATTCTCTGTAGAAGGATAGACTTGCATGGATAAGTGTCCCACTGCTAACCATTCTTCAATTAACGAGCCAAGGAAATTACCTGTGGCAAAACCCGCTGCATAGGCAATGATTTTATATGGGTCGTCCATACCACCGCTCAAGGCCTGTCCTAGGGCCACAATGAATATACTGACCTCAACAAAACCAATCAAACTGGCAACCAGTTTACGCCCGCGCATGAGCATCAAAAGCCTTAAAACATCCAGTGACATATCAGCTACCCTAGCAAAGAAGATAAATAGGTACGCACCTAAGTGAGTTGAGAGAATTTCCATGATGTTCACCTCTATTTGTCAGTCTTTAGTCTTTAGCCTTTAGTCTTGTCATGAAAGTCTACTAGCTGTTACTAAAAGCTAAGATCTAATGGCTAATAGCCAACGGCAAAAATTAAAGACACCTGTTAGGGTGTCTTTAATTTTTAGCATTTATTTTACCACGATGTTTAATAATTTGCCCGGTACTGGAATTACTTTAACAACTTGTTTATTACCGATTAGACCTTTTATTAACTCCATTTCCATTAGGTATTGCTGCATTTCTGCTGGCTTCATATTGGCAGGTATATTTAATCGCTCCCGAACCTTACCGTTGATTTGAACAGCAATCTCAACTTCATCCTCCACCAGAGCAGCGGGATCATAGGTGGGCCAGAGCTGCTTGTGTACACTTCCCTTATGTCCAGTGGCGGACCAAAGATCCTCTGCAATATGGGGAGTAAAGGGAGCCATCAGGACAATGACTGTGTTAATGGCCTCGGCAAGTACATCTACATCTCTTTCTACCTCAGCAACTTTATCGCGGTAGGTGTATAACCCATTTACCAGTTCCATAATAGTACTAATGGCGGTATTGAAATTAAAACGCCCACTGATATCCTCGGTTACTTTCTTGATGGCATAGTGTGTTAAGCGGCGCATTTCTTTGTGCACACCCACATAATTTGTACCTGCAGGGATAGCAGATGCCTTCACTATTTCATCCTTTACGGAATAAATTAACCGCCATACACGATTGAGGAAACGGTGACTTCCCTCTACACCTCTGTCACTCCATTCTAAGTCCCTTTCAGGCGGAGCAGCAAAAAGTATAAACATTCTAGCTGTATCGGCACCGTAACGCTCAATAATCTCCTCGGGACTTACGACGTTGCCCTTCGACTTAGACATTTTGGTACCGTCTTTTAAGACCATCCCTTGGGTCAAGAGATTCTCAAAGGGCTCTTGGACATTGACCAAACCCAGGTCATGGAAAACCTTGGTGAAAAATCTTGAATACAGTAGGTGTAAGATTGCATGCTCTACACCACCAATATACTGATCAACATTCATCCAGCGGTCTACTTTGTTTTTATTCCAAGCCTCTTCTGTATCTCTGGCACTGGTATAGCGTAAATAGTACCAGGAAGAATCCACAAAGGTGTCCATTGTATCTGTTTCTCTATGTGCTGGTCCACCACACTGGGGACAAGTGGTATTGACAAAATCTGGTCTACCCTTCAATGGCGACTCACCAGTTGGCTTAAAGGCTACATCAGTGGGCAGCAATACAGGTAATTGTTCATCTGGTACTGGTACAGCCCCACACTTTTCACAGTAGACTATGGGGATTGGTGTCCCCCAATAACGCTGACGGGAAATTAACCAATCCCGCAGGCGGAAATTCACAATTCCCTTACCAATTCCCTGTTCTTCAGCATACTGGATAACCTTTTTGATTCCCTGACGGTTTGGAGTTCCGTCAAAGGGACCTGAGTTAACCATAATTCCGTCTTCGGTGTAGGCTTCAGTCATTTCCTCAGCCTGAAGTTCTTTATCCTTAGCAGGATATATAACAACCTTTACGGGTAAATCATATTTATGAGCAAATTCAAAGTCCCTCTCATCGTGGGCAGGAACACCCATGACAGCACCAGTACCATAGTGGTAAAGAACATAGTTGGCAGCCAGAATGGGAACCCTTTCTCCATTAAAGGGATTGATGCAATGGGCCCCTATAAAAACGCCCTCTTTTTCGGAACTAGTCCGAGTTAATTCAGTCAGTTTGCTAACCCGGTTTACAAACTCAGACACCTCTGCTTCCTGGGGAGTACCAGCAGAAAGCTTGGCCACCAGCGGATGTTCTGCGGCTAGAACCATATAAGATACACCATATACCGTATCCGGACGGGTGGTAAAGACTGAAATACTATCATCACTGCCATCTACTGGAAAGGTAAGCTCGGCACCTTGACTACGGCCTATCCAATTCTCTTGCATGATTTTAACTTTGTCCGGCCAACCCTTTAACAATTTTAAATCATCCAGCAAGCGCTGGGCATATTCGGTAATACGGAAAAACCATTGTTCTAATTCCTTTTGTTCAACTACTGCACTGCATCTTTCACAAGCACCTTCAACCACCTGCTCATTGGCCAGAACTGTTGCACAATCCGGACACCAGTTGACCCGGGCATGCTTTTTATAGCATAGGCCCTTTTTATATAGTTGAAGGAACAACCATTGTCCCCACTTATAATATTCGGGATGACAAGTGGCCACCTCACGGTTCCAATCATAACTAAGGCCAAGCTGCTTTAACTGACTTCTCATATGATCAATGTTATCCCAGGTCCAAGTGGCAGGGGCAATGCCATTTTTAATGGCAGCATTTTCTGCGGGTAGGCCAAAGGCATCCCAACCCATTGGGTGCAGTACATCATAACCCTGCATAGTTTTAAACCTAGCCACTACATCTCCAATTGAATAGTTCCTTACGTGACCCATGTGCAGTTTGCCAGATGGATAAGGAAACATTTCTAAACAGTAGTATTTAGGACGCTCTGAGAAATCTGGAACCTGGTATGTATTTTTCTTATCCCAGTCTTCTTGCCACTTTTTCTCTATTTCTTTGAAGTCATAATGCTCTTGCAAAGTACTTCCTCCTAGCCCCTTTTGCTATTTTCGTAATCTTTAATAAAGTTGCATTCCTCGCAAATTTTACCACGATTAGTGCTATATTTCAACAATCTGAAAGAAGCTAAGAGAAACCTCTCCAAATTTGGAGAGGTTTCTTTTAGCTGCAGCTTTTTAGCTATTAGCCTTTAGCTGTTAGCCGTGTTTTTCATCTTTAACAAATGACTAATAGCTAATGACTAACAGCTAATAACTACCCCTTAAGACTCATTTCCACCACGCTGGCATCTCCCCAAAGTCTTTCTAGGTTATAGAAACCTCTTTCCATCTCTTGAAAGATGTGAACCACTACATCACCATAATCCAACAAGATCCAGCTACCTTCTCTAAAACCTTCCACCCGCAAGGGTTTGATTCCTGCATCCTTTAACTTTTCTACTATATACTCTGATATAGATTGGACCTGGGTACTGGAACGACCTGTACATATTAAAAAGTAATCGCAAATGATGGAGATGCTACTGATGTCTAATACTTTAATATCCACGGCTTTTTTATCATCCGCTGCTTGATGGGCTATATCTACAATTTCCTTTGGACTAAGTGTCAAAAAGATCCCTCCCCTAGAACGATTATGTTTATTATATCCTATTCCACTATTTTCTAAAGGAACCTTGGTCAACTAAAATTGAATTTCTTGCTTTTACACTAGTAGGGTGCAACAAACAACCTAGTTTTAATGTATAACGAATACTTTCATCAAAACAGCTGAGCAAAGCAGCGTCTAAATCTTTATTGGCCTGACGTCTTATTTCATCAACACCTGCATGTCGTCGATTTGGCTCTATTTTATCAGCCACAAAAATAATTTTATCCAGTTGACTCATATATTCAGAACCTACAGTGTGCAACGCAATAGCGTTTAAAATTTCTGGTTCCGTAATACCATACTCCTCTCTGGCCATTACAGCAGCCACCGGACCATGCAGCAACAGCGGCATAGCGAAACCGTACTCACTGACAGCTAAATTGAACTTTTTAGCCCGCTGCAGCATTTCATTGTCATCAAAGTCCCGGGCAATATCATGTAGTAAACCCGCAATCCTAGCTTTAAAGGGATCTGATCCATACTTTTTGGCCAGCTTTTCAGCAGTATCGGCAACACCTACAGAATGCCGAAAGCGTTTTTCTGGCATAATGAGACTAAGATTTTCCATAAGGAATTCCTCAGTAATCATGGTAACCCTCCAATATCTTTTTATTTTATATAACGTGATTGATAATTTACAAAAATTAGCTATTAACCATTAGCTTTTGGCTAACAGCTAATGACTAATGACTTGACCCCGAATTCCCTCCCTTAAGCTTATTGAAAAAACCTCCGATCCCTGTGGAATGGAGGTTTTATTATTACTAGACCTGACCAGCTTCGCGGCTTTTTGCCTCGTTTACAGTGATAACCCGACCACCCAGATCAGTTCCGTTCAGAGCCGCTACCATTTTTTCAGCATCAGCATCATTTACCTCAACGAAACCAAAACCTCGGGAACGACCGGTTTCTCGGTCTGTAATAACCCTACTACTGAGAACTTCGCCATACTGTTCAAATGCTCTGGTTAGATCTTCTGCTTTGGTAGCCCAAGGTAAGTTTCCAACGTATAAAGTTGCCACATAAGTCACCTCTTTCAATGGTTCTGTAAGTACTTGCTGCCGTTGAAAGTATTATTTGCACTAGCCCAAGACTAAATGCAGTTAGGAAATACAAAGATATTTCCATTTAAGGTAAAGAAAACTTTTGCTTAACTAGATACATAGATATTATTTTTATAGATGTTATTTTTATAAATATATTTTTCAACTGATTCCGGTAATAGATATTTAAAACTTCTCCCTTCCCTAACCCTTCTTCGAATATCACTGGAAGAAATAGATAATGCTGGTACCTCCAGGGGCAAGATCTTTTTTATGAATGGATCGGGTAATGACTTAAGGGTTTCTTTCAAGTTATTAAGGTCATATCCTGGTCGAGTGGCAGCAATAAAGTTCGTCATACTCAATAGTTTTTCGACATCCTTCCAAGTCAATATTTCCAAAACCGCATCTGCTCCGGTAATAAAATAAATTTTATCAACCTGAAAGGATCTTCTTAGTTGGTCTACGGTATCAACTGTATATGAAAATCCTTGTCTATCAACCTCTATGGTAGATACTTCAAAATACGGGTTGCTGGATGTTGCTAAGCGGGTCATATTTACCCGGTGCTGTGCATCTGATATAGTTTGATTCCTTTTATGCGGTGGTTTACCTGCAGGTATAAAAACAACTTTATCTAAGTGAAACCTTTGTCTTACTTCCTCGGCAACCACCAAATGTCCGTAATGAATAGGGTCAAAGGTTCCTCCCATAAGACAAATATCCGGCATTTAGATGTTCCTTTCGCTATTCATTCTTTAATGCTGCTATGGCTCCGGTTATTTTTTCGTAGGTTCGCTGCAATCCCTCTGAGATAACTCGTGTATCACCAACAACTGCCATAAAATTGGCATCCCCCTCCCAGCGGGGAACAATATGCACATGGAGATGACCAGGTATACCCGCACCAGCGACCTTACCTAGATTGATACCGATATTAAAACCGTGTGGATTGCCAAAGGCCCGCCGTAGAGCTTGAACCATAAATTGGGTCATTTTATTTAATTCCAGTAATTCATCATCCGTAAGCTCTGTAATATCCCCAACATGTCTATGGGGGGCAATTAAAAGGTGTCCATTATTATAGGGGTATAAATTCATAATAACAAAGGTCTTATCCCCTCGATAAATAACAAGATTTTCTTCATCTTGATCTGAATTTAATTTTTCACAAAAAATACACCCCGTTTGGGGTTTGCCAATGTAAATAGATCGCCACGGAGCCCATAAATTTTCCATTTTGAAATCATCTCCTGTATTCTCTCTTTAAGAACATATTTTCTTTATTATTGACTAAAACCCTTCTAATACAATATGATTGTCCTGTATGAATAGATTTTTATTTGCATTGCTGTTTCCACTTTGCGTAGAGACTTATTAAAAATATTTTAAATATAGAAAGGATCCGAGAATTCCATGACTTATCTTCTTTTAGTTGCAAGCCTAGGTATTATCTTACTAAGTGCAGAGATCTTTACCAATGGCGTGGAGTGGTTGGGAAAAAAAATGAATTTATCTGAAGGAGCTGTGGGTAGTGTTCTGGCAGCAGTGGGCACAGCTTTGCCAGAAACTATGATCCCAGTAATCGCCATTTTATTTGGTTCCGGTGATATGGCCAAGGAAGTCGGTATCGGTGCTATCTTAGGTGCACCCTTTATGCTGTCAACCTTAGCCCTAGCTATCACTGGTATCGCGGCCATGATCTGGAAGGTCAAAGGCAAAAGCCGGGAAAGTATGTTTATTGATCGGCATGTAATGACCCGGGATTTGAAGTTTTTCTTAATCGTTTACAGTGTGGCTGTACTGTCAGGTATCTTTAGTAATGGTTTTAAACCACTGGTGGCAGTATTCCTAGTTTTAGCCTACGGTTACTATGTATACAAAACCCTTGGCTGCGAGGGCGGTGAATGTGAAGCATTAAATCCTTTGTATCTAGCCAAGAAAAATCCAGATCCTGCCACACCTATTGTGGTACTACAGGTAGCTTTGGCCTTGGTTGGTATTGTCATTGGGGCTCATTTGTTTGTCCAAGAAATTGAAGTTGTGGCTTCCATTTGGGGTATTCCTGCCTTTATTTTATCGTTAATTATTGCTCCCATTGCCACAGAGCTGCCAGAAAAATTCAACAGTGTGATCTGGGTTCGACAGGGAAAAGATACCCTAGCCCTGGGAAATATTACTGGTGCCATGGTATTTCAAAGTTCTATTATTCCAGCAATTGGTATTATCTTAACTCCATGGGAATTATCCCAATTAGGGATTATCTGTGCCATCTTGGCTATAGCCGCTGCTGGAACAGTCTTTATTCTCCTTAAGCTGAAGGGCGAAATCAAACCCTTGACATTGGCCTTTAATAGCATATTTTACTTGATCTTTGTTGGAGCAGTTATTGCCATATACTAGAAATATTATAAAGCTAAAAGGTTCGGGACAAGGGTCTCGAACCTTTTAGCTTTATGTAATCTATTTGCCTGGCCTTATAATTAAAAAATCTTTCTTATGCAAACTTCTTTGGTTCAAATGCGATTCAGAAGTGTTATTATTAAATTGAATTAAAACAATAAAGGGATGATTAAGACAATGCTATCTTTTTTCAGTTATTGGAACCGCTGGCTCGGACAACATATGTTTTATGTGGTGTTATCCGCTTTATTTTTTGGTTTTATAACTCCCGTAGAAACCACAAAGTTTTGGAGTTTAGTAGCAACTCTATCTTTTACCTATATGACCTTTGTCTCATCCCTAGAAACTAGTTTGAAGGATTTTTTTCGCACCCTATCGAGTCCCTGGATAAATATTTGGATGTTGGTATTAATTCACGGTATAATGCCGTTAATCGCTTTTTTAATCGGACTAGTTTTTTATCCTGGTAATGATTTTTTGCGATTAGGATTTTTAATTGGGGCCTCCATTCCTATCGGAGTTACGTCCCTTATTTGGTCATCCATGCTAGGTGGAGATGTTCCTTTATCAACCGTTGCTGTGACCTTAGATACACTGATTAGTCCAATTTTATTACCAGCATTTATTGCCATTGTAGCCGGAAAATCCATTCAAATTGATTCTGTACAGTTATTGGTAGGGCTTTTATGGATGATTACCATACCCAGTCTGCTTGGTATGGTAGTCCATGACTTTACCAAGGGAGCCCTTGACAAGTATGCAAAATCACTCGGCGGCTTTTTCTCAAAGATAGCTATATTTTTCGTAGTTTTCATTAATGCCAGTGCCATTGCGCCGGAAATAAAGTGGGATCATGAAATAATTAAATTATTAATGGTAATCTTAATCATTTCAATTAGTGGTTACGCTCTTGGGTTTATTGGTTCCTTTATTCTCAAGGGTCATCAAAGGGATAGAATGGTCACTATGATTTATGGTGTGGGCATGAGAAATAATAGCCTAGGACTAATTCTAGCCTTAGCTTATTTTCCTCCTGCCGTGGCTATGCCAGTAACTCTTTCTATGCTTTATCAGCAACCATTGGCAGCATTGATAGCACGTTTGCTAACCCCAAAGCAGGGGGCTGAGCATAAAACAAGTTGTTAAGCTTTGGGGTATAGCTATTAGCCGTTAGCCTTTAGCTTTTAGCTTTCTTTAAACTAATGGCTAATAGCTAATGACTAACGGCTACTTTCATTTCCAAGATTTTAAATTTAGTACTACCAGAACAGTAAATAACTCTAAACGTCCTATAAACATGCAAAAGGTCAATACTAGCTTGGCTGCCGCTGGTAGGTTAATAAAAACTTCAGGTGAGGTAGCCACTCCCAAACAGCTTATGGAGGCTGCTACCACTGAAGTGGCAGTGGTTACATCAACACCCATGGCCACTAAGAGACCAATTGCCAAACCCATACTCATCATAAAGAGAATAAAGAAATTTTGTACCGTTTGTACAACTTCGGGCTGAATTACAGTTTTTCCTAATCTGACAGGTATTACAGCCTGTGGATGGGTTAATCTGGCCAATTGATTTGAGAGGGATTTAAAGATAATAATCATTCGAATAACCTTTAAACCACAGGCTGTTGACCCTGAACTCCCCCCTATAAACATAAGTAGCACTAGAAGATATTGACTAAAATCTGGCCATTGGTACAAATCTGTGGCCATATAACCAGTACTACTTATTATTGATACCACGTGGAACAATGCCCGTCGAAAGGCTTCATTTATACCATAGCCTAGGCCATTGACTAAATTAATGGTTATGAAACAAATGACAACTGCAATGATACTTAAATATACTTTAGTTTCGGGATCTTTAAAAAATGCTAGGAGATTACCCCTCAACAAACTAAAGTGTATCGTAAAGTTAATCCCACAAAGGATCATAAAAAAACAAATTATCAATTCTATCGGAAGGCTATCGTAATATGCAATACCATTATTTTTAGAAGAAAATCCACCTGTCCCTACGGTGCCAAAGGTATGAATGAAAGAATCAAACCAGGGCATACCAGCCAATTTTAACAGTAATATCTGGGCTAGGGTAAAAATCAGATAAACCTTATAGAGTTCTCTAGCAGTTTGGGCAACCTTAGGTAAAACCTTGCTTTTTGTGGGGCCAGGTACTTCTGCTTTAAACATTCTAAAACCCGCAACATTTAATGAGGGCATAAGTGCAAGGGTTAACACAATGATACCCATGCCACCCAACCAATTGGTAAAACTCCGCCAAAAGAGTATTCCCTGGGGCAAAGATTCTACATCTACTAACACCGTGGCACCTGTAGTTGTAAAGCCAGAAATTGACTCAAATAGTGCATCCACCAGACGTGGTGTAGTACCACTTAGATAGAATGGTATGGCCCCAAAGATGGATAATATGAACCAGGCTAAAGTTGCAACAATAAATCCTTCTTTATAGCCAACCTGCTTAGTACGTGGTTTAATCACAAACAATGCTAACCCAGCCATTGACGTTATTGCAATACTAGCCAGGAAGGCAGACGTATCACTGCCCTGTTCAGCCAATGAAAATCCAAGGGAGGGTAGCATCCCCACTGCTTCACAGCATAACACAACACCTAAAGCTCTTGAAATGAGCTTAATATTCATAATTACAATCCCCCGGGGTAACCTTAAACCCTATTGTTCTTCCTCTCATACTATACACCTTTAGAGGTTTCTACAATATGTTTTCCATTACAAAATTATTTAGTTTCAAATTTATGCTTATTCGCTGGGTTTGGTTTTTCCAAAAAGCCCATGGCTCATGGACTACGGCTATTCTAATGCTGCTAGCTGATGGTATTTTCATATTCGGGATTATCTCTAATTGCTACATCTAGAATTGGTTATAAAAGTAAAAAACCTGTCATCTTTCGACAACAGGTTTTTACCCGAGTCCAGTCATTATGCTTTTATTATAGCACCTTTATCAGCAGATTCTGTAATGCGCGCGTATAAAGCAAGATAACCACGGGATACCCTGGGAACTGGTGCTTGCCAATCTTTCTTCCGTATTGCCAACTCCTCAGAGGAAATTTCAATATTGAGCTGGCGATTGGGTATATCAATATCAATTAAATCTCCCTCACGAACCAATGCCAGCGGGCCACCTTCCATTGCCTCAGGTGAAATATGACCAACAAAACAACCATTGTTCGAACCAGAGAAGCGTCCATCCGTTATTAAAGCTACTTTCTTAGCTAACCCCATACCAACTAATAGCTTCATCGGCTTAAACATTTCTGGCATGCCGGGACCTCCTTTGGGTCCTTCATAACGGATGACAACAACATCACCAGGTTGAATCTTACCTGTTTCAATGGCTCCAATGGCTAGCTGCTCACTATCAAAAACTCTGGCCGGCCCACGAAATTTTAATAGTTCAGAAGCTATGGCAGCGGGTTTAGTTACTGCACCGTTGGGAGCCAAATTGCCCTTAATAACTGCCAGACCACCATTTTCATGGAAGGGGTTAGCCATGGTTTTAATAACCCGAGGGTCCTTAATAGCAGCACTCTGTATATTTTCGAAAACTGTTTTGCCAGTTACTGTTATACAATCTGTATTTAGTAATGACACCAGTTCCTTCATCACTGCTGGTACTCCACCGGCAGTATGAAAATCTGCCAGATCATATTCGGTGGCTGGCATAATACCTGCTATATGGGGTGTTCCTTGACTTAACCCATGAAACCATTCCAGATCATAATCTACATTTGCTTCATAGGCAATGGCCGGTATATGTAAAGCCACATTAGTTGACCCTCCAATGGCGGAACTAACACGAACAGCATTGGCTAAAGAATCTTTGGTGATAATTTGACCGGCAGTAATCCCCCGCTTTATTAGATCTACAATTACACGTCCACTTTGTTGGGCAGACCTAAACCTACCAGCATCCACAGCCGGGATGGTAGAACTACCCGGTAAGGCCATACCCATTGCTTCTGCTAGACAGCACATGGTATTAGCTGTACCTAACATGGCGCAGGAACCAGGTCCGGGGCAGGCACAGTTTTCCAACTCCTTGTACTCTGCCTCAGTCATTTCTCCCGCCTTTAGGGCACCCAAACTTTCCTGCACGATGGAGCTGTCAGTATCTCTGCCTTTAAAATGACCAGGCATCATTGGCCCACCATTGACAAAAATAGCGGGTAAGTCTAATCTGGCAGCAGCCATAAGCATACCTGGCACAATCTTATCACAAGAACCTAATAAAACCATCCCATCGAACCGGTGAGCCTGAATCATCATCTCAATATCGTTAGCAATTAAATCACGGGTAGGTAAGATATACCGCATACCTTCATGCCCTTGGGCAATTCCATCACAGGCAGCGATGGTACCAAACTCCACAGGCGTTCCACCTGCTTCACGGATACCTGCTTTAACGGCTTCGCTTACTTCTCGTAAGTTATAATGTCCAGGAACCACGTTATTCCAGGAGTTGACCACTGCAACCAGCGGCTTATCCAAATCCTCATCGGTATAGCCCATTGACTTATAGAGGGAACGGTTTAAGGCCCAGTCGGGGAAATGAAGTATTTCTTTACTGCGGTGATACAATGTCACAACCCCCTAAAAATTCAATTTTATGAACGCTCCTTTAGATTTACCTTTTCCTTGACAGCCTTGTTTACGAGATTTCTGGGGTAGTAACCTTGCAGTACTTCAGCCACCCCCTGGGCCGCTTTAGTTTGTAAATCTGTACCTGCTTCTTCGGAGTACCAGGCCACATGGGGATTCAGGATAACATTATCCATTTTTAATAGGGGACTGTCTGAACGTACAGGCTCAATCTCAATAACATCTAGACCAGCCCCAGCAATCCAACCTTCTTGCAAAGCATTAACCAGTGCTTCCTCATGGATGACAGGTCCCCGTCCAGTGTTAATGATAAAGGCTGATTTTTTCATCATTTTAAATTCCTTTTCACTAATCAGATGTTCAGTTTCAGCATTTAAGGGGGCATGCACGGAAATAAAGTCTGAAGTCTGCAGTAACTCTTCCAGACTTACTTTTTTAACGCCAAATTCAATTGCTACGGCATCTGGAATATAGGGGTCAAATACCAACAGATTCAAGCCAAAGGCTTGGGCCTTTTTGGCCAGGGTTTGAGCAATTCTACCAAAGCTAATTAAGCCTAGGTTTTTACCCCGTAGGCGGTAGATAGGTACAGATACCTTATAGTCCCAATTTCCATTTTTAACTTCATTGTTCATTAAAACAACTTTACGTGCACAAGCCAAAAGGAGAGCCATGGCATGGTCGGAAACTTCATCCATGCAGTAGTCAGGTACGTTCACCACACAAATACCCTTCTCTGTAGCAGCATCTAGGTCCACTGTGTTAATTCCCACACCATAACGTCCAATAACTTTACACCTGTCCAAGGCTTGAATGACCCGTGGTGTCAGTTGAGCATACTGATTCAACAAGCCATCTGCATCTTTACAAGCTTCTATCAATTCTTCCTCTGTTTTACATTGTGCAGGGACTAGGGTTACCCCTATTTGAGCTAACACTTCTTCCTCATATTTAAGAGTTGAATATTCGTAGTCGGTTACCACAACTTTTAGTTTTGACATTTCAATCACCTCTGATAAGATATTATTTTTCTGATCTGGCAGCACGCACAGCTTCCACCAAATGACCAGCCTTTTCTGTAATATAACTCCAATTACCTTCTTCAATTACTTGACGGGAAACCAATGATCCTCCAACACCAATGGCCTTACAACCAGCCTTAATAAAATCGGCCGCATTATTTTCGTTAATCCCGCCAGTGGCCATCAGAGGAATGTGACCCAATGGCCCACGGATATCTTTAATATACTTTGGTCCCAGGGTACTGGCAGGAAATACTTTTACCATATCCGCCCCAAGTTCATAAGCTCGAACAATTTCAGTAGGGCTCATGGCTCCTGGGGCAACGGGTTTGCCGTAACGCTTGGCCACGGTTATAACAGCTGGATGTAGGCTGGGTGAAACTATAAACTGAGCACCAGCAAGAATTGCCAGACGGGCTGTTTCACCATCCAGTACCGTGCCTGCCCCTACTAAAAATGTTTCACCCATCTCTGTCGAAACCTTTCTAATGGCCTCTAGGGCCCCTGGTGTTTCCAGTGTTATTTCAATGGTATCAATTCCACCAGCTTGCAAGGCTTTAGCCAGTAAAAGGATGGTTTCTGGCTGGCTACCCCGAACAACTGGAATAACGCCAACTTTCGATAATCTAGCTAATTGAGTCATTACCGATCTATCCCTTCTTTTTCTCCCTTGAAGACAGCCACTTCCTCCATGGTAGGTAGACCTTCAACATCGCCAATAACTGTGGTAGCGAGAGCCCCCACTGCATTGGCCAGTTTTACGGACTCTTCCATGGTGTATCCTTTCAACAATCCTGCTATAAAGCCCGCTGCAAAACCATCCCCTGCACCAATGGGATCAACCACCTTTGCAACGGGATAACCTGGGACTAGTTGATTTTCTGTGGGTGTTGCATAATAAGCTCCCTTTTTACCAAGTTTAACAACAACCTTCTGGACTCCTAAATCCAAAAAACCAGCAGCAATTTTTGCCGCCTCAGTCTCCCCTAAAAGTATTTCGCCTTCACTGACACCCGGTAAAATAATATCTGCTTGGGCTGCCAATTCCATAATCACTTGGCGTGCCCGTTCTTTATCCCATAACTTCAGGCGGATATTCGGATCTAAACAAATGGTTACACCCTGCTTTTTTGCAATTGCTACAGCCTCTTGGATAGTCTGGTAGCAGGATTCGCTAAGGGCTGGGGTAATACCGCTAATGTGTAGAATTTTTGCAGAACCGATATAGTCAGCATCCAGGTCTTCCGGCGAAAGACAGCTAGCGGCTGAACCTTTGCGGTAATAATAAACCTTACTTTCTCCATACTCCCGCCGCTCCTTAAAGTACAACCCCGTAGGAGCCTTAGTATCAAATTTTACCTGGGATATATCCACACCTTCACCCTGGATAAAGGAAAGTATATATTTACCAAATTCATCATTGCCCAGTCTGCTAATCCACCCGGCACTATGACCCAAGCGAACCACACCGATAGCAAAATTAGATTCTGCCCCGCCAATCTGCTTTGTAAACTGACTAATATATTTCAAAGGTCCTGAACTTTCGGGGTTCATTAAAACCATTGTTTCACCTAGAGTTACTACCTCTGGCATAAGATTTCACCTACCACTTTTTATAAATGTGCCAAATTTCTATTCTATTAATCAGACATGACCATCAGTCACAAACCGCTGATGAAAAAAAGGGGGTGTGTAGGGGATATTACATCAGCGGGGGGTGCTATCGTTATCCCCCGTTCGCTCCTGAGCTCCACGCCGATAACTCTAAGACTCGTTCCGGGTGAAATTGGGGTCGCCTTAGATTCGACGTCCTGTCTCAACTAAGGCTGCGCGCTCGTCCTTGAGCGCGCCCCCCGATTTCACCCTCCACTCGTCAAGAGTTATTAACGGCGCTCCGCCAAAGTCGCTCAGGGGGATAACGATAGTACTTGCTAATTCGACTAATTTGTTTTTTCATAAAAAGCCCAAGACCCTCTCCCAAGTCTCCTTAAGCTACTCTGATGGCTAATACAAGGCACCCTCCTGTCTAACTGTCTGTACAATTTCAAGATATTCCTTAGCCCTTGCTATAACCTCTCGGGATCCTCCTGTCCGCATAGCCTTAAATAAATCGGAGGTGCCCAAGGAAACGGCGCCGGCCCTTAAAAAGTCAGCAGCATTGCTAATGTTAACTCCGCCAACCGCCATCATCTGGGCCTGGGGATATGGTCCTAAAATGTTTTTAAAATATTGGGTTCCCAATACTCCGGCTGGAAATATTTTAACCATCTGGGCTCCCCAGCGAATAGCCTGGATGACTTCAGTGGGCGTCATCGCACCTGGAACTACAGGCCTACCATAAAGATTTCCTACCTCAATAACTTCCTGTGAAAGATGGGGGCTAAGAATAAACTGGGCCCCTGCAGAAATGACTAAGGAGGCTGTTTCTTTATCTAATACAGTACCTGCACCCACAAACATTTCCTCACCAAAGTAGGCTCTCAATTGGCTAATCATATCAATAGCTCCGGGAGTATTGCAGGTTACCTCAACCGCTTTAATGCCACCCTCCTGTAGAGCACTTACATAAGGTAATAACTCTTCTTTTTCAATTCCGCGGATGATAGAAACAACTCCAGTTTCCTTTACACAATCAAAATTCACTAATGCTCACCCCTTATTCTCAAACCTGTATATTTCACTATATAAAACACTGTTCCAGATAATGAAAGAATAAAGCCTCTAAGGGCAATATCCCAGACGGTAAGAAATCTTTAACCCCGCCTCCTTGATCTTGGCTGCTAGCTCTGGAACCCTTTCTCTTGTTACCCGGGATTCCGGTCCTGCAATACTGATGGAAGCAATGACCTGACCAGAATGGTCCCAAACAGGTGCTGCAACACATCTAATACCTAATTCGTTTTCTACCTCGTCAATTGAATAACCTTGGAGTCTAATTTCTGCCAAATGTTTTATCATTTCATCTATATCTGTAATGGTATTAGGTGTTTTACGAGGCATACCCTTTTCCTTAAGCATTTTTACAACTTCTTCCTGAGGTAAGAAGGCCAAAATAGCTTTGCCAACACCCGTACTGTGTATCGGACCCCTACGTCCAATTTGTGAGTACATGCGAATGGTACTAGGACATTCCACCTTGTCGATGTAAACAATCTCTCCCTGCCTTAGCACACATAAGTGCACAACCTCGTTGGCAAATTGCATAAGCTCCTCCAGAAAAGGACGGGCCTCTTGGCGTACTTCCATATTGGTCAACATCTTGTTACTTAGTTCAATTATTTTTAGACCAAGCTTATACCTCTCAGTGTCAGAGTCTTGCTCCACAAATCCCCTCTGGGCTAAAGTTGCTAGGAGGCGGTGAACAGTGCTTTTATGCAGGTCTACTTCATGGGCTAACTCAGTTACTCCCAGTCCCTTTTGGTAGCTTCCTAAGACTTCTAAAATTTTTAAAGCCCGTTCCAGTGACTGAACAGTTTGTCCATTACGCGTGGTCAAAGCTTCCACCCCCTTTCGTCAAATTGATAAGTCCTATTAGTTTCTCTTTTGTTCTAATTATCTTCCCAACAATTTAAGGAGAATTTTCTATAAAGACTGTTTGCAAAAATGACAATTCTATTCATTTTACAGAGATAGGACAATTCTCCTTAACACAGTACAAATTTACCTTTTTAATTAAAGCTTGTTTGTTAAATTTCCGGATTTATCATAATGAAAGGGCGCCAGTTCACCTAATACCTCAATCTGCGGATGGGCCATTGCTTCGGCCAGTAGTCCCTCCGAAATATAGATTTCTTCCAAATGCAAAGTATTCTTAATGCGCACTATCTTAAGCTTCTCCGACTGTAAACAGTAGGAAGTTTTAATGGCACACCGAATGGCATAGTCATCACTACGCATCACCATAGGTATACGCACCGTAGGTGGGAAAGCCGCTGTTAGAGCGTTAATATATGTCTTGGCCATAATAAAGCTATCATATAAACGCATGGTTGTGATATCGGCTGGTGCTACGCCATTACCATTACCTTCAGTCTTATCACTCAAACCCAGTACCACAATTCTCTCTGTTTCCAACTCCCCTTTAGCAAAGGTTGTGGAGAAACGACCTGTGACGTTGGGATCCATACCATCACCGCTGATATCCTTGCCTATCTCATCCACAACTAAAATATCCAGTGGGTTAAAGAGAATCTTTGGCATTAAAACCTTGGCTTTCTCCAAGAGCTTTGGCTCCACTTCCAAAATCTCATCTACTGGGACAGCATGAATTTCCGCGGTTTGATCATAGGCATTTTCTAAAATGGCAAGGCCAAAGAGTAAATTAGCCTTTTCAAAGGTCACTTTACTGGCGGGTATAAGTTTTTGATCAAAATGATTCATACCTAACTGGTGGCAAGACTCAGCCCCCTTTTGTTTGCCTAAACCAATCACACTCATCTTAACAATGCCACTTTCTATGACACCACGAAAAGCAGTGTGGGGCTTAATGCGGTTAATGATAATAACCCCGTCGGCTCCTAATACATACTTGTCCACGAAGACCGGCAGACCATTGGCTTCACCAATCTGCTCTACCTCCATTGAGGAAAGAATCGGTACTTCCATAGCCTCCTCGGTAATACCTAAGGTCTCCAGGACTTCTTTCTGTCCTTCAGCAGTGGCACCACCATGACTACCCATAGCCGGAATGATAAAGGGCTCAACACCCTGGGTTTTTAGAAAATCAAGGGTAGTTTTAGTGATTTGAGCAATATTAGCAATGCCACGGCTACCCACTGCCACTGCCACCCGCATTCCTGGACGAAGCCGATGCTTAATTTTCTCTTTATTTAACTCCTCTAATACAGCGGTTTCAACACTTTCAATTTGGGGAGCTTGAAAGATTTGGCGTACTTTAACAAACCGGGGAACTGAGACTTCATCTAAGATTCTTTCGATTTCTGAAAAATCACCTAGTATTGGCATTATAAGTAAACCTCCTAACTAGTAAACCAACCTAAGGGAACAAGTACCAGCTCTGGGAAGAGAATCAGTAAAATAAGTACTGTTATCTGTGCCAGCAGGAAGGGCCAGATCTTTTTCACCAAATCTACCAAGGTTACTTGCCCTGCACCGCAGCCAACATAAAGAACGGTACCAATGGGGGGAGTAATCAAACCTATACAAAGGTTAAAGATCATAATTAGACCAAAGTATACAGGATCAATGCCAGCTTTCAAAATAAGCGGCATAAGTACAGGAGCAAAAATTAGAACAGCAGGTGTTAAATCCATGACCATACCAATCAAGAATAACAATATATTAATAGATACCATTAAAGCTAATTTATTCTCGGTTAGTCCTCCGAAAAGCTCGACGATCTGTTGAGGTATTTGAGCAACGGTTAATAACCAAGCCACTGCCATGGCAGCGGAAGCAACAAACATTACCACAGCTGTAGATTTTGCTGCTGCCACAAAAATTGTGCGTAAATCATTTATTTTCACATCTTTATATATAAACATAGATACAAGTAACGCATATACTACCGCTACGGCGCCAGCCTCGGTAGGTGTAAAAATACCAAATCTGATACCACCCACAATAATTACAGGCATTAGCAAGGCCCATATGGATTCCCTAAAAACTTGGATACTTTCAGCCCTAGTATATTTTTTGCCCTGTCCATAATTATTCTTTTTAGCGATAATTGACCAGGTAAACATTAGGGCCAAGGCTATTAATAGACCAGGTACGATACCGGCCATAAATAACTTAGTTATAGAAACCCCCGCAGTAACCCCAAAGACAATCATAGGAATGCTAGGAGGGATAATCGGCGCAATCAAACTGGAACTGGATACCAGAGCAGTGGAAACATCTCTTCTGTATCCCTCTCGAGCCATTAAGGGAATTAAAATACCACCAAGGGCAGCAGCATCTGCCACAGCACTACCAGATAGGCCTGCAAATAAAATACTTGCTAACACCACTACATATCCTAAGCCACCCTTAATTCTACCAACTAAAACCATTGCAACTTCAACAATCTTCTTAGAGAGGGAACCATGTCCCATAATTTCTCCGGCCAACATAAAGAAAGGTATCGCCATCAAAGGGAAATTATTGGCACCATATACCATGTTTTGTGCAATTATTTGAGCATCAAAATTACCTAAAAACACCATAAGCACTATGGCGCAAAGCACAAGTACCACGGCAATGGGAATACCCAGTGCCAGCAAAAAAAACAGGCTACCAAAAAAAACTCCTAATGCCATAGCCCTTACCCACCTTTACAAACTTTAATTATTTTATTAATTGTCATTAAACCGATCATTACTGCAGCTATTACATAGGAAACAGATATAAAGGAAAAAGGAATACCAGTAGCCGGACCTAGGGACGATATCGAGAGTACGGTAAATCCTATCCCACCTTGGGCCATCACAATAACTGCAATGAGAACAAATAAATAGCCGATAATCTCAACCACTTTCTTTGTAACGCCTTTCAAACGAGAAGTAATAAGATCTACACCAACATGCTGATTATCCTTATAAGCAGTGATAGCACCTAAAAAAACAGTCCAAACAAAGAGGTAACGGGCTAATTCTTCACTGGGTGGGAAGGTTGTCTCAAAGAAATACCTTAGAATAGCATTTATAAATACCAATAACACCATGCCTGCCAATGAAAAAAACATTAAATATTCAAC
This sequence comes from Desulfotomaculum defluvii, assembly GCF_054657375.1. NCBI lineage: Bacteria > Bacillati > Bacillota > Clostridia > Eubacteriales > Desulfotomaculaceae > Desulfotomaculum > Desulfotomaculum defluvii. The sequence continues at coordinate 7,613 of NZ_BAAHYV010000007.1, read as the reverse complement.
TAACTTATCTACACCACGACCAATCTTGGAAAAAGTTTCGGACATTTTTGTCACCACCGTATTTTAATTGTGCTGCCTCCCTTTAAAGGGAGGCAGCAGATATTGGTCTTACTGTACTGCCATGATCTTTTCAGCCATCTCTTGGGTACCGGGATAGGTTTTGTAGAACCATTCTTGTACTGGTTTTTGAGAATCTATCATTTTTTGCTTAAAGGTTTCATCGGGAAAGACAACAGTCAGGCCCTTTTCCTTCAAGAATTCGATATCTTTTTGTTCAGATTCCTCCAATAGTTTCCACTCATAAGCTGCAGACTCGTTAGCAGCCTTTTGTACAACTTCTTGAAGTTTGGGATCTAGGCCTTGCCAGAATTTCTCGTTAACCATATATAGGTTAGGAGAGAACAGATGGCGAGAGTCAACTACATATTTTTGCACTTCGTACATACCGGATGCTTTCAAAGTTGCATAGGGGTTTTCCTGACCATCGATTACGTTTTGCTCTAATGCAGTAAATACCTCAGAGATTGGCATGGGCATGGGGTTAGCACCAAGGCCTTTAGCCATTTCTATATAGATTGGGTTGTTGGGAATTCTTAATCTGAGTCCTTTAATATCCTCGAATGTTTCAATGGCTTTGTTGGAAGATACAACCCGGAAACCATTGGCAGTCCAAGCTAGGGTGCGGGTACCCATCTTTTCTTCCATTCCTTTAACTATTTCTTTACCAAGTTCACCATTGAGTACCTTCTGTGCATGGGCATAATCACGGAATAAGAGAGGCATTTCTGTTAAACCAACCATTGGCAGGTCTTTGGCAATCAAACCACCGGTAACACACATTTCTACACTGCCATTTTTTGTGCCATCAATAAACTGTTCTTCGGAGCCCAGTGTAGCGTTGGGGTAAATCTCCACTTTAATTTGTCCGTTGGATTCTGCTTCAACCATGGGCTTAAATTTCTCTTTTAAGGCAATATTCTGTGGGTGTTCTTCAGCAAAGTAATGGGCTACTTTTAGGGTGATGGTTTTGCCTTGTTCAGAGGAGGCAGCATCCTTTTTCTCTTCGCCGCCACCACCACAACCAGTTAAGAAAATACTGAATAACATAATACTCAGAACACTAATGGCAATTTTAGATAGCTTTTTCATTTTTGACCTCCTTAAAAATATCAATTTTTTCAGATTTTAATCCACAACAGTTAATTAATTAAAAACTCACCTCCCTAGCGTTTAAGTAAAGAAACTTTTGGAATCACGGCAGATAAATTGCGATTATATTTTTGTTGTTTCACTTTATGAAACTTCGTTTTAATAGGTAGCTAAAAAAGAATCGCAATTTGTTATATTCACTATTTCTATAAATTTCCCAAAATTCCTTCATAATAGTTTCATTGTTTGAAACATTGTTTTATTTTTTTGCAAAGTATTAAGGCGCGAATAAAATCTTCATAGAATTTGCAGTGCTTAGCATCAAATCGAAGCCTTCTTGGGCTCTTTCCAGGGGAAACTGATGGGATATTACATGTTCTATCTCTTTTAACTGTCCTAGCATATGCAATGCCACTTCATAATCTCTAGGTTCATATACTCTGACACCGATAATAGAAAGTTCTCTAAAATTAACTGCCTGTAAATCAATTTTGCTCGGTTCTTTAAAAACACCAACAACCACTATCTGACCTGTAATCTTCACTATGCGGGTGGCTAACAATGCCGTGGCAGGAGCACCTGCAGCCTCATAGACTATATCGACACCGTTTCCCCCAGAAAGCTTAAATACTTCTTCTTCTGGATTATTGGCCGAATCTAACACTTTGAAACCCAGGCTTCTGGCCAATTCACGTCTGCTTTCGCTGATCTCACAAACAATGACCTCTGACGCACCAGCATATCTGGCAGTAATTGCAGTAAGTAACCCGATGGGACCGCCTCCCAGCACGGCCACAGTATCACCTGCCTTTAGGGCAGATTTCCTAATAGCATGAGATGTAACAGCAACAGGTTCTACCAAACAGGCCAGATCCAGCGGTAAATTAGAAGGTAGTTTTACTACTTTGGTAGCCTCAACTTTAACATATTCTGCAAAACCACCATCAATATCAATCCCTACCAGCCCCAAACTCCTACAAACATGGGCATTTCCAGTTAGACAGGGTTGGCAATGGCCGCAGGATATTAATGGGTTTACTGTTACTCGATCGCCTACCTGGATAGTACTTTCAAATTCTAAACAGGTTTCAATCACTTCACCTGTAAATTCATGACCCATGATCAGAGGTGCTTTGGCCCGTGGGTGTTTTCCTAAATAGATGCCCAGATCAGAGCCGCAAATTCCAGCATAATGTACTTTGATCAGTACTTCACCGGAGTTTAAGGTAGGCCTTGGCACCTCCTGTAATACTAGCTGTTCCTTCCCCTGCCAAACAACTGCTTGCATGGTTTTCATTTGTTGATAAACCTCCAATCACTTATAGTGCCATTGATAAAAAACCACCATCCACTTCAATGGTCGTTCCTGTAATAAAATTAGATGCATCAGAGCAAAGGAAAACCGCTGCACCTACTAAGTCCTCTGGCACGCCTAACCTTCCCATGGGTGTACGAGCGATGATTTTTTCATAGGTTTCTTTTTCGGATAACATTTTTTCATTTAGGGCAGTTTTAAAATACCCTGGGGAGATACAGTTTACATTGATCCCATGGGCTGCCCATTCAGCAGCTAATACTTTTGTTAGCTGTAGCACAGCTCCCTTACTGGCACAATAGGCAGCAGAGCGAGTAATGCCCAAATGTGACCCTAGGGAAGCAATGTTAACAATTTTCCCATAATTCTGGGCTAGCATTTTTTCTCCCACCAGCTTGCAGCAGAGAAAGGTTCCCCGTAAATTAACGGCAATCACATGATCCCATTCCTCAGCAGTTAATTCTGTTACTGGTTTTTTGTAGTTTATTCCTGCTGCATTAATCAGAATATCAATGTGACCAAACCTAGCCATAACTTCCTCTACTAAGCTTTGAACCTCTTCTTCCTTGGTTACATCTACAGTAGTTAATAATGATTGCACACCCTGTGCCTCGATCTCCCTAACAATATTCTCATTACGTTGTTTACTCCGGCTAACTGGTATGACGTTAGCCCCTGCTCTGGCCAAACCTAAACTTATGGTTTTCCCTAGTCCACCACCGCCTCCTACAAAAATAGCAACCTTTCCTGTTAAATCGAAACTTTCTAGCCCCATAGTACCACCCCCATTGCAATATTGGCGTTTCATAATTTGAAACACAGTTTCAGTTGATGTTTATATTTAATTATTCGATATATTCGATCCTTTTCCTTCACCAGTCTTTGGGTTTTTTATTATAGATAACCAATCAATAAACCAGCTTTGCTTGCCACACCAATAAAAAAAAGATAAAAACATTTGCGTAAACCAGCCAATTGTAAGGGAAAATATTAATGTCCCTAGGCCAATTTTACCTCCCAACAGGAAACCTATTGTCACCACGAACAATTCTAGAATAGTTCTTACTAATCCAATGCTCCTACCAGTTGCTTGATGAAGAGCCATCATCAAACTATCCCTTGGTCCGGTTCCCATGTGAGCTGATATATAAACCCCTGTTCCTAGACCACAACCAAGGATACCAACTAAAAGGTACAGATACTGCTGATAGTGTGCAACGGTGGGTGGGATATAGTTTCCAGAAATAATAAAATCAATAAATATGCCACCTAAGAGCATATTCAAGATGGTACCAAAACTTGGCTTAATACCCATTGGGTAAGAGAGAATAACACATAACAGACCAGTAGCAATATTTACTTGACCGAAGGTTAGGGGTATGTACTTTGTTAAGCTAAGATGAAAAACATCCCAAGGACCTAGACCCAGGTTTGACTCTAGAATTAGCACAATAGAGAATGCACAAATAAATAACCCTAAAGCAAACCAGATCAACTGTAATAGGAAAAGGATTACTTTTTTGATGTTAATATAATTGCTCGTCATTATAGACTCCTGCCTGATTAATATAATATTTGCTAATACATATTTTAACAGTCTTAATAATGAAAATAAATAAGCCATCAGTCAAAAACTCTTTACAATATTTTAAATTTAAAATAAATTATAATCACTATCCCCATTCATTTTTTCTTCCCAGATATAGATAATAATCTAGGGACCATACAAAAATTATAAGGCCAATTATTCCTTATTACAGGAATAATTGGCCTTATACTATTTATACTGGGCTACTCCATTTTTATAACCTTGTAAATGAACTGTACCAAAGCTATGATTCTTTTCTTTTAATTGTTCTAACCACTCCAGAAAATCCTCGTAATCAAAAACATAGACATTCCGGTCCTCAAAATATCTAATCAGCAATTGGTAATCTACAAAATCTACCTGATGATGACGATGATTATGATAATAATAATCATAATCAACATAATCAAAGTAATAGGTTTTATGCACCTCTGGTGCATTGCCGGCTAAAGCAGCCGAACTAAAGGAAAACATAAGTACAGCAGCCATTAAAACTACAATAAATGTTCTTTTCAACCTTTTACCCCTTTCTAGATGCTTAATATATTAATTACTGAGACATGAATTGAGTATAACAAATTTTATTGAATTTGTAATTGAATGTTTATAGGTAATACTTTTGATATTTTCCTTTATTAACAAATTACTCTTTATCCTCCAGAAACTACTTTAGCAGCATATATAATAGCGATGAACAAAATTCCTGGTGGTATAGTATTAATCATTGGTATTGAAAGTTTTGTACTTGTCACCAATAACACACTTATTAAATAAATTAGTTATTCAACACCCAGCACCAATATAAGAAAACCCTACAGTAATTTTCAACTGTAGGGTTGCTGAATTTAAAAATTTATGCCACTTGACAGTTAATGATACTAGACGATTTCAGATATTTCAGGTACTTCCTTTCGGGGAGTTGATTTAGGGACTTCAACTGGGTAACCTATAGGAATAATGGCTACAGGCCGACGGCCCGGTGGCATTTCTAAGGTTTCTTGAACCTTTTCCTCATTAAAGGCTCCTACCCAGCAGGTACCTAGCCCTTCCTCCAATGCTGCCAGCATAATATTTTGAACCGCCGCAGCCGTATCCTGTAAACAATAAAGTTCTGCACCACGTTCTTGGTATCTTTTGGCAGATAAGTCAGGCTCAGCGCATACTACAATGCATAAGGGCACATCAGATACATGCTGCTGACCTAAGGCATCTTGGGCCAATTTCTGTCGCTTAGCCTGATCTTTAACCACATAATAAAACCAGGGCTGAATATTCCCCCCAGAAGGTGCCCAACGGGCAGCTTCCAGCAGTTTATTTATAATATCATTAGGTACTTGGCGAGAAATAAATTTTCTTATTGAACGACGATTGGTTATGGCTTCATAAACATTCACTTTAGACCACCTCATTAAGTAAGATAACCTACAATTGTTATCTAATATTAATCATAATATTATTTTCTCATTTGATTTCATATCTTATTCGATCTTTTAATCCAATGTGTTTTAGCAAAAGCTAAATCGTACCCTTTGTCCTTCTCTTTTATGATATGGGCAAAGGTAGTACTGGGCAATTCTTCTACAGTTTGACTAGTAGCAGATATTACTGAACCCATTCCAACTTCTCTTTTATACATAATCTCAAATGATGGCATTATATATTCATGATATATTTCATTGGGTACTGTTTCTAGTACCCATCCCAAATAAACGGTATTATTGACATGCTGATTGGTATCGATATCACTTCTCCTAACATAAAACTCCTTTAAAACTTCTGGATTTTCCACATAATATATCTCACCAAAGGGTTTCTCCATCACTTCTTGTAATTCCAACCCATAGGGGATCATATATTTATCCGGTATTCTAATTGGCCTTTTCTTTTCGATGTTAAGAAATATCCATAGGCTTGTAGCCCGCCCCAGTATACCACCCTTTAAATCTTTAATATAAAAATTCCTGGTGGCATAAAAACGTTCAAAACTGGACGGCCATGTTTCCACTATTACTTTTTCATTACTTTTGGGGTATCTTTCCACCTGTACACTCCATCTATTTAAAACCCAGGCAATCCCTTCAGACTTCAACCTATTTATACCCAATCCCACTGCATCCGAATGTGCAATAGCAGTTTCTTCCAAATATTTGAGAACAGTTACGGGAGTTGCCTCCTGGTACTGATTAATCTCATAATAATGAACTTCAAATTCTTTCTCAAAACGTTTCTTATGCATTTTGCACCACCTAATCTATTTAAACAAAATAGTAAAATTTTGATAGAGTATACATCGTAAGTCAGTAACAATATCTACAAATTAAAATCTTGCCCAGTAATATAACTCTTTATTAGTTTCTTTTTACCTTTTCTTAAGTGTAACATTACTCCACTCTCCAGGTTTGCGTGGAGGTGCCGCTACCAGTTGAATATCCTTCATTAAGTTAGCTTTAGCAGTTCGTAACGCCAGCTCTGGTTCATTATCCTCTTCACTTAAATGGGCCAATGTGACTAGGCTGCACTGAGCTAATCTTAAATCAACTAAGGCTTGACTACACTGATTATTGGACAAATGCCCATTGGGACCCAGGTTACGTCTTTTGACATAATATGGTTTACTAGAGTTTTGGTACATAACCACATCATGGTTGGACTCTATGTATAAATAGTTAACTGATTGAAAGGCTTCTAAACATTGTTCAGGTACGTAACCAGTATCTGTTAAGTAACCCAAGCTTTCATTACCATCACTAATGAGGAAACCAACGGTCTGTACATCATGAGACAGTTTAAAGGGAGTAACCTGAAGGGTATCTATAAATTCAAGCTGCTCCATTTGCAGTGTAAGCAGTTTTGGTACCCTTTTAAATTGATAGTTTATATTTAGTTCTTTTAATACACCGCTAGTAGAATATATAGGTACTTCTTTTTCCGCCAGTATGTAATTGAGACCATATGTATGATCAATGTGGCAATGTGTAACCAGTACAGCATCGATATCTTTTACTGTCATTCCAACGTGGTTAAGAAAAGGCTTAATATCTCTTTTTCTCAGACCACAGTCCACCAATATACAAGTATGATTGTCTTGAATAACCACACTATTGGCGTAACTGCAAGATGAAAGCGAGCAAAATCTCAAAATATTTGTCCTCCAGTTTAGCTTGAATAGTTTAGTTCTAATCTTAGTGCCAGATGTTTAATAAATCAAATGTTGAATTACCTTCGTCTTCTAACATAATTTTACCTTTTAATAAGATATAATAAAACCCTTCATTCGATTCATTTGACTATCACCACATTATGCGACAGCGAGCCGTCCCCGCTGTCGCATAAAATATCTAAATACAACAAAACCACAGTGATTTCTCACTGTGGTTTCTAAAAATTACTCTGGCGACGACCTACTCTCCCAGGAGCGCTAGCTCCAAGTACCATCGGCCCTGGAGGGCTTAACTGCTGTGTTCGGGATGGGAACAGGTGTACCCCCTCCGGTATCGCCACCAGAAACTTTATACTATTGGGTAATTCTTCAGGTCGGCCATAAGCCTTGGGCCTTGCGCC